>NZ_VNFK01000014.1 GCF_007786235.1 Paenarthrobacter nitroguajacolicus | reverse complement strand
CGGTCCGGGGCGGGTGATCGGTCGGGGGTGCCGGTGCCGGTTCCATCGTGGGTTTCTGTCCCGCTGCCCGTGCCCGTGCCGGTGTCGGTGCCGGTGGTTTGGTGGCGGGGGTTGGTGGCGGTGTTCATGGCGGTGGCGAGGGTTTCGTATTGTTCGTCGGTGGCGAAGATTTCCAGGTGGTGGAGTCCGTGGCGGCGTCGGCGGCGGAGGAATGCGCCTTGGAGTTGGCGGAGGGTTTCTTCTGTGGGTTCGGGGCCGTCTTGGTCGATGAGGTCGGCCCAGCGTTTGGCGATTTTGGTGAGGAAGTCGGGGTCGGACTGTCGGGCGGTGGCGGTGAGGGCGTGTTCCATCCGGGTGAGGGTTTCGGGTTCGGTGAGGTGCCGGACTTTGTCCAGTGCGGTGCTGATGATGGTCGCGGACCGGGACGGTACTTGGGCCGTGGCGAGGGCTTCGGCGAGGATCTCCCGCCGGGCCGGGACGTGTTGGCCGGTCATTCCCGTCTGGGGCAGGACCTCCGCGGCGAGGGCAAGCCGTCGCCGGGCTTCCCCGATACCGATCCGCAATCGGGCCCGCAGGAACTCCGCGGCGTTCCGGTACCCATCATCCAAGAGACCGGCAGCGGAACTTTCAGCCTCCGCACCCAACGCCAAGGTGGCAGTCGGGTCGACTACACCCGCACCCGTGTCGGTCACACCCGGTTCAGTCGCACCCGGTTCAGTCCACCCGGTCCGCCACGCCGGCGCTGTAGCCGCCGACCCCCGCCGCGCCATCTGCGCCATCTGCGCTTCGGTCCGGGTCCGTTCCACCGCCTGCGCCGCGAGAACCTGCAGATACTCCAGGGCCCTGGACATATCCTCAACCCGGCCGGCGAAATCCGCCGCCTCTGCATGGTCGAAGAGGGGAGCCTCGGTGGCGACGGACAGTCGCGCCGAGTCCAGAAGGGCCCTGCCGTCCTCAAGGAGCGTCGCGAGATGCGATCCGGCAGCCCTGACGGGTCCGGGGCGGTGCATCTCAGCGTGCTGGCCTGGCTGAGCAGGCTCCGGGCCGTGGCTGCTCCTAACTTTCGTTCGAGGTTGAGGGATTGCTCCGGTTTTGTGGACCGAAACACTTGCCATCTCGGGGTTCGTTGATTTGGCCCCCAGGGCCCCTGAAGTCCGGGTGCAGGTTGCCTTGTCGTTGAGCAGCCCAGCACCGTGGAAGCGACTGAGGGCGGTGACGGGCGTCGTCGAATCCTTGAACCCAGCCCTGACGAAGTGCGGCTTGCTCGCCTTGGGTCGTGAACGGAGCGCGTCCAGGGCAGCCACAGCAGGGGACGAAGTCGCCCAAGTTGCCGTCAGCTGCCCCAAATCTTCCATGAACACATCATGTCAGCGGGGTCCGACATTATTGGAGGACTGCTCCAACCGTCCGAAAGTTCGAGAATCATGCTGAAGTCAGTGCCGCCAGAGCCATCTGTTCAAGGATGGGCCTGGCTGACTTCACGGCGATCTTCCTGCCGTGGTGCCGCACCGAGTGGGGTGTGGAGTTGATCAAGCCAAAGGCTGCGTGAGCCCGGACGCGCAGGCCGGCAATATCCGCGCCTTGGTGGAGGCGGGCCAGCACGCCCACCCAGGTTTCCACGTAGCCACGCTGGAGAGACCGGACCTCGGCTTGGTCGGCCTCGCTGAGGCTTCCAAAGTCGCGATCCTGGACGCGGATGACGTCGGGATTGCTCAGGGCGAAGTCCACGTGGAACTGAACCAGCCCTTTCAACGCGTCTGCAGGGTCGGCAGCTTCCGCGACCACGCTCTGGCCGCCGTTCAGCAGGTCCCGGCTGACACTGAGCAGAAGCTCGCCCAAGACCGCCTGCTTGCCAGGAAAGTGACGGTATACGGCGGGTCCGCTGACTCCTGCTGCCGCTCCGAGGTCCTCAAGTGATACACGGGTGAAGCCGTTTTCCGCGAAGAGGCCTGCAGCGGCGGAGAGCAACGCCATCCTGCGCAGTTCCTTGGCTTGGCCCCGCTGCGTTGCTGCGGTGCGGGTGCCGTCGATGCTC
Source organism: Paenarthrobacter nitroguajacolicus (assembly GCF_007786235.1). Classification (GTDB taxonomy): domain Bacteria; phylum Actinomycetota; class Actinomycetes; order Actinomycetales; family Micrococcaceae; genus Arthrobacter; species Arthrobacter nitroguajacolicus_A. The sequence continues at coordinate 126,838 of NZ_VNFK01000014.1, read as the reverse complement.
GTCTCGGGACCTCCGGTCACGTTTTCCTCCTTGGTGCCAGTCCAGGCGCAGCGTGCTGGCGGGATTCTGCCGTGCTGGACATCACAGTTAATAAAGACTAACCTAAATTTCAGTTACGTGGCACTAACCGAAATGGCCGTTGGCCGGGAATGGAACAGGGGTCGATGGAGACAATTGCCAGCCTTACGGGAGCCGCCGCCGGCACCTTCGAGGCCAACCAAGCAGCGCAACGGGCTTTGGTGGACGAACTGAAGGAGCGCTTGGCGACGGCGGCCCTGGGTGGCCCGGCCAAGTCCAGGGAGCGGCACATCGCCCGCGGGAAGCTCCTGCCGAGGGAACGCATCGACTACCTGCTGGACGACGGAAGCCCGTTCCTTGAGATCGCACCCCTGGCCGCCAACGGCATGTACAACGACGATTCACCGGGAGCCGGGGTGATCGCAGGTATCGGCCTGGTCCATGGCCGGCACGTCCTGGTGATCTCCAATGACGCTACGGTCAAAGGCGGTACCTACTATCCCATGACGGTGAAGAAGCACCTCCGGGCGCAGGAAATCGCCCTGGAGAACAAGCTTCCCTGCATCTATCTGGTGGATTCCGGTGGAGCGTTCCTGCCCAAGCAGGACGAGGTCTTCCCCGACAAGGAGCACTTTGGCCGCATCTTCTTCAACCAGGCAAGGATGTCCGCAGCCAAGATCCCGCAGATCGCGTCCGTCATGGGCTCCTGCACAGCCGGCGGCGCTTATGTGCCTGCGATGAGCGACGAGACAGTCATCGTCCGCAACCAAGGCACCATCTTCCTGGGCGGCCCTCCGCTGGTCAAAGCAGCCATCGGCGAGATCGTCACTGCCGAGGAACTGGGCGGCGGCGACGTTCACTCAAGGATCTCCGGGGTCACCGACCACCTGGCAGAGAACGACCAGCATGCGCTGGAGATCGTCCGGGACATCGTAGCGACGTTGCCGAGGCCGGCGCAGCCGGCCTGGGACGTGCTCGACGTCGTCCTGCCGCCAGTCGTCGATCCGTCAGAGATCTACGGCGTGGTTCCCACGGACGTGAATGCCCAGTACGACGTCCGCGAAGTCATCGCGAGGCTGGTGGATGGTTCCGAATTCCACGAGTTCAAGAAGAATTACGGCACCACGCTGGTGACCGGCTTCGCGCACCTACACGGGCACCCCGTGGGCATCGTGGCCAACAACGGCGTCCTCTTCAGCGAATCGTCCCTCAAAGGCGCCCACTTCATTGAACTCTGCGATCAGCGAGGCATCCCTTTGATCTTCCTCCAGAACCTCTCCGGGTTCATGGTGGGCAAAGACGTCGAACAAGGCGGCATTGCCAAGAACGGCGCCAAGATGGTCACCGCCGTAGCCACGGCCCGGGTGCCCAAGCTGACAGTGGTCATCGGTGGTTCCTTCGGTGCGGGCAACTACTCCATGTGTGGCCGGGCCTATTCGCCGCGGTTCCTGTGGATGTGGCCGGCCGCCCGGATCTCCGTGATGGGCGGAAACCAGGCCTCCAGCGTCCTCGCCACGGTCAAAAGGGACCAGTACGAGGCGGCCGGACAGGACTGGACCGCCGAGGACGAGGAAGCCTTCAAGGCTCCCATCAGGCAGCAATATGAGGACCAAGGAAGTCCGTACTACTCCACCGCCCGGCTATGGGACGACGGAATCATCGATCCCGCCGACACGCGCCGAGTCCTGGGCATGGCCCTTGACGTCGTCTCCCGCCAACAACTGCCCGAGACCTCCTTCGGCCTCTTCAGGATGTGACCATGACTCTGCCAACAACAGCCGCGGCCCCGCCCAGCGCGCCGCCCCGAACCTTCAGCGCCGTCCTCGTCGCCAACCGTGGCGAGATCGCCTGCCGCGTCATCCGGACACTGAAAGAAATGGGTATCCGCTCGGTTGCCGTGTACTCGGACGCGGACAAGGACGCCAAGCACGTGGCACTCGCAGATACCGCTGTCGCCATCGGCGGCACGGCACCCGCGGAAAGTTATCTGAAGATTGACGCCATCATCGACGCGTGCCGCCGCAGCGGGGCGGAGGCGGTGCACCCCGGATATGGTTTCCTGTCCGAGAACGTGGAGTTCGCCAAAGCGTTGGACGCTGCGGGTATCACGTTCATCGGACCCGGTATCGGTGCCATCGAAGTGATGGGTGACAAGATCCGCTCCAAGAACCACGTGATGGCCTACGACGTTCCCTGCGTTCCCGGCATCGCAAAGCCCGGACTCACTGACCAGGATCTCATTGAAGCAGCATCCGACGTCGGCTTCCCCCTCCTGATCAAGCCTTCGGCGGGCGGCGGCGGCAAAGGCATGCACGTGGTGGAACAGGCAGAGGATCTGGCCTCCACGCTCCTGACGGCGCGGCGCGTTGCAGCGTCCGCCTTCGGAGATGACACTCTCTTCCTGGAACGGCTCATCCGGGCTCCCCGGCACATCGAAGTGCAGGTCCTGGCCGACAACCACGGCAACGTCATCCACCTCGGCGAGCGTGAATGTTCCCTGCAACGCCGGCACCAAAAGGTCATCGAAGAAGCGCCCTCCGCCCTTTTCGAATCACTGGCGGACGGCGCTGCCCACAGGGAGCGGATCGGCGAGGCGGCCTGCAACGCAGCGCGTTCGGTCAACTACAGCGGCGCCGGAACCGTCGAATTCCTGGTGTCCGACGAACATCCGGATGAGTTCTTCTTCATGGAGATGAACACCCGGCTGCAGGTGGAGCACCCCGTCACGGAGCTGGTCACGGGAATCGACCTCGTTGAATGGCAGGTGAGGATCGCCGCCGGTGAGGTGCTCACCGTGGCGCAGTCCGACGTCGTACTTCAAGGCCATGCCGTGGAGGCGCGGGTGTACGCGGAGGTGCCCGAGCGGAACTTCATGCCGTCGATGGGCCGCATCGTGGCGCTCGCCGAGCATGGTGCTGCGGATGCAACAGTGTCCGGTCAGCAGCCGGACCACGCCAACGTGCGCATTGACTCCGCAATGCGGGACACCCTCCAGATCACGGGCGACTACGATCCCATGCTCGCCAAGGTCATCGCGTGGGGTGAGGGCAGGACAGCGGCACTGGACACCTTGGATGCTGCCTTGGGCCGCTACACGTTGCTGGGCGTGGACACGAACGTCGAGTACCTGCGCCTGCTGATCAACGACTCCGACGTCCGCGCCGGGCACCTCGATACCGGGCTGATTGAGCGCAAGCTGCCCTCCATGGAGTTCCGGCATGCTGGCCCCAGGGAACTGATCGCCGCCGCGCTGACGCTGTGGCTGGAACGACCGGGCTCGGCATTCGCCGGTGATGCGTGGAAGGTTCCCGACGCCTGGCGCGTTGGTGCCCGCGGCGCCTGGACTGCCACCTTTGGCCTTCCAGGCGCTGGAACGGCTACGGTGTCCGTCACCGAAAAGGACGGCTCCGTGACGGCAGCGGTCGACGGCGGTGGTCCGGTCAACGTCCGGGTGGCCGACCGCAGCGGCACCGGCCTCGTCTTGGAGTTCGACGGCGGACTGGTCACCTATGCGGTCGGCTCGGCGCCGGGTGCAGTCCGGGAGATTTCCGTGGGCAACGATGGCTGGTCCTGCCGGCTTGAGGTCCTGGACCGGGCCGAACGCCTGCGGAGGATGCTCTCAGGAATCCAACGCGAAGAGGGGGCCGCTGACCCCGAAGTGCGCTCGCCCATGCCGGGGACAGTGGTGTCCGTCTCCGTGTCCGACGGGGATTCTGTGGAGGAAGGGCAAGTCCTCCTGGCCGTCGAAGCCATGAAGATGGAGCACCAACTGGTGGCATCCGTCGCAGGAACCGTCCACCTCACCAGCAAGCCCGGCGATCTGGTCAAAGCAGACCAAATACTCGCCACTATCCACGTACACGTCGCCACTGAAGAGACGGCGAACACTGGCCAGAACACAGACAAGGAAGTCCATCCATGAGCACGTTTGAACTCACAGAGGAATACCAGGACCTCAGCGACTCCGTCCGGGAGTTCGCCGACGAGGTAGTTGCCCCCGTCTCCGCCAAGCACGACGAAGAGCACAGTTTTCCCTACGAAGTGGTCAAGCAGATGGGGGAGATGGGCCTGTTCGGCCTGCCCTTCCCTGAAGAGTTTGGCGGAATGGGCGGAGACTATTTCGCGCTCGCCTTGGCGTTGGAACAGCTGGGGCGCGTGGACCAGTCCGTAGCCATCACGCTGGAAGCCGGCGTATCGCTGGGGGCGATGCCGGTCTACCGCTTCGGCACCCAGGGGCAGAAGCAGGAGTGGCTGCCGCAACTGGCATCCGGCCGGTCCTTGGCCGGATTCGGACTGACGGAGCGTGAAGCCGGATCCGACGCCGGCGGCACCAAGACCAACGCCCACTTGGAAAACGGCGAGTGGGTCATCAACGGCAACAAGGAGTTCATCACCAACTCCGGCACCGACATCACCACCCTGGTCACCGTCACGGCAGTGACCGGCCAGAAGGAAAACGCCGACGGTACCACCAAGAAGGAAATCTCCACCATTCTGGTGCCCACTGACACGCCGGGTTTCACGGCGGAAAAGCCGTACAACAAGGTGGGATGGAACGCTTCCGACACCCACCCGTTGACCTTGGACAACGTCCGGGTTCCTGAAGCCAACCTGCTCGGGGAGCGCGGCCGTGGCTACGCCAACTTCCTCTCCATCCTGGATGAAGGCCGCATCGCGATCGCCGCGCTGGCTACCGGCGCTGCCCAGGGATGCGTGGACCTGTCCGTGAAGTACGCCAAGGAACGCAGCGCGTTCGGACAGAACATCGGCAAGTACCAGGCCATCCAGTTCAAGATCGCCCGCATGCAGGCCAGGGCCCACACGGCCCGCCTTGCGTACTACGACGCCGCTTCCAGGATGCTGGCGGGCAAGCCGTTCAAGACTGAAGCGGCCATCGCTAAGATGGTCGCAGGCGAGGCAGCCATGGACAACGCGCGGGACGCCACACAGGTGTTCGGCGGCTATGGCTTCATCAACGAATTCACGGTGGCACGCCATTACCGCGACTCCAAGATCCTTGAGATTGGCGAAGGCACCACCGAAGTCCAGTTGATGCTGATCGCCCGCGAGCTGGGTCTGTAACCGTACGTTGGGTCGGCAGTGGCAGGGAAGGATCAAGGATGATTGACAAGGTTGTTGCCAGCGCCGCGGAAGCGGTGAAGGACATCCCGGACGGAGCCTCGCTCGCAGTCGGAGGCTTCGGTTTATGCGGTATCCCCGTCTCCCTGATTGAAGCGCTCCACAGCCAAGGCACCGCCGACCTCGAGACGGTCAGTAACAACTGCGGGGTGGACGACTGGGGCCTGGGAATCCTCCTCAAGGACGGTCGCATCCGTCGAACCATCAGCTCGTATGTCGGCGAGAACAAGGAATTCGCACGGCAGTACCTTGCAGGGGAGTTGGAGGTTGTCCTGACCCCTCAGGGAACCTTGGCCGAGAAGCTGCGCGCCGGCGGTGCGGGCATTCCGGCGTTCTACACCAAGGCCGGTGTGGGAACCCAAGTATCCGAAGGTGGCCTGCCGCAGAAGTACGACGCCGACGGGAACGTTGCGCTGGCCTCGTCGCCCAAGGAGGTGCGCACCTTCAACGACGCCGACTACGTCCTGGAAGAGTCCCTGACACCGGACTTCGGACTGGTCCATGCATGGAAGGGTGACCGCCACGGGAACCTCGTCTTCCATGCGACGGCCATGAACTTCAATCCGCTCTGTGCCATGGCAGCCAGGGTGACCATTGCCGAGGTCGAGGAACTCGTGGAACCGGGCGAGCTGGACCCGGAGCACATCCACACGCCCGGCATCTTCGTCCAGCGCGTGGTAGTGGCAGCGTCCAATGAGAAACGGATCGAGAAGCGCACCGTGGCATTGTCAGCGTCGGACGGCAGCCAACAGGCAGGAGCTTAGCCATGGAATCGAACAACTTTCAGGACATCCCGCCCCGTCCGGAAGCCGTGCGGCACGAATACCGTCGTGCCGGCGTCGAACACCACGAAGCCAAAGGCTGGACCCGCAACGAACTGGCTGCCCGCGTTGCCAAGGAACTGGCCAACGGGCAGTACGTGAACCTCGGTATTGGCATGCCCACCCTGATTCCCAACTACATTCCTGCTGGCGTGGAGGTCATTCTCCACTCCGAGAACGGCATCCTGGGCGTGGGACCCTACCCGGCGGAGGACAAGGTGGATCCGGACCTCATCAACGCCGGCAAGGAAACCGTGACCACCAACGCGGGGGCTGCATTCTTCGATTCGGCGTCGTCCTTCGGAATGATCCGCGGCGGACACGTTGATGTGGCGGTCCTGGGAGCCATGGAAGTGGCCGCCAACGGTGACCTCGCCAACTGGATGATTCCCGGCAAGATGGTCAAGGGCATGGGAGGTGCCATGGACCTGGTGTTCGGTGCCAAGAAGGTCATCGTCATGATGGAACACGTGGACCGCAACGGCAGGCCGAAAATCGTCCAGGACTGCACGCTGCCGCTCACGGGCAAGGGCTGCGTGGACCGGATCATCACGGACCTGGCGGTGATCGATGTGGTCAAGGACGAAGGGGATCCGCGCTTGGTCCTCCGCGAGCTGGCCCCCAACGTCACCCTCGACGACGTCGTGGCAGCCACTGGCGCTGAATTGTTCGAAGAAGACCAGGAGCTCACTGTATGACACGGGTGGTTGAGCAGCGCGGGCTGTATTTCGATGAGCTTGAAGAAGGCGTCATCTACGCGCACAAGCCCGGACGCACGGTCACGGAGGCGGACAACGTCCTCTTCACCACCATGACCATGAACACGCAGGCGTTGCACCTCGACGCTGCATGGAGCTCCTCGCAGCCGTTCGGGCAGCGGCTCATGAACTCGATGTTCACGTTGTCCACCATGGTGGGGCAGTCCGTGACCCAATTGACGCAGGGGACCATTATCGCGCAGTTGGGGCTGACCGATGTTACCTTTCCGCACCCGCTGTATCACGGCGATACGCTGTACACGGAAACGGTGATCACCCAAAAACGGTTGTCGTCATCCCGTCCCGGACAGGGCGTCGTGACCATGCAGCACACCGGCCGCAACCAGGACGGATCAGTGGTGGCGTTGGCCACCCGTACCTGCCTGATGTGGACCAAGGAAGCGCACACTGCGCAGTCCTAGTTTTTCCGAACGTGTCAGCACCCCACCAGCAAGGAACCAGCATGCCCTCTCCCGACTCATCGTCCACCACAGCGGTTCCGCCGTTCACCATGGGTCCGGCCCTCCTGTTCTGCCCTGCCGACCGGCCTGAGCGCTTCGGAAAGGCTGCCGATCGGTCCGACGCCGTCATCCTTGACCTCGAAGACGCCGTAGCTCCTGCGGACAAGCCGGGCGCCCGCGACGCGATCGTCGAGCAATCCGGTGCCGGTGGACTGGAGCCAAGCCGCACCATCGTTCGCGTGAACCCTGTGGGAACGCCGGAGTTCGAGCTCGATCTCCAGGCCTTGGCGAAGACGCCCTACCGCACAGTCATGCTGGCCAAGGCGGAGAGCGCAGAGCAGCTCAGGTCTTTGGCTGATTATCAGGTCATTGCACTTTGCGAGACGGCGGCAGGGATTGTCAACGCCTCGCCCATCGCCGCCGAACCGAACGTCGTGGGGCTCATGTGGGGTGCCGAAGACCTGCTGGCGTCCTTGGGTGGCCTTTCCAGCAGGAACGACGACGGCGGGTACCGGGCTGTCGCGCTGCACTCCCGTTCCGCTGTGCTGCTTGCCGCGAAGGCCGCGGGCAAGGAGGCCATCGACTCCGTCTACGTGAACATCCCGGATCTCGAGGGGCTGGGTGTGGAGTCCCGGGACGCCGTTGCCAGTGGCTTCGGAGCGAAGGCCTGCATCCACCCGAACCAGGTGGCCGTGGTCCGGGAGGCTTATGCGCCTGCCCCCGAAGCTGTTGCCCAAGCCGAAGAACTCCTCGAAGCAGCGGCCGCCGCAGGCTCAGGCGTGTTCCAGTTCAAGGGAAAGATGATCGACGGCCCCATCCTCAAGCATGCCGAAGCGACGCTCCGCCGCTCGGGCCGCCCCGCGAGGTGACAGTAACCCCCGCCGAGGTGGCACTTAATGACAATCGCAGTGCTCCGGATTGTTATTAAGTGTCACCTCGGCGGAGGGTTTTCGAGGCGTCAGGCGCGTACCGGCGTCGAGAGTTCCGTCAGTTCCACCGTCGCCGGACGTGCGGCCGTGGAACGGATGGTCATCGCATGCCCGCTCTTGGCCGATGCCAGCACAGACTCCATGACATCCAAGGCATGGAACGCTAGTTGCCCGCCGGCGCGTGGTTCCAGGCCGGCCGGTGTCGCCGCGAGGTCTGCGATGCCAAAGCCCCGGCCTGAGTCCACGTAGCCTGCTGAGATGGGGAGTGTCTCCCAATCCTCGGCGCCAAGCGCGAAGAGCTGCACGTCGCCGTCGAAGTGGTTGGGGTCCGGGACGATGAGTGAACCCGTCTCGCCGTGAATCTCGATGTTGGGGCTCTTGGTTTTCACGGCGTCGAAGCTCATGAACAGCGTGGAGAGGGCTCCGGATGCATGGACCAGCACGCCGGTGACATGCGAGTCGATGTCCACCGGGACGTTCTGGCCCGCCCGCGGACCCGAACCAATGGTGCGTTCGCTGCGTGTATGGCTCGCAGCACCCACCACTGACACCACTGGCCCCAGCAGGGTGACCAGCGCCGAGACGTAGTAGGGGCCCATGTCCAGCAAGGGTCCGCCGCCAGGCTGGTAGTAGAAATCGGGGTTCGGGTGCCAACGCTCATGACCCGGCGTTGCCATGGTGGCAGTGGCCGAAACCGGCGCGCCGATCAAGCCGTCATCAATGGCTTTCCGTGCCGTCTGGATGCCTGTGCCCAGTACGGTGTCCGGTGCGCAGCCCACCACCACTCCGGCAGCTGAGGCTGCTTCCAGGACCTCCCGAGCTTCCGCGGTGGTGGCAGCCAGCGGCTTCTCACCGTAGACGGACTTGCCTGCTGCAATTGCCTTGAGCGCAATGTCCGCGTGGGCGGCGGGGATGGTCAGGTTCAGGACCAGCTCGACGTCGTCCGCGGCGAGGAGTTCGTCCACGGTCAGTGCGCGGACACCGTCGTACGAGTCTGCAACGGCCTGTGCCCGCGCCGGATCCAGATCGGCGACCGCGACCAGGTTGATGGAATCCAGCCTGCGGAAGTTGGTCAGGTACTGGGCGATAATGGCGCCACAGCCAATGACTCCGACGTTTAGCGGCTTGCCCACAGCATGCCCCTTTCGATGATGGTGCGTACGTTGCTGTCCTGGAGGATTTCCACGCGGTGCCCGGGGGTGCAGACAAAGATCCTGCCTTTGCCCCACTGACGGGTCCAGATGGCCGGCGAGGTGACCTCACGGTTCCAGGGGTCCCACTCACGGACCTTTTGGGTGGTGGTGGCCAGGACGTCGATGTAGTCGTCGGACAGGACCCAGTACTGTTCCGTAACGAGGTCGAAATCGCCGATTCCTTGGGTGATGGGGTGTTTGGCGGCTGCGGGCAGCATGTTCACGGTGTAGGGAACGTAGTTGTCCGACTGCTCGCCGATGCGCTCGCCGGCGTGCTTGCCCGGGTGGCAGGCGAACTGGCCGCCGATCAGGTGCAGGTAGTCCGAGTTATTCCGGTAGGAGTCGGCGATGCCACCGTGCCAACCAGCCAGGCCGGTGCCGTTTTCGACGGCGGTGCGGAGTCCCTCGAACTCGTCCTTCTCGATGGTGGTCATGGTCATGCACTGCACGATCAGGTCCACGCTGGCCATGTAGTCGGGATCGGCGTAGATCTTGGGTGACTCTTCGACGCGGACGTCGTAGCCGTTGTCCCGCAAATAGGGGAGAAAAAGCTCCGTGGCCTCGATTGGCTGGTGTCCATCCCAGCCGCCGCGGACCACCAACGCGGTCTTGTTATTGCTTGTCATGGTTTCCTTCGTATCGGGGCGTGTTCGTTGGAGTCAGGGTAGGGATTCAGCGTGTTGAGAAGGCCGCATCAAAGGCAGCGGCCGGAGGACGGATGGCAGCGAGTTCGCGGACCATCTTGAGCGCCTGGGGAGCGCCCACCAACCGGTCCATGCCGGCGTCCTCCCATTCGATGCTGGTTGGTCCTTCATAACCAACAGCGTTCAAGGTGCGGAAGATCGGCTCCCAGTTCACGTCACCGTGGCCTGCGGTGACGAAATCCCAACCGCGGCGGGGATCAGCCCAGGGCAGGTGGGAACCAAGACGGCCGTTTCGTCCATTGAGTTGCCGGACGGATTCCTTGACGTGGACATGGAAGATCTTGTCGGCAAAGTCCTGCAGGAACATCACCGGGTCCAGGTCCTGCCAGATGAAGTGGGACGGGTCGAAGTTCAAGCCAAAGCTCTCCCTGTGCCCAATCGCCTCCAGCGTCCGCTTGGCAGTCCAGTAGTCGTACGCGATCTCTGAAGGGTGGACTTCCAGTGCGAAGCGGACCCCGGCTTGATCGAACACGTCCAGGATGGGATTCCATCGATCGGCGAAGTCCTGGTAGCCGCGCTCAATCATGGCGTCCGAAGCCGGTGGGAACATGGCTACGCACTTCCAGATGGAAGACCCAGTGAAACCGGTGACGGTTTTGACTCCAAGCCTGGCCGCGGCGAGCGCAGTGGTCTTCATTGCTTCGGCGGCCCGCTGACGGACGCCCTCAGGCTCACCATCACCCCACACCGCAGGCGCGAGGATGTCCCGGTGGCGCTCATCAATGGGATCATCGCAGACTGCCTGCCCTGTGAGGTGGTTGGCGATGGCGTGGACTTTCAGCTGGTGCTTTTCCAGGATGTCCAGTTTGCCTTGAAGGTAAGCGTCATCTTCGACCACCCGCTGGGGATCCAGGTGGTCGCCCCAGCAGGCGATTTCCAGGCCGTCAAAGCCCCATTCGCCAGCGAGCCTTGCCACTTCCTCAAACGGCAGATCGGCCCACTGGCCGGTGAAGAGTGTGATGGGTCGGGTCATGATGATTCCTCGTCGACGTTCTGCCAGCGGCTGGCGTTGTCCGCGCTCGCCTCTACGGCGGCCAGTACTTTTTGCACCTGCAACGCGTCAGCGAACGACGGCGAGGGCTGCTCGCCCGCGCCGATGGCATTGACGAGGTCCACTACCTGATGCGTAAACCCGTGCTCGTAACCGAGCCCGTGGCCGGTTGGCCACCAGTTGGCGGTGTAAGGGTGGGACGGTTCGGTGACAATGATCTTGCGGAAGCCCGCGTCAGGTTCCAACGCGGAGTCATAGAACTGGAGCGAGTTCATATCCTCGAAATCGAAGGAGATGGAGCCCTTGGTGCCATTGAGTTCCAAGCGCATGGCGTTCTTGCGGCCCAAGGCGAAGCGGGTGGCTTCGAAGATGCCGATGGGGCCCGCAGGCGTCCCTCGGCCGGAGCCGGCGCCAGCGCCGTCGTCGTGCCTTGCCTCAAACCGTGCAGTGAACAGCGCGGCGTCGTCCACGGTCACTGGACCGCGGGGCCCATCGGAACCGCCATGGCCACCCAGTCCCACAAAGTCGCCGCCCACTGGGCGTTCCTTCACGAAGGTCTCCAGCAGCGCCGAGACGCCAGTGATGTTGAGGCCGGTGATCCATTGGGCAGCGTCGATGCTGTGTGCACCGATGTCGCCCAGTGACCCGGACCCGGACTTGGCTTTGTCCAGCCGCCAGGTCAGCGGGGCGTCGGCGTCACTGAGCCAGTCCTGCAGGTACTGGGCGCGGACGTGGCGAATGTCGCCCAAACGACCGTCGTCCACCATCCGTTTGGCGAGGGCCAGCGCGGGTGTGCGGCGGTAGCTGAAGCCGCACATGGACAACACGCCACGCTCGGCCGCAGCCTGGGCCACCGCCGTCATCTTCTCCGCTTCCTCCACGGAGTTGGCCAAAGGCTTTTCGCAGAGGACATGCTTGCCTGCTTCGAGGGCGGCGATAGCGATCTCGGCGTGGGTGTTGCCCGGCGTACAGATGTCGATGAGGTCGATGTCGTCCCGCTCGATCAGGCGGTGCCAGTCAGTTTCCACAGAGCTCCAGCCGTACTTGGCGGCGGCCGCCCGTACCCCGTCCTCGTTCCGGCCGGCCACGGCCGTCAGTTCCGGGGAGAGCGGGAGGTCGAAAAACCGCGGGGCAGTCCGCCAGGCGTGGGAGTGCGCGGCGCCCATGAAGGCGTAGCCCACCATGCCGACGCGGAGGGGTTTGGGTTCTGTCATTGGGAGATCCTTTCTCTTGGAGCAACTAGTTACTTGCTGAACCCGGCTGTGAGTCCACTGACCAGCTGCCGGCGTCCGAGCACGTAAATCACCAAGATGGGCAGCGTGCTAAGGACCACGGATGCAAGTACGGCCGGGATATTGACGCTGAACTCACCCTGAAAGGTCCACAGTCCCAAAGGAAGGACACGCAATTCCGGGCTCTGGGTGAGTACCAGCGGGAGCAGGAATCCATTCCATACGTGAAGTCCGTTGTAAATAGCCACGGTAACTATCGCCGGCCGCGTCAACGGAAGTGCCAACCGCCACATGGTCTGCCACTCGCTGCAGCCATCCAGCCGCATTGACTCGAACAACTCATTGGGAACATCCCGAATGAAGTTGGACAGGATGAGAACAGTCAATGGGATCGCGAAAGCAATGGACGGAAGCATGATGGCCAGGAGGCTGTCATACAGATTCAGCCGGATGATCATCAGGTAGATGGGAATGATCGTCGCTTGGAGCGGAATGGCCAGGCCCATAAGGAACATACCGTTGACAAGTTTCAGGTAACGGCCGCGGCCGCGGACAATCGCGAAGGCAGCCATGAACGAAATGAGGACGGCAGGGATAACGGAGCCCAGCGTGACAATGACGCTGTTCATGAAGTAGGTGGAGAAGTTGGCTTCAAGAACCAGCTGGTAGTTCTCCAGCGTCGGTGTTGTCGGGGGAGCCAAAGGGTTCTGCCCGAAGTACCCTTCGGAGGTCTTCAAGCTGGTGATGACGATGTAATAGACCGGAATGATGATGATGGCCAGCCATATCCAGCCGCCGAGCCCTCCGGGGATGTTCAGCCGCTTGATCCGTGTTCCCAGGGATTGTTTGGCCTTGACTGAATAGGCAGGGTAACCGGCCGGGACGGTGGCCGGATCGCTTTTGAGGACAGTACTCACGTTACATACCTTCCAATTGGCTGCCCTGCTTGTCCTTGCCTCCAAGGCGTTGGAGGAACAAGGCGAGCGCAAGGCCTATGACGACGAGGATGACCGCGATGACGCTTGCCGGCCCCATGAGGTTGGCCCGGAATCCGCGCAGGTACATGTCGAGCGCCAGGATGCGGGTGGAGTTACCAGGGCCGCCGCCTGTGAGGACGAAGATGAGGTCAAAGTAGGTCAACGATCCAACAACCATCAGCGTGGATGAAGTGATGATGGTGTATTTCAGCTGAGGAAGAGTGATGTGGAAGAACTGCTTAATGGTTCCTGCGCCATCGATTTGGGCGGCCTCGTAGAGCGACTTGGGGATCTGCCGCACTCCACCTTGGTAGATGAGCGTGTGGAACGGAACGAACTGCCAGGCGATAACAAAGATGACCAATCCAACAGCCAGTTGCGGTACTCCCAGCCAGTCCTGGGCAAGGAACGGGAGCCCCAGTCCCATGGCCAATCCGAAGTTCGGATCCAACAGGGCCTTGTAGGCGATGGCCACTGCTGCTGAAGAGAGAAGCAGGGGCAGGAAGTACAACACCGCCAAGGCCGCCCTGTAGCGTTGCGTTCCCGCGGTGAAGACGCCCAGTAAGAGACTGATGGGCGTCTGGACAAGCCAGGAAACGATCATGATCATGAAGGTCAGGCCCAGGGAGTTATAGAGTTCGGGGTCGGAAAGCACCGACGTCCAGTTCTCCATGCCGGCCGCACCAATGGCGCCGATGCCGTCCCAATTGGCGAAACTCAGGATCAGTACCCCCACCAGGGGTACAACGGCGAAGACGAGGAAGAAGATCACCGCCGGAAGCGTAAGCCAGGCAAGTGCGGATTTTTGCTGCCCGGTTCCATCGGCATTCCGGGAACCGGTGGTAGCCCTATGAGTCGTTGTAGCGCTCATTTGCCCAGGGTGGCATTCATGTTCTCAGCGAATTGCTGCGGTGTGATCGACTTGAGGAAAAGCTGATCGATGTTGTTCAGCAGGGCCTCGGCAGCAGTCGGGCTCAGTGCCTGGTCCCAGGATTGCTGGAAGTTTGGGGCATTCTTTCCGAGGTCGTAGACGAAGTTCAGGAAGTCCTTATCCGGGGACGACGCCAGTTTGTCTTCGATACCGTTGACGATCGGGACAGAACCGGACTCGATGTAGGCGTCGATGACCGTGTCCGTCATGATGCCGTCCTTGAAGAACTTCTTCGCTGTCTCCTTTTCCGTGTCTGTGGCCTTGGCCGAGATCGACATGTACTGGGCGGGGTTGCCAACGCCATTCTTCGGATCGCCCTTGCCCCCTGGAATCGTGGGGAAGGCGGCGAAGCCCAGCTTTCCGTTTTGGACGAAGTTCTGTCCATCCTTCTTCATGGCCCCGAAAGTCCACGTGCCATGGAGCATCATGGCGGCCTTGCCTGTAAACAACAGCGCCTGGTCCGCCTTCGAATCCGCGGTGATGGAGGAGAAGCCCTTGATAAAGCCATCCGCCGACACGAGTTCCTGGATCTTGGTGCCTGTTTCGATCACGGCCGGATCCATCCAGGCATTGGGTTTGCCGTCGAAAATGGCCTTGAACACTTCCGGCCCACCGATGCGGTCCAAGAGGTACTGCAGCCACATCATGGAGGTCCAGCGCGACTGACCTCCCAAGGAGAATGGTGCTACGCCCATGTCGTTGAACGTCTTCACCAACGACATGACGTCATCCCAGGTTTTCGGGGGCTGGACGCCGGCCTTGTCAAAGAGGTTCTTGTTGTAGAACAAGACGATCGGGGCGATGTACTGATTGGGCAGCGCGTAAATCTTGCCGTTGACCGTGGCTGCGCCGAAGGACGACGGGAAGAACTTGTTCTTGAGGTCCGGGTTGGCGTCAAACCAGCTCGTCAGGTCCTCCACCTGGTTAGCTTCGGCATAGCTCTTCAAAGTGCCGCCACCCCAGCCGTAAATGATGGTAGGTGCCTGTCCGGCGCCAATAGCCGTCTTGATCTTCGTCTTGAACGCGTCGTTCTGGAAGTACGTCACGGCGATCTTGTTGTCGGCATTCGCCGCACCGAAAGCATCGACGGCTTTCTGTATGGTGGTTTGGTTCGGCTCACCGGACAGGAACCACATACTGGCCCCGCCCCCGCTCGCGCTGCCCGGCCCGGAAGTTCCACAGGCAGTTGTTGCCATAGCTGCGAACGGCGTGATGGCTGCGAGAGCTAGAAAGGAACGCCGGGATGATTGGAACTGCTTCATTGCTTCTCCATGTGTAGTCGCCTCATTGAGCACGTCGCAGTGCTCATGTCCTAAATGGTGGCCATTCGCGAAAAATGTCGAAATATTTCGGAGAGTCTTTCGGAAGTGCCCACCAAATTTAGCTGTGAGGAGCGTCACCGTCAAGCCTTTGGGCGGCGTATGCTGCAGAACTTAGGAGGCGGCATTGACCGCGCCCATCGGAATGCTGCACACTGAACGGGTCCGAAATATTTCGAAAGCAGGTGCATTGTGGATCGACTCAGCCGCCCGTCCAAGCTCACCTTGGCCGCGGTTGCCGCAGAGGTTGGCGTCTCGGCGCCCACCGTGTCCAAGGTGGTCAACGGTCGCGAAGACGTTGCTGAAGCCACCCGCGCCCGGGTCTTGGCGGCACTCCAGCGGACCGGCTACAAATCGCCGCTGCAACGCAAGAGCATCCCGGAGCACCGTGCCGTGGAAGTGGTATTCGATTCCTTGAATTCGGCCTACGGAGTGGAAGTCCTCAACGGAGTGATGGAACACGCGGCCGTGTCCGAAATGGAAGTCATCCTCTCCATCACCGGGCGCCAGGCGGCTTCACCGCTGGGACCCGAGGAACGGGCGCAGCGGATGATCGACGAGGGCCGCGCCGGCATGATCGTCGTGACGTCAGCTTTCGGATCCGCGCAACTGGAGGCATTCAAGCGCCGCCAAATTCCCATCGTGGTGGTGGACCCGCTGAACCCGCCGCCTGCAGACGTCTTCAGCGTTGGCGCCAGCAATTGGGCGGGCGGCAAGGCCGCGGCCTCGCACTTGTTGGAGCTGGGGCATCGGAAGATCGCCTACATGGGCGGTCCGTCCACGGCCGAGTGCAGCCAAGCCCGACTTCACGGGTACATGGCCGCCTTAATGGCGGGGGGAGTCACCGTGGAGGACGAGTACATTTCCTCAGGTCCTTTCAAACCCGAGAACGGCGTGCGTGCCATGAAGGCCCTGCTGGCGCTGGATGATCCGCCCACGGCGATCTTTGCCGGCAGCGACAGCATCGCCCTCGGTGTCCTCGCTGAAGCGCGGCGCCAGGATGTTCGGATTCCCGAGGAAATGAGCCTGGTGGGGTTCGACGGCACCCACCAAGCTGAGGAATCCGTGCCGCCCCTCACGTCCGTGTCGCAGCCCCTGCAAGAGATGGGTCGTTCCGCACTGAGCTTCATCCTCCGGCAGAAAAATGGCGAGGAAATCGACTCACGACGAGTGGAACTGGCAACGCACCTCGTCGTCCGCGAGTCCACCGCACCTCCGCGGGCGTCCACACCGCTAGGGGAGTCGCCGCCGTCGAGGGCTGAGTGACACCGGCGGGATGGCGTCATACAGCAGGACCCGCACCCACCGCTCGCCTGTTTCGCGGAACTCCGCGCGGCTTGCGAAACGGTACAGGTAGCTGCGCGCGCGGACCCAACGCGGGCGTTCGCCGTCGAACGGGTCCTGGCGAAGCAGCCGCAGCGTTGGCTGGTCGGCCTCCAGCAGTCTGTTCAGGAAGGTGTAGAACCAGTCCTCATGGACGGTCCGCAGTGGCAGGAACCACATCAACCAATCCAGTCGGAGGTGGTACGGCGCCCATTGCCGTGGGAGACGCCGAACGTCGCCGGGCTTGCCCTTGAACCCGTACTCCAGCCACCTATCATCCGGCGCGTCGGCTTCCTCCTCCAGAGTCCCTTCCACCACGATTTCGATGCGCTGCTTGGTCACCGTCCCGAACGCACCGTAGGCGTTGACCAGACGCCAACGGTTGAAACTGGCGTTCATGAGCTGCTGGCTCGAGAACAGGTTGAGGAGCGGGCGATAGCTGAGCATCAGTAACAGAACGGTGATAAGCACGACGACGGCGAGCCACCACAGCGGCGTTTCGGCACCTGCGTGCCACTCAAGTGGGATGAACGGGAAGACGGCGTGCGCCACGGGGTCGCTTACAGCTGCGAAAGACAAGATGATCGCCACCCAGTTCAGCCACGCGAAGTTCCCGGTACCCACCAGCCACAGCTGGGTAACAATGATGATTCCCGCAGCGATGCTGGCCAACGGCTGCGGCGCGAACAGGAAGAACGGAACCACCAGCTGGGCGAAGTGATTGCCCACCACCTCCACCCTGTGCAGCGGCCGGGGCAAGAGGTGGGCTTGCCTGCTGAGCGGGCCGGGCATCGGCTGCGTCTCGTGGTGGTAGAACATCGCCGTCAGGTCGCGCCACTCACGGCCGCCCCGGATCTTGATCATGCCCGCACCGAACTCAAGCCGGAACACCAGCCACGCGATCAAGAGCAAGATGGTGGTGGGCGGGGGAGCCTGGTTCGAGCCAAGGAACGCCACCGTAAACCCCGCTTCGAGGAGCAGGATCTCCCAGCCAAAACCGTAGAACGTTTGGCCGACGTTGACGATGGACATGTAGAGCAGCCAGAGGGCGAGGAACGCCAGCATGGGAAGCCATGGCGGTCCCAGTTGGGGTAAGCCAGCCACGATGGTGGCGGCGATACCGATCCCGGCCCAGCACACGGCTCCGAGGAGCGCATCAGAATATCGCCACCTGAAGAGTGTGGGCCTGGCCAATCGTCGGGCCACGTCGAGGAAGGCCGGCACGGGCAACAGACCGCGCTCTCCGAGCAGTGCGGGGAATTGGTTCATGGTGGAGAGGAAGGCAACCAGATACAGCGCCGCAATGCCGCGCTGCAGGACCTGCCGGGCGAATTCGTAGTCCCGCGCATCAAACCAGGACAGCCACTCCACGGTTCCACGGTACGCCTGTGCTGCCTGCTCCCGTATGGTGTTCGCCGCCTTCGGCACTGGCTGGGATACTTAAGCAATGCAGCCGCGCAAGATCGTCATCCTCGGGTCCACCGGTTCCATCGGCACACAGGCGATTGACGTCGTCGATGCCGCCCCGCACCGTTTCGCGGTGGTGGCCCTGAGTGCCGGCGGCGGAAACCTTGAACTCCTGGCGAAGCAGGCCGTCCATACCCGTGCCCAGGCGGTTGGAATTGCCTCCGGTGACCCGGGAACCCTGCAGCAGTTGATTGCCGGCGCGGCCGCCCAAGCCGGCGTGCCCAACTTCGCCCCGCAGATCTTCGTCGGCCCGGAAGCCTCCACGCAGATCGCGGCCATTGAGTGCGACGTCGTCCTGAACGGCATCACCGGGTCCATCGGCCTGGCACCTACGCTGGCCGCGCTCCGTACGGGAGCCACACTGGCCCTGGCTAACAAAGAATCACTGATTGTGGGCGGTGCCCTGGTCAAAGCCGCCGCAGGCCCCGGACAGATAGTTCCGGTTGACTCCGAACACTCTGCCATCGCCCAGTGCCTAAGGTCCGGTACGGAGCAGGAAGTGGAGAAGCTCATCCTGACCGCTTCAGGCGGTCCTTTCCGCGGCCGCACACGCGAGCAGCTTTACGATGTGAAGCCGCAGGAAGCGCTGGCCCACCCCACCTGGGACATGGGGCTCATGGTCACCACCAACTCGGCAACCCTGGTCAACAAGGGCCTTGAAGTGATCGAGGCACACCTGCTGTTCGATGTTCCCCTGGACAGGATCGAGGTAGTGGTCCACCCGCAATCCGTGGTCCATTCCATGGTCCAGTTCGTGGACGGTTCCATCATTGCCCAAGCGTCGCCCCCGGACATGAGGCTGCCCATAGCGCTTGGCTTGGGGTGGCCGGACCGCGTCCCGCATGCCGCGCAAGCCTGCGACTGGACCCAAGCCACCAGTTGGACCTTCGAACCATTGGACACCGTGGCGTTTCCCGCAGTGGACCTAGCAAAGGACGCAGCCAAGCAGGGCAGTACGTTCCCGGCCGTCTTCAACGCCGCCAATGAGGAAGCCGTGGAAGCCTTCCACGCTGGCCGCATTCGCTTCACGGACATCGTGGATACCGTTGAGTCCGTCCTCAGCGAACATTCAGGCTCTTCTGAGCTAACAGTGGAGTCCGTGCTGGATGCTGAGAAGTGGGCACGCGGCCGAACCCACGATCGTTTAGCCACCAGCAGCGCCCTGTAGCTCACACACCCTTACGGAAGCAGTCCCACCGGCATGAGTCCCGTCCTTCTCTTCATCCTCGGAGTCGTCTTCGTCGCGATCGGCGTAGCCGTCTCCATCGCCCTGCACGAGGTCGGCCACCTGGTTCCCGCGAAGCTCTTCAAAGTTCGCGTGACCAAATACATGATTGGCTTTGGACCCACCATCTGGTCCAAGAAAAAGGGCGAAACGGAATACGGCTTCAAAGCCCTCCCGTTGGGTGGCTATGTGTCCATGATCGGCATGTATCCGCCCAACAAGGAAGACGGAGCAGTTCGCCCCTCAAGCACGGGCATGTTCCAGACCTTGGCTACGGAAGCCCGTTCCATGGCCCACGAAGAAGTTGGTCCCGGAGATGAAAACCGGGTCTTCTACAAGCTTCCTGTGTGGAAAAAGATCATCATCATGCTCGGTGGTCCCGCCATGAACATGGTGATCGGGCTGATCCTGCTGGCGGTCCTGCTGATGGGCTTCGGAACAGCGCAGGCAACCACCACCATCGCCGACGTCTCCAAATGCCAGGTGGCCGCGGGTGAAACCGTCGACCCGGACTCCGCTGATTGCAAGCTCACTCCAGCCGCCGCCGCAGGACTTCAACCGAACGACACCATCACCTCCTTTGACGGCAAGGCCGTCACCAGTTGGGACGAGCTGACCAGTTGGATCCGGGCCTCCGCCGGCAAGGACGTACCCATCATCGTGGAGCGGAACGGTTCGCGGGTGGAGGCAACTGTCACGCCCGTGCTCTCTTCCCGGCCCGTCGTAGGGTCCGATGGCCGGCAGGCCCAGGACGCCAATGGAGTTTTGCAGTACCAGGAAGTCGGCTTCCTCGGCATCGGTGCCCAAAGCGCTTTGGTTCCCCAACCGGCGTCGGCCGTCCTTCCCATGGCAGGAGAGAACATCAAGCAGATTTCCGGTGTGATCTTCAACCTGCCCGCCCGAGTGGTCGGCGTGGCGAAGGCAGCCTTCAGTGAGGAGCCCCGCGACCCCAACGGCCCTATCAGCGTGGTGGGAGTCGGCCGGGTTGCCGGCGAAGTCGCGGCCATGGAGGAGGTTCCGCTGCAGGCGCGCATCGCAACGTTGGTTGGATTGCTCGCTGGGCTCAATTTCGCCCTCGCCATCTTCAACCTCATCCCACTCTTACCGCTCGACGGCGGACACGTGGCCGGTGCGCTGTACGAAGGGGCACGACGCCAGCTGGCAAAGCTGCGTGGGAAGCCAGACCCTGGCGCGTTCGACATCGCGAAACTTCTTCCGGCAACGTACGTGGTCGCAGCCCTCCTCATGGCCATGGGTGCACTCCTGATTTACGCAGATATCGTCAAGCCCGTGAACATTTTTGGTTGACCCATGAACATTTTCGGCGGAGCGGGCGGGATAGGCTAGCTCCATGACTGTTTTCGCTGTTGAGTACGTGTACGTCGCCGATTCCGGCGCCCTCCGCGACGAAGCCCGCCCCGCACACCGCGCTTGGCTCGCCGAACTGGCTGAGGAAGGCAAGTTGCTTGCCAGCGGCCCCTACGGTGATGGAGCGGGCGCCCTGTTGATCTTCAAGTCCGCTGACGAAGCTGAACTCAACGATCTCCTCAAGCAGGATCCGTTTGCTGAAGCTGGAGTCATCGCCGGAATCCGCACCACGGAATGGGCCCCCATCATCGGCGTCCTGGCTGCCCACGCATCCTAATCCGGGCGTCCTCCACCACATCGATCCACCCCAACCCAAGGAGTCCACGTGACCTCGGTCAGCCTGGGAATGCCAGCAGCCCCACCCCCCGTCCTTGCCCCGCGCCGTAAGACGCGGCAAATCAAGGTTGGGTCCGTTGGCGTTGGTTCCGACTCACCCATCAGCGTTCAGTCCATGACCACCACCCCCACCACGGACATCAACGCCACCCTTCAGCAGATCGCCGAGCTGACGGCTTCCGGCTGTGACATCGTGCGCGTTGCCTGCCCGTCCGCGGACGATGCCGAGGCCTTGCCCATCATCGCCCGCAAGTCCCAGATCCCCGTGATCGCCGACATCCACTTCCAGCCGAAGTACGTCTTCGCTGCCATTGAGGCCGGATGCGCCGCGGTCCGCGTCAACCCGGGCAACATCCGTAAGTTTGACGACCAGGTCAAGGAGATCGCTGCTGCGGCCCGGGACCACGGCACGTCCATCCGCATCGGCGTCAATGCAGGTTCCCTGGAGCCTGGCATCATGAAAAAGTACGGCAAGGCCACGCCTGAGGCACTGGTTGAATCAGCAGTGTGGGAAGCCTCCCTCTTCGAAGAGCACGGTTTCCACGACTTCAAGATCTCGGTCAAGCACAACGACCCCGTGATCATGGTGGCCGCCTACGAGATGCTCGCCGAGAAAGGCGACTGGCCCCTGCACCTCGGCGTGACCGAGGCCGGCCCCGCCTTCCAAGGCACCATCAAGTCGGCTACGGCCTTCGGTGCGCTCCTGTCCCGCGGCATCGGCGACACCATCCGCGTTTCCCTCTCGGCTCCGCCCGTGGAGGAAATCAAGGTGGGCAACCAGATCCTGCAGTCGCTCAACCTGCGCCCGCGCAAGCTCGAAATTGTTTCCTGCCCGTCCTGCGGCCGCGCGCAGGTGGACGTCTACACGCTCGCTGAGCAGGTAACCGCAGGCCTCGAGGGCATGGAGATTCCGCTCCGCGTTGCCGTCATGGGCTGCGTCGTCAACGGACCCGGAGAAGCCCGCGAAGCGGACCTCGGTGTGGCCTCCGGAAACGGCAAGGGCCAAATCTTCGTGAAGGGCGAAGTCATCAAGACTGTGCCTGAAAGCGAAATTGTTGAGACACTGATCGAAGAGGCCATGCGCATCGCCGAAGAGATGGGGGAGGCCGATGGCGAAGATGCTGTCAAGGGTAGCCCCGTGGTTAGCGTCTCGTAACGAGAACGGCTTGGGAGTCAGGGTGCTCGGCAATGCCGACACCCTGGCTCTCCGCGCGCTTGCAAGCGAAGACCTGGTTGCCAACGTCTTCATCCTTGCGCACCTGGACAGCACTGGGACGGCTGCGCCCACCAGCGGCGGTGCGAGCGTGTTCGGCGTGTTCGACGACGGGACGCTCCTGGGTGCCTGCTGGGCCGGAGCCAACCTGGTCCCTGTGCAGCTCGATCCCGGACTGGCAGGCTACATAGCCACTGCGGCCCATCAAACAGGACGCCGGTACGCCTCCATTTTTGGGCCGGCCGACACGGTCCTGGCCCTCTACTCCAGGTTTGAGCAGTTGGGCCACCTTGCCCACGAGGTCCGTTCCCGCCAGCCCCTCCTCACCATCTCCGATGGACCGGTGATTGGCGCCAACCCCGACCTGACCTTTGGCACCATGAAGGACTTCGATCGGATCCTCCCCGCCTGCGCTGCCATGTTCGAGGAAGAGGTTGGCTACTCGCCTTTCCTTGGGGGCCAGGAGTTCTACAGCAGGCGCGTCGCGGGCCTCATCCGCCAGGGCCACTCCATGGTCCACGTCGATGCCTCCGGCACGGTGGTCTTTAAAGCGGAGTTGGGCGCAGTCACCCAGGACGTTACGCAGGTCCAGGGTGTGTGGATGAATCCGGCATTGCGTGGACGAGGCCAAAGCGCCGGCTACATGGCCGCCGTCGTCAATCTTTCAAGGACCTTCGCGCCGGTAACCAGCCTGTACGTCAACGACTACAACGCAAAAGCCCGAGCCACCTACGAACGGGTGGGCTTTGAACAAGTGGGCACCTTCGCGACGGTCTTGTTTTAGGTCGCTGGCCGCGACTTGTAGTCTTGTCTCGGTTGGCGCACGCCACCACACCACTCAACCTTCCCTGGGGAACAAATGAATAAGAATGCGCTGCGCGGAATTGGAGCCGCTGCACTGCTGGTTATGGGGCTCACGGCTTGTGTCGGGCCGGCTGCGTCAACTGAGGCCGCCTCGGCTCCTGCAAGCGAAACGGCGACGGCGACACCCACGCCGACCCCCACCGCGGCTAAGCAGTACACCGCAGAGGAGCTCACGGCTATTGCGTTGCAGTTGCGCGACGTCAACGGGCTGAAATTGTCCGTTATGTCCATTGCCGATGCGAGTGGAGTGGAACAGCAGAGCCGGGCGATGTTTGAAGGCGCTGTCATCGAACCGGCTGAGTGCAAGGAACTGATGCTGGCAAGCTTGCTCCCCACGGACAATGTGAAAGGTGTTGTAGGGACAAGCCTCGATACCTCCACTGGCTCATCCACCGGCGTCACATTGTCTTCCGGGGTCGACGAGGAACTTATCAAGGCAGACTTCGCCACGCAGGATCAAATCAGCGATTGCTCCGGGATGACAATGACGATGGGGGAAACGACAGTGACCCTTAAGGCTCGAAAGGTCGAGGCGACCGTGTCCACTCCGCTCTCCATGGCGATGCGGACCGACTCTGTCCTCGCCGACGGGCGAAAGCAATCCATGATCATGGTCCGGGGTGCAAAAGATGGCATCGTGATCACCGGTTTGGCTTACGGAGGCAAGACCGAGGAAGAGGCGATTGCCCGGGCGGTGGATCTCGTCAACCAAGCTGCGGCACTGATCAAGTAGCAGCCCAACTGACTCGCCGTTGTGGTTGTTCCCAGCGCTGGGAACAACCACAACTGCCAGCTACTTGAGGGAGTCCAGGTCTCCGGTGATGTAGCGCTGGATTGTCGGTGCCACCAGGCGGACCACGTCGTCCTGGCTGGCGGAGGCCAACGGGTCGAGCCGGATCACGTATCTGGCAAGGATGAGGCCAACCGTCTGTGAGGCTACGAGGTTGCCACGCAGCAGCACCTGCTCGTCGGGGCCGGACACGCCCGCCATGACCCGGGACAGTATGGCCCTGGAAACTACTTCCCGCATCATTCCACTCTTCGCTTTTGACCCGATCGTTCCGCGGGCGAAGGCCACTAAACCGTGCTGCGCCGGGCCCTCCCACAAGGTGAGGACAGCCCGGACGATCGCTTCAGCCCTCACTGACGGGTCCATCATTTCGACGCCGGCCAGTACTTCGGCGGGGTCCGCCGGCAATTCGACACTGGAGGCAAAAAGCTCGTCCTTGCCCTTGAAAAAGTGATGCACCATGGCAGGATCAACGGCGGCTTCCCGAGCCACTTGCCGCAGGCTTGTCCCCTCGAACCCCTTTTCGGCGAACAGTTTCCGTGCCGCGGCGAGGATGGCCTCCCGGGAGTGGTCTCCCGCGCTGCGGCGTCCGCGCCGTATCTGCGGAAGGCTCATCGGGTCTGCCGGCGAAGTGTCAGCGCTGCCAAGACCAGCACCCCTACTACGATGCCGCCCATCATCAGGCTGTCCTGCCACATTGTTGCCGTGGCTTCGGCATTCCCGGCGATCTCCTTCAGCGCATCCACGGAGAACGACAATGGCAGGACGCTTGATACGGCTTGGAGGACCTCATTCATGTCGTCCCGGGCAACGAACAGGCCGCACAGCAGGATCTGCGGGACCACCACCACGGGCATGAACTGCACCGCTTGGAACTCGGTGCGGGCGAACGCCGAACACAACAACCCCAGGGCGACACCCAGGACGGCGTTGATGACTGCGATCATCACCACGAAACCTGGACTTCCTTTGATGTCGAGATCGAAAATCCAGTACGCCACAGCCGTTGCCACCAAGGACTGCAGGGCAGCCATGATGGAGAATGCCAGCGCGTAGCCGAACAGTAGGTCGGCCTTGTGGATGGGTGTAGTCAGGAGGCGTTCCAGGGTCCCGGACGTCCGCTCGCGCAGCATGGTGATGGACGTGACCAGGAACATCACGACGAAGGGGAAGATGGCCAGCATCATCAGGCCGACGCGGTCGAACGTTCGCGGGAATCCCGGCGGCAGTGTTTCATTCTCGAAAAGGAAGTAGACGGCTGTCAGCAGCAGCGCCGGGACAACCAGGATGAGTGCGACGCTGCGGTGATCGTGCCGCAGCTGGCCCAGGACCCGTGCGGTGGTTGCGAGTGTCATCCGGAGGTTCATGATGCCACCTGGCTTTCTTCCTGGCCGTGGTCGGCGGCTTTGATGATGGTGAGGAAGGCCCGCTCCAGGTCGTCGCTGCCGCCACGTTCGGCCAACTCGGCAGGGGAGAGCTGCGCCAGGAGCAAGCCTTCCCTGAGAAGCAACAGCGACGAGCAGTGGGAAGCCTCCTCCATGACGTGGCTGGAGATCAGCAGCGTTGTTCCAGCTCGCGCCATGGCGGCGAAGCGCTCCCACAGTTCGGCACGCAGCACGGGATCGAGCCCCACAGTGGGCTCGTCCAAGACCAGCACTGTGGGATGCGCTACCAGGGCGCAAGCCAGCGACACGCGGCTGAATTGCCCACCGGACAAGTCGGCGGCTTTCTGCTGCGCAAACGCTTGAAGCCCGACGGCGGCAATCGCCTCGGCCGCGTCTGCCGGCGTCGCGCCGTGCATGGCTCCGAAGTACCGGACGTTTGCTTCGACGCTGAGGTCACCGTAGACGCTGGCGCCTTGGGTGACGTATCCGACGTCGTGCCTGAGCGGTGCGCTGCCTGCAGGGCGGCCCAGTACGCTCAGGGTGCCCTGGGTAATCCGCTGGACCCCGACGATGGCCCGCATGAGGGTGGTCTTGCCGCTGCCGGAAGGCCCCAGCAGGCCTGTGATCCTGCCGGCTTCAACCGTGAAGTCGAGGCCGCGGAGGATGCTGGTTCGACCTCGGGTGACATGGAGCCCCGCTGCCTCGACAGCCGTTGGATGAGGGGACATGAACGCCTCCGGTTCGCCACTAATTCACCAGGTGATGAATTAAAAGTAGGTCCGTTGCAAGCCAGGGGTCAAGGGCCGGGCGACACGCGGTCAGGCTCAGCGAATCCTTGAAAATGTGTCGGCGATCACATAGGTTCGTCCCTAACCGTGTCGTTGGGGCGCGGGTGATCGAAAAAGGGGAATCGTGACCATGGCAGTTGGCGTTGATCTTTCCAAAGCACTTGACAAGGCGTTTGAAGACAAAACCCTGAAGGAAATTCTGGATTCATCTCCGGCCGCGTTGGCAGGTGTTACGGATGCCACCGCCAAAGCACTGAAGGATTCACTAGGAATCGACACCATCCGCGAGCTCGGTAGCAATAAGTACTTCGCAGTCGCAGGCGTACTCGTCGCCCTGGAGGGCAAGACGAAGTAGTCCCCGGACAGAGCCTGCGGCCGGCCGGCCGCTGAGCCACGCCATTGCAGGATGACCAGCCCATTGCGGCCAGGGGCTTCCAGACGTGACGGCGTGGCTCTTCTGTGTCCGGGACTGGCTTCGCCCTCGCAGTGCCCGTTCAAGGCGCAGGGTCGTCAGCCGGTAGATTAGTAGGCAGTTGTTTTTGCCACATCTGCCATAGAAACGGATACGAACCCGTGGTCCTTCGTCTTTCCCAGCTGTTCCTGCGCACTCTGCGTGAAGATCCCGTCGACGCCGAGGTCGCCAGCCACAAGCTCTTGGTGCGTGCCGGCTATATCCGCCGCGCAGCACCTGGCATCTATACGTGGCTCCCGCTGGGCCTGAGCGTCCTGCGCAAGGTGGAGGACATCATCCGCCAGGAAATGTCCGCCATCGGAGCCCAGGAAGTCCACTTCCCGGCGTTGCTCCCGCGCGAACCCTACGAGGCCACCAACCGCTGGACCGAGTACGGCGAAGGCCTGTTCCGCCTCCAGGACCGCAAGGGCGCGGACTACCTCCTTGCCCCCACGCACGAGGAAATGTTCACGCTGCTGGTGAAGGACCTGTACTCCTCGTACAAGGACCTGCCGCTGAGCCTCTACCAGATCCAGAACAAATACCGCGATGAGGCCCGTCCCCGGGCAGGCCTCCTCCGCGGCCGCGAGTTCATCATGAAGGATTCCTACTCCTTCGACGTTGACGACGCCGGCTTGGACGCCAGCTACGCCGCCCACCGTGCTGCGTACCTGAAGATCTTCGAACGCCTGGGCCTGGAAGTCATTCCCGTTGCCGCGACGGCTGGTGCCATGGGAGGTTCCAAGAGCGAGGAATTCCTGTTCCCCACCGAAATCGGCGAGGACACGTTCGTTCGCTCGGCCGGCGGCTACTACGCCAACGTCGAGGCCGTCACTACGGTGGTTCCGGCGGAGATCGACTTCACCAATGCTCCCGCAGCGGAGGTCCTGGACACGCCCAACACCCCCACCATCGATACTCTGGTGGACGCAGCCAACCAGCTGGCTCCCCGCAGCGAGTCCGACGGCGGCGCCTGGACTGCCGCAGACACGCTCAAGAACGTCGTTCTCGCCGTCACGCTGCCCACCGGTGAGCGCCAGATCGTAGTCATCGGCGTACCGGGTGACCGCGCCGTGGACCTCAAGCGCGTGGAAGCCAACATCGGTTCCCACCTGCCGATCGCCGGCGAGATCGGCCTCGAAGCTGCCAACGAAGAGGATCTCAAAAAGCTGCCCTGGCTGGTCAAGGGCTACATCGGCCCCGGCCTGTCGCTGGACCAGCCTGTGCTGGGTCTTGAGGGCTCCTCCAAGGTGCTGTTCCTCGTGGATCCCCGAGTGGTTTCCGGCACCAGCTGGGTCACCGGCGCCAACGCTGAGGGCAAGCACGTCTTTGGGCTGGTCGCAGGGCGGGACTTCTCTTGGGACGGCGTTATTGAGAGCACCGAAGTGCGCGCGGGCGATCCCGCACCGGACGGCTCGGGACCCTTGGAGACTGCACGTGGCATTGAAATGGGCCACATCTTCCAGCTTGGCCGCAAGTATGCCGAAGCCCTGGACCTGAAGGTCCTGGACCAGAACGGCAAGCAGGTAGTGGTCACCATGGGCTCCTACGGCGTTGGCGTGACACGTGCTGTCGCTGCCCTGGCTGAAGCCAACCACGACGACCGCGGCATCGTGTGGCCTCGCTCGGTTGCTCCGGCAGACGTCCACGTGGTGGCTGTCGGTCGTGGCGACGAGATCTTCGAAGCTGCGGAGAGGCTTTCCGCCGAGCTCGAAGCTGCAGGCCTGGACGTCATCTTCGATGACCGCCCCAAGGTCTCACCCGGTGTGAAGTTCGGCGATGCCGAGCTGGTCGGCGTGCCCACCATCCTGGCCGTTGGCCGGGGACTCGTGGACGGCGTCGTGGAGATCAAGGACCGCCGCAGTGGCGAAGCTGAGAACATTTCGGTGGACAAGGCCGTGGACTACGTGGTCAACGCCGTCCGTACCCGGTGATATCCGGCTTCGAATCGATCCAGCTCACCACTCTCATCCTGATTGTGGTGGCTGGATTCGCAGCCGGTTGGGTTGACGCCGTCGTTGGGGGCGGGGGACTGATCCAGCTCCCCGCCCTGCTGCTGGTCCCGGGGATCACGCCCGTCCAGGCGTTGGCTACCAACAAAATGGGATCCATCTTCGGGACCACCACCAGTGCTGTCACCTACTATCGACGCGTCGGACCGGACCTTAGGACGGCCATACCCATGGCGGTCATCGCGTTGGCCGGCAGCTTTGGCGGAGCCATACTGGCGGCCTCGCTTCCGGCCAGCGTTTTCAAGCCGATCATCGTGCTTGCGCTGATCGCCGTCGCAATCTTCACCGCGTTGCGCCCCAATGCCGGTGAGCTGACGGCGCTCCGCCACGACGGCCACAAGCACTACGTTGTGGCGTGCTTGATCGGCGCCGTCATCGGTTTCTATGACGGTTTGATCGGCCCCGGAACGGGGTCGTTCCTGATTATCGCCTTGGTTTCGGCCATGGGCTACGCCTTCCTCGAGGCCAGTGCCAAGGCCAAGATCGTCAACATGGCCACGAACGCCGGTGCCTTGATCTTCTTCCTGCCGCACGGCTCCCTGCTGTGGGGCGTGGGTCTGGTGCTCGGCTTGGCCAACATGGCTGGTGGCTACCTAGGCGCCAGGACCGCCGTCGCCAAGGGAAGCAGCTTTGTGCGCATCGTTTTCCTGCTGGTGGTGGCCGCCCTGATCATCAAGCTCGGCATGGACGTGTGGAACGAGAACTTCGCATCGTAGGTTAGAGAATCGCATCGCCCGGTTCGGGAAGCTCGTGCGCCGGAGGCAAGTCGTCCAGTGTCCTGCCGGCAAGAGTGCTGGCAATCCAGAGGGAACGGGCGAGGTCGCCGCCGTGCCTGGGTTTTGCGGCATACCACAAAGCGTTTTCCACCTCTCGCGCAATGCTCCACTGCCGGGCAGCCTCGGGGTCCAGGCCGGCGGCACGGCTGAAATCGTGGCAACGCTCGCGCAGCCCGGTGGCAGGGTTGCTTCGTGGTAATTCCCTGATGCGGTTCCACAGGATGGGGGCCACAGCGAACTCTGCCTCACCCACCTGCGGTTGCGGATCGATGGCGAGGTAGGCGCCGCGGCCGGGATGGTCGTCAGCCCAGGTGCCAAGGATGTTCATGAAGTGGAGGTCCGTGTGGACCAGTACGTCCTTACCGGCACGCCGACCCACCGCACCGCGGGTTTGGCATACCTCCAAGGCCGCTTCCAGCAACCACCTGGGGAAAGGCCGCTCCAGTCGCTCCCATTCTGCAGGCAGCTCATCGCTCCAACGTTCGGCAGTCGCCGCAACGTGGTCGAAACCCAGCCACTCAGGCCGGTCATCCGGGGCAATGGACAGCTCGCGCATGATGGCGCCCCACACGTCCCTGGCCTCATCCAGCGGCGCGTCCTGAAGCCAACGGCTGGCGTCCAGGCGTTCGAGGAGCATGGAGCAGCTCGCGGCATCGGCAGCCAGCAGCCGGACTGCTCCCCGGCCGCCCCAGAGCGCGAGGGCGTGCCGCTCAACGAGCGCTTCCTCGTGGGGGTAGGCGATCTTCAGGGCAGCCGACCGGCCACCCTGAAGGACGGGAACCACCAAAGCCCCATGACCGTTCCAGGGCTCGGCGCCTGGCGCCAAGTCCACTGACAACTGCCAACGGTCCAGGGCCTCGGAAATGAGTCCCGGGAGGCTCGCCAACCAATCCCTGCCCGCGGAGTCGCGGTTGTATCGGGCGTGGAGGTCGCCCGGAATAGGAATCATCGCGTGAAGGGTCACGCGATCAGCCTAACTCCGCCGCAACTCCTGCCCCCTAGAAAACGCCGCTCGCGCCCAAGAGGGTTCCGATCGAGAACGTCGCCGCCAAGGCCAGGGCACCGCCCAACACCACCCGGGCTGCGGCTCGGAACCTCGGCGCACCGCCGATCCAGGCTCCCACCGCACCGGTGATGGCCAAGGAAAGAAGGACGGCGATGAAAGTCAGGGGCACACGCATTCCCGGCGGCGGCAAGAGGATTGCCAGCATGGGAAGTGCCGCGCCCACAGTGAACGCCACCGCGGAAGCCACAGCTGCGTTCCAGGGGCTGACGATGTCGTCTTCTTGGATGTTCAGTTCTGCGGACAGATGGGCAGCCAAGGCATCGTGCGCAGTCAATTCCTCTGCGACGGTCCGCGCGGTCCTGGGGCTGAGCCCCTTGGACTCGTAAATGGCGGCGAGCTCGTTGAGTTCATCCTCCGGCTGCTCGGCCAGTTCGCGGCGTTCCTTTTCGATCAACGCTTTCTGGGAGTCGCTTTGGCTGCTGACGGACACATATTCGCCCAAGGCCATGGAGATCGCGCCGCCCACCAAACCAGCGGTTCCGGCGGCGAGAATGCTGCCCGTGTTGGTTGTCGCTCCTGCGACGCCAACCACGATGGCAGCGACGGACACTATGCCGTCGTTGGCGCCAAGGACTCCTGCCCGCAACCAGTTCAAGCGGTGTGCCAGGTCGTCCCGGTGGGGTTCGTTCTCATGCAGGGTGGCAGTTTCTGTGGAGGCCATGATCCAAGCCAAGCACCGGGGGGCGTCCTTTGCCAGCATGGGCAGGCTGTCCTACCTGCTGCCGGGCTTGCTTCCGGTGGCGGTGCCGGGAGTGGAACCGGGTGTCGGCAGGGGAGGCAAGTTGCCGGCGTCGAGCTCTATACCGGGCAGGGCTGGAACGTCGGCACCCCACGCCGTGCTTCGGCGGGCAGCTGCCAGCAGTCCATCGATGGCCCAATCCCTCGTATCGCCTGTTCCCAAGGCCACAAGATCTCCGAAGCCAGGCAGGGATGAAGACTCAAGTGCACCCAGAAAGGAGGCCGGGTCCTGGGCGAACTTCCCGGGCAGCCGGTAACCTGCCTCGGAGGCGGGGACTTCCGTGCAGCTGGCCCGGGTCAGTGCTTCGGCTTGTTGGAGCATCTGCTCATGCACTTGGAGGTACCGGGCAGCGGTGGCCGTGTTGTCCAGTCGCCTGACCGCCACTTGGTAGACATAGACTGCCTCCTGCTGCGCCCGGACCGAAGCCGCCAGCGCTGTACCCGTGGTGGCGGCCGCTGCGTCGGGAATGGGGGTTGTGGAGGGACACGCGGTTGCCGATGTCCCAGCTGCAGGAACGCTGCTGCCTGAAGGGCCCTTGCTGGTTGAATACGGCGTCTGTTTCGGCGCGGGCAGCTGCCACGCGGCCGCCAGCTCTTCGGCCTCCAGCAGCTGAGCGGATCCGACGGCGGCGAGCAAACGGGCGATACCGCCGTCGGCCTCGCGGGCGTCGTCGAGGCGCTTCTGTCCACTGCCGGCCAAAGCCGTGACCAGGGCGGCACGGGTGGGCTTCGCGTTCGGTGTTCCGTCCGCGGGCGGTTCGAGTGGGGTACTTGACCTGCTGGGGGAGGTGTCGGCGGGGTCCAAGAGCGCGCGTGCATGGGTTGTCAGCAATGTCACAGCCTTTTCCAGCCCGGCCTTTCCTGTGTCCGGAACTGAGGCCTCGGCCAAGGCAGCAGCCGATTCACTCAGCTGCAAGGTGTCTTCGAAGGCGTGGGCGCGGGCGGATTCGGAGAAGGGGATAGCCGGGGGAGTCCCGGAATCACGCGGAATAAGGACAACGCCGGTGCCTGCCACGAGCAGCGCCACCACGGAAACGAGCACGAGTCTGCCCCACGCCGGTGTTCGCTGTTTTTCGCTTGTCTGCTCGTCCACAACACACCATGGTGTCACGTGGGCGGGGAACTCCGTGCACCAAGTTCCCGCGAAAATCGTTAGGCTAGTAGTCACAACAACATCTATCGGGAGGCGGCGGGCAACGTGAGTGACTCGGAAGCCACGACTTCAACAGACCGTTCTGATTCGAACTCAACGGCCACCATCCACAACCCGGAAGAGAGCAGGCTTAAGGCGCTGCTCCAACCGGCCGTCCTTGCCAGCAGGCTCTACCTTGAGGATGTTTCCATCCACGTAGCCGGTTCACACCGCACGGTCCACGTTGTCGTGGACCTGCCGCAGGAGGAGACCGGCGGCGTCAGCCTCGACGCCATCGCCGACGTCTCCCGCGGGCTGTCCGATATTCTGGACAACGATCCCCATGATGACGGCCGTCCGTACGACCTTGAGGTTTCCTCTCCGGGAGTCGGCCGCCCCCTGACGGAACCGCGCCACTGGCACCGCGCCCGCGGACGCATGGTCAGGGTCAATGTCATCCAGGGCGACAACCTCTTGGGCCGGATCGCTTCCGTTGGTGACCACGACGTGACGCTCATCCCCGAGCACGAGGTCAAAAAGGGAATGAAGCCCAAGCAGGGCGACCCCATCACTATTCCTTTCGACAGGATCCGCCAAGGAAAAGTCGAGATTGAATTCAGCCACCTCCACGAGGCTGCGCTGGAAGACGAGCACAACGGACCTTCCGAGGAGGCCTAATGGATATTGACATGAGCGCACTGAGACTCCTGGAGCGTGAGCGTGAAATCCCGCTGGATCTCCTGATTCCCACCATCGAGCAAGCACTGTTGGTGGCGTACCACAAGACGCCCGGCGCCTTTGAGAAGGCTCGCGCCGAACTGGACCGCAAGAGCGGGCACGTGACCATCTGGGCCACTGAAATCGATGACGACGGCGAGCCGATCGGCGAGTTCGAAGACACTCCGGCCGGTTTCGGTCGAATCGCTGCCAGCACTGCCCGCCAGATCATCCTGCAGCGCCTGCGCGATGTTGAGGACGACAACGTGCTGGGCGAGTTCAAGGGCCGCGAAGGCGAACTCGTGGCAGGCATGATCCAGCAGGGCAACAACCCGCACATGATCCAGGTCAACCTGGGAGCTGTTGAGGCACTGCTGCCGCCGCCCGAACAGGTTCCCGGAGAGAAGTACCTCCACGGAAGCCGCCTGCGCGCGTTCGTGGTGGATGTCCACCGCGGTGCCAAGGGTCCGTCCATCACGCTGTCCCGTTCACACCCCGGGCTGGTCCGGAAGTTGTTCGAAATGGAAGTGCCCGAGATCGCGGACCACTCCGTGGAGATCGTGGCACTTGCCCGCGAGGCCGGCCACCGTACCAAGATTGCCGTCAAGGCAAACACCCCGGGCGTCAACGCCAAGGGTGCTTGCATCGGTGAAATGGGTTCGCGTGTCCGCGCAGTCATGACGGAACTCAATGACGAAAAGATCGACATCGTCGACTTCAGCGACGACCCCGCGACCTTCATCGCCAACTCGTTGTCGCCGTCGAGAGTGAATTCCGTCACTATCACGGATGAAGCAACCCGTTCGGCCCGCGTCGTCGTGCCGGACTACCAGCTGTCGCTGGCCATCGGCAAGGAAGGCCAGAACGCGCGGCTTGCAGCCAAGCTGACCGGGTGGCGCATCGATATCGTCTCGGACGCCGCTCCAGTCAAGACCGACTAGCGGTTCAACCGGCGGCCCATGCCGCCGGTTTGGCGCCGCGCTGGCGGCGTTCCTGGTTTCGGGAGTACCGGGCCGGGGGCTAGACTAGATGGAACCGGGCTTACGTCCGGTATCCGCGCGCTTTGGCGTGCCTCAGCTGCGTGTGCAGGTCAGGGGCCGTCGGGCGCCAGTAGCGTAAGGCAGGTTGGACACATCGTGGCTGAACTGCTCGATCATGGCCTTGGGCCTGTTCGCACGTGCATCGGATGCCGGAAACAAGGTTCCCGGTCCGAGCTTGTCCGGCTCGTCGCCCAAGGCAACGGTTCATCCGCTGTCCTGGTGGATGTTCGACGCCGGATGGCCGGCAGGGGTGCGTGGCTGCACCCCAGCGAAAAGTGCTTGGCATTGGCAATCAAGCGGCGCGCTTTCGGAAGGGCCCTCGCGGGCGCTGCCGAAACGGGCGCCGTTGAACGTTACCTGATGCCGGGTACGCCACTCGTGGAGGCCCAGGCCCCCACGGGAAAACCGTCCAAACCTGAAAGCGGGTCAGAAAACTGATGGAAACCCGATGAGTTCCCAGCGATGAGTGCGTAACGATGACAACTTTGTTGCGCTCTGCAATGGGCCTTTCACTCGCGCAAGCGGCGAAGGCCCGCAGTAAGAAGTAGACGGTTCGTGCCTGGCTCGGTGCGGACCGAGACAGGAGAAATGTGGCCAAGGTCCGCGTACATGAGCTCGCCAAAGAGCTCGGTATTACTTCCAAAGATGCAGTAACCAAACTGCAGGAATTGGGCGAATTCGTTCGCTCCGCCTCTTCCACCATTGAGGCCCCCGTCGTGAAGAAGCTTCGCGACGCCTACCCGGGTGCCGGCGCTGCAAAGTCCGCCGCGCCCGCAGCCGCTCCCGCGGCAACCCGCCCCGCAGCATCCCGTCCGGCCGCTCCGGCTCCCGGACCTGCAGCACCGAAGGCTCCGGCCCCCGCAGCCCCCGCTCCGGCAGCTCCGGCTCCCGCAGCACAGGCACCTGCGGCACAGGCACCTGCGGCACAGGCACCTGCAGCACCCGCTGCTCCCGCCGCGTCCACGCCGGTTTCCGCGAAGCCCGGTGCCCGCCCTGCTCCCAAGGCAGAGACTCCGGCTCCGGCGCGTCAAGGTGGCCAGGCGCCGCGTCCGGGCGGTCCTCGTCCGGGCAACAACCCGTTTGCTACGTCCCAGGGCATGCCCCGCGGCCGTGGCGGCGATGGAGACCGTCCGCCGCGTCCGGGTAACAACCCGTTCGCACCGTCCCAGGGCATGCCCCGAGGCGAACGCCGCAACGACGGCGAACGCCCCGGTGGTCCCCGTCCCGCAGCCGGTGCAGGCGGACCCCGTCCCGCAGCAGGCACCGGTGGTCCCCGTCCGGGCGCTCCGCGTCCCGGCGCGCCCCGTCCGGGTGCTCCGCGCCCCGCCGGTGGTCCAGGCGGCGGAAACCGTCCTACTCCGGGCATGATGCCCAACCGCACTGAGCGTCCGGCTCCGGGTGGCGCAGGCCGTCCCGGTGGCGCAGGCCGTCCCGGCGGCGGACCGGGTCGTCCCGGTGGCGCACCAGGTGCAGGTACCGGTGGCGGAGCTCCCGCCGGCGGTGGCTTTGGCAAGGGTGGCCGCGGTCGCGGTGGCACCCAGGGTGCCTTCGGCAAGGGCGGCGCCGGTCGTGGCAAGCAGCGCAAGTCGAAGCGTGCAAAGCGCCAGGAACTGGAGCAGATGAGTGCTCCGTCGCTGGGTGGCGTATCGGTACCCCGCGGCGATGGCGAGACCATCATCCGCCTGCGTCGCGGCTCGTCCATCACGGACTTTGCCGAGAAGATCGATGCGAACCCCGCATCGCTCGTGACCGTGCTGTTCCACCTCGGTGAGATGGCTACGGCTACGCAGTCCCTCGACGAGGACACCTTTGGTTTGCTTGGCGCCGAACTTGGCTACAAGCTCCAGGTTGTTTCGCCGGAAGATGAAGAGCGCGAACTGCTCGACCAGTTCGACATCAACATCCAGGACGAACTCGATGCCGAAGGCGACGACGTCCTCGAAGCCCGCGCACCGGTTGTCACGGTCATGGGTCACGTTGACCACGGTAAGACCCGCCTGCTCGACGCCATCCGCAACTCCAATGTTGTGGCCGGCGAGCATGGTGGTATCACCCAGCACATCGGTGCTTACCAGATCAGCCACGTCCACGAGGGCACGGCCCGCGACATCACCTTCATTGACACCCCCGGTCACGAGGCCTTCACGGCCATGCGTGCACGTGGTGCCAAGGTCACTGACATCGCGATCCTGGTTGTCGCAGCCGACGACGGCGTTATGCCCCAGACGGTGGAAGCGCTCAACCACGCACAGGCAGCAAACGTGCCGATCGTCGTCGCAGTGAACAAGATCGACAAGGAAGGCGCCAACCCTGACAAGGTCAAGGGCCAGCTGACCGAGTACGGCCTGGTTCCCGAAGAATACGGTGGCGACACCATGTTCGTTGAGGTCTCTGCCCGCCAGAACCTCAACATCGACGAACTGATCGACGCAGTCCTGCTGACGGCCGATGCCGCCCTGGACCTGCGTGCCAACCCGGACAAGGACGCTCGAGGCATTGCCATCGAAGCGAACCTGGATAAGGGCCGCGGTGCGGTTGCTACCGTCCTCGTCCAGTCCGGTACCTTGGCTGTCGGCGACACGATCGTTGCCGGTACGGCCCACGGCCGTGTCCGTGCCATGTTCGACGAGAACGGTGAGGCACTCGATGTCGCACTGCCGTCCCGCCCCGTCCAGGTCCTCGGCCTGTCCAACGTGCCGCGTGCAGGTGACACCTTCCTGGTGACCCCGGACGAGCGTACGGCCCGCCAGATCGCTGAGAAGCGTGAAGCTGCCGACCGCAACGCCGCACTGGCCAAGCGTCGCAAGCGCATCAGCCTGGAAGACTTCGACCAGGCCGTTGCCGAAGGCAAGATCGACACCCTCAACCTCATCCTCAAGGGTGACGTGTCCGGTGCCGTGGAAGCCCTCGAAGACGCCTTGCTCAAGATCGACGTCGGAGACGACGACGTTCAGCTCCGCGTCATCCACCGCGGTGTGGGTGCCATCACGCAGAACGACGTCAACCTGGCAACGGTGGACAACGCCATCATCATCGGCTTCAACGTCAAGCCGGCCGAGCGTGTTGCAGAACTGGCTGACCGTGAAGGCGTGGACATGCGCTTCTACTCGGTCATCTACGCAGCAATCGATGACATCGAAATGGCCCTCAAGGGCATGCTCAAGCCGGAGTTCGAAGAAGTCCAGCTTGGTACTGCCGAGGTACGCGAAGTCTTCCGTTCTTCCAAGTTCGGTAACATCGCCGGCTCGATCGTCCGCACGGGCATCATCCGCCGTAACACCAAGGCACGTGTCAGCCGCGACGGCAAGGTCATCGGTGACAACCTCACCGTTGAGACGCTCAAGCGCTTCAAGGATGACGCCACCGAAGTCCGCACCGACTTCGAGTGTGGTATCGGTCTTGGCTCCTTCAACGACATCACTGAAGGCGACATCATCGAGACCTTCGAGATGCGCGAAAAGCCGCGCGTCTAGGTTCCGTTTGGAACGGGTCCGTCGGGTAGCCCCGGCGGACCCGTTCCGTACCCGTTTCTACTTTCCAGGAGGAAGTCATGGCTGATCCCGCACGCGCTGCCAAGCTGGCACAGCGGATAAAGGTCGTCGTCGCTGAGGCCCTCGGACGCCGGGTCAAGGATCCGCGCGTCGAGTCCATCACGGTCACCGACGCCCGCGTCACCAACGACCTTCAGCACGCCACCATCTACTACACCGTGTTTGGTGACGACATCGCCCACGCAGACGCTGCCAGGGCCTTGGAGAAGGCCAAAGGTGTGCTGCGGCAGGAAGTTGGCCGCAACATCACTGTTCGGCTCACTCCGACGCTCGAATTCGTAGCTGACCAGATTCCGGTCAACGCCTCGAACCTTGAGGAACTGCTGCGTGAAGCCAAGCGTCGCGATGCAGAGGTAGCCGCATTGGCTGCCAGCGCCAAGCACGCAGGCGAAGCAGACCCCTACAAGGGTGATGCCCCGGAGGACATCGACGAGGACGACTTCGACGAAGAGGACACTGACCTCTCCGGCGACAACGAACTCGACGAAGACGCCAACCGCTAGAACCTCAAGTTTTTGTACAGCTCATGCCCCTAAGACTGCGTTTTAGGGGCATGAGCTGTACTCAAACTCGTTAGGATCAGAGCATGTCGGCGCACAGTGCTCACCAGCGTGAGGAATACCTGAACCGGGCCATCAGGCTCGCCGTGCAAAACGTCTCCGACGGCGGCGGCCCTTTCGGTGCCGTCGTGGTCACCCCGGACGGAACCGTCCATGAGGGAGTCAACCGGGTGACCCGGGACCACGACCCCACGGCACATGCCGAGGTGGTGGCGATCCGCAGGGCAGCTGCGGCCATCGGGAAGTTCGACCTCTCCGGATCCGTCCTCTATGCCAGCTGTGAGCCCTGCCCACTGTGCCTTTCAGCCACGCTCTGGGCAAGGATCGGGCGGGTCTACTTTGCAGCTGACAGGCATGGCGCTGCGAGGGCAGGGTTCGACGACGCCTTGTTCTACGAATATTTCAGTGGTGACAGGCCCGAGCTTCTTCCCGTGGAGCATGCCGAGCTGGCCGCGTCCGACGAGCCGTTCGAGGCGTGGCGGAACCACGCACGGCGTACGGCTTACTAGGGCCGGCCCGCCTAAACCCCAGCTCGCGCCGGGAGGCGATTGACGCCGTCGAGCAGGTCATCCTGCCCGCCGCAGAGGGCAATCCTGATCCAGTCCTCGCCGATGGACCCGAACGCAGTACCCGGCGCGAACGACACGCCGGAATCGGCCAGGAATTTACGCACCCAGGCGCGGACGTCCCCTCCGCTCAGGTGCGAGACGTCGGCCCACAGGTAGAAGGCTCCCTGCGCTCCGAGGTACGGGATTCCCTTGGTTGCAAGCACCGCCGACGCTGCATCCCGATTGCTCCGATAGTGGTCGCGCGCCCTGGCCACGTAGTCCTGTGGGCCGGTCAGTGCGGCCAGCGCGGCATATTGCGAGGGCGAAGCGACGCAGGACACGATGGACTCCATGACGTTGTTCATCTTCTGCTCCAGCCCCGGCGGGCAGACCAACGCGCCGATGCGAAGGCCCGTGAGCCCATACGTCTTGGAGAGTGTCAGGGACGTGAAGACCCTCGCTTGGCCCGGAACGACGCTGTCAAAGCGGGCAGGACTGACATGGGGTACATCGAACGTAAACGCCTCGTAGCACTCGTCGGAGATGATCCAGAGGTCGTGGCGGACAGCCAGGTCAACCAAATCCCGGACAGCATCTTCGCTGATGACGGCGCCCAAGGGATTGGACGGCGAGTTCAGCATCAGGACCTTGGTCCGCGAGGTGATGAGGGCCTCGATGTCCTCGATATGTGGCTGGAAGTCGTTGTGCGGATACAGCGGATACTGCACGGGAACAGCGTGCAGGAGCCGGCTGGTCATCGCGAACGTGGGGTACCCGGGGTTCGGAGTGAGGATTTCGTCGCCGGGGGAGAGGAGCAGGCTCATGGCGAAATGCAGGCCCTGCTGGGCGCCGTCCACCACATAGACCCGTTCAGCACCAATGTCCACGCCCTGCTGCTCCCGGAAGCGGGCAGCAAAAGCTTTGCGGAGGGCAGGAATCCCGGCATTCGGTGTGTAGTTGGTCTCATCCCGGTCCAGGCAGTCGATGCCGGCGTCCAGGACATGGCGCGGCAGCGCAAAGCCCGGTTCCCCGATGCTGAGGACGATAGCTCCGGGGGTGGACCACGCGGCTTCGGTGATTTCGCGGATCTGGTTCACGGGTACGTCGCGGACGTGCGCGGCAAGCTCAGGCATGGGAGCCATCCTAGCCACCCATATACTGGTAAGCGTGCTTTCTGGACTGGTAATCGTTGACAAACCGCAGGGATGGACCAGCCATGATGTGGTTGGCCGGATGCGGCGGCTGGCCGGTACCCGGAAAGTGGGTCACGCAGGCACGCTTGATCCCATGGCTACCGGTGTTCTGGTGCTCGGCATCAACAAGGCAACCCGCTTGCTGACGTACATCGTGGGCACGTCCAAGACGTATACCGCCACCATCAGGCTCGGCGAAAGCACCATCACGGACGACGCCGAAGGCGAGGTCACGGAGGCCCGCAGCGCGGCGGATGTCACCGACGACGCCATCGCAGCCGGCGTTGCCGCGTTGACCGGTCCCATCCAGCAGGTGCCCAGCAGCGTCAGCGCCATCAAAGTCAACGGCGAACGTTCCTACGCCCGCGTCCGCTCCGGCGAAGAAGTTAAGCTCGCTGCCCGCCCGGTCACCATCCACCGCTTCGACTTCCACTCCATCAACCGAGTGGACGGCGGCAGGGTAGTGGACGTTGATGTCACTGTGGAGTGTTCTTCCGGAACGTACATCAGGGCCTTGGCCCGTGACCTCGGCAACGACTTGGGCGTCGGCGGCCATCTTACGGCCCTGCGCAGGACCCAGGTGGGTCCGTACACCCTTGACCAAGCCCGCACCCTCGAGGAACTGGCTGAAGAGCTCGAAGTTCTGGACATGTCACTGGCCGCACGCGCCCTCATGCCCAACAGGGAACTGAGCGACGAAGAGACAACCGAGATCTCCTTTGGGCGCCGCATTGCTGCCGGCCCCGGGGCAGGCACGCCGGGCGCGGCCACGGCTGACAATCCTGCCGCAGCGTTTGCGCCGTCGGGGGAGCTGGTAGCGCTGCTGGCAGATACCGGGACCTTCGCAAAACCCGTCCTGGTTTTTGCCCCGGGCACAGGACCGGGGTCGGGGACAGACGCAGGAACAGGACAGGCAAAGTAGGTATGGACGGATACTTTTACGCCATCCTGATCGTCGGATTGGTGTCCACGATCATGTGCATCGTGGCCGGTTTGATGAAGAAGGCCCCAAATGACCCCACGATCTTCTCCGTGCTCGCCGTGGAGCTGGTGCTGGTGGTGTATTTGGTGGGATCGATCGTCCGTGTTGCCATGGGTGAGCAAATTGCCGGTGAGGCGTGGGAGTTCTGGGGCTACTTGATCACAGCCCTCATGATCCCGTTGGGTGCCGTCTACTGGGCGATCCTTGAACGCACGCGCTGGAGCAACTTTGTCCTGGCCGCCGTGGGCGTCACCGTGCTTGTCATGGCCGCCCGCATGAACCAGATCTGGTACTGACCTTGAAGGAAGAACACAACGTGACTGGAACCGAGACAAACTCTGCGAGCCAGCAGCCGCAGCAGAAGGACACCCGCAACACGGGTCCGGGTCGCCTGCTCATCGCGGTGTACGCCGTGTTCGCGCTTTCGGCGACTGCCCGTGCCGGCTACCAGATTGCCACCAAGTTTGCCGAAGCTCCGCTGGCGCACATCCTGTCGGCGTTCGCCGCCGTCGTCTATATCGTGGCCACCATTTCCCTGGCCAAGCCGGGCCGCACCTGGTTCAAGGTTTCGGTGGCAGCCGTGCTCACGGAGCTCATTGGCGTTCTGGTGGTTGGCGCAATCAGCCTCTTTGACCCGGTCGCGTTCCCGCATGACACCGTGTGGTCGCTGTTCGGGCGTGGCTATGGCTTCGTGCCGCTGGTGCTGCCGATCCTTGGACTCCTGTGGCTGAACAAACGCCGGCCGTCCTGAGCCGGGCACCCTTGCGGGTAACCTTAGAATGTTCCGGCGCCGGGAGGTTGCCGGGCGGAACGAATATCTGCAGTAAAAGGCGAGGTTGATGGTCCACATCTGGAACGATCCCACTGAAGTCCCCAAGGACTTCGGACCTACTGTCGTTACCATCGGGAACTTCGACGGCGTCCATCGCGGACACCAACATGTTCTCGCCCAACTGACGGGCAGCGCCAAGCGTCATAACATCCCCTCGGTGGCCGTGACCTTCGATCCCCATCCTGCCCAGGTGCACCGACCGGACTCCGCTCCGGAGCTGATCATGGGACTCCAGGACAAACTCGATGCCCTGGCCGACACCGGTGTGGATGCCGTGCTGGTCATGAAGTACACCCTGGACCTCGCCGCCATGACGCCTGTGGAGTTTGTCCAGGACGTTCTTCTCGACGGACTTCATGCCGCACACCTGGTGGTGGGCCACGATCTCCGCTTCGGAGCCGGCAATGCCGGCGACGTCGTCACCATGCAGGAATTGGGCAATCAACTCGGGTTTGGGGTTGAGGTTGTCAACGAGTACGGCGCGGGGGGATTTCCGGTCCACGACGACGGCGACGCCGACCGCCGCTGTTCCTCCACCTGGGTGCGGGAAGCCTTGTCCGAAGGCGACGTGGTGACTGCAGCCGCAGTGCTTGGCCGCCCGCACCGCATGCGCGGCGAAGTGGTCCATGGCGCTGCGCGCGGCAGAGACCTCGGGTTTCCCACTGCGAATCTCTC
This sequence comes from Paenarthrobacter nitroguajacolicus, assembly GCF_007786235.1. GTDB lineage: Bacteria > Actinomycetota > Actinomycetes > Actinomycetales > Micrococcaceae > Arthrobacter > Arthrobacter nitroguajacolicus_A. Next base: position 84,333 of record NZ_VNFK01000014.1, on the reverse strand, counting down.
CCACGACTCCACGGGGTACGTCCCTGCGGACGGCATCTATGCGGGATGGCTGATCGACCAGGCCGGAACGCGGTGGCCCGCCGCCATTTCGGTTGGTTCCAACCCCACCTTCGACGGCGTCAGCCGGCAAGTGGAAGCTCACGTCATTGACCGCCCGGAGGAGGACGTGGAGGACTTCAACCTCTATGGCCAGACCGTGGCTGTCGAATTCACCCAGCGCCTCCGGGGCATGGTGGCCTACCGTGGACCCGAGGCATTGGTGGAGCAAATGTGCCTTGACGTTGCCCAAGCCCACGAGCTGTTGACCGCCCGTTAGCCGGTATTTCGACAACACCGCTGACGTGCCGGTAAACTGATGAGTGGATCCGGCTGCAGTCCGTGGCGGCTGGACCTGTTTTTGTGTGCGGCAACGTACCAAGGGCAACCCGTCAGCGAGGCGCTGCACCGGGAGGCACGGCACAACTCTAGGAGTTCACGTGGCACTTGACGCCGCTGTAAAGCAGTCCATCATCAAGGAATACGCAACCTCTGAAGGCGACACCGGTTCGCCCGAGGTTCAGGTTGCAGTCCTGACTCAGCGGATCAAGGATCTGACTGAGCACATGAAGGAGCACAAGCACGACTTCCACACCCAGCGCGGTCTGCTGGCCATGGTTGGTCGTCGCAAGCGCATGCTTTCCTACCTGAAGAACACTGACATTGCCCGCTACCGTTCGCTCATCGAGCGTCTCGGCCTGCGCCGCTAGTCTGCCTTGAGGGCGGCCCCCTCGTTTGCGGGGCGGGCCGCCTTCTTCACCAACAACTAAAAACAGGAATCAACCGCATCGCGCATTCGCGGTCCTCGGTAGTGATTCCCGGGAAGGCCATCTGTGACGATGGCGCCCGTGGATCTCGATCGATGACCGGGTGTCGTACAGGCCAGGAAAAAAGAAGAGGCCTGGGTTGATGCGGCGGACTTCCGCTAACAGAAACGGAGGTGACTCTCTATGGAGGGTCCCGAAATCCAGTTCTCCGAAGCCATCATCGACAACGGCCGTTTTGGCAAGCGCGTCATTCGCTTCGAAACCGGTCGCCTTGCCAAGCAGGCAGCCGGCGCTTCGATGGTCTACATCGACGAAGACACCGCACTGCTCTCCGCCACCACCGCAGGCAAGCAGCCGCGCGAGGGCTTCGACTTCTTCCCCCTGACGGTGGACGTTGAAGAGCGTATGTACGCCGCAGGCCGTATCCCGGGCTCGTTCTTCCGCCGCGAAGGCCGTCCCTCCACGGAAGCCATCCTGGCTTGCCGCCTCATGGACCGCCCGCTGCGTCCGGCCTTCGTTAAGGGCCTGCGCAACGAAGTCCAGATCGTCGTCACCGTTCTGGCCATCAACCCGGATGAGCTCTACGACGTCGTTGCCATCAACGCATCCTCGATGTCCACGCAGCTTTCCGGCCTTCCGTTCTCCGGTCCGATCGGCGGCGTCCGCGTTGCCCTGATCGCCGACGAGCAGGGTTCGCAGTGGGTTGCTTTCCCCAAGCACTCCCAGCTTGAGAACGCCGTATTCAACATGGTTGTTGCAGGCCGCATTGCCGGTGACGATGTCGCCATCATGATGGTTGAAGCCGAAGCCACGGACAACTCCTGGAACCTCATCAAGGAACAGGGCGCAACCGCCCCCACCGAAGAGGTTGTATCCGAGGGCCTGGAGGCTGCCAAGCCGTTCATCAAGGCTCTCTGCGAAGCACAGGCAGACCTGGCAGCCCGCGCTGCCAAGCCCACCGTTGAGTTCCCGGTCTTCCTCGATTACCAGGACGATGTCTACGCCGCTGTTGAAGCTGCTGCTGCTGACAAGCTGGCTGCTGTCTTCCAGATCGCTGACAAGCAGGAGCGCGACAACGCCTCCGACGAGCTCAAGGACGAAGTCCTTGGCGCCCTTGCCGGCACCTTTGAGGGTCGCGAGAAGGAACTGTCCGCGGCATTCCGCTCGGTCACCAAGCACGTTGTCCGCCAGCGCATCCTGAAGGACCAGGTCCGTATCGACGGCCGTGGCCTGACGGACATCCGCCAGCTGACCGCTGAGGTCGAGGTTCTTCCCCGCGTTCACGGTTCCGCCATCTTCGAGCGCGGCGAAACCCAGATCATGGGCGTCACCACGCTGAACATGCTCAAGATGGAACAGCAGATCGACTCGTTGTCGCCGGTAACGCGCAAGCGCTACATGCACAACTACAACTTCCCGCCGTACTCCACCGGCGAGACCGGCCGCGTCGGTTCCCCGAAGCGCCGCGAAATCGGCCACGGTGCCCTTGCAGAGCGCGCCTTGGTTCCGGTTCTGCCGACCCGCGAAGAGTTCCCTTACGCCATCCGCCAGGTATCCGAGGCCCTCGGTTCCAACGGTTCGACGTCCATGGGTTCAGTCTGTGCGTCGACGCTCTCCATGCTCAACGCTGGTGTGCCGCTGAAGGCAGCTGTTGCAGGTATCGCCATGGGCTTGGTGTCCGACCAGGTTGACGGCCAGACCCGCTACGCCGCACTGACCGACATCCTCGGCGCCGAAGATGCCTTCGGCGACATGGACTTCAAGGTTGCCGGTACATCCGAGTTCGTCACGGCCATCCAGCTGGACACCAAGCTCGACGGCATCCCCGCTTCCGTGCTGGCAGCAGCCCTGAAGCAGGCCCGCGAAGCACGCCTCCACATCCTCGAGGTCATCAACGCAGCGATCGACACCCCGGACGAGCTCTCCGAGTTCGCACCGCGTGTCATCGCCGTGAAGATTCCCGTGGACAAGATCGGCGAGGTCATCGGCCCCAAGGGCAAGATGATCAACCAGATCCAGGAAGACACGGGCGCGGACATCTCCATTGAAGATGACGGCACGGTCTACATCGGCGCCACCAACGGTCCGTCTGCAGACGCAGCACGTTCCGCCATCAACGCCATCGCCAACCCGCAGGTCCCGGAAATCGGTGAGCGCTACCTGGGAACGGTCGTCAAGACCACCACCTTCGGCGCCTTCGTTTCCCTTACCCCGGGCAAGGACGGCCTGCTGCACATCTCCGAGCTCCGCAAGCTGGCCAATGGCAAGCGCGTGGACAACGTTGATGACGTCGTCTCCGTTGGCCAGAAGGTCCAGGTCGAGATCACCAAGATCGACGACCGTGGAAAGCTCTCCCTCTCCCCGGTTGTTGCCGAGGAAGAAGGCGCAGCTTCCGAGGACGCTCCGGCCGAGGCCGTTGTAGAGTCCGCAGAGTAGTCTGTTAGCAGTACACCCGGCGGGGCCGGTGGGCTTGAAAAAGCTCCACCGGCCCTTCCGGCCTTAACCCGAAAGGCCTTAATGACTGTCGTACCCTTGCCGCTGGAACAGACGCTTCCCGGTGGCGAATTGATCCATGGCGCCGAAGGCGGATCCGTGGTCCGCCGCTCTGTCCTGCCCGGCGGCGTGCGCGTCCTGACCGAGGCCATGCCCGGTCAGCGGTCGGCGACCATCGGGTTCTGGGTTGCAGTCGGCTCGCGCGACGAAGCGGACGGCCAGCACGGTTCCACACACTTCCTTGAGCACCTGTTGTTCAAGGGCACCAAGAGGCGCACAGCCTTGGAGATCGCCTCGGCCTTTGACGAAGTCGGCGGTGAGTCCAACGCCGCAACGGCAAAGGAAAGCACGTGCTATTTCGCCCGGGTGCTGGACACAGACCTTCCCATGGCCATCGATGTCATTGCGGACATGATCACCGGCGCGGTCCTTGATCCTGCGGAATTGGAGCAGGAGCGAGACGTCATCCTCGAGGAAATCGCTATGGACAGCGATGACCCAACCGACGTCGCGCATGAAAAATTCGTGGCGGCCGTCCTCGGCAACCACCCACTGGCCCGCCCCATTGGGGGAACCCCGGATGCCATCAAGGCCGTGGCAAGGGATTCGGTGTGGGAGCACTACCAGCGCTACTACCGCCCTGAAGAACTCGTCATCACCGCCGCCGGTGGCTTGGACCACGATGTTGTCTGCGAGCTGGTGCTTGATGCGTTGGAGGCTGCCGGCTGGCAACTGGACGCTGAAGCGGCTCCGGTGAAGCGCCGCGGGACCGACCGGGCCGTCATCACCGGCACGTCGGGCCTCCACGTGGTCAAGCGCCCCGTGGAGCAGGCCAACATCATCATGGGTTGCCCCACCATCGTTGCCACCGACGATCGCCGTTTTGTCATGAGCGTGCTCAACGCTGTTCTCGGCGGAGGAATGTCCTCCAGGCTGTTCCAGGAGATCCGGGAGAAGCGCGGCCTGGTGTACTCCACGTATTCCTTCACGGCCGCTTATGCAGACGCCGGATACTTTGGAATGTACGCCGGATGCACGCCGTCGAAGGTCCGGCAGGTGCTGGAGCTCCTCGGCGTGGAACTGGACAAACTCGCCAAGGATGGGATCACCGAGGAAGAGCTCAGGAAGGCCGTGGGCCAGCTCAGCGGCGGGATTGTTCTTGCGCTAGAGGACACGGGGTCTCGGATGTCACGCTTGGGCCGGGCAGAGCTGGTATCCGGAGAATTCCAGGACATCGACGAAACCCTGGCACGCATCCAGGCCGTGACAGTGGAAGACGTTCAGGACCTTGCGCGCGAACTCGCTGCAGCTCCCCGGACCATCACAGTGGTGGGTCCGTTCGAGGAAACCGAGACCTTCGGCCTCTGAGAACTTCCAACCACCCGTTACGTCCCTAGGCTCTGGACGCACGCACTCTCAACAGGGCAGCATGATCACACGGTGATGATGCTGCCCTGTTCGACATTGGAGACGTGATGGAACTGCCCTCAAGCGGCCAGGCTGCGGAGATACTGCGGGACTTCATCGGTCACTGGCGGGGCATCACGGAGATCGCCGCATCGCCGTGGGGATCTGCTCGGACGGCTGAGGCAGAGGTGGTGTTCACCAAGGCCGCCGGCGGATACGCGGTGGTTCAGAGCTACCGGCACCGTGAAGCCGACGGCGCACATTTTGAGGGCCACGGCATGTTCACCGTGGACCGTGACCATGGAGAGACGCTCTGGTACTACGTGGACAGCATGGGCAGGCCACCGGCCAGCCCAGTCCGCGGGACGTGGACTGCCGGCACGTTGACTCTGGATCGGCGAACGACTGACGGGGTTGCCAGGCATACGTTCCGTGTGGAGGACGGCGTCCTGGTGCACACGGCCGATGTGCGGCTCGAAGGGACTGCCGGGTTCAGCCCCCTGCTGAAGAGCGTCTTCCGGAGGGTGTGACCTGGGTGCGGTCCTAGCCTCCGGCGAAAGGCGGCAGGACGTCGATCACGTCGTCCGCTCCAAGTGGCGCCGCACGATCCCGAACGGCTACCTCGTTGCGCAGGAAACTGCTCCGCGCAACGATCCGGGCAAGCGGCGGCGTGCCTTCGGGAGGTGAAGGACGTTCGACGGCGAGGGCGGCCTCCAGCAGGCCCTCCAGGCTGGTGCCTGCCGGAAGTGCGTGGAACTCTTCCTCGACGCCTGCGGCCGCGCGTGCGGCAGCGAAGTAACGGACGAGCAAACTTTCAGCCTCCGATTGCGCTCATGCTGCGGTCCGGCTGGACGAAGTCCGCCGCGCCGAGACCCGTGTGGTCCATGCCGTGGGCTTTGGGTTTGACCCACATGGCGTCCTGCCAGCGCTCCGCAAGTTCGGCGTCCGTGGCTCCTTCGCGGAGGAGTCCGAGGAGGTCGAATTCCTCGCGCGAGAACAGGCAGCTCATGATCTTGCCCTCGGCGGTGATGCGGGTTCGGCGGCAGTCGGAGCAAAACGGCTCAGTGACCGACGCAATGATGCCAACTGTACCGAGGACCGGACCGGAGGCGACGCCTGTTGCCGTGTCCCGGCGTCGCACTTCAAAGCGTTCGGCGGGGGCGCCGTCGCGCTCCCGGGGGTCCGGGCCCAGAACGAAGTCGCGGGACAATAATTCGCGGATCTCCGCGGCCGTGATCATGTTGCGGCGGGTCCAGCCGTGGTCGGCGTCGAGCGGCATCTGCTCGATGAAGCGGAGTTCGTAGCCGCGGTCCAGAGCCCAAGCAAGGAGGTCCGGGGACTCGGCGTCGTTGATGCCGCGCATGAGCACGGCGTTGAGCTTGACTGGACCCAGGCCGGCAGCCCAGGCAGCATCCACGCCGGCGAGGACCCTGTCCAGGAAAGGGCGCCGGGTGAGCTTGGTGAATGTCTCCTCGTGCAGGGAATCCAGGGAAACGTTGATCCGGGTCAGGCCGGCGGCCTTCAAGGCGGCAGCTTTTTTGTCCAGGCCTACACCATTGGTGGTCATGGAGATCGGGAGATCCGGGTGGTCGGCGCGGATGCCGGCGATGATGTCCACCAGATCGGCGCGTACCAGGGGCTCCCCGCCGGTGAGCCGCAGTTCCCGCACGCCCAGGGCGTTGACACCGATGCGCACCAACCGGACGATCTCATCGCCGGTCATGACCGCCTGCTTGGAAAGCCACTCCAGGCCTTCGGCAGGCATGCAGTACGTGCACCGCAGATTGCACTTGTCCGTGAGGGACAACCGCATGTCCGTGGCTCGTCGGCCATAGCGGTCCCACAACCCGGCGGGCGTGCCGGCAGGCCGCGGCGGCGGTACTGCCGCGCTACTTTGGGTACCTCCCGAAGGGGGCACCGGCATGCCCAACTGAACACTCATAAATTCAGGCTACGCCACCCCGGCTGGATTGGTGACACCGGTTACAGTCACACAGTTTCCCCGCGCCCCACTTCTTACAAATTCCATACGCTTGTGCCCGGGGTGCCCGTATCGGGTGCCGAGGACCACCAGCAAACCTATGCTGAAAGCGTGACCACACATACGGCATCATCAGCGGAGCCAGGGAACCGTCGCATCCTCCTGGTCGAGGACGAGCAGACCATCGCCGATGTTGTTCGCGACTATCTTTTGAAGGCGGGTTTCCAGGTGGACATGGCCGGCGATGGCTTCAGTGCCCTGAAAGTTGCCGCGGCGCGTCGCCCGGACCTTGTAATCCTTGATCGTATGCTGCCGGGCTTGGACGGCGTGGAGGTGTGCCGGCGACTCCGCCAAACCATGAGCGTGCCGGTCATTATGGTCACCGCCCTGGGAACCGAGGATGACAGGATCCTGGGCTTGGAAGTAGGCGCGGACGATTACGTCACCAAACCGTTCTCGCCCCGGGAACTGGTCCTCCGGGTCAAGTCCGTGCTGCGCCGGAGCATCAAGGAATTCACGCCGGAACCTCCGGTGGAAGCGGCCGGACTCGAACTTGATCCCGCGTCCCGGACGGTGGGCCACCGCGGCGTGCCACTTTCCCTGACTGTCCGCGAGTTCGACCTCCTGGCTTTCCTGATGCGGAGACCCAACCAGGTTTTCAGCAGGGAGGATCTCATCAAGGCGGTCTGGGGCTGGGACTTCGGTGACCTCTCCACGGTCACCGTCCATGTCAGGCGCCTCCGGGAGAAGATCGAGGCCAATCCCACCAAGCCCGAACTGCTCAAGACCGTCTGGGGCGTTGGCTACCGGTTCGATGACAGCTCCGAGGGGAAGAAGGCCGACCATGGAGGGCAGTGAGCTGTGGACCATCCTGGCGTGGGTCCTTTTCTGGGCGATGCTCATTGGCGCTGCAACGCTGCTGCTTCTGCGGGTTCTTCGCCGGGCCTCCGTGCTCGCGCAAATCTGCTTGGTGGTGGTGGCCACGGTTGCCGTTCTGGTGGCGGGGATGGTCAGTGCCTTCAACGCGATGTTCATCTCCGCCCGGGACCTCGAAGTCATGTGGTACATCCTTGCCATGGCATCAGCCGTTGCGGTTGCGCTGTCCCTCATGCTGGGCGCGGGAGTGTCCCGGAACGCTGCCCGGCTGGTGGATGCTGCCCGGCGTCTTGGCCGGGGCGAAACGTTGGACCACACCATCGCGGAGGTCAAGGGGGCCGCCCCCGCCATGACCTCCGAACTTGCCGAACTCGCCCAGGAACTTGAGGCAAGCAGCCGCAGCCTGGCCGAATCCCGGGAACGCGAAGCGGCCATTGAAACTGCGCGACGTGAACTCGTTTCGTGGATTTCCCATGACCTCCGCACACCCCTGGCCAGTATGCGCGCCATGACCGAAGCCCTTGAGGACGGCATGGCATCCGACGTGCGCGGCTACTACCGGAAAATCATCGGGCAGACGGAACAGATGACCGCCATGGTCAACGACCTCCTGGAACTGTCCAAGATCCAGGCCGGCAGTCTCCGCCTGCGTGCCGAACCGCTGGACCTCTACGACCTCGTCAGCGATGCGCTCTCCGATCTGGCCCCCTTGGCCGCGAAGCGCGGCATCAGGCTCGACGGCGGTGGGGACCGTGAGTGCATGGCCGTTGCCGACGGGCCAAGCCTTGCCCGGGCTGTGCGGAACGTCCTGCTCAACGCCATTCTCTACAGCCGGCCGGACTCCGATGTCAGGATCAGCGTCGGACGGGAGGGCAGCAACGCAGTGATCGCCGTACGCGACCACTGTGGCGGCATTCCGGAGGAGGACCTCCCGCACTTGTTTGAAACCGGCTGGCAGAAAGACCCTTCACGGGGCACACGGGAAGCGCTGCAGGGGAGTTACAGCGGCGCCGGCATCGGACTCAGCATGGTGGCGGGCATTGTGAAGGCCCACGGCGGTTCGGTCACGGTCAACAACGTCGACGGCGGTTGCCGCTTTGCACTGTCACTTCCGGCTGGATCACTCCCGCCGGACGCACTGGCCCCGCCGGATGCACTGGTGGGAGAAAGCCCTCCGACTGCTTCAGCCACTAACCGCCTTGGAGGCACATCATGAGTACGCCCACAGGCAGCACCACCACAGCCAGGCCCACCACAAGAAGGCCCACCATGCACAGGCCTGTTCTTTGGGCTGCTGGCTCGGGCTTGGCGGCAGGGGCGGCAGGAATCGCTGCGGGAGAGCTGGCTGCAGGTCTTCTCAGCCCGTTGGTTTCACCCGTCACGGCGCTTGGTGGTGCCGTGATCGACGCCGTGCCGCCGGGGGTCAAGGACCTGGCAGTGCAACTGTTCGGTACGGCCGACAAGATCGTTCTGCTTGCCTCCATCGGAATCGTCGCCGGGATACTTGCGGCGCTGGCAGGGGCCCTGGAACGTCGCCGGACGGGTCTGGGGCTGGCACTGGCGGGACTGGCCGGCGCGGCGGGACTGACCGCCGTCATGACCCGTGCGCAAGCCGGGCCGCAGGCCGCGCTGGCACCCATCGTCGGAGCGGTTGCCACCATGCTGCTGCTGCGAATGCTGATCCGAAGGCTCGCCACGTGGGCGCCGTCTGATGAAATGTCGGCCGAGCGGGGGAGCGAACCCGCACCATTGGCGCGGCGCAGCTTCCTGAACGCCGTGGCGGGAACCTCCTTGGCAGCTGCGGTCGCCGGGACAGTGACTGCCGTGCTCACGCGCGCCACGGCGGTGGCCTCGGGGTTCCGGGGCTCCATGACGCTTCCGGAGCCTGCAACGCCGCCCCAGGCAATCCCCGCCGGGGCAAGCTTGTCCGTGGAGGGCATCAGTCCCTTGGTGACCCCCAATGACGACTTCTACCGGATCGATACCGCCCTGACGGTCCCGGCGATTGACCCGCCCGCCTGGAAACTGAAGGTAACCGGAATGGTGGACCGGGAGATCGAGCTGGACTTTGCCACGCTCTTGGCCAAGCCCATGACGGAGCGGCACATCACCATCGCCTGCGTGTCCAACAACGTGGGCGGCGACCTCATAGGCAATGCCCTGTGGCTCGGCTGGCCCGTCAGGGAACTCCTCGCGATGGCCGGGCCCAAAGCGGGGGCAGACATGGTGCTCTCCACCAGCAATGACGGCTGGACGGCCAGTACCCCTTTGGAGGCACTGACTGACAGTAGGGACGCGCTGCTGGCAGTGGGCATGAATGGCGAGCCGCTGCCGTTGGAACACGGCTTCCCGGTACGGATGATCGTGCCCGGCCTCTACGGATTCGTCTCCGCCACCAAATGGCTCACAGAGCTCAAGGTCACCCGCTTCGCCGACGACACCGCCTATTGGACACCCCGTGGCTGGAGCGACCACGGACCCATCAAGACGCAGTCGCGCATCGATGTTCCCCGCAGCGGACGGACAGTCCAGCCCGGAACGGTTCAGTTTGGTGGAGTGGCGTGGGCGCAGCATCGTGGCATCGAGCGGGTGGAGCTTCGCGTCAACCGCGGTCCCTGGCGGAAGGCAACGCTTGGCAGCGCGATTTCCGCCGATACCTGGTACCAATGGCAGCTCGGAATCGACCTCACCCAAGGCGACTACGAAGTCCAAGTACGGGCCACTGATGCCACCGGCGAACCCCAGACCGAAGACAAGGCTCCCGTAGCCCCGGATGGCGCCACGGGGTACCACACCATCAGCGTGAAGGTGGGCTGAGGACCTACTCTGAGTACGTTCGGGTTTTTCCCGGAAGCCAACGTGTCCCTACAGGAGGATGTCCGTGCCCAGATCTGTAGCAGCCCATCGCCAGGCAGTGGTGGAACTGCTGACCGGCGCCACCGCAGCCAGGGCAAGCCATCGCCTGCCGCTTCTGGAAGCCTTGGGAGGCGCGCTCGCCGTGGACGTTCATGCACCCATCCCGCTGCCGCCGTTCGACAATTCCCAAATGGACGGCTTTGCCGTCCGCTCCAAGGACATTCCCGACGCCGGTGCGGAGCTCTGGGTAGCGGCGCCGGTTCCGGCGGGTGCCGCGCCGGCAGCACTGAGGCCAGGCTTTGCCGCCCCGATCATGACCGGGGCCATGATTCCGGAGGGCGCCGACGCCGTCGTACCTATCGAGAAGGCCACCCCTGACACCTTCCCGGACGCCACAGCCCGGGACGCGGTTGTTGATCTTCCTGCCGTCGCTCCTGGCACGTATGTGCGGAACCGCGGCAGCGACATCGAAGAGGGGGCGCTGGCCCTGCCGTCAGGCACCCTGCTGGGACCTGCGCAGCTTGGCCTGCTGGCGGCGCTGGGCATGACAACAGTCGAAGTGCGTCAGCCTCTCCGGGTTCTCCTGGTAACCACCGGCGACGAGGTGGTGGAGCCGGGGGAGGAACTTACTGCCGGGAAGATCTTCGATTCCAACGGGACTCTCCTGGAAGCATCCATGCGCCAAGCCGGCCTGGCTGTGGTCCGTGCGGGTATTTCCGACGACGACCCCACCAGCCTGGTGACGGTCCTTCGCAGCCATACCGACCCCGCGGACAACCCGGTTGACGTCATCGTGACTACCGGCGGTGTGAGCAAGGGGGCCTATGAAGTGGTCCGCCAAGCAATGTCCGGCCACCCCGTGGATTTCCTGCCTGTGGCCATGCAACCGGGTGGACCGCAGGGCCTGGGCACCTTCAATGACGTGCCGTTCCTTGGCTTTCCCGGGAATCCCGTGAGCTGCCTGGTTTCCTTCGAGATGTTCCTCCGGCCCGCCCTTTCGGAGGTCCTGGGGGCTCCGGCGCCGCGGCCCGTCCGGAATTTAAGCTTGGCGGAGCCGGTAACCTCCCCCCAGGGAAAGCACCAAGTCCGACGCGGAACCGTGGAGCCTGATGGCTCGGTCCGGATGGAAGGCGGCCCCGGCTCCCATCTGGTCCACGCGTTGGCCCGCTCCAACGCTTTGGTGCAGATCCCCGGGGACGTCACGGAACTCGACGAAGGAGCCGAAGTGGAAGTATGGATGCTGTGAACCAAAATCCCGATACTTCCGGTGGACTGACCCACCTCAGGCAGGACGGCACCGCGCAGATGGTGGATGTCTCTGCAAAGGCGGTCACCACCCGCGAAGCCACCGCCACAGCTACCGTCCGCAGCACGCCCAACGTACTGGCCTTGCTGGGGGCCGGTGAGCTGCCCAAGGGTGATGCGCTGGCCGTAGCGCGGGTCGCCGGGATCATGGCGGCAAAGAAGACCCCTGAGCTGATCCCGCTCTGCCATCCGTTGCCGATCTCCAAAGTCACCGTGGACTTCGAGCTTGGCGTCGACTCCGTAGGAGTACTGGCCACCGTGAAGACCCGCGGCGTGACCGGCGTCGAAATGGAAGCGCTGACCGCCGCGTCCGTAGCGGCCCTGAGCGTATACGACATGATCAAAGCCGTGGACAAACATGCAGTGCTGACCGACATTCGCGTTCTTGCCAAGAGTGGTGGAAAGAGCGGCGACTGGGCAGTGTCCAGTGACGCAGTGTCCGGCGAGGCAACCCCAACGGAGGCGGGCGCATGAGCGCATGCGAGCCGAACGCGCAGCGGAAGGCCGGCGTCGTCATTGCGTCAACGCGCGCGGCGGCAGGGATCTACACCGACGAGACGGGTCCGATCATTCTTGACTGGCTCAAGGAGCACGGCTTCGACACCTTCCCCACCATGGTGGTCCCGGACGGCGAACCCGTAGGCGCTGCGTTGCGGGCACTCCTGACGCAGGAACCCGCCGTGGTCATTACCAGCGGCGGAACGGGCCTTAGCCCGGATGACCGCACGCCGGAGATGACGTTGCCGCTCCTCGAACGCGAAATTCCGGGGATCATGGAGGGCATCCGGCGTGCGGGTACCGCCAAGACCCCCATGGCCATGCTGAGCCGTGGCCACGCCGGAGCTGCGGGAAAGACGTTTATCATCAACCTGCCCGGTTCTCCCAAGGGTGTCATGGACGGACTGGCTGTCCTGGATCCCGTGATTGGGCACCTCTGCGAACAATTGGAAGGAAGCCATGGGCACTGAAACGGACTTCGAAGTTGTGAGCGCTGTCCTAAGCGCCGAGCCCATTTCCGTTGATCAGGCCATCAGGGCTGTTGAATCGGACACAGCCGGAGCCGTGGTCAGCTTCAGTGGCGTGGTCCGCAACCACGACGGTGGCAAGGCCGTGGACCGGCTGAGCTACAGCGCGCATCCAACAGCCCACCAGATCATGTCGGACGTCGTGGCGCAGCTGGTCGCCGAGCACTCGGGCGAAGCCGCCCAGCCTGTCCGCATCTGGGCTGCCCACAGGATCGGCATGCTGGAGATCGGTGATCCAGCGCTGGTGTGTGCCGTAGCCGCTGCCCACCGTGGCCAGGCGTTCGCGGTTTGTTCGGAGCTGGTGGACAGGATCAAAGAGCAGGTCCCCATTTGGAAGGAACAGTTCTTCACGGACGGCACCGTGGAGTGGGTGGGGGCGGGGGAGTAGGCGTCAGTCACGGTTCCTGCCGGGGCCCGGCCCGGCGGTAGGGTTAAAGGCATGACCGAACAACTTGCTGTTGCAGTGCTGGGCGCCAACGGGCGTATGGGAATTGAAGCCGTTAAGGCTGTTGAAGCAGCCCACGACATGAAGCTGGTAGCGGCTCTTGGCCGCGGCGATTCCCTGGAGAAACTGCTCGACGCCGGTGCGCAGTATGTTGTTGACCTCACCGTCCCGGACATCACGGAGACCAACGTCCGGTTCGCAGTCGAACACGGCATCCACGCCGTTGTAGGCACCACCGGTTGGGATGCCAACAGGCTGGAGTCACTGCGTGCGCTGTTGGAGGAGAAGCCGGACACCGGTGTCCTGATCGCCCCGAACTTTGCCCTTGGATCCGTGCTGGCGTCCGCGTTCGCTGCCAAGGCCTCGCAGTATTTCGAGTCCGTGGAAATCATCGAACTGCACCATCCCAACAAGGTGGATGCGCCCTCAGGTACGGCAGTGCGCACAGCGCAGTTGATTGCTGAGGCCCGCCAGGAAGCTGGTGTGCCTGCCAGCCCGGATGCCACCGAAACGTCGTTGGACGGTGCACGTGGCTGCGACGTGGAGGGGGTTCGTGTGCACAGTGTCCGCCTGCGCGGCCTGGTGGCCCACCAGGAAGTACTCTTCGGTGGTCCCGGCGAGCAGCTGACGCTGCGCCACGATTCCTTCGACCGCGCTTCCTTCATGCCCGGCGTCCTGCTGGGGCTGCGCAAAGTCGCGGCCAACCCGGGCCTCACAGTGGGCTTGGACGGCTACTTGGACCTGGGTCTCTAGGGCCATGGGCAACTTCTGGACCGCCTTGAAGAAAAACCGCACCAAAATCTGGGTCGGTGCCATCACCCTGTTGCTGGTGCTGTACCTGGTGGTGTCAGTGCAGCGCTCGTTCCTGCTGCTCGGTGACCCCAACCTGGTAGCCAAGGGCATCGGAGCGGCCTATCTGGTCCTGCCCATGGTCGGCGCATGGGCCCTCATCCGCGAACTGCTCTTTGGTGCCCGGACCGAGCAGATGGCCAAGGTTCTGGAAGCCGAAGGCGGGCTTCCCGAAGACACCCTGCCCCGCACTCCCGGCGGGCGGATTGTCCGTGCTGCCGCCGATGCCGAGTTTGAGAAGTACCGCGCCGAAGCTGAGGCCGCGCCGGAGGATTGGCGCTCCTGGTTCCGCCTCAGCTGCGCCTACGATGCCTCAGGAGACCGCAAGCGTGCCCGTGCTTCCATGCGCGATGCCGTGAAGCTCTTCCGTTCTCAGCCCACAGCTGCGGGACGATAGCTGCCCAGCTTGGACGCTGTGTGGGCTACCCATTCAAGTGGTCCACGACGTCGCAGCAACGCAAAGCAGACGCCAATGGCCACGGCTGCCAGTGCCTGTGTCCAGTACATGCCCTCGTCGGTCCAACCGGCGGGCAGGGGCTGGTTGGTGAATCCGGATACCACCCAGACGTGGGCTGAGTAGAGAGTCAGCGTCATGGCGCCAGGCCCGCTGAGGACCATCAGGAAGTTAATCTTGATGCGTTCAGCCAGTGTGCCGAGCATCAGGAAAAGACCCACGACGCCGGCCGCGACACCTCCGGTGTGCAACAGGTCAAGCGTGGTTCCGGCATGCGGGGCTGCCGTGGCCAACCACCACCACGAATCAACCTGCTGCAGTCCGGTGAGATTCACTTGGAGCATGCTGTCCAGCGGGTATCCACGCGTGGCAGGGAGCGCCTCCAACGCTGCCCGGCCTCCCCAGGCTTCCATGGCGAGGATGCCGACGATTTTCGCCACTGTTGCCACTGCGGTTCCGCATACCAGCAACAGGACCTGTACCTTCGCCGTCGTCAGTGCCAGACGACCGATCACCAGCCCGATCAGCAAATACGAGATCCACTGGAACACGGGGTAGTAGCCCGTGAAGAACAGATCGGCCAGCAGCCGTCCGGGCGTCCCCAGGTCATCGCTGTTGGGATTGTGGCCAAGTTGCAGGGGAGGGTTCGCGTCGAGCAGTAACGGCCGGACCAAAGAGGCCAGCACCGGGGACACCAGGACCCACCCGAGCGACCAGAGGCAGAGTGCCCTAAGCCTCAAGCCGAGGAACGGCAGGATGCACAGGAACAGGACTGCGTAGTGCACCAGGATCACGGCGACGTTGACGTCCAGGCCTCCAAGCGTGAGTCCGACGACGGCAATCACCAAAGCGCGCATGGCCACGCCGCCCCTGGCCGCCCAGAGTTCCATGCCGCTCTTGGGTTCCTGCTTTCCCGTGCTCAGCGCCAACCCGATGCCGGCAAGGACAGCGAACAACGCCGCGGACCGTCCGGAGAAGACCAAGCCCACGAATGTTGGCTCCCATTGTGGTGACGGCCCGAACGTCGGCAACAGGTGGGTAGACATCATGCCCAGCAAAGCTGCCCCACGCGCGGCGTCGATGCCGCTGAGCCTGGACGAGACCGCGCCATTCCCGGGGACTTTGCGGGGTGGTGCCGTCTCTTGCGAAGTCATGCTGAGATGGTCTCATAGGCAGCTGTGAGGGTACGGGTCCCCGCCTTGGTTGGCAGCCGTCGACCACGGGCCATCCTGAGGCCGCTGCGGGGGACACGAACCTTGTGTTCGAATATATGTTCGAATACCATGGCGTCATGAACGATGTTCCGAAACCGCTGGAGGGCCTTCAAGGACCAATGAAGGCGATGAGTCCCGGTGTGGTTGACTTCCTTTTCCGGCAGTTGGTGGCCGGTGAGCCTCCCGAGGATACACAATGGCAGCGCGAAGGCACTGTCCTGGCCGAGCAAGCGCCAGGGGCAGAACTCGCCCGACGACTCTCCGAAACGGACCTGGAGTCCCTGACGCCGCTCGAACTTTTTGAGTTTGTCCGCGCTTCCCAGCGGCTGGTTGCCTGGGCGGAGCACCTCAAAGAGCGTGCGGTCGCACACTACTGCTCCGAGGAGCCCGAGAGGACTCAGGGGTCTGCTCGCACTCACGGGCCTGCGTGACAGCTGCAGCATAGGATGGCCGGGTGACCCATGCACCGCAAGCAGTCGAAGAAGCTCCGGGCTCAGCAACGCTGCTGGCCGCCGTCGTTCAGTACCAGGCCCTGACGGCCGGTGCCGGGGAAGAGACTGTCGCGGCAAATGTCGAAGCCCACGTGGACCTCGTGGAGCGTGCACAGTCAGAAGGCTCGCGCTTGGTTTTGTTTCCGGAACTCTCCCTGACTGGGTATGAACTCAACACTCTGACCACCTCGGGGACGGCTGGCTCGACCGGTCCCTGGCTGAACGCCCACGACCCCAGGCTCCAGCCGCTGCAGGAAGCTTGTGCCCGCACCAAGACAACAGCCATCGTCGGAGCGGCCTGGAGGGAGGCGGATTCCACTCCCCGGCTGGCATCTCTCGTCGTTGGCCCCGGGGGATCCGTTCGTCCGATCTTCAAGACGCATCTGCATGGAGCAGAGCGCAAGATCTTCGTCCCGGGTAACGGCCCAGGAATGGTCACCGTTGACGGGTGGCGCATCGCGCTCGCAGTCTGCGCTGACGCAGCACATCCCGCCCATGCGGCCGCTGCCTCCGAGGCGAAAGCGGACGTTTATGCGGTATCGGCGTTGTATACGCTCGGCGAGGAGCTACGGCTTGGACTTCACATGGGTGCCCGCTCCATGGATCACCGAATATTCGGGCTCTTGGCGAACCTGGGCGGGAAAACGCCGTTGGGTGCATCGTGCGGGCTCAGCGGTGCCTGGGGCCCGGATGGTGCGTCGCTGGCGCAAGTGAAGGGCGTTGGCACGGAAACAGTCGTGGCAAAGTTGGAGTGGTCGGGCCTCCATCGCTTCCGGAGGGGCGCCGGAGAATGAGGACCATCACGCGGAACCCATTCTTGTAACAAGCCTTTGACAGGGTAACGTTTTTCTTATGTCTGACTTGCGCGCCTCCATCCCCGCCCTTGGTACCCTGCTGACCGCCATGGTCACCCCGTTCACCGAGGACGGCAAGGTGGACTACGACCAAGCCGCAGCACTTGCAGAGAAGCTCGTTCAGGATGGCTGCGACGGACTCGTGGTGACAGGCACCACTGGAGAGACGTCCACGCTCACGGATGACGAAAACCTGGGCATGTTCCGTGCCGTCAAAGAAGCCGTCGGTGGCAAGGCTGCCATCATCGCCGGAACCGGTACCAATGACACCGCCCACTCCGTGCACCTCTCACAGCGCGCAGCGGAGGTTGGCGTCGATGGTCTCCTGATCGTCACCCCTTACTACAACAAGCCCAGCCAGGCCGGCGTCCGCGCTCATTTTGAGACGATCGCCTCGGCCACGGACCTTCCCGTCATGCTCTATGACATTCCGGGCCGTTCCTCCATTGCGATCGCTCCCGAAACCATGATCAGCCTGGCCCAACACCAGAACATCGTGGCCGTCAAGGACGCCAAAGCGGATTTCGCTGCTGCCACTCGGGTCATGGCCGAAACGGACCTCGTCTTCTACTCCGGTGACGACGGACTCACCCTCCAGTGGATGGCACTCGGAGCCGTCGGTCTGGTGGGTGTGACCACCCATGTGGCTACGCGCCGCTTCCGCGAGCTGATCGACGCCGTCAACGCCAACGACCTCGCTACGGCGAGGGCCATCAATTTTGAACTGGAACCCGTGGTTCGTGGAACCATGACGCGTGTCCAAGGCGCAGTAGCCGCCAAGCAGATTCTCAAGTGGCAGGGAGTCCTGCCCAACTCGGTTGTCCGTTTGCCCCTCGTGGAGCCGGACGCGGCCGAGATCGAAATCATCCGCGGGGATTTGGCGGAAGCCGGAATGGACTTCAACGTCTAGGACGCTTCCGCCGGAAAGTAGCAAAACATGACCCAAACCGCCCTTCCCGGACTGGTTACTCCGCCTAAACTGCCGAAAGGCACGCTGCGGATTGTTCCGCTCGGTGGACTGGGAGAAATTGGCCGCAACATGGCGGTTTTCGAAATCGACGGCAAGCTTCTGGTCGTTGACTGTGGCGTGCTCTTCCCTGAGGAGACCCAGCCCGGCGTCGATTTGATCCTGCCCGATTTCTCCTACATAGAGGACCGGCTCCAAGACGTCGTTGGCGTCGTGCTGACCCACGGGCACGAGGACCACATTGGCGCGGTTCCCTACCTGCTGCGCCTCAAAGCCGATATCCCGCTGATCGGATCCCAGCTCACCCTTGCCCTGGTGGAAGCAAAGCTCCAGGAACACCGGATCAAGCCCTACACGCTGACCGTCACCGAGGGCCAGGTGGAGCAGTTCGGTCCGTTCGAGTGCGAGTTCGTGGCTGTCAACCACTCCATTCCGGACGCCCTGGCAGTCTTTATCCGTACCGAGGGCGGCAACGTTCTGCACACGGGCGACTTCAAGATGGATCAGCTGCCGCTCGACGGCCGTATCACGGACCTTCGGCACTTCGCCCGCTTGGGAGAAGAAGGCGTAGACCTCTTCATGGCCGACTCCACCAACGCCGATGTGCCTGGCTTCACCACGGCAGAGAAGGAAATCGGGCCCACCCTGGACCGGTTGTTCGGGCAGGCGAAGAAGCGCATCATCGTCGCTTCCTTCTCGTCCCACGTCCACCGCGTCCAGCAGGTCCTCGATGCTGCTGCCAAGCACAGCCGCAAGGTGGCTTTCGTTGGCCGATCCATGGTGCGTAACATGGCCATCGCCGCCAAGCTTGGGTACCTGGACGTGCCTGAAGGCATTTTGGTGGACATCAAGAACATCGACAACTTGCCGGACGACCGCGTGGTCCTCATGTCCACCGGATCGCAGGGTGAGCCCATGGCAGCCCTCTCGCGCATGGCCAATGGTGATCACCGTGTGATTGTTGGCCAGGGCGATACCGTGATCCTGGCCTCCAGCCTCATTCCGGGCAACGAGAATGCCGTGTTCCGCATCATCAACGGTCTCCTGAAGCTGGGCGCCGACGTGATCCACAAGGGGACCGCGAAGGTTCACGTGTCAGGACATGCCGCGGCGGGCGAGTTGCTCTACTGCTACAACATCCTTGAGCCGCTGAACGCCATGCCCGTGCACGGTGAAACCCGGCACTTGATCGCCAACGGCAACATTGCCCTGGAATCAGGAGTGCCGTCGGAAGGCATCATCCTGAGCGACAACGGCACGGTCATCGACCTCAAGGACCACAAGGCGAACGTCGTTGGTCAGGTAGAGGTCGGATTCGTGTACGTGGACGGCTCCAGCGTGGGCGAGATCACCGACGCCGACCTCAAGGACCGTCGCGTCCTGGGGGATGAGGGATTCATTTCCGTTATCACGGTCATCAGCCGTACCACGGGCAAGATCGTGTCCGGCCCGGAGATCCATGCCCGCGGCGTGGCCGAGGATGATTCGGTTTTTGATGAGATCATTCCCAAGATCAACGCCGCACTCGAGGACGCTGTGCTTAATCACACAGACCACACCAACCACCAGTTGCAGCAAGTGGTCCGCAGGATCATCGGCACGTGGGTCAACCGGAAGCTGCGCCGGCGCCCCATGATCATCCCAGTGGTCTTGGAAGCGTAGCCAGCCAGCAACATGAATGCCCAAGGGGGCCTGAAATCCGCGGATTTCAGGCCCCCTTGGGGTACCGTGGCACTTATGGCGACCCGTACTACCTCCACGCCACGAGGCAGCTCAAACAATAAAACCGGCGGCACAGGCCGGGGCGGAGCTGCATCCAAAAGCAGCGCTGCGGCGGCCAAGGGCGGCAGGGCAAGCACTGCCCGCACCAAGCAAGCAGCCGCCGTCGAGCCCCAAGCTCCGCTGCCGCTCCGAATGCTGTCCGGAGCGTGGCAGGGGATCGGCCACGTCGTGGGCGCCGGAGTCAGGCGAATCGGCCACGACGTCAGCGACCTCGATCCCGCTGACCGACGGGATGGCGCGGCCCTCTTCAACTTGGTCCTGGGCATTGGCATTGCAACCTTCGCATGGTGGGGCCTCACCGGTTGGCTTCCCGACGCCGTGTACAGCGTGGTCAACGGGACGTTCGGCTGGATGTCACTGATCCTGCCGTTCATGCTCTTCATTTGTGCTTTCCGTTTGTTCCGGAAACCACAGGATGGCCGGGGGAACAACCGCGTAGGCATCGGTTTCATGATCATGACCCTTGCCGGTTCGGCGTTGGCCCATGTCATTGGCGGCATGCCCACGGTGGCGGATGGCTTCGACGGATTGCGCAAGGCCGGTGGAATGCTCGGCTTCCTTGCTTCCGCCCCGCTGGCCGCAATTCACGCAGCTGTTCCAGTGATTGTGTACGGATTGCTCGCGTTCGTCTCGCTGCTGATCGTGACGGCCACCCCCTTTGGTGCCATTCCCGCCCGGATCCGCGGCGCCTATGAGCACCTCATGGGCGTCGATCTCATGGACGGCTCCGGCAAAGACACCCACGACCGCAGCTATCTCTACGAGAACGATGCTGCCGCCAAGCCCAAGAAGAAGAAGCGCATGCGCCTCTTCGGCAAGGACGAGGAAACCGACGCCGGCCTGGAAGGTTACGTCGGAGACGAGGCTTTCGAGCACGCCATTGTCGACGACGACGAAACTCCCGGCCCGTCCGCACCGCGCGTTCCGCCGGGGGTGCGTCGCCCCACCCAGGCGGAGATCGCCGTCGGGAAGATCAAGGCGGCCCAAGGCCTGGCCGGTGCCACTCCCGGGATCGACAACCCCACCGAAGCCATTCCGGTCCTGACGCCCGAGATGACTGCGCCTACGGCCGCCCAGGTGCCCGCCCGTCCCGCGACACCACCGCCGCCACCTACGCCCATTCCACAGCGCACGGAGCAGTTGTCCCTCGCAGGCGATGTCACCTACACCTTGCCGGCCTCCGACTACCTCACGCCGGGCTCCATTCCGAAGGAGCGCACGGAGGCGAATGACGCCGTCGTCGCCGCTCTGACGGACACCCTCACACAGTTCAATGTCGACGCCGCAGTAACAGGCTTCAGCCGTGGTCCTACGGTGACCCGCTACGAAATTGAGTTGTCTCCGGGCACCAAGGTGGAGCGCGTCACGGCGCTCTCAAAGAACATCTCGTACGCCGTTGCCTCCAGCGATGTCCGCATCCTGAGTCCCATTCCCGGCAAGTCCGCCATCGGTATCGAGATTCCCAACACGGACCGTGAAACGGTCTCGTTGGGCGACGTCCTGCGGAGCCAGAATGCCCGCCGCACAGACCACCCTATGGTCATGGGCGTCGGCAAGGATGTTGAAGGCGGCTACGTGGTGGCCAACCTGGCCAAGATGCCCCACCTGCTCGTGGCCGGTGCCACCGGCGCTGGTAAGTCGAGCTTCGTGAACTCCATGATCACGTCCATCCTCATGCGTGCCACGCCGGATGAGGTCCGTATGGTCATGGTGGACCCCAAGCGCGTGGAACTCACGGCCTACGAGGGCGTACCGCACCTCATTACGCCCATTATCACCAACCCCAAGAAGGCCGCCGAGGCCTTGCAATGGGTGGTTCGCGAAATGGACGCCCGCTATGACGACCTCGCCAACTATGGCTACAAGCACATCGACGACTTCAACAAAGCAGTCAGGGCAGGCAAAGTGGTGCCTCCGGTTGACTCCAAGCGCATCATCAAGCCTTACCCGTATCTCTTGGTGATTGTGGACGAACTCGCCGACCTCATGATGGTGGCCCCGCGCGACGTCGAAGACTCCATCGTCCGCATCACCCAGCTCGCCCGCGCCGCGGGCATCCACCTGGTCCTGGCCACGCAGCGCCCCTCAGTGGATGTCGTGACCGGCCTGATCAAGGCGAACGTTCCGTCCCGTATGGCCTTCGCCACATCGTCCGTCACCGACTCCCGCGTGGTGTTGGATCAACCGGGTGCGGAAAAGCTCATCGGCCAGGGTGACGCCTTGTTCCTGCCGATGGGTGCTTCGAAGGCCATGCGCGTCCAAGGAGCCTGGGTCACCGAGTCCGAGATCCACAAGGTGGTTGAGCACGTCAAGGGACAGCTGCAGGCCGTGTACCGCGATGACGTTGCTGCCGAGGCGCCGAAGAAGCAGATCGACGACGACATTGGAGACGACCTCGAAGTCCTTCTGCAGGCCACCGAATTGGTGGTCACAACGCAGTTCGGATCGACGTCGATGCTGCAGCGCAAGCTGCGCGTTGGCTTCGCGAAGGCCGGGCGCCTCATGGATCTTCTCGAATCCCGAGGCGTGGTGGGTCCTTCCGAAGGCTCCAAGGCCCGCGACGTCCTGGTCAAACCGGACGACCTCGCTGCCGTACTCGCTGCCATGAAGGGCCAGGAGTCACCCGTTTCGCCCGACGCGCAGACCGCGGCCCTGAGCGACAACGCCAACGCGAACATCGCCGTCGGCGGCTACGCGGAGGATCTCGTCGCAGCGGACCTGGACAACCGTACCCAGGCAATCGAGTACTACGACGGTGCCGATACCCCGAATGACGACGACGAAGGCGGCGAGGACGCCTGGTCGCTCACAGGGCGCTAGCTTCAAAGACGGGCGCCTCAAAGACGGTAGCCTAGAGGGGTGACTACAGCCGAGGGTGATAACGCCACGTCCAGAAGTTCCGACGTCTGGAACCTGCCCAACATCCTCACGATGCTCCGCATCGTCCTGGTTCCGTTCTTTGTGTGGTTCCTTCTCGCCGACAACGGCGAGTACGGCATCTGGCGCTGGGCCGCTGTGGTTGCCTTCGCTGTGGCGATTTACACGGATAAGCTCGACGGCGACATCGCCCGCGCGCGGGGGCTCATCACCAACTTCGGCAAGATCGCCGACCCCATTGCCGACAAACTGCTCATCGGTTCCGCGCTGGTGCTTCTGTCCATCCTGGGGGAGCTGCCTTGGTGGGTCACAATCCTCATCCTGGTACGCGAGTGGGGCATTACCGCCCTGCGTTTCGTTGTTATCCGCTATGGCGTCATGCCGGCCTCCCGCGGTGGAAAACTGAAGACAGTGGTCCAAACCGTGGCAATCTTCCTGTACCTACTGCCGCTGAAGGCGGTTGCCCCCTGGATGGGCGATATCGCCTTCTGGGTCATGATGGTGGCCCTTGCCATTACGCTGTGGACCGGCGTCGAATATGTCGTTCAGGCGCTCAAGCTCCGAGCAGCGGGCCGTCGCGCATGACGGCCGGTGCCGCGGTAACGGCGACGGCGGCTGTCGCGGCCGCGATCGGGAAGAACCTCACGGTGGCCACGGCTGAGTCACTGACAGCAGGGATGGTGGCCGCAACACTGGCCAACACCCCGGGTGCATCCGGAATGCTGCAGGGTGGCGTCATCGCGTATCAGAACTCGGTCAAAGCGGGCGTCCTAGGCGTTTCGGCGGAACTTCTTGCCGCTGTCGGCTCCGTGGACGGCGCCGTTGCCGAAGCCATGGCTGATGGCGCGCGGCGAGCGTGCGGTGCCGACGTCGGAATCTCCACCACCGGTGTGGCCGGACCAGAGCCGCACGATGGCAAAACGGTGGGAACCGTCTTTATTGGCGTCGCCAGCGACGCGGGCGTGGCCTCGTTCCAATACCTCTTTTCGGGTGATCGGCAATCCATCCGTGAACAAGCCTGCGAGGCGGCCTTGGAGCGGCTGATTGTGGCGGTCAGTGACGTTGGTTACCGTTCGTAAAGTAGTCGGGAACAAAAACTGATTGCCAATAGTTGTGTCATTGTGTCGCTTCGGAAGAGCCGGGGCGCCTAGGATGTAGAAACCAACCCGGTCCGCCAGCCAGCGAACCGGATGAACGAGGGAGCAAGGCGATACAGATGGTAAAGCAGCCCGTATCCGTGAACGGCGTTGTCCGCTGGAAGGATGTGGGCTTGGCTGATCAGACACAGAGCGAACAGAAGGAGCGCAAAATGGTCGTACTACGCCACGAGATCGGTGATGTACTGCGCGATGTCCGCCAGCGTCAGGGCCGTACCCTCCGCGAGGTTTCGCACAGCGCCCGCGTCTCACTTGGTTACTTGAGTGAAGTTGAACGCGGCCAGAAGGAGGCTTCTTCCGAGCTCCTGTCCTCTATCTGCACAGCCCTGGATGTTCCGTTGTCCCACATGCTTCGCGAAGTCAGCGACCGCGTGGCCGTCGCAGAAGGTGTCGCAGTCCCGGACACCGTTCCGCAGGAATTCTCCCAGCGCTACGGTCGGGATCTTGACCTTACGGACGACTTCCCGCAGGGAATGCTCTCCGGAGCGCGGTAACCGTTCGCCGGATTGATGTGAAGGGAGGTCCCCAGCCTGAGGCTGGGGACCTCCCTTTGTTTAACGCTTCGACTGGTGGTTGCCTGGTGGTGGCCGCAGGCGCCGCTCAAAGGCCCGCGGGTTTGTCCTGAACATCAGCTCCGGGGTCCTTCACATTGAGCACGCCGTCGCCATAGATGGCGTTGAGCCGGCCCATGTAATCGGCCAGCGTCTGGACGTCCTCCAACGGCCATTCACCGAGGCGTTCGCGGAACACCTGCCTGCGGGCGTCCTGAACCAGATGCATCTTTTCCTCGCCCTTGTCCGTCAGCCGGATGGACTGGGCCCTGCCGTCCTGGGGATCGGCTTCCTTGTAGACAAGGCCGATACTCTCGAGGAACGCGATCTGGCGGCTCACGGACGGCTTGCCGACGCCAATGCAGGTGGCCAGATCCGTGAGGCGGATGGGCCCTTCCCTGCGGATCACGGTGAGAAGCCCGTAGGCGGCCGGTTCCATGTCAGGATGCACCTGGCGGGACAACTGGTGCGAGATCGAGCGCGCGCGGCGCCAGAGCAGGCTCAGCTGGTGTTCCACCTGCTGGAGGGCGTCATCAACGGCGTCGCCTGACACGGCCGGATCCGGCGTGCTCTGGAGAGGATTGCTCATGGCAACCATTCTAGAGTCCGGTGCCATGAGAGACTTCATCCGTGAGGGCAAGTGACTTTTGGCGATTGATGGACGACGAGTTTGGAGCGGGCTACTCCCGAGTCCTGGCCACTTCCCTGGTACTTGCCGGTGTTGGTGGGCGGACGGCCGTGGAAGCTTTGGCCGCTGGATATCATCCGCGTGAGGTTTGGCTGGCGGTGTGCGAGGTCCAGGATGTTCCTCCAGAACGCAGGCTCGGCCGTGACATCAAGCCTGCGTCAAGCTGAAGCCTGTCGCGGCTACTGCTGCCGCGGGCGGTGACACGCCGCGCCGTTGTTCGAATATCTGTTCGGATGGGGATATGCTCCTGTGAGAGGAAAATTGATCCCGGAGACGCATTCCAGAGCAACCGGTTATCCACATAGTCGGAACCGGCTTCTAAAAATGTCAGGGCAAGGTAATAGCGTCTGACATGACAGGAAAGCGGCCTTTCGGGCCACTCCACAGCGAGAAAGCATCAGAGGTGTGAACCATGGCGGCAACCCCGGATCGTGAGAAGGCGCTTGAAGCAGCGCTTGCCCAGATCGACAAGCAGTTCGGCAAAGGCTCCATCATGCGCTTGGGTGACGACACCCGCGCACCCATCGAGGTCATT
Organism: Paenarthrobacter nitroguajacolicus; assembly: GCF_007786235.1. Taxonomy (GTDB): domain Bacteria; phylum Actinomycetota; class Actinomycetes; order Actinomycetales; family Micrococcaceae; genus Arthrobacter; species Arthrobacter nitroguajacolicus_A. The sequence continues at coordinate 58,723 of NZ_VNFK01000014.1, read as the reverse complement.
CCAACCGGCTCCATTGCATTGGATGTCGCCCTTGGCATTGGCGGCCTGCCCCGTGGCCGCGTCGTGGAAATCTATGGTCCGGAATCATCAGGTAAGACCACCGTTGCGCTGCACGCCGTAGCCAACGCACAGCGCGCTGGCGGCATTGCGGCCTTCATTGATGCTGAGCACGCCCTGGACCCGGACTACGCCGCCAAGCTCGGCGTGGACACCGATGCCCTCCTCGTCTCCCAGCCGGATACCGGCGAGCAGGCCCTGGAAATCATGGACATGCTGGTGGGCTCCGGCTCCTTGGACATCGTCGTCATTGACTCCGTGGCCGCCTTGGTACCCCGCGCTGAAATCGAAGGCGAAATGGGCGACTCCCACGTTGGTCTGCAGGCCCGACTCATGAGCCAGGCCCTGCGTAAAATCACTGGCCGCCTGAGTCAGACCAAGACCACCGCAATTTTCATCAACCAGTTGCGTGAAAAGATCGGTGTGTTCTTCGGATCCCCGGAAACCACCACCGGTGGTAAGGCCTTGAAGTTCTACGCCTCAGTACGCATTGACGTTCGCCGTATCCAGACCTTGAAGGAGGGTGCCGACTCCGTCGGTAACCGGACCAAGGCAAAGATCGTCAAGAACAAGATGGCCCCGCCCTTCAAGATCGCCGAATTCGACATCATCTACGGTCAGGGCATCTCCCGTGAGGGCGGCATCATCGACATGGGCGTTGAGCACGGCATCATCAAGAAGTCGGGCTCGTGGTTCACGTACGACGGCGATCAGCTCGGCCAGGGCATGGAGAACTCGCGGAGGTTCCTGCGGGATAATCCTGAGCTCGCCCAGGAACTGGAGCGTCTGATCAAGGAGAAGCTTGGCGTGGGCGTCATCAAGCCGGAGGAAGACTCTCCGAAGCTGAAGGCCGTTGACGGCTAGGAGAGGGCCGGACCCCGACTCCTCCGTCGCCTCTGATCCCGAGCCGGACCCCGAGTCCGTGGCGCGCGCCATCGTCCTCAGGCAGCTGACGATGGCGCCGCGGAGTCGGTTGCAGTTGGCCCGCAAGCTTGCCGAACGCAATGTTCCCGAGGACGTGGCGGAAGCTGTCCTCGACCGGTTCGAAGAAGTTCAGCTGATCGACGACGCCGAGTTTGCCAGGATGTGGGTCCGCAGCCGCTCGCAAAGCAAAAAACTGGCCAAGGGTGCGCTTCGTCGCGAACTGACAGATAAAGGCATTGGCCTGGACGCAGCGGAGGAAGCCCTGTCCCAGCTCAGCGACCAAGACGAAGAAGTGGCTGCGCGGGAACTCGTCCAGCGCAAGCTACGGCCAGGCGTGGACTTGTCAGATCGTGCCGAACGGGACAAGTACACGCGGAGGTTGGCCTCGATGCTCGCACGGAAGGGCTACGCCCCCTCCATGGCCTTCAGGATCGTCGGTGAGGTGCTGGCAGAAGCCGGTACCCTTGAGTAGTGAGTTTGACCATTCCTTCCCCAGCAGCTGCCACCACCCCTTCGGCTGAGCCCAGGACCTACCAGGTCCGGACGTTTGGCTGCCAGATGAACGTCCATGACTCGGAACGCATGGCGGGACTCCTGGAGGATGCGGGCTACGTTCCCGCTGAAGGTGAGCTTGCCGACGTCGTGGTTTTCAACACGTGTGCGGTGCGGGAGAACGCGGACAACAAGCTCTACGGAAATCTCGGCCAGTTGCGGCAGGTCAAAGAGGCCAACCCCGGAATGCAGATTGCCGTAGGTGGTTGCCTTGCGCAGAAGGACCGCGAAACCATAGTGAAGAAGGCGCCGTGGGTTGATGCCGTATTCGGTACTCACAACGTCGGTGCCCTTCCTGCCCTCCTCAAACGCGCCCGACACAACAACGAGGCACAACTCGAAATCCTCGAGTCCTTGGACGTCTTTCCCTCAACGTTGCCTACCAAGCGGGACTCGGTCTACTCGGGGTGGGTCTCCATCTCCGTGGGCTGCAACAACACCTGCACCTTCTGCATCGTGCCCTCACTCCGCGGCAAGGAGAAGGACCGCCGGCCCGGTGAAATCCTTGCCGAAATCCAGGCATTGGTGGATGACGGGGCTGTGGAAGTCACCTTGCTCGGCCAAAACGTGAATTCTTATGGCGTTGAATTCGGGGATCGTTTGGCATTCTCCAAGTTGCTGCGGGCCTGCGGCGAGATCGAAGGACTCGAGCGCGTTCGGTTCACCAGCCCCCACCCGGCGGCCTTCACTGACGACGTTATCGACGCCATGGCCGAGACTCCCAACGTCATGCCTCAGTTGCACATGCCGCTCCAGTCAGGCTCGGACAAGGTCCTCAAGGACATGCGCCGCTCCTATCGCTCCAGCAAGTTCCTTGGGATCCTGGATAAGGTTCGGGAACGGATTCCCAACGCTGCCATCACCACGGACATCATCGTCGGGTTCCCGGGGGAGACCGAGGAAGACTTCCAGGCGACCCTGGACGTAGTTGAGAAGTCCCGTTTCGCGTCGGCCTTCACCTTTCAGTATTCCAAGCGACCAGGGACGCCCGCGGCCGAGCTGCCGGAGCAGCTCCCCAAAACCGTTGTCCAGGAGCGCTATGAGCGGCTTACTGCACTGCAGGACCGCATTGCGGCCGAAGAGAACGCCCGGCAGCTGGGGCGCCAGGTCGAAATTCTGGTGACTGCCCAGTCAGGGCGAAAGGCGGGCGAAACCCACCGGTTGTCCGGACGTTCGACCGACCAGAGACTGGTGCACTTCTCTGTGCCGGCCGGTGCTGAGACTCCTCGCCCCGGTGATTTCGTCACCGTGACCATCACTGAGGCCGCGGCCTTCCACCTTGTCGCGGATCCTGCCACCGCGGGGGATTACACCCTTCGCCGTTCCAGGGCCGGCGATGCTTGGGACCGTGCGCAGGCTGAATCCTGCGGTGTGCCCGCGACGGGATCGCCGTCAGGCAAGACCGGGGTGTCGTTGGGCATGCCGTCCTTGCCGATCCGGCGAGCCTAGCTGCGGACCCGCGGATCACATGTCGCACTCCCCACAGGAAAGGCCCTTGCCTGTCATTGCGGTGGTAGGCCCCACCGGTTCCGGCAAGTCGGATTTGGGCGTCAGCCTGGCCTTGGCGCTGGACGGCGAAGTCATCAACGCCGACGCCTTGCAGTTCTACCGAGGCATGGACATTGGCACAGCCAAGATCAACGTGGAGGAGCGCAAAGGTGTTCCGCACCACCTCTTGGACACCATGGACGTCACACAGGAAGCCAGCGTCGCCGACTTCCAAGAGGAATGCCGCGCTGCCATCATGGACATTCACTCGCGGGGAAAACGCGCCATCCTGGTGGGAGGGTCCGGCCTGTATGTGCGGGCGGCCCTGGATGTCCTGGAGTTCCCGGGCACCGATCCTGCGCTTCGGAAGCGCCTCGAAGGCGAGTGTGAAGCCCATGGCCTGGCACCGCTGCGGGCGCGTCTTGAGGAAGTGGACCCTGTCTCGGCCGCTCGCCTCGGGGATGCCAGGCGGGTGATCCGTGCCTTGGAAGTGCACGGACTGACCGGACGGCCCTTCAGTTCGTTCATGCCGCAGCGTGAGTATTTCCAACCTTCGGTTCAGATCGGCCTGTCGGTGGATCGCGAGGAGCTGAGGGAACGACTGGCCGTCCGCGTGCACCGGATGGTCGACGCCGGCCTTCAGCAGGAGGTGGAGCGGCTTGACGCCTTGGGGCTTCGGCATGGGAAAACGGCCTCACGTGCCTTGGGTTACTCCCAGTTCTTGAAGGTTCTGGACGGCCACATGGAAGTGGAGGCGGCAGTTGAAGAGACCATTGTGGCCACCAGGCAGTTCGCCCGGCGCCAACTCACGTGGTTCCGCGGAGATCCCCGCATCACGTGGCTGGACTGGCAGGATTCCGAGCTGTTGGCCAAGGCCGTCGCCAGTGCCAACGGTACTCAAAGCTCAGGGTAATTTCGGGCCGAACCCGCGTGGAAGGTAGCCTTGATTCCATGGATGAAACCGTCGAAGTTCCCGTGCCGCAGCCCACAGCTGCCGGTGCCCCCGCCCCCACTGCCAGCCTTGCCGGATTGGCTTTTTCCAAGGGCCACGGAACGGGTAACGACTTCGTCCTCATTGCTGATCCAGGCGACGCGCACGAGATCACACCGGACCAGGTGGCGCATTTGTGCGACCGCCATATTGGCATTGGGGGCGATGGACTCATCCGTGCCGTTCCCTCACGGTTTCTTCCTGAAGGCCGCACCCTGCTGGAACAGGATCCTGCAGCGGAGTGGTTCATGGATTACCGCAACGGAGACGGTTCCCTCTCCGAAATGTGTGGCAACGGCGTCCGCGTCTTCGTCCATTTCCTCATCGAGGAAGGTTTGGTTGATCTTGGACCCGGCCAAACCCTGACCATCGGAACACGTGGCGGCGTCAAGAAGGTTGTCCGTACGGTCAACGGCTATGCCGTAGACATGGGCCCCTGGGAGTTCATCTTCCCCAACGAAGCAACCAGCAAGGCGATGGATGCCTTGGTCAGCGCCGACGGACTGGAAGTAGCACGGCCGGGCCTGTCCGTGAGCATGGGCAACCCGCACACGGTCGTGGCCCTTGCCGAACTCGGCGAGCTTGCGGCCACGGAACTGTTCAAAGCTCCCTTGGTTGACCCGAAGCCCGTCAACGGTACGAATGTCGAATTCGTGGTTCCCGCCGAACCGTTGGTGGAAGAAGGCGTAGGAACCATCACCATGAGGGTTCACGAGCGAGGTGTGGGGGAGACCCAGTCTTGCGGCACGGGCGCCTGCGCGGCAGCCGTCGCCATCCGCCACTGGGCGGGCGCAACGGCACCGAACGATTGGCACGTCAAGGTTCCGGGCGGCGTCGTGGGCGTTAAGTTCTTTCCGGGTGCAGGTGGCCGCGAGCACGTTGAGCTCAGCGGCCCGGCCGTGATTGTGGCTACTGGGATGCTTTCCTGACCCGAAGGATCCTGAAGGACTTGGACGTGCTCTCGCGTGAGACTGTGAAGGATGCGTCCAGTTCGGTGGCCAGCCATCGTTGCAGCGAGTCGGCGCCCAGGTTCTTCTGAACCACCAGCCAGGCGTTCCCGCCGGGTGCGAGGCGGGGCAGCCACGTGAGCAGCAGAGAGTGGAGTTCGGCCTTGCCGATGCGGATGGGCGGGTTGGACCAGATGGTGTCGAATTCGACGCCGGGATCTACTTCGTGCGGAAGGCTGGCGGTGACGTTGCCCAAACCCACAGCTGCCGCATTCTCGTTGGTGAGGGTGACGCACCGCTCGTTGACGTCAACGGCGTACACCTGGGCGTTAGGGGCCGAAAGGCCCAGCGTGAGGGCGATCGGCCCCCAACCGCATCCGATGTCCAGCAAATTTCCTTGAGGAGAAGGCGGGGGGACCTCGGCAAAAAGTACTGCCGTCCCCTTGTCCACACCCTCGGGGCTGAAGATGCCTGAAGAGGTCTGCAAGTGGCGTGTGGCTCCAGCAAGCTCCACTGTGAGGGGCTTTCGGGTGAACGGTCCGGCGGGTTGAGCGGTGAAATAGTGTGCAGACTCCATAATTTGCCAGATTAGTTGGCTAACGGCGCCTTGGGAAACTGCCCCTGCCAAGCGGGTGTTTGACACCTGATGCTATTGTGGAACGCATGTTCTTGATCTTCGAGTAATCAGCCGACATACGGCACCGCCCGCGACGCAGGCCCTCACCTGGCACAGCCCAGCCACAGGCCTTTCCGCCCGGCAGGTCCACCCGGCTCAGTTCGGCTCCCTATAGTGCGGAGACGGATGCTCTGAAGATCCCGCCCACCCCTGTATTCGCAGTGGACCGCCAGCTATTGCGCGGCCGAATCATGGACAGTGCGCCCTCCAGTTTGCCGGGAACCTCCTCGCGGATCCAACCACGCTCGATCACCAACAGCCACAGCCCCATTGAGGGCTGGCTGTACAGCACACAGGAGGCCCCTTTGGCCCAAGCCCGTCAGCCCAGCGCGAATAGCGCCCCATTGGGCAGCAAACAGCACTATTCTGGAATTGCCGAACAGTCTAAGGAGACCATGACCACCCAGAAGCACTCCGGATCCGATTCCGACGCCCAGGACATGAGTCCTGAACAAATCCAGGCCGTCATCGACCGGATTCTTTCCAAGGATGTACCAGCGCAGGCATCCGACGACAACGACGCCAGCGGCGTGTTCGGTAAGGCGCAGGCGATTTCCACGCTGGACCAGGAACACAGCATCTACGACGGTGACCAGGAAGACCTGGCCGAACGTCGTGCACTGCGTCGTACCGCGGGACTGTCCACGGAACTTGAAGATGTCACCGAAGTTGAGTACCGGCAGCTGCGGCTCGAGCGCGTCGTCCTGGCAGGCCTCTGGACCGAAGGCACCCTGGCCGATGCCGAAAACTCGCTCCGTGAGCTGGCCGCTTTGGCAGAGACCGCCGGTTCCGAAGTTCTGGACGGCTTGGTTCAACGCCGCATGAAGCCGGACCCGGGGACGTTCCTGGGGTCAGGCAAGGCCCAGGAACTTAAGGACATCGTTGCCGCCACCGGTGCCGACACCGTGGTGGTGGACACTGAACTCGCGCCATCGCAGCGACGCGGCCTTGAAGACATCGTGAAGGTCAAGGTCGTTGACCGCACCACGCTGATCCTGGACATCTTCGCCCAGCACGCGAAGAGCCGTGAAGGCAAGGCCCAGGTTGAGCTCGCACAGCTCGAATACCTGCTCCCGCGCCTCCGCGGTTGGGGTGACTCCATGTCCCGTCAGGCCGGTGGCCAGGTGGGCGGAGCCGGTGCAGGCATGGGCTCGCGCGGTCCGGGTGAAACCAAGATCGAACTTGATCGCCGGCGTATCCGTACCCGCATGGCCAAGCTGCGTCGTGAAATCGCCGCGATGAAGCCGGCGCGCGAAACCAAGCGGGCCAACCGTCGTCGTAATGCCGTTCCGTCTGTTGCCATTGCCGGGTACACGAACGCCGGCAAGTCGTCACTGTTGAACCGCCTTACGGACGCGGGTGTCCTGGTGGAGAATGCCCTGTTCGCAACCTTGGACCCCACGGTTCGGAAAGCGCAAACCCCTGACGGCATTGGCTACACCCTGGCAGATACCGTCGGGTTCGTTCGCTCCCTGCCAACCCAACTGATTGAGGCCTTCCGGTCAACGTTGGAGGAAGTGGCAGATGCTGATTTGATCCTCCACGTCGTGGATGCTTCGCACCCCGACCCGGAGGGACAGATCGCTGCGGTGCGGGCCGTCTTCACCGAAGTGGATGCGCGGAAGGTTCCCGAGATCATCGTCCTCAATAAGGTTGATGTGGCGGACCCGTTTGTAGTGGAACGCCTCAAGCAGAAGGAACCGCGCCACGCTGTGGTTTCCACACGCACTGGCCAGGGCATTGCTGAACTCTTGGAAGACATCAGCCAGTCCATTCCCCGGCCCGGCGTGCGCCTGGAGCTGTTGATTCCCTACGAACGTGGCGACATGATCAACAAGCTGCACAGCTCCGACTCGGAGATCCTCAGCCTTGATCACGAGGAAAACGGAACGCGCGTGGTTGTCATGGTCCGCGAAGGACTGGCAGCCGAACTGGAGTCATTCGTCAGCAATGGTTGAGAAGGTGGCGGCGGACGCCGTCGAGTCGGTGGGGGAGAAGGCCACCCTCGAGTTGTTGGATCGGGCTGTTGCCGGCATGGGCGGTCAAAGCCGTGCCGGCCAGCACGAAATGGCCAAGCACGTCACCCGGGCGATTGAGACCGGAGAGCATTTGCTGGTCCAGGCAGGGACGGGAACAGGTAAGTCCTTGGCGTACCTGATTCCGTTAATTGCGCACTCCATGGACAGCGATAAACCCACACTGGTGTCCACCGCCACTTTGGCACTCCAGACCCAAATTGTTGGCCGGGACCTTCCCCGGTTGCTGGAGACCATCAACCCTGCCCTTGAACGGCCCGTCAACGTGGCACTCGTCAAGGGCAGGGCGAACTACGTGTGCCTGCAGAAACTCGAGGGAGGGTTCCCCAGCGAGGAACCCTCCGAAGGGCAGCTGTTCTCCCTGGGCGAAGACACCAGCGTGCCGCATTTCGCTGCGTCCATGGGCGGTCCGCAATCGCAGCTGGGTAAGGAAGTGGTCCGGCTCCGCGAATGGGCCGAGAAAACCGCGACCGGAGATAGGGACGAACTCATGCCCGGCGTCACTGACAGGGCCTGGCGGCAGGTTTCAGTGACGTCCATGGAGTGCTTGGGTGCCCAGAAGTGCCCCGTAGCTGAAGAGTGCTTCAGTGAGCTGGCTCGTTCCCGCGCCGCGGAGGCCGATGTGGTGGTCACCAACCACGCCATGTTGGCCGTCAGCGCCTTCGAGGGCCTGGCTGTGCTGCCTGAGTACGACGTGGTGGTGGTGGACGAGGCGCATGAGCTCCAAGACCGTGTGACGGGCGCCGTTTCGGGCCAGTTGTCGGTGGCCATGGTCCACGCCGCGGCATCGAGTGCGCGCAAGCACACCGCCATCACGGTGGATGCGCTCAATGCTGCGGCCGACCGGTTGGATATGGCCATAGCCGGCGTGTCCAATGGGCTGTTGCCCAGCGGGCTCAGTGACGAGCAGCTCGATTGCCTGGACCAGCTGCGGGACGCCACGCGCGCGGCGCTGTCCGATTCGAAGACGGACTCTTCAAACGCGGTGGACGGCGGCAGGCAGCTTGCGCGTTCACGGCTCATGCTCATTCTTGAACTGTGCGAGCGTATGCTCGCGGCCAAGGAGAACCGGGAAGTAGTGTGGTTCTCGCGGAACAGCACCTTCGACCCCCAACAGGGTTATTCGCAACCTGACGAGACCGCACCTGCCCTCATCAACATCGCTCCGCTCAGCGTCGCGGGACGGCTCCGGGAGGGTCTCTTTGCCGGCCACACCGTGGTGCTTACCTCAGCTACGCTGGCCATCGGCTCGGCCTTCGAACCGGCCGCCGGCGGCCTCGGCCTGATCGGCGACGGGGCACCAAGCTGGACCGGCATCGATGTTGGATCGCCGTTCGACTATCCCAAGCAGGGCGTGTTGTACGTAGCGAAGCATCTGCCTAAACCTGGCCGGGGTACTTCACCCGAAGCGCTCGATGAGTTGGAAGACCTCATCCGCGCGTCCGGCGGCGGAGCACTGTGTCTCTTCTCCTCTCGGCGGGCTGCCGAGGAAGCTGCGGATGCCATGCGGCTGCGCCTGGACGTGGACATCCTCTGCCAAGGCGAATCCACCATGGCGGCCTTGGTGAAGCAATTCGCGGACGAGCCGGATACCTGCCTCTTCGGAACCATGTCCCTGTGGCAGGGCGTCGACGTGCCGGGCGGTTCCTGCCGGCTCGTGGTGATCGACCGCATTCCTTTTCCTCGTCCGGATGACCCCCTGATGACCGCCCGTTCACGGGCCGTCGCACAGTCAGGCGGGAACGGTTTCATGGCGGTTTCGGCAACACATGCCGCGATCCGGCTGGCGCAGGGCGCTGGACGCCTCATCCGTTCCACCGGTGACAAAGGTGTCGTGGCTGTGCTCGACTCACGGCTCTCGACAGAACGCTATGGCGGTTTCCTGCGGGCCGCGCTGCCACCGTTCTGGGCCACGACCGACCGAGCGGTGGTGCGTGGGGTCCTGGAGCGTCTGGGGTCGGCCAAAGCCCCCTAGAGGGAACGCAGGACCGAGACGACCTTGCCCATGATGGTGGCTTGATCGCCAAGGATGGGTTCGTATTGGGTGTTTTGCGGGAGCAACCACGTGTGCCCGTCCCGCTGGCGGAAGGTCTTTACGGTGGCCTCGTCGTCCAGGAGTGCCGCCACGATGTCGCCGTTGATGGCGTCGTTTTGCCGCCGGACAACCACCCAGTCCCCGTCGCAAATGGCGGCATCAATCATGGAGTCGCCGGCAACCTTCAGCATGAACAGTTCGCCATGTCCCACGAGCTGCCGAGGCAGCGGGAGTACGTCTTCCACTGTCTGGTCCGCCAGGATTGGACCGCCCGCTGCGATGCGGCCTACCAGGGGAACCATGGCGGTATCGCTGGCGCTGGCCAGTTCCGTCACGGCGAGGCCTCCTGCGCTGCGAAGCGTCGTAGGCGCTTCAACTCCAGGGATGGGCCCGCCGTCGAGGGTCAACGGCATGAGGACTTCCATGGCCCGGGGACGCTTGGGATCGCGGCGGAGGTAGCCCAGTTTTTCCAATTGGGAGAGCTGGTGGGTGACGCTCGACAAACTGGCGAGGCCCACGGTGTCGCCGATTTCGCGCATGCTGGGGGGATAGCCGTTGTCGTTCACTGACCGCTGGATGGTCTCCAGGATCTTCTTCTGCCGGACAGTCAGGCTCTTGGGACTCTTCTGAGGCTGTTGGCTCCGCAGGGGTGCCCCGCCGCCTGTGGCTTTCGCTGCCATGTTCGCCAATGCCTTTCCATTCCGCCCCGAAGAGTCTCCGGGATGCAGGGCCTGAAAAATGTCAGACCCTCCTGTTCCACTGAAACAGTGCTGTTTCTTCACTCAAACGTAGGGCAGCCACAGGCGTTTATCAAACATTTGTTCTAGCGAGTCTCGACACCGTTCGTTGATAAGTGCTAAAAATGTCATAGCAAGGTTCGAATATGTGTTCTATAAACCTGATGCTGATGCGGGATGTTCGAAGAAAGTGTTCGAACATCGGGGTCGGTGGAGGGGGACGCAAAGAATTGGCAGTCGAACGCCGGGCACTCCGGCGTGAGGCAATAGCTCAGAAGGGCTCAGCTCATGTCCGCAATCACTACGTTCGCTGATTTCCGCACCACTCAGGCTCCCTCGCGCCTGCGGCTCACCCGTCGGGGTCGGATGGTCTTCTTCGGCATTCCCGCGATGCTGCTGGTGGCTGCGCTGCTAAGCCTCGCCGGATTCATCACTTCGCCCGCCAAGGCCTCCGACTCGCAGGCTCAGCTGCACCCGCCGGTGGCGGTTACCGTCACTGTGCAACCTGGCCAATCCCTGTGGGGTATCGCCGGTGCAGCCGCTCCGGAGCGCGATCCGCGCGATGTCATCGCGGAAATCATCCAGTTGAACGACCTCCGCGGTGGACGTATCCAGCCCGGCCAGCAGCTGTTTGTCCCAGCCAACTGAGTCGCTCCACCAGCAGGGAAAACGATGCTCCGGCGTCACAGTTAGTCGGCAGTCCCGGCGGCCCCTTAAACTGACGTGGTGAGTGACCAGCTTGAGCGACTTGACCGACTTCCCCTCCGGACCAACCTGCGTGGACTGAGCCCCTACGGCGCACCGCAGCTTGATGTCCCTATTTTGCTCAACGTCAACGAGAACACCCATGGTGTCCCTGCGGATGTCCAGGCCGCCATCACTGAAGCCGTCGCTGCTGCGGCCACGGGACTGAACCGCTACCCGGACCGCGAGTTCACGGAACTTCGCCAGTCGCTGGCCGAGTACCTTGGTCACGGACTCTCCCCGGACAATATCTGGGCCGCCAACGGATCAAACGAGGTCCTGCAGCAGATCCTCCAAGCATTTGGTGGTCCGGGGCGCAAGGCCCTTGGCTTCCCGCCTACGTATTCCATGTACCCGTTGCTCGCCAGCGGCACGGACACCGAGTATGTCCGTGGCGTCCGTGCCGACGACTATGGGTTGGACGCGGAGTCGGCCGCTGCCCAAGTCCGGGAAACCGGTGCCAACATCGTCTTCCTGTGCTCGCCCAACAATCCCACGGGGACAGGGCTGGGCTTGGACGTGGTGGAGGCCGTCTACGAGGCCGGCGAAGCGAGCCAGGCAATGGTGATTGTGGACGAGGCCTATCACGAGTTCGCGCACGACAATACGCCGAGTGCCCTGACCCTGCTGCCTGGCCGCGAGCGGCTGATCGTCTCACGCACCATGAGCAAGGCATTCGCCCTGGCTGGTGCGCGGCTGGGCTATATGGCTGCAGCGCCCGAGGTTACGGATGCCATCAGGCTGGTACGCCTGCCGTACCACCTGTCCGCCGTCACGCAGGCCACTGCCCTCGCAGCACTCAATCACCGCGAAGCCCTGATGGCCGACGTCGAGGACATCAAGGTGCAGCGCGACCGCATCGTGACGGAACTCCTCCGCATGGGGCTGAAGCCAGCGGCGTCGGACTCCAACTATGTCTTCTTCGGCGGACTCACCAACCCGCACGCCATCTGGCAGGGTTTGTTGGATGCCGGAGTGCTGATTCGTGACGTTGGCATCCCGGGACACCTGCGGGTCACTGCCGGAACCGAGCCGGAAACCACTACCTTCCTGGAGGCGTTGGAAGCCCTGCTGGACGGACCGGCCTCCCAGCCCGCCTAAACTTGTCTATAGACCCAACCCACCCCTCCGTGTATAAGGACGTCCCAATGAGCGAAACCGGCGCCAAGCCGTCCGCTGCCCGCACTGCGCGCATGGAGCGCACCACCAGCGAATCTTCAGTCCTGGTGGAGATCAACCTGGACGGCTCCGGTATCTCGGACATCAGCACCTCGGTTCCGTTCTACGACCACATGCTGACCGCGCTGTGCAAGCACTCCCTGATTGATATGACCGTCAAGGCCACCGGGGACACGCACATCGACGCACACCACACCGTTGAGGATGTGGCTATCACCTTCGGAGAAGTGTTGCGCACCGCATTGGGCAACAAGGCCGGCATTCGGCGCTTCGGCGAAGCGACGGTGCCCCTGGACGAAGCCCTGGCCCACGCGGTAGTGGATGTTTCCGGCCGCCCGTACCTGGTTCACGGCGGCGAGCCCGCCGGACAGGAGTACCACCTGATCGGTGGCCACTTCACCGGTTCGTTGACCCGGCACGTTTTCGAGGCCATCACCTTGCACGCCGGTATTTGCCTGCACATGAACGTTCTCGCCGGTAGGGACCCGCACCACATTGTCGAAGCCCAGTTCAAGGCATTCGCACGGGCACTTCGCGCAGCAGTGGAGTCCGACCCCCGGGTCGAGGGAATCCCCTCCACCAAGGGAGCGCTATGAGCGGCCAGGTCCTGAAAGACGGGGCAGTCATTGACGCCAAGGCTTCGGTCAAGCCTGAGTCGCCGGAGGGCAAGCCCACCGTGACAGTGCTGGATTATGGATCCGGCAACGTTCGGTCCGCAGTCCGCGCGCTCGAGCGTGCCGGGGCCCACGTGGTACTCAGTTCCAAACCTGAAGACGTACTGAACGCCGACGGCCTGGTGGTTCCCGGGGTCGGTGCCTTCGAGACCGTCATGAAGGAACTGAAGTCCGTTGATGGCATTCGCATGATCGGACGCCGGGTTGCCGGTGGCCGTCCAGTGCTTGCCATCTGCGTAGGCCTGCAGGTCCTCTTCGAAGCCGGCGTGGAGCACGGAACGGAATCCGAAGGCATGGCCGAGTGGCCGGGCAAGGTGGAGCTGCTTCCTGCCCCCGTTGTTCCGCACATGGGGTGGAACACCGTGGACGTTCCCGAGGGCTCCAGGCTTTTCGCCGGTGTCGAGCAGGAACGCTTCTACTTTGTGCACTCATATGGCGTGCAGGAGTGGAACTTCGACGTCGTGCAGCCTCGCATGGCTCCGCCCCTGGTGACGTGGTCCGAGCACGGCGCACGCTTCATTGCCGCCGTCGAGAACGGCCCTCTCTGCGCCACGCAATTCCACCCGGAGAAGTCAGGCGACGCAGGAGCTCGACTCCTGCGCAACTGGGTTGACGGCCTGCGAAAGCCGGCTCCGGAAGCGTCCGCAAGCGGGGCTGCCTAAATGTGGTCCGTCGTCCTCATGGGACTTGCCGGCCTCCTGGTGGGCGGGGGTATTTCCTTCCACCAGCAGAAGAAGCCCAGATGGGTCTCGATTTCCTTCTACGTGCTGGCCGGGATGTCCCTGCTGGCCGCCTACCTCCTGACGCTGCCCGGTAGCTGACCCGGTCACCGCAAAAGCCCGCGTCGCCTCTCAACTCCAAGGACACTCATGACCACCTCTGCCCAGTCCGTTCTGGAACTCCTGCCCGCCGTCGACATCGTTGATGGCCAGGCGGTCCGTCTCCTGCAGGGAGAAGCCGGCTCGGAAACCAGCTACGGAACACCACTCGAAGCAGCCTTGAACTGGCAGAATGCCGGTGCGGAGTGGGTTCACATGGTGGACCTCGACGCCGCCTTCGGTCGTGGCAACAATGCAGACCTCATCAGCGATGTGGTGTCACAGCTGAACGTCAAGGTTGAGCTGTCCGGTGGATTGCGGGATGACGAGTCCCTGGAACGTGCCTTGGAACTGGGTGTCGCTAGGGTCAACCTTGGCACCGCAGCCCTTGAGAACCCGGAATGGACCCGACGCGCCATCGACCGCTTCGGTGACAAGATCGCCGTCGGCCTTGATGTCCGCGGCACGACACTGGCTGGACGCGGTTGGACCAAGGAAGGTGGCGACCTCTGGGAGGTTCTGGCCCGGTTGGAGGATGCCGGCTGTGCGCGCTACGTGGTCACCGATGTCACCAAGGATGGAACTCTGCAGGGACCTAATGTCGAACTTCTGCGCCAGATGGTGGAGAAGACGGGCAAGCCTGTTGTGGCCTCCGGTGGTATCTCCAGCTTGGAAGACCTCCGTGTGCTGCGTGAACTCGTACCGCTGGGCGTCGAGGGCGCGATCGTGGGTAAGGCTCTGTACGCCGGCGCCTTCACGTTGCCCGAAGCCCTGGACGTCGCCGGTCGCCGCTGATGCCCCACGATGCAGGACACGGGCACGGGGATCACGGCCATGGCAGGCGTGAGCTTCCCGGCCACATAGCCGCCGCATTGGCGGGTGCCGGGGGAGCGACTGACTCCGCGGGACAGCCTTGGGCGGGCAGAAGCCTCAGCGGAGACGATGCCAAGATCCACAACTTCGAGGATGACGACGGCCTGGCAGATCCCGGCTACGTGGCAGCCATCGAGGCGCTGATCGGCGGAACCGGCAGTGAGTCCGACGTCGTTGCCTCCCTGGCGACGGTACGGGTCTTCGTTCCGGTTGTTGCCCAACTTGCTGAAGAAGCGACAGGCGTCGACGGCCTGCACGCGGACAAGCAAGCTGATATGGCATTGGTCACACTCAAAGCGCCTGATGGACGCACCGCCATGCCCGTGTTCACCTCGGCGGCCGCCCTTGAGGCGTGGCATTCCGAAGCCCGGCCTGTGGCTGTCTATGCAGCCCGCGCCGCTCTTTCGGCAGTCTCGGAGGGCGCACAGTTGTTGGTGCTGGACCCTGGCTCGGACTTCACGTTTGTGGTGCGGCGTCCCGCCATGTGGGCCCTGGCGCAGCAGAAGGACTGGACGCCGTCCTACCTTGATGATCAACTGGAGGCTGCTCTCGCTTCCACGGTTTCGGCCTTTCGGACGGTTCGCCGACTTGAGACACAACCTGGCGGCGGCGTTGCGTCCCTGACGGCCGACGGGCGTCAGGTATCCGGCGGCGGCGCTGGGCCCGAACTGCGCGTAGTGCTCTTCCTGGAGGATGGCCTCGACGCCGTAGCCGTGCAGGCGCTCGTTGCCCAACTGAACGAGGCGTGGGCACGGATGGATTCCTTTGCCGAAGGCGTTGATTCCATTGAAGTAAAACTGCAGCGTGCAGCACAGGAGCCCGCGCCGCATTAATGGCAGTGCCGGTTCCCCGGGGCTGCCCTGGGGAACAAGAGGATTTAGCCAGTGAACTTCGCTCTCTACAAAGAGATGCTGTCCATCCGCCCTGTCCGGCGTCTGCTGGTGGTGGGCATGATTGCACGAATCCCGCACTCGGCGGCCGGCGTGCTCCTCACCTTGCACATCGTCCTGACCTTGGGCCAAGGGTACGCTGCCGCGGGTGCAGCAGCCGCGGTGATGACCATTGGCATCGCCCTGGGCGCCCCTTGGCGTGGCCGCCGCGTGGATATGGTGGGCCTGAGGAAGGCCTTGATCCCATCGGTGGTCTCCGAAACCGTCATCTGGTCGATCGTTCCTCACGTTTCGTACGAGTGGCTCTTGCCTTTGGTGTTCGTCGGTGGCCTCTTCACGCTGCCGATTTTCAGCGTTGTCCGCCAGTCGTTGGGTGTCATGGTGGACGGCGAGCAGCGTCGTTCAGCCTTTGCCCTCGATTCGATCGCCACCGAGCTTGTGTTCATGATCGGCCCAGCTGTGGGCGCCATCGTCGCTACCAGTGGGTTCTCGGCAATTGGCCTCACGGCAGTGGGGATATCAGTTTCCGTGGCCGGTTTGTTCCTCATGTGGTTCAACCCGCCCACTCGAAGTGAAGGGTCGTGCACGCCGGAAGAGTCGGCCAACCGGGCCGCAGCCGACCTTGCCGCTGCGGAAGCTGCCATGGTGGCCTCGGCGCCGGCGCATGTTCAGGAGGCTGCTTCGGAGATGGTGTCCGCAACCGCACGCAAGGCGCCGATCCGCAGTCGGGTTGCCAGCAACTTCACCTGGTTCACGGTCTCTGTTGCGGCACTGTTTGCGGTGGCCGCCGGATCCGGGATGGTGCTGAGTGGTTCGGACGTCAGCATCGTCGGATTGCTGGAGCGTGGCGGGCATGAGAATGAAATCGGCATCGTGTTCTTCTTCTGGTGCGCGGCTTCCGTTGTCGGTGGCCTGATCTACGGCTCCATGAAGCGCTCGATCTCGCCCATGCTCTTGCTCCTCGGCATGGCAGCCCTGACCATTCCGATGGGCTTTGCCCAAGACACTTGGACTTTGGCTTTCCTGTCTCTCTTGCCTGGCTTGTTGTGCGCGCCCGTTCTGTCGGCTTCTTCGGAGATGGTGGCTGATCTGGTGGACGAGGAGCGTCGGGGTGAGGCTATGGGTTGGTACGGATCCGCACTCACCGCGGGAGTTGCGCTGGGCGCGCCCCTCGCCGGGGTGTTCATCGACACGGTGGGCCCTTCGGGCGGGTTTGCGGCCGTTGGAATCGCCGGGGTCGCACTCTGCGTTGCGGGACTCATCCTCTCGTCCATGCGCCGCCGCTCCGCGCGCGTCTAGGACGCCAAACCAATCAGACGACGACGGCGGGCCGACCAGAGATGGTCGAGCCCGCCGTCGTTGAATCTTGTGGCTGTTGGGCTAATTCACTGGTCCGGTGAACTTTTCGCCCGGGCCCTTGCCCGGGGCGTCAGGAATCAGTGATGCTTCACGGAAGGCAAGCTGGAGGGAACGCAGGCCATCGCGCAACGGGCCGGCGTGCTGCGAGCCGATTTCCGGGGCCGCCGCGGATACCAAGCCAGCGAGGGCGGTGATCAGTTTGCGGGCCTCATCCAGGTCCTTGAGGTCTTCGGCGTTGGGGTCATCGGCCAGGCCAACTTTGACGGCGGCCGCACTCATGAGGTGAACGGCGCCGGTGGTAATGACCTCCACGGCCGGAACCTCAGCGATGTCGCGGATCTGCTGGGACACCCCGGCATCAGCGGCGGGGGCGGCGCTTTCGCCATAGGAGTTGCGGGAATTGCTGTCTTCAGTGCTCATACTGGTAAGCTTGTCACAGACCGACTGGAAGTCGTTATTCAGGGTTAACATCCGCAGTCCATGATCCCGCCGCACGCAATGTGCGTTTGGCGGGTTGTTTCTGTAGAATTGACTTTCAGTTTGCAAGCGGAGTTCTCTCCCACCCGCGTCAGCCGTTTCCCTTCGGGGGACAGGATTCCCTTCTGGGACAAGAGGTTGCCGGGTACTTGGTCGGACACGTTCGGTGGCTTAGCCCCCGAGGGTGCGTACTTCCCGCAGGGGAGTACAGCCGATCTTCGAGGCCTTCGATTGCACCAGCAATTGGGGGCCTTCTCTATTTGCCGGTGACATCACCACAACCACAGGAGCTTTAACATTAGCGAGCCAAGAATCAATGAGCGTATCCGCGTCCCCGAGGTGCGGCTGGTCGGCCCTGCCGGCGAACAGGTAGGAATTGTCCGCATCGAGGACGCCCTGCGTCTTGCTGCCGAGTCCGATCTCGATCTCGTTGAAGTTGCCCCGCAGGCTAAGCCTCCTGTTTGCAAGTTGATGGACTTCGGCAAGTACAAGTACGAGGCCGCCGTCAAGGCTCGTGAAGCACGGAAGAACCAGACCAACACGGTTCTGAAGGAAATTCGCTTCCGCCTCAAGATCGACAAGCACGACTACGAAACCAAGCGCGGACACGCACTTCGCTTCCTCGGTGCCGGTGACAAGGTCAAGGCCATGATCCAGTTCCGTGGCCGTGAGCAGCAGCGTCCAGAGA
The DNA here is from genome assembly GCF_007786235.1 of Paenarthrobacter nitroguajacolicus. Lineage (GTDB taxonomy): Bacteria > Actinomycetota > Actinomycetes > Actinomycetales > Micrococcaceae > Arthrobacter > Arthrobacter nitroguajacolicus_A. The sequence continues at coordinate 40,578 of NZ_VNFK01000014.1, read as the reverse complement.
TGGGCATCCGCTTGCTGCAACGCTTCGCGGAAGACGTTGCCGAGGTGGGCATCATCGAGTCCAGCCCGCGCATCGACGGCCGCAACATGGTCATGGTGATCGGCCCGCTGAAGAACAAGGCAGAAGCCAAGGCTGAAGCCCGCCGTGCCAGCCAGCGTGCAGAAGCCAAGGCCCAGAATGAGGCCAAGGCTGCCGGACGCGTGGACACCACGGGGGAGCAGGCACCGCTGACGCAGAGCCTGGCCGATCTTCTTCCCGAGGGCTTCAAGGTCACCGAAGAGGAGACCAAGCAGGAAACTGTTGAAGCTCCGGTGGCTGAAGAAGCACCCGTGGTTGAGGAAGCTCCGGTTGTCGAAGAAGCACCCGTGGTTGAGGAAGCTCCGGTGGCTGAAGAAGCACCCGTGGTTGAGGAAGCTCCGGTTGTCGAAGAAGCACCCGTGGTTGAGGAAGCCCCGGCTGCCAAGACAGCACCGGCCGCGAAGGCCCCGGCTGCCAAGGCGGCTCCGGTGGCAGCTCCCAAGCCCGTGGTTCCGGCAGCTCCGAAGCCCGCAGTACCTGCGGCTCCGAAGCCTGTTGCCAAGCCGTCAGCTCCGAAGCCGGCAGCCCGGCCTGCTGCCCCCAAGGCCACGCCGAAGCCTGCAACACGCAAGACCAACTAGTTCAACGCCGCGGAGGCCTGGCCTCCACCGGCAAGCAACCAGCACGCCGGCCCTCGTAGGCCGGCTGCGCGATAGAATCGCGGATTCGTCCGTGGATACGTAAGGAGATCGGTTCCCATGCCGAAGATGAAGACCCACAGCGGTGCTAAGAAGCGCTTCAAGCTGACCGGTACCGGCAAGCTGAAGCGTCAGCAGGCCAACCGTCGTCACTACCTGGAGCACAAGTCCTCCAGGCTGACCCGTCGCCTCGCCGGCGACAAGCTCGTCTTCAAGGGCGATGCCAAGGTCATCAAGAAGATGCTCGGCGTCTAAGTTCCAAGTTCTTTGGTTACTGCCATCCGGCAGGGACCGACTACACCAAAAGCCTTCTCAGGCCGGCCGGGTATCCGGTAGTAGCAGCTTGGGATAAAGATTTCTGAAGGAGTACGCACGTGGCACGTGTGAAGCGGGCGGTAAACGCCCACAAGAAGCGCCGGGTTGTCCTCGAACGCGCAAAGGGTTACCGCGGTCAGCGTTCGCGCTTGTACCGCAAGGCCAAAGAGCAGCTGCTGCACTCGTTTGTGTACAGCTACGGCGACCGCCGCAAGAAGAAGGGTGACTTCCGTCGCCTCTGGATCCAGCGCATCAACGCTGCATCCCGCGCCAACGGCCTCACCTACAACCGTTTGATCCAGGGCCTCAAGGCCGCTGAGGTTGAGGTTGACCGCCGCATGCTGGCCGAACTCGCCGTATCCGACGCCAACGCTTTCGCCGCTCTGGTGAACATTGCAAAGGCTGCCCTTCCGGCTGACACCTCTGCTCCGGCAAAGGCCCAGGTTGCTGCTCCCAAGGCTGCAAAGGTTGCTCCGGCTGCCGCCACTGCTACGGCAGTCAAGGCCGTCGTTTCCGAGAAGCCGGCCATCGACGGCGCAGTTGCCGCTGACGGTGACGAGGCTCCGGAAGGCTATGCCATCAAGGGCAACGCCGAGTCCAAGAAGTACCACGTACCGGGTTCCACCTGGTACAACACCACCGCTGCTGAATACTGGTTCTCCACCGTTGAGGCTGCAAAGGCTGCCGGTTTCGAGCCGGCCGGCGGCGAAGCCCGCCAGCAGATCAAGAACTAGTAGCAACTGCCACTAAAGTTCTTTATATGAACGAAACCGGGCGCCCGCAAGACTTTCCGATGACCAACCCCCGAGCAGATCGGGTGAGGGATGTCGCCAAGCTTGCCGGGCGCCCGGCGCGTTTAAAGCGCGGACGTTTCCTTGCAGAAGGTCCGCAGGCGGTGCGCGAGGCGTTGACCCTCCACCGTGAGCGCACCGCGGCAGGCGGTGCCGCCGTCGTGCATGAAGTTTTTGCCAGTGAGGCGTGCCTTGACCGTCTCCCCGAACTCGCCGACCTCGCGCAGGAAACGCTGCTGAGGATCGCCAGTGACGAAGTCTTGTCCGCCATGGCGGACACCGTGAACCCACAAGGCATTGTGGCTGTTTGCAGTTTTGTGGATGTCAGCCTTGATTCAGTGCTCGACGCCGGTCCACGCCTTCTGGCGGTCATGTGCCAAGTGCGGGACCCCGGCAACGCCGGTACTGTGCTCCGTGCCGCAGATGCTGCCGGCGCTGATGCCGTGGTGCTGACAGGCTCGAGTGTGGATATTTACAACCCCAAGGCTGTTCGCTCCACCGCCGGTTCCCTGTTCCACCTGCCAGTAGTCCTGGGCGCCGAGGTCGACGAGCTGGTAGCACGCTGCAGGGAGCTCGGAATCGGGATCCTGGCGGCCGATGGGTACGGAACTGTCAACCTGGACAAGCTCCAGGACGAGAATGCGGCCAGGAGGCTGGGCAACGAGTCCGTAGCATCTGACTACGCCTTGGAGGCGCCGACGGCGTGGCTGTTTGGCAACGAAGCCCAGGGGTTGTCGGACGCTGAACTTGCCCTCGCTGATCATCGGGTTGCCGTCCCTGTTTACGGAGCGGCTGAGAGCCTTAACCTGGGGACGGCGGCAACGGTGTGCCTCTACGCCAGCGCGCGTTCCCAGCAGGGCTCCAGAGTGGGGAATGCGTAAACAGCGCCCCGCCGGGTACGGTATTGCTTGCAAGATCAGACGATGACGACTCTTCTTGGCCAATTCCGTACTTTCCCGAACCCGAAGAGGTGAAGCTTTCGTGGCTGCTAGTGGCGGTACCAAAGCGATCGTGGCGGCTCTCGCCGCCAACTTGACCATCGCAGTACTGAAGTTCGTTGCGTTCTTCCTGACGGCGTCATCGTCCATGCTTGCCGAGGCCATCCACTCGGTGGCAGACTCCGGCAACCAGATACTGCTGCTGGTAGGTGGCAAGCGTGCCAAGCGTGCCGCCAGCCCGGAGCACCCCTTTGGCTATGGCCGTGAGCGGTACATTTACGCGTTTATTGTCTCGATTGTTCTGTTCAGTGTTGGTGGACTGTTTGCCCTGTACGAGGCGTGGGAGAAGTTTCAGCACCCGCACGGCATCGAGGGCGCGTTCTGGTGGGTCCCGCTGGCTGTACTGGTGGGCGCCATCATCGCCGAGTCTTTCTCCTTCCGTACTGCGATCATCGAGTCGAACCATGTCCGCGGCAAGCAGTCGTGGGTCAAGTTTGTCCGCAACGCCAAGCAGCCGGAGCTGCCTGTCATTCTGCTGGAAGACTTCGGCGCCCTCTTGGGCCTGGTGTTTGCACTCTTCGGCGTCAGCATGACCCTCATCACCGGTGACGGAGTCTGGGATGCGCTTGGTACCGCCATGATCGGTCTGCTCCTGGTAGCCATCGCAGTGGTTCTCGCGTTGGAAACCAAGTCCCTGTTGCTCGGGGAGTCCGCCACCAAGGAGGACGTGCAGCGCATTACCGACGCTTTGGAAGCGGATGGCACCCGCATCATCCACCTGAAGACCCTTCACCTCGGACCGGAAGAACTTCTGGTTGCAGCGAAGATTTCCATGGGTGCCTCCGAGACGGGCGAGGAGATCGCCAAGGGGATCGACGACGCCGAGCAGCGGATCCGCGCGGCTGTTCCCATGGCGCGGGTCATCTATCTTGAACCCGACATTGAGCGGGTTCAAGCGCAGGCCTAGATGTAAACGTCTGTAAAAAGATGAAGGGCTCCGCGAAAGCGGAGCCCTTCAACGTTTTAGCCGCTGTTGTTTCAGCTGGCCAAAGGCCTCTTGCGTTCGAGTGCGCCGCTGAGGATGGCTACGCCGAGACCGAGGATGGCCAGGACAGCGCCCACGAGCGCGGGAGCCACGTAGCCCCAACCCCAGGCGATGACGGTGCCACCGAGGAAGGCGCCCAGGGCGTTGGCGATGTTGAGGGCGGAGTGGTTAAGCGATGAAGCCAAGGATGCGGCTCCGGGTGCAGCGTCCAGCAAACGGGTCTGCAGTGCCGGTGTCAGCATGGAACCGACACCGCCCACCACAAACGCCATGACAAAGGCGGCCCATGCCCAGTGGGCCGCTATGGCGTAGACCACCAAGGCGGCGGCAATGCCCGGCATGACCCAGTAGATGGTGCCCATGACTGATTTGTCGGCGATGCGTCCGCCGATGATGTTGCCCACCACCATGCCCAGTCCATACAAGGCCACCACGGCAGGAATGAGGCTTTCAGGGATGCCCGCCACGGACGTCATGGTGTGGGCGATGTACGTGTAGACGGCAAAGAACCCGCCGAAGCCGATGATGCCGATCAGCAGGGCAAGCCACACCTGCAGCCGCTTCAGTGCGCCAAGTTCCCGCCGGATGCTGGCATCGGGGTGGGCAGCTTGAAAGGGGACGAACTTCCAGACCATGGCAACAGTCAGCAACCCGATGGCGCCGACAATCACGAAAAGCAGCCGCCAACCAAAGGTCTGCCCCACCCAGGTTGCCAAAGGCACTCCGATGACGTTCGACACTGTGAGGCCGGCCATCACCATGGAGATGGCCCAACCTCGCTTGGTAGGCGCCACCAGGCCCGCTGCGATGACCGCCGCCACTCCGAAGAAAGCGCCGTGGGGAAGGCCGGATGCGAAACGGGACAGCAACATGAAGCCGTAGTCCGGAGCAATGAAGGATGTCAGGTTGGCAACTGACAGGAACAGCATGAGGCCCAAGGCGAGGTGCTTCTTGGGAAGCTTGGCTCCGAAGGCCGCAAAGATCGGCGCGCCAACGACAACACCCAGGGCATAGGCCGAGATGAGGTTACCGGCCTCCGGCGTGCTGATGCCCAGACCTTCCTCGATTTCCTTCAGCAGACCCATCATGGCGAACTCGGTGGTACCGATGGCAAACCCGCCCGTGGCCAGTGCCAGGATGGCGAGGCCAAGGTGGCGTTGTGCTGCTTTCGCAGTAGCGGGTGGGGACATAGTGGTAGTCATAAGCCTGCTTCTTGAGGGGCGCCTGATGGGCTGGGGAATACGGAGAAAATCCGCTAACAAGTTTAGTCCCGTCTTCGCGACTTGGCGTCGCTATGTGACGATGCCCATTGATGGAACAGCCATAGACTGTTGAGGTGACTGCACTCATCAACGTCGTGGGCGCCGCCGTCGTCGACTCCTTGGACGCGCCCACCCGCCTGCTTGCCGCCCGCCGCACGGCACCACCCCAGTTCGCGGGGATGTGGGAATTTCCCGGCGGCAAGGTCGAGGCCGGAGAGATGGCTGAGGACGCCCTGCACCGGGAGCTGGCGGAAGAGTTGGGTGTTGAAGTGCGTCTTGGACCGGAGCTTGAGTCTGGCAATACCACGGGGTGGACACTGAATGATCGTGCCTCAATGCGGGTTTGGTTCGCGGAGTTGACGGCAGGGGAGCCGCGGCCGCTGGAGGATCATGACGAACTGCGGTGGGTGTCCTTGGTTGACTGTAACGAAGCTCTCAACCTTCCGTGGATTCCGGCGGACCTCCCGATTGTCCGGGCCTTGCTTGATCGGGTAGCCGCTCCCGCGTAAGAACGGGACACCTCCATGAATTAAATGGTGGCTTCCCAGCCACCTATGACTGAGGAGGGACTGCCCGACGGCGGTCCCTCCTTTTGCACGCCGGCCACCCCGCGGGGCGGATTCACCCTAGAAAAGTGTCTGTTGTCCCGGGAGGGCGGAGGATGCGCCCACGGCTGGTTCTCCCGAAGAAGCCGCGGGGCGGGCATTCCGGTGGCTAAAACCCGATGTCCCCGTGAATCCGTATTTCGCCTTGAAGTGGCTGATCCGGCCGGACAGCCAGATGCGATATTCCTTGGAAGCGTAGGAGCCTTGGCCGTAGAGCCTGCGGTACCTGCCCACCAATTCCGGGTGTTCGGCGGCCAGCCACTTCATGTACCACTCGCGCGTTCCGGGCTTGAGATAAAGGGCGCCAGCTGTGACTCCTGTGGCGCCTGCCTTCGTCAGCTCAAAGAACAACGAGTCGAGGGCCTCATCTGAATCAGTGAGCCACGGCAGGATCGGCATCGCCATGACGCCGCATCCCAAGCCCGCGTCGCGCAGGCGGGCTATGAGCTTCAGGCGGGCTTTGGGGGAGGGCGTGCCCGGCTCGATGAGTTCTGCGAGGTCCTGGTTGGTCATGGCCAGTGAGATGCCGAGGTCCACGGGAACCTGGGTTGCCGCGTGCTTGAGCAGCGGGATGTCCCGTGCCAACAACGTGCCCTTGGTCAGGATGGAGAACGGGGTGCCTGAATCGGCCAGGGCCCGGATGATTCCGGGCATAAGGGCATAGCGACCTTCTGCGCGTTGATAGGGGTCCGTGTTGGTGCCCAGAGCCACCTGGGGCCGTTCCCAAGACGGCTTGGCGAGTTCCTTGCGCAGTACCTCGGCAGCATTGATCTTCACTACGACCTGGGAATCAAAGTCCCTTCCGGCATCGAATTCCAGGTACGTGTGGCTCTTGCGGGCAAAACAGTAGACGCAGGCGTGGCTGCAGCCGCGATAGGGATTGACCGTCCACTCGAACGGCATGTTTGAACCGGAAGGCACCTTATTGAGCACTGACTTTGCGGTGACCTCATGGAAGGTGACTCCGGAGAATTCGGGTGTCGAGATGGAACGCACAAGTCCGGAAAGCGGCAACAAAGCATCCAGGGCCGGGGCAGGGCCCGGAGCTTCGGTGTCGCTGATATCCGACGCTGGTCCACGCGTGGGTGAAAGTGCTTGTGCGTCCCATCTCATGGACTCCATTCGAATGTATGTTCGAACGATTGTCAAGGCCCCGAAGGCGCGCTCCGAATAACCTGGGTTAGGGCCTTGCTAAGGTTGTCCCATGATTCTGCTGACCGGCTTCGAACCTTTTGGCGAGGCGGATATCAATCCTTCATGGCTCGCCGTGAGCAGGGCGCAGGAGATTCTCCGAGCCGAGGGCTTCACAGTTGAAGCCGTGGAGTTGCCGTGCGTTTTCGGTGAGTCGGCGGCCGTTCTGATGGAAGCCGTGGACCGTCTCGATCCGGACATTGTTGTCTGCGTTGGGTTGGCGGGTGGCCGTGAACGCGTGTCGTTGGAACGTGTGGCCATCAACTGTGACGACGCTCGGATCCCGGACAATAGGGGTCAACGCCCCGTCGATGAGGAGGTCGTTCCGGGCGGTCCTGCCGCGTACTTCTCCAGCCTGCCGATCAAGGCCGCGCTCAGAAACCTCCAGATCGCCGGAATCAAAGGCGAAGTATCGCAGTCTGCCGGCACCTACGTCTGCAATCACATCTTCTACGCGCTGATGCATTCGCTCAATTCCAGGGCGGGCATACGCGGCGGGTTCGTGCACGTTCCCTACCTGCCGGAACAGATCCCGGAAGGCAGCATTGCCCCCTCCATGTCCTTGGAATCAATGTCGGAAGGCATCGGCGTCGTTGTTCGGACGTCCATGCAGCACCAGGGCGACATCAAAATATCCGCCGGAGCCATTCACTAGAGAAGTTCCCACTCGACGCTGACGCTTGCCGAAACTGATGACTCCCCGGCCTCAACAGGGGCGGACTCGGCAGCGTAGGAAGCCCTGACCATCCCGCCCAGGGGGATGGGTGCGCTGTGCACTTGCTGCTGGGAGATGGAAACTACGGTTCCAAGGCGGGCGGACGCCAGTGACGCGTATTGTTCGGCGCGAGCCAAGGCATCCTGCCATGCCGCTTCCTGCGCCTGTGCGGTGACTGTAGAAGCATCTGCGAATCCCTGCTCGATGCCATTGATCCTGATGTCGTCCCCACCGGCCGCAACCGCGGCGGCGATGGCGGCGGGAGCATCCTCGTGGGAACGGATTCCTACGTGCAGATTAGTGGAGGCCACGTACGCCACAACTTTCTGCCCCTGCCCCTCCACCCAGACCAGATCGGCCCGGAGGTTCAGGCCACTCGTGCGAAGGTCGGCGTCCTGCACGCCGGCCTCCCGCAAACTGGCCGCGACAGCGCCGGCCGCCTTGCCGGCGTCGTCATAGGCTTTAGAGGCGGTGTCCCTGCGGGTTTCCACTCCGAGCGTGAGGGTAACCAGGTCCGGAACAGCCTTGGCGCTCGCGGTCCCTGTGACGGTGATGGTTCGCTTCATGCTTAGGCCTCATTTCGCTGGCCGACAGGTCCGTCCGGCCGATTGTGGGTGTCGATATAGCCGCCCGCAGCGAGGCCAGCCTGGCGTTCGAAGAAATTCTTCGAGCTTGGATTGCCGCTCCTCAGCATGGACCATCCGGCGGCGACACCGTAGAGGGCAAGGAACGGAAGCCCCAGGCAGTACGCGTACTGGGTGCTGTGCCGCTCCTCATGCCCCAGGAGTACGGTGTTCGTTCCCGCGACGCCGTGGTGCGCCCGGTACAGGATGACGTTCCCCAGCGTGAATGCTCCAGCGTGGGGGAGTTTCCAGCCATACCCCGCTGCTATCAGGAGACCACGTGGACCGCGGGACAGGGTGGTTCCGGACGCCGCGGCCACAGCAAGTCCCAACGGCGTGGACAGGTTCACGACGTTGGCGATCTGCCTGAGGCGCTGCGCGGGGGTCATGAAGCCATGCTAGACCCGTCGTGTATGGCACGGCATGAGCGGCGGGGATACGCTGTTCGAGCACTCACCGGTGCAGGGGAAATGAATGGGGGAAAAACACAATGAACATTAAACGCGCCGTGGGCGTCGTGGGTGTCCTGATTGCTGTCATGGTGGCTTTGACCGGCTGCGTGAAGCTCAACATGTCCGTCAAGGTCAACAACGAGAAAAGCGTGGACTACGAAGTTGTCTACGCGATCCAAAAGTCGGTACTCGGCGACAAGTCCTTTGACGAATTCATGGAGTCAAACGGCAGCGGCAGCGGCAGCCAGGAGATGGACATCCCTGAAGGTGCCACCGTCGTGGACTACGAGGACGAAAAGTACAAGGGCAAGCGGATCAGTGCCGCCAACCTTGATCCTGCCAAGCTTGCTGAATCATCCAGCTCCGAGAACCCCTTTGAACTCAAGAAGGAAGGCGACTTCTACGTCCTCTCGATGGGCGGCGTGACAGGAGCGGACAGCAGCGACCCGCAGGCATCCAGCATGGCGAAGTCAATGTTCGACGAAGCCATAGTCAAGTTCACCTTCCCGGGCAAGGTGGTCGAAGCCAAGGGCGCCACCGTGGACGGGAACACAGCAACGTTCGACATGCTTTCCATCAAAGAGTCAGCCGTCCAAGCCAAAGCCGAAGCCAACGCCGGAATCCCGATGTGGATCATCTGGATCCTGGTAGCAGTGCTGGTGGTTGCCGCCGCTCTGGTCCTCCTGTTCGTGCTGCTGCGCAAGAGGTCAGCCCAGCAGGCCACGGCGCTCGCAGGGGCCGCACCATACGGCCAGCCGGGCTACAACCCGGAACACTCCGGCTACTCGCCACAACAGCAGGGTTACGTGCCGCCGCAGCCGGGTTACGCGCCACCACAGACGGGTTACGTGCCGCCCCAGCCGTCTGCGCAGCAACCCGGACAAGCGCACGACGACGGCCAGGTACCCCCGCCGCCCACGGCACCGCCGGCATCGGGCGCCTGAAGTGAAAGGCGACGCGCCGCCGTCGTCATTCCACATAGCGGGACCCGCCCTGGTGGGTTAAATCGCGCCAGTGAGGTTCAACTAGACTGAAGGGTAGTGCCTGCCGTCCGCGGCGAGCACTGCCCTTTCGTTTTGCAGGCCTGCCTTGCCGGCCGCTCCCGACTCGTAGCTAAGAACAGTAGATGACTGACACTTTGCCAGGCGCTGCCATCCCGAATCCGCTGGATGAAGCCGCCATCACCGCCGCCGTCGAGGACGCCATTGCCGCGATTGCGGCTGCTTCCTCCCTTGAAGAACTCAAGGCTGTCCGCCTCGCACACACCGGCGAGAAGTCGCCCCTGAGCCTTGCCAACCGTGAGATCGGTGGCCTCGCCAAGGAGCACAAGGCTGCCGCAGGCAAGCTCATGGGGTCTTCCAGAGGCAAGGTCAACCAGGCGCTCGCAGCCCGGACCGAGGTTCTTGAGGCTGAGAACGACGCCCGCATCCTCATCGAGGAAACGGTCGACGTCACGGCAGGCCCGCGTCGTCGCCGTGCCGGGGCGCGCCACCCGCTGTCCACGTTGCAGGACCGCGTTTCGGACATCTTTGTTGGCATGGGTTGGGAAATCGCCGAAGGCCCGGAAGTGGAGTCCGAGTGGTTTAACTTCGACGCCCTGAACTTCAAGCCGGACCACCCTGCACGCGAAATGCAGGACACCTTCTTCGTCGAACCGCCCGAAGCGCACCTGCTGATGCGCACGCACACGTCACCGGTACAGGTCCGTTCCATGCTGGAACGCGAAGTGCCCATCTATGTGCTGTGCCCGGGCAAGGTGTTCCGCACCGATGAACTCGATGCCACGCACACGCCCGTATTCCACCAGTTCGAGGGTCTCGCAATCGACAAGAACCTCAGCATGGCTGACCTGCGCGGCACGTTGGAGCACTTCGCCCGCCAAATGTTCGGCGACGAAGCTTCCATCCGGTTGCGTCCCAACTACTTCCCGTTCACCGAGCCGTCCGCGGAACTGGACATTTGGCACCCGGGTGCCAAGGGTGGTCCCCGCTGGATCGAGTGGGGAGGCTGCGGCATGGTCAACCCCAACGTGCTCCGGGCAGCGGGCATCGATCCGGACATCTATTCAGGTTTTGCCTTCGGCATGGGCATTGAGCGCACGCTCATGTTCCGCAACGAGGTTGGCGACATGCGCGACATGATCGAAGGCGATGTACGTTTCAGCGAGCACTTCGGGATGGAGATCTAACAGTGCGTATCCCACTTTCATGGCTGCGCGAATTCGCGCAGGTTCCGGCCGAAGCTACGGCCGAAGACGTCATGGCGGACCTGGTTAAGGTTGGCTTCGAAGAAGAAGGAGTCCACCGTCCCACCGACGAACTGACGGGTCCTGTTGTGGTTGGACAGGTCTTGAGCCTGGTCAAGGAACCGCAGACCAACGGCAAGACCATCAACTGGTGCCAGGTCCGCGTCGTTCCCGAGGGGCAGGAGCAGACCCTCACCGGCGAGGGCATCGACCCTTCCGGTGTACAGGGCATCATCTGCGGCGCCCACAACTTTGTTGAGGGCGACAAGGTTGTAGTGACGTTGCCGGGAGCTGTCCTGCCCGGAAACTTCCAGATCTCGGCCCGGAAGACCTACGGGCACCTGTCCGCAGGAATGATCGCTTCCGTGCGTGAGCTTGGTATCGGCGACGACCACGACGGCATCCTGGTCCTGTCCCGCATCGGCTTGGACCCGGAAATCGGCACGGACGCAATGGAACTGCTGGGCCTGTACGACCAGGCCGCGGAAATCAATGTCACCCCGGACCGCGGTTATGCGTTCTCCATCCGTGGTGTTGCCCGCGAATACGCCCACGCCACCGGAACGCTTTTTGTTGATCCGGCGTCGAAGGTCACCGCACCGGCTTCCCTTCAGGGCGGATACGGGATCAAGCTGAATGACGATGCTCCCATTTATGGCAAGCCGGGCTGCGACCGCTTCGTGGCCCGCACCGTCCGTGGCGTGGATGCATCCCGCCCCACCCCACCGTGGATGTCCTCGCGCCTGCGCCTGGCTGGTGTCCGCTCTATCTCCCTGCCGGTTGATATTTCCAACTACGTGATGCTGGAGCTCGGCCAGCCGAACCACTGCTACGACCTCGACAAGCTTTCGGGCGACATTGTGGTCCGACGTGCCGTCGCGGGGGAGAAGATCACCACCCTTGACGACAAGGAGCGTACGCTCGACGTCGAGGACCTGCTGATCACCGACGACTCGGGCGCGATCGGCATCGCCGGCGTGATGGGTGGTGCGCACACTGAGGTGTCAGACTCCACCACGAACATCCTGGTGGAAGCCGCGCACTTCGACGAAGTGTCCATTGCGCGCTCCCGTCGCCGCCACAAGCTGCCGTCCGAGGCGTCCAAGCGCTTCGAACGCGGCGTTGACTGGCACGTGGCCAACATTGCTGCCCAGCGCGTGGTTGACCTCCTGGTGGAACTCGCCGGAGGCACGGCGGACGAGACCGGGACTGACGTCGGAACCGCCCCTGACGCCGTGACCATTGAACTGCCCGCAGATTTCGCGGCCGCCCGTATCGGCATCGACTTCTCTGAAGAGCAGATCACCACGTCCTTGGTGGATCTGGGCGCGACCGTGGAAAAAACTGCTTCCGGGTACTTGGTAACTGCTCCGAGCTGGCGCAACGACCTCGAAACCAAGGAAGACCTCTCCGAGGAAATCGCCCGCCTGGTGGGTTACGACAACATCCCGGCGACCCTGCCCGTGGCGCCTCCCGGCCGTGGCCTGAGCCGCAGCCAGCAGCAGAAGCGCCGCGTTGTCCAGGCGCTGGCTGACGCGGGACTCACCGAGGTGCTGTCCTACCCGTTCGTCACGAAGGCTGCCAACGATACCTTCGGAGTGGCGGAGGAGGGCGCTCCCCGTCCGGCGTTGAAGCTCGCCAACCCCATCAGTGAGGAACACGGCTACCTCCGTACGTCCATCCTGCCGGGCCTCATTGAGGTAGTCCGCCGTAACCACTCGCGAGGATTCCGAGACCTCGCGGTCTACGAGGCAGGCTCTGTCTTCCTCCCGGGCGACAAGCTGGGCACGGAGTCCATTCCTCCGTTGGGCATCAAGCCTTCCGATGAGGTTCTTGATGGACTGTACGACGGCGTCCCTCACCAGCCGCTGCACATCGCCGCGGTACTGACCGGCCATGATTCGCCGGCAGCCGCGACGCATACGCCGCGTGCCTGGGATTGGGCCGATGCGCTGGACATTGCCCGCCTCATGGCCGATGTTTTGGGCGTTGAGCTGGTCATCAGCCAAGGCAGTCACCAAGCGTTCCACCCGGGACGCGCGGCACAGCTGGCTCTCCGGAACGGCGACGTGGTGGGTTATGCCGGCGAGCTGCACCCGAAGCTCCTTGCCGCCCACGATATGCCGGCCCGTTCAGTAGCACTCGAGGTCAACGTTGAAGCGTTGTTTGACGCGGCGGCTGACGTCATCGTCGCCAAACACATCTCCGGATTCCCGGTGGCGACGCAGGACGTTGCGTTGGTTGTCCCGCAGGATGTACCAGCCGACCACGTTCTGGCTGCACTCCGCGAAGGTGCGGGAGTCCTTCTCGAAGACGTCTCGCTGTTCGATGTCTACGTGGGTCCGGGGATCGAAGAAGGTAAGAAGTCGCTGGCTTTCGGCTTGCGTTTCCGTGCAGACGACCGCACGCTGACTGCTGACGAGGCTTCTGAAGCCCGTGCGGCAGCAGTTGCTGTTGCCACGGAGCGCTTCGGAGCTGTCCAGCGCTAATACTTGACGTGAACGACGAAGGTCCCCGGAACTGCCTTGGTTCCGGGGATCTTCTTTTATTGAGATTGCACTCCCATCATCTTGACAGAGTATTCACATCTGTATGACAGTTTTGTCATGCCCATGTGAAACATGTGTATCACATCACTCGCACGGTTCTCTTTGAGCCGTCCCTCGAAAGGTACTCATGAAGAAGCAGAACGTTGCTTTGCTTGTGGGGGCAGCAGTTATGGCCCTGACGTCTTCGCTTGGTGGAGCCGCAGTCGCGTCAGAGTCGACGCCACAAGCAACCGCGGCTGAGGTCCAACCTGTATCGCACACTGTGGACAAGGCGCAGACGTCCGGCTCCGCCGCATCCCCGCTGGCCGACAAATACACCATCTCCGCACCCATCAAGAACGGTGGCGCCTCCACGGATTCAGTCATCGGTGCTGATGGCCGCGTCAGGATCACCAACACCACGGCGGCGCCCAACCGCTCCATCGTGCAAATTGAATTCAACGGCGGCTACATCTGCTCCGGCGCCCTGATCTCGGATGACACCGTATTGACCGCTGGCCACTGCGTGCACGAGGGCGGCACCGGATCGGAAGCCGACTACTCCTGGGGCGTCAAAGTAGCTCCTGGGCGCAACGGATCAACTGACCCCTACGGCACGTGCGGGGCAACGAAGATCTTCACGGACCAGCGGTGGATCGACTCCGCCAACACCAACGCCGACTGGGGTGTCATCAAGCTCGACTGCACCATCGGCAACACCACGGGATGGCTTAACTACACCGGCACCACGGCCAGCCTGAATGGAACCAGCACAACGGTCCGTGGCTACCCGGGCGACAAGGCGTTCGGCACTATGTGGTCCATGACCGGGCCCATTGAGAGCACCACCACCGAAAAGGTCTACTACAAGATGGACACCTTCGGCGGCCAGAGTGGCGCCCCTGTCTATAACAGCTCCAACACCATCGTCGCCATCCACACCAACGGCGGCAGCTCCAACTCGGGCACCCGCATTACCCCCACCCTTGCGAACTACCTGACCTCGGTGAAGTAGCGCTGGTGAGTTAACTCACGAACACTGTTCCCCGCAGCATTCCTTGCTGCGGGGAACACGTGTCCATGCTTGACTTGGGTTGCAGTTTCGCTGGGGACCTCGGCCTCCCGCGGTGAGCGGCGGGCTTCGGGTTCAACGCTTTGCCCGCTGGTTCTCACTTTCACATTGACTCGGAGACGTTCAATCGCACAGAGGAGCAAGATATGGCAGCACCCTCATACGTGCCCAACGAACTGCTGTCGCGGCTAATTGGGGTCAGGATGTACTCGGTCGAATTCGTACTCAACGACTACGTGCAGCTGCGTTTCGATGGAGACCCACATGCCGACGGTCCGATCGTGCTCAACAGTTATGTCTGGCCATTTGTGGAATCAGCCGGTCGTTCATGGCGTGAGCCGGATCTTGGCTACGCGGACGCACTACGCCGTCTGACCCCAGGGACTGTGATCTCTACCAGCGAGGCAACAGGTTTAGGCATCCGCATTGAGCTGGACACCGGGACTGTGATGATTCACCCGACGATCGAGGAGGTCCATGTCGAGATCGCTCAGCTCATGGGCTTCGAGGATCGTACATGGATGGTCTGGCGTCCAGGTGAACACAGCTTTGAGGACCTGCAACAGCCCCGGGAACCTGTTTAGTCGCGAAAGAAAGTTGAGCCCATGTCACGCGTCGTTTCGTCGCTGGGGCTGGACCCGGCGGATGTGATTCACTATTGACTGTCCAGGTCGCAGTACGCAGCGTAAGTGATTTACAGGACTGATGAACACAACGTATGGGGGAGTTTGAGATGGGTGCTTGGTCTACGAGTAGTTTCGGCAACGACGAGGCTCTCGACTGGTTCGGTGATCTGCAGGAAGCCCCTGAGGTGTGGCCGTTCATCGAGGAGACGCTGGACAGCGGCTCGACTGAGAGCGTCGTAGCCGCGGGCGCGCTTCTGCTGCTGCTCAGCGGCAAAGCGGAAACTGACGTCCATCCGGATGTCATTGACTGGGCTGCTGGCCAACAGGCGCCTCCGGTTGCCCTGAACCTAGCTGCTGCACAGGCGATCCAGGCGATCATCGACGATCCGGAGGTCGACGGCCACGACGTCTGGGCGGATCTCGGGGAAGACGACGAAGACTACGTGGCGTGGCTCGCTAACCTGGCGCGTATTCAGGGCCTGTTGCGCTGATCGGCCGAACTGTTGTCAGATCGGCGGCCTACTGCAGCCATCCAGTATTGGTCAGTGGAGTGCCTGGACCTCCATGCTCGTTGACATGCGCCCATACCTGTGAACATTTCGCGGGGGACAAAGCCAGGTAAGGAGGTCACGATGGAGAGTCCGGTGCTTGAATTGCTCCAGCTCGATGATGTGCCTGTTTCGGACACTCGTAGTCTTGGCCAGCCTGCTCACCAACGCGCCCTCCGTTTCGCGAACGCCAAGGATCGGGCTGAATTCATCGGCGGCCGGGTTGCCCTCCAACGGTTTGCCGCCTCCCTTCTGGAGGCTGAGCCCAGCCACCTGATCCCGAACTACCACTGTCCGCAGTGCGGCCCGGGCCAGGACCACGGCCGCCCCGGGTTCCTTCTCGACGGCGGTCCGGCGCCTTTGTTAGTGAGCGCATCCCGCGCGTCGGGCTGGGTGCTGCTGGCCGGCGTCGTGCATCCAACGGATGCCTTCCGGCTGGGAGTGGACCTGGAAGCGATAGACGGGGTTGGCTTCGACGGATTTGATGACGTGGTCCTGACCGAAAGCGAGAAGCGTTTCCTGGCGTCCTTCCCGGAACAGGACCAAGCCACGCTGCGGGCCCGGCTCTGGGCACGCAAGGAAGCCTGGTTGAAGATGACCGGCGAGGGACTACGGCATAACCCCGCAGAGCTGGATGTGTTGGACCGGCCTGGCCTGCGAGATGTTACCGGAAGGGAACTGCCTGCCGGGCAGCCGAAGGGACTGGTGGCCGCCCTCGCCCTCGGCTAAGGCGCCGTAGGCAGCGCCGGCAACGCAGTCATATAGAGCCACGGCCGCAGGATCGACGCGGCATCGAAGCCCGGAATGAACGAGTCCGCAGCTTCAACGAATGACTCCGTCGATACAGAACCGTGGCGGTTCGCGGCGGTCCAATGCTTCAGGAACGCGAAGAACGCCGGGTCCCCGGCAGCCGTGCGCAGTGCGTGCACGGCCAAGGCACCACGTTTGTACACCCGGTCATCGAACATCAGCTCAGGTCCTGGATCGCCAATGAGCAAGTCCTGCGGACCGACGTCGAGCTTCTTCCACGCGGCCAGCGCACGGGCGGCCACTGTCATGGTCCGGGATTCCTCAGACCACAACCACTCCGCGTAGCAGGCAAATCCTTCATGCAGCCAAATGTCTTTCCAGCTGCTCGCAGTCAGGGAATTGCCGAACCATTGATGCGAGAGCTCGTGGGCTATGAGCCGCTGGGCTTCCCACGTGTCACGCAGGTGGTTGCGCCCGAAGATGGAAACCGTCTGGGCCTCCAAGGGGATTTCCAGGTCA
Organism: Paenarthrobacter nitroguajacolicus; assembly: GCF_007786235.1. GTDB lineage: Bacteria > Actinomycetota > Actinomycetes > Actinomycetales > Micrococcaceae > Arthrobacter > Arthrobacter nitroguajacolicus_A. The sequence goes on along the minus strand of NZ_VNFK01000014.1, from coordinate 23,637 downwards.
TCGTCGGTGACCACCGAGGTGTACTCCGTGAAGGGGTACGGCCCAAAGCAGTCCTCGAAGGTTCGCATCATGTCCGGCTGGCGCCGTAGCCCGTGACGTGCGGCATCGGCCATTTCAAGCGTCACCGCAGCGAACTGAGGTACCCGGTGGTGCGTGTCAGCCGGATTCAAAGGGACAAGGACGTACCGGCCGATCTGCACCGTAGCCAAGTACGTCGCCATCGGTTCGGAATGCTCGTACACCCAGGTCTCACGGCTGGATTTCCGCGAAACGGACATCAGTCGGCCGTTGCAGACGGGCCGGTAGTTGGCGTCGGTGGTTACCGAGATCAGGAAGCTCGATTTGCTCCGTGGATGATCATTGCAAGGAAACCAGGATGCAGCGCCGTTGGGTTGTCCGGCAACCAGGACGCCGTCGGTCAGTTCCTCCCAGCCCACCTCTCCCCACAGGCCCCGACGCGGCTGGGGATTACCGTCGTACCGGATATCCACGGTGAATTGTTGCCCGGGCTTCACCGGGGAGGCAGGGGTGACCACCAGGTGCTCAGCGCGTTGGCTGAATTTCGCGGTTTTCCGTCCATCCACGTGGACTTTGGAAGCCCGCAAACCCACCAGGTCCAAGACGATGTGCGTCGCTGCTTCCAAGGCCGTGCACTGCAGGACTGCCTTGCCGATCAGCTTGTTGCTGCCCAGTCTGACGTCAAGGTCCAACTCATATCGGTCCACTCGGTAGCTGGTACTGCCGTGGTCCAACGTGTAGGGGTCGGGGCTGGGGGTGCTGATGGGTGCGGTCATTAGCTCCCAATCTACTTGAGACGCGGGGCTTGTGCAGACGGACCCACCCACGGGCTCACCGGGTTGCCCATCCAATACGTCCCCGCCGGGACGGTCTCGCCGCGCATGACCAACGACGCCGGGCCTACAGTTCCGCCGTCGCCGATGCTGGCCGCGGGGAGGATGACGCCGTGCGGACCCATGGTGGCCCCGCTACCGAGCGTCACCGTGTCCAGGCTCATCACACGGTCGTGGAAGAGGTGCGTTTGCACCACGCAGCCCCTGTTGACGGTGGAGTTCTCGCCCAGGGTCACGAGGTCGGCCTCAGGGAGCCAGTAGCTCTCGCACCACGTGCCGCGGCCGATCTTTGCGCCGAGGCCGCGGAGCCACCACACCAGCGCAGGCGTGCCCGCAGCCGACCGGGCGAACCAGGGTGCGCTGACCATTTCGATGAACGTGTCCACCACTTCGTTGCGCCAAATGAACGAGCTCCACAGGGGATGTTCACCGGCTCGAATGGTTCCCACCAGAACCCATTTGGCAACGATGGAGCTGAGTGCGGCCACGGCGCCTGCAGCCAGCATGACCACACCACCCAGGAGCGCGGCAACCCAATAGCCCCACCCCCTCGCGATCCAGTCCAGGACCACCATCACGGCCACCGCGATAGTCACTGTGAGGATGACCGGAACCAAGCGGCACAGTTCCCACAGGGCTCGCGCCAGCTTGAGCTTGAAGGGAGGCTGGAACGTGCGGGTCTGGTCAGCGTCGACGGCGGTGCGGCGCAACCTCACGGGCGGGCTGCCCAGCCACGACGTACCGGATTTCGCCTTGGCGGGCGTGGCAGAGAGGACTGCGACGAGGGAGTTCTTGGGAACGTTGCGTCCGGCCGCCGTCATGCCCGAGTTGCCGAGGAAGGAACGTTTTCCGATCTTGGCCGGGGCAATCTTCATCCAGCCGCCACCGAGTTCGTAGGAGGCCACCATGGTGTCGTCGGCCAGGAAGGCGCCATCGCCAATGGTCGTCATCCGGGGGACCAGCAGCACCGTGGAAGCTTCCACGTTCTTGCCAACCTTGGCTCCGAGCAAGCGAAGCCAAAGAGGGGTGAACAGGCTGGCGTAGACGGGGAACAACAGGTCCCGGGCCATATCCAGGAGGCGTTCAGTGGCCCACACCTGCCAGCCCACCCGACTCCTTACCCGGTAGTAGCCCTCTTTGAGACCCAACCCGAGGAGCCTGGCCACTATCAGGATGAGGACGAGGTTGCCGAAGAACCACACCAAGGCAGCCAACGGCAGTGCGACGGCGACCTGGGGAAGGGCGGTTTCCAAGGATTCGTGGCCTCGGATGAAAGCAAGGATCACCAGTGCACCGGCGAAGGCGGACAGGTAGGGGATCAAGGCGAGAAGAGCTGAGGCGGCCGCAAAGGCCGAGAGCCACAGTCGGTCCACCGCGGAACGACGACTCGCGGTTTCCGGCCAGTCGTGTTTGGCCTTGCCACGCCGCTCAGCGGGGGACCCTGCCACCAAGTGTCCGGCTTTGACCTTGCCAAGAACTGCGGAGCCCGGCTCAACATGCGCACCGGCACCGATGGTGGCACCAGGCATGAGTGTGCTTCTGGAGCCCACAACGGCTCCTGCGCCCACATGTATCTGGCCGATATGGACTGAATCGCCGTCCACCCACCAACCGGAAAGGTCTACTTCCGGCTCAATGTTCGCGCCGCTGCCCAGCGACAGCAGCCCTGTCACCGGCGGCAATGAGTGCAGGTGCACATCCCGGCCGATTTTGGCGCCGAGAGCCCGGGCGTAATAGGGGACGAAAGGCGCACTGGCCAAGCCAATGGCACCCGAAAGATCCTGAATCTGCTCGGCAAGCCAGAGCCGCAGGTGCGTTTTGCCGGATCTCGGGTACGTTCCCGGTTCCACCCGGCCGAGGAGGAGGCGGGCAGCAAGAATCGAAATGCCCATCCTTCCCAACGGGCTGACAAAGACCAGCCATGATGCTGCTATCCACCACCACGACACCACTGGTGCAGCGGAGAAGCCGGCAAAGTCGGCCAGCAACCTGTTTGCGGCCATGAGGTAAGTGAGCCAGCGCATGCCCACCAGGATGTGCAGCGGCACTCCCATGAGGACCTGGAAAATCTGCGACTTCAAGGCGGTGGGACGGACGGTGCGCTCGGCGGCGGGACCCAGCGCAACGCCGTCGGGCAGTGACTGCCGGGCGGCGTCGATCAAGGCGCCGATGCGCGGAGTCGCGTAGATATCGGCCACTGTGATGGTTGGGTACCGGACCCGAAGGGCGGAGACGAGCTGGGCTGCGGCCAGGGAGCCGCCGCCATAGGCAAAGAAGTCAGCGTCGAGGGAGCCGACAGCGCTGCCGAGTACGGCCTCCCACTGGTCTACGATCCACCGGGCGTCATCGGGCAGGTTCAGCGGAGCGTTGCTTGCCTCGGTGGCACCGGCTCCCGCCAGTGGCCAGGGGAGGGCATGGCGATCCACCTTGCCGCTGGTCTTGGTGGGCAACGAATCCACTACCGTCAGCAGGGGGATCAAGGCAGCAGGAAGACTTTCGGCCAAGAGGCGCCGGGCTTCATCCATGTCCAGCTCGAAGCCGTCAGCGGGAGCCAGGTATCCCACAAGGATTTGGTTCCCTGCGGCCGTGGTTTGGACCGCCGCGGCAGCGCCGGCAACGCCCGGGAGGGACTGCAGCGCCGCATCCACTTCGCCCAGTTCGATTCGTCGTCCGCCCAACTTGACCTGTTCGTCTGCCCGGCCCATGAAGATAAGGCCCTCGGCTTCGAAGCGGACCAGGTCGCCTGAACGGTAGGCCCGGTCCCATTCCAACGTCGGCATCGGCGCGTACTTTTCGGCGTCCTTGGCGGGGTCGAGGTAGCGGGCCAGCCCAACGCCGCCGATGATGAGTTCGCCGATCTCGCCTTCGGCGACCGGGACACCGCTGGCATCGACGACGGCGAGGTCCCAGCCGTCCAGCGGCAGGCCGATGCGTACGGGGCCGGGTCCGCCCAGGGGAGCGGCGCACGCAACGACGGTGGCTTCCGTGGGGCCGTAGGTGTTCCAGACTTCGCGTCCGTCCACGGCAAGCCGCTCAGCCAGTTCAGGCGGGCAGGCTTCGCCGCCAAAGATGAGCAGGCGGACGTTTTCCAGTGCTTCGGCCGGCCACAGGGCGGCAAGGGTTGGCACAGTCGAAACGACGGTGATGCCATGGTTGATGAGCCAGGGCCCCAGGTCCATGCCCGTGCGAACCAAGGCCCGGGGAGCGGGGACCAAGCACGCACCGTGGCGCCAAGCGAGCCACATTTCCTCACAGGACGCATCGAAGGCCACAGACAAGCCGGCCAGTACTCGGTCCTGGGGTCCGATGGGCTCGGTCTGGAGGAAGATCCGAGCCTCGGCGTCCACGAACGCGGCGGAGGATCGGTGTTTGACGGCTACGCCCTTGGGAGTGCCTGTGGATCCGGACGTGAAGATGATCCACGAGTCGTCGTCCAACCCCGGAGTGCTGGGGGTGGCAACGGGTTCGCGTGCGCCTTCGGCGAGTCGCACCTCAAGTCCTGCTCCAATGACAGCGCCCACTTTGGCTTCGCCGAACACCAGGCGCGCCCGCTCATCAGGGTCATCGGCGTCAACCGGCACGTAGGCGGCGCCTGCCATGAGGATGCCAAGGATGGCGATGTAGAGCTCGTTGGTCCCCGAGGGGATGCGGACGCCTATTTTTTCCCCGCGGCCCAGTCCTGTGGCATTCAGTTTCCGAGCGAAGGCACGGACGGCGGCGAGCAGTTCTGTGTAGCTCAGCGATTTCTGGCCGTCGTCCAGCGCGGATGACTCCGGGAAGGATGCCGCCGTCTCCTCCAGGATGTCAACGAGGGTACGTTCGGCGGGTGCTGCGGTGCCGCCCGGCAACTGGGGGCGGTAGGTGGTCAGGGCAGGCGTCTGCCCGGCCCCCACGGGATGTTCTGTGCTCACAGGCCCAGCTTTTCGCAGGAAGGTGAACAAAAGGTGTCGGACGTTTCCTGCCCGTAAGACTTTGTTGCACCGTTGTTCGCCTGTAGGTCACCGAATATTGGGGAGCCGGGCATGGCGGTCAGGGCACCAACAGGACTTTGCCAGTGGTGCGGCGGCCTTCCAGGTCGCGGTGCGCCTGGGCGGCCTCTGCCAGTGGGTACGTGGCGCCCACCCGGACAGTGAGAGTGCCGTTGGCGGCGGCATCGAAAATTTCCGCTGAGCGCCACCGGCGTTCGTGGGTGTTCTGGACGAAGTGCGCCATGGTGGGCCTGGTCAGGGACAACGAACCCGCGGCGTTCAAACGCTGGGGATCAAAGGGCGGCACCGGGCCCGAAGCCGCTCCGAAGAGCACCATGGCACCCCGGATGCGCAGGCTCTTCAGGGAATCGTCGAACGTGTCCTTGCCGACGCCGTCGTACACCACATTGACGCCTTCCCCGTCGGTGAGTTCGCGGACCTTGCCAGCAAAGCCGTCGTACCTCAGCACCTCGTCTGCGCCCGCCAGCGTAGAGAGATCCGCCTTCTCGTCCGAGGAAACGGTGGTGATCACACGCGCCCCGCGAGCCTTCAGCAGCTGGGTCAACAACAAACCCACGCCACCGGCTCCAGCGTGCAGCAGGACGGTGTGTCCCGGCTCCACACGGAAGGAGGAGTTCATCAGGTAGTGGGCCGTGATGCCCTGCAGGGGCAAGGCTGCGGCGGTGTGATCATCCACGCCGGCCGGAATGGGCAGTGCCTTGGCCGCGTCCACCAGCGTGTAGTCAGCGTAGGTCCTGGAGGCTTCGGCAGTGGCGATGCGGTCACCGACTGCAAACTCCTCCACCCCCTCACCTACCGCCTCCACGGTGCCGGCTGCCTCAGCGCCCGGGGTGAACGGATAGTCCACGGTGTAAATACCGCTGCGCTGGTAGGTCTCAATGAAGTTGACCCCGGCAGCTGCGACCTTGATCAGCAGCTGGCCGGGGCCAGGTGTCGGTGGTTCCACGGATGCGTACTCGAGGACGTCAGGTCCTCCGGGCTGCCGTGCAACGATGGCGTGCGTCATGGTGGCTCCTCACTCCGGGGCGGTGGTTCCGGTACCCGGTTTCAGAATCCATCCTAGGGAGGTTGGGGCCTCCCGTGTCGAACGCCTAGCGGCGCCCGTGCGTCGAAGCGACGGGGCAATCGAAACCACGGCCGGCCGCCAGGCCAACGTCGTTGAGGTACCGGACAACGATTCCGTACGACTGCAACAGCGTGGTTTCGGTGTAGGAAATCGAATGCTTGGCGCAGAATTCACGCACGATCTTTGTGGCCTTGTACAGGTGGGGGCGGGCCATGTCCGGGAACAAGTGGTGCTCCACCTGCCGATTGAGACCGCCCAGGAGGAAGTCCATGAAGATGCCGCCCGAGATGTTGCGCGAGGTCAGGATCTGGCGGTTGAGGAAGTCGACCCGACTGTCCTTGGGAAGGACTGGCATGCCCTTGTGGTTTGGCGCGAACGAAGCGCCCATGTAGAAGCCGTACACCATGATCTGGACGCCAAGGAAGGCAAACGCCATGCCAATGGGCAGAAAAGTGAAAGCCAGGACCGGGAGGGTAGCGAGCCTCGCCACCAGGATGGGCGTCTCTACCCAGCGATGGCGTACCTTTTGCTTGCCGAAGACGAAGCGGAGGGAGTCGAACTGCAGGCTCAGGCCCAGGAGCGTCAGGAGCGGGAAGAAGAACCAGCCCTGCCGCCGGGTGAGGAAGGCGAGGCGGCCCTTGCGTTCAGCTGCGGCGTCTTCGTGGAAGACCAAGGCGTTGTTCCGGATATCCGGGTCCTTGGAAATGACGTTGGGGTGGTTGTGGTGGGCTCCGTGCTTCTGTTCCCACCAGGAGTAGCTGATGCCGGCGACGCCGGTGGCCAGCAAGCGCGCGGACCAATCATTGGCACGGCGTGAGGCGAAGATCTGCTTGTGGCCGGCTTCATGGGCCAGGAAGCTCAACTGCGTGCAGAGGATACCCACGGCAGCAGCGATCAACAGCTGGTACCAGGATTCACCGATCAAGGCGAACCCCAACCAGGTGCCCGCCATAAGGAGCACCAAGGCCACGAAGACCCAGATGTAGAAGCCGGAACGGCGTTCGAGGAGTCCTTCGGCTTTGACGCTCTTGAGGAGCTCGGAGTAGCTCTGGACGACGGGGTTGGGTTGAATTGCGCGAGCTTTGGGGCGCTCAGCGGTGGACGTGGGTGACATAAATGTGCCCCGTATCGCTAACGGGCAACGCTGCAGCCGACGTTCGGACTGCACGGTCTGGATCACCCTTCACTAAGCATACGGGTAATCCCCAAAAAAATGAGACTGCTCACAACTGCATGCATAAATATCGGACAGCATGAATATTTTTGCTGTACAGTGGAGTCATGACTATTTCTGTTGCCGTCTCCGGTGCCAGCGGCTACGCCGGGGGGGAAGTGCTGCGCCTGCTTGCGGGCCATCCGAACGTCACTATCGGTGCCATCACCGCACACAGCAACGCCGGTTCCAGACTAGGGGAGTTGCAGCCACATCTCCACGGTTTGGCCAGCCGGATCCTGGAAGACACCACGGTGGAGAACTTGTCGGGTCACGACGTCGTTTTCCTGGCCCTTCCGCACGGCGCGTCCGCCGAAATCGCCGCCCAGTTGCCGGCAGGCACTGTAGTCATCGACGCCGGTGCCGACCACCGCTTGCAGGACGCCTCAGCGTGGGAAAAGTTCTACGGGTCGGCCCATGCGGGCACGTGGCCCTACGGGCTCCCGGAACTGCCCGGCCAGCGCGAGGCGCTCAAAGGTGCCACCCGCATCGCCGTGCCCGGCTGCTACCCGACGTCGGCCCTGCTCGCCTTGACGCCAGGGTTCGCCAATAATCTCCTCCTGCCGGACGACGTCGTTATTGTCTCTGCCTCAGGTACCTCCGGTGCCGGTAAGGCGGCCAAGATCAACCTCATCGGCGCTGAAGTCATGGGCTCCATGAGCCCCTACGGCGTGGGTGGCGGACATCGCCACACGCCGGAAATCGAACAGGGACTGTCCAACGCAGCCGGAGAGCCGGTGACCGTCTCGTTCACGCCTACGCTGGTGCCGATGAGCCGGGGGATTCTCACTACGGCTACAGCGAAAGTGCGGCCGCAAGCCGGACGCAGTGTCACCGAAGCCGAGCTTCGCCAAGCCTGGGTAGATGCCTACGACGACGAACCGTTCGTTCACCTTCTTCCCGAAGGCCAGTGGCCCACCACCAAATCGGTGCAGGGCTCCAACCACGCCGTCATGCAGTTGGCATTCGACCAGCACACCGGCCGTGTCATCGTCACCTGCGCCATCGACAACCTCACCAAGGGGACAGCCGGCGGAGCCGTGCAGTCCATGAACATTGCCCTCGGCCTGGACGAAACAGCCGGCCTGAACCTGCAGGGAGTTGCACCGTGACCATTACCGCACCCAAGGGATTCCGGGCCGCCGGCATCACAGCAGGCATCAAAGCCTCAGGCAAACCGGATCTGGCACTCGTCGTCAACGATGGTCCGTCCAAGGCGGCCGCCGCGGTTTTCACCTCCAACCGGGTGGCAGCTGCCCCTGTTCATTGGTCCCGCCAAGTTGTCAGCGACGGCCGCGTGGACGCCGTGGTCCTGAACTCCGGCGGCGCCAACGCCTGCACCGGACCGCAGGGTTTCCAGAACACCCACGCAACCGCCGAGAAAGTGGCCGAGGTGCTGGGCGTCTCAGCTTCCGACGTCGTAGTCTGTTCCACCGGCCTCATCGGTGAGCAGCTGCCCATGGACAAGATCCTCCCGGGCGTCGAAGCCGCGTTCCGTGAGCTGTCCCAGGACGGCGGCTCCGCGGCTGCCACCGCAATCATGACCACGGACAGCGTGTCCAAGGAAGCTGTCTTCACGGGCAAGGATGCAGAAGGCAAGCCGTTCACAGTGGGCGGTATCGCCAAGGGTGCGGGGATGCTGGCTCCAGGCCTGGCCACCATGCTGGTGGTGCTGACCACCGACGCTGAAGTACCTGCGAACGAGCTCGACGTAGTGCTCCGCGATGCCACACGGGTCACGTTCGACCGTGCAGATTCGGACGGCTGCATGTCCACGAACGACACCGTAGTGCTGCTCGCTTCAGGTGCTTCCGAGGCCCTGCCGTCGGCAGAGCAACTCAGCGAAGCGGTAACCGCCGTCTGCGCCGAGCTTGCCCGCAAGCTGATCGGTGACGCCGAAGGTGCCAGCCACGACATCGCCATCCGCACCTTCAACGCCGCCAGTGAACGTGACGCTGAAACCGTCAGCCGCTCCGTGGCCCGCTCCAACCTTTTCAAGGCGGCCATCTTTGGCAAAGATCCCAATTGGGGCCGTGTCCTTTCTGCTGTGGGAACCACGGACGCCGTTTTCGAAGCGGATCAGCTCAACGTCGCCATGAACGGTGTGCAGATCTGCCGCAACGGTGCGATCGGCGACGACCGCAACCTGGTGGACCTCGAACCGCGCGAAGTGCTCGTGGAGATTGATCTCCAGGCCGGCGACGCCGAGGCAACTATTTGGACCAATGACCTCACGCACGACTACGTGCATGAGAACAGCGCCTACTCGAGCTGAGCGGAATGACGATGACTGCGCACACCCGCGAGACGACGTCAATGATTGACGCCCAGGGCAAAGCCGGAACACTGATCGAGGCCCTTCCATGGATCCAGCGTTTCGCCGGCACCACCATGGTGATCAAGTACGGCGGAAACGCCATGGTCAACGATGACCTTCGGCGTGCCTTTGCCGAAGACATCGTGTTCCTCCACCACGTGGGCATCCACCCGGTAGTGGTGCATGGCGGCGGTCCCCAGATCAATTCCATGCTGGGCCGCCTCGGCATCGAGTCCGAGTTCAAGGGCGGCCTCCGTGTCACCACCCCCGAAGCCATGGACGTTGTCCGCATGGTCCTCACGGGCCAGGTAGGACGCGAACTCGTTGGCCTCATCAACTCCCACGGACCGTACGCGGTGGGAATGTCCGGCGAAGACGGTGGCCTGCTGCGCGCCGTCCGGACCGGCACTGTGGTGGACGGCGAGGAAGTCGACCTCGGCCTGGTGGGCGAAGTCGTAGGCGTGGATCCCGCCGGTATCAAGGACATCCTCGACGCCGGCCGCATCCCCGTGATTTCTACGGTCGCGCCGGAGATCACTGAGGAGGGCAACGGTTTCCAAACCACGGGCCAGGTCCTCAACGTCAACGCGGACACCGCCGCAGCCGCGGTAGCCTCAGCCTTGGGTGCCACCAAGCTGGTCATCTTGACCGACGTCGAAGGCCTCTACGCCAACTGGCCGGACAAATCCTCGCTGATCTCCTCCCTGACGGCCTCCGAACTCCGTGACATGCTGCCCCGCCTCGAGTCCGGCATGATCCCCAAGATGGCCGCGTGCCTGAAGGCCATCGATGAAGGCGTGGAACGCGCACACATCGTGGACGGCCGCCTGCCGCACTCGATGCTGCTGGAAACCTTCACGACGGCGGGCATCGGCACCCAGGTAGTACCCGACGAGGAAGTGAACGCATGAGCGAAACTGTTGGCCTCAGCCCGACCGGCGATGGACCCCCCGCCCGCTTCGCGGTGCCCGACCACACCCGGGGGTCCATCTCCGGATCGGACGCCAAAGCTTCCGTCATTACTGGAGTGAGTAATGGCGCGGACTGGCTTGCCCGGTACTCGTCGTCGCTCATGGGTGTCTTCGGTACCCCGCAGCGTGTTCTTGTCCGTGGCGCCGGTTGCCTCGTGTGGGACGCCGACGGCAAGGAATACCTGGACCTCCTGGGCGGTATCGCCGTGAATGCGTTGGGCCATGCCCACCCATTCGTCACGTCCGTGATCGCCAGCCAGTTGGCCACGCTGGGGCATGTCTCCAACTTCTTCACCAGCCCGACGCAGATTGCCCTGGCCGAAAAGCTGCTGGCCCTGAGCAAGGCGCCGGCCGGGTCCAAAGTGTTCTTCGCGAACTCCGGCACGGAAGCGAACGAGGCCGCCTTCAAGCTCGCGCGGCGGAACAACGCCGACGGCAGGCGCACCAAGATCATCGCCCTCGAAGGCGCCTTCCACGGCCGCACCATGGGTGCCTTGGCGCTCACGGCCAAAGAGGCGTACCGCGCTCCCTTCGAGCCACTGCCCGGTGGTGTTGTTCACATACCGTTTGGCGACATCGAAGCCTTGCGTGCCGCCGTCGACGATTCCACCGCGGCCGTTTTCCTGGAACCGATCCAGGGCGAAGCAGGCGTCCGGCCCCTCAGCCCCGAATACCTGCAAGCGGCCCGTGAGGCCACCAGCGCCGCTGGCGCGCTGCTGATCCTGGACGAGGTCCAGACCGGCATCGGCCGAACCGGCAAATGGCTCGCCAGCGAGGACGCGGGCATCGTGCCCGACGCCGTCACGCTCGCCAAGGGTCTCGGTGGCGGCTTCCCGGTAGGTGCCTTGGTCACTTTCGGAAGTACGACGTCGGCCCTGCTCACCGCCGGGCAGCACGGCACCACTTTCGGTGGAAACCCGGTGGCCACGGCTGCCGCACTGGCCACACTGCACGCGATCGAAAGCCAGGGTGTCCTGCAGAATGTGCTCGCTGTCGGAGCGCACCTGCGCGAGGGTCTGGCCGTAGTCGAGGATGTCACCGAAGTCCGCGGCGAAGGCCTGCTGATCGGCTTCGACCTGAACGCCGACATTGCGCCGGCCATGGTGACTGCGGCACTGGATGCCGGCTTCATCATCAACAGCCCCGGACCCCGGACCATCCGTTTGGCGCCCCCGCTGATCCTGACCATCGAGCAAGCGGATCGATTCCTTGCCGCCTTGCCTTCCCTGATCGCCACGGCTACCGCCCAGACCCCTAAGGACGCATAGTGAGCACTTCCACCACCCGTCACTTCCTGAAGGACACGGATCTCAGCCCGGCCGAGCAGGCCGAGGTCTTGGAACTCGCCGTCCGGATGAAGGCAGCACCGTACAGCGTGCAGCCCTACGCTGCGGATGGCAACGGCCGCAAGACGGTCGCCGTGATCTTCGACAAGACCTCCACCCGAACGCGTGTTTCCTTCGCTACCGGGGTGGCCGACATGGGCGGAAACGCCCTCATCATCAACCCTGGTGAAGCGCAGATCGGCCACAAGGAAACCGTCGAGGACACCGCGAAAGTCCTGGAACGCATGGTGTCCACCATTGTGTGGCGGACGGGTGCCCACTCGGGGCTGGTGGCCATGGCGGAGAATTCCAAGGTCCCCGTGATCAATGCCCTGTGCGACGATTACCACCCCTGCCAACTCCTTGCCGATCTTCTGGCAGTCAAAGAGCACAAGGGGGAGCTCGCAGGATTGAGCATGGCGTACTTGGGCGATGCTGCGAACAACATGGCCAACTCCTACCTGCTGGCAGGCGTTACCGCCGGAATGCACGTCCGCATCTCCGGTCCCGAAGGTTACCTCCCGGCACCGGAAATCGTGGCGGCCGCAGAAGAACGCGCTGCGGAGACCGGCGGTTCCGTCCTGATCACCAGCGATGCCGCCGAAGCCCTCAAAGGTGCAGATGTCGTGGCAACGGACACCTGGGTGTCCATGGGCCAGGAAGCGGAGAAGGAAGCACGCCTGCAACTGTTCCGCGACTACTCCGTGGACGAGGTTGCCATGGCGCAGGCCGCGCCGGACGCCGTCGTCCTCCACTGCCTCCCGGCATACCGCGGCTACGAGATTTCGGCCGGCGTCATTGACGGACCGCAGTCCATCGTCTGGGATGAGGCAGAGAACCGGCTCCACGCCCAGAAGGCCCTCATGGCCTGGCTGATGCACCGCTCCGGACTTGCGTTCGTTGAGGGCCTTTCTCCCGTCGAAGGCACCTCTGCCCTCGAGAGCACTGGGGAGAGCACGTTCTAGTGTCCGCCAACCCGTCCGTGCCGGGCGCAAGCCCGGCCACCAAGACCGCCCGGCAGGCCCGCATCACTGCGATCCTGACGGGTGAGTCCGTGCGTTCCCAAGCAGAGCTTGCAGCCCTGCTCGCGGACGACGGCGTGCAGGTCACCCAGGCCACCCTGTCCCGCGACCTCGTGGAACTGGGCGCGGTGCGCGTCCGCGGCAAGGATGGAGCATTGGTCTATGCCGTGCCGGGGGAGGGCGGCGACCGCAACGCCAAGAGCGGGGTCACCCAGGAAATTCTCGACGCGCGGCTGACCCGGCTCTGCGGCGAACTCCTGGTAACCGCCGAGGCATCGGGCAACATCGTGGTGCTCCGCACCCCGCCGGGGGCAGCCAACTTCCTGGCACTGGCCGTTGACCACTCCGTGATGCCGTCGGTATTGGGTACGATCGCAGGCGACGACACTTTGCTGCTGGTCGCACGGGATCCCGATGGCGGGGCAGAGCTAGCGGCCAGATTCCTGCGGATGGCCGAGGAAGCCGGCCCCGGCAACTAACTGCTTTACACAGCACTGATTCACACAGCATTTGATTCGAATGAACCAAGCAACAACAAAGGAGCACTCTCGTGACTGAGCGCATTGTTCTGGCCTACTCCGGTGGCCTTGATACGTCCGTAGCCATCGGCTGGATCGGTGAAGCCACCGGCGCCGAGGTCATCGCTGTGGCCGTCGACGTTGGACAGGGCGGCGAGTCCCTGGAGACCATCCGCCAGCGCGCTCTCGGTTGCGGCGCCGTCGAGGCCTACGTCGCGGACGCCCGCGACGAGTTCGCCAACGAGTACGCCATGCCCACCCTGAAGGCGAACGCCCTCTACCAGGGCCACTACCCGCTGGTTTCGGCCATCTCGCGTCCGGTCATCGTCAAGCACCTGGTGAAGGCTGCCCGGGAATTCGGCGCCACCACCGTTGCCCACGGCTGCACCGGCAAGGGCAACGACCAGGTCCGTTTTGAAGTTGGCATCCAGACCCTCGGCCCGGACCTGAAGTGCATTGCGCCGGTTCGCGACCTCGCCCTGACCCGCGACAAGGCCATCGCCTTCGCTGAGGAAAAGGGACTGCCGATCGAGACCACCAAGAAGAACCCGTACTCGATCGACCAGAACGTCTGGGGACGCGCCGTCGAAACCGGTTACCTCGAGGACATTTGGAACGCTCCCACAAAGGACATTTACGACTACACCGCCACCCCGGAATTCCCGCCGGCACCGGATGAGGTCACCATTTCCTTCCAGGCCGGCGTGCCTGTAGCCATCGACGGCGTCAAGGTCACCCCGCTGCAGGCCATCCAGGAACTCAACCGCCGTGCAGGTGCGCAGGGCGTTGGCCGCATCGACGTCGTCGAGGACCGCCTTGTGGGCATCAAGTCCCGCGAAATCTACGAAGCCCCGGGTGCCATGGCGCTGATCACCGCACACAAGCACCTCGAGGACATCACCATTGAGCGCGAGCAGGCCCGCTTCAAGGCCACCGTCGGCCAGCGCTGGGCAGAACTCGTGTACGACGGACAGTGGTTCTCCCCGCTCAAGCGCTCCTTGGACGCCTTCATCGAGGACACCCAGAAGTATGTCTCCGGCGACATCCGCATGGTCCTCCACGGCGGCCAGGCAGTCGTCAACGGTCGTCGTTCCGAGACCTCGCTCTACGACTTCGACCTCGCAACCTATGACACCGGCGACACCTTCGACCAGTCCATGGCGCGCGGCTTCATCGAGCTGTGGGGCATGTCCTCGAAGGTAGCCTCCGGCCGCGACCTCCGCGTCGCAGGCGAGTGACGCCGCAGCAGGGCCCCGGGACGCAGGGGTCCCCGGCCGAGCGTAGCGAGGTTGGGGAGCGTTCAGGGACAAATGAGGGTGCACTGTGGGGCGGCCGGTTCGCCGGCGGCCCCGCGGATGCACTGGCCGCACTGAGCAAGTCCACCCACTTTGACTGGCGGCTTGCACGTTACGACATCGCCGGTTCCAAGGCCCACGCCCGCGTGCTGGCCAAGGCCGGACTGTTGGACGACGCCGAGCTCGAAGGCATGCTCGCCGCCCTCACGCAGTTGGACGAAGACGTCGCGAGCGGCGCCTACCTCCCGGCCGAGAGCGACGAGGACGTGCACGGGTCACTGGAACGCGGACTGATTGAGCGTGCCGGGACCCAGTTGGGCGGCAAGCTCCGCGCCGGCCGTTCACGCAACGACCAAGTGGCCACTCTTGGCCGCATGTTCCTGCGGGACCACGCCCGGATCATCGCCCAGGGTGTCCTTGCCACCATCGATGCCCTCGTCGAGCAGGCCAAGGCCCACCACGGTGTCGCCATGCCTGGCCGCACCCACTTGCAGCACGCCCAGCCGGTTCTCCTGAGCCACCACCTGCTGGCCCATGCCTGGGCTTTGCTGCGCGATGTGCAGCGGCTCCAGGACTGGGACAAGCGTGCCGGTGTTTCGCCGTATGGTTCCGGTGCCTTGGCCGGTTCGTCCCTGGGACTGGATCCTGAGGCTGTTGCCGCGGACCTCGGCTTCTTCTCGGCCGTGCACAACTCGATCGACGGCACCGCTTCCCGCGACGTCTTCGCCGAGTTCGCGTGGGTTTGCTCCATGATTGGCGTTGATCTGTCCCGGATCTCCGAGGAAGTCATTTTCTGGGCCACCAAGGAGTTCTCCTTCGTCACGCTGCATGATTCGTACTCCACGGGGTCCTCGATCATGCCGCAGAAGAAGAACCCGGATGTTGCTGAGCTTGCTCGCGGCAAGGCCGGACGCCTCATCGGCAACCTGACGGGCCTCCTCGCCACGCTCAAGGGCCTGCCGCTCGCGTACAACCGCGATCTGCAGGAAGACAAGGAGCCGGTCTTCGACGCCGCCGACACCCTGGAGCTGCTGCTCCCGGCCGTGTCCGGCATGATCGCCACGCTTACGTTCAACACCGAGCGAATGGAATCACTGGCACCCCAGGGCTTTGCGCTGGCGACGGATATCGCCGAATGGCTGGTCCGCCGGGGCGTCCCGTTCCGCGAGGCGCATGAGCTCTCCGGTGCCGCGGTCAAGCAGGCCGAAGGCCGGGGCGTGGAACTGTGGGACCTGACGGACGAGGAGTACGCAGCCATCTCGGAGCACCTGACTCCGGAGGTCCGCAGTGTTCTGAGTACGGAAGGTTCGCTCAACAGCCGCAACTCGCAGGGCGGAACGGCGCCGGCCGCCGTCGAACGCCAGCTGACGGCTCTGGAAGCGGAACTGGACGCAGCGCGCACTTACGCGTCTTAACGCTTGTCCGCCGGGAGCGGGACGGTACCTGAAGGTGCCGTCCCGCTCTTCGTTTAACTCTGCGTTAGCATGGCGATATGACCCGGATCACTCCAGCGACGTTGCCCGCAGAGCTTCACAAAGCCGCCGACACCGTCACCCGACTCCTTGCCAAAATGGACGACGCGTCCGTAGCCGAATCCTCGGAACTTCCCGGTTGGACCCGCGGACACGTTCTTGCCCATACCAGGGGCATTGCCGACGCGATGGCACGGCAGCTGGAATATGCCCGCCGCGGCGAAACCATCGAACTGTACGACGGCGGCATGGAGGGACGCACGAAGGCCATCGAGCTTGCTGCGGGCCACAGCCTCGCGCAGCACACGGAGTCCGTCACCGCTGCGCTGGCTTCCGCCATGTCCGCATTTGACGCCCTGGGTCCGGACGACTGGCAGGCCCGGATCGCCTATCGGGACGGAACAGTTTTCGGCGGCGGGCTGGCTCTGTGGCGCGAACTCACCATCCATGCATCGGACCTGCGCCTGGGTTACGGGCCGGAGACGTGGAGCCGGCCGTTCTGCGAGCACCTCATTGGCTTCCTGGCTGCGCGTGTGCCCGAGACGTACAAACTGGTCCTGCAGCCAACAGGCCTTCCGCAGCTGAGTATCGGCAATGGTGGGACGTCGATAGCCATTACGGGAATGCTGACGGACATCGCAGCTTGGCTGGCGGGCCGCGAACCGAGCCTTGGCAGCCTGCGGGCAACTGCGGCCGCCGACGGCGTCGAACTGCCCGAGCTCTTGCCTTGGCCGGCCGCCCAGCCCGCCGCCCGCTAATCCTCTGACGCTCTCTCACTTCCCGTCGGCTTTTTGGAGACGCTCTCTCACATCACCACCACTTCACGCGATCCCTCTCTCACATTGCACGTCCATGCCCCAGTCAAGTGCTTGCGTTGGGATGTGGAAGAGGGGCGGTTGAATGGTGTTGGGATGTGGAAGAGGGTCGGTTGAATGGTGTTGGGATGTGGAAGAGGGTCCGTTGAATGGTGTTGGGATGTGGAAGAGGGTCCGTTGAATGGTGTTGGGATGTGGAAGAGGGTCGGCTAATTACGGGGTTTGGGCTTTGCCGCTGCACGCCACAGGTGCATGGTGGCGTAGGAGCGCCAAGGGCTGAGCTCACGGAAATCGCCACTGAGTCCTGCTCCTGCGGGCAGCACCTTCAAGCCGTTCCGCACCGCGGCATCGTTGGCCAGGAAAACGTCAGGGGCACCCAGCACACGCATGCCGACATACCCAACCGTCCACGGTCCCACGCCCGACAACGGCAAAAGCTTCTTTTCCAGGCTCTCCAGATCGTCGCCGTAACCGAAGTCGAGCGCCCCGGTGGCCACGGCCTCGGCTGCGGCCACGACGGAGTCAATGCGGCGCTGGGGTCCCCGGAGCAGGGCACGGCCGTGCTCGGCGAGTTCTGCCGCCGTCGGAAACAGTCGTTCCAAACCGGGAGTGGCCACAGCGGCGGGAGAGCCGGCAGCCGACAACCGGGTGAGGGCAGTACGAGCAGCGCCGACGGTGATCTGCTGCCCGATTATTGCCCTGATCAGCAATTCCTGGGGGTCCACGGCACCTGGAACCCGAATTCCGGGGGTCGCTGTGACG
Organism: Paenarthrobacter nitroguajacolicus; assembly: GCF_007786235.1. Taxonomy (GTDB): domain Bacteria; phylum Actinomycetota; class Actinomycetes; order Actinomycetales; family Micrococcaceae; genus Arthrobacter; species Arthrobacter nitroguajacolicus_A. The sequence continues at coordinate 6,021 of NZ_VNFK01000014.1, read as the reverse complement.
TTGCCCTTTAGCCGGGGGTCCGTGGCCAATGCATCATCTATGGACTGAGGGTCCGCGTCCAAATCGAATAGTCTCCGGACTCGGCTCAACAGTGCCGGGAGGTCATGGAGGTCAACGGCGGTGGCCGTCAACTGCAACGGTTTGCCCGGAGCCGAAGGGTTGAACGCGACAGAGAAGGACGCGCTGCCCCGCGGCAGGTGCAGCGTGCGGGCATACGTCCTGGTTCCATCCGCCGAGGTACTTGCCGCCTCGATGCCCGGAACCGCCCGAACTGCCAGGAAGTCGAAGATTCCCGGATCAAACGGTTCCCTGTAGGGCAAGTTAAGCGTCAGAGCGGCAGGCGCCGCCCCCGAAACCCCGGTGCCCCTGTGCGGGCCGGACTTCGCCCCGGTGGCGCGCAACGCCGTCGGGGTCATCGCAAAGACCTCACCAATGGTGTCGTTGAATTGGCGCACGCTGTTGAACCCGGAAGCGAATGCGACATCTGCCAGCAGCATGTTCGTTGAAACCAACAGGGTCCTGGCCGTCTGCGCCCTGCTTGCCCGGGCCAGCGAGAGGGGACCGGCACCGAGCTCGTTGCTGAGGATGCGGTTTAGTTGCCGCGCGGAGTAGCCCAGCCGTTGCGCCAGGCCGTCGACGCCCTCACGGGTGATGACGCCGTCGTTGATCAATCGCATGGCGCGGCCGGCGATGTCCGAGCGGATGTTCCACGCCGGAGTTCCGGGGACAGCCTCGGGAAGGCACCGCTTGCAGGCCCGGTAACCTGCTTCGTGCGCAGCCGCAGAGGTTTCATAGAATGTGACGTTTTCAGCTCTTGGAGTCCGGGCGGGACACGACGGCCTGCAATAGATCCCGGTGGAGCTGACGGCTGTGAAGAACTGGCCGTCGAACCGTGTGTCGCGGGCGTCGATCGCCCTGTAGCGCTGCCAGAAGTCCATGGCTTCATCCTGCCAGCCGCCCCGCACGGTTGCTAGCGGAAATCGGACATGGCCGTTCCCTCGTCCTTTGCTAGGGTCTGGGCATGAGTTCGTCCACGGAAAACGCTGTCAGTGACCCGAAGGAAGTGCGGAAGTTCCTTGAGGGCGACGCCCGTGTCATAGCTCCGCTGATCCTGGGCGCTGTACTGACTCATTACTCGGAAGCCGGTCCGGTCTCGGTGAGGCTCACGGAAGTGGAGGCCTACATGGGCCCGCGCGATTCCGAGTACCCCGATCCCGGTTCGCATACCTTCGGGGGTCTCACAGCACGGAATGCTCCCATGTTCGGACCGCCGGGATTTCTGTACGTGTACTTCACCTACGGGATGCACTACTGCGCCAACATCGTTTGCGGCCGTGACGGCGCCCCCTCGGCTTTACTCCTCCGAGCCGGCGAAATTGTGGAGGGTGAAGGTCTCGCTGCCGTCCGCAGGCCGGCCTCCAAGGCATATAGGGACCTGGCCAGCGGGCCTGCCAGGCTTGCGTCCGCACTTGGACTGACGACGGCGGACACCGGCCGTGACGCGCTCGCAGAACCTTTCAATTTGTTGTTGCCTGCGACTCCGGCAGCGGCGGTGGCCAGCGGGCCACGGGTTGGGGTGGCTGGCCCGGGAGGAACCACCGAGTATCCGTGGCGCTTTTGGATCGAGGACGATCCCACCGTGTCCAGGTACAAAGCGGCCAGGCCCCGAAATCGGCCCGCAACGGGGTGACTTTGCACTGCGGCACGGAGAACTATATGTGACGCAGTCCGCCGTATGACCTGTACCCCCCACGTTTACCAAAATCGCTGTAGAATGGACGGTCTGTCTTTTGCGATAGGGGTTACGGTTCGATGCACGACGCTGATTTGGTCCACGAGCAGGAATACGTTGCCGGGCTGTACGCCCGGCTCGATGAGCTGCGCGCAGAAAAGCGCGCCCAGCTGGCGCAAGTGCGCAAGGCCGGCGCGGTGGGAACCATGCAGAACGTTTCCGAACGTGACGCGTTCGCGGCACTGTACGAAGACCGCTTGGCCCAGCTCGACGCCGTCGACGACCGCTTGGTCTTCGGTCGGCTCGACCTGGATTCGGGTGAGGCCCAGTACATAGGTCGCATCGGCCTCTCGACCGCCGATCTCCAACGACTCATGGTCGACTGGCGTGCGCCCGAAGCCGGCCACTTCTATCAGGCCACCGCCTTCGATCGCCAAGGTGTGCGCCGCCGTCGCCACCTCATCCTGCAGGGGCGCGAGGTCAAAGCGATTGAAGATGACGTCCTGGACGCCGGGATGCTCGCGGACAACGACTCCCTCCAGGGGGAAGGCGCCCTGCTGGCGGCCTTGAACTCCAAGCGCACGGGCCGCATGTCGGACATCGTGGGTACCATCCAGTCGGAGCAGGACCGGATCATCCGCTCCTCCATCTCGGGCGCGCTCGTGGTCCAGGGTGGTCCCGGTACGGGCAAGACTGCCGTCGCCCTGCACCGCGCGGCCTACCTGCTGTACACGCACCGGGATCGGCTCAAGAGCGCCGGCGTCCTGTTGGTTGGGCCGTCGTCGTCCTTCATGCACTACATCGAACGGGTTCTGCCGTCGCTGGGTGAAACGGGCGTGGTCATGGCCAGCCTGGGTCGCCTCATGCCTGGTATCAACGCCATCCCCGAGGACAACGCGGATGTCGCTGCCCTCAAGGGCAAGCTGGACATGGCCGCCGTGGTGGCCAATGCCGTGGCCAACCGACAGCGCACGCCTGCCGAGGACCGCATCCTCGAGGTCGACTCGCGGAAGCTGACGCTGACTGTCCGGCAGGTTCGTCGTGCCCGGGAAAAAGCCCGCGCCACCGGCAAGCCGCATAACGAAGCGCGGCTCACCTTCGTCAAGATTCTGCTGCGTGAGCTCACCGAGCAGTTGACGGACCTTGTGGAGGAATCGAATATCGGCAACAACGCCGATCGTGCTTACCTCGCCGAGGACGTCCGGTCTGCCCGGGATGTCCGTATCGCCCTGAACCTCTGCTGGATGCCGATGACGCCGGAGAAATTGATCTCCGAGCTGTTCAGCAAGCCCGCCATCCTTGAAGCCTGCACGCCCCACCTCACGGCCGCACAGCGCGCGCTGCTGCAGCGGCCCGTCGACGCGCCATGGACGGAGGCTGACGTTCCGTTGCTGGATGAGGCCGCCGAGCTGTTGGGCGAGCTCGATCCCGCGGCCGGCAGGGGACTGGCGCAGCAGGAAGCAGATCGCGCCCGCGACCTCGCCAATGCCAAGCAAACCCTTGCCAACATGGAAGCCATGGGCGTCGATGTCCTGGTGACGGCTGAGGAGCTCGCTGAACAAAACCAGGAACGCGAGGGACGGCTCACCGCTGCCGAGCGCGCCACGAGCGACCGCTCGTGGGCCTTCGGCCACATCGTGGTTGACGAAGCCCAGGAATTGTCGCCCATGCAGTGGCGCCTTTTGGTGCGGCGCTGCCCGTTGAAGTCCTTCACCATCGTCGGTGACATCGCCCAGACGAGCGCAGCAGCGGGTGCCAATTCGTGGCAAAGCGCGCTGGCGCCGTCGTTCGGTGACCGCTGGACGCTCGAAGAACTCACGGTCAACTACCGCACGCCGTCGCAGATCGCCGAAGCGGCAGTCCGTATGGCCAACCGCGCCGGCCTGGTTGTTTCCGCCCCCAAGGCTGTACGCGAGGGCAAGTGGTCACCCGTAGTGGACCACGTTGAGGCAGGCGGTATTGTGCAGCGCCTGGTGGAGGTCCTGCCGGAGGAAGTGGAAGCGATCGACGGCGGCCTGCTGGCCGTGATTGCCGACGGCCCCTTGCTGCCGCAGGCCACAGCCGCGCTCCGGGAAGTCTACGGACGCCGTATCGGTTCCGGCGCCGGCAGCTACGAGCAGGACATCGTGGTGATCAGCCCCAAGGAAGCCAAGGGCCTGGAATTCGACGGCGTTGTGGTCCTGGAACCTGCTGCCATGCTGAACCACGAGCACGGCAAGGTGGGCGACCTTTACGTTGCCATGACACGAGCCACGCAGCGTTTGCGCCTCATCGCTGCCGCGCCGCTACCCGCCGGCATCGAGCGCTAGGAAAAACGGCCACTGCAATCCTGCTAACTTAGATCTCGTGTCACACGTAAACAACCTCGAGTCCCAGCACAACGATCCCGCCTTTGCCAACATCTGGCAGGAGCTCAAATGGCGCGGCCTTGTCCACGTTTCCACCGATGAAACGGAACTGGAAAAGCTGCTCGCAGGGGACCCGATCACGTATTACTGTGGCTTCGACCCCACGGCGCCGTCGCTGCACTTGGGCAACCTCGTACAGCTTCTGGTGATGCGCCGCCTTCAGCTGGCCGGCCACAAGCCGCTGGGTTTGGTGGGCGGTTCCACCGGGCTGATCGGTGACCCGCGTCCGACGGCGGAACGCACCTTGAACACCAAGGACACCGTCGCGGAGTGGGTTGGCTACCTTCAGGGCCAGGTGCGCCGCTTCCTCAGTTTCGAGGGCGAGAACTCCGCCCGAATGGTCAACAATCTGGACTGGACCGCCCCGCTGAGCGCCATCGACTTCCTGCGCGAGATCGGCAAGCACTTCCGTGTGGGCACCATGCTCCGCAAGGATGCCGTGGCGTCTCGCCTCAGCTCGGACGAAGGCATTAGCTACACCGAGTTCAGCTACCAGATCCTGCAGGGCATGGACTACCTCCAGCTCTTCCGGGATTACGGTTGCGCGCTCCAGACCGGTGGCTCGGACCAGTGGGGCAACCTCACCAGTGGCACCGAACTTATTCGCAAGGTGGAGGGCAAGAGCGTCCACGCCATGGGTACGCCGCTCATTACCAACTCCGATGGCACCAAGTTCGGCAAGAGCGAGGGCAACGCCATCTGGCTGGACCCGGAAATGTGCAGCCCGTACACGTTCTACCAGTTCTGGCTCAACACAGCCGATGCCGATGTCGTGGATCGCCTCAAGGTATTCACGTTCCTTTCGCGTGCGGAGATTGAGACTCTCGGGCAGGCTGTGGCGGAGCGTCCGTTTGCCCGTGAAGGCCAGAAGAAGCTCGCCTTCGAAGTCACTTCCCTGGTCCACGGTGTCGACGCCACAGAGAAGGTCATCGCCGCTTCGGCTGCGCTTTTCGGCAACGGCGACCTCACCGTCCTGGATGAGCGAACCCTCGAAGCCGCCACCGCGGAACTCCCTTCGGCAACGATTAGTGCGGAAGGGCTGGGAATCATTGATCTGTTGGTTGCCTCCGGCCTGTCCGATAGCAAGTCGGCTGCACGGAGGACCGTGGGAGAGGGTGGCGCCTACGTGAACAACACCAAGGTGTCCGACCCCGACGCCGTCATTGCGCAGGACGAACTGCTTCACGGCCGCTACCTGCTCCTTCGGCGGGGCAAGAAGAACCTGGCCACCATCGAGGTTTCGGCCTAGGTTCACTGGTAATCACGAAGCTCTGAAAGGGCCGGCAACCGTTATGGTTGCCGGCCCTTTCTGCGTTTAAGCGCTTGTGGCGTGTGTCGGCGGCTTCGACGCTCTCTCACCTAATCGTTGGTTTTGGCCGACGCTCTCTCACCTAATTGCCGTTTTCGGGCGACGCTCTCTCACTTTGGGGTGGGTGGTGGGTGTTCGACGGCGGTGGTTTGGGTGGTGTGATGGGCTTCACTGCTGGTTGTTGGGGTGTTTTTGGGTTGGTTTTGGGGTGTGGTGGGGTTGTTTGGCTTGTGTTTGCGGGGTTTTTGGGTGGTGTTGGGGTGGATTTGGTGCGGGGGTGGGGCGCGTGTAAAGTTATCTGAGTCGCCGCCGCTGATGCGGAAGGAATGGCGACCGACTCCCTTCAAATTGCCGGTTTCGGTGGTGCTTTTGTGTGCTGCTGGGTGGTGTGGGAGGCCCTGGGTTTGGTTTGCTTTGTGCGGCCGGTTCGGGTAAGTTTGAAAAGTTGCTCCGGAGCGATCCTGGACCCTGTGGGGTGTGGGTGGTGCCGGTTGTGTCTGTTGTTTGAGAACTCAATAGTGTGCCAAGTTTGTTGATACCGATTGTTTTTTGATTGGTTGAATTTTGCCAGG
>NZ_VNFK01000013.1 GCF_007786235.1 Paenarthrobacter nitroguajacolicus | reverse complement strand
CCCGGACCGTGGAGCCTTCCCGGACCTGGACCGCCGCTCCCGGGCCCAGAAACTCCTCGACGGCCTCGTCGGAGCCTGCAGCGTCGCGATGACCACCGGGAAACTACCCTCCAACGGCGGACTCCGCCCCCAACTCACAATCACCATCGACCACCGCGAGCTCTTCAAACAACTCACCGGCACCCAACTCCCGGACACCCCCAGCACAGCAAACCAGCCCAGCACACCAAACAAACCCAGCACCGGCACCGCGACCTTCACCGGCCCGATCCACCCCAACACCATCCGCAAAATCGCCTGCGACGCCGACATCCTCCCCGTCCTGCTCGGCAGCCAATCCCGCGTCCTGGACATCGGCCGGACCACCCGGATCTTCCCACCCCACATCCGCAAAGCCATCACCGCCCGCGACGGCGGCTGCGCCTTCCCCGACTGCACCATGCCCGCACCCTGGTGCGAAGCCCATCACATCACCTACTAGTCCCACCAAGGCACCACAGGAACCGAAAACGGCACCCTGCTCTGCAGCCACCACCACCACCTCATCCACAAAGAACAATGGCGCATCGACACCACCACCGGCGTGCCCTGGTTCATCCCCCCACCCCACATCGACCCCCACCAAACACCCCGACGCAACCACCACCACACACCCCAGAGAATGTAGAGACTGTTGAGGCGTTGCCGCCGATCGGGACCTGGAGACTGTTGAGGCGTTGCCGCCGATCGGGACCTAGAGACTGTTGTGGCGTTGCCGCCGATCGGGACCTAGAGACTGTTGAGGCGTTGCCGCCGATCGGGACCTAGAGACTGTTGAGGCTTCGCTGCGCCCGGAATGTCGCAGTTGTTGTGACTGTCCGGAAGCTACCGCAATACGATCACGGCATCGCCATGCCCTTGGGTCGTTCCCATTTTCCTAGGACTCACAGGGCCTGCCTCGGGGGCTGTACTCGGCAGTTCTGCCCCTTAGGCTGGAAAACCGAACCCCTGCTGAAACCGGCGACGTACCGCAGGTTAGGTCCAGCCACTATCAAGGAGCGCACCATGAGGATTGCTGTCACCGGCGGAAGCGGGAAACTGGGCAGGAGCGTGGTCCGCCGACTCACGCAGGATGGCCATCAGGTCCTCAACGTGGATCGTGTCGGCACCCGCGGACGGGGCTACGTCAGCGTGGACCTCCGCAACTACGGACAAGTCCTGGACGTCATCATGGGCTTGGACGACCAACACGACGGCCTGGACGCAATCGTTCACCTCGCCGCGATACCCGCGCCGGGGCTGGCCCCGGACGCAGCGATCTTCGAAAACAACATGGTCTCCACGTACAACGTGTTCCAGGCAGCTCGGCGGGCAGGCATCAAGAAAGTGGTCTACGCCTCCAGCGAGACCGTTCTGGGCCTCCCCTTCGACATCGATCCTCCCTACATCCCCGTGGATGAGGAGTACACGGCGCGACCGGAAAGCACCTACTCCCTGGTCAAGCATCTCGAAGAGCAAATGGCCATCCAGCTCACCCGCTGGGACCCGGACCTAAGCATTACGGCCCTGCGTTTCTCCAACGTCATGGACCCCGCGGACTACGAAGCCTTCCCTTCCTTCGACTCCGACGCCACACAGCGCAAATGGAATCTGTGGGGCTACATCGACGCCCGGGACGGTGCACTGGCAGTAGTAAGAGCTTTGGAACATGCCGAACCGGGCTTCGAGACCTTCATCATTGCCGCCGCAGATACCGTGATGAGCCGAAGCAGCGCCGAACTGGCAGCGGAAGTCTTCCCCGGCGTCGAGGTCCTCAAGGAACTGGGCGAACACGAAACGATGCTCTCCATCGACAAGGCGCGCAGGCTGCTGGGTTTCGAGCCGGAGCACAGCTGGCGCAACGTCCACTCCAACCGCACCACGCCCACCGAAGATTAGCCCTTGCTGACCGCTGACGTGCGACGGCCCACCCCTTAGCTGCAGTTTCCTGCAAGCACTCGTAAAGGGATGGGCCGCGCAGCCTGGAGCGCGTCAGATCATTGTCATGACCATGGCGGGGTCGGACAGAATCGCTCCCAGATCCGCCAGGAACCGCGAGCCCTGTTCGCCATCCACCAGACGGTGGTCGAAGGACAAGCTGAGCGACATGACCTGGCGAACAGCCAGTTCGTCGTTAACCACCCACGGCGCCTTCCGCACCGCGCCGAGTGCCACGATGGCGGCCTCGCCGGGGTTGAGGATTGGCGTCCCGGCGTCGATACCGAACACACCAATGTTCGTGATGGAGATGGTACCTCCGGACAGCTCAGCGGGCGAGGTCTTGCCTGCCCGTGCGGTGTCCGTCAGCTCAGTCAACGCCGTGGAGAGCTCACGCAGCGTCATCCTGTGGGCGTCCTTGATGTTCGGGACGGTCAGGCCTCGGGGCGTTGCGGCAGCGATGCCCAGGTTCACATAGTTGAACTGGACGATCTCTTGGCTCGACTCGTCCCAGCGGGAGTTCAGCGTGGGACTGTTCCGCAACGCCACCAGGACCGCCTTGGCCGCGATGGTCAGCGGCGTCAGCTTGTAGCCTTCGAACGCCCTGTTGCCCTTGAGCCTGGCCAGCAGTTCCATGGTTGCCGTGACGTCCACCGTAAGGAATTCCGTCACATGCGGTGCCGTGAACGCACTCTGCACCATGGCAGCGGCCGTGAACTTCCGAACACCCTTGATGGCTGTTCGTGTCTCTCGCTCGCCAAGTTCTGCAGCAACAGGAGCAAGCTCGGCCGGGGCTTCCACCGCGCCGGAGAAGTTCTGGACGTCCTCCCGGGTGATGAGCCCGCCCGGACCGGTTCCCGGAACCAGTTGCAGGTCGAGCCCCAGGTCGCGGGCCAATTTGCGCACGGGCGGCGTCGACCGCGGACGCTCAACGTCGGCTTCTGCTTGCCGCGCCACGACGGGCTCGGCGATCGCAGCAGCCTCCGGCGTTACGGACTTCACGTCCTGCACTTGCCCGCGGGCACGGCGGGTGGGCCGCCCGGAATGCTCGACGACGGCGCCATACCCCACCAGGTTCGGCTCGCGTTTGGCGGGGGCACCCACCGCTTCAGTTCCGCCAGCGGTCGGCGCGCCTTTCACGGAAGCCTCGACGGCAGACCGGTCAACAACAGCCGGCGCACCACCGCCGTTGGAGGATCCGGCGTCGTCCACCTCGAACGAGACGATCGGCTTGCCGACCTCCACAACCGTTCCCGGCTGCTCGTGAAGGGCAGCCACGGTTCCGGCAAATGGCGACGGCAACTCCACCACCGCCTTGGCTGTCTCAACCTCGGCGATGACCTGGTTCAAAGTGACCGTGTCACCCACGGCCACCTTCCAGCTCAGGATTTCCGATTCAGTCAGGCCCTCGCCAAGGTCCGGCAGCCTGAATTCCTTGATCATGGTGGCGGTCATCCTTCCAGTCCACTCAACGAGTTGCGGCGTCCCAGGGCGCGGTCCACGCCGTCGAGAATCCTGTCCAGATCCGGCAGGTGGTGCATTTCGAGCTTCGAGTACGGGTACGGAACGTCGAATCCGGTGATGCGGACGGGCGCGGACTCAAGGTAGTTAAAGCAGCGTTCAGTGATGCTGGCCGCGATTTCCGCGCCGAGGCCACCGGATTGCCCGGCCTCGTGAGTGATGACCAAACGACCCGTTTTACGGACGGATGCTTCCACTACGGGATAATCCACGGGAGCCAACGAGCGGAGATCGATGACTTCCACCGAAATACCTTCGTCGGCCGCGGCCATGGCGGCGTCCTTGGCAGTCTTGACCAGGGGCCCGTAGGCAACCAGCGTGACATCCGAGCCGGAACTCACCACTGCAGCCTTGTCCAGAGGAAGGGCCGTGGACAGATCGATAGTTTCGTCTACGTCGCCTTTGTCGTGATAGCGGCGCTTTGGCTCGAAGTAGAGGACCGGGTCGTCGGAAGCAATGGCCTGCTGAATCATCGTGTAGGCATCTTGGGGATTGGAAACGGCCACTACCCGCAAGCCCGAGGTGTGGGTGAAGTACGCTTCAGGCGATTCGGAGTGGTGTTCCGGGGAGCCGATGCCGCCGCCGAAAGGAACACGGATGGTGATGGGCATCTTGACACGGCCCTGTGTGCGGTAATGCATTTTGGCGACTTGGCTGACGATCTGGTCGAAAGCCGGATAGATGAACCCATCGAACTGGATCTCGCACACCGGGCGGTAGCCACGGTAGGCCAAACCAACCGCGGTGCCGATAATGCCGGACTCGGCCAGCGGCGAATCGATCACGCGGTGCTTTCCAAAGTCCTTTTGCAGTCCGTCCGTGACGCGGAAAACGCCACCCAGTGCGCCGATGTCTTCTCCCATGAGGACCACTTTGGGATCGTTTTCGAGCGACTTCCGAAGTCCGGCGTTGATGGCTCGGGCAAATGTGAGCTTGGACATCAGAGTGCACCTTCCTCGACGGGCTGGTTGAAGCTGTTCAGGTAGCGCGAGTAATGATCCTTCTGGCGTTCAATCCAGGAATTTGGAGTGCTGTAGACGTGGTTGAACACGTCGAGAGGCTGCGGATCCTGCATGTCGATACAACTGGACCGTAGCTCCGCGGCCACAGCATCGGCCTTGGCCTTGACGCGTGCTTCCACGTCGTCGGTCAGCAGGCCCTTGGCCTCCAGCAGCTTGCGGAGCCTGAGGATCGGATCCTTGGCGGCCCAATCTTCCAGCTCGATGGGGTCGCGGTACCGGGTGGGATCATCGGCAGTGGTGTGCGGACCCATCCGGTAGGTGACGGCCTCGATGAAGGTGGGCCCACCGCCCTTGCGTGCCCTGTCCAAAGCCACCCGCGTGGCTGCCATGACAGCGAGGACATCGTTGCCGTCCACCCGAATACTCGGGATGCCGAATCCGGTAGGCCGGTCAGCCAACTGGACGTGCGACTGGATACGGACGGGCTCGGAGATGGCCCAATGGTTGTTCTGGCAGAAGAACACCACGGGAGCCTGGTAGCTGGCGGCGAACACCATGGCCTCGTTCACATCGCCTTCACTGGTGGCACCGTCGCCGAAGTACGCAAGGACCGCGGTGTTGGCGCCGTCCAGCTGGACACCCATGGCATAGCCGGTGGCGTGCAGGCTTTGTGAACCGATGATGATCTGGGGCGTCGCGAGGTTGATTCGCTGCGGGTCCCACCCATAGGAGGCGTTTCCACGCCACACCCTGGCAATCTCAGTCAGATGTGCGCCCCGCACATAAGCAACACCGCTTTCGCGGTAGCTGGGAAAGACGAAGTCGTCGTCGCGCAGCGAGCGGCTCGAGCCGATCTGAGATGCTTCCTGGCCGAGGAGCGGGGGCCACAGCGCCAGTTCGCCTTGACGTTGGAGTGCCGTGGCTTCTGCATCGATGCGGCGGATGACGGTCATGTCCTCATAGAGGGAACACAATTGCTCGTCGCCGATGTCTTTGACCCAAACATCGAATTCGGGATGGCTGATTCGCTCGCCTTCCGGCGACACCAGCTGGAGCAGATTGCCGCCAGTCCGCAGGGGATTTTGTGCACTTTGTCCTGGGCCCGGAGTGTCTTGGTGCACTCCTTTGCCCGCCTGATCCGTCAACACAGGTGATCGCAACCTTCCGGCTCGTTTTCGTCGGCGCTGGCTGGACTTGTGATCCTGCCGCAGACCGGCCCTCCGGCACCTTCGCCGGAGTTAACTGTGACCCTACTCACAAGACGCAGGGGGTACAACTACCTCGGGTGAAGTTGAGCATTTTGCCCTGTTTCAGTCAGCGCTACCGTGCTAATCTTGCGCATTATGCAACCCTTGGATGGCACTGATACCCGGCTCCTTTCGGCAATGGCCAAAGATCCCCGGGGAACAGTGGTGGCCTTGGCCCAGAAGCTCGGTCTCTCCCGGAATACCGTCCAAGCCCGTATGGCACAACTGGAGAAGAAACACGCTTTCCTCTCGTTCGAGCGGCGCATTAATCCGGCAGCATTGGGCTACCCGCTCACGGCCTTCATCACCGTCCATGTACAACAGCAAAAACTGGCCTCACTGGCCGAAGATCTTGCCGACATCCCGGAAATCCTCGAGGGATTCGGACTCACCGGTTCCGCGGACCTGCTGCTGCGGGTGGTTGCCCTCGACGCCGAGGACCTCTACCGCATCAACGGCAAGATCTTGTCCTGCGACGGGGTGGACCGCACGGACACCGCGTTGGCTATGCGCGAGATGATCCCCTACCGTGTCCAGCCATTGCTGGGCCGGCGTTCGGACGCCTGATACCGCTGTCACCTGCAGCTATTCCCCGGGGCCTCTTGCCCGCGGAATGCCAGATGCGATTTGATGCAAGTGGACGCATCGGGGGTCGGCCAGAGGTCCCCGGCCAGGTGGTGGCGCTGCCGAAGGCTGCCGAAAGGGGCACTACCGTGAGCAATCCGCAAGAACCCAACCAACCCAACCAGAACCAACCCGGGTACAACCCGCCGCCGGTTCCACCAGGACCCGGGTACCCCCCACAGCCCGGAGCGTCGCCGCAATGGCAACAGCCGCCGTCGTCCTCTTCTCCCCAAGGTTCTCCCCACGGCGGCAATTCGCCGTACCCGAACCCGGGTCAATACCAGCAGAACCCCTACCCGCAAGGTCAGTACCAACCTGGTCAGCCACAACCGGGCCAATACCCACCGGGCCAATACGGCCAGCAACCACCCAGGAAGAGCAGGAAAGTCCTGTGGATCGTCCTCAGCATTGTTGCGGGGGTGATCGTGCTGGCGGTGGTGGGCGTGCTGATCCTGGTCAACGTCGTGGGCAACGCGACGTCCAAGGCCAGGTCCTTGGCGGACGAGTTCACAAACCTGGTGGTCTCCGGGCAAACAGAGCAGGCCTACGACAACTACCTCAGCCAGCCGCTGAAGGACGAGCTGGACAAGCAGTCGTTCGTGGACGGCATTGCCAGCCTGGAACTGGACAGTTCGTGCAAGCCCAACTACAACTCCGTAAACGTCGACTCGAGCAACGGCAACAACAAGGCCGACCTCGCGGGCAAGCTGCAGTGCGATGGCAAGACGATCGACCTCCAGTACGTCTTCGAAGGCACGAACGACCTCAAAATGAGCAGCATCCGCCTCCGCCCATAAAGGTCGAAAAAATAATCGGGCTCACACCCATCCGCCCCACTGCATGGTCCGAATCACTGCTTGAGAGTCCCACCCGGGGCTCAGCAGGACGGCCGGGACCTCCCGGCCATCATCGGAAGGTTCGGACCATGCGTACTTCGCCCAATCGCCTGATCGCCACCATCTTCGGAGCCGTGTACCTCTTGGTAGGCGTGCTCGGTTTCTTCGTCACCTCGGGAATCGGCTTCTTCGCCACCGAAGGTGCCAACCTGATCATCTTTGCCGTGAACCCGCTTCACAACATCATCCACCTCGCCATTGGCGCTGCACTTCTCTACGCCGGCATGAACAGCGTCACGCTGTCCAAGTCCGTCAACACCGCCGTTGGTGGTGTCTACCTGCTGGTGGGTATCGTCGGCCTGTTCCTCGTTGGCAGCTCGCTGAACATCATCGCCCTCAACGGTGCGGACAACGTGCTGCACCTTGCCAGCGCCGTGGTCCTGCTGGGTGTCGCCCTGTCCCAGGACAAGGCAGCCGTAGCTTCAGCCCGCGCCTAGTCACCGGCTTCACATTCACCGGTTACCAAACGAGAGGACGGCGAGATCCATGGAGCGCCATAACCACCCAACCCTAAGCGCAGCAACCTTGCTGTTCATCTATTTCGCTGCGATGGCAGCCGGGATGGTTGAGCTCTCCTTGGCCGCCGGATACCTCACCGGGGCAGCATCCCTGACACCCGGATTGGTACTTGCCGGTGTGGGAACCCTCGCGGCAGGCCTGGCCTTCCTGGCTTGGTCGCTGTGGGGGCTCCACCGCAACTCGCTCGTCTTCCCCCGGTACGCCATTCCGGTCCTGGCCGCGGCAGCGGCCGCCCATGTGGCAGTCATGGCAGCCGGGGTCACTATCCAACGCTCACTCGACGTGAGCCACTTTGCCGCCCTCGGCCTGACGCTCATGGCACTTGCCGGAGCGGGATGGTTGAAACGGCACCACAAGACCAACGACGGCGGCGCCCACGGCCAGCCAAGGACCGGGCGGCTTCTGGCAGCCGCGTTCGGAGCCGCCGTCGTTGTTGCAACAGTTGCTACACCCGGACTGGCCGCATCGATGGCCGGACAGTATGCAGTCCCGCACGGAGAGCACGGCCAGGCACCCAGCGGAGAAAGCGGCCAGGGCTCCAATCCCGCCCTGGATCCAGGTCACCACCACTAGGCGGTGATAGGACAGGCGCACCATCAACACTGCCCACTGTTGATGGTGCGCCTGGTTCGTGGATCATGGAGCCATGGATCCCATCGAGGCGCTCGACGAAATTTCCTTCTGGCTGGAACGAAGCCAAGCCCCTGCTTTCAAGGTCCAGGCCTTCCGCAAAGCTGCCGACGCCGTTCGGCAGCTACCGCCCGACGAGCTGCTGAAGCTCATACGGGCCGGCAGGCTTGCCGGAATCAAAGGCGTGGGGAACCGCAGCGCCGAGGTCATTACGCAGGCACTGGAAGACAAGGTCCCGGACTATCTGGCGGATCTTCGGGAGCGGGGTACAGAAGCCTTGGCATCAGGCGGTGACACCCTGAGGTCAGCCTTGCGGGGAGACCTGCACAGCCATAGCAACTGGTCCGACGGCGGCTCCCCCATCGAATCCATGGTGGCCGCCGCACGGACACTCGGCCGCGAATACCTGGCCCTCACGGACCACTCCCCCAATCTCACCATCGCCAACGGCCTCAGTGTTGAACGGCTTGAGAAACAACTGGGTGTGGTGGAGGGCATCAATTCTTCCCAGGATGGATTCACGCTGCTCAAGGGCATCGAAGTGGACATCCTCGAGGACGGAACACTGGACCAGACACCGGACATGTTGGACCAGTTGGATGTAGTGGTGGCCAGCGTCCATTCCAAGCTTCGCGCCGACAAGAAGACCATGACCACCAGGATGCTTGGTGGTATCAGCGATCCCCATACCAATGTCCTGGGGCACTGCACCGGCCGTCTCGTCCAAGGATCGCGTGGGACTCGGCCTGAGTCTGAGTTCGACGCCGCCAAGGTGTTCAAGGAGTGCGCCGAGTGGGGAGTCGCCGTCGAAATCAATTCCCGGCCCGAACGGCAGGATCCGCCGGACAACCTCATCAACATGGCCCTGGAAGCGGGATGCCTCTTCAGCATCGACAGCGACGCCCATGCTCCTGGCCAACTCGACTTCCTCCAGTACGGTGCGGCACGGGCCGAAGCCCTCGGAGTGCCGAAGGAACGGATCGTCACTACCTGGCCGCTGAAACAGCTGACGGAATGGCTCAGCCTGAAGAAGTAGCCCATGGGATAGAGCTCCAAGGACAGCAAGGGCTCCTACTGCGATTGACGCAGGAGGAGCCCTTGTGTGCTTCGTGGAACCGCTGTCCTAGTGGTCTACGGCCTTTTCGGCACCGACGCCGGTCAGGGAACGCACCTCCATCTCCGCCTGCTTGGCAGGATCTTCACGCCGCTTGTCCAGCACGGTTCCGAGCCAGCCCAGGAAGAAGGCCAACGGGATGGAGACGATACCGGGGTTGCTCAGCGGGAAGAACGCGAAGTTGGCTCCCGGGATCATGGACGTCTTGGCACCGGAGACCACGGGTGAGAAAGTGATCAGCAGGATGGCAGCAGCCAAGCCGCCGTACATGCTCCAGACCGCTCCCTGCGTGGTGAACTTCTTCCAGAACAAGGAGTAGACAATGGTGGGCAAGTTCGCGGATGCTGCGACAGCGAAGGCGAGTGCCACCAGGAAGGCCACGTTCTGACCGTTGGCGAAGATGCCACCGAGGATGGCAAGGACACCGATCACCACTACGGTGCGCCGTGCGACCTTGACCTCGGTGGTTGCGTCGGCCTTGCCCTTGGAGATGACATTCGCGTAGATGTCGTGGGCGAACGATGCCGCCGCCGTAATGGTCAGGCCGGCCACCACCGCCAGGATGGTGGCGAATGCCACCGCCGAGATGAAGCCAAGAAGAAGCGGACCGCCCAGGTGGAAGGCCAGCAGCGGGGCAGCCGAGTTGACGCCGCCGGGTGCGGACTTGATGGTCTCCGCACCCACCAGGGCCGCTGCACCGTAGCCCAGTACCAACGTGAAGAGGTAGAACAGACCGATCAGCCAGATGGCCCAGACAACCGACTTGCGCGCTTCCTTCGCCGTGGGAACCGTATAGAAGCGCATCAGGACGTGTGGCAGCGCGGCTGTTCCCAGGACCAAGGCCAAGCCCAGGGACATGAAGTCCAGCTTCGAAGTATCCGACTTGCCGTACTGGAGGCCCGGGTTGAGCACGGCAGGGTTGTTGGCGGCCTCAGCTGCGGAACCCAGGAGGCTGGACAGGTTGAAGCCATAGATCGCAAGCACCATGGCCGTCATGACCGCAGCACCGGCGATCAGCAGGATTGCTTTGATGATCTGCACCCAGGTGGTGCCCTTCATGCCACCGATGAGCACGTACATGATCATCAAGGCGCCGACGACGATAATCACCAGGGCTTGACCGCCCCAGTCGCTGATTCCCAGCAGGAGCGAGATCAGGCTGCCTGCACCGGCCATCTGGGCCAGAAGGTAGAAGAAGCAGACAGCGAGGGTGGACAGTGCTGCCGCAATGCGGACAGGACGCTGACGCAGGCGGAACGACAAGACATCCGCCATGGTGAACTTGCCGGTGTTGCGCAGCAGTTCGGCCACAAGCAACAGGGCCACAAGCCAGGCAACCAGGAAGCCGATGGAGTACAGGAAGCCGTCGTACCCGTTAATGGCGATAGCGCCGGTGATGCCGAGGAACGATGCCGCGGAGAGATAGTCACCGGCAATCGCCGTGCCGTTTTGGGAGCCGGTGAACGATCGTCCGGCGGCGTAGTAGTCTGCTGCGGTTTTGTTATTTCGGCTGGCTCTGAAAACAATCACCATGGTAACTGCGACGAACAGGGCGAAAATTCCCATGTTGAGAAGCGTGGTGTCCTTCAGGGCTTCGACATTGACTGCTGGGACCATCGTGTTCATTTGTTGACCCCGCTGATCACATTGCCGTCCTTATCAAATTCGTGGCCCTCGATCTCGTTGCGGATGTCTGCAGCGATGGGGTCCAGCTTCTTGTTGGAGTAATTCACGTACCAGGCCGTGATGCCGAAGGTGGTGACGAACTGGAGCAGGCCGAGAATCAGGCCGACGTTGATGTTGCCCCAGACCTTGGTGGACATGAATTCGACCGCATAGGCAGCCAAGAGAACATACGCGAAATACCAAAGCAGGAATACAACTGCCATCGGAAAGACAAAGCTGCGATGCCGCTTGCGCAATGTCTTGAACCGTTCCGTCTGTTGGACTTCCTGGAAGTCCACGGACGCCGTTGCGTCCTGGGGTTGGGCCTCATTACCCATGGTTCCTCCTGGTTGTGATGTGTCCACATCAGCTCCACACGCCTTGCCAATGTGACTGCAATCACTATCGAACGGCGTCCGGTGCCGGTTCCAGAGGTTCACCCGTTGCCATCGCTCAACGGTCCCTGCCCTGCGCCAAACGGCATGTGAGAGAGCGATCAGGAAAACCCGGCGGCATGTGAGAGAGCGTCCCAGTCCCACCCCTTCGGTGAGGAGGGCGAACATCCCGCTACGCTGGCCTTATGCCGGACTCCCCACTTTTTACTGCAGCCGCGATCGCCGTGATCGTGCTGGCCATCGCCGTCGTCGTGGGTGTTGGCCTGAAGGTGATCCGTTCGTTCCGCGACCTTGGCACGGACGCCGAACGTGCAACGTACAACACGCTGCACGCTGCATCCCGGGCGGGGCAGCATCTCAGGGGCGGCCTCCAACCTGCCGGCGCAGCCAAGGCGAGCAAACAACTGCGCGCGCTGCTCGCGTGTGAGGCCCTGGCCATCACCGACACGGACGCCGTGCTCGCCTGGGACGGTGCCGGCGAGGAACTCCGGCCTTCACTGATGCGGCTGGCTGCCGAGGTGCTGGCCACCGGGCGCACGGCAGTGGTGCCCCACGCAGGGAATCCGCACCATGAAAAAGCCGAGCACGATTTCAGTGCCGTCATAGCGCCGATCAGGGCCGGGTCCAGGGTGGTTGGCTCCGTGGCCGCACTGGCACCCGCTGCGGGAGCGGGGCTGGTGAGGGCCACCACCGAGGTGGCGGACTGGATTGCCGCGCAGCTGGAATTGGCGGAACTCGAGGCCTCACGGACGCTCCTGATGGAAGCGGAAGTCAGGGCATTGCGTGCCCAGATCAGTCCACACTTCATCTACAACTCGTTGAACGCGATTGCCTCGTTCATCAACACGGATCCGGCCCGGGCCCGTGAGCTCGTGGTGGAGTTTGCCGACTTCACGCGCTATTCGTTCAGGCGGCACGGCGACTTCACTACTGTGGCGGAAGAACTGCGCTGCATCGACCGCTACCTGCTGCTGGAACGGGCCCGGTTCGGCGAACGCGTGCAGGTCAGCTTGCGGATCGCTCCCGAGGTCCTCAGCACGGTCATTCCGTTCCTCAGCCTCCAACCGCTGGTGGAGAACGCGGTCCGCCACGGGTTGGAGGCCAAAGAGGGGCCGGGACACATCACCATTTGCGCCAACGATTCCGGCGCCTTCGCTGAAGTCACCATCGAAGACGACGGCGTGGGCATGGACCCGGAACACCTGCGCTCGGTGCTCGCCGGACATACCGACGGCGACCATGTGGGACTCCGCAACGTGGACGCCCGGCTTCGGCAGGTTTACGGGGACGAACACGGACTCGTGATCGATACAGCCCCGGGCGAAGGAACCCTGATCACCATGCGGGTCCCCAAGTCCCAGCCGGGCCACGACGCCTGACGTGCCGGTTAGTCTTTATTCATGATCAACGTGCTCGTCGCTGATGACGAACTTCCCGCCGTGGAAGAGCTCGCTTTCCTGCTGGGCAGGGATGAGCGGATCGGCACCATTCACCGGGCGTCGTCCGGAGCCGAGGCGCTGCGGACATTGGAAACAGAGTCCGTGGACGCCGTTTTCCTCGACATCCACATGCCGGCCCTTTCAGGCTTGGACATAGCACGTGCCATATCGCGCAGCACCAGCCCTCCCGCCGTCGTGTTCGTCACCGCCGACGAAGACTGTGCGCTGGAAGCCTTCGACCTCGCCGCCATCGACTACCTGCTCAAGCCGCTCCGGGCGGAACGGCTCTCCCGCTCCGTGGACCGGATCAGCGAGCTCATCAAGGACGGAACTCCCGCGCCGGAAATGATCACGGTGGACCTCGGCAGTACCACCCGCATGATCCGCCGCGACGATGTCACGTATGTGCAAGCACAAGGCGACTACGCCCGGTTGCACACTGCCGAGGCCAGCTATCTCATCCGGGTGCCCCTCAGTGACCTGGAACAGAAATGGGCGGAGGCGGGGTTCATTCGAATCCACCGCTCATATCTCATCGCACTGAACCACGTGCAGCACCTCAAGCTCTCCGCAACCGGCCCCAGCGTAGCCGTGGCGGGAGCTGAACTGCCCATCAGCCGACGCCATCTTCCCTCCGTCAGGGACAAGCTGCAGTCCACCCGCATCCGGCCGCAAGGATGACTCGTGTCCGCGTCACGGCACCGCGCCAATCGGCCACCGCAGCTCCGGGCCGGTTGCCGTACCCACGCGAGGTGCCCGAGGACTCCGACGCCGGCCGGGTCTTTATCCGCTCGCTGATCCGCTCACAGTTGCGCCTGGCATTGGTGGTGGCCTGCGGCTTCCTGGTCATCCTTACAGTGCTCGCGCTGATCCTCGTGTACGGACCGGGCGTTGCAGAAACCCGGGTCCTTGGCATTCCCCTGGTCTGGCTGGTGCTTGGCGTTGGAATCTACCCGGTGATTGGCTTGAGTGCCTGGCTTTACACCCGCGCCGCCGCCCGCAACGAGGCCCGCTACCGGGACCTTGTGGAGGACAAATGAATCCCGCCGTCGGCCTGTTCGCGTTTATTGCCGTATCCATCGCGACGGCGGTTATTGGCTTCTATGGTTTGCGCATCTCCCGCACTACCGGCGACTTCTACGTCGCCTCGCGTACGGTCCCGCCGTGGTGGAACGCCTCGGCGATCGGTGGAGAGTACCTGTCCGCCGCCAGCTTCCTCGGAGTCGCAGGGTTGATCCTGCTCTCCGGAACCGATGCCCTCTGGTTTCCTATCGGCTACACCGCCGGTTATCTGATGCTGTTGTTGTTTGTTGCCGCTCCACTGCGGCGCTCCGGGGCTTACACCATCCCGGATTTCACCGAAGCACGGCTGGACTCGAAACTAGTCCGTCGCGTGACCAGCTTGGTGGTGGTGGCCGTGGGGTGGCTGTACATCGTCCCGCAACTCCACGGCGCCGCGCTCACCATCCGGATCACCACGGGTTTGCCTTCGTGGGTAGGTTCGACGGCGGTAGTCCTGGTCGTGTGCCTCACGGTAGTGGCAGGTGGCATGCGCTCCATAACCTTTGTCCAAGCCTTCCAATACTGGCTGAAGCTGACTGCACTGGCTGTGCCCGTGGTCTTCGTGCTGCTGGTACTGGCAGGCAATGGTACTCAGCCGCAGGCTGCACTCCCGGTCAATCCGACCAGCCAGGCCGCTGCGGGCGCGTATCAACACATCTCGCTTCTGGTGGCGTTACTGTTTGGAACCCTGGGTTTGCCCCACGTGTTGGTGAGGTTCTACACCAACCCTGACGGGCAGTCGGCGCGCCGGACCACGCTTATTGTGCTGGGACTGCTCTCGGTCTTCTACCTGTTCCCCACAGTCTCCGGTGCGCTGGGAAGAATGTTCGCTCCTGAACTGGCTCAGTCCGGGCAAGCCGACGCCCTGGTGCTGCTGTTGCCCGGAAAGCTGGTGGGCGGGACGGCCGGCGATCTGTTGTCTGCCTTGGTGGTTGCCGGAGCGTTCGCCGCGTTCCTGTCCACCACCTCCGGGCTGGTGGTGTCGCTGTCCGGCGTCATCAGCCAGGACCTCTTTGGCGGAAGCGTGAGGGGCTTCCGCCTCGCTGCGGTGCTCGCCGCCGTCGTACCTTTGGGTTTTGCTTTCATGACCGACACCCTGGCCCTGGCCGGCAGTGTTGGCTTGGTCTTCGCGTTCACGGCCTCCACTATTTGCCCGGTTTTGCTCCTGGGGATTTGGTGGCGGGGGCTGACGGACGCCGGTGCCATTGCGGGCATGCTGACCGGGGCCCTGCTTTGTGGAGGTGCCATGGTGGTCGGGACCTTGATGGGGCCGGCGAACGCCCCCGCATGGCTTGCCCAGCCCGCGGCCTGGAGCGTCCCGGCCGCATTCGCTGTGACGGTTGCCGTCTCCATGGTGACGAAGAACCGTGTGCCCGCCTCGGTGAACCGCGTGATGTCCCGTCTGCATGTCCCGGAGCGCCCGGTGGTGACCGAGCGATAGCAGGCGGCCGCCTGTTGTGACCGAATCCGCCAGGGTGGACAATGTCGCCATGTCAGAGGAACCGGGCGCAACCAACCCTGAACCGCCTGCGCCTCCGGCGGAGCTGTCGCCCAGCGTCCGTGCCCAGTTATTGGCTACGGAACATTGGAGCCTGCTGGCCTCGCGAAGCACCACCCAGGGCGAAGTCCTCACCCGCATCAGCATGTTCCTGACTTTTACCTCGGCGAGTTTGCTAAGCGTGGCCTTGGTGGGTAACGCCACCCAGTTCTCGGATGCGTTCAGGGCCTTCGCCCTGACCATCCTGAGCATCGATGTGGTGGTTGGGCTGCTCACGCATATCCGCGTCATGAGCGTAGGCATGGAAGACCTCATGTATGTCATTGCCATGAACCGCCTGAGGGCTGCCTACGTGGATCTCGATCCGGGCGTTGCCCCATACCTTATGGCCGCCTACACCGACGACGAGGAAGGGGCGAAAAAGACCTACTACTTCCTGGGAGGCCGAAAGGACTTCAGCCAAGTAGCCGGAAGCAGCATGGTATTCATGGGAACCGTCAACGCAGCCCTGATAGCGCTCCTGGTGGGATCGGCACTGCTGGCTGCCGCGGTTCCGGTGCCGTTGGCAGTGGGTGTGGCCGTGGTGGCTGCACTGGCGTTCTTCGGCACATCCTTGGCTCGCGGCAGGCGCCGTTACCTTGACGTATGGAAGAACAATCCGCCGCGGTCCCCCACACAGCGATAGTCCGCGCAGCGAACTAGTCGATCGCCGCCATGAGTTCCACGACGCGTGCCAGGAAGGCGTCCACCTGGGCTTCTTCGTAGCCCTCATCGCCTTTGGCAGCACGGAAGACGGCGCGGCGGACGGCGTCCACGCTCAAGGGCTGATCGTGCTCAAGGTATCCGATCAAGTCGGCGCACAGGGCATCGACGTCCTGGACGTTGTAACTGCGCGCCCGTTTCTTGGATGGTCGGCGGAAACGCTCACCGTCGGGGCGGTGAAGCCTGCCACGCAGGATGCCGGAGAGCTTGCCAATCTGGCGCAGCCAGGCCTCTTCGCCTTGTTGACTGACCAGATCGTCACGTTCACGGCGAGCGAAGGCGTCCTCCAGGCGGTCCAATGCGGCATCCACGCTCTGAGCGTCATAGCCACCCTTGACGGGGTCGAAAGCCACGTCCCGGACATCGACGCTGGCCACTTGGTCTGCCGTGCCAACGGGATTTTCAAACGACGTCCTGGCGCGCTGGAGGAACTCGTCCACCTGTTTGGCGTTGTAGCCGTACTTGCTGCGCTCCACGCGGTCGAATGTTGCGGGAATCTGGCGTTGAATATCCACTGCCACTAATTTTCCTTCATTGGGTTGTCAGACGCCGCTCAGCAGCGCGAACAGAACATAGGCTACAGGGGCCGCGAAGACAATGGAGTCCAGTCTGTCCATCACGCCGCCATGGCCGGGAAGGATGCTGCTCATGTCCTTGACGCCAAGCTCGCGCTTGACCATGGACTCGGCGAGGTCTCCAGCGGTGGCTGCGGCCACCATGCCAACGGCCAGGATCAGCCCCACCCACCAGGGCTTGTCGAGCAGGAAGATGCAGGCCAGGACACCAATGACCATGGCCCCGCCGACAGATCCCGCGAAGCCCTCCCAAGACTTCTTCGGGCTGATCTTGGGCGCCATGGGGTGCTTACCGAACGAGGCGCCCACGATGTATCCGAACGTGTCATTCGAGACGACCAGCAGCAACATCGATGCAATCTGCCATGCGCCATCGGGGATGCCGTTCGGCCAGAAGCCGATGGGGGTGGCCCCTCCTGTGGCGTGCAACGGCAGGGCCGCGAAACTGATGAGGAACGGAATCCACGCCAGGGTGAAAACCCCGGCAAAGACGCTGCGCGGCGCCCCCGCGGCACTCTCGATGGAACGCCACAGCAGAACGGCTACGGAGCTCGCCGTCATGGTGAACAGCAGACCTTCCAGGCCGCCGAAGTAGGCAGATACCGGCATCACCAAGCTGCCGATCATCACGGGAATGATCGGCATCCGGGTGCCCTGGGCCTCAAGCGCCCGAAAAACTTCCCAGACACCCAGCACCGCAAAGGCAGTGGTGAGGAGGACGAATCCCAGCGGGAGGAAAAGCAATCCTCCCAGGACGGCCAGGAGCATGGAAAGCCCGACGCCGATGGCCGCCGGAAGGTTCCGGCCCGCCTTGGGTGTGGGGTTCTCCCGCACGCGCCTGGCGCGTTTGGGGGTATCGCGTGTCGGGACCCGCTCAGCGGGCGCCGGCTCAGCCTGGTTCATCAGACCTCGAGCAGCTCGGCTTCCTTGCGCTTGAGCAGCTCGTCGATGCTGTCGACGTGCTGCTTGGTGAGGGCGTCGAGTTCCTTCTCGGCGCGTGCGCCTTCATCCTCGCCGGCTTCGCCGTCCTTGACGAGCTTGTCCAGGGTGTCCTTGGCCTTGCGACGGATGCTGCGGATGGAGACCTTTGCGTCTTCACCCTTGCCCTTGACGATCTTCACGTATTCCTTGCGGCGCTCCTTGGTGAGCTCCGGGATGGTCACGCGGATAACGTTGCCGTCGTTGGACGGGTTGGCGCCAACCTCGGAGTCGCTCAGGGCTTTCTCGATGTCACGCAGTGCGGTTTTGTCGTAAGGCGTGATGAGAATGGTCCGGGCGTCGGGCACACCGAAGGATGCCAGCTGCTGGAGCGGAGTGGGTGTGCCGTAGTACTCGACGATCACCTTGTTGTAGAGACCGGGGTTCGCCCGGCCCGTACGGATCGTGGCGAAATCGTCCTTGGCTACCTCAACCGCCTTGTCCATCTTCTCGCCGGCTTCGAGCAAGGTCTCTTCGATCACGGGTTTCTCCTCAGAAAATAGTTGCCGCCCAACTGCAGGCCGCAATGCACGGTAAAGAAATGCACAGTAAAGATCCGCCATGGGAGGCGGACGGTCCTAGAAATATCCTAGCCCTTGCTAGGGAGTAACCAGGGTTCCCAGCGTTTCGCCGAGGATGGCACGGGTAACGTTGCCTTCGCCTTCCATGCCAAAGACCACCATGGAGAGGTTGTTGTCCTTGCACATGGTCATGGCTGTCTGGTCCATGACCCGGATGTCGCGGCGCAGGGCGTCGTCGTAGCTGAGGACATCCAGCTTCTCGGCGGTGGGGTCCTTCTTGGGATCGGCGGTGTAGACGCCGTCCACACCGCTCTTGGCCATCAGGACGACGTCCGCGTGGACTTCAAGCGCACGCTGGGCGGCTACGGTGTCGGTGGAGAAATAGGGCAGGCCAGCGCCAGCGCCGAAGATGACGACGCGGCCCTTTTCCATGTGGCGGATAGCGCGCCGCGGGATGTAGGCCTCAGCTACCTGGCCCATGGTGATAGCGCTCTGGACGCGGGTTTCAACTCCGGCCTGCTCGAGGAAGTCCTGCAGGGCGAGGCAGTTCATTACTGTGCCCAGCATGCCCATGTAATCGGCGCGGGAGCGGTCCATGCCGCTCTGGGACAACTCTGCTCCGCGGAAGAAGTTTCCGCCGCCTACGACGATGGCGACTTCGACGTCGGACACGGCTGCCGCGATCTGCTTGGCAATGGCCCGGACGGTCTCGGGATCGACGCCGAGCTTACCTCCGCCGATGACTTCGCCGGAAAGTTTCAGAAGTACACGTCGACGGGTCTTCTCGGGCTGGATTGCAGTGTTGACGGTTTCCATGGTGCCTTCCCGTTGGTGGACTCTGGCTAGATTATCGTGCTGTGGGTCCGCGCAGGTACTGCCCCGGACGGGTGCATGAAAAAGGGGCGGCCACCGAAGTGACCACCCCTTTTCATGAATTACTAGTTTCCGACGCGGAAACGGGTTACTGCGGTTGCCTTGACGCCGGCTTCTTCGAGGACCTGTGCAACAGTCTTCTTGGAATCCTTGGCGAATGCCTGGTCAACCAAAACTTCACCCTTGTAGAAGCCCGTTACGCGGCCTTCAACGATCTTCGAGAGAGCAGCTTCGGGCTTGCCTTCAGCCTTTGCCGTCTCTTCGGCGATGCGGCGCTCGGACTCGACCAGTTCGGCCGGGACGTCTTCGCGGGTCAGGTAGTTCGGAGCCATGGCTGCAACGTGGACAGCGATGTCGTGTGCGGCGGTTGCAGCGGCTTCGCCTTCACCGTCAACAGCGAACAGGACGCCGACCTGGGCCGGGAGATCCTTGGACGTCTTGTGCAGGTAAGCGTCAACCGTGGTGCCCTCAACGCGGGAGATGCGACGGACAACAACCTTTTCGCCGAGGACAGCGCCCTCTTCGACGACGACCTCGGACAACGGCTTGCCGTCGACCTCGGTGGCCAGCAGGGTTTCGAGGTCGGCTGCGCCGGACTCGACTGCAACGTTGAGGACCTTGTCAGCCAACTGG
The DNA here is from genome assembly GCF_007786235.1 of Paenarthrobacter nitroguajacolicus. GTDB lineage: Bacteria > Actinomycetota > Actinomycetes > Actinomycetales > Micrococcaceae > Arthrobacter > Arthrobacter nitroguajacolicus_A. Next base: position 114,450 of record NZ_VNFK01000013.1, on the reverse strand, counting down.
ATGAACTTGTCAGCCTTGGCGACGAAGTCGGTCTCGCAGTTGACCTCGATCATTACGCCAACCCCACCGTTGACCTTGGCAGCAACCAAGCCTTCAGCCGTGGAACGGCCTTCGCGCTTGGTGGCACCCTTGAGGCCCTTGATGCGGATAATCTCGATGGCCTTCTCAGCGTCACCGTTGGCTTCGTCAAGAGCCTTCTTGACGTCCATCATGCCGGCGCCGGTACGCTCGCGCAGGGCCTTGATGTCAGCAGCAGTGTAGTTCGCCATGTGAACCCCTCTGTCTAGAAATTTGTGTGTTTACGGACTGACAGGACGGCAGCCCACCGTGTGAGCCGCCATCCTGTCAGTTGCCCCCGACGCTGTTTCCAGCATCAGGGAAGGTCCAGATTTACTTGGCTTCGGCTTCGCCGGCTGCAGCTTCCGTTGCTTCCGGAGCTTCTGCTGCGGGAGCTTCTGCGGCCGGAGCCTCAGCTGCTGCCGCTTCTTCAGCCTTGCTGCCTTCGAGGAGCTCGCGCTCCCACTCGGCCAGCGGCTCTTCCGGAGCTTCGGTGGTGCCGGTTGCGCGCTGGTTACGGGCGATGAGGCCCTCAGCTACGGCGTCGGCAACAACGCGGGTGAGCAGGTTGACGGAGCGGATGGCGTCGTCGTTGCCCGGGATCGGGAAGTCAACTTCGTCGGGATCGCAGTTGGTGTCCAGGATGGCAACAACCGGGATGTTCAGCTTCTTGGCTTCGTCAACAGCAAGGTGTTCCTTCTTGGTGTCAACAACCCACAGAACCGAAGGAGCCTTGGTCAGGTTGCGGATACCACCGAGGTTGGACTCAAGCTTGGTGAGTTCGCGCTTGAGGAGCAGGAGCTCCTTCTTGGTGTAAGCCGAGCCTGCGACGTCGTCGAAGTTGATCTCTTCGAGTTCCTTCATGCGCTGGATGCGCTTGGCGACGGTCTGGAAGTTGGTGAGCATACCGCCCAGCCAACGCTGGTTGACGTACGGCTGGCCAACGCGGGTAGCCTGCTCGGCAATTGCTTCCTGAGCCTGCTTCTTGGTGCCGACGAACAGGACGGTGCCGCCGTGGGCGACAGTAGCCTTGACGAACTCGTAAGCGCGGTCGATGTAGGACAGCGACTGCTGGAGGTCAATAATGTAGATGCCGTTGCGCTCCGTGAAGATGAAGCGCTTCATCTTCGGGTTCCAACGACGGGTCTGGTGTCCAAAGTGGACGCCGCTGTCAAGCAGCTGGCGCATAGTTACGACGGGCATGCCGACGCTCCTTCCGGCAGGTCATTCATGAGAGAGCCCATGGGGCTGCTCTTACCCTGCCAATAGTTGACGGTTGTTTAGCCTTTGCCCGGACGGGCGCGGCTCCTGGCATCCATTGCGCTTCTCATCCGGCGGGAGCCTGAACTCAGCCGGACCGCAAGAGGCACAATCCTCCGCAGCCTGAAGCCAAGAAGCTTCGCTGGTGGAGGGCTGGATACGCGTAGTCAGCTTGGGACCCCCACATATCTGAATGAGACATGTTCCTGAACAAGCCTGAGGGCACAGCAAACTGCTCCACCAAGTGTACTACAGCGACCCCACCGGTTTGACCGCGTGAGACCACCGGTTGTCCACATACAGGGGGCTGGGGATCCTCCTGGCTTTGCCACCAAGGCAGGCTGGGGTCATGGTCCTTTTGAAGCTCGCAGCGTCCACGATTCTTACCATTGTTGTGCTGGGTGTTGTGCTGGGCGGAACCGTCAGCTCTTCACCCACGCCCGAGGCACGGTGGCAGTGGCCTCTCTCCCCCAAGCCGGCCGTCCTGCGGACGTTCGATCCGCCTGACAAACCGTGGCTGAGCGGGCACCGCGGCGTGGACTTGGGGCCAGCGCCCGACGGCGGCCCAGTCACCGCACCGTCGGACGGCGTGGTGACCTTTGCCGGCGTCGTGGTTGATCGCCCGGTTCTGACCATCGACCACGGCGGAGACGTCCGGAGCAGTTTCGAACCCGTGACCAGCGACCTCAAGCCCGGCGACACGGTGCGGAAAGGACAGATGGTCGGCATTGTGGAGCCAGGCCATTGCGGGAGCGGCATCTGCCTGCACTGGGGCGTCCGTCGCGGCGACGAATACGTCAATCCATTGAGCTTCGTAACAGACATGAGGCCATCCATCCTTCTGCCGCTCGGCTGAGTCGCCGAGCGGCCGACAGTATTGCAGGACGGCGGGACCTCTAAACGATGGCCGAAACTCCAGTGATCGCACGCCCGGTCACCAGGGTGTTGATCTCGTGCGTGCCTTCGTAGGAGTAGATTGCCTCTGCGTCCGAGAAAATCTTCGCCATTCCGTAGTCAGTCACAATGCCATTGCCACCCAGGATGCTCCGGCCCAGGGCTACACTTTCGCGCATACGTGCGGTGGTGAACGCCTTCGCCAGGGCCGACTGCTCGTCCTTCGCCACGCCGGCATCTTCGAGTTGGGCCAGCCGCACCATCATGCCCATGGAAGCCACGGTGTTGCCGAGGATCTGCACCAGTTGATTTTGCACGAGCTGGAACGCCGCCAGCGGGCGGCCAAACTGCTGGCGTTCCACGGCGTAGCTGCGGGCGACATCGAAGGCTGCCATCTGCAGGCCTACCGCTTGCCAGGCGACGGCCAGGCGCGTGACCTTGAGGACCTTGTTGGTATCGCGGAAGCTGTTGCCGTTGGCCAGCTTGAAGAAGTCCGGTACTACCACGTTGTCCAGAACGATGTCCGCGTTCTGCACCGTGCGGAGGGAGATCTTGTTCTCGATCTTGCTGGCGGAGTAGCCGGGCAGAGTGGTGTCCACCAGGAATGCCTTGACCTGGTTATCGGCCACATCCTTGGCGTAGATGACTACCCAATCGGAGAAAGTGGCATTGCCGATCCAGCGCTTGGCGCCGTTGAGGATCCACGTGTCGCCGTCGCGCTGGGCCGTGGTGCGGGTGCCGCCGGCTACGTCGGAGCCGCCGAGCGGTTCGGTCAGGCCGAAGGCGCCGATCTTCTTCAGGGAGTAGATGTCCGGCAGCCAGGCGTCCTTCTGCTCCTGGGAAGCGAGTGCCTCGATGGAACCCGTGAAGAGGCCGTCGTGAACGCCCATGAAGGTAGCGATGGACGCATCCGCCCGGGTTACCTCTGCGTGGAGCATGCCGGCAAACAAGTTGGAGTATCCCTGCCGGCGTACCGGGCTGACCAGGTCGAGTTCGCCGAGCTTGGGGATGAGGTCCATGGGGAATTCGCCGCGGTTCCAGCAATCCACGGCGATCGGCTTGACCTCGCGAGCCAGGAAGTCACGGACCTCTGCCAAGCGGTCTTGTTCCTTGCCCGTCAGCATCTGCTCAAAGGCGTAGAAGTCGCCGTCGGCATATGGAAGGTCGGTGGCGTCGAATGCGGCGTTGGACATGTTCGCTCCTTCAAGGGTGGTCACCTGCGACCACGTCGGGACCGGGAAGGGCTGCGCTGCGCGCAGGGCGACAGGCGGCCAGGTTACCGGCGGGTAGTAAGTTACTGATCAGTAACATACCGCACTCGAGGGGGAACGCAAAAGAGCCGTGGCCGACGAAGTTATCGTCGGCCACGGCTCTTTTGCGTGAAATTGTAGGGCTACTCGGACTTGAACCGAGGACCTTAGGATTATGAGTCCCGCGCTCTAACCAGCTGAGCTATAGCCCCGTGATGCCCGGTCCGGCCGCTGCGAGGCAGCTGAACCGGGCAAAGCACTCTAGCAATACTAATAGCTAAAGAGGAGTGCTTCGGTCACACCACTTTGTCCTCGTAGGAGGCTCCGCGGTAGAGGTCCTCGAACGTCTGGAGCGTGCCGTTGATGCTGTGCGGTTCAACCATTTCGCGGCTCAGCTTTCCCATGGCCTGGAGCTCGTCCTTTGGCAGCTCCACCAGCTTGGTGATCTTCGCCGCGAGTTCGTCGCTGTCGTTGGGCGTGAACAGGTAACCGTTCTCACCGTCACGGACCAGATGAGGCAGGGCCATGGCGTTGGCGAGCAACACGGGGGTGGAAGCGGACATGGCCTCCAACGTCACCAGGGACTGAAGCTCGGCCGTGCCGGGCATGCAGAAAATATCGGCCTTGATGTAGGCCTCGCGCAGATCTTCGTCGCTCGCCAAGCCAAGGAACTTCACCCGATCCCCCAGTCCGAGCTTGGCCACCTGTGCCTCAAGGGCAGGACGGACTTCGCCGCCACCCACGATTTCCAGGTTCACGTTCAGCGCGCGGGGCGTCTTGGCTACGGCGTCGATGAGGATATTGATGTGCTTCTCTTCGGCCAGTCGGCCCACGAACAGGACGGTGGGGTTGGCATGGGGCTCGATGGTCTCCCCCGGCTGCAGCTCATAGGCTGAAGAGTCAATGCCATTGGACAGCGGCAGGACTTTACGCAGGAAGGCGTGCTGGTGCATGGCCTTTGCCGCCAGTGGCGTAGGTGTGGTGACCACGTCCGCCTGGCCCATGACCTTGCCCATGTCTTTCCACGAGATCCGGCCCACAATGTCCTTGAACCATTGCGGGAACGGAAGGAAGGGGTTCAGGTTCTCCGGCATGAAGTGGTTCGTGGCAACAATCCGGATGCCGCGCTTCACGGCCTCGTAAAGAACGTGCTCGCCGATCATGTAGTGGCTCTGGATGTGCACGACGTCGGGCTTGACCTTGTCGAACAAGAGGCTGATTTCCTTTTTGATTTCCCACGGGAAGCAAATACGGAAGTACTCGTGGGTGAAAACGCCATGGGAGCGGAGCCGGTGGACGGTGGCTTCGTCACGGAATTCGGTGTAGCTCTTGCCCGAATCCGGCCGGCAGGCCAACACGTGTACGTTGTGCCCACGTGCCGTCATCCCCTTTGCCAGGCGGTAGCCGAACTGGGCGGCACCGTTCACGTGCGGCGGGTAGGTATCCGCGGCAATCAAAATAGTGAGCGGCTTGGTGGTGTCGGGAATGGTCACGTGGAGAACTCCTGATGGTCACGGTGCGGACAGCGTTGCTTGTGGCAATGCTGCGGTGTCGCCGGGTTGCCGACCGCATCAGCGGTGGCGCAAGGTAATGATGTGCCCTAGGCCTTCCGGTTGGCAGCCGCCTTCGCGTCCTTCTTGCGTTTGGTGACTTCCGGGTGGTGCCGGCTCAGGGCAATAACCCCCACGATAGCAAGCGTTGCCGCCGCGGCCATGGCGATCGCCATCACGGCGTGGACATCGGGACGCAGCTCACCAAGGATCACAATGCCGATGGCGATGCCCACCATGGGGTCGATGACGGTCAGTCCGGCGATCACCAGGTCGGGCGGGCCGCCGGAGTAGGCGCTCTGGACGAACCAGGAACCCAGCCCTCCTGCGGCCACGATGGCGATGAGCGTGTACCACTGGACGTTGAGCAGGAACAGGCCGTTCGGATCGAGCAGGTGCTTGCCGATGATGCGCGTCAGTACTGCCACGAAACCGAACAGAACGCCCGCACCCAGAATGTAGACAAAGGCACTCATCCGGTGTTTGAACATGACGGCCAGCGTGCCGAAGATGCCCACGGCCAGGGCCAGCAGGAGGACAATGGTCAGCTCGTCCTCGGCGTTGACGTGATGGTTCTCCTGCGTGACGTTGACTGCCAGCAACACGAACAACGCCGAACCGGTGACGCAGGCGCTGATGGCCACCACGGTTGCCCTGTTGATGGTCAGTCCCTGGTCCTTGGCGTTGACCACTGTGGTGATGACCAGCGCTATGGCACCAATCGGCTGCACGACGGTGAGGGGCGCAGACACCAAGGCAATGGCGTTCATCACCATTCCGAGGGCCAGGAACAAGAGGCCGAGCATCCAGCGCGGATTACGCAGGAGCCGCAAGAACCCGTTGGAGCTCAGCGCGAGGCCGCCGGTGTCGGCTTTGACTGCGCTGCCCTGCCGTTGGGCGCCAATGGCAAGGAAGAAGGCACCTAGTACCGCGAGGAAGACCGCCAGCCAAACCATCAGCCGCGTCCGCCGTCGTCGGATTTCAGTTCTTTACCCTTGCGCAGAATGGCCCAGAAGTAGTTGTAGGCGGCAATCCAATGGCCGACCAGGCCCAATCCCAGGAAGGTCCAGGCGGCCACGAAATAGACCTCGGTCAACGGGATTGGCAGCTTGGAAAGCACCAATAAGGGGGTGCCGATCAGCAGCAACGCTGTCCGGATTTTTCCGATAATGCTCACGGGAAGGTCCGGGTGGCTGCGGAAGTAGATCAGCGAGGCAATGGCCAAGGTGGCGTCCGGCACCAAGAGCGCGGCCAAGTACCACCACTGCACGACGCCGGCAATCGCCAAGGTGACAGCCACAGCCAGGAGCGCGGCCCGGTCTGCCATGGGATCCAAGATCCGGCCCAGCTTGGACGTTTGGTCGAAGCGCCTGGCGATGTAGCCGTCAATCCAGTCAGTGCTCCCCATGATGACAAGGACCAGGACCGCGAAGCCGTACTCCTGTTCAGAAAGGACGAGCCAAACGAATAACGGGACACCCATGAAACGGAGGACCGTGAGGATGTTGGGGACGGTGAAGATGAGGTCGTGATCAACCTGTGGCCGGTCGGGGTGCGACCCAGCACCGATCAATTTCATGTTGTCCCCCTTCCTCGTCTTCTGTGTTTGGTACCGCAGATGGCTGCTACTTCTTCAGCAGCTTCCTCAGGGCAACCACGAAGACCACGGCGGCCGTGGCAAACGCTGCGAGGTCCTTCCAGCGGGCGGCAAGCCGTTCGGAAAGGCTGTCGGGTACGGAATCTCCGAGGTCTGCAAGCTTGGAGGCAGCGAATTCCTTGCCCTCCTGAAACTTGCCATTGGCGCTTTCCAGCAGGGCCTGGCCCTGCTTCTTGACGTCCAACTGCTCCCCAAGCTCGTCACGGACCCCGGTCAGGTGTTGGCGGCGCTTCTTCAGGCGCGAGCGAAGTTCAGCTTCCGTGGGGGCCTTGACGGCGTCGGCTTCCTTGGCCGCTTCCTTTGCGGCTTTCTCCGCCTTGGCCTTCTCCGCGGCGGCTTCCTTCTCAGCCTTGGCAGCCTTGGCGGCCGGCGAATTCGGATCCAGGATCGACTCGTCGAAAGCGGAGCCTTCCTTCGCTATGCCGAGATCGTGCTTGATGCCACGAATGGTGTCCTCGGGGACCAAGGGCATGGCCTTCTTGAACTTGGCGATGCCTATCAGCGAGGCGATGGCAACAATCAGCAGGAAGAACGCCGCAACGATGAGGGCTGCGAGCCAACCGGGCATGATGGTGGCCAGACCGAGGATCGCCGCCACGACCAGCGCAATCACGAGGAGTGCGAGGAAGACCAGTGCTACGCCGAAGAAGGCGCCGGCGATTCCCACCTGGGTGGCTTTGCGCTTGAGTTCCACCTTGGCCAAGGCGATTTCGTCGTTGATTTGGCGTGGAGCCAAGCGCGCAACGAGCTTGAGGGTCTTCGGCAAAGTACGAATGGCTGGTCCTTGACTGGTCCGGCCGGTGTGACGTCCACTCATGGGTTCCGCCTAACTGCTTCCTCTGGGCATCGTGTTGGGCGAACGCGGCGGAAAACGATCACCGCGGACACCTGTCCTCAAAGCTATCATTCAGGTTCCTGCTGAACTTTCGGGGCCGCACTGCGGCGCGCCTGTCATACACCCAATAAATATGATCTGGGCCATAGGATAGATGATCGTGACCTCTCCCATTGCTCCGGGCGATTCTCTGAGCCGACGCGAAAAACTTGTCTACATTCTCCTGCTGGGCGCCTTGACCGCCCTGGGACCTTTCACCATCGATCTCTATCTCCCGGCGTTTCCTGCCTTGGAGGAAAGTTTCGATGTTTCGGCTGCGGCAATCCAGCTCACACTCACCGGTACTACTGTCGGCTTCGGCCTCGGCCAATTGGTGGTGGGGCCGTTCAGCGACAAGGTGGGCCGCCGCCTGCCTTTGATCCTGGCCACAGCCGTCCACATCGGCTCGTCGCTGGGAGCCGCCCTTGCCACGGACATCGGGATGCTCTCATTGTTCCGTGTGCTCATGGGCATCGGCGCGGCCGGTGGAGGCGTAGTGGCCATGGCCATGGTCCGTGACCTCTTCCACGGCTACTCCATGGTCCGCATGTTTTCCCGGATGTCGCTGGTCAACGGCCTTGCCCCCATCCTGGCTCCGGTGATCGGCTCGCAGCTGCTGCTGGCCTTCCCCTGGCCGGGCATCTTCTATTTCCTCGCAGGGTACGGCCTGCTGGTCATCCTCGCGTCCATTTTCTTCATCCGGGAGACACTCCCCGCCGAACAGCGGGGCAAGTCCACGGTCACAGTGGGCCAACGCTACAAAACTGTCCTGAGCGACCGGATCTTCGTGGGCATGGTCATGGTGGGAAGCCTGAACTTCGGTGGCCTTTTCGCCTATCTTTCGGCCTCAACTTTCCTGTTCCAGAACATCTACGGCTTTTCCCCGCAGGAATACGGCATCCTCTTCGGCATCAACTCCTTGGGCATCGTTGCAGGCGTGCAGATCAGCTCGCGCCTGATCCGCCGCGTGGCCCCGCAATGGATCGTGGCCGGCGCAACAGTCTTCATGCTGCTGATGGCCGCCCTCATCGTCATCCTGGACCTTTTGCACGTGGGGTTGTGGGGCATCCTCATTCCGTTGTGGTTCTACATCTGCGCCACCGGCTTCATGTTCCCCTGCGTTCAGGTGTTGTCCCTTGCGAACCACGGCGCCCAAGCCGGTACGGCAGCATCGCTGCTGGGTGCGTCCCAGTTCATGATGGCCGGGATCGTGCCGCCGGTGGTCGGTTGGCTGGGTGTCAGCTCCGCTGTCCCCATGGGCTCGGTGATGGCAGTCTGCATCACTGGCGCGATCGCCGCACTGTGGTTGGTTGTCCGGCCCCGGACCGTGCCGTCCATCCACTAGCCCCACCCAGCCGCCAGCGCCGCCGGCCAACAGGGAAAGCCCGTAGGCTGTGACCATGACCAAGAAACCGCACCGCAACGGCCGCGGCCTCTTCCTCGGCGCGTTGCTCGGCGCCGTCGCAGGCGCCCTTCTCGGCCGGGCGGCCGGGAGCGCCCTGTTTGGCGCGATTTTGGGTGCAGTTATTGGGGCTGCGGTGCTGTACCGAGTGAATCCGGGCCCCTGGAAACGGGACTAAGCAGCCCCCGACGGCGGGCAGCGGCCGTCGTTAGTTTTGGAACCCTCCCCTTACGGCCTCCTGCAAGGCAGAATGGTGGCCAGCCGGGGTAACCGGTGCTTGACCGGTGAAGGGGACATCACATGAGCACGGCTATGGGATTTCGGGGCACTGTGCGCGGCTTGGCAACCGTTCGGAGGCTGCCCTTGACGCTGGCCCTGGTGGCTCTTTTGTGGCTCCTTGGTGTCACTACAGGGAGCCTGCTCGGCGGCCCCAGCGAAGCCCTCCTTGACCAGGTGGGCCTGGGCCTGGCGGTGGAGCCCGGGCCCTGGTGGTCCATCTTCACGTCATCATTCTTTGCCACCTCCCTGCTGGACTACCTCGCCTGCACGGCCGTTATCCTGGTCGGTGTCGGAATCGCCGAGCGCGTCCTGGGCCCGTGGCTCGCTCTCGCCGCTTTCGTGGTGGGCGCCGCGCTCAGTGCCTTGGTGCTCGTTGCGCTGGTGGCCTATGGGACGGACAACAGCGACCAATGGCTGAGCTTCCTGGGCGGCGAGTACGTGGTGGGAGCCTATGGCGGCGCAGCCGCTGCCTTGGGATGCGCGACGGCGGCACTTGAGTCCCTGTGGCGACGGCGCCTGAGGACGTGGTTGCTGGCCGCCACGCTGATGTTCGCCCTGTTCGTGGGAGTAGCTCAAACCCTGCAGGCACTTGCCGGGGCCGTGATCGGCATGCTGGCGGGCTGGGCATTCCAGTCGCTGATCCTGCGCCGCCGGGCGGGGTCGCTCCACTCATCCAGCCTTCGGGAGACAAGGTTCCTCGTAGGCACCGTGGTGGGGGTCTTCGCCGTCGGCCCCTTGCTCACGCAGCTCACGGGGACGTGGGAAGTCGGGCCGCTCTCGGTCGTTTCCGAGGTCATGCTCCAGGCCAGCCCGGATGCGGACGAAGTCCAGGAAGCCTGCGGCAACGACAGGAACTGCGTCACGTTGCAGGGCATTGTTGGTGTGCAGAGTTTCGGTGCGGCGATCCTGACGCTGATTCCCGTACTCCTTCTGCTGGTGTGCGCCGAAGGGCTGCGGCGTGGCCGCCGCCTGGCATATCGCCTCACGCTTGTCATCCAGGTGTATTTGGCAGCGGTGACGGTACTTTCCATCCTGCAATACATCACTGATCCTGATGTCGCGTTGGGCGCTGACGACTTCGGATACCTGCTCTTGTACGCGGTCCCTGCAGTTCTGGCGCCCGTCATCATCGTGGCCTTGCTGCTGGCCAACCGGCATAAGTTCAGGGTGGAGTCGAGCGACGCGGGCTACCGCACCCTGGGACGGACATCCCTCCTCCTGGCAGTCGCGGCTGTTGTCTTGTACGTGGTCTTTTGGTTCCTGGAAGGCAATCCGGGCAGGTCCACTTTGCTGGACCTCGCCGGGCAGCTGACGCACATCCTGGTGCCCTTCCCCGTACCTTTCGTCGTGGCGCTCCCGCAAGGACTGCTGAGCACCGTTCTCTATGGACTGGGCGGGGACGTCATTTGGCTGTGCATCCTGGTGCTGGTCCTGAACAACTTCCGTCGATTCCGGATGCTGGCCAGCGATCCGGCAGCGGATCTGGGCCACGCCCGGGAACTGCTCCACGATGGCGGCGGAACGTTGTCGTGGATGGCCCTCTGGGACAACAACCAGTACTGGTTCACGCCCGACCGCAAGGCGGGCGTTGCCTACCAGGTCCACAACGGAGTGGCCCTCACGGTGGCGGGGCCCTTCGGCGCCACTGAACACCATGCCGCCGCAGCCACAGGCTTCCTTGCCCACTGCGCCGGCCTGGGATTGACCCCTTGTTTCTACTCGGCCACTGCCGAGCTTGATGTGGCGCTGCTCCCCCAAGGCTTCCGAAAGCTGGAAGTGGCGGAAGAGACCCTCCTCAATGTCCAGGCCATGACCTTCAAAGGCAAGGAATGGCAGAACGTCCGTACGGCCCTGAACCGTGCCGACAAGCTGTCCATCAAGGACCACTGGTACCACTACCCGGATATGCCTCCCGGAATCAGGGCGCAGCTCGCCGAGATCTCCGAAGAGTGGGTGGCTGACAAGGCGCTCCCCGAGATGGGTTTCACCTTGGGCGGCTTGAACGAACTGAAGGACCCCGAGGTGCTTTGCTGCGTAGCCGTGGACGACGACGGCTTGGTCCATGGGGTGACCAGCTGGCTGCCCGTATTCAGCAACGGTGTCATCTCCGGGTGGACCTTGGATTTCATGCGGCGTCGCACCACGGGCTTCAAGGGCGTCATGGAATTCCTCATCGCCTCTGCCGTGACCCACTTCAAGGAAGGAGTCCCCCACATTTCGCTGTCCGGTTCTCCCCTGGCCAATGCAGGGGCGGACGCTGCCGAGGGTGACCGCAGCACGCTGGACCGTGTTCTGGCGCTGCTGGGAAATGCGCTGGAACCCATGTACGGCTTCAAGTCCCTGGCAGCTTTCAAGTCACGGTTCCAACCGGAACACCGGACGTTGTACATGTACTACCAGGACCCTTTGGCACTGCCATCCATCGGTATTGCTGTGGGCTCCGCCTATCTGCCGGGGCTCTCGCCCGCCCAGAGCGCGGGCCTGCTGCGGCAGATGGTAGCCAAGGAGCCGGCAGCATGACACCAGAGCGGGCGTCCCAGCCATGAACGACATCCTGAAGATCGAGATCAGCGGCCCGGTGGTCATTACGGCCGCGGCGATTATCGGCGTCGGGTTCTTCCTGGTGCTGTTCCTCAGGCCCTCAGCCCGCTGGGCGCTGACAGGAATCACGGCGATAGTGGTCGCGGCCCTGCTGGGTTGGTTGACAGTGTGGATCGTGGAAGACGTCATGGACGTCTTCCACGTGGGGCTCACGCCCCGCGTGTGGTTCTGGGCGATCACCTGCTTCGCGGCGGTGGGCTTGGCTTTGGTCAGCTTCCGCCACAGCCCGCGATGGCGGAAAGTAGTGGCTGCTGTCTCCATTCCCGTGTTCATCGTGGTTGCCGGGCTGGGCATCAATGCCGAGTTCGGGCTGAACAAGACCTTGGGTTCGGCCTTCGGGATCTCCACGGAAGGGGCCATCCAACTCAGCAAACCGGACCCCGAGGCGTCCATTCCCGCGGGCCCCCTGTGGCAGAGCTGGAAACCACCGGCAAACATGCCAGCCAAGGGTGAGGTGGGCACCCAGGTCATTCCGGCCACGGCCTCAGGTTTCAACGCCCGCCCAGCTGGCATCTATCTGCCTCCGGCTGCCCTGGTGGACAATCCGCCCCGGTTGCCGTTGTTCGTCCTCATGATGGGACAGCCCGGCCTTCCCGACCCGCAATACGTCTCGGCGGCGTTGGATGAATTCGCGGCCAAAAACAACGGTTTAGCCCCCATCGCGATTGTCGCGGACCAGATCGGCCCTGACGAGAATGACAACCTCTGCCTGGACACCCCCAAATACGGCAACGTGGAAAAGTACATCAACCAGGATGTGGTGGACTGGGCCAAAGCCAACCTGAACATCCTCCCTGACCGCGAGCACTGGACAATAGCCGGATACTCCAACGGAGGACAGTGCGCCATCTCCTTTGCGGTCAAACACCCCACGATGTGGGGAAACGTGGTGGACATCTCGGGCGAAGAATTCCCCGGCGCGGAAGATCCAGCGGGTAACCTCGCGGCGATCTTCGGCGGCAACCAAGCCGCTTACGACGCCCAGAAGCCCATCAACATCATGAAGGGGAAGCAGTTTCCGGACACTACGGCTGTTTTCACGGTGGGTTCCGACGACGTGACCTACGTAGCAGCCGCCAAGGCCGTCTCCGCAGCGGCACGTTCCGCGGGCATGAGTGTGACCTACTACGAGGTGCCCAACGGCGGACATGTCGGCATCGCCCTGAACGCGGGCCTGACCAAAGGCTTCGAGGTGCTCTACCCCAGGCTGGGCCTGTCCCGGTAGCACTTCCCCTTTTGCGGCCCACACGCGGGCGATAAAGTTGAGGTGTGCCACATTGGCAAGAGCTGCAGCCGCTTCCGGCACCTTGGCAGCGTCGGGATGACCGCATCCTGCCGCTGTGGTGGGACAGGCTGTGCTCAGTGACCAGCCCACAATCCGCAGCACTCTATGCCGCCGGACTCTTCACGGATGACAGGCGCAGGCCCATCGCCCAGTGGTACAACCCCGAGACGGACGCCGCCCTGTTGGTGGCGCCGGAAACCTCCCCTGAGTGGCCGGTTCAGCGATTCGGAATCTTCTACGCTCCGCCGGGTGGCGGTTTTACGCGCGTCTACTCGGCGCCCCATGAATGGCATCCCCGCGAACCCAGGACTCCGCCCACCGAGCAGGACTCATTCCTGGCGGCCGTTGCCGAAGCTGCGCGTTTCCTGCAAGTGGAGATGGATTTCGTCTAGGAAAAAACGAACCCCGCACCGACGCTGAGCCGGTGCGGGGTTCTTGTGCTCCTCCGACTGGACTTGAACCAGTAACCCTTCGATTAACAGTCGAATGCTCTGCCAATTGAGCTACGGAGGAATGAAGCGGTTATGACTTTAGCAAAGGTTCTACCGGAATGCGAAATCGAGGCCACATACCCCCAGGGGGTATAAAAATACCCCCGTTCCGATTGCTCGGAACGGGGGTATTTTGCGCTCCTCCGACTGGACTTGAACCAGTAACCCTTCGATTAACAGTCGAATGCTCTGCCAATTGAGCTACGGAGGAATGAAGCGGTTACTAGCTTAACAGGGGCCCGCCGGAAAACGAAATCGAGGTTCTCAGCCGTCCGAACGCAAGGCCCGACGCTCCATTTCCAGCTGCATGAGCTCCCGGTTCAGCCTCTGGAACTCTTCAGGGTTGGAGGCAGCGTCCAGCCGCTGGAGCTGGCCCATCTTGTCCGCCTTGATCCGCGTGATCTGCAGTTCAAAGAGACGGGCCAGGATATCGCGGCAGTAGCGCTGCATGGCCTCGGGAGTGCTGGCGGGCAGCGGGGTGACGGCAAGCTCGGACACCAAGGAGCGCAGCGGCTCAGGCACTTCCTGGCGAATCTGTTCCACCCAGGCCACGGGATCCGCCGCCTGGACGAGTCCTGAGGCCCGTATGGCCGCGTGGACGGCCGCGTAGGCGGGCGTGGCGAAGTGGGAGGCTTCGAAGCGTTCCCAGGCTCCGCCGCCCAGGACTGCGGGATCCTGAAGCACCACTTCGAGCGCCTGCCGCTCCATTCCGGCCACGGGGTCGCGCGGGTCGGGACGATGAAAAAGGGGACCGTTCGACGGCGGTGCTGCCGCCGTCGTGGGTTGTTCGGTTGCGCCACCGGCGGCGGCACGTTTGGCGGCCGCCCCGACGTAGCGGCTGACTTCCTCGATGGGCATCCCGAGCCAGCCGGCGAGTTCGCGGGTGTAGGCGGGGCGGATTCCGGAGTCCCGGATCTGCGCCACCACGGGTGCTGCCTCCCGCAGCGCTGCGACGCGTCCTTCCACGGTGTCCAGGTTGTGGCGGCGAAGGGAGGCCTTGATGGCGAATTCGAAGAGTGGCTTGCGGCTGCCGATGAGGTCCCGCACCGCAGAGTCGCCCTTGAGTTGGCGAAGGTCACAGGGATCCGCGCCGGAGGGCTCCACCGCCACGTAGGTCTGAGCGGTGAACCGTTGGTCTTCCTCGAAGGCCCTCAGCGCGGCCTTCTGGCCTGCGGCGTCGCCGTCGAAGGTGAAGACCACCTCGCCCCCGGTGCCGTCGTCGGAGAGCAGTCGCCGGGCGATCTTGATGTGCTCGGTACCGAAGGCAGTACCGCAGGTGGCTACCGCCGTCGTGACTCCTGCCAGGTGGCAGGCCATGACGTCCGTGTACCCCTCCACCACCACCAGCTGCCGTTCCTTGGCGATGTTCCGCTTGGCGATGTCGATCCCGTAGAGAACCTGTGACTTTTTGTAGAGCGTGGTTTCCGGGGTGTTCAGGTACTTGGGGCCTTGGTCGTCCTCGTAGAGCTTACGGGCGCCGAATCCGATGGTGTCCCCGGCGATGTCGCGGATGGGCCAGATGAGCCTCCCCCGGAAGCGGTCGTAGATGCCGCGGTTGCCTTCCGAGAACATGCCTGTGAGCTTCAGCTCCGCGTCCGTGAAGCCACGTCCGCGGAGGTGCTTCAGGAGCGCGTCCCAGCCTTGGGGGGCATAGCCGACGCCGAAATGCTCGGCAGCGGCGCGATCAAAGCCACGTCCGTCCAGGAAGTTCCGCCCCTCGGCAGCTCCCGGTGTCAGCAGTTGGGCGCGGAAGAACTCATCGGCGATCTTGTGGGCATCGAGCAGGCGCTGGCGCTTGCCCACTTCCTCGCGGCTGGGACCGGTTCCACCGTCCTCGTACCGAAGCTCGTAGCCGATCCTGGCGGCCAGCTTCTCGACGGCCTCATGGAAGGAGCTGTGGTCCATCTTCTGGACGAAGGAGATGGCGTCGCCGTCCTCGCCACAGCCGAAGCAGTGGTACCTGCCCACCTGCGGGCGGACGGTGAACGAGGGTGAGCGTTCGTCGTGGAAAGGGCACAGGCCCTTAAAGCTTCCCAGCCCGGCACCCTTGAGCGTGACGTAGCCGTCAACGACTTCCTTGATATCCGTGCGCTGGCGTACTTCATCGATATCTTCACGTTTTATCAAGCCAGCCACGTGACCATCCTAGTGGGTTACCACAGCGACGGCAGGCTGCCCACCAGGCGCTCGTACATGGCCAGCGCGGAGACATCGGTCAGCGATGCAACCTGGTCGATCACGACACGCAGCCGTGCACCGTCGTCGACGGCGTCCCTCCAGTCCGCCGCGAACATCGGCTCGAGGTGGCGGTCGCCGGAGGCGTTCAAGACACCCACCAACGCGTGCAGTACCTCGCGCTGGCGTTCGTAGACCGGTTGGCGGTGATCGGTGGAGATGACGAACGTGGTGGCCAGGCCCTTGAGGACGGCGATCTCAGTGACTGTGTCCTCCGGAACCATGAGCTCGGCGTCGTAACGGGTCAGGTTCGCCGGCCCGAAGTGATCCCTGGTGGTTTCCATCGCGCTCTGGCAGAACCTGCCGATCAACTGGCTGGTCATATCCTTCAGCGCCGCCATCGACTTCCGGCTGCCGTCGGCCTCACGGACCCAGACCTTGGTGGCTTCGAGCCTGGCCAGGGCAGCGTCAATCTCAGCGGGGTCGTTGTGCGGCAGGTACCACTGTTTGGTGTACCCCACCACGCGGGCGCGGTGGTCCGGGTTCTCCATCCACTTCAGCTGGAAATGGCCGGCGACGATCGCGTCCTCTACGTCGTGGACGGAGTAGGAAATATCGTCGGCAAGGTCCATCACCTGCGCCTCAATGCAGGACCTGTTACCGGGAGCGCCTTCACGCAGCCACTCAAACACCGGAAGATCGTCTTCGTACGCACCAAACTTGCTGGTGCGGTGGCCATGGATCACGGGGGCGTCGACGGCGGACCACGGGTATTTGGACGCGGCGTCAAGGCTGGCGCGGGTCAGGTTGAGCCCCGCGGGCCGGCCGTCCTCGGCGAGCACCTTGGGTTCCAGCCGGGTCAGCAACCGCAGGGTCTGGGCATTTCCTTCGAAGCCGCCGATGGTGTGCGCGACTTCGTTCAGCGCGGACTCACCGTTGTGGCCGAAGGGTGGGTGGCCGAGGTCGTGGCTCAGGCACGCGGTGTCAACGACGTCGGGGTCGCAGCCCAGTGAACGGCCGAGCTCGCGCCCCACTTGGGCCACCTCAAGGCTGTGGGTGAGCCGGGTGCGGACAAAGTCGTCGGTGTCCGGGGCTACTACCTGCGTTTTGGCACCCAGCCTGCGCAACGCTGAGGAATGCAGGACCCTGGCCCGGTCCCGTTCAAAATCCGAGCGATAGTTGCTCTTGCGGGGCTCTTCGACCCACCGCGCGGAATCAGCCTCGACGTAACCGGGGATGGCCAGCACAAAATCGTGAGCCGTCCCGTTCTGGCCAAGTATCGCTTCGGTTCCCATGGGTATCTGCCTCCTTCAAGCGCCGGGGTGTGGAGCTTCTTGAGTCAGTCTTACACGTGTGCGGCTAGCCGCCCGAAACGTCCAGCTCCGCTGCGGAGATTTCCGCGCTCTGTTCAGCGTTCAGCTGACGGCTCACCAGCCAATCCTTGGGCAATGCGGGCTTCTTGGGCGAGCCGGCGCGGCCGCGGGGACCTTCGGAATCGACTCCCGGGTATGGCGAGTCCATGTCCAGTTCATCAAGGTATTCGCGCAGCACCTCGAGGGTGGGCACCGTGGCCAGCTTGGCCCGAAGCTCTCCACCCACCACGTAGCCCTTGAAGTACCAGGCCATGTGCTTACGGATTTCGCGCAATGCCTTGTATTCGTCGTTGCCGAAGGTCTCCACCATCAGCTCGGCGTGACGATAGACGCCCTCAGCCACTTCACGTAGTCCCGGGCGGTGCCGCTGGTCGCTGCCTTCGAAGGCTGCCTGGAGATCACCAAAAAGCCAGGGCCGGCCCTGGCAGCCACGGCCCACCACCACGCCGTCCACGCCTGTTTCGCGCACCATACGGACTGCGTCCTCTGCAGACCAAATATCGCCGTTGCCCAGCACCGGGATATCGGGCAAGGCTTCACGGAGGCGGGCAATGGCGGACCAGTCGGCCTGGCCGGAATAGAACTGCGCGGCCGTGCGTCCGTGGAGGGCGACGGCGGCCACGCCTGCGTCGCGGGCGATGCGTCCGGCGTCGAGGTACGTCAGGTGGTCCTCGTCGATGCCCTTACGCATCTTGATGGTTAGCGGGATGCCGCCCTTGGAGGCCTCCTTGACCGCTGTATTGACGATGGACGTAAAAAGGTCGATCTTCCACGGTAGCGCTGAACCACCACCGCGCCGGGTGACTTTGGGCACGGGGCAGCCGAAGTTGAGGTCGATGTGATCAGCCCGGTCCTCTTCGACGAGCATCCGCACTGCGGCACCCACAGTCACCGGATCCACGCCGTAGAGCTGGACGGAGCGGACCTTCTCGTCCTCATCGTGCGAGATGATGCGCAACGATTCGGGTGTCCGCTCCACCAGGGCACGCGACGTCACCATCTCCGCCACGTACATACCACCGCCGTATTCACGGCAGAGCCTGCGGAAGGCTGAGTTGGTGATGCCGGCCATGGGGGCAAGGATCACCGGGGTGTCCACGGTGATCCCACCGAGCTTCAACGGCGGGAGCTCAAGCTTTGGTGCGGGGGGCGTTGCTACAACAGTCACCCATCCATTGTTGCAAATCCGGGCAAATCCGCTGGCATCGGGCCGAAACCCGGTGGTCAGTCAGTCCCGGCTGTCCCCCGCCGCTCCGCTTCCCGTTGGGCGCGCCGGCTGCCTGGCCGCACCGGTTTGCCGGGCGCGTCAAGGCGGGTCTCGGCGTCGTGCTTGTCATGCGGATCGGAACCCACGACGGCGGCCGCAGCTGCCAGCGCGCCCGTGTCGTTGAGCTCGTCGGCACTGACGGACGGTCCACCCGATGCGGCCAGGCGCTTCATGCCCGTCGCCTTGACCACCAGGACGGCAATGAGAGTCGTCACCGGAATGGCAAGGACGAGTCCGATGGAGCCCACCAGGGTACGGATGACTTCCTCGGACAACTCGGCGCTGGTCAGCGCTTCATCGAGCGGGCGGTCATAGAGCATCACGATGATGAGGATCGGCAGGGCGGCGCCGGCGTAGGCGAAGGCGATGGTGTACACGGTGGAGGCGATGTGGTCCCGGCCGATCCGCATTGCCGAGGAGAACAGCTTCCTGGCGCTCGTGGTGGGCGCGAGCTCGTAGAGTTCCCACACAGCAGAGGACTGGGTGATGGTGACGTCGTTGAGAACGCCCAGGCCGGAAATAATGAGTCCGCAGAGGATGATCCCGGAGATCGAGATCTGGGGTGACATGTTCACCAGGGTGGACGCATCGTGGTTGCCTACGCCTGCAAGGTTGGCTGCGTCAGTAGCCCACGCTGCCAGCAACGCCGTGATACCGAGCCCAAATATAGTGCCCAGCAAGGCCGTGGAGGTTCGCGCCGAGAATCCGTGCGCGAAGTAGAGGACCCCGATCATGATCACGGTAGACCCCACCAACGCCAGCAGCAGCGGCGGTTTTCCCTCCACCAAGCCGGGCAGGATGAAACTGACCAGGACAAAGTAGGCACCCACCAGGCCAAGGAGCGCCCTGAAACCACGCCAGCGGGCCACCGCGATGACCACCGCCGCGTACAGCACAGCCAGGAGGGCGATGGGAATGCTGCGGACAAAGTCAACGAAAACGTATGCCGGCGCGCCGCTGCCGGCGTTGGCGCCCTGGACAGCGGAGAGGTTCAGATACCGGATGGAGTCCCCGACGTCCACACCATGGGACATGGCGACGTCAGGGTTGATGACCACCTTGACCACGTCACCGCCCTTGTCGGGTTCTGTGAAGGCGAACGTGCACTGGGATCCGGCGCCCTGGCTATTCTGGCCTGGGTCCGTCTGTCCGGTGTTGGATTGTCCGGTTTGAGTGCAGCTTTCCACCACCACGCTCTGGATCCGCCCAGTATCGAAGGTGACCCCGGGGGCGGCCTGGTAGGGACTCGAGAATGAGATTCCCTCCCGGCTGCCCGAGGGCCACATGACCAGCATGGCCACTATGGTGAGCACGCCCAGCGGGACCAGGACCGCCGCCAGCAGCCAATTGGCCCTCTTGCGCGAAGCCAGTGCCTGCGGTGTTGGCTCGGAACCTTCAGAATGACCGTGGGAGTGACCGTGGCCCATCAGCAGCAAAACCTCATGCGATAACCCTACGCGGGAAGGCAGAGGTCTCCCGACTCAGTCGGGCGCGATGTTCTGGTTGACGCGGAAGAGGTTTCCGGGATCGTACTTGGCTTTGATGGCCACCAGCCTCTCCCAATTGGGTCCGTAGTTGTCCGCCACACGATTCTGGTCCTCAGAGTCCATGAAGTTGATATATCCACCTGCTTCCGAATGCGGAGCAAGGGCCGCTGCGTACCCGCGGGCCCACGCGATGTTCGCTTCGTTATCCGCCGGGTCCACCCACTGCGTGGCGATGACCGGCGAGAACTTCATGTCGCGATGGGCAAAAGCGGTGTCTTGGACCCCTACCCGGGACACGGCTCCGTCAATGGGATAGACATGCACCGAGGTGTTGACGCTGGTGACGGTAGCGCCGTATTCGGCATGCGCCGCAATGGCACCGTCATTGAGGTCACGCAGGAAGTTGGCCTTCCAGTACCCCTGCATGCCTTTCTGGTTGAGTCCGTCGAACGCCACATTCAAGGCCGGATAGGGCATGGGGCCCACCATGGAACCCGCTACCGGAGCAGCGTCCAGGAACGGCTGCCAGCGTGCCTCGCCTTCGGCCGGATCGCCAGTCCACATTCCCACCACCACGCAGACTGATTTGCCGTGCCATTCCTCGGGAAGGAAAGGTACGGGCGGCCCTTGATGGAAGCCGAGGAAAGCCCCGAATTCTTCGGGCGCGGAGGCAATGTAGTCCCGGTAGAAGCGGGCCACTGCCGGAATGTTCTCTGCGCCATAGATGATGATCCCTGCGTAGACCATGTCCACGGGGTGAAGTTGGAACTCCAGGGACGTCACCACGCCGAAGTTGCCGCCGCCTCCGCGGATCGCCCAGAACAGGTCTTCATTGCGTTCTTCGCTGGCGATGAGGAAATTGCCGTCTGCCGTCACGACATCCGCTGAGACCAGATTGTCGCAGGAGAGGCCGTACTTCCTGGTCAAGTAACCGATCCCGCCGCCCAAAGTCAGTCCCGCGACACCAGTGGAACCTACGATCCCTCCGGTGGTTGCGAGTCCGAAAGCGTGGGTCGCGTGGTTGAAGTCGGCCCACGTGGTGCCCGCCTCAGCCCGGGCCGTGCGCTTTTCAGGGTCAACCCTTACGCCCGTGCGACGAACGAAGTCCAGCACCAAGGCATCGTCCCAGGTACCGAAACCAGGCGCACTGTGACCACCGCCCCGGATTGCCAGGGGCATGGCATTCTCGCGGGCGAAGTTCACGCCGGCAATGACATCGGAGACCTGCCCGACGCGGACGATGCCTGCGGGCCGTTTGTCCACCATGGCATTGAAGACAGCGCGGGCCGCGTCATAGTCAGGGTCTTCAGGAGTGATGAGTTGTCCGCGCAATTGTTCCCGCAGCCCGTCGAGGGCTATTTGGTTCATGTGATTTACCACCGATACAGACGAGAGACCGATCTGTTCCTCACGTGGCCTCCCTCCAGCGGTGGCAGCGTGGGGGTTTACTCCGATAGGCCTACTCCTGCCTCCGGGCACCGTCAATCATTTTTATTTACCAGGAGGTTCGCAGAGCGGCAGCGGTCCTTAACGCAGAGATCCTGCCGTCCGCACCAGTGTGCGGAAGGCAGGATCTTGACCTGCGGGGACAGTGGTCAGTCACTCACTATCAACGTGTCAGCGCCCCGAATGTGTGCTTTGCCGGATTCCAGCAAGGGCTCAAGGACTGCGCGCAAGGCCGTCATGGAATCATCGACTTCCAACAGCACGGGGTGCTGGTAGGCGATCAGTGCCAACAGGTCCCGTACGGCAAAGGCAGCGTCCGCGGCGGACAGCTCGGGATCGTGGCCCAGGAAGACATCCGACGGCTCATCGGAGTTGCCTTGGGCGTAGCTGATGGCGAACGCCTGGATCTTGCCTTTTCGGCTCGCCGGAACACCCTCGCCAAAAGCGCTGGCTTTGGGCGCACGCAGCACGATAGCGCCGTGCGCACCGGTGAGGTCGTGCAGGAACAGGCGCTGCACGGTAGCTATGCTGAGCTCCCCCGGGCTGTCCCAGTGGTGGACGTGGGAGTAGTACTTACCAACAACGTCGCTGAGCTCAACGGAGCCTGTGGCCAGGTCCTCCACCCGCTCTGAGGCTGCTTCCTCGGAACCGTCCCCAAAACGCGGCAACGTCAGCGGCTCGGGTTCCACCACCACCAACTGCGAACGCTGGATGGGGGCAAGTCCCGCGGCCGCGGCAAAGGCCGCACCGGCAGTCTCCGGCTCAACTTTGCTGCGGAGCTTGGAAACGCCCGACGGCGAGTTCCCGGCTTCGCGGCGAAGCATCGTCAGGAGGGTGGCACCAACGCCGCTGCGGCGATGATCCTTGGCAACCTCGATGTAGGCCCACAGGCGTTCCGGGTGCAGGGAAGCCTCGTGGACCACGCCTGCGGCAACGGGAATCCGCACGCCGTCGACTACGTCCTCGGCCACGATGCATCGTCGCCACGGCTGGTTGCTCGACGGCGCCAAGGCGGCACGGAACTGCTCAGCGGGAAGAGTCTCCGGGCCACCCCAGATCTCCAGGAGGGCGAGGTCGTCGCCTTCCTTCCACTCACGGTATTCCAAAGCCACGATCAGGCGCCGATCAGGCGTGCTGCCAGGTAGCCCTCAACCTTGTCCAGGGAAACGCGTTCCTGGCTCATGGTGTCGCGCTCACGGATGGTTACGGCCTGGTCTTCGAGGGTGTCGAAGTCCACGGTGATGCAGAACGGGGTACCGATCTCGTCCTGGCGACGGTAGCGGCGGCCGATGGCGCCGGCGTCGTCGAAGTCGATGTTCCAGTTCTTGCGCAGCTGCGCGCCCAGTGCCTTCGCCTTCGGGGACAGGTCCTCGTTACGGCTCAGTGGCAGCACCGCTGCCTTGACCGGGGCCAGGCGCGGATCCAGCTTCAGCACGGTACGGACATCGACGCCGCCCTTGGCGTTGGGGGCCTCATCCTCGGTGTAGGCGTCAATCAAGAACGCCATGAAGGATCGGGTAAGGCCTGCGGCAGGTTCGATCACGTACGGCGTGTAGCGCTCGTTGGTGGCCTGGTTGAAGTAGCTCAGGTCCGTGCCGGACGCTTTGGCGTGCGTGGAAAGATCGAAGTCCGTGCGGTTGGCGATGCCCTCGAGCTCGCCCCACTCGGAGCCCTGGAAACCGAAGCGGTATTCGATGTCCGTGGTGCCCTTGGAGTAGTGGCTGAGCTTCTCCAGGGGGTGCTCGAAGAAACGCAGGTTGTCTTCACGGATCCCAAGGTCCGTGTACCAGGACATGCGTTCCTTCATCCAGTACTGGTGCCAGTCCTCGTCCGTGCCCGGCTCGACGAAGAATTCCATCTCCATCTGTTCGAACTCGCGGGTGCGGAAGATGAAGTTGCCCGGGGTGATCTCATTGCGGAAGGACTTGCCGATCTGGCCGATGCCGAACGGCGGCTTCTTCCGGGACGTGGTGAGCACGTTGTTGAAGTTCACAAAGATGCCCTGTGCCGTTTCGGGGCGCAGGTAGTGCATGCCTTCGTCGCTGGCTACAGGGCCAAGGAAGGTCTTCAGGAGGCCGGAGAATTCCTGCGGTTCGGTCCACTGACCACGCGTGCCGCAGTTGGCGCAGGCGATGTCCTTCAGGCCGTTTTCTGCCGGGCGGCCCTTCTTTTCCTCGTACTCTTCCTCGAGGTGGTCGGCACGGTAGCGCTTGTGGCAGGAGAGGCACTCAACCAGGGGATCGGAAAAGACCTCCACGTGGCCGGACGCTTCCCATACCTGGCGGGGAAGGATGACCGAGGAATCCAGGCCCACCACGTCTTCGCGGCCGCGGACCATGCTCTGCCACCACTGGCGCTTGATGTTTTCCTTCAGCTCCGCACCGAGGGGACCGTAGTCCCATGCGGAACGGGAGCCACCATAGATTTCACCGGCCTGGAAGACAAAGCCCCTCCGCTTGGAGAGGGAAATGACCTGGTCAAGGACGGATTTTGCTGCCATGGGTACTCCATTTGTTCTACAGGGCCGCTGGGTGCGGTCCGCGGTGGTTTGCCCCGATTTCCGGACGAGGTTGTCCGGCGGGGTTGTGAGGGAAATTTACTGTCTCCTACCCTACCGGCCTTTCGCCGCACCCCTCCGTGCGAATGCTCCCCTGGGCCACGGCAAGGTGGCCACGATGATCGCGGCCAGGGTGAGGATGGTCCCCAGCACCGTGGGCAAGGCGACCACCGTGCCGGGGCTGGGGATCACGACGTCGAGCACCAGCGAGCCAACCAGTTGGCCGGCAATCATGCCCAGGCCGGTAATCAGGACGCCGAGGCTGCGGACCAGCAATGCTGCCAGGCCGATGAAGATGCAGCCCATGGGGCCACCGAGGTAGTAC
Organism: Paenarthrobacter nitroguajacolicus; assembly: GCF_007786235.1. Taxonomy (GTDB): domain Bacteria; phylum Actinomycetota; class Actinomycetes; order Actinomycetales; family Micrococcaceae; genus Arthrobacter; species Arthrobacter nitroguajacolicus_A. The sequence goes on along the minus strand of NZ_VNFK01000013.1, from coordinate 90,220 downwards.
CACCACTCGGCCGGAAGCGGATTGCCCGGTCCCGCAACGGCGAGCTTGATCAGCCACGCAATCCACAGGATGGTGGAACCGGCAATGAAGTTGACCAGCGTGGCCGCCACCGGCGTCCCATAATGAACGGTGGCGGTTCCGTTCATGGCTTGTTGGAAGCTCATGAGGAAGCCTGCGGCAAGCGGCAGGAGGACGGGCAGCACCAGCGAGGCGATGTCGGCGTCTCCGCCGAACCGTGGCGAAACGGCCCAGGCGACGGCGGTCACGGTCAGGACGCTGCCGAGGACCCTGACCCCCGTGATGGCGCGGCGGCCACCGGGTCCGATGCCCATGCGGTCAACGAGCAAGCCGCTCAATGTCTGTCCCGTCACCGCGGCCACGGTGAACAGCGCGACACCCAGCAGGGCAACGGTGAAGGACTGCGCGAAGACGAACAACGCACCGATGGCACCGGCCAGGACATAGAAGCGGGGAAAGCTGCGGTTCCGGACCGCGGGGATGATCCGCTGGAGTCCGGCCCTGCCCTTGGGCGTTGCCAACGAAATCGCACTGATCAGCACCAGGCCTGTGGTGAAGCTCACCACAGCGGCCGCGATGCCGTCGTCGAGTTTGGCACCGAGGGCCCCGTTGATCCTTCCTTGAAGCGGGATGACCAAGCCCGTTGCTACTGCAATGGGGAGGCCAACGGGAAGCGGAAGGGCGGAACGGGGAGAAGGCTGCGGCACCGTCACCACACTACTTCAGGCATCATTGCTGTATGAGCAACCCCGAAATCGAAGAGATCCCCATCCGCGACGACATGATCCGCCTGGGCCAGCTGCTGAAGCTTGCCAACCTCGTGGAGGACGGCGTTGAAGCCACGGAGCTCATCAAGAACGGCTTGGTCAAGGTCAATGACGAGATCGACGAGCGCCGCGGCCGCCAACTCCACGCCGGCGATACCGTGACCGTCAACGGGCAGACGGTCCGGATCACCGCAGCCTAGTCAGTCAGTACTTTGTGGGTGAGGAACTCGCCCACGTGCCCGATCTCCTGCTGGTTGATGCCGTGCCACATCCCTGTGTAAAGCACCTTGGTGAGGTCCACGTGCTTGCGCACCCAGCCCATGGTGTAGTCGATCTTGTCGGGAGTGATCACGGGATCCTGCTGGTCCCTGCCCCAGAACATCGGCACGGAACCGTCCAGTTCGTCATCCCGGAAGGCGGCGTCAGCGCCGGCGTCGATCACAAAGCCTGAAAGCCCGACGACGGCAGCGAAGTCCGCGGGACGGTACCGGAGCATGGTGGTCGCCATGGCCATGCCCATGGAGAAGCCAAGAAGCGTAACCGAGGAATGGTTGGCCTTTACCGTGTCCAGCCATTCCAGGGCGTACTCGGCGGCAAGCTTCACGGCGTCGATGGAGTAGTCGATGGACGCGGTGAGCGGGAACCACGTAAAGCCCGGGCCCATGGGCATCGGGGCGCGGAGCGCTGCCACGACGAACCCCTCGGGGAGCAGCCCGGCCAGGCTGAAGAGATCGTCCTCGTTGGATCCGTAGCCGTGCAGCAGGACCAGGAGGGGCTTGCCGGCGCGTTCGGCTTCGTCGTGGGACCAGAGGACAACAGGTGCTGGAAAAGCGGGGGCTTCAGTCATGCCTCCATTCTTGCAGTTACCCGTAAGTAACAACCTACGGTGGCGTAGGTCGACCCTCTGGGGGCAGGATATGAGCGTGAGTGAGAACAATCATTTAGTGAAACCGGGCGAACCCGCCCAAAAGCACCCGTGGAGCCGTTACGTGGCGTTGGGTGATTCGTTCACGGAAGGCATCGGCGATCCCGAACCTGCCAATCCCGGCGGTTACCGTGGCTGGGCGGACCGTGTCGCTGAGGAGCTGGGCCGTGGGCACGATGATTTCGCCTACGCCAACCTTGCCATTCGCGGCCGATTGCTGCAGCAGATCGTCGATGAGCAGGTGGGCCCGTGCCTGGAGCTGCAACCTGACCTCGTGTCCATTTCTGCCGGCGGCAACGACCTCATCCGCCCGGGCGGCGATCCCGACCTGCTGGCGGAGAAACTCGACGTCGCGGTGGGAGACCTAAGTTCGGGCGGCGCCACTGTGGTGCTCTTCAACGGTCCGGACACAGCAGCTTCGGTGCTGGGCCGGATCCGGGGCAAAGTGGCCATTTACAACGAGAACCTCAGGACCGTAGCTGCGCGTCACGACGCCATCATTGCGGACATGTGGTCCCTGCGGCAGTTGGCGGACTCGCAGATGTGGGATGCCGACCGGCTGCACTTCTCGCCCCTGGGCCATCACACCATTGCCATGATGGTCCTGGACGCTTTGAACGTCCACCACACTTTGGAGCCCCTGATGCCCAAGGCCCTTCCTCCGCGGACGTGGCGCGAAGCCCGGTCCTCCGACTTGGTCTGGGCACGCGAGTACTTTGTCCCGTGGGTCATCCGCCGCCTGAGGCACCAGTCCTCCGGCGACGGCATCACGCCAAAACGCCCGACGCCGGGACCAGTCTTCGGGCCCAGCGGCACCTTGCTGCCGCGCCGCTAGGGTGATGTCCATGTGTTGGGTGTGCCACCATGGCGGATAACGGTTCACTTCAGGCGGAGGCTGTTCGACGACTCCGCCTGAGGCGGCAGCAATTACGGGCTCCCTTGGCCGGCAGCGCGGGGGACGTGGTCCGGAATCTTCTGGCGGTCCAATCACAGGAGTTTCCCTATGCGCGTTGGACCCTGGCACAAAGGACCGTGGACAGCACGTCCGCAGAAGTTGAGCAAGCCGTAGCCGACGGAACCATCCTGCGCACCCATATCCTCAGGCCCACCTGGCACTTTGTGCACCAGGACGATCTTGGCTGGCTGATGGGGTTGTCCGGGGAACGACTCCACCAGGGAAACAAAGGCATGTACCGCCAGACCGGCATCGACGCGGAAGCAGCTGCACGCAGTGGTGGCCTGCTTGCCGAGGCCGTGGCCGGCGGCGCCCATAAAACGCGCGAGGAACTGGCCGAGGTTTTGGGCCAGGCCGGTTTTCCCAGCAAGGGTCTTGGCTTCATCTACCACCTTATGCACGCGGAAATCAGCCGGATCATTGTGAGTGGCTCCCCCGTCCGTTCGGCCGGTGGGGCTTTGAAACAAACGTATGCATTGTTCGAGGAGCGCGTTCCCCATTACACTGCGGGGCCCCTCACCGGCGGGGACCGCGAACACGCGCTGGGTCAGTTGGCGCTCCGCTATTTCAGCAGCCGCGGTCCCGCCACGGTCAAGGACTGCGCAGCGTGGTCCGGCCTCACCATGAAGGATGTGAAACTCGGCATCCACGTGGCCGGTGAACTGTCACCCGGAGCTTTGGAGTCCGCACATCTTGATGGCCTGGACTTTCAACTGGCTGCTGGGGAGCTGGAGGAACTGGAGGAACTGGGCAAGGCAGCTGAGCCGGCCGAAGGTTCAGAGCTCCCCCGGGTGGACCTCATCCAGTGCTATGACGAATACGTCATGGGCTATTCCCAGTCCCGGCACTACCTTGGCGGAACAGCGCCCTACTTCCCAGAGGACAACGGACCCATGCACGTGGTCCTGCTGGACGGCAGGCTGGCTGGTTGGTGGCGCCATGGATTCTCCGGTGGCGTGTGCGAACTCGATGTCCGCATGAACCGTCCGGCAACGCCGGAAGAGCAGCTTGCCGTGGAGGCCGAGGTGGACCGCTACGGACGATTCCTGGACATGGATACCAAGCTGGTGTGACGGCGCAGGGTTGATTTCAGGTGCCGGGGTTGATTTCAGGTGCCGGGCTTGATTCCAGATGCCGGGCTAAGCTGGGAGAAGACCTAGGAGGCCTGCACTGTGAACAATCTGATCTTCTGGATCATCGTCTGCTCGTGGCTGATTCCCTTGGGGATCCGCATGTACAACCGGTCCAAGGCGCGTCGGCTCCAGGATGGGAACTTCCGCGGCCATGGATACCCGCAGCAGAATTTGCCTGGCCCGGCCTACCCGCCCCAGGGCTACCCTGATCCGAACTATCCTGGGCAAAACCACCCCGGGTACCCATCCGAGCCAACCGTCATCCGACCTGCGGATGTGACGCCCCAGGCCGGACCGCCGTCGGGCCCCTCCTCCCCCGCGCCGTTCCCCAGCAACGAGCCGCAAGGGTATCGGGCAAAGCGACTGGCCGAGCTTGATGCCAAATTCAGCAACGGCGAGATCGCCATGGAGGATTACATGAAGCAGCGCGGCGAGATCATGAACGGCTGAGGCCTAGGCGAAAAAAGCCTGTCGAAGCTGTGCCGAGAGCTGCCCGATTTCCGTGAGGAAGCCGTCGTGTCCAATCGGGGCCTCAATGACGTGGACCGGGACGTCCCCCGGCAGCGCAGCAGCCAGCTCCCGCGACTGGGCCGGGAAGTAGAGCCTGTCGCTGTCCACGGCCGCCACGAAGAATTCCGCTGTGGCCCGGGACAGTGACTCATGGAGCGAGCCACGGCCACGGGTGACGTCGTGCGACATCAGGGCCTCGGTGATGGCGATGTAGCTGTTGGCGTCGAAGCGTCGCACCAGCTTGGTTCCCTGGTGGTCCAGGTAGCTTTCCACTTGGTATCGGCCGCGCTCCCCCAGAACGGCAGCGGCGAGCGGTGCCTCCTGGTGCTGGGCTTCCCTGCCGAAACGGAAGTCCAACTCCAGCGCCGAGCGGTAGGTGATATGGGCGATCCGTCGGGCCAAAGCCAGCCCGTGCTCGGGGGCAGTGCCACCGTAGTAATCACCGTTGTTGAAGTGCGGATCCTGCCGGATGGCCAGGGTCTGGGCCTGGGCGAAAGCAATCTGCTCGGCAGTGCTGTAGGCGCCCACGGAAATGACGGCGCAGCGCTTCACCCGTTCGGGGAACGTCACAGCCCACTCAAGGGCCCTGGCTCCGCCCATGGAACCGCCCAGCACAGCGTGCCAGGCGTCGATGCCCAAGGCATCGGCGAGCCGCGCTTCAGCCTCAGTGCTGTCGCGCAGGGTGATCAGCGGGAACCGGGAACCCCAGGGCTTGCCGTCCGGCGCCTCGGAGGACGGGCCGGTGCTTCCGTAGCAGCCGCCCACGATGTTGATGGAGACTACGAAGAACCGGTCTGTGTCGATAGTGGCACCCGGTCCAACGAGCTGCTCCCACCAGCCTTCTTCGTCTGTGGCTCCACGGGCAACATGCGTGCTGCCGGTCAGCGCATGCTGGATCAGCACTGCATTGGAAGCATCCGCGTTCAGTCGGCCCCACGTTTCATAACCCAGCACGACATTCGGCAGGAAGCCCCCTGCTTCAAGTTCCAGCGGCCCTATGCCGGCGTACTTGACCGTTCCGTCGTGTTCTTCCGAAGTGGAAATGGCTGTGGCAGTAATGGTCATTCCTTTGACACCTATCCTCGCGCTTGCCTGTCGCCTTGCGTGCGAACAGGCCAGGTCTTCACCCGGGGCACCCCGCCGCGGAGGAGGGTTGCCGGCCAGCAAGCCGGGGCTGTGTGCTGGCACTCATGACCTAATACGAAGAGTCTAGGAAAAACAGGGCGGTTCTGGCGAAGAATATGACAACAGTGTGACGATTTGGGGCTACTTCGTTCACCAACATGCACCTTGGACTGCCGCCCGGCGAATATTCGTCGGCGCGGACGGCAGCCCACGGAAGCTGTCAGGCCAGGCCCGAAACGTGGTGTCAGGCGCCCTTGGCCGCCCGGAACCCTGCTTCGAGGTCAGCGATGATGTCATCGACGTGCTCGATGCCCACGGACAAACGCACCAGGCCAGGATTCACCCCTGCGGCGATCTGCTGCTCGACCGTGAGCTGGCTGTGCGTGGTGGACGCCGGGTGGATGACCAGGGAGCGGACATCGCCGATGTTGGCAACATGGGAGTGCAACTCCAGTCCGTCAACGAAGCGCTTGCCGGCCTCCACTCCGCCCTTGATGTTGAACGCAACGATGGCGCCGGTGCCGTTGGGGCCATACTTCCGGCCACGGTCGTACCAGGGGCTCGACGGCAGGCCCGCATAGGCGACCGATTCGACGTCGTGGTGGGCTTCAAGCCACTCCGCCACCTTGGTGGCGTTGGCAACGTGACGTTCCACGCGCAGGCTCAAGGTCTCCAGGCCCTGGGCGATGAGGAAGGCATTGAACGGAGACACCGCCGAGCCAAGGTCCCGGAGCAACTGGACGCGGGCCTTCAGGATGTAGGAAAGGTTGGCACCGAGCGCGCCGTCCTTGCCCAGGTCGCGGGCGTAAACGAGCCCGTTGTAGCTGGGGTCCGGGGTGTTGAAGCCGGGGAACCGCTCCGGGTCCTTGCCGAAATCGAAGTTGCCGGAATCCACAATCACGCCCGCGATCGCCGAACCGTGGCCGCCGAGGTACTTGGTGGCGGAGTGGACCACAATGTCGGCACCCCACTCGATGGGACGGATCAGATACGGAGTGGACAGTGTGTTGTCGACAATGAGGGGAAGTCCGGACTCGTGTGCGACGCGGGCGATGCCCTCAATGTCCAGCACGTCCTGGCGCGGGTTGGAGACGACCTCGCCGAAGAACAGCTTGGTGTTGGGCTGGACGGCGTCACGCCACTGGTCCAGGTTGTCCGGGTCCTCCACGAAGGTGACGGCGATCCCGAACTTCTTGAGGGTGTGCGCCAGCAGGTTGTACGTTCCGCCGTAGAGGCTGGGGCTGGCCACGATGTGGTCCCCGGCCTCCGCGATGTTCAGGATGGCGAACGTCTCCGCAGCCTGTCCCGAACTGAGCAGGAGGGCGCCCAGACCGCCTTCGAGGCTAGCGACGCGCTGCTCCACTGCATCCTGCGTCGGGTTACCGATCCGCGTGTAGATCGGCGCGAGCTCAGCGAGTGCGAACCGGTTGGCGGCGCTCTCCGCGCTCGGGAACACAAAGGACGTGGTTTGGTAGATCGGCAGTGACCGCGCTCCCGTGGCAGCATCCGGTTCCTGGCCTGCGTGGATCTGGCGGGTTTCGAAAGACCATCCTTGGGACATGGAGTTCTCCTGTTCGTGGCGCATATGATCGGCGGGTTTTAGTGAGACGTGAGCTGCGGCCAGTCTAGGAAGTGTCCGGACGCTAAGACAGCTTTGTGACGTCGTCGGAATCTTTCGGTCTTTTCGCGTCCCTCCATGACGCGTCGCGCAACATCCCACCTTAGTTAGGCTTGACTTAGCTGAGACCCCGATCACAAAGTGCCAAGATGAAGCCATGCGCATGGATCACGTCTCTTACGCCTGTGAACGAGATGGCCTTTTGGCCACTACCGAACGAATTTCCGCGGCATTGGGAGTGGACGCTGTCCGGGGCGGAGTGCACCCGCGCTTCGGTACCCGGAACATGATCATTCCCCTTGCGGATAACAAATACCTGGAAGTCGTGGAGGTCCTGGACCACCCCGCTTCCGACAAAGCACCCTTTGGCCAGGCCGTCCGGGCACGCTCGGCCGCCGGCGGCGGTTGGATGGGCTGGTGCGTGGCAGTTGACGACCTCGCTCCGTTTGAGGATCGCCTCGGCCGCGCCGCGGTCCCCGGCAACCGCAAATTCCCTGACGGCCGTGAGTTGGTGTGGCAGCAGATTGGCATTCTCGGCCTGATCGCCGATCCCCAGGTGCCGTACCTTCTCAAATGGGAAGGTGACCCCTCACTGCACCCGTCCAAGGTCTACGAGAGCGACGTCAAGATGTCCAGCCTCACCATCGCGGGCTCCGCTGAACGCGTGACCGAATGGTTGGGCGAACCGGTGGAGAAGCCGCTCGAGGACGTTGCGGTCCAGTGGATGGCTCCGCACGGCACCCCGGGCATCCTGGCAGTCACGTTCGAAACCGCCTCCGGAGCTGTCACCATCTGACCACTCCTTTGATCCGGGCTCGTCCCGGCCCTGGACAACCGTGCCCGGGTAAAGCTTCGGCCGCCATCAGCGGGTGCCAATGACGTCACCCACCGATGGCGGCCGGATACTTTTAACGGCAGTCCTTCCGCCGTTATCCCAGGCCCATCGCCTTGCCGAACAGGCTGAATCCGACGAACGCCACAATGTCCAGCAACGCGTGGGCAATCACCAGCGGCATCACGCGTTTCGTCTTGGTGTAGATCCAGGCGAACACCAAGCCCATCACCACATTGCCAATGAACGGCCCGAACCCTTGGTACAGGTGGTAGCTCCCCCGCAGGACCGCACTGACCACAATGGCCACGGGCATGCTCCATCCGAACTTCCCGAACCGGTCCATGAGATACCCCACCACGATCACTTCTTCCACGATCGCGTGGCGCATGGCGGAGAGAATCAGCACCGGCACGGTCCACCAGTAGGCGTCCAGGCCGCTGGGGACAATCGCAGTGGTGATCCCGAGCGCCCTGCCCGCCGCATAGAGGCCAAGGGACGGTATGCCGATGAGCGCCGCCAGGCCCAGGCCCTGGAGCAGGTCCTTGCCGGGCCGGGCAAAGTTGAAGCCGAGCCGGGCGAATGCTGAACCGCTGTCGCCGTTCCGGTTTGCCTGGACATGCGTGGACAGGAAATAAAACACCAAGGCAACTGGCACCAGGGCGAACACGATGTCCAACAGCTGGTACGTGAGGTCGAAGTACTCCCGGGTGCTCTGGGACCTGTTCAGGGTAGACGTTGCGTCTGCCAACGGCGCCCGCGTCATCTTGTCGAACAGTTGCACCACGGAGTAAACGGCCGACTGGCCCAGGGAGAGGCCCAGCACAATAAGTACTTCGGCGCGCAGCCGGCGGCGGGAAGCAAGGAACATGTACCTATCTTGCCCGCAGTTCCTGCCTCTTTGCCGGGAATGGCCACCCTATGCTTGGTGGGATGGGTGCCCCAGAGAGAATCTTCATGATCCGGCACGGCCAGTCCGCCGCGAATGCCGACACGTCCATCTACAACCGCGTGCCGGATTATCGGATCCCGTTGACCGAAGCCGGGCTGGAGCAAGCACGGATCGCCGGTGAGGACCTTCGACGAAAGCTCGATGGAGAGCAGGTCTGCGTTTACGTCTCGCCCTATTTGCGGGCCTACCAGACGCTGGAGGCCATGAACCTCGGACCGTTGGTCGAGCGCGTCATCGAGGAGCCGAGGCTGCGTGAGCAGGACTGGGCCAATTTCCAGATCTCCGGGGACATCGAGGACCAAAAGGAACTGCGCAACCTCTACGGCCATTTCTTCTACCGGTTCCGCGAGGGCGAGTCGGGTTCGGACGTGTACGACCGCGTGTCCTCGTTCATGGAGACTCTTTACCGGCACTGGCAGAAGCCCACTTATGCTCCCAACACGCTCTTGGTGACGCACGGATTGACCATGCGGCTTTTCTGCATGCGGTGGTTCCACTGGACGGTGGAATACTTCGAGTCGCTCAACAACCCGGACAACGCCGAGTTGCGCACGCTGATCAAGAACGACGGCGATCAGTACAGTTTGGATTTACCGTTCAGCCAGTGGGTGCCCAGGGATGTGGACGACTCCGTGCTGCACGCACCCAGGATGCGCTTCTAGCCGGCAGGGGCGACGATGACTTCCGTGCCCTTGGCTTCGAACGCAGCTTTGTCCTCCGCGCTGATCCCGGAATCCGTGATCAGGTGCCGGAAGTCGTAGCCAGCCATGGCGGCGAAGGAGCGGCGACCCACCTTGGAGGAGTCGGCCACCACGTAGGATTCCGTGGCCCGGCGTGCCATCACAGTGTTGACCATGGCTTCGCCTTCGTCCGTAATGGTGGGTCCAAGGTCCGGGTCAACGCCGTTGACGCCGATGAACGCGATGTCCAAAGCGACCTTCTGCATAATGACGTCCGTGTACGGACCCACGAGTTCGTACGAGCGCGGGTTGAGGATGCCCCCGGTGACCATGATTTTGATGTTGGGACGAACCGCCAACTGCGAGGCGATGTTGATGGCGTTGGTTACCACGGTGAGGGTGGGCCGGTTGGACGGCGCGTTGAGGTCCTCACGGGTGGACAGGAGTTGCGCAAGCGCTGTGTTGGTGGTTCCACCGCTCAGGCCGATGACGGCCCCCGGCCGGATCAACGACGACGCTGCCAGTGCGATCTCCTGCTTGGCCTCAGCGTGGTCGTCCCGGTTGTAGCGGCCGGGGAGGTCATAGGCCACCGACCCGGTGGTGGCACCACCCCGGGTACGGCTGAGCAACCGCTGCTTGGCAAGGCTGTCAAGATCCCGACGGGCCGTGGCAGGTGACACGCCTAGACGCGTCACGATGTCCTCGACTTCCACATGGCCGGACTCGGCCAGGAGATCGAGGATGGCGGTCAGCCGATCGGTGCGGGTCATGACAAGCCTTTCGCGGGTTCGGAGCTATTTCGCTTTGGCGAACAGCGTCAGCATACGTGCGGACTCCAACACCAGGGCATCCCGGCCGGCCTTGATGTACTTCCGGGAATCCACCACTGCAGGGTTGGCATCGAGGTACTCACGGACGGCGCGGGTAAAGAACCCGTTCAAATGTGTGGATACGTTGATCTTAGTCATACCTGTGCCGATAGCGGCTACGAGCATCTCATCTGTGACACCGGAAGAGCCATGGAGAACCAACGGTTTTCCCACCGCGGACTTCAGCCGGGTGATCAAGTGAAGGTCCAGTGCGGCACTGCGCTCCGTCATGGCATGGGACGACCCCACGGCCACGGCGAGTGCGTCCACGCCGGTGGCCTCAACGAATGCCTGCGCCTCGGCGGGGTCGGTCCGGACACCGGGCGCGTGGGCCCCGTCCTTGCCACCCACCTTGCCCAGTTCGGCCTCCACGTAGACCCCTCGTTCGTGCGCATACGCAGCCACCCGTTCGGTGACTTCAACGTTCCACTCGTAAGGCAGGTGCGCGCCGTCGTACATGACGGAACCGAAACCGAGGTCTACGGCGGCGAGTGCGAGGTCTTCGGACTCGGCATGGTCCAGGTGGAGGGCCACGGGCACGGAGGCGGAACGGGCGATCGCCAGGGCTGCAGACGCGATGGGTTCCAGGCCGCCATGGTACTTGGCGCAGTTCTCGGAGATCTGCAGGATCAGCGGAACACCGGCGGCCTCGGCTCCTGCCACCAGCCCTTCGGCTGTTTCGATGTGGATGATGTTGAACGCGCCTTGGCCCGTTCCTGCGGCCGCGGCCTTGTCCATCAGTTCCCGCGTGTTGACCAGGGTCACCGGGTCTCCTTCCATGTAACGATCAGTTGGTCCTGCAGCTCCTGGTACCGGGGCGAGATCTCGCCCGCTGCGGGCATGAGCACTGCGGCGGCGGACCAGGCGGTAGCCCGGCGAAGAATATCGCGGGGCTCTGTGATGCCTTCGGCGAGCGCGACGGCGGCAGCTGCCACACCGGCGTCGCCCGCCCCTGTGGGGTTTCCACTGAGCGATTCCGGCAGGCGCGCGCTCCAGTAGCCGCCCGGAGCGGCATGGTCAAAGGCGAGCATGCCGTCGGCGCCGGCGCTCACCAGCACGGTGCGGGCACCCATGCCTATCAGCGAGAGCGCTGCCGCTTCGAGGCTGGACTCGCCCGTGGCCTCTGCAAGTTCGTGGTGGTTTGGCTTGAGGATTTCTGCGCCTGCCTTGGCTGCGGCGATGATTCCGGGACCGGAGGTGTCGATGATGCACGGGATGCCGGCGTCGTGGGCCAGGCGCACCAGCTCCGGGTAGAAATCCGCGGGGGCGCCAGGCGGGAGGCTGCCGGAACCGACCAGGACGGAGGCGGGCAGGTTGCGGTTGCCGCTCACGGCCTCCACTACTGCGATCCGGAGGGAACGCCAATCATCCGGAAGGAGCGCTTGGCCTTCTTCGTTGAAGATGGATGTTTCGCCTGCCACCGTGTCCACGAGCGCGATGCTGCGACGGGTTTCGGCAGCAACTCCCACCAGGGTGTGTGGCACGCCGCTGGTCCAGAGTTCGGCGGCCAAGGTCTGTCCGGCGGCTCCGCCCGTGGGCGCGATGGCGAGGACGGGGTATCCGAGCTGGTGGGTGACGCGGGCTACGTTGATCCCTTTGCCGCCGGCGCGGCTCAACGGGGTCGGCACACGATGGCTGGCCCCTTCGGTGATCCCCTGCACGGTGTAGGTCATGTCGATGGCCGGGTTGGCCGTCACTGTGATGATGCGGTTCACGTTGGCTCGCTTCATTGTCCGGCTCCCAACAGGCCACGTGCATTGATGGCAGCTCCCAGGAGGCCTGCGTCCTGTCCCAGCTGGGCGCGGATCAGGTGGGGTCGCCGTTGGAAATCCAGGATCTGGTTAACACGGGTGCGGAGAGGATCAAGGAGTTCATCCCCGGCTTCGGCAAGGCCGCCGCCGATCACCACAGCTTCAGTGCCAATGATGTTGACGCATTGGCAGATGGTGAAGGCGAGGGCATCCACTGCGTCGGCCCAGACCCGGGCCGCTGCTTGGTCACCCTCGCTTGCCTTGAGCAACACGTCGCGAGCACCATTTACCCTGTTTCCGGAAGCCCGGTGGTAGCGCTTGGCGATGGCACCGGCGGAACCCACGGCTTCCAGGATGGTGGAACCTGTGGTGCCCGGGGCGGCGTCGGGATCCGGGACCTGGGCATGGCCGAGTTCGCCGGCGAAACCTCCCGCGGTCACAGCCTTGCCGCCCGAGAAAACGGCTGCCGCGATGCCGGTGCCCACCACCATCACCACAACATCGTTGAACTCCTTGGACCCACCAAAGCTGTGTTCCACCGCTGCGGCGGAACGCACATCATGATCGAACGCCACAGGAATGCCGAGCCGCTTCTCGGCTTCGGCCGTGAAGGGAAAGTCACGCCATCCGAGGTTGGCGGAGTACACGCCCACCCCGGCCACCGAGTCCACGATGCCGGGGACGATGATGCCGGCAGCCCTGGCCGGAACTCCCGGGAATTCGGCAGCCAGCTCGGCGGCAAGCTCAGCGAGCCGGTCCAGGACGGCTTCGCCGGGTCGGGCAGGGTCCAGCGGCGTGGGAACGCGGCGCATGCCCAAAACGGCCCCCCGGGCGTCAACCAACCCGGCCTTGATATCGGTCCCGCCAACATCAAAGGAGAGGACCGGCGATTCTGCGGCTCCGAGAACCATGACGGGTGCCTAGGCGGAAGCGTCGAGAATGACGGAGCGCGTCAGGTTGCGGGGCAGGTCCGGATTCAGTCCACGGACACGAGCACGTTCCAGCGTTACCTTGTGGACGCGTGCCAGTTCAGCCAGCGGGTGCTTGTCCGTGTGAATGTAGAGGGCGCCGGTAATGGCCATGTCGTTGTCCAAACCCTCGGGCTGGGTCCCGAACAACCATGTGACACGGCCCGGGGCAGCGATGGAAATGGGGCCGTGGCGGTACTCCATGGCGGGGTAGGACTCCGTCCAGCCCTGGACTGCTTCGCGCATTTTCAACCCGGCCTCGTGGGCCAGGCCAACAGTCCAACCGGTGCCCAGGAAAGTGAACTGCTCAGCGTCCAGGAGTTCCTGGGAAACGGGAGCGGTGACGGCATCGCGTGCATCCGCGATGGCCTGCTGCACATCGATACCAAGGCTCGTGAGCATGTACACCAATGCCGTGGTGGCGAAACGGGTCTGCACTACCGAACGCTCATCGGCGTACTGGAGGCCGACCACCGCATCTGCCAGTTCAACGATCGGCGAGGTGGTGTCGCCAATGATCGCGACGGTGGGGACGATGCCCTTCAACTCAGCCAGAATCTCCAGCACCTCAGTGGTGGTGCCCGAACGAGTAATGGCCACAACGGCGTCGTACTGGCGGTCGGCGCTGTTGCTGTTCAGGAAAGCCTCGGAAGCGGCGAACGCATCCGTCACGCCCTTCCCGGCGGATTCACGTGCGGCGGCGTAGCTCTGGGCCATGAACCAGGAGGTGCCACAGCCAATGACGGCGATGCGCTTGCCGTCCGCGGGAAGCAAACGCTCCGTACGTGCCTGCTCGACGGCCCGCTGCCAGACGTCGGGCTGGGAAACCAGCTCTTCCTCCATGAAGGCGCCCAGTGTGTTCTCGCTCATCGTGTGTTCCGCTCCCGCTCAGCTTAATGACGTTTTCTGATCTATAGAAACACTAAACGATCATTTTCGATCTAACAAGGAGCATTCAGCGTCATTAAGGACCCGCGACAATTACAGCGGCCATAGGGCGGAAAGCGTGTGCCGAGATGTGCAGTTAAGTTAACTGACTGTTAACTCTTGTCAACTTCTGTCCCATAGAGCAGTCTTAGACGAGTCCGCAAGAACATGACTATAACTAGCTCGGAAAAATCAAGAAGGAGCATTATGCCCGGCTTGTCATCCCCCAGACGCCTCGCCTCATTGAGTTTGGCCTGTGTCGTCGCCTCCTCCTCGCTGGGACTGCTGTCCCTTCAGCCCGCAACTGCAGCCCCGGCTACCCAACCGGCAGACATCGTCAGCGCCGCAGATACTGCCACCCTCACCTCCGGCGACCTCCGCGTGGATGTTGCCACCACCTTCCCCCAAGTCCTTGGCTACACCGACACCGCCACCAAGGCCCGCCTCGACGGCACCGCAGTGCGGTTGAACACCATCACCCTCAACGGACTGGAATACGCGGTCACCGGAACGTCCACCGCCGCCGGAAAGGACGCAAGGGATTACGTCCTCACCGTGCCCGACTTTGGCAACACCGTGATCAAGGCGCGGCTCTCGGTGAAGAAAAACGTGGTCTCCTTCAACGTCACGGAGATCAAGGACTCCGCGGACCACCTCGTGAAGACCCTGCAACTCCCCCGGCTGAACCTGGTCACCGTGGGCTCCAACCAGCCCGGGGCACAGGTGTCCACGGCCAACCTATCCGTGGATCGCGGCGTGACGGGAGACGAATTCACGCCGATCACCGCGTCGACTCCCTTGGACGCCGCCGCCAAGAGTTCGGCCTACGCACTGGCCAACACCGCTGCCCTGGGCGCCGCCGTCGAATCCAACGCCCTTTACGACACTTCCTCCGGGCCCGGTGCCAAGGACCGGGGCCGCTTCTGGCGGCAGGCGGTCAGTGACGGTGCAGGTGGCGTCTCCATGGGTCTCGCCAGCGGCCAATGGCTCTACCGCGCTGAAGGCTCTGCCACCACCGAAGAACTACCCTGGACACGCGTCGCCATCACCCCTGACGCCAACGCCGACGGCGGTGTGGACTGGCAGGACGCCGCCATCGCCATGAGGACCATCCAGGTCAGCCCCCACAAGGGTGAACAAACCCCCGATAACGTGATCACCCACATCCCGTTCAACTTTGCCTCCCAGGCAACCCACCCCTTCCTGCGGACCCTGGATGACGTCAAGCGCATCTCCTTGGCAACGGACGGGCTGGGCCAGGTGGCCATGCTCAAGGGCTACACCAGCGAAGGCCACGACTCCGCCAACACGGACTACGGCAACAACTTCAACACCCGCGCAGGCGGCCTGGAAGACCTCAACACGCTGGTCAAGGAAGGCAAGGACTGGAATGCCAGCTTCGGCGTCCACATCAACGCCACTGAGATCTACCCGGAGGCCAAGTCCTTCAGCGAAGACCTCCTGCGGGCCGACAAGGGCCTGGGGTGGAACTGGCTGGACCAGTCCTACTACATGAACCAACGCCAGGACATCAACTCCGGCAAGCTCGCTCAGCGCATCAAGGAACTGCGCGAGGCTACGGACAAAAACCTGGACTTCGTATACGTGGACGTCTACTACGAATTCGGATGGCTGGCCGAGCGCCTCCAGCAGGAACTGGTCAAGAACGGCTTCCGGGTTGGCTCCGAGTGGGCTGACCACCTGTCCCGGAACAACACGTGGTCGCACTGGGCCAACGATGAAAAATACGGTGGCTCCACCAACAAAGGCGTCAACTCGCAGATCCTGCGCTTCATCAACAACACCCAATCAGACGTGTGGAACCCGGACCCCAAGCTCGGCGTGAGCCACATTGTGGAGTTCGAAGGCTGGACCGGTCAGAACGACTTCAACGCCTTCAGTGAGAACGTCTGGACAGCCAACCTCCCGGCGAAGTTCCTGCAGCACCACCCCATCACCAAGTGGACGGCCGAGCGGATCGACCTCGCTGATGGTGTGGCCGTCACCGGAAACACCGCCGATGAACGCAACATCACCGTGGGCGGGGCATCCGTCCTCCAAGGTGGCACCTACCTCCTTCCGTGGTCCTCCAAGGAGAATGGCAAGGCCGACAAGCTCTACCACTACAACCCGGCCGGGGGTGCCAGCACCTGGACGCTCACCAAGGAGTTCGCCAAGTCCACCTCTCTTGAACTGTTCAAACTGACTGACAACGGACGCGTGAAGGTGGCGGATGTCCCCGTGGTCAACGGACAGGTCACCGTCAACGCCGACTCCAAACAGCCGTACGTCCTTGCTCCCAGGAACAACAAGGCCGATCTTCCCAAGAAAGCCGAGTTCGGCGAAGGCACCGCCTTCAACGATCCCGGCTTCAACGGCGCCGACCTCTCCCCCTGGAACCCCACGGGCCACGTCACCCAGGTGCGCGACGACAAAGGCCGCCGCTTCGCGGAGCTGGGGGCAACGCCGTCGTCCATCAGCCAGGAAGTCAAGCTGGATGCCGGAACCCAATCCGTCAGCGCATGGATTGAAATCCAGCCCGGCAAGGCCCGTCCCACCACGCTCTCCGTCGACATCAACGGCACATCCGAAAGCGTCACCATCGACTCATCCAATGCCGAAAACTTCGTCGCTGGCGACGAGAAGCACGGTACCTCGTTCCAGCGTGTACGGGTGCTGGTGGATGTGCCGCGGAACAACACGAAGGCCACTGTTTCCGTCAAAGCCGCCGACGGCGACGCCACAGTGCGCGTCGATGACTTCCGGGCGGTGAAGACCACCAAGGTGGCCACCACCGGCGTGCTCAGCGAAGATTTCGAAAACGTGGACCAGGGTTGGGGACCCTTTGTGAAGGGCGACGCCGGCGGCTCCACGGACCCGCGCACCCACATCACCGAACGCAATGAACCCTTCACGCAGAAGGGCTGGCACACCAATGTGATCGACGAAGTACTGGACGGTACCTGGTCATTGATCGCCCACGACGAGAACCGCGCTCCCAATGGCGGACCGGGCATGGTGTACCGCACCACCGAGGCGAGCATTCCGTTCCAGGCCGGCCACAAGTACAAGGTGTCCTTCGACTACCAGAATTCCAAGGCAGGGCAGTACGCCTGGGTGTCCGGCTACGACTCGCAGGCAGGGCCCGCAGTCACGGGCAGCCAACCAATCGACGCGAAAACCTCCACCACCCGGTTCGAGCAGATCCTGGATACCGGCTTCTGCGGGGACTACTTCGTAGGGCTGCAGCGCACGGGCAGCTCCAACGGTTCGGACTTCACGCTGGACAACTTCCTGGTGGAGGACCTCGGCGCTTCGGACGCCGTCCCGGCCTGCGCACAGCTTACGGCCGAACTTCAAGGCGACGTAGTCCAGCAGGGCAAAGCCCAGGACTTCGTCACCACTTTTGTCTCTGACGAACCGGCTGCTGTCGCCGAACTGTCCGTGGCGCTTGAGCTGCCTGAGGGCTGGACGGCAACCCCTTCGACGCCTGCGACTGCCGCAACCCTCCCTGCTGGCGGCAACCTCACCACCACATGGAAAATCACCGCCCCGGCATCGGCTGACGGCGACTACTCCATCACTGCCAAGGCCAGCTACACCACCACAACAGAACCTGCAGGCGGCCGGACCATCAGCACCACCACCACGGTCCGGACACTGCCCAAACCGCCGCAGGCCACAGTGTTCGCCAGCGACCACCCCTGGGTCAGCGCCACCAACGGCTGGGGGCCGGTGGAGAAGGACCAGTCCAACGGCGGGACCGGAGCCGGCGACGGGACGCCGCTCACCCTGAACGGCACCGTCTACGCGAAGGGACTCGGAGCCCACGCCAACGGCACTGTCCGCTACTACCTCGGCGGCTACTGCACTGCCTTTACCGCAACGGTAGGCATCGATGACGCCCAGCCGACACGGGGCAGCGTGAAGTTCTCCGTAGTGGCTGATGGGACCACCAAGGTCACCACCCCGGTGTTGGGCGCGTCCAGCGCTCCCCTGCCGCTCACCGTGGACGTCACCGGCGCCCAGTACGTGGAGCTGACAGCCAACGATGCCGGCGACTCCAATGGCAACGACCACGCGGACTGGGCCGACGCCAAGTTCACCTGCTCCTCCACGTCCCAGGAACCGCCGGCACCCGTCCTGCAAGGCACCGTTTTTGCCTCCGACCTGCCCTGGATCGGCAGCACCAACGGCTGGGGACCGGCGGAACGGGACCGGGCCAACGGTGAGCAGAACGCCGGCGACGGGCCCGCACTGCGGCTCGACGGCGTCGTCTACCCCAAGGGCATCGGCGTCCACGCCGACTCGAAGATCAGCATCTCCACGGAAGCCAAGTGCAACGCCTTCACCGCCGTGGTGGGAGTGGACGACGCCAAGCTGAACAAGGGCCTGCACGGATCAGTGGTGTTCATCGTGAAGGGCGACGGGCGGGAACTTCTCCGCACCCCCGTCCTCAGCGCCGACTCAGCAGCACTGCCCCTGAACGTGGACATCACCGGAGTCCGGAACGTCGAGCTGATCGCCGACAAGAACGGCGATGATGCCGGCGACGACTGGGGTGATTGGGCAGATGCGAAGTTCAGCTGCGCATAGTCGCTCCACGCCCCAGTAAAGACTCCACACCTCAGTAAAGACTCCACACCTCAGTAAAGACTCCACACCTCAGTAAAGACTCCACACCTCAGTAAAGAAGGGCGGTGTTCCCACCGGAACACCGCCTTTCTCTGTTGTTTGTGCCGCGCCGCCCTAGACCGCGCGTATGCCCGCCCGCCACACCGAGTGCGTCAGCGGGATCCCGGGACGGTAAGCCAGATGCGTTGCCGACGGGGCCTTCAACATGTGCAGGTCAGCCCGATGGCCGACGACGAGCGAACCCACCGCGCGTTCGCCGTCGACGTCGTTCCCGGACTCCCGGCCCAACGCCAAGGCGCCGCCGTACGTCGCCGCGCGGACGGCCTCGTGGACGCTCAAGTGCATCTGGAGAACCGCTGTGGTGACGCAGAAAGCCATGGACGTGGTGTACGACGTTCCAGGGTTGCAGTTGGCCGCCAGCGCGATTTGCACGCCGGCGTCGATCAATTCACGCCCAGGCGCCAAAGGCTGGCGGGTGGAGAGATCGCAAGCCGGAAGGCAGGTAGCAACCGTGCCCCGTGCTCCCTGGCCTGTAGCGGCGTCCCAGCCGGTCCAGGTTTCCGCGAGGGCGGCGATGTCCTTGTCCGAAAGGTAGTTCACGTGGTCCACACTCGCAGCCGCGAACTCCACGGCCAGCGCCACGCCCGGCCCCTCGCCGAGCTGGTTGCCGTGGACCCGCAGGCCGAGACCTGCGTTGCGGGCCGCCGTCAGGACGCGACGGGACTGGTCTTCGGTGAAAGCGCCGCGCTCGCAGAAGACGTCTGCCCAGCGGACGTGCGGGAGGACGGCGTCGAGCATGTCCCCGCACACCAGGTCCGTGTATTCCTCGGGGTCCGAACCGGCGGGTACCAAGTGCGCGCCGAGGTAGGTGACCTCATCCACTTCGGCCGCAGCGATGCGGGCACTGCGCGCTTCGTTCTCAACGTCCAGCCCATAACCGGTCTTGCTCTCCAGGTAGGTGGTGCCCTGGGAGACTGCCTCGGCCACTCGGTCCCGCACCAGGCGGGTGAGCTCGGCATCGCTGACGCTGCGCGTCGCTCCCGTGGTGACTGCGATGCCGCCGGCACTGTAACTTTCGCCGGCCATGCGGGCTTCGAACTCCGCGGTGCGGTCACCGGCAAACACCAGGTGCGAGTGCGAATCAACCCAACCGGGCAAGACGGCGCGGCCTTCGGCGTCGATCTTTTCGTCAGCCGCGGGGGCGTCCTTGCTGGACCCCATCCATGCGATGCGCTCTCCTTCGACCACGATCGCCGCGTCCTTGAGGACTCGGTGTTCCAGGTCCTGGGTCATCAGCTCGCCGATATTGGTGATGAGGGTGGTGGTTGGATTGGTTGCGCTCATGACCCTATTGTTCAGCGCCGGATGGACCAGCGCACGGCTGCGAGCTGCTCCGCTGTCCGGGATTCCGGACTGTCCGCCGTGACGTGGCCGAGGATCAGCGACGCAGCCAGTTCCGCGATGGCTGACGACGTCTGGAATCCATAGCCACCTTGACCGGCCAGCCAAAAGAAGCCCGGCGCTTCAGCGTCGAAGCCCACCACCGGGATGCCGTCAGCAGCTTCGGTTCTCAATCCAGTCCACGCGCGGTCAACAGAACGGATGCCCATGGTTGTCACCTCGTTGAGGTTGCGGATCAGCTTCTCTACATCCCCCGGGTAGGGCTTGGCATCCTCCGCTCCACTCGGAACAGTTTCCGACGGCGAGATCAAAACCTGGTTGCCCTCGGGGCGGAAGTAAAACGAATAGTCAGCGGCACATACCATGGGTGTTTCCGGCGTCAGCGGGTTCTCCACGTTCACGATTGCCGCTGTCCGACGGTACGGTTGCAGGCCCAACTTTTCAACGCCGCTGATAACGGCCAGCTCATCGGCCCACGCACCGGCCGCATTAACCACGACGCCGGACTGGAAACCTTCCGTGCCGGCGCCCACCTGCCAGCCACTCCCCAGCCGCTGGGCCGAGTGCACCTTGGCGCCGGTGATGATGTCCACTCCCGCAGCTTCCGCAGTCTGCCGGTGTTCCTCGAGGAGCAAAGGGGCGTTGCAGCCGAAGGAGCCGTTATCCAGCCCTGCTGCCGTAAAGGATCCTGGGTTGAGGGCCGGGCAGAGACGCATGGCTTCGTCATGGGTAATGGGATGCATGGTGCCGCTGGCCTCGGCATGCACAGTCTCTTCGTCCCCCACCAGCATGAAGCCGCGGGGGGTCAGGATTGGCTCAGCTGCGTCGGCGTCCCTTTCCGCCAGCATTTCCAGTGTCCGAACAGTCAGTTCCTGGACCACGTCCGGACCGTAGCTGGGGATCAACTGCCGCGCCGAGCGGGAGGAAGTATGGAAAGCCAGGGACTGCTCGGCCTCAACGAGCGCGACGCTGCACTTGCCCGCCAGTGCCGCCGCCAACGACAATCCGCCGATACCGCCGCCAACGATTACCACGTCATAATTCGAAGCCATGGCTCCATCCTGTCAGAAGCCGGCCGAACGTGGACAGGCTTCCACCCCGCCCCTTAAACCCACTCCCTCTCTCACATCCCATCCCTTAAACCCACTCCCTCTCTCACATCCCACCGTCGCGAGGTGTGCTGGTCCGGGCAGGGTCAACGTCGGCCGGGGCTGCAACAATGACGGCATGCACCTCAACCATCCGATCCGACGAGTGGCAGAAGGTCCCACCAACGCGCTGGACCGTACCCAATGGCCGGCCAACCTTCCCCCCGTCACGCAACTCCTGGAACACGGCCTGGATCTGACGCCTGCAACCATCCTCGTGGGCGAAAACGGCTCCGGGTAAGTCCACAGTGGTTGAAGCCATCGCCTTGGCCTACGGTTTGTCTCCTGAGGGCGGATCAACAGGGGCCCGGCACACCACAAGGTCCACTGAATCCGAATTGGGCAGCCATCTGCAACTGATCCGCAACGCGGGCAGCAGCCGGCGAGGCTACTTCCTCCGCGCCGAGACGATGCATGGCTTCTTCACCTATTTGGAGAAGAACCCCAGCAGGTACGGCGACCTGCCCTTCCACGACATGTCCCATGGCGAATCGTTCCTTGAACTCGCCGTCGACCGGTTCCGTGGACCCGGGCTATGGGTCTTGGATGAGCCGGAATCGGCCTTGTCCTTCAACGGCTGCCTCAGCCTGCTGTCTGTCCTCAAGGAGTTGCTGGTTGGAGGCAAGTCCCATGTCATCATGTCCACTCACTCGCCACTTCTTGCCGCACTTCCGGGCGCCCAAATACTTGAAGTCGGAGAGTGGGGCCTACGTCCCAGGCAATGGGCCGAACTGGATCTGATCACCAACTGGCGATCATTCCTGGACTCCCCGGAAAGGTACGTTCGGCACCTATAGGCCGATGCTCTCGCTTTCGTGAAGAAAGTGAGAGAGCATCGGCCGGAAACCCGCGGGAAGTGAGAGAGCATCGGCCGGAAACCCGCGGGAAGCGAGAGAGCGTCAGGCGACGGCGGCGCGACTCTTGACGAACGCCTGAACGCACGCTTCGACGTCGTCAGCGCTGTGCGCGGCGGAAAGCTGCACGCGGATCCGGGCCACGCCCTTCGGCACTACGGGGAAGCTGAACGCGGTTACGAAGACGCCGTTGTTGAGCATTTCGTCGGCCACCTTGGCGGCCACCACGGCGTCGCCGAACATGACAGGGATGATGGCGTGTTCGCCATCGAGGAGTTCAAAGCCTTCCTCGCTCATGCGGCGGCGGAACAGCGCAGCGTTCTCGAAGAGACGCGTGCGGAGTTCGCCCGACTCCTGAACCAGCTCGATCGCCTTGATGGTGGCCGCAACGATGGCCGGGGCGAGGGAGTTGGAGAACAGGTACGGGCGGGCTTTTTGGCGCAGCATGGCGACGATTTCGCCGCGGCCGGAAACGTATCCGCCCGAAGCCCCGCCGAGGGCCTTGCCGAAGGTTCCCGTGTAGATGTCGACACGCTCGGAGACACCGGCGTGCTCGGGCGTGCCGGCACCGGTGGGCCCCATGAAACCGACGGCGTGGGAGTCGTCCACCATGACCAAGGCGTCGTGCTTCTCGGCGAGGTCGCAGATGGCCTCCAGCGGTGCAAGGTAGCCGTCCATGGAAAACACGCCATCGGTGACGATGATCTTGCGGCGTGAACCCTGGGCTTCAACGAGCTTGGCTTCAAGGTCTGCCATGTCCTGGTTGGCGTAGCGGAACCGCTTGGCCTTGCTCAGGCGGATGCCGTCGATGATGGACGCATGGTTCAGCGAGTCCGAGATGATGGCGTCCTCGGGGCCGAACAGGGACTCGAAGACACCGCCGTTGGCGTCGAAGCAGCTGGAGAACAGGATGGTGTCCTCCGTGCCGAGGAACTTCGAGACGCGGGCTTCGAGCTCCAGGTGGAGATCCTGCGTGCCGCAGATGAAGCGCACGGAGGCCATGCCGAAGCCGCGCTCGTCCATGGCGGACTTGGCGGCGGCGATGATGTCCGGGTGGTCGGCCAGGCCAAGGTAGTTGTTGGCGCAGAAGTTCAGGACCTTGTTGGCCGGCTGGCCGAGCTGTCCTGCGGCGATGTGGCTTGCCTGCGGGGAATCGATGTGGCGTTCGGTCTTGAAGAGGCCGGCGGTGCGGATCTCGTCCAGTTCGCCCTGCAGTTGGTCTTTGATGGCTGAGTACATGGGTGCTCCTAAGTCTTTGGCGGTCCGGGTGGCGGTTCGGTCCGGTTTACAGTTCGGTCCAGTCCAGGACCACTTTGCCGCCGGTGCCGTTGCGGGCAATCTCGAAGCCCTTTTCCCAGTCAGCTGCGGACAGCTTGTCGGTCACGACGGCGGAAATGCTGCGGTGGAGCACGGGGTTGGAGGACAGCATGGCGCTCATGGCGTACCAGGTCTCGAACATCTCGCGGCCGTAGATGCCCTTGAGCGTGAGCATGTGGGTGACTACCTTGCCCCAATCGATGTCGATGGACTGGCTGGGAAGGCCGAGCATGGCGATGCGTCCGCCGTGGTTCATGTTGTCGATCATCTCAGGCAGTGCCGTGGGGTGTCCCGACATTTCAAGACCGATATCAAAGCCTTCGCGCATCCCGAGTTCCTGCTGTGCCTCGCGGACGCGCATCTTGGAAACGTCGACGGCGAGGTCCACGCCCATCCGGCGGGCGAGTTCCAGCCGGGGCGCGGAGACGTCGGTGATGGCGATCTTGCGTGCACCGGCGTGTCGGGCCACAGCGATGGCCATCAGCCCGATGGGGCCAGCTCCTGTGATGAGAACGTCTTCGCCGACCAGCGGGAAGCTCAGGGCGGTGTGGACGGCGTTGCCAAAGGGGTCGAAGATGGCGCCGAGCTCAGGGGTGACCGATTCATCGTGGTGGACCCAGACGTTCGTCTCCGGGATCACGACGTATTCGGCGAACGCGCCATCGCGCTGCACGCCAACAGAGACAGTGTGGATGCACATCTGGCGGCGTCCGGCCCGGCAGTTGCGGCAGATCCCGCACACCACGTGGCCCTCGCCGGAGACGCGGTCCCCCACTTTGACGTCTCGGACATCCTCGCCGATTTCCACCACTTCACCGTAGAACTCGTGGCCTGCGATCAAAGGCGTTTCGATGATGCTTTGCGCCCAGGCGTCCCAGCTCTGGATGTGGAGATCGGTACCGCAAATGCCTGTGGTCATCACACGGATCTTGACGTCGCTGGCGCCGGCTTCGGGCTCGGGACGGTCAACGAGTTCGAACCCTGCGTGCGGTCTGGATTTGTAGAGAGCCTTCATGGGATTCCTCACTGCTGGGGCTGCTTCACTGCTGCTGAGTCCATTGAAGCCCCGGCAACGATTTAGCACAACTAGATTCTTCTCAATCAACGATTTAGGATTTGCTAATGGAAATTCATCAGCTGCAGATGCTCCGGGAACTCGGCGACCTGGGCAGCGTCAAGGCGGTCGCCGAGACCTTGATGGTGACGCCGTCGGCCGTTTCGCAACAGCTCGCCCTGCTGCAGAAGTCCGTGGATGTGCCCCTGACGCGCAAGGAGGGCCGCTCCCTGGTGCTGACCGACGCGGGTCGCGTGCTGGCCGAGGCGGGTGCCGCCGTCGTGAATGCCATGGCAGATGCTCGGGCAGCGATCGGCGCGTATCACGATGCTCCCGACGCGCCGGTCAGCGTGAGCGCCTTCCACAGTGCCGGGCAGGCGCTGTTCGCGCCGCTGGCAGCGTTGCTGGCGTCCGACGGCGGGAGGTCGCCTCGCCTGCGCCTGTCCGACGAGGATGTGGCCCAGGAGGATTTCCCGGGGTTGGCGGCTCGGTACGACCTGGTGCTGGCGCACCGCATGGACAACAGCCCGCAATGGCCGGAAGACAAGGTTGCGGTGATTCCGCTGGCCGACGAGCCGCTGGACATCGCCTTGCCGGCGGATCACCCGCTCGCAGCCCGCCGCGAACTGGAGCCGTCCGACGTCGTGGATGAACCCTGGGTGACCAGCCGTGACGGCTACTCCCCCGCGGACGTCCTGGCCGCCGTCGTGGCTGTGAGCGGGCGACCGGCGGAAGTGCTGCACCGGATCAACGACTACTCAACGGTTGCCGCACTCGTCTCGGCGGGCGGCGCGATCGGCCTCCTCCCGCGCTTCACGGCGCGCAGGGTGCTGGACGCGGGCGTGGTGCTGCGTCCGCTGTCAGGAGTGAACTCCGTGCGCAAGATCGACATCCTGGCCCGCCCGGAAACGCTGAAACGAAAATCGGTCATGACGGTGTGCGAGTCACTTCACACCGTCATGACCGGGCTTTCCTCACCCCACTAGGTCAGTCGCGAACCAAGGCGGGCTGGCCGGCGTCGAAGTAGGCCACCAGCTCGGCCGGAAGCTCCGGGACCTCTCGCGCTGAGCCGTCGCCGCGCAGCGATTCAGCCGCGAGGATGCCTGCCACTACTGCCTGCCGTGCAGCTATGGGACTGGTCTGCGTTGGGCCGCCCTCCGACGCGAAGCGGAGGAATTCCTCGATCAGGCGCGGGTCGGCGCCGCCGTGGCCGCCTTCGCCGTCCTGGATAGTGATGACCTCGTCCGGCGCCGCATATCCCGACGTCCGACTGGTCCACACATTGATGGTCTCCCCGGGGCCGTCGCCCAGGTTCTCGATCCGGCCCTTGGTGCCGATGACGGTGTAATTCCGCCAGTAGTCCGGCGTGAAGTGGCACTGCTGATAGGAGGCCAGCACACCGTTGTCCAGGACCATGTTCATCATGGAGATGTCCTCGACGTCAATCACCTCAGCCAGGTCCTTCTGCTCGGTTGGCGGCCAATTGTCCAGCGAGAACCAGTCCCCCATGCGCTTGCCCGTGTTATCAGCGCGGTTGGCGACGTCACCATAGACCGCAAGATCGCCGACGGCGGCAACCCGCTTGGTGTAACCACCGGCGAGCCAGTGGATCACGTCGATGTCGTGCGCACCTTTTTGGAGGAGCAGGGAGGTGACATTGGCGCGCTGCGCGTGCCAGTCCTTGAAGTAGTAGTCACCGCCGTGGCCCACGAAGTGGCGGCACCAGACCGCCTTGACCTCACCGATCCGGCCTTCCTCGATGAGTTGGCGCATCTGCACCACCACCGGCATGTGACGCATGTTGTGGCCCACGTACAAGCGCGTGCCGGTTTCGTAGGCGGTCTTCAGGATCTGGTCTGCAGCTTCCACCGTGATGTCGAGCGGCTTTTCGCAGAAGGTGGGGATACCCGCCTTGAGCGTCTGGACCGCGACGGCGGCGTGCTGGTTGTCGGGGGTCAGGACCAGTACGGCGTCGAGGCCGCTGGCGAGCAGTTCCTCGATATTGTCCGTAATCCGGGCCGATGGGATACGTTCGGCGGCGTCGGCCCGGCCGCGTTCACTCAGGTCACAGACGATCGCGACCTCCGAGCCCTGGCCCGGCTTGTGGGCGTGTCTCCACAAACCCGACCGCAGGCCGAATCCCACGATGCCGACCTTCAAATCCTTTTCCATGATGTGCAATTTCCTTCTGCTGATTCTTAGTAAAGTCTGGTTGCGGCGCTGCGGTGGGGCGCCGATTCGCGCACGAACAAGTGCCACGGGAAGTCGAGGACGGTGGGGCCGGTTGCCGAGTCCGGGGTGGACTGGGCGGTTGCCCGCCGCAGGAGCAACCGGGAGAGCTTGTCGAAGAAGTCCACGGGACCCACGGTGCTGAGGGAAGGTGACATCCGCTCACCTTCCACGGTGTTGCCCACACCGATGATGTCCACGTCGGTGCCAACAGCAAGCCCCAGCCGTTGAGCGGCGTTGATGGCACTGACCGCGGCGTAATCCGTGGTGGCATATATGGCGGTGGGCCGGTCCTGCATGCTGAGCAGCCGGGTGGCAGCCGCGTAGGCCCCGGCGCTGGTGCCGTCGAACAGCCCCACGTAATCGTCCCGCTCCGGAATGCCGGCGTTGGCCAAGGCGTCGGAGTAAGCCCGGTAACGAGTCCCACCGGAGGTGCCTGCAGCTGTTGCCGGCGTCAGGCAAGCGACCTGCCGGTGGCCGTGGAGCAGGTGCTCCACGGCCATGCGGCAGCCCGGCCCGGCGATGGAACGGATGACATCGAAGCCCTCCGCTTCCACCTCCTCATCAAAGACCACCAGCGTGGTTCCATGTTCGGCCAACTTGCGCAGCGCGTCCCGCTGCTCAGGCCGGACGGCATCGACGAACACGGCATCTGCGTTGTGTGTACCGAGCACTTTCACCCAGTCGGCGTCGCCGAGGATCATCGGTGTGATCCCCAGCGGGACCGCCGCCCTTTGCACAGCCTCGATGACGGACAGGGACCACGGATCGGACAGCATGGTCAGCGAGAGGATCACTGTGTTGGTGCGTCCCGTCCTGATGGCACGGGCCGCCTGGTTGGGGCGGTAGCCAAGCCGCTCCGCAGCTGCCTTCACCTTCTCCGCCGTCGGATCCGAAACGCCCGGTCCGCCATCGCCCCGCCGCCCCGACAACACGTAGGAAACAGTGGCGGTGGAGACGCCGGCCAGTTCGGCCACCATTCGGATGGTGGGCCGTACTCCGGTGCTGCTCGCTTTTGCCATGATTCCCCCTGCTGGTGATCTTTGTTTGCGCGTCGGTTCGGTGTTGGTTTGAGGCTAGCTCCTGAATACCGGCACGTTGGGGTCCAACGCGGCCTGGTACTCATCGCGCATCTTGTCGCCGCCTTCGCTCTTCCAGCGCTTGACCGCATCCTTGAGCTCGTCGATCTTGGCGCGGCCGGTGATGATATCCACCACCTTGTCCCGCAACTGCTTGGTGATCTTGGCACCCACCTTGGCGTTGGTGTCCGAGTAGGAACCGTTGGTGGGATTGCGCCAGGCGAACTCGAGGAGTTTCTCCTCCTGCTGGCTGACGTAGCGGGTGTCGTCGTCGAAACCGGGGTTGAAGATGACGTTCTCCGGACTGGACATGATGTTCAGCGCCGATACCAGGCCGGGCGCATTGGTGGTACCCGTCTCGGTTCGTGCCGGGTTGCCCGAGGCGTCCACGGTGTAGTCCTGGCCGAGTTCGCCGAAGTTCTTCTGCATGTACTCCACAGTGCCGAAGGGTGCCGACAGGTAGTTGATCAGGGCCAGCAGTTCGCGGATCTTGCCCTCCTCGGCCTTCTTGAACGGGGTGAAACCCACCGTGCCGTAGCCCATGTCGTACACGGGCCTGACCTTGCCGTCGGCGCTGAACGGGATCAGCACATCGAACTGCGCATCCTTGTTCAGGGCACGGTAGCTGCGGATATCGTGCGGACCCACCACTACCTGCGCGGCCACACTGCCGTTGGCCACCCGGGACCGGATGTCAGTGGCCTTGGAGTCCGGGTAGAAGACGCCAGCTGCGAACATCTTGGCGGTGAACTCCACGCCGGCCATGTACTCATCTGTCTCATAAAGGTGCGTGAGGGTGCGGTCCTTGTTGACCGCCCAACTGTTCGGGGCGCCAAACCATTCGGTGACCATGTGGAGGGCGTTGATGTAGGCCGGCTCCAGTGCGTACTTCTGGTCGCCCGGGCGGGTCAGTTCCTTGGCCTTCTCCAGGAATTCGTCAGCGCTGCCGGCCTCAAAGCCCCCTACCTGAGCCCAGACATCGTGGTTGCCCACGTACACCTGGCCGAATGGCGTGCTGGGGATGGGAGCTCCCCAGATCTTGCCGTTCACGACGGCGGTCTTCCAGGAATCGGGCTTCAGCGCGGCCAAGTTGGGGTACTCAAGGACGGCGTCACCGGAGAGGTACGGCGTCAGGTCCTGGAACTTGGCTTCAAGCATGGGGCCGACGTTGGGAATGCCCTGGTTCGGCGGAACCCACATCATGTCCGGGAGGTCGTTGCTTGCCAGGACGGTAGCAAACTTCGCAGGGTAGCCGTCTCCGATGTCTTCGGCGATCTGCAGTTCCAGGTCTCCGCCGAGCTTGGCGTTGAGCCGCTGCCAGAAAGGATTGTCCTTCAGGCCCGGGCTCATGGTGTCGAAGGTTTCGGTCAGGCCCGTGACTTTGCCCTTGAGCGGTGGCGTCTTCACGGACTGCACAGCGGTGGGCAGCTTGAAGTAGCCGGCCTGGAGGCCCTTGGCGTTGCCCGCGATGTCCGGGGTAACGCCGGTGAATTCCTTGTACGTGGGCAGTTTGACCGAAGCAGAGGCAGCGGCGCCTCCGTTACTTGCGGCTCCGCCACCACCGCAGGCGGACAGGCCGGCGGCGGTCACGGCCAAGCCTGCGAGGCCAAGGAAACCGCGGCGGCTGAATCCAGCCTGTGAGGTAGTGCTCGTCATGGCATAACCCTTTCTGGTTACTTGCTTCATGGGGTGTGGGGTTTCAGTTCTTTTCGGGGTCCGCGGGTGCGGCTAGCCCTTGACGGCGCCGGTGATGACGCCCTTGGCAAAGTGCTTCTGGAGGAATGGGTAGACCATCAGGATGGGGACCAGGGCTACCACGACCACGGCCATCTGAATGGACTGGGGCGGTGGAGTGGTGGTGATTCCGAGCTGGTCTGCCGCGCCGCTGCCCTGGACCACGAAGTTGCGGAGCAACAGCTGGATGGGCCATTTGCTGTGGTCGTTGATGTAGAGGAGGGCGTTGAAGAACGAGTTCCAGAAGCCCACCGCGTAAAAGAGGCCGACGACGGCGATCACGGCTTTGGAGAGCGGCATCACGATGCGCCACAGGATTTGCCAGTCGTTGGCGCCGTCGATCCTGGCGCTTTCAATCAGTTCACCCGGGATGTTCATGAAGAACGAGCGCATCACCACGAAGTTGAAGGCCCCGAAGATGCCGGGAAGGATCAGCGACCACAGGGAGTCCAGCAGGCCGAGCTGGCGGATCATGAGGAAGGACGGGATGAGGCCGGGTGCGAACAGGAGCGTGAACAAGACTGCCAGGATGACCGGCCGGCCGAAGAGGACCGAGCGGCTGGTGGCGTAGGCCATGGTGATGGTCACGAACAGCGCCAGGATGGTGCCTACTGCGGTGACCAACATGCTCACGCCGAGTGACTGCAGGACCATGGGGCCTTTGAAGATGGTGGCGTAGGCCTCCAGTGTGGGGCGTTCAGGCCACAGGACGAAGCCTCCGGCCTTCACGAGTTGTTCGGTGTCCGCCAGTGAGGTTGAGACCACCAGGAGGATGGGCGTCAGGATGGACAAGCTGAACACGATCAAGACCACTGCTTTGACCGTTTGGTACAGCGCGGAAGGCTTTTCCTTCCACACCGGGCGTTTGGGGTTGTAGCTCAGTTCCCGGGGTTTCTTGGTGAAAAGTGTTGTTGCCATGGGGTTCTCCTTGTGCGGCAGCAGCGCGGGCTTTTAGCGCGCTTGTTTCGCAAAAATTCCGTCTTCGCCGAAGCGGTGGGCAAGTTTGTTCGCGCCGTAGATCAACAGGGCGCTGACCACGCCCTTCGCGAGACCGGCTGCTGCGCCGGAACTCCAGCCGCCTCCCACTACGCCGGTGTAGTAGGTGAAGGTGTCCAGCACTTCCGCGGCCCCGGCGCCCACGGCGTCCCGCTGCAGGATGAACTGTTCGAAGCCGACGGAGAGGATGTCGCCGATGCGCAGGATCAGGAGCAGGACGATCACGGGGCGCAGCCCGGGAAGGGTGATGTGCCACATCCTGCGCCAACGCCCGGCCCCGTCGGCTGCTGCAGCTTCATAGAGCGAGGCATCAATGCTGGCGAGGGCTGCCAGGAAGATGATCATTGCCCAGCCGGCGTCCTTCCAGATCATCTGGACCACCACCATCACCGGGAAGGTCTCCGGATTGGTCATGAACGGAATCGGATCCATGCCCCAGTCCCGGAGCAGGTTGTTGACGAAGCCCGCACCACCCAGCATCTGCTGGAAGAACGCGATCACCAGCACCCAGGACAGGAAGTGCGGCAGGTATGCGATGCTCTGGAAGATCCTGCGGACCCGGGTGCTGATCAGTGAGTCCACAATCAGCGCCAGGACCAAAGGCACCGGGAACAGGAAGACCAACTGCCACGCGGCCAGGTAGAGGGTGTTCCAGAACGCGTGGATGAAGTCCGGGTTGCCGAACAGGTCCACGAAGTTCTGCCAGCCAACCCACAGGCTGTCCCCGATGCCCAGGTAGGGCTGGTAATCCTGGAACGCGATGACGTTGCCCAGGATGGGAATGTAGAAGAAGAGCAGCAGGAAGGCCACACCCGGCACCATCATGAGCAGCATCTGCTTATCGCGGCGCAGACGGGACCGGAAACTTTGCTGCGGGACCTTGTTCCTCTTCCGCTTCCCAGGACCGGATCCCGGGGATTTCCCACCCGCCGGTGCCGGGACTCGGCGAGCTTCGGGCAATGCCGGAGCCTGTTCCGTCGTCGAGTTCATGCTGTCTCCTCAAGTGTTGAGCAAAAACCCAATGTGATTCAGGCCACGCTCGTTAACCGTTTAACAAACCATAAGTGATGGCCATCTCTTTTTGCAAGATCATGATCGAAACTGCTCGCAGAAATCAGCTTTCATCATTTCAGCCGGTGATCTGCACGGTAGAATTGGGCACTGGACATCATCGGAAGGAGGGTTGCTATGGCTGGATGCTGTAGTCCAGGCGCAGGCGCCGAGGACCATTCGCTGCCACGGCTGCCCCTCCCCCTGGCCGAGGTGGAACGGCGCGCGGACGCGACCACCGCCGTCGAGGTTTCCTTGGGCGGGACGCCGTCGGCGGAACGTTCAGTCCGCGCGGCCCAGCCCAACGACGTCCAGGTTCCGGGTGGAGTCTTCACCATGGGCGACCCCTTCGATGAAGGCTACGACGCCGACGGCGAGTCGCCAGTGCACCAAGTAAGGGTTTCCCCCTTCCGGATCAGTGCCACCACCGTGACCAACCAGGAATTCGCGGAGTTCATCGACGCCACCGGTCACCGCACCGAGTCGGAGGTCTTCGGGACGTCGGCGGTGTTCCACCTGGCCGTCACAGCCGATCACAAGGACATCCTCAACCGGGTCAACAACGTCCCGTGGTGGTTGAACGTTCGGGGAGCGGACTGGGCGCACCCTGCGGGACCGCTCTCCCACTGGAGCGACGCAGCAGACCATCCAGTGACGCATGTGTCGCACAACGATGCCCTGGCATACTGCGCATGGGCCGGCCGCCGGCTCCCCACCGAGGCCGAATGGGAGTATGCGGCCCGTGGCGGGCTGTCCGGGCAGCGCTACCCCTGGGGCAATGAACTGCTCAACGACGCCGCCGGCACGGCAGCCCACCATTGCAACATCTGGCAAGGTGACTTCCCGGTACGCAACGACCTCGACGACGGCTACCTCACCACGGCACCCGTCCGTTCCTTCGCTCCCAACGGCTACGGCCTGTACCAGACCAGCGGGAATGTCTGGGAGTGGTGCAGCGACTGGTTCCTGCCCAAGTATTACAAGACGTGCCTCGCGCAAGGCACGGTCGAGGACCCGCAAGGTCCCACCATCGGCCGTGGCAGGGTGATGCGGGGCGGCTCATACCTCTGCCACGATTCCTACTGCAACCGTTACCGCCTGGCCGCGCGGAGCTCCAACACACCGGATTCGGCCAGTGCCAACCTGGGCTTCAGGACTGTGGCACTGTAGCTTACTTGGGCCTGTGGCCCCTGTGCCCGTGGCCGCCCTTGACTCCGGCGGGCAGTTCCCCTGCCACAATCCTTATGGCGGTCACGGTATCGCCGTCTTTCGTGCCGCTGAGGCGCACCGTGTCTCCGGCGGCGAGGTCAACAGCGGCGGCCGAGGGCAGCGTGGGCTTGCCCCTGCCGTTCCTCAGCTCGGACACGTTTGCGGGGACCTTCGCGATGCTGGTTTCCGCAGTGATCGCGTACCGCTGCGTGAAGCCGTCTTCGCTCTTCACGGTTACTTCGGAGCCACTGATCGCGTCGATGGTTCCGGCCTGGGTGACAACGGTCCGGTAGGTCCCGTCCTGCTGCCTCACGACATGTTCGCCATGGATGGCATGCCCGCGGCCTTCCGTGGACTGGGCGTTGGCGGATGCCGATGGTCCGGGCGACGCCGAGGCGCTCGACGGCGACGGGCCGGGTTGGGTGCCTGCCCACACGACGGCGGTCCCTCCCGCGGTCAGTGCGACGGCGATCCCGCCGGCGAGAAGGGCCCTGTGAAGGCCTGGAGTCGTGGTGCCCATGAATCCATTGTGCGCCCGTCCCACAAAAAAGTAGCTCGCAGTTGTGGTTGTTCTGAGCTCTCAAAACAACCACAACTGCGAGCTACTTGGGCTTGGACCCGGAGTCCTTAGCCTTCTACGCCGAGCTTCTCCAGGATCAGTTCGCGGACGCGGCCGGCATCTGCCTGGCCACGGGTAGCCTTCATGACACCGCCAACAATCGCGCCAATGGCCTGGACCTTGCCGCCACGGATCTTCTCCGCGACATCCGGCTGTGCGGCCAGTGCGGCGTCGATGGCTTCCAGGAGCGGACCGTCGTCGGACACGACCGCGAGGCCGCGCTTCTCGACGATTTCCGCGGGGGTACCTTCGCCGGCGAGGACGCCGTCCAGGACCTGTGTGGCCATCTTGTTGTTGATCTTGCCGTCTTCGACGAGCTTGTTCAGCTCAACGATCACCTGCGGTGTGACACCAAGCTCGGAAGGATCGACGTCAGCTACCTTGGCGCGACCGACGATCTCGCCCATCCACCACTTACGGGCGACATCGGCGGACGCACCTGCTGCGATGGTCTCCTCGATGGAATCCATGACACCGGCGTTAACGACGTCGCGGAATTCCAGGTCCGAGTAGCCCCAGGCTTCCTTGAGGCGCTTGCGGCGCTCTGCCGGCGGCTCTGGAAGGGTCGCGCGGAGTTCCTCCACCCACTCACGGGAGGCGACGACGGGAACCAGGTCCGGCTCCGGGAAGTAGCGGTAATCGTCGGCGTCGGACTTGGGGCGACCCGACGTCGTCGAACGAGTGTCCTCGTGCCAGTGGCGCGTCTCCTGGATGACCGGCTCGCCGGAGTCCAGAACGGCGGCGTGGCGCTGGATCTCGTAGCGGACGGCATGTTCGACGGCGCGCAGCGAGTTCACGTTCTTGGTCTCTGAACGGATGCCGAACCGCTCCCGGCCGTGCGGGCGCAAGGAAACGTTGGCGTCGCAACGGACGTTGCCGCGCTCCATCTTGGCATCGGAAACGCCGAGATTCTTCACGATCTCGCGGACAGCCGCGACGTAAGCCTTGGCCAGCTCAGGCGCACGGCTCCCGGCCCCCTCGATCGGCTTGGTGACGATCTCAACCAGCGGAACACCCGAACGGTTGTAGTCCACCAGCGAGTAGTCGGCGCCTTGGATTCGGCCTGCAGCGCCGCCCATGTGGGTCAGCTTGCCGGCGTCCTCTTCCATGTGGGCGCGTTCGATCTCCACGCGGAACACCGTGCCATCCTCCAGCTCGATGTCGAGGTAACCGTCGTAGGCGATCGGCTCGTCGTACTGCGAGGTCTGGAAGTTCTTGGGGGTGTCCGGGTAGAAGTAGTTCTTCCGGGCAAAACGGCAGGATTCGGCGATCTTGCAGTTCAGGGCAAGGCCGATCTTGATGGACGACTCCACAGCCGTCTTGTTCACCACGGGCAGGACGCCCGGCATGCCAAGGTCAACCTCGTTGACGTTGGTGTTCGGCTCATCACCGAAGACGTTCGGCGCGGAGGAGAACATCTTGGTCTTGGTGTTGAGCTCCACGTGGACCTCGAACCCCAGGACGGGATCGTACTTCTCCATGGCCTCTTCGAAGCTCAGGGTTGCGTCGACGGACATTAGTTGGAACCTCCGGCGGTGGTGGATGCTGCGTCAAGGACAGCATTTTTCAGATCCGGCGCCTGCGCGAGCATGGGGCCGCCCCACTTCTCTTCAAGGATGGATTCGAGTACGGCACCCACGCGGTACAGGCGGGCATCCTCGCGGGCCGGAGCCAGCAACTGGATACCAACGGGCAGGCCGTCTTCGTCAGCAAGGCCACCCGGAAGGGAAAGGCCAGGGATACCGGCAAGGTTTGCGGGAATCGTGGCGACGTCGTTCAGGTACATGGCCAGGGGATCGTCCAGCTTCTCCCCCAGCTTGAACGCCGTGGTTGGCGCCGTCGGGGAGATCAGGACATCGGCCTTCGCAAACGCGGCGTCGAAGTCACGCTGGATCAGCGTGCGGACCTTCTGAGCGGAGCCGTAGTAAGCGTCGTAGTAACCGGCGCTCAGTGCGTAGGTGCCCAGGATGATGCGGCGCTTGACCTCGTCGCCGAAGCCGGCAGCACGGGTGGCACCCATGACGCGTTCAATGGTCATGGGACCATCCTTGGGCAGCACGCGCATACCGAAGCGGACGCCATCGAACTTGGCCAGGTTGCTGGAGACCTCGGACGGCATGATCAGGTAGTAAGCCCCCAGGGCGTACTTCAGGTTGGGGCAGGAAACCTCGACAATTTCCGCACCGGCATCCTTCAGCAACTGGAGGGACTCGTTGAAACGGTTCTCGACACCGCCTTGGTAGCCCTCGCCGTGCAGTTCCTTGATGATGCCGATCTTCATGCCGGCTACGTTGCCCACGCGGGCAGCAGCAACCAAGTTGTTGAACGGGTCAGTCAGGGACGTGGAATCAAAGGGATCGTGTCCACCGATGACTTCCTGCAGCAAGGCGGAGTCCAGCACGGTGCGGGACACCGGGCCGATCTGGTCCAAAGACGACGCCATGGCAATGGCGCCGTAACGGGACACGGCACCGTACGTCGGCTTCATGCCAACAGTTCCGGTGACGGCACCGGGCTGGCGGATGGATCCACCAGTGTCCGTCCCGAGGGCCAGCGGAGCTTCAAAAGCGGCGACGGCGGCAGCGGAGCCACCGCCCGAACCGCCGGGAATGCGGTCCAGGTCCCATGGGTTGCGGGTGGGGCCGTAGGCCGAGTGCTCCGTGGAGGAACCCATGGCGAATTCGTCCAGGTTGGTCTTGCCCAGGATAGGCATCTTGGCCGCGCGAAGCTTCTTCACCACGGTGGCGTCATACGGGCTGTGCCAGCCCTCGAGGATCTTTGAACCAGCGGTCGTCGGCTGGCCGATGGTGACGATGAGGTCCTTGACCGCGATCGGCACACCCGCAAGGGCGTGCAGTTCCTCGGCAGCAGCACCGCCGGCGGCGCGAGCAGCATCAACTTCCGCGGCAACGGCCAAAGCCTCTTCGCTGTTAACGTGCAGGAACGCATTAACCTGACCGTCGACGTCGGCAATGCGGTCAAGGTGCGCCTGCGTCACCTCGACCGCGGAAACTTCGCGGGCAGCCAGCTTGGCAGCAAGATCGGCAGCGGAGTGGCGGATGAGTTCGTTCTTCAGTTCAGTCATGGTGATTAGTCCTCATCCAGGATTGCCGGGACCTTGAAACGGTTCTCGAAAGCATCCGGGGCGCCGGACAACGCCTGCTCGGCCGTGAACGTGTGACCCACAACGTCCTCACGGAAGACGTTGGTCAACGGAATAGGGTGCGAGGTAGCCGGGACATCGTCCCCGGCAGCTTCACTCACGCTCTTCACCGAATCCACGATGACAGCAAGCTCAATAGCCATCCTGTCCAGTTCTTCGGCACTCATTTCAATGTGAGCCAGACGCGCAAGATGCGCGACGTCGTCACGGTTGATCGCAGCCATGGATCTCCCCTGCAAAGTTCAAATGGTTTTCCGAACCAGTCTACTTGTCTTGGGTGTGCCGGGGTGTCCTGACGCTACACCCGGGCGCCATCCTCCGCGTGCTCGCACGCCAATTCGCGGGTCCGCTGCACAATACGCCGTTACTGAACGGCGAATTCATAGCGAACCCGCGAACTCGACACTTGAAGTGGTGGCTGGTTAGCCGATGCCGATGGCCCCGGTCAGGACTCCGACTGCCAACATCACGATCGAAATGACGGCCGTGCGCCAGAGGACCTTCTTGTGGTGGTCGCCCAGATCCACCTTGGCGAGGGAGACCAGCAGGAGGATTGCCGGAACCAGGGGGCTCTGGAGGTGGAAGGGCTGGCCAGTGATGGAAGCGCGAGCCATGTCCGCTGCTCCTACGCCGTAGTGCGCGGCGGTTTCGGAGAGGACCGGAAGGACACCGAAGTAGAAGGCGTCGTTGCTCATGAAGAACGTCATCGGGATGCTGAGCAGGCCGGTGATGACCGCCATGAACGGGCCCATCTCTGCGGGGATGATCTGGACCAGCCACTCGGACATTGCCTTGACCATGCCCGTGCCGTTCAGCACGCCGGTGAGGACAGCAGCAGCCATGACCATGCTGACTACGGCCACGATGGACGGTGCGTGGGCGATCAGCTGGGCGCCTTGGTCCTTGACCTTGGGGAAGTTGACCAGGAGGGCGATGGCCGAGCCCACCATGAAGACAAACGGGAGCGGCACGATGTTGGCCACCAGGACCACCATGACGGCTACGGTCAAGCCCAGGTTGAACCAGAACAGCTTGGGGCGCAGCGTGGTGCGATTGGGGTCCAGGGCGGTATCTGCCATGGCGGTGTCGTGGTCGTCAACCAGGGTTGCTGGATCTTCAAGAACCGCGACGCCGGAACCTCCGCCGGTGCCCGGCTTGCCTGCGGTGGCGACTGAACCGCCGCGGCGACCTGAGCCGCCGTCGAACGCTTGCGAAGGATCAGCGACGTCCCCCCAGATCTCGGGGGCAGTGGTGCGGAGGCGGTTGCGTTCCTGCAGGCCGAGGAGCCAGGAGAAGACCAGCACGACGATGAGGCCAACGATGAGGGACGGGACCATGGGGACGAAGACGTCGTTGACATCCAGGTGCAGCGCGGTGGCGGCGCGTGCGGTGGGACCGCCCCACGGCAGGATGTTCATGGTGCCGTTGGCGAGGCCGGCCACACAGGTGAGGACCACCGGGCTCATCTTGAGGCGCAGGTAAACGGGCAGCATCGCGGCAGTAGTGAGGATAAAGGTGGTGGAGCCGTCGCCGTCCAGGGAAACTGCTGCGGCGAGGATGGCGGTGCCGAGGACAACCTTGGCGGGGTCGTTACCCAGCTTGCGGAGGATGAACTTCACCAGGGGGTCAAAGAGTCCGACGTCGATCATCAGGCCGAAGTAGATGATGGCGAACATGAGGAGTGCGGCCGTGGACGTCATGGACTTCATGGAGTCCATCACCATGTCGCCGATGCCGAGGCCCGCTCCGGCGAACAGGCCGAAGACGGTGGGAACGATGATCAGCGCCAGCACTGGCGTCAATTTTTTGGTCATGATCAGGACCATGAATACCGCAATCATTGCGAATCCAAGCAAAACCAGCACGGCCGGCTCCTTACTACTGTGAATGGCGCCACGTCGATGTGATGCGCACTACAGACGATATGGTGGCGCCCGTCACGGGCTGGGGTTTCCGGGAATTGTTGGGAATACTGCTCATTGAGAACGTTTTGCGCATTGTGCTCAATGCTTCAATGGAGCTGGAGGAAAGGAGTGAAGGTGCCCCGCAACAGGCGAGTCAGTATGCGCTTCTCCACCCAAACCCTCCTCCTCCAACTAGGGGTGGTGCTGCTGGTGGTCCTGCTCAGCGGCGCCGTCCATGCCTGGCTGGTGTACGAGCGGATCGGCGACGAAGCCGAAAACCAGGCCCTGACCCTTGCCAGGACAGTCGCGGCAGATCCCGATATCAGGGCCGGTGTCCAGGAGATCAGCAAGGAAGAAGGCACACCGCCACCGGAGGTCCTCGCTTCCGGTCCCCTGCAGGCGGCAGCGGAGGCAGTCCGCGTCCGCACCGGCGCTCTCTTTGTTGTCATCACCGATGAAACAGGGCTTCGCCTGGCCCACCCGGAGACGGCCCGGCTCGGCGAACGGGTCAGCACCGATCCCACCGTGGCCCTCGGCGGACAGGAAATCACCACCCGCAACACAGGAACGCTGGGGCCCTCGGCCGGAGCCAAAGTGCCCGTCTATGCACCGGACTCCACCAGCACCATCGTGGGCGAAGTCAGCGTCGGCTACTCCGTTGAGTCCTTGGGCAACAGCCTGGCGCGCGACATTGTCCCCATTGCCCTGACCGCAGGCGGGGCGTTGCTGGCGGGCGTGCTGGCGTCCTTCCTGCTCCGGCGCAGGCTGCAACGGCTCACCCTCGGCCTGGAACCGGAAGAAATCAGCACCCTGGTCCACGACCAGGTGGCAGTGCTCCAAGGTGTGGACGACGGCGTGATCGGCGTGGCTCCCGACGGTCGGATCTCGGTGTTCAACGCAGCCGCATCCCGGCTCCTGGACATCCCGGACGCCACCGGCCAAGACTGGGCCACGGCCAACGTTCCCGAACAACTCAAGCACCTCACCCAGCCAGCGGCGCAGGACGCCCAGGCCGTTGAAATCGTGGCCGGCGGACGGGTCCTGGTAGCTAACGCCCGTAAGGCCTGGCACCGCAAGGAAGACCTCGGGTGGGTGGTCATGCTGCGCGACCGCACGGAACTCCAGCAGCTCACCCGGCAACTGGACGCCGTGGGAACCATGTCCACGGCCCTGCGTGCTCAGCGCCACGAGTTTGCCAACCAGCTTCATACAATCGCCGGGTTCATCAGCATCGGCCAGCACGATTCCGCCAAGGAATACCTTGCCAGGATCTCTGCCACAGGGCCGCTGAAATTCCCCGTTGAGCAGGCAGAGCTCCTGCAGGATACCTATTTGCAAGCCTTCATCGGCGCCAAGGGGGTGGAGGCCTCGGAGCGCGGGGTTGCCCTTCGCATCGGCCCGGAAACGCTGGTCCGTGGGCACGTTGCGGATCCGCAGGACGTCACCACAGTGCTCGGCAACCTGATCGACAACGCGGTAAGTGCCGCCGTCGCCGGTTCCGCAGCGGAGCGCTGGGTGGAAGTTGAGCTGCTGGACGACGTCACCCGGAGCGGCGGGACGCTGCACATCGTGGTGGGCGACTCAGGCGACGGTTTTGGGAGCCTGGAACCTGAGGAAGTCTTCGCCGAGGGATTTACGACGTCGGAACAACCGGTACGCTCGGGGGCCGGGCAAGGTTTGGGGCTGGCACTGGTCCGGCAGCTTGCGCGGAGGCGCGGAGGCGATGTTCGTGTCCTGGATCCAGGCAGCGAAGGTGGTCCGGGGGCGGTCTTCATGGCGAGCATCCCGGGGGTCATGGATGCGGCCGGCACCGGGGTGGAGTCGACGATGAGGGAGGACAGCAGTGGCTGAGGATCTGAGGGTGCTGATCGTTGATGACGACTTCCACGTGGCCAGGCTGCACGCGGCCTATGTGGATTCGGTGGCCGGTTTCATGGCCCTGGCACCGGCCGGCTCTGTATCCCAAGCGCTGCAGGCTATCCACAGCCTTCGGCCCGATTTGGTGCTGCTGGATGTGTACTTGCCTGACGGCTCGGGGCTGGACCTGCTGGGCCAGCTGGACGTGGATGCCGTGATGCTCACTGCTGCCTCTGATGCGCAATCCATCAAGGTGGCCCTGCGCCGCGGAGCCCTCGGATACATGCTCAAGCCCTTCACCGCGGAAACCCTGTCCCAGCAGTTGAGGTCCTACGCCCGGTATCGCAGGATCCTCGGACAACAGACGGCTGTCGACCAGACCACCATTGAACGTGCCAAGCGGTCACTCATTCCCGGCGACGTCGCACCAAGCGCCAAGCCGAGGTCCGCAACTGAAGCGGCAGTCCTGGATTCCCTGCTTCCGGGCGAGCAATACTCCGCCGCCGAGGTCGCGGAACGGGTTGGCGTCTCCCGCGCCACAGCGCAAAGGTACCTGTCGTCGCTCGCGGACGATGGCGCCGTCGAAATCCAATTGCGCTACGGAACCACCGGCCGCCCGGAACACCGCTACGGCATCCCGAGCTAGCCCAACCAGCTGGCATTAGTGGTTGTTCTGAGCGCTCAGAACAACCACTAATGCGACTCAGTTGGGTGCGTTACGCGGACTTCTGGGCCACGAGTTCGATCTCCACGAGCATTTCGGGATCCAGGAACGGCAGGACGTGGACAAGGGCCAGCGTGGGGCGGATCTCACCGAAGACCTCGCCGTGCGCGCGTCCGGCATCTTCCCACTTGCTGATGTCCGTCAGGTACAGCTTGGACTGGACCACGTCTTCGTAGGAGAATCCGGCGTCTTCCAGCACCGCGCCGAGCTTCTCAAGGATGTACTTGGTTTGCGAATAGAAGTCATCGCCAACAATGCCATCGGGGCCGCTGGCAGCCGTGGCGGAAATGAAGAGAGTGTTGTCCACCTGCACTGCGCGGGAGTAGCCAAGGGTCTGCTCCCAGACCGAACCCGTGCCGAATGTCTTGCGCATGCCGCGCCTTTCCTGTCGTTTTCGCCCGGTCCGGTGACCGGCCGTACCAAGGAAACTTTATGACTGCGAGAGCTCGAGCCTGTAAACGAACAGCTTTATGTCGGTGCCGGGAACGAACCAGTCGCGGTGCGGGGCGCGGTCAAAACCGGTCCGCGAGTAGAGGGCGTTGGCGCTTTCCCATGTTGCCCCGGTGGTCAGCGACACCGCGTTGATCCCGTCCATGGCTTTGGCTTGGTCCACCACGGCCTGCACCAAGGCCCGGCCCGCGCCGGAGCGCTGGACAGCCGGATCCACCACGAGGGTGCGCAGTTCCAGTTCGTCATCCAGTCCGATGTCCGAGAAGCCACCGCCGGCCGGAGCTGCCGTCACGGAACCGATGACCTCACCGTTGCGCTCTGCCACCAGAATCTCGGCGTGTTCCGCACGGCCGGCCACGTCCTGGAGTTTTTGCAGGTACGGGTGATCGGCGTCGCCGTAGTACCCCGCGGTGACGTAGGAGTCCTGCGTAATGCGGGCAACGGCGTCGTAGTCTTCGGGCAGGGCGGGACGGACGGTAATCGGCGAAAGCACCTACCAATGGTAGTCGCGCCGCACCGGCGCCGCGTGCCAAATGCGCCTTTCCGTGATGGAACTATCAGTCACGTGTGGAAGGCACGACGGCGGATAACCGGCTGCCGCTGTTCAGCCGGGTGGCCAGTGGGCTGCTTTTGTGTTGCCTCACGTGGCGGCGAATTGAGCCGCATTGCGTGCGGTGAACCCCGGTTTCCTGCTGTTGCGTGCACATGTCGAAACGCTGGTGCACGGCATAGTGCGCGTGTTTGAGTTGCCACACGGGGAGTGACTGACGCCCTCACCTTTGACATCTTCGTGGATACAGAACAGGAGGAACGATGCCCAAGACCGTTTCGAATGCGCACGCAACGCAGGCTCACTCCTGCTGTCCGTCCTGCCTTCAGAACTAAGCGATCTCCCCCGCTGCCCCGTCGATGCCCTCGGCTCCGGGCCACCAGCGAACCCCCAAGCACCTGAAAGGCTGTTCATGTCGTCCGCGTCCCTTCGCGCCCAAAAACACCCCAAAACCCCTCCGAACCGCCGCCATGTCCTCGGCGCCCTCCTCGCACTTCCTGCCCTCGGCCTGCTGACGGCTTGCGGTGGAGCAGCAACAGCGGGAGGTGAAGCCACGCAGGCCGCACAAGTGACCGCCCCTCTTGCTACTGCCGTGCCGTCGGGCACCACCCTGGTAGTAGGTGACCCCTCGGTCCAGGTGGCGCTCGAACTCTCCGGTTTGGACAAGCTGCTCAGCTTCCCCGTGAAGTTCGCCAACATCTCCGGCGGCCCTGCCACCACCGAAGCCTTCCGGGCCAACGCCCTGGATGTGGGGTCCGTCGCCGACATTCCTCCCATCCACGCCACGTGGACCGGTTTGGATGTCCGGATCGTCGCCAGCGTCTACCGCCAGGACGCCGTGAACCACCCGCTGTACGAACTGGGAGTGGCACCCGGCGCGGGCATCACTGACTTGCAGGGCCTCCGCGGCAAGAAGATCGCGTACAGCCCCGGCCAGGCTCAGGGTGCTTTAGTGCTGCGCATCCTGGAAAAGGCGGGCCTTCAGCAGGGCGACGTGAAGCTCGTGGAACTGCCCAGCACCGGCGACACCTATTCCACGGCCCTGTCCAGCAAGCAGGTTGATGCCGCTCCGCTGGGTGGCGTCCAGATCAAGCGCTACCTGGCCAAGTACGGCGCCGACGGCGGAACCACGCTGCGGCACGGGCTCCGCGACGACCCCGGCCACCTGTATGCGCCGGCCAAGGTGCTGGATGACCCGGCGAAGGCCGCAGCGCTTGCTGAGTATGTCGAGATCTGGGGGCAGGCCCAGCGCTGGATCCAAGACCACCCCAAAGAGTGGCTTGAAGGCTACTACGTCAAGAACCAAGGACTTTCCGCTGAGGACGGCCAGTACCTGATCGATGCCGCCGGCGAGCGCGACCTCCCCACCTCATGGACCGACGCGATAGCACGGCACCAGCAAACCATCGACCTGCTCTCACGGGAGCAGAAGAAACCGAACCTGGACGCCGCCAAGCTGTATGACCTGCGATTCGAGGCCATTGGCGGCACCGCCTACGCCGCTGCAGGGAAGGGTTCGTAGCCATGACTACCACTGCTGCCCGACGCTCGACCACGGTCACCGCTCCCCCGTTCGGGGGCGGCCACGGCACCCACCCGGGTACCGTCGTCGAGCCCCATCTTGATCCGAACCTCTCCACTAGGCCGGACATCCGGCCGAGCAGCCGCCGCCTGGGACCTGGCCGACGACGCCGTTTTGCCGGTCTGGTTGGCCCTGCCGCGCTGATCCTGTTGTGGGTGGCAGCCTCCGCCACAGGCCTGTTGGACCCCCGCATCCTGTCCGAGCCGTGGACCGTAGTTTCCACGGCGGGGGAACTGATCGCGGATGGCCGGCTCCAGGAGAACCTCGCGATCTCTGCACAGCGTGCCGGTCTGGGCCTGTTCTTCGGAATCGTTGTGGGTGCTGTCCTGGCGGTCCTGTCCGGGCTGAGCCGTGTGGGTGAGTCCCTGATCGATGGTCCTGTGCAGATCAAGCGTGCCATCCCCGGGTTGGCGCTCATCCCATTGCTTATCCTCTGGTTCGGCATCGACGAAACCATGAAAGTCCTCACCATCACATTGGGTGTGTTCGTCCCGATCTACCTCCAAACGCACGCCGGACTGCGCGGCATCGATCTCCGCTACGTGGAACTGGCACAGACCGTTGGCCTGAGCCGGGCCGGTTTCATTCGCCGAGTGGTTCTTCCCGGGGCATTGCCGGGGTTCTTCCTGGGCCTGCGGTTTGCCGTCACAGGCGCGTGGGTGTCCTTGGTAGTGGTGGAACAGATCAATTCCACCAGTGGCATCGGCTACATGATGGAGCTCGCCCGCACCTACGGCCA
Organism: Paenarthrobacter nitroguajacolicus; assembly: GCF_007786235.1. GTDB lineage: Bacteria > Actinomycetota > Actinomycetes > Actinomycetales > Micrococcaceae > Arthrobacter > Arthrobacter nitroguajacolicus_A. The sequence goes on along the minus strand of NZ_VNFK01000013.1, from coordinate 45,896 downwards.
AACCAACATCATCGTCCTGGGCCTGGCCGTGTACGGCGTCCTGGGACTGCTCTCCGACGCCGCCGTCCGGCTCCTGGAACGAAAGGCCTTGTCATGGCAACGAACACTGGCGGGCTAGGCACGCCGCCTTCCTACGAGGTTTCCGTCCGCGGCCTCATTCGCAGCTTCGGGCCGAAAGGTGTCCTGAACGGCGTCGACCTCGACATCGCCCCCGGCGAGTTCGTGGCCCTCCTGGGCCCCAGCGGCTGCGGCAAGAGCACGCTGCTGCGCGCACTGGCGGGCTTGGACCGCGATGTCCGCGGCAGCGGAGTGGTTAAAGTCCCCGAACAGGTCTCGGTGGTGTTCCAAGACTCCCGGCTTCTGCCATGGGACAGCGTCTTGGGCAACGTCACCTTGGGCCTCAGGGACCACGACGCCGACGCCCGCGGCCGACGCGCCCTCGCCGAAGTGGGACTCGCCGGCCGTGAAAAGGCGTGGCCGCACGAGCTGTCCGGCGGCGAGCAACAGCGTGTTGCCCTGGCGAGGTCCTTGGTGCGCGAGCCGCGTCTGCTCCTGGCCGACGAGCCCTTCGGGGCCCTTGATGCCCTGACCCGCCTGAAAATGCACGCGCTCCTGAAGGAACTCGTAGCCGCCCATCAGCCCGCGGTCCTGCTGGTCACCCACGACGTTGACGAGGCCATCACGCTCGCGGATCGCGTCATCGTCCTCCAGGACGGTCGTGTCGCCCTGGAGCGCGTGGCCGGAGCCGGCGTCGACCATTACTCGCTGAGGGGCGAACTGCTCGCCGCCCTTGGCGTCCACGCAGCCGCCTGAATACCTACCGCCCCACCTTAATTGCCACCCAAGGAGAAACCATGTCCGAACCACAGCGCCACCTCCACCTCAACGCCTTCCTCATGAGCACAGGGCACCACGAAGCTTCGTGGCGGCTCCCGGAAAGCGACCCCCTGTCCCCCACCAAAGTGGAGCACTACCAGCACCTCGCCCGCACCGCCGAGCGCGGAAAGCTCGACTCCATCTTCTTCGCCGACTCCCCGGTCCTGTTCGGCGAGGTGGGACGCCGTCCCGCCGGCAAACTGGAGCCAACCGTCCTGCTGACCGCCATCGCGGCGGCCACGCAGAAGATCGGACTGATCGCCACGGCGTCAACCACCTACAACGACCCCTTCAACCTGGCACGCCGCTTCGCGTCGGTGGACTGGGTCAGCGGCGGCCGCGCTGGTTGGAATGTCGTCACGACGGCGGGACCGGACGCCGCGCGGAACTTCGGCGTGGATGACCAGCCGGCCCACGCCGTCCGCTATGAACGGGCGGCCGAGTTCATCGACGTGGCCCAGAAGCTCTGGGACAGTTGGGAAGACGACGCCGTACTGGCCGACAAGGCCGAGGGTGTGTGGGGCGACGACAACAAGATCCGGGCCATCGACCACCAAGGCAAGCACTTCCGTGTCCGCGGTCCGCTGAACGTTCCGCGTTCACCGCAGGGCCATCCCTTGATAGTGCAGGCAGGATCCTCTGAGGACGGCAAGAAGCTGGCCGCACAGTACGCAGAAGCTGTGTTCACCGCGCACCAGACCCTGGCCGACGCCCAGGCGTTCTACGGTGACCTGAAGGCCCGCACCGCCGCAGTGGGCCGGGACCCCGAGGGCATCAAGATCCTGCCGGGCATCGTCCCGGTGATCGGTTCCACCGAGGCCGAGGCCTTGAAGCTTGAGCGTGAGCTGGACGAGCTGATCAAGCCGGAGTATGCCCGCGAACAGCTGGCCAAGACCCTGCGCCTGAAGCCTGAGGACCTTCCGCTGGACCGGCAGTTGCCTGCAGACCTGCCCTCCGAAGATGAAATTGAGGGTGCCAAGAGCCGCTACACGCTGATCGTGGAACTGGCGCGACGCGAGCAGCTCACGGTGCGGCAGCTGATCGGTCGCCTGGGCGGCGGACGTGGCCACCGTACCTTCTCCGGAACGCCCGAGCAGGTTGCGGACGCCATCCGGGATTGGTTCTTTGCCGGCGCCGCCGACGGCTTCAACATCATGCCGCCGGTCCTTCCTTCGGGCCTGGAGACCTTCGTGGACCACGTGGTGCCGATTCTCCAGCAGCGTGGCCTTTTCCGTACCGAATACACCGCCTCCACGCTGCGCGGACACTATGGGCTTGCCCGCCCTGAGAACCGCTTCGCCGGTTCCAGCGCTCAGCAACTCACGTCCATCGGATCGGCGTTCTGACCGTCGATCAGCGCTTGGGCCAGCTCCATAACGGACCTTCCAGCGATCCCAGGCCCTTGATCCTGGTTTCGCCGAGGTCCTTGTAGAGCTCATGCTCATGTGCCGACCCGCTCTCCCGCAGTGCTTTGAGCAAGGCCTCGGAGTGGGTCACCACGATCATCTGGCTGTTGGCACTGGCCTGGACAATGAGTCCAGCCAGTGCCGGCATCAGATCGACGTGGAGGCTTGTCTCGGGTTCGTTGAGCACCATGAGTTCGGGAGGCCTTGGAGTCAGTAACGCAGCTGTGAGCAGGAGGAAGCGAAGCGTCCCGTCCGAAAGCTCGGCGGCCTTCATCGGCCGCAGCATGCCAGGCTGCCGCAGCTCCACGCTGAAACGGCCATCGCTGACGGAGATCCCCAGCCGACTTCCGGGAAAAGCATGATCGACGGCGGCGTCAAGCTGCCGTTCGAAGCCCACCTCGCGCAGCGTCTGGAGGGCGGCCGCCAGGTCCCTGCCGCTGTGGTGCAGAACAGGGGTGCGGGTACCTATTTGGGCCTGCCGCGCGGGAGCTTCGGCATCCGTTCGGAAATGATCGTAAAACCGCCAGGATCGCACGGAATCGCGGACCCGCAGGACTTCCGGGGCCCGGTCCTGGTCCGAGACCTCAGTCAGCATGCTCTGGTAGGTGTCCAAACGCCGGGAGAGTTCCGTCCACTCACCGTCCGGACCGCGCAGCCTGGCGAGGGCCCCTTTGCGGTCAACCAGCAATGAGCCCGGCCTGGCTACCGGTCCGGAGAAGATCTGCTCCCGTTTGATCTCCGGATCCAGGCTGAAAGCGGAGGGCTGCGTTTTCCCGGTCTCCGCGTCAAAGCCGGAGCCGCTGGACACCGGCATGCCGAGGTCTACCAAGTAGCCGAACCCGTCACCGGAGTAGCCCAGTTTCAGGTTGACCGACTCCCGCCGGACGGTTCCTTGGAGGGGAACATCACCGCGGCGCATTGCCTCGCTGATGGTCTCCGGCCCGGCCCACAGCGTGGACGACAATCCACCGTCCCGGGCAAGGGAACCCACGACGTTTCCGGAATCGCCCCCTGCGCATTCGGCCAGCAGCCGCAGGGCGCGGTACAGCGAAGACTTCCCACTGCCGTGGCGCCCGTGACAATGTCCAGTCCGTGCAATTCCATCGCGAGGTCCCGGATGGACCGGTAGTTGGCGATGGCGAGCGTCCTGATCACTGGATGGTTGTCACAGCGGGAATTTGCCGGACAGTTCCAAGGCACCGGCGCACATCCAGGCAGCCAGGCGATCCTCTGTGCTGGGCCCGCCGTCAAGGGGACTTTCCAGCCGTGGCCTACGCACCCAGCAGCCTGCTTCTTCAGCGATCAAGGCACCGGCGGAGAAGTCATGCTCGTTGAGTCCGCGTTCGCCGTATGCGTCGAAGGTACCGTCCGCCACCAGGCAGAGGTCCAAAGCAGCAGAGCCCAGCCGCCGGACGTCCGCAAAGCCGTCCATGAGTTCAGCGAGCCCAGCTGACTGATCGGCCCGGGTGGCGGGATCGTAGCTAAAGCCGGTGGCCAGGATGAGTCCGGTCCTTCCGGGGACCGGGCCGGCAAGGCGCGTTGTCTCTCCGGCAGTTTCGAGCCAGGCACCGTGGCCCCGAGCAGCGGAATAGACGCGTCCCAGCGCTGGTGCGTGAACCACGCCGGCCAGCCACACGCCGTCGGAATCCGCCACAGCGACGGACGTCGCGTAGTAGACGATGTTGCGGATGAAATTGGTGGTCCCGTCCAGTGGATCGATGGACCAACGGTAGCCGGAAGGTTGGTCCGGGCGGGTAGTCCCGTGCTCCTCCCCCGTGATGCTGTCCTTCTCCCGTTCAGCAGTAATTGCTTCACGAACGGCGTTTTCCGCGGCGACGTCGAAGGCTGTGACCCAGTCCCCGGCCTCGCCCTTGTTCGTGGTGTCCAAACCATCGCCGGCTGTTCCACTGGCAGAGCGCTGCGACAGCACCGCGGCTCCCGCCGCAGCGGCTCGTTTGGCGACAGCAAGCAGTTCCAACGGATCCGTCATTCGGATTCTGCCTCCGCTGCCGGTTCTTCGGGTGCTGCTTCCGGTTCCGCGTCCGTCTTTGCCGGTCCGTTGGCAAGGAGCTCGCGGAAGCCGTCCTCGTCCAGCACCGGAACGCCCAGTTGCTCCGCCTTGTCCAGCTTGGTCCCGGCGCTTTCACCGGCCACCAGGTAGCTGGTGTTCTTGGAGACGGATCCGGAGGCCTTCCCACCGCGGATGATGATGGCTTCCTTCGCTTCGTCGCGGCTGAAGTTAGGGAGCGTGCCGGTGACCACCACCGTAAGGCCTTCGAGTGTTCGCGGCATCGAGGTATCGCGCTCATCCTCCATTCGGACACCAGCAGCCGCCCAGCTGTCCACGATCTCGTTGTGCCAGTCCACTGCGAACCATTCCTTCAGGGCCACCGCAATGGTGGGGCCCACGCCATCCACATGCGCCATTTGCTCCTCCGTGGCGTTGCGGATGGCGTCCATGCTGCCGAACGCAGTGGCCAAGGCCCGGGACGCGGTGGGGCCCACATGGCGGATGGAGAGCGCCACCAGCACACGCCAGAGCGGCTGCTTCTTGGCTTTCTCCAGCTCAGCAAACAACTTCTCGGTGGTGGCCGTCGGCTTGGACGGGGACTTGGCCGTTCCCTTGGTGTAGAAGTACGGAACGAGTTCGTACTCGCCCGTGCCCACGCCCTTCGAACGCTTCTCCCGGCGGATCAGGACATCCGCCAGGTCCTCGCGGGTCAGGCTGAACAGCCGGGCTTCGCTGGTCAGCGGCGGCGTTTCCGGTTCCGCCGGTTGGGTCAGCGCAACCGCTGCTTCCCAGCCCAGTGCTTCGATATCGAACGCACCCCTGCTGGCTACGTGGAACACGCGCTCACGCAACTGTGAGGGGCACGACTTGGCATTGGGGCAACGAATATCCACATCGCTTTCCTTGGCCGGCGCCAAGGGGGTGCCACAGGAAGGGCATTCCGTGGGCATCACGAATTCACGGACCGGCGGATCCTGCTTGTCCCGCAGGGCGAGCACGGGGCCTACGATCTCTGGAATAACATCACCGGCCTTGCGGAGAATCACGATGTCGCCGATCATCACGCCCTTGGCCTTGACCACATCCTGGTTGTGCAGCGTGGCCATTCCCACGGTGGATCCGGCAACCTTCACAGGCTCCATCAAGCCGAACGGCGTCACGCGCCCCGTGCGGCCAACATTGACGGCGATGTCCAGGAGCTTGGTGTGGACTTCTTCCGGCGGGTACTTGTACGCCGCGGCCCACCTGGGGACGCGGGACGTGTAACCAAGCGCGCGCTGCGTGGCAAAGTCATCGATCTTGACCACGATGCCATCGATCTCGTGCAGGAGTTTGTGCCGGCGCTCACCGTAGTCGGCAATGAACTTCAGGACATCGTCGAACGAGTCCAGGACCTTGAGGTACGGGCTGACGGGAAGCCCCCACTGCTCAAGAAGCTTGTACGTTTCCGATTGGCTCTTGGCATTCAGACCTTCACGGGCACCGATGCCGTGCACAAACATGCTGAGCGGGCGCTTGGCCGTTTCCGCAGGGTCTTTCTGGCGCAGCGAACCTGCCGCAGCATTGCGGGGGTTGGCGAGCGGCGCTTTACCCGCGGCGACGAGGGTCTCATTGAACTCGAGGAAGGCCTTGGAGGGAATAAACACCTCGCCCCGAATTTCCACTTCCGAAGGGTAGCCGGATCCGCTGAGCTCCCGCGGGATTTCCTTGATGGTGAGGACGTTATGGGTGATGTCCTCCCCCGTGGTGCCATCGCCTCGGGTGGCAGCGCGGACCAGTTTGCCGTCACGGTAAAGGAGGTTCACGGCCAGGCCGTCAATCTTCAGCTCGGTCAGCCATGCGATGGCCGGGACGGAGTCGCCCAGCTTAGCAACGGAGGCTTCGGCCTTGCGGACCCAGGCTTCGAGCTCATCCAGCGAGAAGACGTCGTCAAGGCTGTACATCCGCTGCAGGTGCTCCACCGCGGCAAACGCCGAGGAAACCTCACCGCCTACTTCCTGCGTGGGGGAATCGTTGGAGACGAGCTCCGGGTGGAGCGCTTCCAGCTCTTCCAGGCGCCGGTACAGTTCATCGAACTCAGCGTCCGATACCGTGGGCGAGTCCTCCTGGTAGTACGCGTAACGGTACTTGCGTACGAGGTCCGCCAATTGCTCATACTCGTCACGCAGCGTTTCCGACGGAGGTGTTCCCTCGTCAGCAACGATGGCCGCTGCGGCGTCCTGGGTTGTGGTGTCGACCGGATCCGGATTCTCTGGTGTGCTCACAGGTCTATCTTGCCGCAAGCGGCAGACATTAAAGCGCTGCTAGTGCGACGAGAGGCGGTTCTTGCTCCACAGCGCAAACGCCAGTCCGCCCAATCCCACCAGCAATACCGCACCCAGGATGCCGAACAGACCCAGCATGTTCGGCCCTGTGAATGAGTTCGATGCCATCATGGCGGCCTGGGTCTCCTGGCCTTTGTCCACGGGGGTATTCCAGTTGGAGGACTTGGAAGGGCTGGGGCTGGCCGAGGTGGGGCTCGCGCTCGGAGAGGCCGACGGCGTCGCTGACGCCGCCGAGGTCTCAGCGCTCGGGATCGGTTCGGAAGAGTTCGACGCCGGACCGGCCGGCTGCGGTGCCACAGTTACCGGGGCCTGGGTCACCACGGGTCGTGGCGCTTCCACCTTGGGCGCCGGTGCCGCCGGTTCCAGTGCTGCCTCCGTTTCCCGAACGCGGGTCGGTTCCGGCTTGGGTGCAGGCTTCTTGTCTGCTTCCGGGGCCAGCCCGGGCTGGGTCGGCAACGGGTCGTCGGCGCCCTCGGTGGGCGCGCAGGAGAATTTCCCGTCGCACGGAGCGGCTTGGGCGGCGGCAGCGGGCGCCAGGAACAGGCCAGCGGCCAACAGAACGGCAGGGACAACGGAGTGTCGCATGAAAGTAACCTCAGCTGGGGCGTTGGGGCGCCCGCAGTAATCAGGAAGTTCGGGTGTTTCCCGAAATCCTCCTACATCCTCCTGCATCCGGCAAATCCTAGCTGCGGTTCTCCGGCGGCATGGCGATTTGGAGCTTGCGTACCTTTCCACGTCCCACGATGTATCCACGGCCCGGAATGAAGTCGGTGCTGATGCGGCCCAAGGTCGTGTTGAGGAGGCTGTCGCCTTCCACGTCTCCGGGGTTAAGCAGCAGCCCACGGCGTCCGGACTTGAACGGCTGGGCAAGGGACCAGGCCTGCGACCAGGTGGATGTTTCGGACTCGCCCACCACCCATTGGTCGGCCTTGATGGCCGCCGTGACCAACCGTCCCACGCCCGACTCGGCCAGCGTGTCGGTGAACTCGGTGAGGCCCTCGATGAAAATGGCCATGGTCCCCGGGTTGTCCGACGCTTTGTCGATCAGGTCATCCACCACGTCCGAGACCTCGTCCGGCCCCACCAGGGAACGGCTCCAGATGTTCAACGACGCAACGGCAGAGCGACGCGATCCAATGTAAATGAGGTCCGTCCGCGGGTTGGAGCGTCGCAGGGCGTAGGCAAGCGTCACCAGCGCAACGGTGCGTCCAGCGCCCGGAGGTCCCGCGAGGAGAAGCGAACCCTTGGCGGCGATGGCTGCCGAACCCAGCGTCTCGTCGTCGACACCTATCACAGGGTTGTCCGGGGCGCCTGTGGGCAGGATGTCCAGGTCCACCAGCTCCGGAAGGCGCTGGATCTGCGGTGCCTGCTCCAGGCCCTGGCGCACCATTGCCTGGCTGAGCTTAGCCACTTCACGGGCCTGGAGCGCCAGGTTCGAGTTGCCACCCAGCACGGCGAGCTGGACTTCGAGTCCGTCCAGCAAGCCGCGCCCGGGTGGCGACGCAGCGTTGAGGACATCCTTGGGGACATCGAGGGTCATGTAGTCGTCTTCGGAACTGAGGCGCAGGACCAGCCGCTTCTGGATGGAGGCCAGGAGCGACGCCGGAACGGAGTTGGTGCGGTCCCCGCTCACTACCAGGTGGATGCCCAAGGGACGGCCGTCGGTGGCCAGCGTCAAGAAGATATCCCACAACGCCGACAACTTGCTGTACTCGTATCCTTCGCGGAAGGAGGACATGCCGTCCACCAGGATGAAGATGCGCTTCTCGTCCGGCCGGTTGGCCAGCTGCCGGTATTCGACAATGGTGGAGGCGCGGACCTCGGCGAAACGTGCCGCCCGGTCGTCCGCTACTTCCTTCAGCCAGCGCAACAGACGGCCCACGCGCTCCACGTCGTCACCGTTGATGATTTCGCCAACGTGCGGAAGCCCGTCAAGCATCTTCAATCCGGACGAACCACAATCGATGCCGTACACGTGCACCGGCCCACCACGTGGGGTAACCGCAGCGGCGATGGCGATGCTTCGCAGCGCGGCGGACTTTCCGGATCCGCCCGTACCGTAGACGGCCATGTTGCCGTCCTTGTCCGGTTCGTAGAACACCGTGGGTTGGTCCTGGTGGGCGGGGTCGTCAGCTACGCCCAGCAGCAGCCGCTCGTCGGTGCGCGGGTTGGGGAGCTTGGAGAAGTCATATGTGGTGGCCAGTTCGTTGAGCCATGGCTTCCGGGGAGGGGCGATGGACAGGACGTCAGCTGCCCGGATGATGTTCCCGGTCATCCTGGCAATGTCGTTGGGCCCGGCGGGCTCTTCCTCCACCTGGGCCACCAGCGGCGGTTCCCAGGTGGGGCCGGACCCGAAGGCCATCTCCACAATGTCGATCCGCGGCCGCTGGGGCTTGTCCGTAGTCCAGCCGCCGGCGTAACCGGTCTGGAAGCCTTGGATGCGGCCCGGACCTGTCTTTGCTGCACCGCGGCCGGGAATGGACGGATCAAAGTAGGCGGCTGTCGGAACGCCCAGGATGTCCACCGCATCCACTTCGTCGGCCATTCGCAAGGCGACGCGGAGGTTGGTGTTGGCGCGCAGGTTGTCCTTAATGACACCGGCGGGCCGCTGGGTGGCGAGGATCAGGTGCAGGCCGAGTGAACGGCCACGGGCAGCGACGTCCACCACGCCATCGACGAACTCGGGAACTTCAGTAGCCAAGGCCGCGAACTCGTCCACGATGATGATGAGGTACGGCGGTGCTTCCGGATCGGCTTCACGCTGCAGTGCCAGCAGGTCCTTGGCCTTCTTCCGGTTCAGGAGACGTTCGCGGTAGTGCAGCTCGGCCCGCAGGGAGGTCAGCGCACGGCGCACGAGGTGCGGGGACAAGTCCGTCACGAGGCCCACGGTGTGCGGCAGGTGCAGGCAGTCGGCAAAGGCCGCACCGCCCTTGTAGTCCACAAAGAGGAAGCTGACGCGGTCCGGGCTGTAGGCCGCGGCCATGCCCATCACCCAGGACTGCAGGAACTCGGACTTACCGGCACCTGTCGTCCCGCCCACCAAAGCGTGGGGTCCCTCATTCTTGAGGTCCAGGTAGAACGGCTCCACGCCCTTGGAACCCACCAAAGCGCGGAGGCTGCCATTGTCCTTGCGGTTGGGCACCGCGGTGGCGTGGACCGAGTTGTTCTCCTGCCAGCGCTCGGCAACCGCCTGCGGGTTGTCCATCAGTTCCTTGCCAATCAACGTGGCATAGGAGACGGCCCGCGGGAGGTCGGAGTCGTCGTCGAGCGGGTTCCCAACGTCCACCAATGGCGACATCATGCGCGCCAGTTGCGTGGCGAGGCCTGCGTCGAGGCTCTCGCAACTCACCGGGTACGTGTGGCGTCCCAGGCGGACCTGGCCGGTGGTGGTGCCGTGGTCGCCGTCGACGGAGAGGAAGTCGCGGCACGCGGCCGGAAGCGACTGCACGTTGGCGGCAACCCACATGATATGAACCCCGTAATCGGGGCCGCGCTCCACCAGCCGGGTGAGGCGTCCGCGGTCTACGGGGGCGTCGTCCTCCACGATGACCAAGACGGCGGGCACTACGGGGCCGGGGAGCTCTTCATGCTCGTCCTTGAGCCCCGACCGCAGCTGCGGGCCCGGCTCCTTGGCCTGCGATTCGCGTTCTTCCACGAGGTTTTCCAGGCGCGACAACAAAGCGGCACCGGCCCCGGGGCCGGCTGCCAAATGGTCGCCGGACAAGGGGCTGTGGCCTGATCCTACGTGCGGGAGCCACTGCAACCAGTCCCAGCGTTCGCGGGAACGTGCCGAGGTCAGGGCCGTGAGGACAACCTCAGCCGGCGAGTGAAGGGCCACCAACTGGAGCACCATGCCCCGGGCAACGTCATCCACCACGCTGCGGTCCCCTGCCACACCGAAGGAACCTGAAGTACGCAGCTGCGACACGATCGGTACGCCTTCAATAACACGGACCTGCTGCAGGCACTCCTGGATCTCGCGCATGTACTGGGGTTCGGTTTCGTTGGCGCCGGGCTCATCAAAGGGTATGCGCGAAGGCGCGGACCCCAGCCCAAAACGGACGCCCATGAAGTGCTGGTGCTCGGGCCGGTTGGTCCAGAGGAGCGGACCAAGTTTGTAGATCGCATCGACGGTATCGCTGACGGAGGGCGCTTCCTGGAGCCTGACGGCACGCTCAATGTTCTGTTGCTTGTCGATGTCCTCCCGGAAGGCCAGCATGGCGGCTTTGAACTGCTTGTGGCCTTCCTTGGCTTGGCGCTTGCCTTGCATCTTGTGGTCAACGTAGTGGCCCACAATGAACAGCGGCATCATGGCCATGAAGAGCACGGACAGCAGGTTCTGGGTGACGGCGAACAGTACTCCGCCCATCAGGAGCGGCGCCACCAGCATGATGTACGGGAACGGTTGGTGCTCCGGACGCTTGGGACCGGCCGGCGGTACCCGCTTGGGCGATTCGAACCTTGGCAGCACGCGGGGTGAACGGTTGAAGTCCACCAACGGCGAGGAAGGACCTCCGCCGTGGTTGCGTGACAGCGCGACGACGCCCACCGTAGTGTCTCCGAGCGTCACCGTGTCCGACGATTCAAGCGTGGCCCGTGTCACGGGAAGCCCGTCCATGAGGAGACCGTTTGCCGAGTTCGTGTCCACGATCTCCACGGTCTCGCCCACGGTGACGCGCGCATGGCGCTTTGACGTCAGTGGGTCGGACAGGCGGATGTCCGCGTCCCGGTCCCTGCCGATGTAGCTGGTGCCGAATGGCAGCGAAAATTCGCGCCCGACGTCGGGTCCTGACATCACGCGCAAGGTCGCCGCTGCCGGCCCCCGGTTGGTGCCGCCGGAGTGGCCATTAGAGGCGAACTGTTCGCTCACCTGGGCGAGCGAGACTTTCGAGCCGGGCCGGAGCCCGGACTCCAACAGGTTGTCCGTTGGCCTCAGGATGTGGCCGGAAAGGCCGCCGCCAACGAATGCTTCGTCCACGCTGATGGACAGGTTCGACGGCGGTTCGGTCCCCTTGCGTGCGGGGTCGGCAGCCCAAAGTTCGGTGGCAATGTCAGCGACGGTGGCACGGCCGTCCACCGTGACGGCGAGGTCCTTTGCTTCCGCAGGGTCACGCCGCAAGGTCAGGCGGAACTTCATCCTTCGTCGACTCCAGTCATGGTTTCAAGGAGATGCAGGTCGGCCGCGGTCACCAGGTGTGACGTCACGGCGTGCTCCACCAAGCGTGCACGGCGGTTGGTGGCGAGCTTTCCGGCGCCTCCGCGCAGACCCACTACGCCAACGCGGTCCAGTTTGTCGCATACGTTGTCCAGCTTGCGGTTGAAGCGGGTCAGGGCCCACCCGAGCCGCTTGGCCGCTTCGGCGGACGACGGTATGGCGCTGAAGCCAGTGCCGTCGCGTCGCAACATGGGTTCGGCCAGCGCGACGATGAGCGCCTTTTGGGAATCGGTGAAGACCACCGGGCCTATGGTGGTGTCGCCGGCTTGGTCTTCGTCGCGGGCTTCATGGCGGAAGGACGGAGTCTTCAGATGGACGGCGAACTCATACGTGGTGGGTCCGGCCGTAAAGATGACGTTCGTATGGCTGAAGACCAAAGGGATCCTCGCGCCCGGTGACAACCATGCCTGCATCCCGCCTGAACCGTCCGCAATGGTCGCCGACAACATGCTGCCAACGTTGCTGAGCCACCACATGCCGTCGTAGCGCGCAATTTGCAGGAACCGGCGGTGCAGGTAGGGGTTGTCGTCAACTTCCAGATCCCCTTCGCGTCCGATGTCGAAGACGTCCTCGTCCGACGGTTCGTACCATTCCCCACAGAAATCTATTGCTAGATCCCCCATGATCTGTGCCTCCTCAGTGGGCGGTGTGATTGTTGCATGTGCCGGCTAACTGTCCAGGCAGGCAATGGAACCCGGTCCCTCAGGCGATGCGCTGCCGTCTGACCGGACAATGATCACCTGGACGCAGATGGGCGGCTCACCGAATCCGGAAACAAAAGCCTTCTCGGTTCGCGTTGTTTCGTAGGCACCGTCAGCCTTCGCGGACTTGGTGCGCCACTTGTAGGTATCGCCCTCTTTTGGCTGCGGGTTCTTCCAGGAGAAAACAATGATGTTCGGATCCTTGGTGTCCCGAGCAGCGGCAAGGGCTTCGACGTCCGGGACGCTGCCGCTGTCCAAAGCGTCGGCCGGGGGCTTGCTGGCGGCCTCGGTGGGCACCACTTTGGGCTGCGCGGAAGCCCCAAGGACAAGACCAACCACGACGGCGACCACCAGGACCGCTGCGCCGGTTGCGGCCAGCCATAGGTTGCGTTTGCTGTGGTCGGCAACCGGGGCTTCCTCCGTTGCCGGTGACGCGTCGGCGGAAGCACCGGCGCGGTTGACTGTCGCTCCCAGGTCATCATGCGACGGCGTGGACTGCCAGCCCCGCAGGACCGTGGACTCGGCCGCGTCCGGCTCCGCCAAGTCGCCGGGCCTTGGGGCGGTGTGCGCCGCCGGCGCGTGGAATTGCGGGGGTTGCTGTGGTGTTTGGGCCGGGACAGTCTGTGGGGGCTGTTGCGCGGGCCGCACAGACTGCGGGCTGCTGCCCGGAACAGTGGACGGGAAGGTCCGCGCCGGGAACGTCGGCGCGGAGCCTGTCGTGGCCGTTCCTGAAGCATCCGGATCGATCGCGGCGATGCTCCGGACTCGGGTTTCCTCGAAGTTGTCGTCCGGATGTTCCTCGCCGTGTCCTGGTTCTTCGAGGACCTCGAAGGGTGTGACGGACAAGTTCAGCTCGGTCTGGATCCGTTGCAGCGCCAGTGCGAACGCGTGGGCCGACGAGTAGCGGGACTCCGGGGACTTCGCCATGGCGGTGGCAAGAACCAGCTCAAGCGACTCAGGAACGTCGGCACGGCCAAGCCTGGGCAGCGGCGCGTTGGTGATGCGCGAGATCAGTTCCCGTTGCGAGTTGTCCTGGCCGGGAAGGACAAACGGCGATCGACCCGCCAGGAGCGTGTAGAGGGTGGCCCCCAGTGCCCAGATGTCCACAGGAACACCGTCCACCGCGCCGCCCCTGAACTGTTCCGGCGGCGACCAGGGAATGGACATGCCGGCGTCGTCCTCGGTGTCGGCGCCGATGGTGCCGGAAATGCCAAAGTCCGTCAGTGCGGGCCTGTTGTAGTCGGTCACCAGGATGTTGGCGGGCTTGATGTCGCGGTGGACAATGCCGGCGCGGTGCGCGGTTTCGACGGCGGAGGCCACCTGGATGCCGACGGCCAGGACCTCATCAACACTGAAACGTTGGCGGCGGTAGCGGACGTCGAGGCTCGGCCTGGAGCAGTATTCCATGGCGAGGTACGAGTGGCCGTTCTCGGTGATCTCGGCCTCGAAGATCGTCACGATATACGGGTGTGACGACAGTTGCGCCATCAGGTTCGCCTCGGACTCGAAGCGGCGGCGCGCGCCTTCGGTCTTCAGGTCCGACAACAGCACCTTGACCGCAACCTTCCGGCGGGGTCGGTCCTGTTCGTACAGGTACACATCCGAGAAGCCACCAGAGCCAAGCAGGCTGATGTACTTGAAGCCCGGGATGGGTGGAGGCGGTGCAGGGGGCCTCTTGGAACTCAAAGAATCTCCTCGAAACGCAATGAAATGTCGTCGCCCAGCTCAGCGATATCGCCGTCCAGAAGGATGGCCATCTCGTTTTGGGCAAGCCGGCGTGGTGCCTGGCCCTCCCTGATGAGCACGGTTCCGTTGGTAGCCTTCAGGTCGCACAGCATGACGTGCCACCCCTCCAGCCGAACCTCGACGTGGGAGCGGGAGATGTCCCCGCCGGGACTCTCCACCTGGACCAAGCGGGGCATGGTGCCGCCTTGGACGCGGGAAACCGAAGGCTGACGGCCGATGATGAGCGACTGGTCCAGGTCGATCAGCTCGCCGGTGGACACCCGCATCCGGCCCAGGCGCGGACGCGGAACATGGATGGAATCTCCGGAGACAGCGACCCCGCAAACGGAGCACTGCGGATATGTTGGCGGGTTGGCGTGCCCTTGGGGGCACACCCGAGCGAGAACGCTGGGACCGTTGACGGCGAGCTGTTCGGCGTTGGCCGGTTGGGCGCCCGCTGGGTCGTCCGTGGGCAGGCTGCTCTTCATGATGGTTTGGCCGTCGTGGTCTGAGTCGTCATCCGCGGACGGAGTTTGGGGCGGTGGCGTCGGCCAGTTGGCCGGCAGCTGCGGCGCGGGGGCCGCAACAGGGTGCGACGGAACCACCGGCTGGTCACTGACCGCGCTGGCTGACGACGTGGTGCTGCGGAGCCAAGGAACGGAGTCGATCAGTCCTTGGGTCGCCGGGACCTGCACGGCTGGAGGGGACTGAACAGTGGCCGGTGCGGATGGGACTGGTTCCGGGTTCTCCGGTTCCAGGGCCGGGGCCGCCGGCGCGTCCGGGGTTTTGGAGGCAGGTGCGTCGTGGTCATCCGACTCGTCATCCAGGCGGACGGCTGCATCCTCAATGTTCCGCATCACCGTCTTGTCCCAGAGGTGGTCATAATTGGTGGTGTTCTCCAGCGACGGAATCACGGGATCGGTAGTACTCGTGTGGACGGACACTTCAGAGGCGTCCACAGCAGGCCCGCCGACCTGTTCGTCGGCCGCTTCGTCGGCAGCAGGTTGGTCGGCAACAGGTCCGTCCACGACCGGTTCAGCCGCGGATTCTTCCGCGGCAGGCTCGTCGGCTGGTTCCTCGACCGGTTCCGCGACCAGTGCCTCGGCAACAGTCCCGTCGGTCAGAAACTCCCCGGCGGCAGGCTCGTCGGCAACGGATGAACCGGGAGGCGCAATATCGGGCACCCTGCCCACGCCTCCAGGCGCTATGGTCAGTCCCAGATCGGCTTCCGTGTAGCCGATCATCGTTTCGTCCGAAACCCGCGCATCAGCAGGGAACTCCCCTGCAACAGGTGCTCCCTCCATGGCCGGAACGGCTGCCGGGTGGACCTGCGGCTCTCCGACGGTGTGCACGGATTCGCTGGTTCCAACCTCAAGGGCCGCAAGCAGCACTACGCCCTCAGTCAAGGGCAGGCTGTTCAGTGATGGGCTATCCAGGGTGGGACTGTTACGAGGTGAACTGTTGCTTGCCGAACTATTCAGCGGCCGGCTGCCCTCCCCAATGCGCAGGCTGTAGGACGCAACGCCAGGGAGCCGCCGCTCGGTCCACGTAGTGACGTCACGCCCTGTGATCTGCTCCGTGCCGGAGGGAAGCTGCACGAGCAACTCGAGATCGCCCCGGAGGAACACTCGGAGTGCGTCCTTGACGTCGATGATCCCGAAGGGAGGAATGCGGCTGAGCGAAACGCCGAAGGCATCCGTCACCTCATGGAGGACCTCGTGAGCCTCGGGAGCGGAAGCCAGCAGTTCCCAGACGGTGTCGATCAGCGCATGGGGCGTGTCCGGACCGAGGAGCACCACGGTTCCATTCCGCACCACGCCAAACCACTCGCCCCGCTGGTAACGCGTAAGTGACAGCCGGTTACTGCTTGCCATCGGCGCCTTCCTCCTGGTCGGTTTCCTTCAGCTGGTCCGTTCCATTCAGCTGGTCCGTTCCATTCACCCAGGCTCTGGGAAGGGTGTCCTCTTCAACCTCAGTCCCAACCTCCGGTCGGGGCGCAGTGGTGGCGATGCCGGCGTCGTTCAACACGTTCTTGGCATCAACAACAATCACGGTGACGTTGTCACGGCCGCCGCTTCGCAGGGCGGCCTGAATCAGCGCGTCCACGGCGTCCTGCGGATGTGCCACCGTGCTGAGGATGCGGAACATGTGGTCATCGCCCAGCTCACCGTTGAGGCCGTCCGAGCACACCATGATCCGATCGCCCTCCTGGATGGGAAGCAACCAGAAATCGGCCTCGGTCTCGTCGCCGGTGCCCAGCGCTCGGGTGACCACGTGGCGGCGAGGGTGAACTGCAGCTTGCTCTGAGGTGATGTCCCCGGAATCCACAAGTTCCTGTACTTCAGAGTGATCCACGCTGACTTGGGCGAACTCCCCTTGGCTCAGGCGGTAGGTCCTGGAGTCGCCAATGTTCATCACCAGCCAGTACGGCAGTCCCATCTGTTCCACCACCACCACGCCGGAGAGCGTTGTTCCCGCTCGGGCCCCCGTGGCATTGCGGATGCTGGCATCGGCCTTCAACAGGCAGGACTGGAGGTCGGCCGCGGATGCGGTGCGCACACCCGCCGCCAACTCAGGGGCACTGCCGAGGGTTCGAACGCACATGCCACTGGCGATCTCGCCGGCCTCGTGGCCACCCATGCCGTCAGCGACGGCAAACACGGGGTCCGCCGCAATAAACGAATCCTCGTTCAGTTCGCGACGAAGGCCCCGGTCTGTTCCGTAGCCATAGCTGAGGCGAAAGGAGGACCCGCCTGCAGTGGGACCGGCTTCGGCGTGGGCAGGAGTGGCCGGCTGTGAATTCATGCTTGTCCTAGGTGGAAGGAACGGTCCCCAAAGTGAACGGTGGAACCTGGACGGACAAAGACAGCTTCGCCCGGGTGGAGCCTGGTCTGGATGCCGTCGGGGGTGGTGACAGCGCTTCCGTTGGTGGAGTTGCGATCCGAGACCCACACTCCGTCGCCATCGACGCGCAGGTGCAAGTGGGTCTTGGAGATCGACCTGCCGGGATCGGAGACGGGAAGCAACTGCTCCACGGCCTCCCCGGGCTGCGGTGCCGGGTTCCGTCCAAGCAGGACAGACCCGCCCAGTTGGACATCCTGGCCGTCATCCACCCGTATCCGCAGGACGGCCTGTGCTCGGGATGTGCCGGGGCGCATCTGCGTCCGCTCTACGTCATCGTCGGGGTGCGCGGGCGTCTCGGCTGCGGGTTGTGGGATGACGGTGGCCTGCGGGGGTACCGCCGAGGCCGGCCGGGGCGCTGTTGGCGGGCGCCACTGGTTGGGATCGTGCGGCGGCTGCACTGAAGGCGCCGGGGCCGACTGCGCAGTGACCGGCGCGGCGACCGGTGCGGCGGCCGGCGTGACCTGCGCGGGAAGGACCTGCCCGCTTCCGGATGCTGGGCCTACAGGTACGGGGGACGCTACGGGCTGCACGGGAGGCAGGTCCATCGGCGCGAAACTGTAGGGACCCTGGATGCCACCAGTCGTCACGGGGTTACGGCCGGCGTTCACATCGAACACCAGGGACTTCGCAGCCTTGTCCTGCCAGCCGCGGAGCTTGCCGTTCTTGTCCCAGGCGTTGGAGATGACCACGAGGACGGCCCACACCACGCCCAGGGCCATGAGCGGCAGTCCGATCCACAAGACCAGGCCGATCAAGCCCAAAGCGGAAAGAACAACCGAGACGATGGCCCCGAGAAGCACGCCACCGCCTGTGATAATGCCCCGGACAAACACGGCGCCGGCGCCCGGCGCGTAGCCGTCCGCATCGGAACTCCGGATACCCATGAGTTGGTTGCCGACGGTGTTTCCGGACTTGGCCTCCAACGCCAACAGCACCACGACATAGACCACTGTGATTCCAAGGCCGATGCTGCCGAGCAGGACCAACAAACCTGTGTCATAGACGATGAAGCCGTTCCTGCGCGTTTGCGTGATACCGGCGATGCCGATGGCGAAGGTGGTGGCGAGGACGGCAACGGGTCCCAGCCAATCCAGCACAGCTGCGCCGAGACGCTTTCCCGCAGATGCGGGCACCAACTCGAGCTTGGTGGTCATGGTGGTCCCTCCCCCTGGCCCAGGCTTTCCGTTCGGCGTTGATGTTGTTCCCGGATACACCGGTTGCACCGGCGACGCCGGCGCCGACACTACCGAGATACTACCGGGATCGGGCAGGCCCTGGCGGGTTGCGAACTCCAACGCCGCCTTCTGGGCGTGGTTGATGTTCCCTTCCTTGCGTGCACCTCGGTTGTTCAACGGTGACCCGCACTGCGTACAAAACGTTGCGCCCGGCCGGACCGCGTGCCGGCAGGCGGGGCAGAGTTCCACGTCACTGCTCATCCGTGGTGTCCTTCTTCCGACGAAGGCTGAACCGACGCTTACCCGGATCGCTGGGGGCCTGATCGCGGCGGCGGAGGGCAGCCCTGCCGTCGGACAGCAGGGACCGGGGCGAGAATCGGGCCTGCTGGCGCTTCCAGAAACCAACGCTTCCCGTGATGTCGGTCAGCGATGAATCCACGATCTCCCAGTACTGCTTGACTTCGTCCTCGCTCGGCTGGCCGGCCCCGAAGACGGCGGCATCGGCACGGTGGGCAAGCATCGTGGTGGTGGTCCCTGTGGTGGGGAACGCGTCCGCGATGACCGTGGCCGATTCCCGCCGCGTGGACTTCGTGTCGATCGAAGCACCCATGTCGGTGGCGAGGCTGATCACTTCGTTCCAACCGCCCCCGACCCGCTGGGCGGGGTGGCCATCACGGAAGCGGGCCTTCCGGCGTCGTGATTTCAACAGGAGGATCAGCAGCAGCGGCAAGGCGAGGATCCCCAAGGGAATCAGCGCCACACCGATGGCTGCCAGCAAGGGACCCCAGAACAGCCAGGGGTTGTTCTTCTTCTCGTCAGCGTCCAGGGCATCCGGGGTGGAGTCCGGCGGCAAGTCCGCGGGTTCCTGCGGCGGGGGTGGCGGCTGCAGCACCTGGGGCTTGGGCTTGGACTTGTTTTCCGGGTCAGGCGGGATGGGCACGTTGTCCTTGGGCGGCGTGGGATCAAACGGCACCCAACCTACGCGGTCGAAGGCCACCTCCACCCAGGCGTGCACATCCTTGCCCGTGATCTTGACGTCGCCGGCACCGTTTTCGGGGCTCTTGGGATCCGGATAGAAGCCCATGACCACCCGGGACGGGATCCCGAGGTGGCGGAGCATCAGGGACATGGACACCGCGTACTGTTCGTCGTCACCGAGCATCTGCTTGGCGGAGAGCATATTGCGGACACGCGCGGCACTGTGGCCGGGAAGGCTCGGAAGTTGCCCATCGGCAACCAGGCCGTTACTGAACGCGCCGCTCTTCTGGAAATGCGCCTCGATCTGGCGGACACGGTCGATGGCCGTGGGCGCGTCAGCCGAAATCTCGTTGGCCTGGGAGGCAACGATCGGCGGTACTTCCTCGGCCTCCGGCAACGTGAGTTTGGCGAAGTCGTACTGCGTCAACTGGCCGTGCTCCAAGGTGCCCGGATCGGAGACCTGAACAGTGTAGTTTTCGCCCTTGGCCAGGCCCTTGGTGGTGACGGCAGTGTCCGTACCGGCGTTGAAGTACAGGCCGGACGCCGCACCGGAAGTCTCCGCGAAGCTCATCCCGGTGGTGTGCCGCCCGCCCGGCACAAAGTAGCCCTGGTAGTCCTCGATGGTGATGTCCAGCGTGTAGTTGGTGCCCTCCACCGGGCTTCCCGCGTCCGCCAGCGTGTTCAGCGAACGGGCATCGCCCACTTTGCTGAAGTTACCCGAGCTGTTCGGATCCATGGTGTAGTTCAGTCCATTGAAGGCATCCAGCGCCGCGAGCCGCACACGGGCGTCCTTGGGCAGTCCTTTGACGGTGAACAGCGTGCTGTCCTTCTCGTCCTTGACGAAGTTGCGGAAGCTCGCCAGCGGTGTGATGTAGTCGCGGGGGTCGAAGGGGGGAACGATCGTGTTGCGGAGGACCTTCCTGTCGTCGCTGGCGGTCACCAGCGGAGACGCGATGGCGGTGACGCCCACCGCGACGGCGATCACTGCTGCGGCAGTCCCCAGACGGCGGAGCTGGCCGCGGCGGGCTGCACCGGCGTCGGAATCCGGCCGGTTGGCCGAAACGGTCTTGGTGCTTCGTTGGCGCAACACATCGCGGCGGAACGTAGCCCACACAATGGACACGATGGTCAGTGAGACGCCGCGCTCCACGTTGAGGAACCCGGCGCTGGTGCTGAAAGCGATGCCCGTGACGAACAGGACCAAGACGGGAAGCAGCGGCCAGTACGGGCTCTTCAACCGCCACGTCAGCAGTCCCGCCGCCAGCCCCGTGAGCAGCGAGCTGAGGAACGGCACAATGAGCATGCCGTTCGCCGTGCCCACTGGCACGCCTACGGTCAACATGTCCTTCCAGGCGAAGACGACGCCCAGGAGGAGCGTTCGCAGGGAATCGAGGCTCGGCAGGAAACCGAAGACTGCCGAGTCCGGTACAGCCAAAGCGGTTCCGAACAGCATGTACGCGCCGAAAGCCATGGCGGTGGTAATCAGCAGTCCGAGGCGGAGGTGGGCGTTCAGGACAGCAATGCCCACCCCCAGGAGCACGCCGCCCAGACCCGCGACAAGATAGCGGGGGTCTCCACCGAAGCTCAGGGTGAAACCAAGGACGCCCAGGAACAGCAGCACCACCAGGGCGCCGCAGTCCACGGCGAAATGCCACCACGGCCGCCCGTCGGCGAGGAGCGATCCCCCGGCGGCGCGGTTGGCGCTGCCTGTTGACGTAGTCTTCTTGGCGGCGCGGGGACGCACGCGAAGATTGGGCGCGGAGCTCATGCTGCCGCCTTTCGAAGAACAATGGCGAGGTCATCAAGGTCGCCGACAGTGAGGACCGTCAGGTCTGCGATGTTGGCCCTCGACGGCGCGGCGCCGGGTTGGACACGGACAGCCAGGCTGCGGACGCCGGGCGGAACGGACGCGGCGGCCGAACGCAGCTGCGTGGCCGTTACGTGGCTTCCCACTACGAAGAACACCACGGAGGCGTTGGGGACCGTATCGGACAGCGTCCGGGCGAGGTCGACGGCGGTTTTCCGCATGGGTGCCCCGACGATCCTTGTGGTGTCGTCCAGCAGGTTGCGGCCGGTTTCGCAGCGGAGCGGTCCCTTTTGGGTCAGGACATCGAGTTCCCGCTGTTCACGGATGGCCTGCCGACCAATCGAGGCTGCCACGGAAATGGCCATCTCGAACTCGGGCTCGGAATCGTACTCATCGGTGTTGATGGAGAGCGCAATGGCAAGGTGGGCCCTGCGGGTCTCTTCGAATTGGCGGACCATGAGCTTGTTGGTGCGGGCCGTCGTCTTCCAGTGGATGTGGCGGCGATCGTCGCCGGGCACGTAGTCACGCAGGGCATGGAAGGAGACATCGGCGCTGGAAAGTTCGGTGGTGGGCATGCCCTCAAGGTCCCGGATGAAACCTGCGGCGGAGCTGCCCAATGAGACCGTGCGGGGATGAACGAACAGGTCCACGGGTTCGGTCCACATCACACGGCGCCTCAGCAGGTGAAGGGGGTCGGCGCGGACCGAACGAACCGGACCCACCACGATCACTGCGCGCCTGGCGGTGGGAATGGTGAACAGGTCCTCGTGCACCTGCGCCGGTTTCATGCGGGGCAGGTGGAAAACGGCGGTGTTGGATCCCACCGGCAATTCCAGTGCCGCGGGCAACAACGGCCTGGTGGACACGTTGGAGACTGCGATGCTTCCCACGGCGTCATCCCCCACGGCCACGCGTGTGCGGGCAAGGTCCAGGACCACGCCGTACGCCGAACGCCCCACAATGAAGGCGATGGCCAGGACGAACAACAGGAATGCCACCATGGCGGCAGACTTGGCTTCTTGCCAGCCCCATGCCTGTCCGGCCCACCACAGCGCGATCGCAGCGGCCAGCACCACCCAGCCCAGCAGGCTCACCACTGACAGGACCGGCCAGGCGAAGGCCAACCAGACACCGCGGACCTTGCGCCATGCGGGCGCGAGGAACTCACCAGCGGTACCGGCGGCTTCCGACCACACTGAGGCAGGGTGGAGCTTGCCGGTCTTGCGGGGCTTTGCCGAACCGGCTGGTTTGCCGGTGGAGGAAGGGCGCTGGCCCGCGCCACCACCGGAGCCGCGCAGGTTGCGTATCTTGCCGCCGAACGCGGACGTTGCGCGTTTCAGCGAATCAGCAGCCCTGTTCAGGGGTGTGCTGGAGGACATGTGGGGACCTTTGTTTGGGCTGGGGATGTTTGGCTGGGGGTCTAGGGGTAAGGCGCTGAGCAGGCTTAGGCGGTGGCGCGCTGCTGGGGTGCAGCGACGTCGCCGAGGACCCGGCTGAGCACAACCTCCGGTGTCGCGCCGGAGAACTCGGCCTCCGGGTCCATCACCAGTCGGTGGGTCCACACCACGGGCGCGAGTTCCTTGATGTCATCCGGCAACACGAAGTTCCGGCCCTGACCTGCCGCCCAGACCTTGGCAGCGCGAACCATCGCCAAGGCGCCACGGACGGAAACGCCGAGGCGCGTCTCGGATGCGTTACGGGTCTCCTCACAGAGCCGCGAAATGTATTCAAGGACCGCCGTGTCCACGTGCGTCGTGGCCGCGAGGTCCGCCATGTCGGCCACGGCCTGCGTGGTGATCAGCGGGGTGAGTTCCTTCGACCGATCCTTCAGGTTGGCACCGCCCAGCAAACGCACAGTGGAGGCGTGGTCCGGGTAGCCGATGGACGTCTTGATGAGGAACCGGTCCAGCTGTGCCTCGGGCAATCGGTACGTTCCCGCTTGCTCGATCGGGTTCTGGGTTGCCAGCACCATGAACGGACGGCCCGCCTCGTAGGTGGTTCCATCCACGGTGACGCGGGATTCCTCCATGACCTCAAGGAGTGCGGACTGCGTTTTCGGCGAGGCTCGGTTGATTTCGTCGGCCAGGACGATGTTGTTGAACACCGGTCCCTTATGGAACTCGAACTTCTGGGTTTTCTGGTCGTAGATGGTCACACCCGTCACGTCGGACGGCAGGAGGTCCGGGGTGAACTGGATGCGGTTGTGGGAACCTTGCACCGTTGCCGCCAAGGCGCGGGCCAACGAGGTCTTGCCCGTACCCGGCGCGTCTTCGAACAGGACGTGCCCCTCGGCCAGCATCGCGGTGAAGGTCAACCGGATGACGTGTTCCTTGCCGAGGACGGCCTTGCCCACGTTGGCAACGAGCTTCTCGAATGTTTCCGCAAACCATACGGCCTGCTCGTTTGTCATGGTCATCGGTTGGTCCTGTTCCTTTGGTTGATATGCGAATGGAGTTGATGAACGGAGGGTGGGAGCATCAGCAACCGCCGGGCCTGTTGCCGCGAATGTCCACGGTGGTGGACTTCACGAACCATCCCGGGTGGCTGCCCTCAGTGACGCGGTACCACGGCGTGCCGTTGTTGTAGATGTCCTTGGTGCAGTTGATGGTCAGCCAGCCTTCGGACCTCGAGACCCAACCAACGCCGCAGGACGGTCCACTGGGGTTGTAGGTGTCCGTCTGACCCGGCTTTCCCGGGCAGGTGTTGTTGTGTGCCTGGACTGTAGGCGGCGCAGGAGGCGGAGGCGGCGGGGTCGGGTCGACTCCGCTGGTGGCAGCCACATTGCCACTGGCAGGTCCCACCGCGACTGTCACGGCCCGAACACGCAGATGCCGGGTCTTCTCCCAGCCACCACCGGAGGCATCAAAGCTGTTTGCCTTGCCCACTCCGGTCCAAGCGCCACCATCGAGGCTGACCTCATAGTGGTCCAACGCCCGACCATTCATGGCGGGGTTGTTCCAGGTCCAATGCACTTGGCCATCGCCCTTGGCCGACTTGCCGCCACTGACGTTCGGTGCGTTGGGGGGCCCATAGGGGTTGCCGGTGCCGATGGCCTTGGCATCGCCGGCCATGCCGTTCTTCACCGACGTGGCAATAATGTTGACCACCACGTTGGTGCCGTTGGGCTGGCCGCCGATGTCACCGCCGCCGCGTCCAATGGGGCCGGATCCGCTGGCGGTCTGCCAGCGATAGGTGATCTCGTTGTCCTGGGAGCCATTGCGTTCAGCGGCTGTCAGTGGCGTGAAGGTCACCCGCAACTGTCCGCTGGTGCCGGTTGCGGTCACCGAACCACTGCCCACGGTGCCAGGCTTTCCTGCAGCTCGAATGGGCGCGGATTGCTGGCTGACGCCACTGACCCCGGCCTTGTTCGTTGCCGAGACCGTGAACGTGTAGTCCGCTTCGGCATTGGCAACGGTGACGTTCTGCGAGGTTGCGCCCACCGACTGGGTACCCACGACGGCGCCGCCACGGTAGGTGGTCAAGGTGTAGGCAGACACGGCGTCACCGTTGTTGTTGGGCGCCTTCCAGCTGACCTGCAGTTGGCTTTGCGTGCCCACCGACCCAGCGCCGGACACCGACGGAGCAGCAGGGGTGGCCGGAACACCGGCGGGCGTCTCCGCAGCGGAGTAGGGGCTCCATTCGGAGGGTTCCTTGGCATCGTTGCGGGCCAGGACGCGGACCTTGTATCCCACACCGTTCGTCAGTCCCGTCCACACGTGGCTGTTGCCCGTGAGGTTTTGGATCTGGGGGTTCTGGCCTGCCGGAGCAGGAGAAATCTCAAGATCGTAGGACTTGATGGGCGAACCCTTGCTGGCAGGAGGAACCCAGGCCACCGAGAGTTGCTTGTCGCCAAACTTGAGCGTCGGCGCTGCGGGAGTATCCGGCTTGACGTCCGGACGTACCTCCGCAGACACCGGTGAGCGTTCGGACTCGTTGATGGCATTGGTGGCAGTCACCGCGAAGTGGTATTTCACATTGTTGGTCAAGCCAGTCAAAGTACAGGTGTTGGCAGGGCAGTCCTGTTTGAACCCACCCTCGCCGTACACGGTGTATTTGGTGATGGGCGAGCCACGGTCGGCGGGTGCGTTCCAGGTGAGCAAGGCCGTCTGGTCCCCCACGCTCTGCGCGAGCGGGGTTGTGGGCGCTGCCGGCTTGTCCTTGACCGTCAAGCGGATACGGGCGGTCGCGTAGCGCGAGAGCTCCCCGGTCTTGTCCTCCACGGTGTAGGCCACAACCATGGTTCCGGTGAACCCTGCGGAGGGCGTGACCGTCACGTTTCCGCCGTTGGCTTCGGCAGTGCCCTGGCCCGTCTCGGTGACCGCAGAGACAATCTTCAGCGGTGTATCCGGGAAGGGATTGGAGTCATTGGCGAGTGCGTTGACCGTCACGGGCTTCCCGGATTGCGCATCCGGTTCAACGTCGTCGTTGGCAACAGGCTTCGGCCGGTTGGAGGCCGTCAAGGAGAGCTTGTACGTCGCCAAAGCCTCCAGCCCGCGGGGGTCCTTTGCCTTGATCTGGACCGTGCCACCTTGGCCAATCTGTACAGAGTCGTCAGCGGAGACTTTGAGGCTGTTGCCATCCACGTTCACCCTGAAGCCGCCGGGGGCAGCACCCGCCAGTTCGTACTTCATATTCTGGACGTCGTCAGCGTCAGGATCGGAGGTCAGTTTCCCCAGGTCCAGGCTGGCCGAGTCGCCCTTGGGAACCTCCACGTCGCTGCCCAGCAGCACCGGCGGGTTGTTCTTGTTGGGATCAGGCAGCACCTTGGTGCGGATACTGAGCGTTGACTTCAGGCCGTTGGGATCGTCAGGGCCGCTTCCATCAGTGACTTCGAAGCTGATGGAGCCCGGCCCCACATACTCGGCACCGGCTGTGTACTTGATGGATGCCCCGTTGTTTGCCACGGGGTCACTTCCGTCAGCGCCGATGAGCTTGATCCGGTCCGTCTGGGTCAGGCGCGGCGATTTTCCTTCGCGGACCTTCACCCACTCGGCCAGGTCAACGGTGACGGACTGGCCGGACACCAGTTCAACGACCTCGTCTTTGGCAAGGGTTGGCACCTGCTGGCCGATGCCCGGAACCCAGATAACGGCCGTGGACTTTTGTCCGTCGACGTCCTCCACGGTGTACGGGACCAACTGCGGCTGCTCGGTGAGGTCAACAATCACGTTGCCTTCGGGACCCGGGCGCGCCGTGTCCAAACCGGTAGCGACCTTGAGGTTCTCCCCCACACCGTCCGGGTCCTCATCGTTCTTCAGGACGGGCACGTCCACGGCAGTTTTGCCGAGAGTCTGCGCCGACGTCACCCGGTCGTCCCTGGCGATGGGAGCCTGCAAAGGGATGTCGTTCTTGACGATCACCCGGATGCTGGCAGTGCCCACGGCATCACGGTCATCGGCCACCGAGTAGCGGACATTCACGGTCCCTTCGGCGGCCGGTGCCGTCACCAGGATCCTGCCGCTGGTTTTGCTGACCTGGGCATCGAGTCCTTGATCGGCTTCGATGCTGTCCGTCAGGATACGGATGATGTCGCCGTCCGGATCAGTGTCGTTGGCGGTGGCATCCACAGCAATCTGGCGTCCGGGACGGACCTTGACCTCGTCGTCCACGGGGGCAGGTTTCTGGTTGTCTTCGCCTCGCGGGGCGACGCCGACAGTCACCGTTCCCGTGTTCACGGCGCCCTGGCGATCAATGACCTTGTACCGGAACGTATCCGTTCCCGCGCCATCACCGGCGGCTACGAAATCGATGAAGCTGCTGCCCGCCGTGGCGGTTCCCATGGTGGGCGTACTGTCGATGCCGGTGAGCTGGACCGAGTCGCCGTCGGGGTCGATGCCGTCCAGCGGAACCGGGATGCGGACACTGCCGCCGGCCACCACGCGTGCCGTGAGGTTCTGCGGCTGGGGCCGCGAATTCTGCGTCCCTTCCAGCGGGAGGATATGGATGGTCACTGCGGCCGCGCTCTTCTGCCCCTGCGGATCCACGGCGTTGTAGATGGCCCGGACAGTCTTGGGTGTTGGACCTGCAATGAAGCGCAAGGTCTTTTCGGAAATGAACGCCTTCCCGTCTTCCTCAGGGACGCTCTGCGCCAACACGGGGTCCACGGAGAGCTCTTCACCCTGCGGGTGCGTGTCGTTGTCCAGGACCGGAATGGTCACGACGTCGTTGACGCGGACGTTGACTTCGTCAGGCTTGGGTTGCGGAGCCTCGACGACGGCGGGAGCCGGCACCGGGACGACGCCCACCGTTCCAG
Source organism: Paenarthrobacter nitroguajacolicus (assembly GCF_007786235.1). GTDB lineage: Bacteria > Actinomycetota > Actinomycetes > Actinomycetales > Micrococcaceae > Arthrobacter > Arthrobacter nitroguajacolicus_A. The sequence continues at coordinate 18,521 of NZ_VNFK01000013.1, read as the reverse complement.
TGGCCGAGGCACGGCCGTTGGACATCGTGTAGCTGAAGACGAACGGTTCCTTGGCACCGAGGACGTCCGTGACGCGCAGGACGCTGTGGTCGATCACGCTGACCGAGGCCGACGAGCCGTCAGGCACCGTGACCGATTGCAGGACCAGCACACCGCCGGAGGGATCGGAGTCGTTGGCCAGCGGGTCCACCAAGACGCTTCCGCCGACGGGCAGGAGCGCCACGTCATGAACGGCTACAGGCGCTCCGGCATCCTTGCCTGACTCCACGTCGACGCGGATCAAGCCCTGGCTGCTTTGCGGGCCGTTGCTGGCGATGTACGTCAAGTACACCGGCCCCGGGGTGGTGCTTCTGAAAGTGAAGGTTCCGCCGTCGGTCACTGGTCCCAGGTCGGCCGGACCTGCAGCCTCGACGTGGGCCACACGCAACGCGCCACCGTTGGGATCAACGTCGTTCTTCAACGGTGCGATGACCAGGTCCTGGCCCACTACGGCCGTAACGTGGTCGGCATTGACAACAGGAGCCAGGGCACCGGGTGGCTGCACATTCACCACCACGCGGCCCGTGGTGGTGGCGCGGCCGTCCCAGACCGTGATGGAGACGTTCTTCTTGCCCGGTGCCGCCCCGGAATCCTGGTACGTGAGGAGTCCGTCGCGGCGGACCTTCACCTGGTCTTGGTCATTGTCCGACTTCGCGTCCAGCAGAACGAGGTCATCGCCGTCCGGATCCATCCAGTCGGTCAGGATGTTTTGGCTGACGGACTTGCCCTGCTCCACCAGCATGGTGGTGGGCTCACCGCGTTTGAAGAAGGGCGGTTTGTTCTCTTCGGGGGGCACAACCCGCAGGGTGACTTTCCCGCCGGCCGACAGGCTGCGACCGTCCGACGCGTTGTAGTCAAAGACTTCCGTGCCCGGTTTGGCATCAACCGGAACTTTGATCTGGAAGGCGGAGCCACCGTAGATGTTTTCGAGAACCCCTGCCTTGGGGCCGTTGGCGCCCACCGCAGCGGTGAGAACATCGCCGTCGGGGTCTGAATCGTTGTCCAGGACGCTGAGGATGGTGGTCCGGCCCGGTCGGACGCCGAACTCGTCCGGCTTGGTTTCCGGGGGGCGGTTGGGCTTGGTGCGGTCCGGGAGCACGTTGATGGTGTTGTTGTCCGCGGATTCCTGATCCTGGTCATCGGACTGGTTCTTGGGCGGGACAACATCGTCCCAGTTGTTGACCAGCTGCATGTTCTGGTTGACCAGCCATACGCTGCCGGAATTGACGTCATTGAGGACCACGAGGTCCCGGTTGACGCGGAACACATAGCTCGGGGAAGCACTGGCCTTGGGGACATCGTTTTTCTTGTCGTCTGCGTCGTTGTCGCAGTCGCGGAGGTACTTGTTGGCGCCGGACCACGCAGCGTGGACGCACTTGCTGACCTGCACGGGGGCAGCCGGGACGCCTTCGCCATCGGCGTTGACCGTTGCGGCTGTGGACCCGTCCAACGGCTGCTTCAGCAGGGCTTTGCGGGTGGCGATGGCAACGTAGCCGCTCTCCTCGCTGCTCTGCTGGAGCTTGGCTTCGCGGGCGTCCTGCAGTTGGAGCCTGCGGCCACCGGGGAGGAAAAGGTTGCCGGAGGAAGCATCAAGTACTACAGGCTTGTCGCCCACCACGGCGATCTGCAGGTCGCCGGAGCCCTTGAGCTCGTCCACTTTGGTGACTTCGGAGTTGGTCCGCTCGCCATTGGCATCAACGGTGGTGACAGTAATCTCGCCCTTGCCGGGATCGGCTGTGTAAATGCGGTTGTCCTGTCCCACCGCCGAGACCATCCCCTGGTTGCCCGTCAGTACGGGCTCGGTTCCCTCTTCATCGAAGCCGTTGACGGTGGAGGGAGACAACGCCCACACCTTGCCGCGTGCTGGATCGGTTACCGAGAGGACGGTGGAGCCGTAACTGACCTGTGACGAGGCCGGCAGCTGCTTGTCGCCGCCAAGCTTCAGGTTGGCGGCAGATACCTGGTTGATGGTGGACCCGGATTCATCGTCCACGAAGACGTTGCCGTCGTGCTGCAGGACGTCAAAGGTAGTGGTAGCCGGCGTCACGGCACCATCCAGAACACGGGACGGGTAGTTCAGGCGGCCCACAGCGTTCTTGGTTTTGCTGACCACCCACACTCCGCCGTCGTTCAAGTCCACCTCGGTAGTCTTGAACCCCGGGTACAGCACAGCACCTGCCACGAGCACAGCGCCCGCAGCAGTCACAGCGATGCCCGATATGAGTTTCTTGTTTTGACGCTTTTTCAGCCCCAGCTTGCCGAAGAAAGTTGTCACAGCCCCAGAATTCCCTTTGTATACAGCCGCCCCCCAGCGACTTCCTGGCCAACCGGCATGTGCCGGCAGCCGTACATTCCGCAGTACCCCCATACGGCGGCGGAATTTTCAGTCCCTAAGACTATCCCACGCACCAAACGGCTCGCCAAGGAAACCCGAGACCGGGCTATCCATTGGCTTTGACAGCCTACGGCCTTAATCGCGGGGCGCGCGATGGGGAGAACTGCCCGGCCGCATTTCCTCAAGGTCAGCATGGCGGGGCCCCCAAGCCAGCTGGGTCACCCAAGTGAGTGTGACCTGCGATGATGTACCGGCCCACGTTTCGGTACGACCCGGATTCGATGCGCCACCAACGGTGCATACCGGTCCAATTATCTGTTTGGTCGATGTAACAACGCACCACAATTGCGCCCTGGTCAGCCGAGGCCATCCACGGTGGCGTGTTGTTGCTTTGGCCGTCACAGGTGAACTTCTTGGGGTCGTAATTCGCCCCACCCAACGTGAAGCTGCAGGAACGGACCACGGCGCCCGGGTTCATGGTGGTTGTCCACACCCCTTGGCGTCCGGACGTGGCGCTGGCCGTAGCCAGACCGCCGCCCGTGCCGAGAGAGTTGAACGTCTGCACAGTGATGCTGTGCTGCTCTTCCCAGCCAGCTGTGTTGATGGTCCGGCTGCCCGAGGCACCCACTGTCTCCCAACCACCGCCGTCGATCCGGATCTTCGTCGTTGCGACGTCATTGGTGGATGGTGATGGGGACGACCAGTTGAAGGTCACTGATTTCTGGTTCACGGCGCCATTCGAGCCCGACGCCGACGGCGTACCCGGCGCACCATAGGGCTTCGCGGTGGCTGCAGCACTCGCATCCGAGCTGGGCGCCACTGTTGAGTGTGCCGTGACGGTGACGCTGGTGGCCTGGCCGTTGGTGAAGCCTCCCACTGTCTGCCCGGGCTGGATGGCGCCGGAGCGTCCGCCCGCAAAGTAGGTGTAGCTGACTTCGTTGGCCTTGGAACCGTTGCGTTGGGCATCGCTGAGCGCGCTGAAGTTGATGGTGAGCTGCCCGCCGGCGGCGCCGGTGTTGGCCGGCGTGGCGCTCACGTTCTGGACAGTGGCCAGCTTTCCTGTTGCCCGACGCGGCGGCGACGCAGCACTAACCGCGCTCTTCCCCGCTTTGTTCTCCGCCTGAACCGTGAACGTGTACGCCGATTCATCGGTGGAAACCTTGAAGGTTGCCGTACGGACGTTCCCCGGAATGGTCTGTGTCTGTGTGGCTCCGCTGCCACCACTCATGCTGACGTAGTAATTCTTTATGGGGTCACCGTTGATGTCCGGCTCGGCCCAGTCGACGCGGAGCTGGTTCTGGGAACCCACGGCGGACACCACTGTGGTGCTCGGCGGCGACGGCGTGCCGGGGATGCCGGCAGGGTGGTCCTCGGCGGAGTACAGACCCCATTCCGAGGGACCGAGATCGTTCACCGCTTGGGCCCGGACCTTGTACTTCACCCCATTGGTCAAGCCTGGCCACGTGTAGCTGAGGCCGGTTACCTCGTTCTTGACGGCGATACCGTTGGCAGGTGGTGGAGAGATCTCCAGGTTGTAGTGCTTCACCGGAGAGCCTTCGGTCTTGGCCGGTGTCCAGGTAATGGCCATGTCCTTGTCGCCGGCCTTAACGGCAGGTACGTCAGGGGCGGACGGCTTTTCATCCGGAGTGATCTCGTTGGACGGGACTGACGGCTGGGACTCGCCTACCTCGTTGGTGGCCACCACAGTGAAGACATACTTGACGTTGTTGGTCAGCCCGTTCAACGTACACGTTGTTGTGGGGCATTCCTGCTGGAAACCAGCAGCCTTAACGGTGTACTTGGTGATGGCTGCGCCATTGTCCGACGGCGGGGCCCACTTGAGCACAGCCGTCTTGCTGCGAACGTCAGTGGCTACCGGCGCCGAAGGTGCGTCCGGTTTGTCGCGCACCGTGATGCGGACCCGGGCCACGGCCTGCCTGCTCGGATCATCCGTCTTGTCCTTGATGGTGTACCGGACCACCAAGACCCCTTTGAATCCCTCGGAGGGAGTCACCGTGATCGAATCACCGGAGACAGCGGGCGCGCCGGAGGCAGCTCCTGTCTCAACCACTGCCGACACGATGGTCAGGGGCTCGCTGAAGGGGTTGAAGTCATTGCCCAACACATTGATGGTTTCGGACTTCCCGGCGTCGGCCTTTTCCACAACGTCATCGTTGGCTGCCGGCTTTGGCCGGTCGGAAGAAACCACCGTGACCGTGACGGCGGCCTTGACCGGTTCGGAGCGGCCATCGGTCACCTTCAGCGGCAGCGTGCCGCGCGCTCCCGGGTTGAGTGAACCACCCGGGGTGACCTTTAGAACGGTGCCTTCGATCCGCGCGTCAAAACCGGCGGGCATGTCACCGTCCAACCCGAAGGCAAGCTTGCCTTGGTCTTTCTCGTCCACGTCCGCGGCGAGGTTGGCAAGATCCAAGTCCACGGTGTCGCCCTTGGGGGCCTCGATGGCCGCCCCGCTGAACGTAGGAGCGTGGTTTGCGTTCGGGTCCGGCAGCACCTTGGTGAGGATGGTCAGCGTGGACTTGAGGCCCTCGGAATCGTCAGGACCGCTTCCATCCGTCACTTCGAAGGTGATGGAGCCGGGGCCTGCGTACTCCGCCTGGGCGGCGTACCTCAGGGCCGTTCCGTCGCCCGCGATGACGTTGGTGGGCTCGCCGCCTTGGACACGGATCTTGTCGGCAACCGTGATACGGGGCTGGCGTCCTTCCCTCACCTTGACGTAGTCCTGCAGGGCCAGGGTGACCTCCTCCCCCGCAGTAATTTCCACGACGTCGGTAGTGGAGAGCGTGGGGTACTGGAGGCCTTGGCCCGGAATCCACATGACTGCCGTTGCGGTCTGCCCATCAACGTCCGTCACGTTGTACGGAATCAGTTGATCCTGGGGAGCCAGCGTCACCACCACGTTCCCGGTTGTCCCAACGCGTGCGTTCGGGTTTCCGTCAGGAAGGGAGATCTTGAGGTCCTCAGCTACGCCGTCGGGATCCGAATCGTTCTTCAAGACAGGTACGTCCACCGCGGTCCTGCCCAGAGTCTCAGCCAGTGTGATCCGATCGTCCACTGCCACCGGGGCATGAAGGGGTGCGGTCGGACTGGTCTGGACACGGATGACGGCGGCGGCCTCCGCTTTCTTGTCGTCCTGGATCCGGTAACTGATGCTTTCGGTGCCGGCGGCGCCGGGTGCTGTCAGCACCACTTTGCCTCCCGCAGTCTCCACCTGGAGCTCGGGCTTTGCCTCCAACGTCGGCACCAGTCCGATGGGGTCGCCGTCGGGATCCGAATCATTCTTCAGAGCATCCACCGCCACCCTGCGACCAGGGCGAACATCGATGGTGTCATCCACGGCGATCGGCTTCTGGTTGTCGGCTTCGGCCGGCGCGATGCCCACAATCACCGTTCCCGTGTTCTCGGCGCCGATGCGATCACGGACGCGGTAACTGAACGTGTCCGTACCGGCGGACTTCCCGCCTGCCGTGAACTCCAGGTAGCCATCCCTGAGAATGGCCGTACCCAGTTCGGGCGCTTTGTCGATGCCGATGAGCTGGACGGAGTCGCCGTCGGCGTCGATGCCGTCCAAGGGTACGGGGATCCTCACGGTCATACCGGCAACCACCCGGGCTGTCAGGTTCCGCGGTTCCGGCCTGGTGTTGGTTGCGTCGTCACGGCCACGGATCCTGATTGTGACTTGCTGCGAATCTGTCTGGCCTGAGGCGTTGCTGACCTTGTAGATCGCGTAAACGGTGGCAGGTTCCTCGCCTGCGATGAAGCGCAGCGTGTTGCCGGCGACGAACATCCGCCCGGCTGCTTCATCTGGCTGCTGCGCCAACACAGGATCCAGGGTGAGCTCTCCGCCGTTGGGGTCGGTATCGTTCGCCAACACCGGAATCGTCACCACATCGCCCACCCGTACTGAGACTTCATCAGGCTTGGCCTGCGGAGCTTGAAGCTTGGTGGGTGCAGGGACCACTTGAACGGAGATGTCCCCCGTCGCGGAGGCCTTGCCGTTGGAAATCGTGTACTTGAGCGAGAGTTGTCCCTCGGCACGGATATCGGTGATCTTGATGACCGAGTGGTCCAGCACTGCCACCGAAACGGGCAGCCCGTCAGCTGCCGTCACCGATTGGACCACCAGCACGCCACCGCCCGGGTCTGAGTCGTTGCCCAGCACGTCAACCACCACACTGCCGCCACTCGGCAGGAGCGCGATGTCCCGGACAGCTACGGGCGCACCGTCACTGTTGCCGGATACGACGTCGATCCGCACCAGTTGCTGCGCACTCGCCGGTCCGTTGGTCACCATGTAGGTGACGTAGTGGGGTCCGACGACTGTGGAGTTGAAGGCGAATGTCTGCTGGTCGGGTCCCACCACGGCCGTTGACTGTTCATCGGGCTGCGCCTGCGCCAGCCGCAACGTGCCGCCTTGCGGGTCAGTGTCGTTCTTGAGCGGGGCGATCACGGTGTCCTGGCCGGCAACAGCCACCACATGGTCGGCGTTGGCAATGGGGGGCAGCGCTCCCGGTGCACGGACGTCGACGCTGATCTGGCCCTGGGTGGTCAGGGCGCCGTCGGAAACGCTGACGGTCAGGGTCTTCCGACCCGGACCTGCGCCTGAGTCCTGGAAGGTGAGCAAGCCGTCCGGCCTGATCCGGACCTGGTCAGCGGGATCGCTGCTGGAGACAGCGACGGCGAAGATGTCATCGCCGTCGGGATCCAGCCAATCGGTGAGGATGAACTGACTGGCGATCTTGCCGGACTGGACCACCAGCGCGTTGTTGCGGTTGGGCTTGGGCTGGGGTGCGTTGTTTTCTTCGCTGGGGACGATCCGCAGGTCCACGTCCGCGGCGCCTGTTCCGCCGCGGCCATCGTCCACCGAATACTTGAACGTCTCGGACCCGGTAGTCCCGGCCGGAACGGCGATCTGGAAGCCCGTCCCACCATAGACCGCGGACAATGCGCCCGACTTAAGCGGCTCGCTGGTGCTGACAGTGAGGACGTCTCCGTCGGCGTCGGCGTCGTTGTCCAGCACCGGAAGGATGGTGGTCTTGCCGGCCCTGATTCCGAATGAATCAGGCTTGGCCACCGGCACGGTGTTGGGTTTGCTGCGGTCCGGGAGGACCGTCTGCTGGACTTCGTCCGCGGAGTCCTTGTCGGCGTCGTCCGATGTCTGCTGGGGTGGGATGACGTCGTCCCAGTTGTTGACCAGCTGCATGTTCTGGTTAACCATCCAGACGTTGCCGGAGTTTACGTCGTTCAGCACCACGAGCTCGCGGTTGACCCGGAAAACGTACGACGGCGACGCACTCGCCTTGGGGACATCGGCGCGGCGGTTGTCAGCCTCATTACTGCATTCGCGGACGTACTTGTTGGTCCCTGACCAGGCCGCGTACGTGCACGACCCCAGATGGACAGGTGCTGCCGGGATGCCGTTGCCATCGGATTGGATGGTCTTCGCGGTCCCACCGCCCAAGGGCTGCAGGAGCAAGGCAGTGGGCGTCGAGATGGCCACGAAGTCTGCGGCCGGGCCGCTCTGTTGCAGCTTGGCGTCGCGGGCGTCGGCCAAATGCACCTTGCTTCCACCGGGGAGAACGATGTCGCCAGTGGACTCGTTGAGGACCACTGCTTTGTCTCCGACGGCGGCCAGTTGGACCTCCCCTGACGCCTTCAGCCGATCATCATTCCGGACCTGGGAGTCAACGGCCTTGCCGTCGGCATCTACCTTTGTGGCTGTCAGCCGACCTGTTTCGGGATCAAGTGTGTGGATGGTGTCGTCCACGCCGACCACCGAGACAACGCCCGGGGACTGTTCGAACAAGGGCTCGGACTCGTCGCTGAATCCGCCGATGGACGTCGGAGAGACAGCCCAGACTTTGCCTTTGGAGGGATCGGTAACTGCCAGGACCTTGCTCCCGAAGCTGACCTCGGCGGCACCCGGCAGTTTCTGGTCTCCCCCGAGCCGCATGTTTGCTGCACTGACCGGGTTGATGGTCCCGCCGTCAGCGTCATCAATGAAGATGTCCCCCGCCTGCTGGAGGATATCGAAGTCGGCGCTGGCAGGGGTTACCGCCCCGTCCAAGGACTTGGAGGGATAGTTGAGCCGACCTGCTGCATTCTTGGATTTGCTGACGACCCAGACGCCACCGTCGTTAAGATCGACATCCGTGGTCTTGAAACCTGGATAGAGGATGGCGCCGGTTACCAGGACAGCGGCCGCCGCGGTAAAGGCGGTCGCAGTGATGACCCGGCGCCGGCGGTTCATGGCACGGCGTTTCCCGGACTCGTTAGGCAGAGCCATCCAACATTCCCCCACATTTAGGCAGCTTTAAAGCGCCCGACGCCGACCCCCACGGCTATCACGACACAAACAACCCAAGAGTACCGGGTTAGTCCATCGATTTGTTAAGGCTGCGTCATGTGGATCTACTCACACCCAGGACTCAGTCCAGTACGAGGCCCTTGCCGCGGCCCCTGGCAAGCATCACGGGATGGATTTCGCCGAAGCCGCGGACATTCTCGGATTTCTGCGGAACCAGGACGAAGCGGTCGTCCTGTCCAAGGGCAGCGGCGGTCATGGCATCAACCAGCACGGTGCCGGGCTGGGCAAGGGTGGTTAGCCGGGCAGCCAGGTTCACGGTGGGTCCGTAAATGTCGCCCAGACGGGAGAGGATGCGGCCCCAGACCATGGATACGCGGCACTGCGGCAGGATCTCGTCTTCGGTGAAGGCTTGAGCCAGTGCAAGGGAAATCTCGGCACCGGCCGCAGGAGTCTCGGCAATGTAGAGGACTTCGTCGCCCACTGTCTTGACCAGCCGGCCGCCACCCACGGAGATAATCTCGGCGCACTTGTTCTCGAATCGCTGCACCAGCTGGGCCAGTGTCTTCTCGTTCATGCGGCGCGAAAGGCTGGTGTAGGAAACGAGGTCCGCAAAGCCGACAGCACGGGCCAAGGGCAAAGGGGAATCGTCCTCGTCACCTTCGCGGCCTTCCTCGCTGGCTTGCAGCCCGGCTTCGGCCCGGACAGCGAGGCGCTGAACCCCGGCATTGAGTTGGCGCCGGTAGGAGTAGACCAGGATCTCTTCCAAGGAGTCCACCAGGGAAGGCAACCGTCCCACCAGCTGCTTGCGCGCAACGGCATCCGGAATTCCCTGTTCGGACACCATGTCCTCAACCAAGGCTTCGATCTGCCAGACCACCATGCGGTCAGTCATCTGCCCGATGGAGCGTGTCACCGAGATGGCGGCTTCTTCGGTCAGGATGCCTGCCCGGACGAGGTCCAGAATGCTCGACAACGCAGCCTGGTCACGCTCAGTGAACGCCACGTCTTCGTCGCCGAAGTTCGGGAAACCCAGAGCACGCCATACCTTCCGCGCTGAGAGGATGGACACTCCTGCTCCTGCAGCGACTTCACGACGGCGGAGCTTGCGTTCGCCGCCCAGGAGCTTCGCCTCGAGCGCCTTGATGGCCAGGCGCTCCGCGGACATGACACCAGTGGGCGGGCCGGTGGGGACCGGAGCTGGCCCAGCTTCAGTCTCCTCGTCCACGGAAGGTTCGGGTACGGCGTCGAACTCCTGGTCCAGGTCCTCGCCGGACTGCTGATCCTCAACGCTCATCTCTTCCACCTTCTCTCAACTCCCACGGCAATTCTTCAAAATCCCTTAGTACTTCGCCCTCAAAAACCTCACCTTGCGGGAGTTCGTCCATCGCGTCAAGAATGAATCCCCTGAACTTACCCACCTCAGGGACGTCGGCCATAACGGCTGTTCCGGAGTGCCCGGTATCCAAGGATATATTCCCGGAGTGCAGTGTCCGTTGAATCAAGCTTTGATGGACACCCACATTGCGGACGGCCATCAGCGACACCTGCCAATCGCTGCGGCGAAACATTCCGTACTTGGCAAGTATCCGCCGACTCGTGAGGACGTACCTGACCGAGCGCCATCGGAGCACGCGCTTCACGCTGTAACCAAGCACAACCCAAGCAGCAAGCACCACTGCGGCACCCAAGAGCCACGGCGTCCATTCAACTGTAATGAACGGGACAAGCCGTTGCGCGTTTCCTTTGACAACCCAGGCACAGGCGTAGGCGGCCAAGGCAGGAACCACAACGAAGGCCAGCACCGGAAAGAAGAGTGAGCGGGCCTGCTGATGCGTGATGGTGATGACCTGCTCCCCCGGAAGCAGCTCTTTACGCATAACCGCTTTCCGTGGCGCGCAAATGCACCACATCCCCGGCTGTGACTACGTGCTCCCTGCCACCGTGGTCCACCACCAACAACGAGCCATGCTCATCGAGGCGCGATGCATGCCCCACCAACTCGTGGTCGCCGGGCAGGTGCGCGCGCACTTCGCGTCCCAATGTGACCATGGCAGATTCAACGCGCTTATGCAGGGACGGCCCACCCACCAATCCGGCGGCCGGGTCCCCCTCCGAGTTGCAGAAACTGCGGTAGAGCCTGGCGAAACGCGAAAGGTAGCTCTTCAGCAACGCGGTGCGGTCCGTCGTCGTGGCTCCTTCCAAGGCGAGCGACGTCGCCGTCGGCACGGGGAGTTCCTTCTCGGCCAGGGACACGTTGAGCCCCACACCCAGAATCACGGCAGGCACGGAGCCGTCACCCATGGGCGTCATCTGCGCGAGGATGCCGGCGATCTTGCGCCCATTGACCAGGACGTCGTTGGGCCATTTGATCTCGGCCGTCACACCGGCCGTTTCCTGCAAGGCCTCGCGCAGGGCAACGGCCGCAAGAAGGGACAGCCACGAGTAGCTCTGTGTTGGTACTGGCATGCCGTCTGCCGTGACAGGTCGCAACACCATGGACACGGATACCGCGGAACGCTCCGGCGATTCCCAGTGGCGGTCCAGTCGCCCGCGCGCCGCAGTCTGGTGCTCCGCTGTCAGGACGGCGAGATCGGCCCATTTCTTCGGCTCAACGGTTACTGCCCGGACCAGGTCCTGGTTGGTTGACCCCGTGGATTCCACGATGGTCAGTTTCGAGATGCCCGTGGCCGAAAGGAAATCCGCCTGCAGCAGTGCTTCGCGGTCCAAAGGGGCGCGCGACTGCCCGGATGATTCCTGGGGTCCACTGCTGGCTGGTTGTTCGGCGTCCATAGCTGAATCCTATCCAGTTGAGGCGGCCCCGGATGGTGCCTTTCACCGAAAAGCGGCTGGGAATCCGCCTAGAGGAAGATGTCCGGAACGAGTCGGTCTTCCGGAGCCCCAAGGCTGTAGGGCGAAAAGTCCGACACGCCGGCCGCACGAAGGACCTCTTCATCGGTGAAGAAATTCCCGGTAGCGCCAGAACCGGTCAGCACTGCGTGCGCAGCATCGGCCATGATCTCCGGCCCCCGGGCAGCCTGCACCATCTGCTGCCCACCGGGCATGTTCCTGATCGCGGCAGTATCAATGAGGGTGCAGGGCCAGAGCGAGTTGACGGACACCCCGTCGTCCTTCAGTTCTTCGGCGAGGCCCAGTGTGGTGAGGCTCATCCCGTATTTGGCCATGGTGTAGGCGAGGTGCATACCCGCCCATTTGGGGTCCAGGTTGAGGGGCGGGGACAACGTGAGGATGTGGCCGTGGCTGGATTCCCGAAGGGCGGGCAACGCCAGCTTGGACAGCAGGAACGTGCCGCGGACGTTGATGTCCTGCATGAGGTCGTAGCGCTTCATGTCAACGGCGTCGGTGCGGGAGAGGTCGATCGCCGAGGCATTGTTGATGACGACGTCGATTCCTCCGAAACGCTCGACGGCGGCGGCCACCGCAGCCGCGACGTCGTTATCGTTGCGGACGTCCCCTACGAGTGGCAGCGCCTGGCCGCCTGCGGCGACCAGCTGTTCGGCGGCGGTGAAGACTGTCCCTTCCAGTTTCGGGTGGGGGTCGCCGGTCTTGGCCATGAGCACGATATTGGCGCCGTCGCGGGCTGCGCGGGTGGCGATTGCCAGTCCAATGCCACGGCTGCCGCCTGACATCAGGATGGTCCGGTCCTTCAGTGAGCCGGTGGCGACGTAGGGGCTGGCACCGTGGGAAAGTGTGCGGGAAGCGTCGTTGCTTGAAGTCATGGGGACACTCTAACCCAAGTATGTTACTGACGGGTAACATAGGGATGGCTTTGGCTTGGACGCTGAAAATTGTAGGGTTTCTACAGCGGTTCGCGGCAAAGGCGTCACTAGACTGGCCATCGGGGCCTGTTCTTTGTACGGAAGCTACTTAAGCTTGCGACCGTCACCTAACTGCGCCAGCGAAAATCAGCTACAGAGCCGGAGACACTTGATGAGCCACGATCTGACAACGACAGCGGGAAAGATTGCCGACTTCCGCGACCGCCAGGCCCGTGCAGAACAGCCTTCCGGCCCGGAAGCAATCGAAAAGCAGCATGCGCGCGGCAAGAACACCGCCCGCGAACGCATCGACCTCCTGGTTGATCCCGGATCGTTCGTCGAGTTCGACGCCCTCGCAGTCCACCGCTCCACGGCGTTCGGCATGGAAAAGAAGAAGCCCCTCGGCGACGGCGTTGTTTCCGGGTATGGCACAGTCGACGGCCGCCTGATCGCCATCTACAGCCAGGACTTCAGCGTCTATGGCGGCTCGCTGAGCCAGGTCAACGGCGAGAAGATCGTCAAGGTCCAGGAATTCGCCCTCCGCAACGGCTGCCCGGTTGTCGGTATTAACGACGGCGGCGGCGCGCGTATCCAGGAAGGCGTCGCCTCGCTGGCCATGTTCGCGGACATCTTCCGCAACAACGTCCACGCTTCCGGCGTCGTCCCCCAGATCTCCCTCATCATGGGCCCGTGCGCCGGCGGCGCCGCCTACTCCCCCGCACTGACCGACTACGTGGTCATGGTGGACAAGACTTCCCACATGTTCATCACGGGACCTGACGTCATCAAGACCGTCACGGGCGAAGACGTGGACATGGAAACGCTCGGTGGCGCCCGGCAGCACAACGCCACCACCGGTACCTCCACCTACCTCGCGTCCGACGAAGCAGACGCCATTGAGTTCGTCCGTGAACTCCTGGACTTCCTCCCGTCCAACAACTTGTCCGAGGCCCCGGTGGTGGAGCACGACCAGGAACTGGAAGTCGACGACGACGACCTCGCCCTGGACGGGTTGATCCCCGACTCCGCCAACCAGCCCTACGACATGCGCAAGGTCATCGAGCAGATCGTGGACGACGCCCACTTCCTTGAGATGCAGTCCCTCTACGCACCCAACGTCATGATCGGCTACGGCCGCGTTGAGGGACACACCGTAGGCATTGTGGCCAACCAGCCCATGCAGTTCGCGGGAACGCTGGACATCTCGGCCTCGGAGAAGGCAGCCCGTTTCGTTCGACACTGCGATGCTTTCAACATCCCCATCATCACGCTGGTGGACGTCCCCGGCTTCCTGCCCGGCAAGGACCAGGAATTCCAGGGCATCATCCGCCGCGGCGCCAAGCTCCTCTACGCTTACGCCGAAGCCACCGTTCCCAAGCTCACGGTGATCACCCGCAAGGCTTACGGCGGCGCGTACATCGTCATGGGCTCCAAGAAGCTCGGCGCCGACCTCAACCTCGCCTGGCCCACTGCGCAGATCGGCGTCATGGGCGCCCAGGGTGCCGTCAACATCCTGTACCGTCGCGACCTCGCTGCTGTTGCCGAAGCCGGTGGCGACGTCGAGGCGAAGCGGGCCAAAATCATCCAGGGCTACGAGGAAGAACTCCTCAACCCGTACCAGGCGGCGCAACTGGGCTACGTGGACGCGGTCATCGCCCCGTCCGACACCCGCCTGCAGATCATCCGCGGCCTGCGGGCCCTGCGGGACAAGCGCGCCAGCCTGCCCACCAAGAAGCACGGAAACATCCCGCTGTGAGCACGCCCAAGCACCGCGCCGATTCCGCGCCCGACCAGTTGCCCGCCGAAGCAGCCGCTGCGCCCCTGTTCTCTGTGGTCAAAGGTGAACCGACCGCCGAAGAACTCGCGGCGCTGGCCGCCGTCGTGGTTTCACTCGGTGCTCCTTCGGAAGCTGCCGCGTCGAAGCCGAATGTCCGGCATTGGGTGCGTCGGCAGCAACTGCGTCTGGACCCTTCCCCGGGTCCGGGAGCGTGGAAGCGCAGCCGGGGCTAATTTTCCCGAGCGTAGAAAAGTTCAACAACCCTTTCACGTAAGCGGCGTCGCGGTTAGGCTCTGTGGGTGACTACTGCAAACACCCCGTACGCCCGAAGTCCGCCATTGATGCCGTCGCTGACGCGTACACAGAAAAGCTGATCGAACTCAATCCCAGCTTCGCCACCACGCTGGGATTGCCGGGACACGAAACCGAATACCAGGACTACTCCCCTGCCGGTGCTGAGGCCCATGCGGAGGCCACGAGATTGGCCTTGGATGCCCTGGCAGGCCTTGAGCCGTCCGATGATGTGGATGCCGTCACCCTCGACGCCATGCGCGAGCGGCTCGGCCTGGAACTTGAGATCCACGAGTCCGGTTGGGACGCCGCCGACCTCAACAACATCGCCTCCCCCGCCCAGGACATCCGTGCCATCTTCGACCTCATGCCCACCGATACGGTGGAGCACTGGGAACACCTCGCCGGTCGCGCGGCTAATGTTCCCGGGGCCGTTGAGGGCTACATTGAGTCGCTTCGCTCCGCTGCTGACGCCGGAAAGGTAGCCGCCGCCCGGCAGGTGCGGATCGTCATCGAACAGACCGGCCGCTACGCCGCCGAGGATGGCTTCTTCGCCAAAATGGCGGCCAACGCTGCCATTGATGCCTCGCCGCTGCCCGCCGAGGTTCAGGACAAGCTCGACGCCGGGACTGCGGCCGCGCGTTCTGCGTACAGCGCCCTGGGCGACTTCCTTCGGGACGAACTCCTGCCCCTGGCACCGGAGAAGGACGCAGTCGGGCGCGAACGCTACGCGCTGGCCTCGCGTTCATTCGTTGGCGCCGAAGTCGATCTGGAAGAGACCTACACTAGGGGCGTTCAGGAGCTTGAAAGGCTCATCGGCGAGCAGGAGAAGATCGCCAACCAGATCAAACCTGGTGCATCGATCGAAGAAGCCAAGAGCATCCTCAACAACGATCCTGCACGCCAGATCAAGGGCACGGACGCCCTCAAGGCCTGGATGCAGGAGCTCTCCGACCGGGCCGTGTCTGAACTTGCAGACGTGCACTTCGACATCCCGGACGTCATGAGAACTCTTGAGTGCATGATCGCCCCCACCGACGAAGGCGGCATCTACTACACCGGCCCTTCCGACGACTTTTCCCGGCCCGGACGTATGTGGTGGTCAGTGCCGGCAGGCGAAGACACCTTCACAACGTGGTCCGAAACCACCACCGTTTTCCACGAAGGCGTGCCCGGCCACCACCTCCAAGTCGCCACGGCAACTTACCGCCGGGAACTCTTGAACAACTGGCGGCGCAACGTCTGCTGGGTCTCGGGACATGGTGAAGGCTGGGCGCTCTACGCCGAACAGCTCATGCTGGAACTGGGCTACCTCAAAGACCCGGGTGACCACATGGGCATGCTGGATGGCCAGCGAATGCGGGCAGCCCGCGTAGTGTTCGACATCGGTGTGCATTTGGAACTGCCCGTCCCCGAACGCTGGGGCACCGGCACCTGGACGCCGGAAAAGGGCTTCGACTTCCTCAAGTCCAACCTCGACATCAGCGAAGGCCAGCTCCAGTTCGAATTCACCCGCTACCTCGGCTGGCCGGGACAAGCGCCGTCCTACAAGGTAGGGCAGCGTCTCTGGGAGCAGATCCGTGCCGAGCTTGAGGGGCGCGACGGCTTTGACCTGAAGTCCTTCCACAGCAAGGCACTCAACATCGGCTCAGTTGGTTTGGACGTGCTGCGGCGGGCTTTGCTGGGCTGAGGCTATTCCCACTGATCGCCCCGTGTGACTACGAGGTGCGATC
The DNA here is from genome assembly GCF_007786235.1 of Paenarthrobacter nitroguajacolicus. Classification (GTDB taxonomy): domain Bacteria; phylum Actinomycetota; class Actinomycetes; order Actinomycetales; family Micrococcaceae; genus Arthrobacter; species Arthrobacter nitroguajacolicus_A. Next base: position 2,245 of record NZ_VNFK01000013.1, on the reverse strand, counting down.
GGTGGGGCAGGTCGTGCAGCCAGGCGACCGAATCAACTCGCTCAAGTCCGGTGTAATCTTCCCCACTACTGCTCAAATTCAATCATGTCTTCGACGGCCTGCCGGAACCAGCAGGTCAGGTCGTCATATCTTTCCCTTTGCTCCCACCCGGAATTGGCAAAATCATGAATGACGCTGATCGCATCGCAATCGGCATCCAGGTCCCAGCAAGCCACTGCGTCAGAATCAATCCTGCGCGCGAAGGGAACAAGCAAACGAGAGGGATACCGCTCCCTTAAACCTACGGTCCGCTGGATCAGCATTTGACCTTGAAGTATCCGCCAGGGTTCAAGGTTAGTGAGGTTCAGTGCTATCAACCTTTTGTAAAAGCCAGAATAGTGGAACCCAGATGGAAGAAACTGAGCATCAAGAAGAGGGTCCATTGGTTTCCAATCCGTACCGTAATGGTGAAAGTGTAAGGACAACGAATAAAGCTGCTCATCGCTCTCGCATAGCCTCCCGATCCAGAAGTGCTGGCCTGCATTGAGTTGCTGCTCGTGGAGCCAAACTTAGAGGATGGCTAGGTGTACTGCCCAGGGAGGTTGGTTAGCCGGCTGACGGGTGGGGTGCTCCCGAGTGCGGTGTGGGTCCTCTGGTGATTGTAGTAGTGGATCCAGCCGGGTAGGGCCTCCCTGCGGCTGGATTCGGTGCTGCAGAACTTGGCGTAGGCCCAGCCGTCGTTGAGTGTTCGGTGGAGCCGTTCGATTTTTCAGTTGGTCTCGTTTCTGGGGTGCTTGCTGGAACGGGCGTAGCCGCTGCGTGCTGCTGAGGACCTGAAGTTCTTTCCGCCCTCGACCCTGCCAAGGTAGCGGTGGCCGCCGCCGTCGAGGATGTTCCCGAATTTGGGGACATCTACGTGGAGCATCTCGCCCGGGGCTGTGTGTTCGTAGCGGCGGTTTGGTTCGCCGGTGATCCGGTCGATGTATCGCAGCCTGTTGATCCGACAGCGGACCAGGACAGTGTGCACGGTCGAGGCCGCGATGCCCAGCCGCCCGGCGATCTGCACCGGGCCCAGCCGCTTGCGCCACCTCAGGGCAACAATGCGTTTGACCCAGTTTCCACGGGGTGCGGTTGGGGCTGCAGCGGGGACGGGACGACTTGTCATTCATTCCTTCGCGACCGAGTTAGAGGTAGCGGGTGACCCAGCGTTTAGCTGTGGGCCAGGAGACCATGTAGTGCTTGGCTGCCTCGGTGATCGTCCAATGGTCTTCAACGACCAATTGGGCGAGCTTCAAACGGGCTTTTGGGGTCAACATTGCGTTAGCGTGGGACACGAAGGCCTCCTAGGTGTGCAGCGGTTTCTTAGACAACTCCACTCCACACGGGGAGGCGTTCGTCATCCCGGAAATCTCACGCCGCGTCCTCGCACGTCCTCAACAACCTCCCTGGGCAGCACAGCTAGGCAACATACACTGCTATGGTCAGGGACTTTTTCGTCCGATGAGAACCACGTCTGGCAACCGCATCACCCAGGGATCCAGATCAGTATCCGGGAAAACATGAATTGTAAATCCCGAAGTGAAGTAGAAAATAAGGTCGGAAGCATCCGACCTTCCTTTGGATGCTGCTTCCATCGATAGCCCAACCAACTTCTCCGCCTCAATATCAAGAAGATCTGACTCCCAAGGGATGGTTTCATCCGGCGTTTCTAGCGTCCACGGACAGTTCAACGCGAGCGACCAATTTTCGCCGACTAGGCTTAAGAAGGGGTCATTGACTTCAATGCGCATAACTTCGAGGGGTAAGACAGCATTTATACGAGAAATCAGGCGATCAATCATGGCATCAATTCAATGTGCGTGCGTTCCCGAACGTAAAGCGCTCTTTCAGGCCTAGTGAGTCCTCGGGGTGGCTGGACGGGCTTTCCAGTGAACGGTTGGACCGGACCTTCGTTCGCGTTTGTGAATGAAGCCCTGAGAGGGGCTCCGCCAGACGGCTCCATAATGCGAACAAGACTACCATCTGGCATCGTGTACTGCATTCCCATCGAATCAGTAGGCTTGCTGGCAAGCCCGGCCTTTTGAAATCCTGTTTCCAAAGTAGAACGATTTGTCGGTATAACGACTCCATCGGCACTGGCAATATAGGCGGATCCGGATCGATTGGCGGAACCCAGAGGTGAAGGCGGCAAAATGCCCCCGGAAATCCTCCCGCGCCCCCGACACCAACGGGGCCCGTGACCCCGAATGCTCCTGAACCCGCGACG
>NZ_VNFK01000012.1 GCF_007786235.1 Paenarthrobacter nitroguajacolicus | reverse complement strand
TGCAACCCAGTGATGGCAGACTTCAACTCCTCCAACCCCCGGACCTGATCCACCAACTCACCACTGCCCACACCCAGGGGAACGGAGCGCAGGAGAGTGATGAGATCAGACACCCGCGGCAGCGAAGCACTGGACCAACAACCCGCAACATGAGCAAGCGCCGCGCCCGTTGCGTCTACGCCCGTTGCGTCTGCGCCCGCTTGCCCGTCCCGAATCAGCTCCATGCCCCAACTCTTCCAGCCAGCACGAAACACCATCAGACCCCAACCGACCTATGTGGACAACCTGCCCTACGTGGAAAACCCGAGACGTCAGGAAAAAGCAGCTAGTCAGGTGCGTCCGTCGGGGCCTCGTAGCCGTCGACGAGTCGGACCGTTTCCGCCCCGCCCGCCGCCCTGCGGTGCGTGTGGCAAACAAAGGCGGGGACTCAACCGGGAGCTAGGTCCCCGCCCCTGCGCCGCGCGGAAAACGGACACTGCGGAAAACAAACACCGCGGGGGAACAAACACCGCCGTGTCACCGCCGACGCCGCGTCACCGCCGAGCTGCAGCCCCGGCCCCAGCCCCAACCCCAGCCATCACTGTCCGAGCCCGCACGGTGATCGCAGCGCCGAGGACCAAAGCAGCAGCGACGGCGGCTGCTATCGCCGTCGGGAATGATTCAGGGGCGGCAGCGCTGCGGCCCACCGTGATCCACACCAGTCCCCATGCGATGGCTGCGGCCAATGCCAGCCTCCCCCTGCCCCTGATAGCCAAGGCGATCCCCACTATCGCGACCACCACCAGCACGGCAACCGACCAGATTTCCGGTTGGAAGCCGAAACCGGAGAAACCAGAAGCCTTCAAAGCAGCCGCGATGTTGGCGCACACGGCCACACTGGTCCAGCCGAGGTACAACCCCAAGGTTCCATCCACCACCACAGCCTCAACCCAGGAAGCAGCTCGGGTCTGGCTGTAGCGCAGGAACGCCAACACCAGGGTCACCAGCAGCGCCAGGATCACCAGAACGCTGACGAAGAGCCAACCGGCTTGGACGGACAGAATCCAGGCCGCATTCAGGATCATGGACACAGCCACGATCCACCCGAGCGAGCGTTGGCGCGAATTGGCCCGCTGGGACGGCACCCACTGCCACACCGTGTAAGCCACAAGCCCGGCGTACACCACGGACCAAATGGAGAAGGCCGGCGTGGCGGGCGCCAGGAGGGTGGAATCCGCAGCCAAGGCGCCGCCGGCGGCCTGGGCGATGGGGGTTCCGCCAAACACTCCGACGCCGATCATCGAACCAACGATGCACACCACCAGGCTCAACGTGACGGTGATCTGTCGGGCGAAATCCGAGCTTCCTGTTCCCATGTGCAGAGCCTCTTTCCTTGTGGGATGTGCGGTGTCATGCATTCGCGAGGTAGGTGACCTAGTATCAAAATGCTAGTGAATCAAGCTTTACGCTTATCGAAGGAACATTGGATGGACTCGGAAGGCCACGCAAAGGGCTACTGGTACGGCAAGGACCCAGGTCAGAAGGCCATTGCCATTGACGTGCTGAACGCCCTCCGGGATTACCGCGCCTCCGAGCAGGCGATGCGTCGCCGCACCCGCTCTTCCATGGGAATGGGTGAGAAGGACCTGCTGGCACTGCGCTACCTGTTCGAAGCCGAGGCCGCCGGGAAAGTGATGAAGCCGAAGGATCTGGGCGACAAGCTCGGGATAACGTCGGCGTCCATGACCACGCTGATCGACCGCCTGGTGGAGTCCGGCCATATTCGCCGCGAACCCCATCCCACCGATCGTCGCGCGTTGATCCTGAAGGCGACGCCGGGATCCGATCAGGAAGTGCGGCACACCCTGGGTGGAATGCACCGCCGGATGCTGGACGCGGCCTGTGCGCTGAGCCCGGACGAGTCGCAGATCGTGGTGAATTTCCTGCAGCACATGCGTGAAGCACTGGACACCATCGATGAAGAGCCAGAGGAACCGTCCCAATCATGACGTGAGGCTCCACTGCAGGATGAAGATGAGCGTCACCAGGAATCCTGAACCGTAGTTGAGCCAGATAAACCGGCGCCAGGCCACATTGGTGCGTGCCGCCGTCGTATCCGTTACGTTCCAATAGGGTGCGCAGTTGGCGATGTAGGGGACGGCAATGATGGCCGCCAACGGCCCGGGCCATGGCGTCGCCAACATGGCGAGCCCGGCAACAAGCCAGAGCACGACGGCGAGCCGCACCGTGCGGCGGGCTCCGATGACTGTTGCTATGGAGCCGATGCCGGCCTGCCGGTCGGGTTCGATGTCCTGGACGGCGCCGAAGGCGTGGGCGGCCATTCCCCACAGGAAGAACGCGGCCAGCAGGATGAGAAGCCCTGGCGTAACGTCGGCACCTGCCAACGCCAAACCGACGACGGCGGGGCTCACGAAGTGCGTACTGGACGTCAGCGAGTCCAAGACCGGGCGTTCCTTGAAGCGGAGCCCCGCAACGGAATAGGCCGCCACAGCGAATGCGCTCACACCCACGGCAAGCCATGTGGTGGGTCCGCCCGCGAAGGCGAGCACCAGCAAGAACGGCACGTTGGTGATGACCGCGAGCCACAGCATTGGCCGGTGCAGGTGCGGCTGAAGGAGCGCGCCTTCGATGCCACCCTTGCGCGGGTTCTTGAGGTCCGACTCATAATCGAAGACGTCGTTGATGCCGTACATGGCCAGGTTGTAGGGAATCAGGAAATAGAACGTGCCCACGATCAGGACCCAGTCGATCTCGCGGGTGGTCAGGAGCATCGCCGCTGCAAACGGGTAGGCGGTATTGATCCAACTGACTGGTCGGGACGCGAGCACTGCCTGTGGAACGAGGCCTTTGAGGTTGGACTTTGCTCCAGCCCCCCGTCGGCGAGTCAGCCACATCCACAAACCGGGAAGCGCAACCACGCCGGCGAGCGGGTACGCAAAGTCCTCAAGGGGTGCGAGTCCTACCTTGAGCCCGAGGATGTGCGAGGGGTCGTAGTGGAAAAGCTCCATGCCGATCATCACCGAGTCGAACACCGCAGTGAGCACAGCCAAGGCGGCGAACGCGATACCAACGGCTTTCCAGTGTTTGGCCGTCTCGCCGTGCCGCGCACCGAGGCGGGCGAAGGCCAGGCCGGCAACGACTGCCGCCGCAATGAAAGCGAGCGCAAGCCATAAGTACGTCATACGTTCTCCCGCTCCCGCTCGGCCTGCCGCGCGGGGAGCCGTTCAAGGAGCCGTCGGGCGCCCGTGTACAGGACCATCGTGCACAGCACCAGGAAAATCAGGAACACCGGCTCCTCGATGGGCAACTCGGGAGCTAACAGCAGCCCGGTGGCAATGGTGCCTTCGCCGCGCAGGAAAATTCCCAGCCCGATACCGGCCAGGTCCCAGGCGAGGAGGAACAAAACCCCGACGGCGGTCACGATCGCCGCTGCTTTGGCGTCGCGCCAGAAGAACAAACGGAAGCGGTGGTCCAGAAGCAGCATGCACGTGATACCGAGCAGCAGTGAGAGCAGGTACAGAACACCCATCAGCCCATCCTGCTGGCTACTGGCCTTGCGGCGACAGGGCCGGGGCTGTGGTCGCCGCGGATCCGCTTCAGAACCAATTCAGCACTGATGAGGCACATGGGGACACCGACGCCGGGCGCCGTGGTGGCACCGGCGTAGTAGAGGCCGCGAACACGCTTGGAGGCATTCTGGGCCCGGAACATGGCACTTTGCCGCAGCGTGTGGGCGGGGCCCAACATGCCTCCACGCCAGGAGTTGTAGTCGCGGGCGAAGTCGGCCGGGCCGATGGTGTGCCGGACCACGATGCGCTCCCGGAGGTGGGGGATGTTGGCCCACTGGGCAATTTGGTCGATGGCGGCGTCGGCGGCCTGCTCGATGAGGAGATCGCCGCTGCCTTCAGGACCGCCCGCTCCCAGGGCAGGGTCGGCAGGGATCGGGACCAGGACGAAGAGGTTCTCATGTCCCTGCGGAGCGACGTCGGCATCCGTTGCACTCGGCTTGCAGACGTAGATGGATGCCGGATCCGGAATGCTCGGCTCTTCACCGAAAATCGAGGCGAAGTTTGCCTCCCAATCCCGGGTGAAGAACAGAGAATGGTGGGGCAGCTCGGGGAGTTCGCCCTTGACCCCCAGCATCACCAGGACTGCGCCCGGGCCGCTGGTGCGGCTCCGCCAATACTTGTTGTTGTAGCTCCGGTCCCTGACGCCCAGCAGCTGGGTTTCGGTGTGGTGGAGGTCGGCGCCGGAGACCACGAGGTCGGCCACGCTGTAGTGCTCGGCACCGGTGGCGTCGCGCCACTTCACGCCCGTGACCTCCCGGCTGTCCTTGCCGGAGATGCCGGCGGGAAGGTTCAGGCCGTCAAAGCGTCCAAGTTTTTTGATGTGCGTTGCTTCGCGGGTGGTGATCCTAAGGGCCTCCGCACCCGTCTGGATCCGCACGCCGGCGTCAAGGGCCAATGCCTCGAGCCGCTCGACGAGAGCCCAGAACCCACCCATCGGATACTGCACGCCATCGCCCAAATCCAGCGCACTCATCAGGTGGTACATCGCCGGCGCATCTGAAGGGTTGGTACCAAGGAAGACCGCCGGGTACCCCAGTACCTGCCGGAGGACCGGGTGCTGGAACCGCTGGGAAACGTACCTGTCCAGTGGGGTGGCAAGGAGTTGCAGAAGCTTGGGCAAGCTCCGTACCACCTCCGGATGCAGCAGCCCCTTCAATTTGGTGAAGGGGTTATAGAGGAAAAAGCGTTCAGCCATGTCGGTGGTGTGCCGGGCAGAAGCAAGGTAGGCGGAGAGCTCCTTTGCGCTGCCGGGCTCCACCCGTTCGAAGGTGTCCAAAACCTGTTCGCTGCCCAACGGAACGGTCAGCGGATCCGGCCGCACGCCGTCGTGGTTTGGCTCGCTGAAGATGCGGTAAGCGGGACTTAGGGTTCGCAGATCCAACTGTTCCGCGGTGCTGGTGCCGAGGAGCTCGAAGAAATGGTCGAAGACGCCGGGCATGAGGTACCAAGAGGGGCCGGTATCGAAGCGGAATCCGTCACGCTCGAGGCTGCCGGCGCGCCCGCCAACGCGGTCACGCTGCTCAAGGAGTTGGACTTCGTGTCCTTCGTGGGCGAGGAGGGCGGCGGTGGCTAGCCCAGCGATGCCGCCGCCGATCACTACTGTCCGGGTCATCGGTGCAGCTCCATCCAGGTTGAGGCAACGGCGCGGGCGGCCAAGCCTGCTTTGACCCTGTCCGGAACGCGGACGCGGGAGCGGTACAGCTCGTCCACCGTGGTCTGTTCGATCCTGTCGGTCAGTGCGGCGAAAAGGGCCAGTGCACTCCGAACCGCAGCGCGCGCGTCACGAGGCAGCAACGGGATGACGGCATTGGCATCGGCCAACTGGGCCCGGATGGTCCTGACCCACTCCATGCGTTCCCGGTCCTCAAGGTGGTCCGTGGTGCCGAGGTAGCTGCGTCCGAGCCGGATCGTATCGTCGGCCAGGTCCCGGAGGAAGTTGATGTTCTGGAAAGCAGCGCCCAGCCTGCTGGCGCCGTACTCCAAAGCCGCGGAGTCGCCGTCGTCGATGTTTTCATCCCGCATGAAGACCCGCAGGCACATCAACCCCACCACTTCGGCGGACCCGTGCACATAGCCCTGGTGCGCCTCGGAATCGAAGCGCAGGGGCGCCGCCGGCGCTGCGCTCCGCTCACCGAGATCCGTACGCATGGAAGCGAAGAAGGGATCGATGAGGTCTTGCTCGATTCCGGCAACCCGGGCTGTTTGGGCGAAGGCGTGGATGATGAGGTCGCTGCTGTAGCCCAGCTTCACTGCCCGGTGCGTCTCATCAATGAAGTGGTCCAGGGCTTCGCTTTGTTCCTGATAGCTCAGGCCCGCTTCGGCCGTCACGCCGTCAACGAGTTCATCGGCCACGCGCACCAAAGCGTAGATATTCCGGACGTGCTGGCGGTGCCTGGCCCCGAGCAGCTTGCAGGCGAGGCCGAATGAGGTGGAGTACGCAGCGATGACCTGGTTCGCAGCGCGCTCGGCGGTACGGGTGAAATGGATGAAGGAAGTGTCAGCGGCTACGCTCATGACTGCCGTCCTTCCAGCTGCCCGGCGAGGTCCACCAGGACGTTGCGGGCGTTGGGTGGGACCTGCGATTCCGCGCTGGCCAGTACGTCATTGAAAGCCTGCAGCTGCTCTGCTATCAGGGACTGGACAAACTTCTCAGCCCCGCAATCAGTGAGTTGCCGGCGCACGTGGTCGGCCTCCGCACCGTTGAGTTCCGGCCTGCCGAAGAAGGGCTCGATGTCCGGCCATGAGGCGGTGGACCGGGCGTGGGCAATGATGGCGGTCTGCTTGCCCTCGCGCAGGTCCGAATAGGGATCCTTGCCGTGGCGTTGCGGGTCCCCGAAGGTGGACAGAAGGTCGTCCTGCAGCTGAAAGGCGAGCCCCAGATGCCGGCCGGCGGTGGCGAGCGCGTTCTCGACGGCGAAATCCGCGCCAGCGAGGGCAGCGGCTGCGCGCAACGGGAGCTCAAAGGTGTAGGTAGCGGTCTTGTAGCCGCACATCATCAGGATGGTCTCAAGTTCAGGAGCCACGATTCCATCGCCGAGGCCGACGTCCAGCTGTTCGCCCGCAACGGTTTCGTTGATGGTGTGTTCCAGCAGGTCGAGGAGCCGCAGGCGAAGTTCGTGGGGCAGGTCCACTCGGGCGAACGATTGGTGCGTCGCGGCGAGCAGCATGTCGCCCATGAGGATGCCACCGGTCTGCGCCCAGTGGAGGGCTCCGTCGGGGCGGGGGATTTCGCCGGCCTCGGCAAGCAGGGAACCGATCAGGTTGGGATGCCCGCGGCGGACGAGGTCGCCGTCGATCACGTCATCGTGGAGCAGGAAGGCATAGTGCAGGAGCTCAATGGAGGCGGCGATGCTGATGGCGGTCTCGCGTTGTCCGGAACTTCCTTGGTACAGGGCGTCGTACGTTTCCATGAGGAGCAGGGGCCGCACGAATTTGCCCCCCAGGACGTTCTCGCCGGCAATGGCCCAAAGGCGGGTGAAATCGGGTCCGTAGGTCGTGGCGACGCTGGCCCTCTTTCCCATCAGTCCGGTGAGCTCGGTTTCGATGGCGGTGCAGAGGTCTGTCCGGCTTCGCAGTGAGCCTGAGGTGACGGTCATGCCCCGGCTCCCGCGACGAGCGGGAGTGCCTGCGCCTCAAGGAGCTGCGGGAACTGCAGTCCGAGCCATGGGCTGAAGGCGGCGGGAGAGTGCTCCAAGGCATCTGCGAGCACCGCCGGTGAAATCCAGGCCCAGTCCGCAACCTCGGAGGGATTGGGCTGCAGTGCTCCGCTGATCCGGGCGACATAGACAGGGCAAATCTCATTCTCAACAATTCCGGTGGGATCAATGGCCCGGTACCGGAAGTGGGGGAGGACCAGTTCGATCCTGTTGGCATCCACGCCAAGTTCGAACTGCGCCCGTCGCATGATGGCGTCTTCGAACTCTTCGCCCGGCCCGGGATGACCGCAGAAACTGTTGGTCCACACGCTTGGCCACGTCTTCTTCTCCGGTGACCGGCGGGTCAGGAGGACTTCTCCGGAGTCGTTGAGCAAATAGCAGGAGAAAGCCAGATGCAGTGGGGTATCCAGGGTGTGCACCCCCGCTTTGGAAGCTTCACCGATAGGGTTCCCGGCGTCGTCAAGAAGGACGACCATCTCTGTCGCGTTCACTTTTCGCCTTCCCTCAAACTTTGCTAGATAAGCTAGAAGAAAGGCTACCATGTAGGAAGTTGGGTGTAACATACTCAGCATGTCCAGTTCTGAAGAAATCGACGCCTCGGTCTCCTCGGGCATCTATCACCTGGACTCCAATGATCCGCATCAGGAACTCGTGGACCGGTCAGGGCTCTCGGACGCCGACATCCAGCAGATCAGCGACGTGATGGCAGCGCTGGGGAGGCTGCGCGAAGCCGAACAACGCCTCTCCGACGCCTCCCTCCGATACATGAAGCTCAACCAATCGGACATGCGAGCGCTGCATTACCTGATCGTCTGCGCCAACCATGACGTCATCGCCACCCCAGGCGCCATAGCCGCCCACCTTCACATTTCGACGGCGTCAACCACCAAGCTGCTCGACCGGCTGGAACGCGCGGGACACATCACGCGGCACGCCCACCCCTCCGACCGTCGGGCGCTCGCGATAGCCATCACCACCGAAACGCATGAGGCTGCCGTCCGTACCGTCGGGCGTCAACAGGCCAAGCGCTTCCTGGCGGCAGCGCGGTTGACGCCTGCGGAACGCGAAACTGTGATGCGGTTCCTCGACGACATGGCACAGGAAATTGAAGTTTCCGAGGAAGCCTGGGCGGGCTTGTAAGGCCCAGCCGGCTGGTAAGGGAAGTGCTAGTACAGGAAGATCGGCAGCCAGTCACGGTTGTGCGCATGCACCAGGGCAAGGAACAGCACGAAGTCGAAAAGCAGGTGCACGGACACCACATACGTGAACGACTTGGTCAGTTTGAAGGTGTAGCCCTGCAGCAGTGCGAAGGGATAGGTCAGCAGGGGACCCCACGATTGGTATCCGATCTCCCACAGGAATGACGAAAAAACCACCGCCTGCAGGAGATTGGCCAGCCAATCCGGGAAGTGTTGCCGCAACAGCGTGAACGTGGTGCAGATGAAGAACAGTTCATCCCAGATCCCCACAGCGTTGACGCCCAGGAAGAGCCGCCAGAAGATCTCAGGATCGGAGGCGTCCGGCCAGTTTTGGTACACCCCTGTGCTGATGAGATAGAACGGCAGGATGAAGTAACCCAGCGCCACGACGCCTATCAGGTAGAGCTTTGCGGCGAGGGGCCATTTGCGGCTGGTGTTCACCGGGAACTTGATGATGTCTTCCCTGTAGGCAAACCGCGATACCAGCCAGGGAACCAAGACGGCCAGGGCCAAGGCCCCACCCATGAGGGCCATATGCCCGGTGCTCAGGTCGGCATTCAGCGGAACCAAGCTGAAGATGGTCATGCCGGCCGCGATCAGGATGAGGTGCCGCATCAGGCGGTGGTCAATGAAGGCGGCGGTCACCACGCTGAGGGCCAAGAGGCCGTAGCCCAGCGTCTCGTTGCCAAGGGCAAAGAGCGGAATGCCGGACAGCGACAGCAACACTGCTGGCAACAGTTTCCAACTGAGCGCGGTACGGGGCATTTCCGTCGAAAGGGATGTCACCCCTCCAGCATGTCAGTGCGAAGCGCCCAGCGACACGGTTTCGGAGCCGGGAAGGCTCCATGATGACCGGCGCGCAACTTTTACTCTGTAAGATTCGTGACAAGGCCCACATGTTCGTGGGTGGTCGTTGTCTGGCGCAGCCAGCGGGGGATACACATAAAGGAATAGTCGATGGCTCAAGAAGAGGGCTCCCTTTCACCGCGCGACGGTGCGGACCACGCGCGCGCTGGTGACGGCGAAGCGCTGCCGATCGCTGAGGATATGACCATGCGCGAGCAGGTCACGGACATCATCGAGTCCATCCTGGCCGATTCCGACCCCGGCAGCGAGGACGTCAGGAACAAGCTCCGCGAGTTGGTTGAGGCCCGTCCCGACGATCCTGAGGGCGCCTTGTTGGAGCACCTCCTTGAAACACGCAAGAATCCGGCGCCAACACCCAAAGTCGCTGTAGGGCTTGAGCCAGCCAGCCTGCATCTGGAATCCTCGGACGCAGCCCGAACCGTTTCCATCCCCGTCAGCCATGAAGTGCGGGAGAGCATCCAGGCGATCCTCGCGGACAAGCTCCTGCTGACTGCTTTCCAGCCAGTCCACGCGCTGCCGTCGGGCGACGTGGTTGGCGTGGAGGCGCTGACACGCTTCGTCGGTGAAGATGGTGCTGGCGCCGATGTTTGGTTCAGCGAGGCTGCAGCAGCCGGCCTGGGGACCGAGCTGGAGATCGCTGCGCTGCACTGTGCACTGACGGCTGCGCACGATGTTCCCGAGGACATGTCGGTTGCTTTGAACCTCACCCCGGAAACATCCAGCGACCGGCGGGTACGGAACTTGCTGGCTGCGGCGGCCCTCGCCCCGGACAGGATCATTGTTGAACTGACCGGCAGCCTGGCCGGCGTGGAAGGCCAAACCGGACGCGACGGACTGGGACCCTTGCGGGCCCTGGGGCTGCGGTTGGCCATCAGTGCATCCGGAGCAGCCCTGGTCTCCTTGGACCGGATTGAGCAACTGCGGCCGGACATCATCAAGCTGGACCGCCATCTCATTGAGGGCATCGAAGGCAACGAAGGGCAGAAGATCCGGGCCAGGGCCATCGTTGAGCTTGCCCGGGAGATTGGCGCCGATGTCATTGCCGAAGGCATCGAAACCACGGAGGAACTCCAGGAAGTCACGGCGTTGGAGGTCACGGCGGCGCAGGGATACCTCCTGGGACGGCCCTCCGTCCATCCGCTGGATTGGTCGGCGTGGAGCATCCGGGCGCAATCGGAGGCTCAGCCCGCAGGCTAGCTGCCACTGCTTTTGGATGACTCGCGTAAAGTAGCATGCGGGGGTTTTTCGGTCCCAAGAAATCTGGGGACTGCTGAGCAGGGACCCACCTAGCAAGGAAGTTCCACGTTGATGGATAGTTTTTTCAGCATGCTCGCGGAAATTCGCGGTAGAACAATCCCAGCGAGGTTGGCGGCACGCATCAATTCCCCGAAGGGTCTGTTGTGGGGCTTCATCGTTGTGCACCTGGGATTCTTGGTGTTCGCAGCGCTGCTGTCCTTCAGGAGTGAAGCGTTCAGCGACACCTTTATCTACAGGGAATGGGCGTTGGCTGGTTTCAACGACGCCAACCTCTCAGGTGGCCCGAGCCCCTGGGTCTATCCCATCCTGTCCCTGATTCCCATGGGGTTGGCCGCAGTGGCCGGCCCCGGGCCTTTCTTCTTCCTCTGGGTACTGCTGACCACCGTCCTCAACGGCTGGGCCATGCTCAAACTCACTGACCGCGGCCGGCGCAGTGAAGCCATCCCTGCCGGATGGTGGTGGTTGAGCTTCGTCCTCCTGATGGGCTGGCTTGGCTTCGCCCGCGTTGATGGTTTGACGGCTCCCATCGTCCTCGTGGCACTGGTCTATGGTGTGGCCCGGCCATTCGTGGCGTCCGTCCTGCTGAGCATTGGCACGTGGATGAAGGTGTGGCCCGCTGCTGTCATGTTGGCCTTGTTCGCCGTGGTCAAGAACCGTTTGCTCGTAGTGGCCGCAGGAATTGCGACGACGGCGGTTGTGGTGGCGCTCGCGGCTACCGTAGGTGCCGTCCCCAAGTTGCTGAACTTCCTGACACAGCAGGGCGATCGCGGCATGCAGCTTGAAGCCACGTTCACCACGCCTTGGCTGTGGTTGTCGGTCCTGGGGATCGGTGATTCCCGCATGTACATGAACACCGACATCAACTCCATGCAGGTTGACGGGCCCGGCACGGCGTTCATGTCCGTGCTGATGCAGCCCCTGCTGCTGCTGGCTGCGGCCGCCGTGGCCGGTTTGACGTTCTGGGCGCTCCATCAGGGAAAGCTCAGCGGAGGCGTGGACCGCACGGAACTCCTGCTGTCCGGTGCCCTCACCTTGGTGACCGCTTTCATCGTGTTCAACAAAGTGGGATCACCGCAGTTCATGGTGTGGCTTGCCCCGGCTGTTGCGGTGGGCCTGGCGCACAACTGGAAAGCGTGGCGCGTCCCGGCCACCATGTTGATTGCGATCGCCGGCGCCACGTTCTTCATCTACCCGCTGTTCTACGATGCGTTGAGCCACAACAATCCTTGGATGGCGCTAGTACTGACCATCCGGAATGCGCTGCTGGTGGTGCTCCTCTTCTGGTCCGCCCGCCGTTTGTACTCGCTGGGCAGGAAGCCGTCCCCTGTGGCCCAGCCAGTGGTCAAGGAGCCGTAAGATTTCCGCGACGTTTTTCGACCGACTGGTCCGTATCCGCAGCCGCGTCCTGCCACCTGCAGTCGTAGAGTGGTTCGCCCGGCCCGCCAGCGTGTGGTGGGGTTTTGCCGCCGTGCACATCTTCTTCCTGTGCTGGATGGCCTCGTTCTTCCTCCACGGCGATACCTTCAGCGACACTGAGCAGTACCGCCAGTGGGCCATGGAGGGTTACCACCCGGAAAGCCTCACGGGAAAGATCAGCCCCTGGGTGTACCCGGTCCTGGCACAGATCCCCATCTTCCTGGCCGGCATTGCCGGACCGGACCTGTACCTGTTGGTGTGGACGCTGATTATCACGGCCCTCAACGCGCTGGGGCTCTGGTACCTGACGCGGGGGCCCCGGCGGGTCAGCGGGATTGCGCCGGCATGGTGGTGGCTGTTCTTCACCGTGTTCATGGGCTACCTCAGCTTTGCCCGTGTTGAGGGCATCACAGCGCCCATTGTGTTGATCGCGTTGCTGTGTGCCGCCCAACGGCCAGTGATCGCCTCCGTCCTGCTGAGCGTAGCGACGTGGATCAAGGTATGGCCCGCAGCGGTCCTGGCGCCGATGATCATCGCAAGCCGTAACCGACTCCAGATGGTCGCCGCCGGGGCGGGCGTCACCGCCGTCGTGGCTTTCGGAACGTACCTCACCGGTGGCTTCAGCCACATCCTGGACTTCCTGATCAACCAGGGCGAACGCGGCATGCAACTGGAGGCAACGTTCTCCACTCCTTGGGTATGGCTCAGCGTTTTCAACATCGCCGGTTCCAAGATGGCCGACAACGTAGCCATCAACTCCACGGAGGTCTACGGGCCCGGCGCCGACGTCGCAGCGTTCCTGATGCAGCCACTGCTGATTGTGGCTGCGATCACCGGTGCGATCCTGCTGATCCGTGCGCTCAACCGCGGTGCGGAGCGCGAGGAACTTTTCCTTGAAGGTGCACTGATGATGACCACGGCGTTCATCGTGTTCAACAAGGTGGGTTCGCCGCAGTTCATCATCTGGTTGGCCCCGGTGATCGTCGCCGGCCTGACCCACGACTGGAACCGCTGGAAGGTGCCTGCCACCTTGCTGATGGCCATTGCCATGACCACGTTCGTGATCTATCCGCTGTTCTACACCCCGCTCATCCACGCGCACCCGGTCATGGCCGCTGTGCTCACCACCCGGAATGTCCTGCTGGTGGTGCTGCTGTGGTGGTCGGTGCAACGGACCGTGGAGCTGGGACGACGCAAACCGGTGGAGCAGAAGGCCCTGTAGCTGAGGTTCGGGGCTGAGCGGAGGTTCACCGTCTAGCGGAGGTTCCCGTCTAGCGGAGGTTTGGGGGCCGGTGGAGCAACCGCCGGTCGGTCTGCCCCACCCAGCGCGATATCTTCCCTTGCACCAGCAGCCTGCGTGTATGGATGTCCAGGAACACCAGGTAGAACGCGAACAGCAGGGCAATGGCGAACGCCAGGGATGACAAGTCTACGGAGACCTCAACGAACGACCATACCGACAGCTGGTCCTGCGCGCCGAACACCACAAAGAAGGTCACGCCAACGTAGAGGCACCGCATCTGCCAGTCGTCCCTGATCCCCGTCACGGCAAGGAACGGTACGAACCACAGGATGTACCACGGCTGAATGATCGGGGAGAGCAGCACCATGGCTGCGAAGGCCAGCGCCATGCGCCGCACCACGTGGGAATGGTCTCCCCGGAACATCAACAGCAGGACCAGCCCCACGGCGCCCCACTTCATGGCTGCGCGCAGGATGTCTGCCATTGCGTTGCCCGGCAGCCCCAAGGCGTTGCCGAGGAACTCTATCTGTTGGCCCAGGAAGCCCGACGGTGAGTAGCCTGTGAACCCGGGCGTTGGATCGGTGATGGCCCATGCCCAGCCCATGCCCAGCCCGTAAGGGAGTCCACTGACTGCCAATACAGCGAAACTGATGCCCGCGGTGGCAGCCCAGATGCCGAACTTGCGCGGCCACGACGCTCCAGCGCCCGCCCACATGAGTCCAATGAATGGCAGCAAAAGCACTGTGGCCGGTTTGATCCCAATGGAAGCAGTGACCAAAAGGATGCCCAGGATAGGCCGTTTGGTGGCGGCGAAGTACGTGCCTGCCACAGCCAGGCCCACCATCAGGGCATCGTTGTGGGCGCTGGCAACAAAGCTGATGAGGAAGAGCGGGTTGGCTACGGCAATCCACAGCGCGCGGGCGCCGTTGATTCCGTGGAGTTCGGCCAGCTTGGGCACGTACAGGACGCACAACAGCACTCCGCCTGCTGCCAGGAGCCGGAACAACAGCACGGATACGTCCGGCTGTGCGCCCGTAATGCCAACCACGGCGTGCGCCATCCACAGGAAATAGGGCCCGTACGGGGTTCGGGCTTCCGCCCATGCTGGATCTGCGCCGAGGGAAAACCAGTTGCTCAGTGTTGAGATGCCGACGTCGTAGGGATTCTGCCCCTCCATCATCAACCGGCCCTGGCCTATGTACGCGTAAACGTCCCGTGAATAGACAGGCACGGCGAAAAGGAGCGGGAGGGACCAGGCTCCAATCGCGGCAACAATAGGTTTGAGGGAATTCCCTTCCCAGCTGCCCATCCTTTGACCCAACCGCAGCCACGAGCGGACCAGCAGCATGGCTCCCACGGTCAGGAGGACAGCTGAGATCGTCACGCCCCAACCCTCGGTGCGCAGGGCAATGACTATGGGGTGGCGGATCATGGGGGATCCGTTGGCGATCCATCCAATGCCAATGGATCCGGCAAACATGAACAGGGAACCCAGGAATCCTTGCCAGATTGCAGGATATGCCACGGGCTTTCCCGCGGTGGCTGCAGGCTTTGCGGCCTTGGTATCGGGGGAGAATGATTCGTTGGTCGCTGGAGAAGTACCGGGGCCGGGGGTGCTGCCTGTCGTCATGACTGGTCGGTTCCCCCACTCAAGGTATGGCGCTTCAAGAAAAGGAGCGCGGTTGATGCCCAAGAGCTTGTACTTGCGGCAAGTGAAATTTTAGCGTCGATCCTGTCGACACCACCACAGGCGCGGCAAAGGGTGACGGACTGCATATGCGCGGGCACCCAATCAGGCCAATTTATGGAGAGCCGTCCGGTTCAACGATGGTGCGGGGATCGTGGCCAACGTAGGTCCCCGGAGGCATGCCGGCCCCAAAGACCGGTCCTGGTTCCGGTCGCTTGGGTTGCCGGTCCCCATCAGCCCTCTGGGTGAGCCGCCTGAGTACCCACGGGACCAAGTGCTCACGGGCCCAGATGATGTCGTCCGTTCTTGCCCCTCGCCAACTCCGCGCCGGCCACATCTTGGGGGTCTTTGGTTCGAGGGAGTGCGGGACGTTCAGGGCGTTGAGGACCATGATGGCGATGGCGTGCTGGCCCAACGGGGAGAAGTGAAGCCTGTCCGCGTCCCACATCTGCGGGTGCGTGAGCTCACGCAATGCCCACAGATCCGCCACTATGGCGTCATGCCGGGCGGCCACCACACGGATGTTCTCGTTATAGATCGCCACCTTGCCCCGGGTGCGGCCGAGCACCGGCGTGGCGCCCCAGTCCGGACCGGTAAACAGCAGGATGGTTGCCCCTGTGGTGGCCAAGGTTCCCACTCCGGCGTCCAACTCCAAGGCAAGTTTGTCCGGATCGGTCCTGTGGAAGAGCAGATCATTGCCACCGGCGTTGAGGGTGATCAGATCGGGCTGCAGGGCCAGTGCCGGAGCCACTTGTTCATCGAGGATCTGCCGGAGCAACCGGCCGCTGATGGCGAGATTCGCATAGGCGAAATCCGGGTGTCCGACGCTCAGTTCTTCTGCCACCCGGTCCGCCCAGCCACGCAGGCCGCCGGGGCTGCGCGGCTCGGGATCACCCACGCCCTCGGTGAACGAGTCGCCCATCGCCACATAGCGGCTCCAGGGGTGCAGGCCAGGCCCGAAGCTACCGGAACCTCCCTGCGCCCAACCATCGGCGCTGGAGGCGTTCATCCCCCCATAGTGCGCTTACTCATCGCACTGCGCCATGCCTGACGCTCTTGTGCGCATCTTGGGTGTCCGTCCCATCGCCTACGATGACAGCACCGGCGAAGGAGAAAATATGGGCGCGATGGATGAGCTGATCAATTCCAGTGTGGTGAGCGAACTGCGGTCCATCCTCATGGGCACCGGGCCCGGCGTGGACCTGCCAACAATGGAGCTCTCACGCCAGTCCCTTGACGGGCAACGCCTCCGGCAGCGCGTAGATGTCGTCAGGGACGCGCTGCTCCAAGACCTTCCGGCAGGCTACTCCTCGGTTGAGCGGATCTTTCTCGATGCCCTCGACGACCCTCGGTTTACAGGGTGGATGGTCTGGCCGGCTTCCGAAGTGGTGACCCGCAGGGCCCTCCAATCCGGGGCACCCGACGACTTCGACGCCGCACTCGCCGTGCTTTCCCGCCTGACTGTCCGGCTCACTGGAGAGTTCGCCATCCGTGACCTCATAGCTGCCCGGCCGGAACGAGCCATCGCGACCATGCAAACGTGGACGACCCACCACGACCACAACGTCCGCCGACTCGCAACGGAGGGCTCCCGGGCCTACCTGCCATGGGCAAAGAGAGTTCCTTGGCTGGTGGCCAATCCAGCGGCGACTCAGGGGATCCTCGATGCCACGTTCCAGGACGATTCCGACTACGTTCGCCGGTCCGCGGCAAACCATCTCAACGATCTAAGCCGGATTGATCCACTGCTGGTGGTGGCCACGGCGCGCCGTTGGTCAGGGAAGCCGGATGCCTCCACGGCCAAGGTTGTCCGTCACGGCCTCAGGACCCTGGTCAAACAAGGCAACCCAGAGGCACTCGCGCTCCTTGGCTACTCGGGTGGCCGGCTCGTGGTCATGGAGCCCCGGATCCTCCACGCGGCCATCCCATGGGACGGAACCGTGGAATTCACAGCGGAGGTATCGAATGAGGGCTCCGAGCCCGCAACGGCAGCGATTGACTATTCCATCGGTTTCCAGCGCGCCAACGGAACGGTAAACGCCAAGACTTTCAAGCTCACATCCCGCCGGATCGCACCCGGTGAGACGGTCACTGTCACCAAGTCACATTCCTTCCGCCCCATCACAACCCGCACGTACTACCCAGGGCAGCACTACGTGGTGGTCCAGGCAAATGGCATCGCATCGGTGCCTGCGAACTTCGTCGTCAACACGAAGGAGCCCAGCTAAGACCGGGACCCGTTGACGTCAGATCCCCAGCAACCGCTGCATCTGTGCACCCGCATCACTGCCGGGCGCCGGAGTGTAGACCACGATGTGAAGGTCCGGCCGGTCCGACGGCGACACCTGATGGTGCTCGAGGTGCAGCACGCCAACGGCGGGGTGGTGGAACTGGCGCTCGCGGGACTCGAAGCCCAGGATGTCGTAGCGCTCCCAGCTTTCCTGGAATTCCGGGCTGGCTTCCTTGAGCCGCTCCACTTGGTATTCGACGTCCGGATCTCCCAGTCGCTGCCCCGTCTCCGCCCTGAATTCGGCAAGGAACCGTTTGCTGGTGACGTCCCAGTCGGGGAGCAGATCGCGGATGTAGGGATCGGTGAACACGAGCCAGAGGAGGTTCCGGTCCGAGGCGTCGAAGGTGCCGATGTTGGGGTACAGCGCCTCATAGGCGCGATTCCAACCGGCAATGCCCCAGTCGGGGGACAATGCGTAGGAGGGGTTGGGGTCGAGTGCCTCGAGCAGGCGCTGGACGTGGGCGGGAGCATCGGCGGCCACGGGGCCCTTGGGCGGGGCGGACGAGTAACCGCCCAGGGACAGCACATAGCTCAGCCCGGTGTCGGAGAGATGCAGAGCGCGGGCAATGGATTCCAGGACCTGCCGTGAGGGGCTGATATCCCTGCCCTGCTCGAGCCAGGTGTACCAGGTAACGCTGACTCCGGAGAGGAAAGCGATCTCTTCCCGGCGGAGGCCGCGCTCGCGGCTACGGCCTACAGGCGGCAGCCCGTAGTCCGATCGCAGGGCTTGGGTGCGGCGGGTCCTGAGGTAGAGACCCAACTCCTTGCGTCTTTCATCTTTCACTCTGACAACACTATTACTCTGGTACTTTCACTACTAGTAGCAGCGCCGTCTTCCACGCCATGCACAGACACAGCAGGATGGTAATCATGCCTGCACTACGCTCACGAACAGTCACCCATGGCCGCAACATGGCCGGCGCCCGCGCACTGCTGCGCGCCTCCGGCGTCGCCAACACGGACATCGGCAAGCCGATCATCGCCGTCGCCAACTCCTTCACGGAATTCGTCCCCGGCCACACCCACCTTGCCCCCGTGGGCCGGATCGTCTCCGACGCGATCCTCGCCGCCGGTGCTGTTCCCCGCGAATTCAACACCATCGCCGTGGACGACGGCATCGCCATGGGCCACTCCGGCATGCTCTACTCCCTGCCGTCCCGCGACCTGATCGCCGACTCCGTCGAGTACATGGTCAACGCACACTGCGCCGACGCCTTGGTCTGCATCTCCAACTGCGACAAGATCACTCCCGGCATGCTCATGGCCGCGCTGCGCCTGAACATTCCGGTTGTCTTCGTGTCCGGCGGCCCCATGGAGGCCGGCCGCGTGACCCTGACCGACGGGTCCGTGCGCTCCCTGGACCTGGTGAACGCCATTGCCGACGCCGTGGACGAATCCATCTCCGACGAGGACATCAACCTCATCGAAGAGAACGCCTGCCCCACCTGCGGTTCCTGCTCGGGCATGTTCACCGCCAACTCCATGAACTGCCTCGCCGAAGCCATCGGCCTGGCCCTGCCGGGCAACGGCTCCGTGCTCGCCACCCACACCGCCCGCAAGGCGCTGTATGAAAAGGCCGGCGCCACCGTCGTCGAGCTGGTGAAGCGCTATTACGACGGCGACGACGACTCCGTGCTGCCGCGCTCCATTGCCACCGCTGAGGCCTTTGACAACGCCATGGCCCTGGACATCTCCATGGGTGGCTCCACCAACACCATCCTCCACCTGCTGGCTGCAGCCCAGGAAGCCGGCGTGGAGTACGGACTGGCCGAGATGGACACCAAGTCCCGCCAGGTGCCCTGCCTGGCCAAGGTGGCCCCGAACGTCGCCGGAAACAAGACCTACTACATGGAGGATGTACACCGCGCCGGTGGCATCCCCGCCCTGCTGGGTGAGTTGAACCGCGGCGGCCTCCTGCACAAGAACGTCCACTCCGTGCACTCCACGGACCTGGACGGCTGGCTGGACGACTGGGACATCCGCGGTGGCAAAGCAACCGAGGAAGCGCAGGCGCTGTGGCACGCGGCCCCCGGCGGCGTCCGTTCCTCCACCGCGTTCTCGCAGTCGAACCAGTGGACCTCCCTGGACACCGACGCAGAGGGCGGCTGCATCCGTTCCGTGGAGCACGCGTTTTCCAAGGACGGTGGCCTCGCTGTGCTGCGCGGCAACGTGGCAGTGGACGGCGCTGTGGTGAAGACCGCCGGAGTCGACGAGTCCATCTGGACCTTCGAGGGGCCCGCCGTAGTGTGCGAGTCGCAGGACGAAGCCGTGGAAATGATCCTGAACAAGACCATCAAGGAAGGCGACGTGGTGGTCATCCGCTACGAAGGCCCCAGGGGTGGCCCGGGCATGCAGGAAATGCTGTACCCAACGAGCTTCCTCAAGGGCCGCGGCTTGGGCAAGAAGTGCGCCCTCATCACGGACGGCCGCTTCTCCGGCGGTACCTCCGGCCTGTCGATCGGGCACATTTCCCCGGAGGCTGCCTCCGGCGGAGCCATCGCCTTGGTGGAAAACGGTGACATCATCAGCATCGATATCACCCAGCGCTCCCTCCAGTTGAATGTTTCCGATGAGATCCTCGCCGAACGCCGCGAAAAGCTCGAGGTCAACGGTGGGTACAAGCCCAAGAACCGCGACCGCCAGGTGTCCCCGGCCCTGCGCGCCTACGCCGCCATGGCTCTGTCCGCGGACAAGGGCGCCGTACGCGACGTCTCGCTGGTGGAAAACCTCTAAGGCGCCGTTCCGCGCATATGCCGCCTGCCGTCGTCGTGCTTCATCTGAACGCACGACGGCGGTGGGCGGCTTTTGTGCGCCGGGATCCGTTCCGGCGAAGGTCAGCGCAGGATCTCCACGAGGGCCACCCAGGAGAACACCACTGCACCGATCAACGCGACGATGGTCCCCAGTGCTACCACCACCAGTCCGACCGGCACGGACAGGACCAGCAGCACGCCACCCATGGCGTAGATCACCAGCGGGATCACGAATGACACGATGTGTTGGGCGTCCCAGCGGTGGGGATGGCCCGGGGTGTCATCCTGAACAATGGCGCGGGCGGCAAGGAAGGCGATCACCCCGCCTGCCAGCGTCCCCACCAGGACTTCGATACCAAAGGCCCACAGCTCCTGGCTCGGGATGAGCGCTGCGCAGGCCAGGACCACACCCAGGATGAGCGCCGAAATGGCGGCCCCCGCGCGCGCCGCAAGGCCGCGCGACTCCGCGATCTGCTTGATGTTGACGGAGAGGGCCACGATCAGGAGCCCTCCCAGCGCCGCACCCGCCCCGGCGATCGCCACGTTGAACTCGCCCCACGAGGCCAGCGCCGATTCCATGTGCCCAAGGTAGTGGGCAGCCGCTAGCGGTACAACCCCATCAGCAGCTCCACAATCCGCTCACGTTCCTGTGGCGGATCCTTCTTCGCCCACGCGGCAAATACCGGCACCGGGGGCGCGTCCCGGACCGGGCGGTAGGTGACGCCCCGCCGTCGATACTGGTGAGCCGTGGACCCGGCCGTAATGCCCCGCGCTGCACCGCTGCCGATCACCGTCAGCCAATCGTCCACGTCCTGGATGGGGACAACCTGCGGCGGCCGGCCATCCTCGGGCCAAAGCTCCAGCGTGGTGCTGCCCGTCCGGAGGTCCATGGCCACCGGCTTCGCCGCGATCTGGGCGAGCGTCACCGACCTCCTCGATGCCAAAAGATCGTCCGAAGCCATGGCGCAGTACCGCTTTTCCTCGCCTACGCGGACATGTTCGACGGCGGCAGCTTGCGGGAGGCGGCGAAGGATGGCGAAGTCGGTGGTCCCGTCGGTGAGGCCCGCGGTAGGGGAGTTGGAGCGGATCAGCTGCAGTTCCACGCTGGGGAAGGCTGCTGCCCACTGACGCTGGAACTCGGTGGTGTGCTCACCCAATGCGGACCACGCGTAGCCGATCCTGACCTTGCCGGTGCCGGCCTTGGCGTCCCGTTCCAGATCGGTCAGGAGTGCCAGGATCCTGCGGGCCTTGGTCAGGGCGCGCTCGCCGGAAGGAGTCAGCGCAACGCTGCGAGTGGTGCGCTCCACCAGTCGAACTCCCAGTGTTCGCTCCAGTGCGGCGATGTTTCGGGACACTGCCGCCTGGGACATTCGGAGCTCGATGGCGGCGTCGGTAAAGGTGCCCTCGTCCACCACGGCGGCCAAGCATCGCAGCTGCCTCAGTTCAACGTCCATGCGGTCATCTTATTCATGCGCAGAGCGTATAAATAGCAGCGTCCATGCATTTAGCGTAAGAGTTGGACGCGCGCAGAATTTCAGCATGATCGAGTCCATTCCAGTGAGCGGTTCCACGCAACCGCAGGGTAAGGCAGGCGGGGCCGCCACCCTCGTGGCGAGTGCCCTCTCCAACCAGCTCGGTGCAGCCACAGGATCCCTGGCCTTCCCTGTGCTGGGACCGGTTGGCGTAGTGGCGGTCCGTCAGTTGGTTGCCGCCGTGGTCCTGCTGCCCATGGTCCGGCCCAGGCTCAGGGATCTCAGCTGGGCGCAGTGGTGGCCGGTGCTGCTGTTGGCGGTCTCATTCGGCACCATGAACCTGGGCCTCTACGCGTCGATCCAAAGGATCGGACTCGGGCTCGCCGTGCCCCTGGAGTTCCTCGGCCCTCTGGCTGTGGCGCTGATCAGCTCCCGCCGGAAGAGCAGTGCCCTCTGTGCCGTGGCCGCGGCTGTCGGCGTCGTCGCGATTACGCAGCCGGAAGCATCCATGGACTTCGTGGGCATTGGCTTGGGGTTGATCGCCGCTTGCAGTTGGGCCGCCTACATTCTCCTGAACCGAACGGTGGGACGACGCATCCAGGGGATCCAAGGGACCGCAGCCGCAGCAGGGGTGTCGGCGGCGCTGTTCCTGCCGGTCGCCGTCGTGGTCTTCATCAGCCAGCCAGTGGATGGCTTCGCGGTCCTGTGCGCGGTGGGTGCGGGCATCCTCGCCTCGGTGTTGCCGTACGTGGCGGACTTGATTGCGCTGCGACGGGTCCCGGCGAACCTGTTCGGCGTGCTCATGAGCATCAACCCGGTATTCGCCGCCATCATCGGTGCCGTGGCCCTGCATGAGGAACTGGCCGTGGGGCAGTGGGCGGGGATCGGACTGATCGTTGCCGCGAACGTCGGCGTGCTGCTGGTCAGGGGACGCGGCGGGAAGCAGGGCTAGGGAGAGGGGACGTGCCCCGTTGACCCCCGGACCTGAAGCTGCGACGGAACCTGGTGGAGCCGCGCAGGCAGGCTGGGAGTGGTGAGCCGTTCCAGAATGAATTTGCCCGCCTCGACGCCGACGGCCAGGTTTCCGTTGTCCACGGAGGTCAGGGACAGGTGTCGGATCTTGGCCAGATAGGTGTTGTCGTAGCCCACCAAGGACAGGTCTTGGGGCACTGAGAGGCCGAGGTCATCGGCCGCCGACAGCGCGCCGATGCAGGCGATGTCGTTGTACGCGAAGATGGCCGTGGGCCTGGCCGGGGCGGCAAGGAGCCGGCTGGCCGCGCTGTAGGCGCTTTCCTCGCTCACTCCGCCGGCTACCACCGTGGGTTCCAGCCCGGCGTCGCGCATTGTCCGTTCAAAGGACAACCGCCGCAATTTCCCCACCTCACCCGGGCCCTGCAGGTGGGCCACCCGGCGGTGCCCCAACTGCAGCAAATGTTCTGTCGCCTGGCGCGCACCGGCGTCGTCGTCATTGACTACGATGTCGACGCCGGGAAGGGCAGGTTCGCGGGTTCCGGCCAGGACCACGGGGAGGCTTCGGGCGGCGTTTTCGATGGCTGCGGACTCGTTGGTGGTGCCGACCACTACCAAGCCATCGATCCTCTGCTCCAGCAGGGTTTCCACGGAACTGCGGCCCACGCGCTGGTCTGTGTACGCGTCAGCGAGGACCGGGGAGACGCCTGCTGCGTGGAGGGACGCCGTCAGCCCTTCGAGCAGCTCCACGAACCACGGATTCCGGATGTCATTGAGTACCACGCCGATGGTTCCGCTGCGGGTGCCGGAAAGCCGCTGCGCCAGGCGGTTGGGCCGGTAGCCCAAGTGCTCCATTGCCTCCAGGACGGCACGACGACGGCTATCGCTGACGTTGGCGGAGCCCTGTAAGACGAGGGAGACCAAGGATTTTGAGACGCCGGCGGCGCTGGCGACATCACGGATGGTCGGTTTGGGGCCGGACGCGGGCGCGTCGGTCATGGCGGCGTCTCCTTTCGGTCCGGGCGATTCCATCCAAGCTTAGAGGGGTTGACGCGCTGCCCCTCTCCTAGCCATTATGGACCGGTCCAAGTAAATTCCAAAGAGAGTCAAAGAGGATCTTCATGAGTGCACCGAATAGCCGGCGGCTGATCGCCGGGATGGTGGGCGGCGGGGCTGGCGCCGATGTTGGCAAGTCGCACCGCTACGCCATGCGGCTGGATGACCAGTACGAACTCCAGGCCGGAGTCTTCGGCCGCGACGCGCTTGCGTCCCGCGACATCGCGGCCGGACTCGGCGTGCCGCAAGAACGCAGCTACACGGATTACCGTGAGATGGCCTCCGCCGAGGCCGCTCGTGAAGATGGCGTGGACGTGGTGACGGTGGCAACGCCCAATGACAGCCACTTCGAGATCGCGCGTACCTTCCTGGAAGCCGGGATCTCCGTGGTGTGCGAGAAGCCGCTGACGCAGGATTCGGAAACCGCAGCTGAACTGGTGCGCATCGCCACTGCCAATGATGTTGTCCTGGCGGTGCCGCACTGCTATCCGTCCTACGCGATGGTTCGCCAAGCTGCCCGAATGGTCCGCAATGGTGAGCTGGGCGCCGTCCGGTTTGTCGACGTCGAGCATGCCTCCGGCTGGGCGGCGACGCCCCTGGAAGAGCTGGGCCACAAGCAGGCGAAGTGGCGCACGAATCCAGATATCGCCGGGTTCCCCAGTGTGGTGGGTGACCTGGGAACGCATGCCTTGCACCTGCTCCGCGCCATCACGGGCCTGGAAGCCGAGCGCCTTTCCGGCCGTCTGCAGACCCTGGTGCCTGGGAGGCGCGTCTTCGACCACGCCACGGTGGAACTGGAACTCACCGGCTCGGTGCCCGCCCGCGTCTGGGCCAGTATGGCCGCCACCGGCCACAACCACGGGCTCCGCATCCGCGTCTACGGCGAAAAGGGCAGCCTTGAATGGCGGCACGAGGATCCGCACCACCTCAAAGTCCAGGACCTGGCCGGTGCCACTACCGTTCTTTCGCAAGGGCTCAGCACACTGCACCACGACGCCTCCCGCCTGACGCGCGTCGGCCTCGGTCATCCGGAGGGCTTCCTCGAGGCCTTCGCCAACTTCTACTCCGACCTCGCCGAAGTACTCCGCGCACGCCGCGACGGCACCGCGATGCCGGAGCGGGAGTTGTCCTTCCCTACGGGAATCGACGGCCTGATCGGCGTCCAATTCGTCGAAGCCGTCGCTGCGTCGCACTATGACGACTCCGCCTGGAAAGTCCCGGCCTCCTTTGCCCCGTCCCGCGTCGAGAAAGCAGCAGTCTGACCATGCTCCGTTTCGCCCTCATTGGAGCCGGCTTCATCGGTTCCGTCCACGCCACCAACCTCGCGGCCAACCCAGGCATCGAATTCCGCCTCGTTTACGACGTCGACTCACAGCGCGCGCAGACGATCGCCGCCGCTCATGGCGCAGCTGTGGCCAGCACCCTGGAAGAGGTGTTTGATGCCTCGGCGATTGACGCCCTCTTTATCGCCTCGTCAACGGATACCCATGCCGCGCACCTGCGTCGGGCGGCCGCGGCCGGGATCGCTGTCCTCTGCGAGAAACCGATCGACCTGGACTTGGACCGTGCCCGCGAGGTTGCCGCGTTTGCACAGGAGAGTGGGGTTCCCGTGATGGTGGACTTCAACCGGCGCTTCGATCGCGACTATGCCGAACTCAAGCGCGTGGTGGATTCCGGCGGGATCGGCAAGGTGGAGCTGATCCAGCTCACCTCGCGGGGTCCGTCCATGCCGCCGCTGTCCTACGTTGCGACGTCCGGCGGCCAGATGCGTGACCAGGCCGTGCACTTCTTCGACCTCGCGCGCTGGCTTTCAGGATTGGATCCGGTGGAGGTCTTCGCCGCAGGCTCGGCCCTGGCGGAGCCCAACATCGTGAAGTACGACGACGTTGACACCTCCGCGGTCACCCTGCGGCTGCCTGGAGGTGCTTTGGTCCAGATCGATTCCGTGCGCCGCACCGGGTATGGGTATGACGAACGTATCGAGGTCATGGGATCCGAGGGGATGGTGGAAGCCCGGCGGCATCGCAATGGTGCTGTCTCGCGCTACAGCGGGGAATCCGTGGTGGATGACGGTCTGCACCCGGGCTGGTTCGAACGAGTGCAGCCAACGTACGCGGCAGCACTCGCGTCTTTCGTTGCCTGCGTGGATGGCGGTTCTTTGGAGGGCGGTACGCCCCCTGCTCCTTCGCTGGAGGATGGCCTGAAAGCCCAAGCCATCGCGGAAGCCGCGGTGCTCTCCCTTCGCTCCGGGCGCATGGAGCCCATCAAGTACTGACCCAAGTACGTGGCAGTAGTGCGCGTTATGAATGGTCAGAACGCGCACTACTGCGACTCAGTTGGGAGAGAACGCGGCGCGGAAGGCCGCCAAGGCGTTGTCTCCCGCTTCGATGCTCTGGCCGCCCACCGCGCCCGCTTCCAGGCCGATTACGCCGGTGTACCCGGCGTCCCGGAGTGCCCTGGCGATGCCCGGATAGTTGATCTCACCGGTGCCCGGCTCGAAGCGTCCGGGGACGTCGGCCACTTGGATCTCGCCCGTGAACGGTTGGGCTGCCCGGACAAGCTCGATCAGGTTCCCTTCGCCGATTTGTGCGTGATAGAGGTCCAGCATCATCTTCACATGGGGATGGTTGACGGCCTGGACCAGGGCGAGGGTGTCCTTGGCGCGAGCCAGGGGAATACCGGGGTGGTCGAGGATGGTGTTCAGGTTTTCCAGCGCGAACGTAATGCCGTGTTTTTCGCCCAAGCCGGCCAGGCCCTCCAGGGTCCGCAGGCCGGTCAGCCACATCTCACCCGTGGAGCGATGGGTGGGCTGCACAGCCCGCCCGCCCTCGCCGAGTTCCGCAGGATGGACCACCATCCGCTCGACCCCCAGCTCCAGCGCCGTGGGGATCAGCTTCTCCGCCGAGGCCAGCACCTCGTGGGCAGTGGCGGGATCGATCACGCTGCCGCCGAAGTACCCGCTCATGGAGGAGAAGGTGGCGCCGGTTGCTGCGAGTGCCGAGATGTCCCGGCCCCGGGTGTCCCAGAGTTCAACCTCGAAGCCTTGCTCGTGGATCCGACGCACGCGGTCGATCAAGGGCAGCTCCCCATAGACCATTTCGGCGCAAACGGCCAGGCGGAAGCTCATGCTCCTGCCGCCTGCAAGTCAGCTACCTCGGACACCTCAACCGGCAGGCCACTTTCCGAGGATTTGAACGCAGCCAGGGCCACTGCCAACGCGTTGCGCGCGTCTACCCCACCCGGCGCTGCCACAGCGGAAGGTGAGTTGCTCGTCGTCGTGCGTTCCCTTTGCGTACCGCGGCGAGCGGCAACGTCGTCCGCAAAGTGGGCGAGTTCAGCCGTATAGGCGTCGCGGAAGAGGTCGATGTTCAGTCGGGTGGTGTCCGAGCCGATACCGGCCGCGGTGTAGCTCGTGGCGTTGGTAGCCTGCGGGCCGCCGGCGGTGACCATGCCTGCTGAGCCGAAGACCTCGCCGCGGACGTCGTAGCCGTAGAGGGCGTTGAAGTTGGCTTCGGCCACCGCGATGGCACCGTTGCTGTAGGTGACAGTGACAACCGCCGTATCCAGGAGTCCGCCCGCTTTGGCCTCCGGGGCCACCAGCGCGTCCGCCACGGCATGGACCTTGACGGGGACCGCGCCCGGGTTGAGCCAGTTGAGGGTATCGAAATCGTGGATCAGTGTTTCCAGGAAAATGGTGCCCGGGGCGATGCGCTCGGGGTTGTTGATGCCGTCTTCCGTTCCGGGGTCGCGGGTGAGGGAGCGGAGCAGTTGCGGTACGCCGATGGCGCCGTCATTGATCAGCTTCCGTGCGGCGGCGAAGTCGGCGGAGTAGCGGCGGTTGAAACCGAAGCGAAGCACGACGCCGGCCTCTTCCGCTGCGGCGATGGCAGCGTCCAGTTCCTCCACGGTTCGTCCGCCGGGCTTCTCGCAGAAGATGTCCTTGCCGGCCTTCGCCGCCGAGGTGATCAGCTCGGAGTGGAACCGCAGGGGAGTTGCGATGAGCACGGCATCGACGTCTGGGTCAGCCAGGACATCCGCAATGTCCGTGCTGATCTTGGTGACTCCGAGCTTGTCAGCGAGTGCTTCGAGGGCTGGCAGTACAGGATCGGCGATGGCTTCCACTCGTGCAGTGGGGATACGGAGCGCGATGGATTCGGCATGGAATTTGCCGATCCAGCCCGCGCCGATCACCGCGATGCGGACAGGCCGGTCCTCGGTGACCGGGTGGTGAAGGTATGTCATGGGGCTCCTCGATTCACGCTTCTAGATCGTTCTAGTAGCACAATGCTCGCATGATCGGGTGGTCCACGTCTAGATCGTTCTAATCGCGGCGGCGTCGACGGGAACCGGGGGCTCTGCAGCCCAGTGCCACCGTGAGAATCGGCCCGAGCAAAAGGAGTAGGAAGATGGTTCCCGCCGCAACAAGGCCTGCGAACAGGACCAGGCCGGCCATCAATAGGAGATGGATATCGGGGGCCTCCGTCAGCGAAAGAAGCGCTGGGGTGGCAAAACTGGCAAGGGACGTCACATGGTGCTCCTGTGGCTCAACAGTTGATTTCGGCTCGACCTATGAGTGCGCGGAAGAAGCAGAAGGTGTCGTTGTTTATTGCTTGGGTTCAGGCCCTGAGCCTTCGTTGCCATATCCTTCGTTGCCATATGAAGGATGGCTGCATCAAAAAATTCTTCACAACACTGCGTCACGTTTCCGCGGGTCAGAGTACATATCCAGTGCCCATGTCGTTGAACTGCTTCCTGCGCCGTTGCCCTTTTCGGCTGCGCTGCGGTCCATCGACGGAGTTAGCAGCGGCGGGTGTGGTGGGTTCTGGGGCCCACCCGGGGCGCCGTCGCTGCGTAGACCGGGCTAGTGCGGTCGGTCGTCTGAGTCGCGACCGGCCGCACGATTCGGTGAACAACCGGTCCAAAACTCTGGTGATTTGCGCCGAGGCGAACCTAGACTGACCGCATGGTGCCGACTCAGCCACGTACTTTCCGCGTTGTTGCTGCTGCTTTCGTGGCCGTTGCCCTCTTGGCGGGCTGTGCGGGGTCAAGCAGTCCTTTCGTCGGCGTGTGGGGTGACACCAGCGACACCAAGCAGCCCTCCCTCGATCTCAAGGCTGACGGCAACGCCACTGGAACTGACGGTTGCAACAGGCTGATCGGCTCGTGGAAGGAGGATGCCAAAACCATAACCTTTGGTGGTTTCGCGTCCTCACGCATGGCGTGTGAAGGCGTGGACACATGGCTTTCCAACGCAGCCACCGCCAAGATCCAGGAGGACGGCAAGTTGGCGGTGTTTGGTCAGGATGGAAGCCAGATCGGCACACTCAATTCCGGCAAATAACCGCGCGGAAACGGCATTATTGGGGGTTTAGTGTTGGATTCGAACGTCGAGGGCGTGGAACAGTCCGTTTCAACAGGGTCACTGCCGGGCTGGGAACAGGTGGACTCGCTGGTGGTCGCCTCCCACACGAGGAACCGCGCATGCCAGGACGGTGCCGTGGCCGACTACATTCCGGTCCTGGCCCAAGCCGACCCGGAGCTGTTCGGAGTCTGCGTGGTGGAGGTGGACGGCGGAGTACACCTTGCCGGGGACGCGGACGTGGAGTTTTCCATCCAGTCCATCTCCAAAGCTTTCGTCTACGCGCTGGTCTGCGAAGAATTCGGACATGCCGCCGTGGCTGACCTTGTGGGCGTGAACAACACCGGGTTGGCATTCAACTCTGTAATTGCCATAGAGCTCAACGACGGCCACCCCATGAATCCCATGGTGAACGCGGGCGCCTTGGCCACCACGGCGCTCATGCCCGGTGCTACGCCGGATGAGCAATGGAATGCCATCCGCAAAGGCTTGTCCGCCTTTGCCGGCCGTGAATTGGAACTGGACCAAGAGGTCTATCGGTCCGAGGCAGCCACCAACACCCGCAACCGCGCCATAGCCCGCCTCCTGGAAAGTTACGGCAGGATCAACCGGGACCCGCTGGAGGCAGTGGACGTCTACACCAAGCAATGTTCGTTGCGTGTCAGTGCGCGTGACCTTGCCATCATGGGCGCCACCCTGGCCGACGGCGGTGTCAACCCCGTCACCGGTCAGAGCGTTGTTTCAGCCGAGGTCTGCCGGGACACCCTGGCGATCCTGGCCGCCAATGGACTGTATGAACGGTCCGGAGAATGGTTGTTCGAGATCGGGTTGCCCGGGAAATCCGGCGTCTCAGGCGGACTCCTCACCGTCTCGCCCGGCAAGGCCGGGATCGGAGCATTCTCGCCACGCCTCGACCCTGCAGGAAACAGCGTCCGCGGGCAGCAGGCCACCGCCTATCTATCCCGGGTCCTGGGCCTGAACATCTTCGCTTCCCAAGCCTACGCACCCAGCGAAAGGTCCACGAATGTCCACTAGTACAGCGCCCATTTCAGCCGTGGAGCAGCGGGCCTCCTGGATCCCGATGGTTGGATTG
The DNA here is from genome assembly GCF_007786235.1 of Paenarthrobacter nitroguajacolicus. Classification (GTDB taxonomy): domain Bacteria; phylum Actinomycetota; class Actinomycetes; order Actinomycetales; family Micrococcaceae; genus Arthrobacter; species Arthrobacter nitroguajacolicus_A. The sequence continues at coordinate 128,389 of NZ_VNFK01000012.1, read as the reverse complement.
TTTCTCGCCCAGGTGCTCATGTCCTTCAACGTCGCAGCCCTGCCGGTCTCCCTGGGTGGAATGGTCCAGGATTTCGGTGTTCCGCCCACTACCGTCAGCACGGTCATCGTCACCTACGGCTTGGTGGTGGCCGCGCTGGTCATGGTCGGTGCCAAGCTCGGGCAACGCATCGGCTGGGTGGTCATCTTCCGGGTAGTCGTGGCACTCTTCGCAGCATCGGCGTTGATGATGATTTTCGCGCCGACGGTGGGCTGGGCCATTGCGGCCCAAGCATTTGCGGGTGCCTCTGCTGCCATCATCGTCCCCTCGTTGGTGGCGTTGATCGCGGAGAACTATCACGGCAGCCAGCAGGCCACTGCCATCGGGTCGCTCGGTTCGGCCCGGGCGCTGTCCGGAGTGAGCGCCTTCCTCATCGGTGGAACCCTGGGGACTTTGGTGGGTTGGCGGCCGGTCTTCGGAATCGTCTTGGCGCTGGCCGTGGCGGTGTTTGGCTTCAGCTTCAAGCTCCGCTCTGATCGCGGGAACCCGGAGGTAAAGATCGACGTCGTTGCTGCCGCCCTCATCGGTGGCGGCATCGTCTCGCTCACGATCGGTTTCAACAACCTCAACGCCTGGGGCCCGCTCGCTGCCACCGAAGGTGCGCCGTTCGATGTGCTCGGAGTATCGCCCGCGCCGCTGCTGATCCTGATCGGCGTGGTCCTGGGCCAGGCGTTCTTCATGTGGACACGGAAAAGGACCAAGGACGGCAAGGTGCCGTTGGTGAGCCTGGCGGTGTTGGGCTCCTCCCGTGAACGGGCCGCCGTCTACGCCATGTTCATTGTGGTGTCCCTGGAGGCCGCGCTGAACTTCACTGTTCCGCTGTACATTCAGATCGTCCAAGGCCGCACCCCATTCGACACGTCATTGGCCATGATGCCGTTCAACCTGACGGTGTTCATCACGGCCACCTTGGTGGTCCGGTTCTACAAGCGCTACAGCCCGCGGACCATCGCAGTTTTCTCGTTCATCCTCACGACGGCCGCCCTGGCGTGGCTCGCCCTGGTGGTGAACAACAACTGGGAGACCCTGCCAACCATCCTGGGTCTCTTCGTGTTCGGTGTTGGGCAGGGCGCCTTGGTTACTTTGGTTTTCAACGTCCTGGTCACCGCCGCCCCCAAGGAGTTGGCCGGCGATGTTGGATCGATCCGCGGAACCACCCAGAACCTCGCCTCGGCCGTGGGCACGGCACTTGCCGGCGCGTTGCTGGTGACCATCCTCAGCCTCAACGTGGGCCAGGCTGTGATGAACAACGTGGACCTCCCGGAGTCGCTCAGGCAGCAGGTGAACCTGGACAACGTCAACTTCGTGAGCAATGACAACCTCCGCGCAGTCCTCAACGACACTGACGCCACAGAAGCCCAGGTGGAGACCGCCGTCGCCATTAACACTGACGCCCGGTTGAGGGCGCTGAAGACCGGCCTCCTGATCCTGGCGGGCGTGAGCGCCGTCGCTATCCTCCCGGCGACCCGGCTGCCCAAGTACCGGCCGCATGAGATCCCGGACCCCTCGGACAGGTAGATCGTTCTATAGACTGGCTCCCGAGCAGAGGAGAGCCATGACCGGGAAACGGCCCACGCTGATGGACGTGGCGGAAGCCGCTGGTGTCTCCCGTGCCCTCGTTTCCATCGTCATGCGGGATGCTCCGGGCGCATCCGATGCCACGAGGCTCAAGGTGCGGGAAGCCGCCCGGACGCTGGGCTACAGACCGGACAGCCGGGCCCGACTCCTCCGAAGCAGCCGAACTCGGCTTCTGGGCGTCAGCTTCTCCACAGCCCATGCTTTTCACGCCGAAATAGTCGACGCCGCCTACGCCGGGGCCACATTGCGCGGCTACGATATCGCGCTCAGCGCAGTGGCCAAGGGCCGGCCGGAAGAGCGGGCCGTTGAGTCGCTGCTGGACCTCGGCTGCGAGGCCCTGATCATGATCTCCCCAACCCTCGGAGAGCAGGAGTTGGCGGCCTACGCCGCACGGTTGCCCGTTGTAAGCCTCCTCCGCGACGACGTGGGAGACACCCTGGACTCCGTGAGCAGCGACGATCACGCCGGTATCCGCATCGCGATCGAGCACCTCACATCGCTGGGCCACCGGCGGATCGCCCACGTGGACGGCGGAGAAACCGTCTCCGGCCCGCAACGCAGGGCAGCTTTCCGTGAGGAGATGGTCCGCCACGGCTTGGACGCGCGGGTGATCTCCGGTGGTCCCACGGAAGAAGACGGTTTGCGCGCCGGGCACGAGCTGCAAGCCGAGCTGCCCACCGCCGTCGTGGCTTTCAACGACCGCTGCGCGCTGGGCGTCTGGGAGAGCTTCCGGGCCGCGGGCCTTCGCGTGCCGGAGGACGTGTCCGTCCTGGGCTACGACGACAGCCAGTTCGCCCGCCTCAGTTATGTCCAGTTGTCGTCCATCAGCCAGGACGCACCGCTTCTTGCGCGCGCCGCAGTGGACCGCGCCGTCGACCGGTTGGAAGGCTCGACGTCGGCCGCGCACCTGGTGCGGACACCGCACCTTGTCGCTCGCCGCACCACAGGGCCGGCGTCCGCCTGACGCCGGGCTACTGCGGAATTCCCCGCATGCTGTTGTTCCGCTTTTCGTGCGTGAGCTCGGCCAAGCCCAGGGCCTCCAGCAGCGGCGGCATATACATGCCGAACCGGCCACGGTAGCCCTTGCGGAGCCCGTACCAACCGCCCACCGGGTTGTCCTCGCTGCGGCCCCACGCTTCCACGGTGCCGTCGGCAGCGTCCTTGCCTTCATCCGCGGCGCCGAGCGGGACCCAGTCGCCCTGCTCCAAGAGCCAGGCGTGCAGATCCTCAATGGCACGGAGTTGGTAGAGCAATTTGGTGGAGCCCACCTGGCACACAAGGGTGGGCAGATCCGCGGCCTGGTCCTTGTACATGGTGTAGTCCGACGTTCCTGGGGGAGTGGTGAGCTGCCAGGGATCGTCCTTGGTTCCCGCGGCCATGGGTGTGTCCTTCCTGCTGATGGCTGATGACCTGTACGCTACACAGTGCCCGGCTCTGCGTCTGCAGATTCCGTGGCGCCAGAACTCAGCGGGTTCTGGATCTCGTCAGTCATCATGCGAGCAGCGAAGAGAGCCACGAAGGCCATGATGGGGCAGGCCAAACCACCGATGAAGAAGATGAGCCAGATGGGAACCACCTCGGCAAGGGGCCCGGCCAGGGCCATGGACACCGGCATCAATGCCAGGGAAACAAAGAAGTCCAGGCTGGAAATCCTGCCCAACAGATGCCTGGGCACTCGTCGTTGCAGCAACGTGCCCCAGATGACTGTGCCCACCCCCTCAGTGACTCCGAAGATGAGCATGGCAACGCCGAGCATCCAGAAGCTGTCCATGAAACCAATGGCGGCAACCGGCAGGCTCCCCAAACCCCATGTCACCACCATCACAGTCAGGTAGCGGCGGGGGAGGCGAAAGGACGCCGTCGCCAGCGCGGCTATGGCACTGCCTACGCCCATGATGGCCAGCAGGAAACCGAACATCCTCGAGTCGCCCCCCAGCTGGTCCTGGACAACGAAGGGAAGCAGGACTTCGATGGGTCCGATGAGGAACAGCACGGACAGGCAGGCCCAGATCAGGGTCCACAGGAGCCACGGCGTACGGATGGTGTAGCTGAAGCCTTCGCGGAGGTCCTTGAACAGGGATGATGTGGCTGGTTCCGCGTCCGAGCCGACAGAGTCCGAGCCGGCAGAGTCCGAATCGACAGAGTCCGGGGCCAGCGTTTGGCGGCTCAGGAAGTTCACGATCCCGAAGGCCAGCAAATGGCAGACGGCGACTCCAGCGACAGCATATGCCGGGGACAATGCCGCCACCAGGATCCCCGCCAGGGCGGGGCCGGCCGCCTGCTGCAAAACCGGCCGGACTGTTCCTTCCAGGCCGTTCGCCGCCAAGAGATCGTCGGCAGGGAGGATCCTGGGCAGGATCGCGGAGTACGCCGGAAAGAAGAAAGCTTGGCCGACGCCCAGCACGAAAGCACCGATCGCCAAGTGCCACAGTTCCAGCACATTGAACATGGCCAGCGCGGTGACGGAGGCGATGACCGCAAGGTTGGCACCCTCCACTGCGATGATCAGGAGTCGCTGCGGGAGCCTGTCGGCCGCGATGCCGCCGGCCAGCACGAATCCCACCAAACCGATGCTGGCCGCAGTGGCCACCAGCGATAATTCGAGCGGACCGCCGCCAAGGTGGATCACCTCATAGACCATCGCCACAGCCCACATTCCGGACCCGAAGATCGAGATGGACAGTGCGGAAATCAACACCCGGAATTCCCGGTGCGCAAAGGGACGCAGCGCCCTCAAAGCGGCCATTTCACTAGCCTAAGCCTGGCTGCGGGTGCTGTGGAGGGCGAGCCTGTGCGCGCTTGGGCCGTGGGGGCCGCCGAGGCCGCCCGTGTGGCGGAAACGAAGGGCGGGAGGAACCTAAGTTATGAGGCGCCCGACGGCGGTGCGTCGTCGTCGTCGATGTCCGGACCTTCCGCCGGGTCCTGGCTGTGAATGCCGGTATCGTGCGAAACCCAGCCTTCCGTCTCACCCTCCGCCGGAGCATCGGTGTGGTGCCGGATGGCATGTTCGGTCTTGTCTGTCGCCTTCATTACGGATACTTCCTGTCCTTGCTGGACTGCTTCCGTGAATGACCCCAGTCTACGCCGGGTGGGGTCTGTTGTGAGGTCCGCTCTGCGCGGAATCCTGTCCACATACGGAGAACAACGGGCCTCGCACTACGGGGGCGTGACATAGGCTGAACCCAGCAGTTCCCCGTTTCAACGACTAACTGCCAAGGAGAGGTGAAGATGCCCAAGCGCCCCAACCCGGCGGTGAAGATCGCCCAGGAAACAGCCCACAATGCTGTGTTCGATGACCAAGGCAACACCAAGCCCGGCGTGCACAATGTGCTGCTGAAGGCCGTGGAAGTCCAGCGCCCTTTGGTCCTGGCCAACCTTCGCAGGCTGCAACGCAAGCACCCCCATGACACCCCGGCGCAGCTTGCCGCCAAACTGGAGCGCCACTATCTGCTGGCCATCTCCGGTGGGGGCGCGGCCGTAGGTGCAACCGCCGTCGTGCCGGGTATTGGAACCGCGGCGTCGCTGGGACTTTCCGCCCTTGCGACCGTCGGCTTCCTGGAGACCACCGCGTTGTATGCGTCGTCCTTGGCGGAACTCCACGGCATCCGGCTCACCGATCCTGTGCGTGCCCAAACCATGGTCATGGCCATCATGCTGGGCGAAGAAGGCACGTCCATGTTGGGTGCCCTGAGTGGGCAATCGCTCGGGCGAGGCAAGGGCGTCACCAACGCATGGGGCCGCACCCTCACCAAAAAGATCCCCGGAAGTGGTTTCGGCGTTATTCGGGACTCCATCCAGCGCGCATTCCTCAAGAACCTCGTGAAACGGCAAGGAACCGCATTCCTGGGCCGCGCGCTGCCCTTTGGCGTGGGCGCCGTGGTGGGTGGTGCCGGCAACCTGATGATGGGCCGCGCCGTGGTGTCCACCGCCAAGGAAGCCTTCGGTCCGCTGCCTGATACCCTGCCGGGCGAACTGCTCCCGAGCGCCCCAAAGAACGTTGTCACTGCCGAGGTGGCACCCGAAAACACGACGCTGGAAGGCGGTAACAGTGGACCTGAACGCTGACCTGGGAGAGTCCTTCGGCTCGTGGACCATGGGCGACGACGCCTCGATGTTCCGCATCGTGAGCAGTGCCAACGTGGCCTGCGGCTTCCACGCCGGAGATCCGCTCACCATGCTGGACAGCTGCCGCGCGGCATTCGAACTGGACGTCCGGGTCGGTGCCCACGTGGGGTACCGGGACCTGGCCGGCTTTGGCCGGCGCTCGTTGGACATGACGTTCGACGAACTTTTCGGGGACGTGCTGTATCAATTGGGCGCACTCGACGGCATGGCCCACGCCGTGGGAGCTTCCGTGGATTACGTGAAGCCGCACGGTGCGCTCTACAACAGGATCGTCCACGACGCCGAGCAAGCCGAGGCCGTGGTGGCTGCCGTCCACGCTTACGATCCCGGGCTGCCCGTGCTTGGTCTCCCGGGTTCGTCATGGCTGACATTGGCCGAGGAATCCGGACACCCGGTGTTCCGCGAAGCGTTCGTGGACCGGGCCTACCGGCCGGACGGCACGCTGGTTCCCCGCACCCAGGAGGGCGCCGTCCTGCACGACCCCGCCGCGGTTGTGGCCCAGGCCGTGCGCTTGGCAACGCTGAAGGAAGTAGTGGCCGTGGATGGATCAGTGGTTCCGGTTCAGGCCGATTCCTTGTGCATCCATGGCGATACGCCCGGGGCCGTGGAGATGGCTGCTGCTGTTCGCCAAGGTCTTGAGCGGGCCGGCGTGCAGATCGAGGCGTTCGCGTAGTTCCTTGTAGAGGAGTTCCTGATGGGTGCTGTTGTGGTGGATTCGGGGTCCTTGAGCCTTGTGCTGAGTCCTGACCAAGTCCTGGATCGCGCGTCCATGCACTTGGCCAATGCCTTGCTGGGCAACCCGGAGTCCGCGGCTGGCCTGGAGGTTTTGGTGGGTGGCTTGAAGCTGCGCTTCGTGAAGGGAACGGCTGTTGCCGTCACCGGCGCCGAAGGCCTCGTCACCATTAACGGCTCGGAGTTGGCGATGAACAAGGCCGTCCGGGTGGCTCCTGGGGCGGTGCTGGAGTTTGGTCCGGCGTTGTTCGGAGTTCGGTACTACGTGGCAGTCCACGGTGGGATTCTTGCTCCGGACGAGCCCTTGCGCTCCGGTTCCAACCTCACCTTCGGAAAGCCACAAAGTCACGGGGATCCGTCCGAGCATGCACCAGCACGGCGCGCCGTCGACCCGGTACGGCCCGTGGTAGCCCGCGTAACCCGAGGTCCACAGGCTCGGAATGACGACGCCGGCACTTGGCTTCGGTTGACCACGGAACCATGGATTCTCTCGCCCGAGTCGGACCGTGTTGGCGCACGGTTGGTGGGCAGGCCCCTCGAGGTGACGTCGACTCCAGCACCCCAGCCACAACCTTTGGCAACGGGGTCGGTCTTGTTGCCGCCGTCGGGCCTTCCCGTCATCGCCTTGGCCGGACATCCGGAAACTGCGGTGTCGCCGGTCATCGCGGTGGTGCGCGACGAAGACGTGGACCTGATTGGCCAAGCGAGGCCGGGGCAGATGGTGCATCTGCTGGGCTGAGAAGAGCGTGAGGCGATTTTCTCACCAAATGCTCTCTATGAGAATGATTCCTCCGCATCTTCTCATGAACGTTCGTTTGTAAGAAGATAGGGGTATTACCTTTCTCGCGAGGAGCGCCATGAGTACGCAAACCGGGTGGCCGCCGATTGGCTATGAGGAGCGCCCCTGGTCAGCAGAGCCTGGCGCAGGCGTGTCCAGGCGGCAACGGCTGCTGGCCCGAGGGCCTTACGAGGCTGCCATACCGGCCCGCATCGCCACCCTTGACCCCGTGATCGATTCCCGGGCGCAATCGTTGGTTGAGACAGCCACCGTGGAAATGGTCCGATTTGACGCCGAATTAGGGCAGGACTCAACTCCCTTTGCTGCCTTGCTGCTGCGCAGTGAATCGGCATCGAGCTCGCAGATCGAGAACCTCACTGCCGGGGCCCGGAAAATCGTGTTGGCCCAACTGGGTGACCGCAGCAGCACCAACGCCTCCCTCATTGCGTCCAACGTAGAGGCGATGCAGGCTGCCATCAATCTGTCCGAGGACCTGAGCGTGGACAACGTTGGAACGCTGCACCACACACTTCTGTCCACTTCGGACCAAGTCATTGCCGGCGAATACCGGAACTCCCAGGTCTGGATCCGCGGGAACTCGCCGCACTCCGCAGAGTTTGTGCCACCCCATCACGATCGCGTCACGGGCGCCATGGCAGATCTGGTGGAGTTCATGCAACGGGATGACATTCCGGCCCTGGCACAGGCAGCAGTGGCGCACGCACAGTTCGAGACCATCCATCCCTTTGCCGACGGCAACGGACGGACAGGCCGGGCGATTGTCAGTGCGATGCTCCGAGCCAAGGGAGTCACGGCGAACGTCACCATCCCCGTTTCCTCAGGACTCCTGACGGACACGCGCCGGTATTTCGATGCCTTGGGCGCCTATCGTGGAGGTGACATCCTGCCCATTGTGGAGTTGTTCGCTGAGTCCGCGATGCTGGCTGTGGACTACGGCCGAATCCTCGTGGAGGACATCACGGCCGCCCAGTTGGACTATCGGTCCAAGGTTGGGGCAGCCCGGGAGTCGGTGCTGAGACTCGTGGAGCTCCTGCCTCGGGAACCGGCCATCACAGCGGAGATGGCGGCTGAGTACACGGGGGTCTCAACGGCAACGGCGTACCGTGTGGTGCAACGACTGGCGGGTGTCGGCATCCTCACGCCTGCCGGAAAGGTACGCGGTGTCAGCGTGTGGATTGCGGGCGACATCATCACGGCTCTGGACGACTTCGCTGCCCGGGCAGGACGCCGCATCCGCCATTGACGTGCAGCCCCGCCCTACCCAAACAGCAGGTGCGCCACCGTGAAGATGGCCAGACCGGCCAGCGCACCCACCACGGTTCCGTTGATCCGGATGTACTGGAGGTCCTTGCCCACCTGCAGCTCGATCTTCTGCGACGTCTCCTCGGCGTCCCAACGTGCCACGGTGTCCGAGATAACGCCGGCGATGTCCGATCGATACGTATTCACCAGGTATCCGGCAGCATCGCCTATCCAGGCGTTGACCTTGCCGGCGAGTTCCGCGTCGTTGACCAGTCGCGCCCCGAAATCTCGGACGGCGCTCTTGAAGCGGAGACTCAAGTCGCTGTCGGGATCGTCGACGGCGTTGAGCAGGGCAGTTTTCACCGTTCCCCAGGTGCGGGAGGCGAGTTCGCGGACCTCGGGGTCGCCCAGGATCTGCGACTTGATGGCCTCGGCACGCTCGATCATCGCCGGATCATGCTGTAGGTCCTGAGCCAGGTCCGTGAGGTAGGCGTCGATCGACTGCCGAACTTGGTGGTTCTGATCGGCTTGCACCGCACGCACGAACTTTGAGAGCTCCACGTAGACCCGGTCTCCCACCAGGCCATCCACGAAGGTGGGCACCCACAGAGGCGACCGGTCCGAGACAAGCCGGTTCACCGTGGCATGGTTGGCGTCCACCCAGTCCGCAGCACGGTCAACCAGCAGGTCCACGAGTTTGTGGTGGTGACCATCGGCGAAGATCCGTTCAGCCATGCGACCAACCGGCGGTCCCCACGGCGGGGTGAGCAGGTGCTTGCGGACCATGCCCTCGATGACGGCCTGTACGTCGTCGTCATTAAGGACCGTGAACGCACCGCGGATCACCGCGCCGCCCTCCTTGGCAACGCGTTCAGCGCCGCCCGGAGCTGACAGCCAGGTGCCGGCCTTGCGGGCGATGTCGATGCTGGCCAACTTCTCCTGCACCACCTCCTGGGACAGGAAGTTGCTTTCCACGAAGTCGCTGAGGGATTCGCCGATCTGGTCCTTGCGCCGCGGGATGATGGCGGTATGCGGGATCTTCAGGCCCATGGGGTACTTGAACAGGGCGGTGACGGCAAACCAGTCGGCCAGCGCGCCCACCATGCCGCCTTCGGCCGCAGCCCGAACATATTCAAGCCAGGGGTACTGCTTCTGGAACGCGAAAGCGACCGTGAAGATCACGGCCATGGTGATCAGGAGTGCCAGTGCCAACCGCTTCATGCGTTGCAGCGCGGCCGCCTTCTCCAAGTCGCCAGGGGAAAGTTCGACGACGGCGGAACGGCCGCGTGCTGGGGCGGAACCTGCCGCTGTTGCCGGCTTAGTGGGCTTGGTGACGTCTTCGGTTGGGATTTGTTCAGAGTTCACCTGCATTAGCCCAGCGTAGCCCCCGTTAGGACAGCGAGGTGGGCTACCGTGTCTGCATGACTAGCGACGACTTCGCCCCAAGCCGGCCCAAGGTCTATGCCCACCGTGGCGCCAGCGCAGCCTTCGCCGAGCACACCCGTGCGGCCTACTTGAAGGCACTCGCGGACGGTGCCGACGGCGTGGAGTGCGACGTCCACCTGACCCGGGACCAACATGTGGTCCTGCTGCACGATGCCAACCTTGACAGGACGTCCACCGGCACCGGACCAGTCGCGGAGCACACCTTGGAGGAGCTCCGGGCTTTGGACTTCTCCTCATGGAAGGGAGCACGCATCCCGGAAGCCTACGGGGGAGTGGCAGACCAGTTCCTGACGCTGCCGGAACTGCTGGACATCCTGCGTGGAGCCGGACGCGGGATCGGCCTGGCCATTGAGCTCAAGCACCCCAGCCCCTACGGCCTAAAACTTGAGGACAGGGTGTTGGCGTTGCTCGAAGCGGAGGGCTGGACGCCGGAGGAATCACGGCTGGAGAACATCCAGATCTCTTTCATGAGCTTCGACTCAGACTCCGTCCAGCGCCTGCTTCAGTCCGTTCCCGGGCAACATCTCTGCCAGCTGGTGGACGATTTCACGGTCCAGGAGATCCGCCAGGAACTTGGTTTGGGCTTCCTGACGGGTGGGGCAGTAGCCAACGTCATGAGGGCGACACAGCAGGATGCCGAGAGGGTCCTGGACGAGGGCCAGGTAGGCATCGCCGGTCCTGGCATCGACTACGTCCGTGAACACGCCAGGAACGTCCAGCGTTGGTTGGAGGCCGGCCGGATTTTCCGGGTGTGGACCGTGGACTCGGAGAAGGATGTTGCCCTGTGCCAAGGCCTGGGGATCCACGAGATCACCACCAACAAGCCGGCGCAGGTCCTTGCCCAGCTGATGGTGTCCAACTAGCTTCACTCGGATTGGACGAACTTTGGGGGCCACCCCGCTTGTGATTGAGTTGTCTCATGTCATTTCGCTGGTCAGCCCAAGCAACCCGCACCACCTCCGCAGTAGCTTTGAGCGCGTTGCTCTTGGCCAGCGCCGCGAAGCACTTCCGTACGCCCAAGTTCTACTACCCCGTTGTGCCGGACTACCTGTGCCGCAAGGATGAGCCGGGGAGTCGCCCAAACGGTCCCCTGGCAGTTATGTCCCGTGAGGAATGGGTCGCATCGTCGGGCCTGCTTGAGGTGACTGCCGCCGTCGGGCTTCTGATTCCTGCCACGCGCAAGGTAGCCGCGGACGCGACCACGGCGATGTTCGCTGCATTCCTTGCGGGGCATATTGATGCGATTCGCCGGGCCTATGGGCCCAAAGGCACCGCAACCGAGCGACGCATCCACACTCTTCGCCTGCCGCTGCAGATCCCCCTGATCCTCTGGTCGTGGAGCCTGCGGAAATGAGCAGCAGTGCTGTTCCCATGAAGCTGCGGGACTCACCGGCGTTCAAAGTTGCCCTGTCCCTGAGCATTGCCACCGGCCTCTACGGGGTGTCTTTCGGTGCGCTCTCCGTGGCGTCGGGATTCGATTTCTGGCAGACCATGGTCCTGAGCCTGTTGCTGTTCAGCGGTGGATCGCAGTTCGCCTTCATCGGCGTCGTCGCGGGCGGCGGATCCGGCGTGGCGGCCATGACAGCCAGTGCACTGCTGGGTTTGCGCAACGGCATTTACGGCATGCAGATCAATGCCATGTTGCGTCCCGGCGGCTGGAAGCGTTACGTCTCGGCCCATGTCACTATCGACGAGTCGACGGCGACGGCGTCCGGCCAGTCCGACCCCGACGAACAGCGCCGCGGGTTCTGGACGGCCGGCATTGGCATATTCATTTTGTGGAATATTTTCACGGCGATCGGCGCACTGGCTGGTGACGCCATGGGAGATCCAAAACAGTGGGGTTTGGACGGAGCCGCCGTTGCAGCGTTCCTGGCCTTATTGTGGCCCCGCCTGAAGGGACGCGAACCCTGGGCCATTGCAGCGGCCTGCGCGTTGGCCACCATCCTGGCCGTACCGTTCGTCCCGTCAGGAGTCCCTATCCTGGTGGCGGCAGTGGTGGCAGGTGTCATCGGTTGGTTCAGCCACGCACGCATGGACGAAGGGCTGGAGCCGGACCTGGACCCCTATGCCGAGAAGCACAAGCATCACGACGGAGGCAGGAAATGAATCTCTGGCTGTGGATCCTCATCGCGTGCGCATTGGCCTACGCCACCAAGCTTGTGGGCTATTTTGTCCCCGCCAAGCTGTTGGAGAGTCCCCGGATCATGCACGTCGCCGGCACCATGACCATCGGGTTGCTGGCGTCCTTGACGGTGGTAAACGCGGTTGCGTCGGGGCAGGGCTTGGTTCTCGACGCCCGCATCGGCGCGCTGGTGGCAGCCGCCGTCGCGCTGTGGCTTCGGGCGCCGTTCCTGGTGGTAGTGATTTCGGGCGCAGCAGCCGCAGCATTGCTGCGGCTGCTGGGTTGGGGCTAGCGGTACTGCTGACCGTTGGGCTGCTGGACCGGCGGCTGGGCGTAACCTTGCGGGTACGACGGCGGGTAGGCCACGAATTGCCGCCCCGCAGCGGGTCCGAGGTACTGCGCGGAGCCGTAGGACAGCATCGGCACGAAGACGACAGGCAGCAGGACCAAGCCAACCGTGTAGCCCGCATCCTTGCCAAATGATTTGGCGAGGTCGTTCAGCGAGACGATGCTGAAGTAGATCCCCGCAAACGGAATGAAGAACAGCAGGAACCAGTACCAGGGGCGGCCTGCGATCTCCAGGAGTTTGATGCCGTTGTAGACCGGTACGAAGGCGCCCCAGGCGGGACGGCCTGCCTTGGTGAAGATTCCCATGTACAGCACACCAACAATCGCAAAGATCACGGCGAAATAGATCAGCATGAAGAGCAGGACCAGGCCGGCCGTAGCAGCGGACTCGGCGCCGCTGGAAGAGTATGAGCTCAAGGGAATATTCATACGGTCGACACTACGTGGGCTGCGGCTGCACCGCGATGGGCAGGACTCACCATCGGTCGCCGACCCACTGGGAGCGCGTGCTTAGACAGCCTCGGTGAACGTCACGCCCGGGATGCCGGACTGATCCGGCAGCGGCCGTGACGGGCGCTCGGTCCGGATAGCGTCTTCGATCAGGGCCACGGGACGCTTCCATGCCTCGGATCCTGGTTCCATGGTGTCCACGGCGCCGATCAGCATGGCCACCAACCGGACCATGTCCTCAATGGTGATGTCGCGGCGCAGCGAGCCCTGGCCCTGTCCGCGTTCCAGGAGCGTAGCCATGGAACCGATGAGGCCACCGGTGATGCCCATGAGGAGTCCGCGTCGGCCGGCGACGGCGTCTAGGAGGTTCGCGTCTTCGCTGGCTACCTGCATCACGGCATCGATGACGTTGATCAGGCCTTCGGCGGCGTCCATGCCGTCCAGGGCGGCTGCTGCCACCGGGTCCACGTGTTTACGCAGTTGGCGGGAGAGAGCCGCGAGGACCAGTTGCTCCTTGTCCGAGAAGTTGCGGAACAGCGTTGCGGGGCCAACTCCAGCGGTGGCGGCAATGGTCTGCAATGGTACGTCGGGACCGTGTTCACGGAAGCACTGCCGGGCGGCGGTAATGATCTTGTCCACGTTGCGTGCGGCGTCTGCCCTGAGGGGCTTGCGTTCAGAGGGCTGTTCCATGCTTGTCAGAGTAGCAACGCAGGCGTGCTGGCCCGTTGTTACGCGGGAGTACGTTGTTATATGACAAACCAGCACATGAAACACTGGATTTCATGTTGCTTGCATTCTCAGTCGCCCCTTCCGGCCAGCCCGCATCCGCCACCCACGGTGGACCCACCCCCGATGCCTCTGTGCACGACGCCGTTGCCGCCGCCGTCAAGATCGTCCGCGAGTCCGGACTGCCCAACCACACGGACTCCATGTTCACCACCATCGAAGGCGAATGGGATGAGGTTTTCGACGTCGTCAAACGTGCCACCGAGGCCGTTGGCCGTTACGGCAGCCGGGTCTCCTTGGTGATCAAGGCTGACATCCGGCCCGGTTACAGCGGCGAGTTGACCGGCAAGGTGGAGCGCCTGGAAGACGCCATTTCCGGCACGGAGTAGTTCCTTCCCTCGGTGTCCCTCCAGTGCAAGACTGGGGCCCATGGTTGAACACGTGACCGAGCCCGGTTGGGTCGACGTCGAGCATTACCTGACTGACGTCGTCGTGCGTCCTGATCCTGCCCACAAGCGCGCCTTGAGTTCCGCCCTTGAGGCAGGAATGCCTCCCATCGAAGTGGCGCCCAACGCAGGCAAGCTCCTGCGGATGCTCGTGCAGATGTCCGGTGCCAGGCGCGTCCTGGAGATTGGCACCCTGGCAGGGTTCAGCAGCATCTGGATGGCTCAAGGACTGCCCGACGACGGACGCTTGGTCACGTGCGAATTCCTCCAGAAACACGCGGACGTTGCGCGCGCCAACGTGGACGCGGCGGGTGTCGGCCACAAGGTGGATATCCGGGTGGGTGCTGCCTTGGACGTCCTTCCTACGCTGGCAGCTCAGGAATCGTTCGATTTCGTCTTCATCGACGCGGACAAGGAGAACGATTCGAATTACCTCGATTGGGCCATCAGGCTTGGCCATCCGGGAACGGTGATCGTGGTGGACAACGTCATCTGGGACGGCGCCATCCTGGAACCCTCGCGGGACGAGGTCAACGCACCCGGCATTGTGGCAATGCTGGAAATGATGGGGCAGGACCCACGCCTCGATGCCACTGCCATCCAGACGGTGGGCAGCAAGGGATGGGACGGTTTCGCGATGGCACGGGTGCAGTAGCGGATGGACTTCACGCTTCGTCCGGCAACGGTGAACGACGCCGAGGCCATGGCCGTCATGCATGTCCAGTCCTGGCGAGAGAGCTACGGGCGGCTGCTGCCTGCGGAGTTCTTCGAAAAGCAGGAAGCTGCGCTGCCGGATCGCATCGATAGGTACCGGGCCTCTATAGCAGCCGGCCATTCGCGCATGCTGGCGCATGGTCCGGACGGCGACCTCGTGGGAATTGGTGCGGCCGGACCGGGGAGGGACGAGGACAGCCCCTGCGGTACGGAGCTTTTCATGCTCTACACCTTGGAAAGTATCCATGGCCGTGGTGTGGGCCAGGCGTTGGTGGATGCGTTGATTGGCGACCGTCCCGCTTATTTGTGGGTTCTCGATGACAATCCCCGGGCGCAGGCTTTCTACCGCCGCAACGGCTTCCTGCCGGACGGTAAACGGCAGTTGTGCGACCCCTCGTGGTACTCGCTGCCGGAACATCGGATGGTGCGTAGCTGAGTGCGCGGGAACTGTTCCCAGAGCTGACTCATCTCGATATGGTGATCACGGGCGGTGTCGACGAAGATCGCCCGGTTTGGAAACAGGTACCGATTATCGGGGCCTGGGTACGCCATTCGATTCTCGGGAGGAAGCATGTCCAATCCAGAGCAGGATCCAAGCCAGGAGGAAGGCCCCGCGGACGGTGGCGCGGCCGGAACCCCCGGCGTCCATGACGGCGGCGCGGACGGCGGTGCTGACGGCGGCGCTGATGGTGGTGCTGAAGGCCCCGCGGACGGTGGCGCGGACGGGACCCCTGGTGTCCATGACGGCGGTGCTGATGGTGGTGCTGATGGTGGTGCGGACGGTGGCGCGGACGGTGGCGCTGACGGCGGTGCCGATGGTGGCGCTGACGGCGGTGCCGGACAACAGGGCAACTGAGTTTGAGCTCCACCAGCACTGATTTCCAGGACCCCGGCGCGGTTATGGGCGCCGGTGTCCTGGAAACACGCCTGATTGACATTGGCCGTGAGAGGTTCGCCAGTGACGTCTGGGGGAGGGCCGCGTTGCTCACCCGTGGTGTCAGCGACTTCTCCGATGTGTTCTCGGCCGACGCGGTGGACGAGCTGATTTCGCGCCGCGGACTGCGGACACCTTTCCTTCGCGTTGCCAAGGGCGGCTCAACGCTTCCGGAATCCTCGTTCACTTCCCCGGCGGGCGTTGGCGCCACTATCTCGGATCAGCTCGATGACACTGAGCTGTGGCGCAAGTTTGCCGATGGTGCAACGCTCGTCCTGCAGGCGCTGCACCGCACGTGGGAGCCGGTTTCGAGCCTCAGCACCCAGCTAAGCACCGAGCTCGGGCATCCTGTGCAGGCGAATGCCTACATCACCCCGCCTCAGAACCGCGGTTTCGACGATCACTACGATGTTCATGACGTCTTCGTCCTGCAGATCGAGGGGACGAAGCGCTGGATCATCCATGAGCCGGTTCACCAGGACCCGTTGCGCAGCCAGCCGTGGACCGATCGCCGTTCCGCGGTGGCTGAGGCCGCGCAAGGCAAGGCCTACATCGACACGGTCTTGGAGCCGGGCGATGTCCTCTACCTGCCGCGTGGTTGGTTGCATGCAGCCCAGGCGCAGGGCAAGGTTTCGATCCATCTCACCTTGGGGGTCCATAACTGGACCCGTCATGCACTGGCGGAGCACCTTGTGGAGGTTGCTCTTGCGGCACTGTGCGACGATCCCGAGATGCGCCGTTCCCTGCCGTTGGGTGTGGATGGACCCGATGCGGAGGTCGACGCCGTCCGTGAACGGCTGGCCGCGGCCGTCTTGGAAGCTGATACGACGTCGCTTTTCCACCGCACCCGCAGGCGGCAGGGGCGCCCTGCCCCGCTTGGTCCAGTGGCCCAGCTCGCGGCCATTGACAGCCTCGGTGCCGGCTCGCTGGTACGGCTCCGTGATGCACTCGAACCGCGGCTTGAGGGCTCACGCTTGAGTACCCGAGTGGGTTGGCTCGACTTCCCGGAGGCTGATCTGTGGTCTGTAAGGCGCCTGCTGGACGGCGAGGAGCACCTCGCAGCTGATCTGGGGGTTGAACTCGTCGAAAGGCTGTTGCGCGCAGGAGTCCTCGTCCCCGCTGCGCAATGATGTCCCCGGTGGCCTCTGCAGAACGCTTTTTCTGCGCGGAAAGCGCTCGGACGCGCGGCGACCCGATGGCAGGGACGGCGTCACCTGGCGTGGTGTGGGTTCTCGTAGAGTACCGGGGCGGTTGGCCGCCCAATGGCTTCGACGGCCTTGACCTGGAGGCCGGGACCAAAGCCCTCGTGTCCTCCGCCGCGCGGCAGGCGCGGGCCCGGATTCTCTTGGTGCGGCGCCCCGGCCCTCGCCGGCGCCCCGGTCCCAGCCGTTGGGCCGTACTGAGACATCAAAGCTCAGGCGCGTATCAACAGCTGTGGGGAACGTGGGACCGGGACGAGGACCTTGCGGCGGTGGTTTCAGCCCTGGCATCTCCCGGCCAGTCCGGCTTTCCCCCGGTCATCCTGGTCTGCGCTCATGGTCGGCATGACCCCTGCTGCGCAGTGCGGGGTCGTCCCGTGGGACGTGCGCTCAGCGAGAATTGGCCCGAGTTGGTGTGGGAGTGTTCCCACGTCGGCGGCGACAGGTTCGCAGCAACCGCGGTGGTCGCTCCCGACGGTGTGTACTACGGCGGACTCGATGTAGAGTCCTCCGTCGCTGCGATCGAGGACCATTTCGCCGGCCGCATCAGCGCAGAGTATTTGCGCGGATATACCGATCTCTTACCACCGCAACAGGCTGCCGTCGCGGCCGTGCTGGGACGTTTCGGCCCGGCTGGCCGGAATGACTATTCGGTCACTGAAACCCTGCGCGAGGGGGACCGCTGGCGCATCCGTATCACCGGCCGCCCGCCCCACCCGGCGCAGATCGATGTGGAACTGCAGGCCCACCGCGCGCCCCCGTGCCAGCTGACGTGCCTGGCACCGTCGGTGGGGTCGGTCATGGTCTACGAGCCCACTTCCATCCGCGAAACCTGACGCCCGTGGACCGCAGGCTTCGCCGGAAATCCTCGTAACCGGATTCCGACTCGTCGGGCTGGTCCATGTCCAGCGGCGAGTCGAGGATGCTTGGTGGCTTGGGCACCCGGGCCAGCAGGAGGCAGACCACCGTCAGCCATGCGACCGCGACGGTCAACACCTCAGCCCACACCAATTCACCAAGCTCCATGATGTGATCCTATGGCCCCAGCAGCCAAACTGTAAGTATCCTTACTACTGGTGTGGCTGTGGCTCCACTAGTCTTGAAGCATGACTCAGGCAGGGCGGAAGTAGTGGCAAAACCCCGAAAATCCAGCAGGGCAGGTAGATCCCAGAGGTCGACGGCGGGAGTCGTCGAGGTGCCTGCCGGCACCCGTCCTGATGGTCCGGTGGCGGGCATTTATTACATCGATACCGGCGATTGCGAACTGGTTCCGGACCCCGACAACTCCAACGGCTGGCTGCTCAAGATCAACGGCGTCATGAGTTCGCACATCGACCTCGCCGATCCGCTGTTCCTGGATTTCGAATACATGCGCTGGATCGCAGCTTTGGTGGAATCGAGATGGCCCCGCGCCCATAGGCCGAAGCTGCGCGCTTTGCACCTGGGTGGGGGAGCGTGCTCCATGGCGCGGTACTTCCACGCTGCCTACCCCGAGGCCCGCCAAGTGGTGGTGGAGTTGGATGGCAAGCTCGCCGACTACGTCCGTGGGTGGTTCGAGCTGCCCAAGGCGCCCCTCCTGCGGATCCGAGTGGGCGAGGCCCGGCAGGTTACCGAATCCCTCACCCCTGACACCCGGGATCTCATCATCCGCGACGTCTTCGCAGGGGCCTTCACGCCCCGCGCCCTGACCACCCGCGAATTCACGGCGCATGCGGATTCCGTCCTCGCCCCGGATGGCTTGTATGTGGTCAACTCCGGCGACGCCCCGGACCTCAGGAACGCCCGGGCGGATGCGGCCACCATCGCGGACACCTTTGGGCACACCATGATCATCGCCGACCCTGCCATGCTCAAGGGTCGTCGCTACGGCAACATGATCATGGCCGGCAGTCATGAGCCTTTCGGCGATGACCCCACGCTTGCCCGCACGCTCCTGGGCGGTGGTGTCCCCGCGCATATTTGGGATGACGCACAGGTGCGGGCTTTCGCGGCCGGGACCCCGGTGCGGCATGATCCGCTTGTGGTGACCACGGCCGAACCTGCGTCAGCTCCGGCTGAGTGAACTGTTCCACGCCTCCCACAAGGTGGCGTACCGGCCGCCGTTAGCCAGGAGTGCCTGGTGCGATCCCGACTCAACAATCCGTCCGTGCTCCATTACCACCACGGTGTCCGCAGACGCTGCCTGGGATAACCGATGGGCAATCACCACCGAGGTCCTTCCGGCCAAAGCGGCTTCAGCGGCCTGATCCAGCATGGTGGCTGATCCTGTTCCCGCCTCAGCTGTGGCTTCGTCCAGGACCGCGATGGGCGGGTCCTTGAGCATCAGCCGTGCCAGCGCCAGTTGCTGCGCCTGCTCGGGGGTGAGCTGGTGGCCGCCGGCGCCTACGGAAGTCTCCAGTCCGTCGTCGAGCGTTTCATGCCATGCAGCCTCTACGGACCGCAGGACCAGCGAGAGCTCCTCCGGAGTGGCGTCGGGTTTGGCGAGCCGGAGGTCCTCGGCGAGCGTCCCTGAAAAGACGTGCACCTCCTGGCTGACCATGGCGATCCGCTGGTGCAGGTCTTCAGGAGCGGCAGCTGTAGAGTCCAAGCCGCCCACCCACGCGGTCCCGGTCTGAGGATGTTCCAGGCCCATGATCACCTTGGCCAGGGTGGTCTTGCCTGCGCCTGAGGTTCCCACAATCGCCACACGCTCACCGTGGTTCACCGTGAGGGAGACACCGTGGAGTGCGGGGCGTTGGCCGGGGTAGGAGAACGTGACGTCGTCAAGGACGATGCCGGCGCCTGTGACCGGGGATGCGGCCGGGGGAATGGTCGGCGCCGCGGACATGGTCAGGCCGAACATTCGACCCAACCCGGCAGCGGCTTTCTGGAGTTCGTCGAACTGACCCAGGACCAGGCCGATCGGATCAAACAGCCGGTAGAAATACAGGGCTGCAGCCGTGGCCGCACCGATGGTCACTGCCCCCTCGGCATGGAGCCAAAACCCCACCACCAAGACCGCGGACAAGCCGATGAGTTCAGCCAGGTTGAGGCGGTTGTAGAAGCGGGTCAGGTAGTTGACGCCCTTAAGGGCGTGGCCGATGTTCTCCCGGGATGCAGCTGCCACCAGGTCCGCGTGACGGGACCCAAGACCCAAAGCCAGGACTGAGGGTGAGCCGTGAACCGTCTCGATGATCTGCTCGGTCCGATTGGCCTCGGTGATCCGGACCGTCCGGTAGATCGGGGCTGTTCGTTTGAGGAACCAGCGCAGGGTGAAGACCTGCAACGGCGCAGCAATGAGCACGGCGACGGCGAAGCGCCAATCGATCACGCCCAAGCCCAACAGCGTCACGGCGATGGTGAAGGCCGCACTGGTAAACGCCGGCAGGACTCCGGAGATTGCTTCGCTGACGGCCTCAACGTCGCCTGACACGCGGGCCACGACATCTCCGATGCCTGCCTTCTCGAGTTGGGCCAGTGGCTTCCTGACGGCTGCAGCGAACACCTCCTCGCGCAGACCTGCCAGGGCTTCCTCGCAGATCCGTGCCAACAGGTTTTGGCCCAGGATGCCCAGCAAGGCACCCAGCCCCCCAGCAACCAGCAACCCAATTGCCAGCCAGAGCAAGGACATGACGTCCCCGCCGGAGGCCGCGATGTTGACCATCATGCCCAGGATGGCCGGTGCAGCCAGTCCGCAGCAGGACGCCGCCAGCAACACAAGGATGGTCAGTGTGAGCTTGCCGGGCCGCTGCGCCAGCAGGCGCCACATGGCCTTTCGGGTCTCGCGGGGCGTGGCAATGGGAAGGATTTCGGCGCTCATGAGCCCACCACTTCGCGGTAGCCGGCGGACGTGGCAAGGAGTTCGTGGTGCGTGCCGGTTTCGGGCGGTCCGTCCGCTCCTCCCATCACCACCCGATGACAGGCGGCCAGCAGGGTGGGACTCGTGGTTACCAGCACCAAGGCCTTGTCCGGGAAGTTCCGCAGACCGTCGGCAATGACGGCTTCGGTGGCGGTGTCGACGGCGGTGGTGGGGTCGTGCAGGACCAGCACCGCTTGCTTTTGGTGCAGTGAGCGGCCAAGCACCAGCCGCTGCCGCTGGCCGCCGGACAGGCTTTGGCCGTGCCCGGTGAGTACCGTTTCGGTGCCATCGGGCAGTTGCGAGACAAAGTCCTCGACGGCGGCAGCCGCCATGGCGCGTTCCTCCAGGTGGGAGTCGGCTGGTGCGACGTTCTCACGGACACTGCCGCGGAACAGGACGCCGTCGTGGCTGTCCGCGAACACCCTTGAACGGACGTGGACCGGGTCCAGGTCAGCGGCGTCCTGGCCGTCAATGGACACCAGGCCACGCGGTGCGGGTGTTCGGAAACCGAGGGTGTCCACCAGGAGCCTGGCCTGTGTGCCGTCCGGCAGCACGACGCCTACGATGTCCCCGGCCGAGGCTGTGAAGGGCGGGAAGGTGCTGTTGCCTGTGTTGCCGCGCAGTTCGAGCAACGGTGCCGATACACCCCGGGAGGCGACCGTCCCCGCTGAGCCGGCAGCCGCCGTCGAACGTTTTGCCTCCGGTGCTGGAACCGCCTCCGGTTCAGCGAGCAGGACTGCTATGCGGGCGGCCGAGGCGCGTTTGCGCGCGAGTTCCACGCTGAGGTAGCCAAGCGCTGCCATGGGGCCCTGAACGAACTGGGTGACGCCAACGACGGCCACGAGTTGGCCCACGGTGATGCTGCCTTGGACGGCGAACCACGCCGCGAAGAAGGCGATGCCGGCCAGGAAGGCCGCGGACAGTGCGGTGCTGGCCCCGTTGTAGGCCGATCGGGAACGTACTGCCCGCAATCCTGCCTGCAGGGATGCCCGGCTCGCAGTCCGGTAGCGGGTTACGGCTGCGTCCTCGGCGCCCAAGCCTTTGAGGGGGCGTGACCCGGTAATGAAGTCCGTTGCCAGAGCGCCGGCGCGGGCCGCCGTTGACTGCTCCACGTCGCTTCGGTCCTCCAACGGTTTAGTGAGCCGGCGCATGATCAACAGCATCACGGGGGTTGCCACCAGGACTGCCAGTCCGAGCGGAACGGAGATCAGGAGCAGCGTGACCGCTGACGTGATGACGCCGGCCGCTGCAGCGAGGGCACCTGCGATCAGCCACGACAAGCCTGCCACCCTGTCCGCATCGGAGGAGGCGATTGCCACGATTTCGCCCGGGGCGCGCCTGGCCTCCATGCCGCGGGGGTGGAGGGTCCGCTCCACCGCGAGCTGCCGGAGGTCGTGGGAGCTGTAAAGGAAGGAGCGTTCGGTGGCCAAGGTGCCAAGCCGCCAGGACAGTGCGAGCACCACGAACACCACCGCCAAGGCACCGAGCCATCCGAGGAGGGCGCCGGGATCGTTCGGTTGAATGGCGTTGTCCACCGCAGCGCCAATGGTTGCCGGGACCAAGGCCTCGCTGACCTGATGCAGGGCGAGTCCGGCGCAGCCCGCCAGCAAGAGCTTCCAGCGGCCGTTGGCCAACAGGGCGTAGTTGAAGAGTCGGGAGACCTTCCATGGCGCTTGCTTGTTACGCCCGGGAGGGCAGGACGGAATGGCGGAACTGGAGGGCATGCTTACCATAGTAAGGCTCACCTAACTTCGAGAAGGCCAGATGACCCGCCAAGCTATATCGCAATCCGGACAGACCGCCCCCCAGCCGGAAGTACAGCTGGAACAGGTGCCGGATGCCCCCGTCGAGGGCGAAACGTCGCCGCAGGTCTATGGCGTCTACACGGGATATTTCGAGTGCGCCACACCTGCCACGTGGACTGAACACGTCCACGATACCCATGAGTTGCTGTGGGGGGCCCGCGGCGTGCTGACGGTGGAGGCTGATGGGGGCTTCTATGCTGTCCCCGCAACCTTGGGGCTGTGGATTCCGGCGGGCGTGGTCCATGCCGTGAAGTCCACGCAAGGGACGGGGTTCTACTGCTCGCACATCAACGCCCGGGTTGCGCCACATCTGGAAAGCCGCACCGTGGCGGTCACTGTGCCTTCCGCCGCGCAGGAACTGCTGCGCCACATGAGTATGTTCGACATGGACGATGCCCTGCGGACGCGTTCGGAGCAAGTGGTGGTGGGGTTGCTGGACGTGGTGGATGCCCGCCCGATGCTGCTGCCGATGCCCACCGATCCACGGCTGGAGCTCATTGCCCGTGCCCTCCTGGATGATCCGGCCTTGGACCGCTCGCTGGAGGAGTGGAGCGTGGAAGTTGCCATTAGCGTCCGCAACCTCTCCCGCCTGTTCCACAAGGAAACCGGCATGACCTTTGCGCAGTGGCGGATCCATGCCCGCGTCCGCGTAGCGCTGGGGTTGCTGGCGGCGGGCTACCCCGTTTCCTCGGTCAGCAGGCGGGTGGGCTACAACAATCCCAGCGCCTTCGTTCAAGTGTTCCGGAAGGTGATGGGGCACACTCCGGGCTGGTACGTGTCTTCGCTTAAGGCCGGAAACCATCACTCTTTGGCCGGTTCCGAATAGAATCCAGCGGTTTTCCATACCTCGCCATTGTTAGGGTAGGTATACCTAACTTCGGCGGCCTATCGAGATACCTGCGGCCGCTACCGGGAGCTCTCCGTCTCCCCTGAGAATCAAGAGGACCGCAGTGATTTCACGCTCTAAAACCATGTCTGCCGCCGTTGCGGCCTTGGCATCCGCAGCACTCCTTCTGAGTGGCTGCGCCACCACCGACGCAAGTGCCAGCGCCAAATCGGAGACCCGCACGGTCCAAAGTGAGGTCAAAGAAGTCGTCATGCCGGCCGAGCCCCAAAAGGCGCTGGGCATGTACACCACTGACCTGGACATGCTCATCACGCTGGGCATTCCGCTCGCAAGCCAGCAGCCCATTCGGGACAGCGGCTACAAGGGCTTCCCGTATTTCTTCGACCAGAAGGCGCTGGAAGGAATCACGCCCTTCACCAACTACCCCGAGTTCAACTTCGAGGCCATCCTCAAGGCTCAGCCCGATGTCATCCTGAACGGCCTGGGCTACGAGAAGGAGCTGGACGCCAAACTTTCCGACATCGCCCCGACCTACACCTTCAACGGTTTCGACGGCAGCGACTGGCGCACCAAGTTCAAGACCGTGGCAGAGGCATTCGGCAAGACCGAGCAGTACCAAGCATGGATGGACAAGTACCAAGCCAAGGTTGACGACGTAAAGAAGCGCCTGGCCGAGGCCGGCAAGAGCAACCTGGTGATTGGCCCCGTGGACTACTACGAGGACCAGGTATCGGTCAGCTGCTACGGAACGCCGTGCTTGGTCATCAAGGATCTGGGCCTGAAGGTGTCCCCGCTTGCGGACGGTGAAGGCGCCAAACTGAGCGCCGAGCAGTTGGAGCAACTCAACGGCATCGATGCAATCATCACCACCGAAGTTCCCGAGAAGGACGGCGCCAACCCGGATGCCTTCCCTCCGCTGGCCAACAACAAGCTGTGGACCTCGCTGCCGTTCGTGGCCAACAAACAGATCCACACGTACGACCTCGAAATGATCTACGGCTCTCCCAGCGGCCAGTACGCCCTGCTGGAGAAGTTTGAAAAGGCGCTCCTGTCATGATGCGGATCTACCGTGCAGAGGTCATATCCACGCGCCTGATCACGCCCGGAATGATCCGGATTACCTTCGGCGGTCCCGGGCTGGCCGGTTTTGACACCACGGGGGTCGGCGACGAATACCTGCGCGTGTTCCTTCCGGATCCGGGCACCCATGAGGCCAGACTGCCCATCTCCACAGGGGACTCCTGGGACTGGGAACCTGGAATCGAGCCGTCCGCCATGCGGACCTACACAGTCCGTGCGGTGGACGCCGTCGCTGGCACCGTGGACATCGACTTCGTCGTTCACGACGGCGGGTTGGCAGCTGCTTGGGCGCAGCGCGCCCAGGTGGGTGACGTCGTCGGGCTTAACTCGCCCACGGGACTGTACGAACCGCCGGCAGAACTGCAGTGGCAGATCCTTCTGGCTGATGCCACCGGACTTCCGGCCGTAGCGCGGCTCGTGGAGCAGGCACCGCCGGGTGTCCGGACCCGTGTCCTGATCGAAGTAGAGGATCCCTCGCACCAGCAGGAGCTGGTCCTCGGCGCTGCAACCGAAGTGGCCTGGATCTACGGGGGCAACGGACACAGCCAGTCCCGATTGGAGGAGGTCCTGCGCTCAATGGAGTTGCCTGGCGGAGTGGGCTACATCTGGGTGGCCGGCGAGACCAAGGTGCTGCGCGGGATCCGCAAGTACCTTCGGCACCACAAGAAGCTCACGCCCGAGTCCTACAAGCTGATCGGCTACTGGACGGACAAGAGCGAAGCCTGGGAAGAGCGTTGGGAAAACCTCGACGCCGAAACCCGGCGCTGGTTCGACGATCTCTGGTCCAACGAGAAGCGGGATCGCGAGGAAATCGTGGACCTGCAGGACGCCAAGTTCGAATTGCTGGGCCTCTAAATGGCGTCCGGAACCATGGCGCCGCGTTCTGCCGTCACTGAAGTGCAGGACGCGGCGCCGGTTTCAGCCAAGGAAGTACGCCCAGCGGGCCTGGTGGGCGTAAACCGGTACCGGATGTTGGGATTGCTCGCAGCGATTGCCGCGTTGGCTTTGGTGCTGTGGTTGAGCTTGGTGGTGGGCTCCAAGGACGTCGACGTAGCCAACCTGTGGCCAGCCATCACCGCCTACGATGGCTCACCGGAACACGTGATCATCCATGACCTCCGCCTGCCCCGAACCGTCACGGGCGTAGTGGTTGGCATTGCCCTCGGGCTGTCCGGGGCACTGATCCAGTCCCTGACCCGCAACCCGTTGGCGGACCCCGGCATCCTGGGCGTCAACGCGGGCGCCGGCTTCTTCGTGGTCCTCGGAGTGGCGCTCTTTGGCGTCACCAGCATCCAGGAGTACATCTGGTTCTCCTTCGCCGGTGCCGTGGCGGCCACTGTGGCGGTGTACTTCATCGGTTCGCGGGGGAGGGGCGGGACCACGCCGCTCCGCCTCACCCTTGCCGGCGTTGCCTTGGGGGCTGTCCTCGGCGGCATTTCCTCCGGCATCACCCTCCTGCGCCCTGCCGTCTTCGACAGCATGCGCAGTTGGAGCGCCGGAACGTTGAGCAACCGCACGTGGGACATTTTCACCACGGTGGCCCCCTTCATCCTTGCAGGAACGCTTATTGCCCTTGCCATGGCCCGGCCCTTGAACGCCGTGGCCATGGGCGACGATACCGCCAGGTCGCTTGGTGCCAACATTGTTCGCACCCGGATCTGGACCATCGTCGCGGTAACTCTGCTGTGCGGCGCCGCGACGGCAGCCGCCGGCCCCATCGGATTCGTGGGACTCATGGTTCCGCACGTAGCCCGATGGATCGTTGGGCCGGACCAGCGCTGGATACTGGCCTACACCTTGGTGCTCTCGCCCGTGTTGCTGCTGGTGTCCGACATCCTTGGCAGGCTGGTCCTCCGTCCCGGTGAAATGCAGGTAGGAATCATCACCGCATTCGTTGGCGCACCGGTCCTCATCTGGCTCATCCGACGCCGGAAAGTGAGCACGCTATGACCTCCATCGACTTCGGCCGGCGGACCATCGCCATCCGCCGCTTTGGCGGACGCGTCTCGCTTCGCCTCGACGTCCGGACCTTGGTTGTCACCGCCGTCCTGTTTACCGCCGCCCTGGCGCTCGCCGTCGTCGCCCTTGGCCTGGGTGAGTTCAGCGTTGCGGTGCCGGACGTTGTTTCGGCGCTGCTGGGACAGTCCAGCGGCGCCGTGCACATGGTGGTGGTGGAGTGGAGATTGCCCCGCGTCCTCCTGGCCCTGTTATTGGGGGCGGCCATGGGGGTCAGCGGGGCAATCTTCCAATCGCTGACCCGCAACGCGCTGGGAAGCCCCGATGTGATCGGCTTCAACACGGGCGCCTATACGGGTGCGCTGGTGGTCATCCTGCTGATGGGTGGCGGCTACTTTGCGGTGTCGGCCGGTGCGCTGGTGGGTGGTCTGGTGACTGCCGCACTGGTGTACGTGTTCGCTTACAAGAAGGGCATCCAGGGCTTCCGGCTCATCATTGCGGGTATCGCCGTGAGCGCCATGTTGGCCTCGGTGAACACGTTCATGATCCTCAAGGCGTCCTTGGAGCAGGCCATGTCCGCGGCTGTTTGGGGTGCCGGTTCGCTGAACAAGATCACGTGGGACCAAGTGCTGCCGGTGGTGATCGTGTTCGGGGCGCTGCTGGCTGTGCTGTCTTTGTACGGCAGGCGGCTGGGCCTGTTGGAGATGGGCGACGACGCCGCCCGCGCCTTGGGCGTTCGGCTGGAAGGCTCGCGGCTGGTCCTGGCAGTGGTGGGCGTGGCTTTGACGGCGATGGTCACCGCTGCTGCCGGGCCGATTGCCTTTGTTTCCTTGGCTGCGCCCCAGCTGGCGCGCCGCCTCACCCAGTCAGCGTCGGTGGGAATGGTTCCCTCGGCCGCCATGGGTGCCTTCCTTTTGGTGGCCAGCGACATCGTGGCGCAGAACCTTTTCGCGCCAATCCAACTGCCCGTGGGCGTGGTGACCGTCAGCATCGGCGGCTGCTACCTCGTGTGGCTTCTTGCCCGTGAGGTGAAGCGGCAATGAGCGAAGAAGTGAAGGAGTTTGCTGTGACTGATGTGTTGGTTGATCCCGTTTCTGGTGTTGCGCCGGGTGCCCGCCCCTCTGGTGCCCGCCCCACTGGTGCCCGCCCCTCTGGTGCCCGGCTCAGCGCGGAGAACGTGAGCCTGGGTTATGCGGGACGCTCGGTGTCTTCATCACTGGACGTGCGTATCCCGGATGGCGGGTTCACGGTGATTGTGGGACCCAACGCCTGCGGTAAGTCGACGTTGCTGCGGGCGCTGTCCCGGCTGCTGGAGCCTACGTCCGGGTCGGTGCTTTTGGATGGCAAGAGCATCGCCTCTTATGGGGCCAAGGAAGTCGCGCGCCGCCTCGGGTTGCTGCCGCAGACCTCTATTGCGCCCGACGGAATCACCGTGGCGGACCTGGTGGCCCGTGGCCGGTACCCGCACCAGAAGTTGCTCCGCCAGTGGTCTGAGGCTGACGAAGCCGCGGTGGCGTCTGCCTTGGAAGCTACGAACGTCACGTCGTTGTCCGGGCGTTTGGTGGACGAGCTCTCCGGCGGGCAGCGGCAGCGCGTGTGGGTGGCCATGGTCTTGGCGCAGCAAACCCCGTTGCTCCTGCTGGACGAGCCCACCACGTTCCTGGACATCGCCCACCAGATCGAGCTCCTGGAACTGTTCCGGCGGTTGAACGGGGAAGGCAACACCCTGGTAGCTGTCCTTCACGACCTCAATCACGCCTGCCGCTACGCAACACACCTCATCGCGATGAAGGACGGCGCAGTGGTTGCCGAGGGCCGGCCCGCGGATGTGGTCACCGCAGAGCTGGTGGAACATGTGTTCGGCCTGCCGTGCATCGTGATTGACGACCCCGTGAGCCACACTCCGCTGGTGATCCCGCTGGGGTCCTGATTCCCCCGTTGATTCCCCCGCCCCTGACCCGCGAGGTGGCACTTAATGACAATGTTGTGCGGAAACATTGCCATTAAGTGCCATCTCGGCGACTCATCCGGCCCCGAGCAGCTCCTCCCGCCGTTGCTCCGTCTCCTCCCGCAAAGCCTGCACGACGGCGGCTACCGCAGGGCGGCGCATGGAGTCCGGGCGGAGGACCATCCAGTAGGGGAGCAGCTCCGCGAAGTCCGATGGCAGCAGCCTGACCAGATCCGGGTGTCGGTCCGCCATGAAGCACGGAAGGAAACCCACGCCGGCACCTGCCCTGGTGGCCTCGACATGCACGAACACGTTGGTTGAGCTCAGCCCGTCGCGCATGGTGGGAACCAGTCGCCGGGGAGCGTCCAGGTCATCCACCTGCAGCATGGAATCCACAAAGTAGACCAGCTGGTGCTGCGTCAGTTCCTCGATGCTGGAAGGCGTCCCGTTGTCTTTCAGATAGGCGCGGGAGGCGTACATTCCCAGCCGATACTCGCCGAGCCGGATCGCTTCGGCCCGGTGCACTTGCGGCGTTCCCACCACCACCTCAATGTCGAGACCTGAGCGCTGCTGCAACGCCCGACGGGTCACCGTCACGATCTCCACGCTGAGTCCGGGGTGCTCGCGCCGCAGCCGGGCCACCGCCGGTGCCGCGATATAGGCGCTGAAGCCGTCAGTCGCGGTCATGCGTACGACGCCGGTAATGGGGTCGGGTGCGCGGTCGCTGGGTCCCAGCGCACCCACCGCAGCTTCGATCCGCTCCGCCACCAGAACCGCTTCGGCGCCCAACTCCGTGACCTCCCAACCACCAGCCGCACGCGCCAGGACCCTGCCGCCCAATGCTTTCTCCAGCGCCGCTATCCTGCGCGAAACGGTGGTGTGGTTCAGCCCCAAGGCTTGTGCCGCCGTCGTGAACTTCCCTGAACGTGAGACGGCAAGGAAGATGAGGAGGTCATCGGGGTTCGGCTTCATGTCTGCAATTTTGCACACACATGGTGCCTCTTTGGTCATTGAGGCATAACAAATCTGCGGCAATACTCAGTGGAGCATTTCGTGTTGTGGATCACATCACGTTCAAAAGGGTCAAAGAGGACACTGAGGAGATGGATATGAGCGTAGAGCAGCGCTCCGCATCAAGAGCAGGGAAAGGCGCCGGAGAAGGCTCCGGGCTGAAGAAGATCGTCGCGGCGTCGATGGTTGGCACCGTGGTGGAGTGGTACGAGTTCTTCCTGTACGCCACAGCCGCCACGCTGGTTTTCGGCAAGTACTTCTTCCCGAGCACCGGCAACGAACTGGACGGCATCATCCAGGCCTTCATCACCTACGCCGTTGGTTTCGTGGCACGGCCCCTGGGTGGCATCGTGTTCGGCCAGATCGGCGAC
The DNA here is from genome assembly GCF_007786235.1 of Paenarthrobacter nitroguajacolicus. Classification (GTDB taxonomy): domain Bacteria; phylum Actinomycetota; class Actinomycetes; order Actinomycetales; family Micrococcaceae; genus Arthrobacter; species Arthrobacter nitroguajacolicus_A. The sequence continues at coordinate 98,630 of NZ_VNFK01000012.1, read as the reverse complement.
AAGCTGGGCCGCAAACCCACGCTGCAGCTGACCATTGTGATCGTCGGCGTCTCAACGTTCCTGATGGGCTGCCTCCCCGGCTTCATGGAAATCGGCTACTGGGCACCGGCCATGCTGGTGGCACTGCGCTTCATCCAGGGCTTCGCGCTCGGCGGTGAGTGGGGTGGCGCTGTGCTGCTGGTAGCAGAGCACAGCCCCAACAAGTCGCGTGGTTTCTGGTCCTCGTGGCCGCAGGCCGCTGTGCCGGTGGGCAACCTCCTGGCCACACTGGTCCTGTTCGTTATGTCCACCACCCTGAGCAGCGAAGCGTTCCTCGGCTGGGGCTGGCGCGTTGCATTCTGGCTCTCCGCAGTGATCGTGTTCGTGGGCTACTACATCCGTACCCACGTCACCGAAGCCCCGATCTTCCTCGAAGCCAAGGCGCAGGTGGAAGAGTCCAAGGCCATCAGCTACGGCGTCGGCGAGGTCATCCGCAAGTACCCCAAGGGCATCCTGCAGGCCATGGGCCTCCGTTTCGCGGAGAACATCATGTACTACCTCGTGGTGAGCTTTGCGATCGTCTACCTCAAGAGCGTCCACAAGTACGACACGTCCTCGCTCCTGCTGGCACTCCTGATCGCCCACGTCATCCACTTCCTGGTCATTCCGCAGGTCGGCCGCCTCGTGGATTCCTGGGGACGCAAGCCCGTCTACCTCATCGGCGCGATTGCCGGCGCAACCTGGCCGTTCTTCGCCTTCCCCATGTTCGACACCAAGAACGCCGTGATCATCGTGCTTGCCGTGACCATTGGACTCTGCCTGCACGCCTTCATGTATGCCGGTCAGCCGGCCATCATGTCCGAGCTCTTCCCCACCCGCATGCGCTACTCCGGCGTCTCGCTCGGCTCGCAGGTCACCTCGATCTTCGCCGGCTCACTCGCGCCGCTGCTGGCAACCCAGTGGCTCAAGGACACCGGCTCGTGGGTTCCCACCGCGATCTACTTGGTGGTCGCATGTGCCATCACCGTCGTCGCCGTCGTTTCGCTGAAGGAAACCAAGGGCATCGCGCTGCAGGACGTGGACCAGGCCGATGCGATCCGGCACGGACTGACCACTGCTTCAGCTTCGAAGGGATAGTTTGATGGACAACTCCTTGAACGGACGCAAAGCACTGGTGACCGGCGGCGCGAGCGGTATCGGGGCTGCCTGTGCCCGTGCGCTCGCCGCACGCGGCGCGAAAGTAGTAGTGGCCGACGTCGATGCCTCCGGAGCCGCGGCCCTCGCCGATGAGCTGGGCGGCACAGCTTGGACGGTGGACCTCTTGGATACTGAGGCGTTGGCCGCACTGAGCCTTGACTGCGACATCCTGGTCAACAATGCCGGCATCCAAAAGGTCGCGCCGATCGAGGAGTTCGAACCCGCGGAGTTCCGACGGATACTGGCCCTGATGCTGGAGGCGCCGTTCCTCCTCATCAGGGCCGCCCTCCCGCACATGTACGCCAACAACTTCGGCCGGATCATCAACATCTCCTCGGTCCACGGGCTCCGGGCCTCGGCCTACAAGAGTGCGTACGTCTCCGCCAAGCACGGCCTTGAGGGACTCAGCAAGGTCACTGCGTTGGAGGGCGGCGAGCACGGGGTCACGTCCAACTGCATCAACCCCGGGTACGTCCGGACGCCGTTGGTGGAACGCCAGATCGCCGATCAGGCCCGGCTTCACGGCATCCCCGAGGCCGAAGTCCTGGCCAAGGTGATGCTCACGGAGTCTGCGGTGAAGCGGTTGGTGGAGCCGGAGGAAGTTGCGTCGTTAGCAGCCTGGATGGCCTCCGACGACGCCGGCATGGTCACCGGCGCGAGCTACACCATGGATGGTGGTTGGTCGGCCCGGTAGGCCCCGCCTTCGCCCCCGCGATGTGACAGTTAATGCCAATGTTCCCCGCGAACATTGGCATTAACTGTCACTTCGGCGCGGGAAGTCAGGCGGTCTCGTCCACCAGCTCTGCCCGGCGCAGGCCACCCCCGCGAACCCACAATTTGTAGGCCACGAACAGCAGGACCAGCCAGGTGCCGCCAACATAAAGCGCAACCCGTGTGTCCTCGAAGACTCCAAGGATCACGATGACCATCGCCATGAACGCTATGGTCATGATGGACGCAACGGGCCACAGCGGTGAGCCGAATTCCGACGTCGGCAGTCCCTTGCGCTTGATCTCACGCTTCATGGCTACGTGCGAGGCGAGGATCATCACCCAGACCCACACGGTGGCGAAGGTGGCGATCGAGGCGATGAGCACGAACACGTCCTCGGGGATGACGGCGTTCAAAACGACGCCCACCAGCAGGATTCCGCCCATCATCACTACGGTCATCCAGGGAACCCCGTGCCGGGAGATCTTGCTGAAGCTCTTGGGCGCGTGGCCCTGCTGGGCCAGGCCGAACAGGATGCGCCCGGCACCGAAGATATCGCTGTTGATCGCGGAGAGCGCGGCGGTGATGACCACCGCGTTGAGGATGTGCGGAGCGGCCGGGATGCCCAGTCCGTCGAAGATCTGCACGAACGGACTGCCGCTGCTGCCGATCTCGTTCCACGGGAAGATGCTCATCAGCACACCCAGGGTCAGAACATAGAAAAGCAGAACGCGTACCGGCACAGTGTTAACGGCCTGCGGGATGACCTTCTTGGGATTGGCGGCTTCACCGGCGGTGATACCAATCGTTTCGATCCCGCCAAACGCAAACATTACGACGGCGAACGCGGCCAACAGCCCCTCGAAACCGTTCGGGAACAAACCGCCGTGATTGACGAGGTTCCCCAGCCCCGGTGCCACGCCACCGCCGTCGCCCGTTTGGAAACCGAACACGACGATCGCCGCACCGCCCACGATCATGGCGATGATCGCCACCACCTTGATCAGCGAGAACCAGAACTCAAGTTCACCAAACACCTTCACGCTGAGCAGGTTCATGGCGCCCAGGAACAGGATGATCGCCAGCACCCAGATCCATCTGTCCACCTGCGGAAACCAGAAGCCCATATAGATACTGAAGGCGGTGACGTCGGCGATGGCTACGATCGCCATCTCGAACACATACGTCCAGCCGGTCACAAAGCCGGCAAACGGCCCCAGATACTTGCTGGCGTACTGGCCGAAGGAACCCGACACGGGGTGTCGGACGGCCATTTCGCCGAGGGCTCGCATCACCATGAAGACAGCCGCGCCGCCGATGATGTAGGCCAGCAGTACAGCCGGCCCGGCCTTCTGGATGGCGGAGGCGGAGCCGTAGAAGAGGCCCGTGCCGATCGCCGATCCGAGCGCCATGAAGCGGATGTGACGGACGTTGAGGCCTCGGCTGAGCGCCGTACCCGCGGCTTGGAGGACAGAGCTCTCCGCAGCCAGCTTGGTTTGTTGCATAGTAAACCTTCTCGTCTTTGGGAGGGGATCGCTATCCAGCAGATCACTTTTGCGGCCCTTGTGATCGGACTCACGGGGCTTTGGTGTCTTTGATCGCAGACAGTGGGCGGAAGGGCCGTTTTCTGGGCGGTCAAAGTCATAGCTTCCGGTCGGATATGATGACCGCGGACAGCTCATCAAACCGGTCAGGCATCCCTCGCTTCCAGCGTCGCCCCCAGTGGAAATAGGCGCTGCCATCGCATCCATATTTGGGGGACCCTTGATCTCTGCACTTCGTCGTACGCGACGCCGTTGGACCGCTGCTGCTGTTGCCGTGGTGGCTGGAGCTTCCCTGCTCTTTGCCGCTCCTGCACAGGCTTATGACGTCCCCCAATTTGAGGTCCCTGACGCCGCGCAGGCTCCTGTGCCGTATATCAACCGCGCTGCTGATGCAGCCGGAGTGCTGGAGCTGTGGAAGACGGGTGGTCCTGCGACGCGCGCTGCGGCTGCGGCCGCCTTGGTGGGCGGACCGGAAACGCTGCAGGCATTTCTCGACGGCGGACAGGACGTACCGCTGGCAGCGGACCGCAAGCAACTGGTCACCGAGCTGACGGAGCGGGGGAGCGTTCATGTGAGGTCGTCGGCGAAGGAAGCCCTCGCATCCGATGCGGCCAGCATCACCTTCTTGTCGCAAGGCTGGGCCGACACATGGAAGGGCGATCTCCGGACCGCAGCCACGTATTTCCTGGAGTACGGCAACGACCACGTCGAGAAAGCCGCGTCCGACAGCTTGGACTCCGGCGAGGCAGCTATCGAGCAGTTCGTTCTTACGGGCTGGCGGGGCAAAGCGAAGATGACAGATCGGCAAGCCGCCTTTGGGCTCGTCGCCTCCACTAACCCTGCTGTTTCTGCTGCTGCCAAGACATCGCTGGCAACTGACGACGATGAAACCGTCGCTGCTTTCCTTCGCTACGGCCAGTTCGTCGCCGCAGACCATCACACTGAGTCCGCCGCGGTGACCGCGCTGCTCCAGCAGGTCAGGGACGACATCAAAGCCAACCCCGTCGGCGCCGCTGCAGTAGCTGACCGGGCGAAGAACGCCGTGGAGCAGGCCAAGTCCACTCCGGCCGCCGCGCGGGAAGCTGACGCCGCCAGGCTGGATGCCGACTGGGATTTCCTGTCGACGCAGGCTGCTCCGCGCAATGTCAGGGACAATGCGGCGTTGGCCGCCGAGAAGCCCGCCAGGGAGGCGTTCGCAAAAGCGGCAAAGGAACTGCCCGGGCTACTGTCCACCTTGTCGGCATCCGGTGCCAACCTGGACTCGCTAACCAAGGAAGCCCGCCAGGCCACCTTGGATCTGGCGCTTGTAGGCACTCCCGAAGTGCGGAAGGCAGCCGAAGCTGCCCTGCTGGGTGGGGATTCTGCCATCAAGTCCTTTGTCACGGATGGCCACGCTGAAGCCAGCACGCTCGATTCAGCTAAGCCATCGGCGTTCGTCGCGGATCGGCAGCGCGTTTACCAACTCCTGGACGCGGGCGGCAGTCACGTGAACAAGGCGGCGGACATTGCGCTGGGTTCCACCAACCACGCCGATATCCGCTATTTCCTTGAGTTCGGATTTGCTGTTGCTCGGGAGTTGGACAACCGGATTTTGGCCTTCCAAACCATGGACAAGGCCGGGCCGGAATTGCGCGCAGCCGCCAACGTGGCCCTGGATGGCAGTCGCGCTGATCTGCAGGCATTCGCCAGCGTCGGACAGTTCGCCGCTGCCAAGCGTGACGAAACAACCGCCGCGCACGTAGCGTCGATCAACGGCGTGATCACCGAACTCGCCGGGCTGGCTGACAAGGCAGCAGTCGACGCCGGCCAGCCGGCTGACGCTGCGAAGGCAGCGGAAGCTGCCAAAGCCGAAGGCGCCCCCCAGGCCCGTGGTGGCAACTTGCCGCTGAACGTGCCCATGGTCGATGCTTCCCAGCTGACCGGGATAGCCCCTGCCGCTGTGCCCTGGCCGCCGGCGGAGGTTCCTCCAGTCGCCTTGGCCGTCACCGGCGAGGCGCCTGATGGCTCATCCGAACCCGCCACCGAAGTTCCGGAAATCACCGATGTCAACGTCCCTCCGGCCGGTACGTGGCCGGAGGCGGCGTCAACGGAGTCCCTGTCCCCGGAGGCGGCAAGTCCGTTGGCTGCTTCCTCAACCGGGCTGAACGGATGGACCCTTGGCCTCATCGCCGCGCTGGTCCTGGCTGCCGCTGGTGCCATCACGTTCCTGCTGCGCCGAAAGGGCGGCACGCCGGTGCCGACCAGGGCCACGGCCTCCACGGACGCCAAGCCCAAGTCCTAGCAAGCCAACCAGTGACCGCGTGCGCCCTGCCCTTCTGCCAGCCATTCGGGTGGGCTGGTTAAGTCTGGTATTTCAGACATCGCAGCGGCGTGGTGGTCTGGCGTGGGCCTTGCGGAGGGTGCACGCTTGAGTACGGGATACCGGACAGTTGTGCCCGGTGATCCCGTCAGCAGCCCGAGCAGCGAGGAACCATGACAACGACGCCAACCGCCCCCGGCAAAGCCACGTCCAAAGTCCCGGCCGCGGAAAACACCCTGCGAATCCTGAAACTGTTGGCCTCGCGCCGTGGTCCCATGGCGGCGTCGAACATTGCAACAGCGCTCGGCTTGCCGCGCTCCAGTGTCTACCATCTGCTCGGCGTGATGGAGGCCAACGGTTTCGTCCTGCACCTGCACGAGGAACAGCGCTACGGGTTGGGCATCAGCGCCTTCGAACTCAGCTCGGCGTACTCACGGCAGGAACCGCTGTCCCGTCTGGGCCGGCCCATGCTCGCTTCGCTGGTTGACGTGATCGGCGAGAGCGCCCATCTGGCGGTACTCCACGGCCGGGACGTCCTCTACATCGTGGAGGAACGCGCCAAGAACCGCCCCAGCTTGGTCACCGACGTCGGGGTCCGCCTTCCCAGCCACCTCACGGCGTCCGGCCGAGCAATCCTGGCCGCCCTGCCAAAGTCGCAGGTCCGGGCCTTGTATCCGAACGCCGCCGCCTTCACATCCCGGCATGAGGTGGAATTCCCCATCATGAAGTACTCGGCTTTATCGTCCCACTTGGATCAGGTGCGACAGCGTGGCTACGCCACGGAAAACGGCGAAATCACCCCGGGGTTCGGCTCCATTGCCGCCGCTGTGACGGACCATGTGGGGTGGCCGACGGCGGCAGTCGCCGTGACGTTCTTGGAGGACAAAGTGCCGGCCGAGCAATGGCCGGTGCTCGCTGCCCGCATCCAGAAGGCGGCGGACGAACTGTCCGTCCGGATCCACGGACGCCCGGCAGGTTAGCCCCTCCTCCTGCAGGCTAGCTCGACTCCGGCGCTTCGCTCTCGACGAGTTTGCGGAAGGTCTCCAGCTCGCCGCGGAAGCTGCCCCGGTATGATCCCATGGCGAAAAGCCGCCCGAAGATCCCTGCGATGAAGCCTCGGGTCATGAACTCCTGGTGGATGCGCGTGCCCTTGCCCTCGGCGGTAAACGTCACCTCTGATTCGCCCTTCAGGATTGCATTGCCGAAGCGTGTGCGGATGTGCCAGGGGCGCTCTACGGCGAGGATCTCGGTGGGGCTTGCCATCCGTCCGAACCACACGGTGTAGCGGCTGCCGGCCTGGTCAATGGGACCGATGCGGTCGGTCACGCGGGTGACCCCGCCGATCCATTCCGGGAACCGGTCCAGATCCGTCCAAGCGGCGAAGACTCGTTCGGGCGGCGCCGCGACAAACGTAGATACACGGAACGTTGCCATGGGTCCAGCATGCGCTCTTTGCAGCGCGAATGCGAGGGGTTTGCGTACGTCTGTAATCCCGGACAGCACCAGTCGAAAAGCCGTTTCCGCCGCGCCATAAAGGGGCTTTAGTAGAAGCAGAAGATCTTTCCACCACACACTTCCCACAGACGAAGGAGTCACCATGGCACCCGCCGATTTCACCACTGGTGCCCGTCCGGTCAAGGCCGCGCGGGGTACCGAGCTTACTGCCAAGTCGTGGCAGACCGAGGCGCCGCTGCGCATGCTGATGAACAACCTGGATCCCGAGGTCGCTGAGCGCCCGGATGACCTGGTGGTCTACGGCGGCACCGGCCGTGCCGTCCGTTCCTGGGCTGCGTTTGATGCGATTACCCGGACCTTGGAAACCATGGAGAAGGACGAAACCCTCCTGGTCCAGTCCGGCAAGCCGGTGGGTGTATTCCGCACACACGAATGGGCTCCCCGTGTTCTGTTGGCGAACTCGAACCTCGTGGGGGATTGGGCGACGTGGCCCGAGTTCCGCCGCCTCGAGGCTGAGGGGTTGATGATGTATGGGCAGATGACTGCCGGGTCCTGGATCTACATCGGCACCCAGGGCATTCTTCAGGGCACCTATGAGACGTTCGCTGCCGTGGGGAACAAGCTCGCTGCTGAGGGGCGCCACCCGGCCCCGGCCTCGGAGGGTTCTACTGAGGGGCCGCTGGCTGGGACCCTCACCCTCACCGGTGGCTGTGGTGGCATGGGCGGTGCCCAGCCGCTCGCGGTGACCCTGAACGATGGTGCGTGCCTGATCGTCGACGTCGACGAGACCCGCCTGCGTCGTCGTGCCGGCAAGCGCTACCTGGACGAGGTCGAAACCGATCTGGACACCGCCCTTGCGAAGGTCCAGGCCGCCAAGGAAGAACGCCGCGGCTGGTCCGTGGGCTATGTGGGTAACGCCGCAGAGGTGTTCCCGGAGCTGCTTCGCCGTCATAGGGCCGGGGAGATCACCTTCGATGTGGTCACTGACCAGACCAGTGCGCATGACCCGTTGTCTTATCTGCCTGAGGGCATCACCGTGGCTGAGTGGCACACCGAGGCCGAGGCGGATCCGGAAGGGTTCACCAAGAAGGCCCAGGCTTCCATGGCCCGGCATGTGCAGGCGATGGTGGAGTTCCAGGACGCCGGCGCTGAGGTGTTCGATTATGGCAACTCGATCCGTGATGAGGCGCGCAAGGGCGGCTACGAGCGGGCGTTCGAGTTCCCTGGCTTCGTCCCCGCGTACATTCGTCCGTTGTTCTGCGAGGGTTTGGGCCCGTTCCGCTGGGTTGCCCTGTCGGGTGATCCGGAAGACATCGCGGTGACGGACGCGGCGATCAAGGAGCTCTTCCCGGAGAACAAGCACCTGCACAAGTGGCTCGACGCCGCGGCGGACCGGGTGGAGTTCGAGGGCCTGCCGGCACGTATTTGCTGGCTCGGGTACGGCGAACGCGCCAAGGCCGGTCTGCTGTTCAACCAGCTCGTGGCCGAGGGCAAGGTCAAGGCCCCGATCGTGATCGGCCGTGACCACCTGGACTCCGGCTCGGTGGCGTCCCCGTACCGGGAGACCGAGGCCATGGCTGATGGTTCGGACGCGATCGCTGACTGGCCGTTGTTGAACGCGCTGATCAACACTTCCTCGGGTGCTACCTGGGTGTCGATCCACCACGGCGGCGGGGTTGGTATTGGCCGGTCCCTGCACGCCGGTCAGGTTTCCGTGGCCGATGGTACCGATCTGGCCGCGGAGAAGCTCGAACGGCTCCTGACCAACGACCCCGGCATGGGCGTCATCCGCCACGTCGACGCCGGCTACGACCGCGCCGTCGACGTCGCCAACGAACGCGGCGTCCGCATCCCCATGAACGAGAAGTAGGCAACAAAAGTGACTATTACTACCCACGAACCCCTGACCGTCACCCTCGGCTCCAGCGGCGTGACCCCGGAAGACGTGGTCGCCGTCGCACGCCACGACGCCAAGGTGACCATCTCCCAGGAAGCCCTGGACAACGTCGCCAAGGTCCGCGCCCACATCGATGACCTCGCCACCAGCGACGTTCCCGCCTACGGCATTTCCACGGGCTTCGGCGCCCTGGCCAACCGCCACATCCCCAACGACCTCCGCACACAGCTGCAGAAGTCGCTGATCCGCAGCCACGCCGCCGGCATGGGCCCGGCCGTGGAACGCGAAGTGGTCCGCGGCATCATGTTCCTCCGCGCCAAGACCTTGGCATCGGGCCGCACCGGCGTCCGTCCGGTGGTCCTGCAGACCATGGTGGACGTCCTCAACGCCGGCATCACTCCGCTGGTCCGCGAGTTCGGTTCGCTCGGTTGTTCCGGCGACCTTGCCCCGTTGTCCCACTGCGCGCTGGTCCTCATGGGTGAAGGTGAAGCAACGGGTCCCGACGGCGAGCTCTACGGCGTTCCCGGCAAGGCAACGGTTGCGGAGCTGCTCGCCCAGCACGGCATCGAGCCCGTCACGCTGGCTGAGAAGGAGGGCCTGGCCCTCGTCAACGGCACGGAAGGCATGCTCGGCATGCTGCTGATGGCCATCGCCGACATCCGCCTGTTGCTCGCGACGGCGGACGTCACCGCAGCGCTCAGCGTCGAGGCACTGCTGGGCACCGACCAGGTGTTCCTCCCGGAGCTCCACGCAGCGCTTCGTCCCCACCCGGGCCAGGCTGCCAGCGCCGACAACATGCTCCGTGTGCTGTCCAACTCGCCGATCGTTGCCTCCCACAGGATCAACGACACCAAGGTGCAGGACGCCTACTCGCTGCGTTGTGCCCCGCAGGTTGCCGGTGCCGTCCGCGATACCGTAGATCACGCCGCGCTGGTGGCGTCCCGCGAACTCGCTGCGGCCATCGACAACCCCGTGGTCCTGCCCGACGGCCGCGTCACGTCCAACGGCAACTTCCACGGTGCCCCCGTGGCCTACGTCCTGGACTTCCTGGCCATCGCCGTTGCGGACCTCAGCTCCATCGCCGAGCGCCGCACGGACCGCATGCTGGACCCGGCCCGCTCGCACGGACTCCCGGCCTTCCTCGCCGGAGACCCCGGCGTGGACTCCGGCCTGATGATCGCCCAGTACACGCAGGCCGGCCTGGTCTCGGACAACAAGCGCCTGGCCGTTCCGGCATCGGTGGACTCCATCCCGAGCTCCGCCATGCAGGAAGACCACGTGTCCATGGGCTGGCACGCAGCCCGGAAGCTTCGCAAGGCAGTGGAGAACCTTCGCCGCGTGCTCGCCGTCGAACTTGTCACCAGCGCCCGCGCCATTGACATGCGGACGCAGATGTCCGACGGCGAACTCACCCCGGGTCCTGCCGGTACGGCAGTGCTTGAGGTGCTTCGCGAAGTGGTCCAGGGACCGGGGACCGACCGGTTCCTGTCGCCCGAACTCGAAGCGGCCGACCGTTTGGTTGGCTCCGGCGCGGTCCGTGCGGCCGCCGAATCCGCCGTCGGGATTTTGGCCTGACGTCGAATAAAACGCTCATTTGATGGGCAGATTTGTCACGCCCCGGACTTTGTTCGCAACGCAATCTCCGGGGCGTGGCAAATGTAGTAGAACTTATGGTGTACGTCACGTCCGCGACAACGGTGTCGTGGGCTTGGCGGTCAACCGTTCAACAACTCAATACACAACAGAGAACATCCACAAAGGGGTAGAAGTTCAATGAAGGCACGCGGAGCAGTCCTGTCCAGGCGAAACGCTCACTCGGCTACGGTTTCCGATTGGAAGACGCTGAAAGTTGGCGAGCGGGTGGAAGTGGTCAAGTACGCCCACGTCATCGCCGCCGGCCTGGTGGAGGAAATTTCCAGCAGCGGAAACGTGGTGTGGCTTGAGCACTCGGGGCCGGGCGTCACCGAAGAGGGCAAGGAACTGTTCATGAAGTCCGACGGCGTCACTCTCCGCCGGGCGTAGCAACCGAACTGAATCGCAGGTTAAACAGAAACCGGGGCTCGTCCCCTTCCGCGGGTAGTAGATGCGGAAGGGGACGGGCCCCGGTTTTTGGCGTCGCTGCTAGGAAATACGTTGGGGTATCAGGCAGCGAGTACTTCGTGGGTCTGACCGAAGGGAACGGATTCGTCCAGAGCCACGGTGTAGGTGCCGGGCTCGTGCCGGGTCACCAAAATGCCGCAGTTAGCGTCTGCTGCTGCTGCGTTCTCAATCAGGGCATCCACAGCGCGGTCGAGTCCGTCGTGGATCTCGTCTGCCTTGGAAAAAGACAGGCGAATTTCGCGTTCTGCAATCATTGCAGGGGTCATTTGGGGGCCTCCTATTACATGCCGCATGCGAGGGCGACCCATCAATCATAGTCGGAGTGAACGGAATATTTGTAAGATGACTGGCAGGCTCGTGACCTGGGTCTCATCCGCGGACCAAGGGGCGGTGCAGTTTCACGGGGCCAGTTGCGGCAGGGGATCACGACGTGTGTGCGGAAGGCCATACCCGACGCGAGTTGGCACTTAATACCAATGTTTGAGCGGAACATCGGCATTAAGTGCCAACTCGCGGGGGTTGCGCCCCAAGACGTGGTGGCGGGATTCGAACCCGCGTGCGCTGCTTTGCAGGCAGCTCCCTGGCCTCTCGGGTACACCACGTGGAAACGACACTAGGCGCCTTGCCGGGGGCGGATCAAAGTTCATTTCCCAGGCTTTCGCAGGGCTACGCCGCCTTGCGCCGGGCTACGCGATGTTGCTTTTGGTTGCCGTCAGTGACGCGCGTCGGGCCAGCTTCGAAACACCCGCGGCGACCAGCAGTGTGAGGATGGCTGCGGCCATGTGCGTGTACAGCATGAGGTGTACCGAACCGCCGCTTGGTGCGGTCCCGGCGGGCACGTCCGCCAGGACCTGCCCTCCATGAAGATGGTCCAACAGCCCGCTGCCCGGGAAGAAGCCGCCGAAGGCGTCCAGTCCGAAGTGCAGCAGTTGTTGCGCCAGCCCGGCAAAGAGTAGGAGCAGCAAGGGCCCGTGCACCCAACGTGCGATCAGTTGCGCGGCCAAGCCGCTCAGCGCCGCGAAGGCCAGGAGAACGGGGATGGCGGGAGCACTGCCGCCCGCGATCATGTGCGCCGTGAGCCCAAGGGCAACGGCGGCCGGCCCGGCCACCCAGGCCCACTTGTCCTGCACAGGAGCTGCGCGCATCGCCATCCTTCCCTCCCCACAGGCTAAACGGAGGATGGCGGCCGCGAAAAGGCCCCGGGGATGGCTACGCCAGCAGCGTGTTCACCAACCGGGCAGCCACCTTCGCGGTTCGTGCATCGATATCGAACTCCGGGTTCAGCTCGGCGACGTCCAGATGGAGGAGTTTCCCGCTCGCGGCCACCTGGCGGCAGATCGCGCTGATCACCGGAAGGGGAACGCCATACGCCGCAGGCGCACTCACCCCGGGAGCTACCGAGGCAGGCATCACGTCAAGGTCAATCGTCAGGTACAGGACGTCCACGCCAGCCAGGAAGTCGGCAACAAAAACCTCCACGGCCTCCGGCGAGCACGACTCATCAAGAAGGTATTTCACGCCCAGCCGGTCCGCGGTGTCGAAGAGGGTCCGCGTGTTGTTGGGTTCAGAAATGCCGACGACGGCGTACTGCAGTTCGCGTCCGGCGGCAGCTTCCGCGTGGGCCATCTGCAGGAACGGCGTGCCGGAACTTGGCGTCGGCTCATCACGGAGGTCAAAGTGTGCGTCCAGGTTCAGCACGCCCAGCCGCTTGCCGCGGACGGCGTCAGAACCGGCTACGCCAAGGTAGCTGGCAAAGGCGGTCTCGTGGCCGCCGCCCAGCACCACGGTGAGGTTTCCGGCGTCGAGCAGTCCCGAAATGGCCTGCCCGGCACGCTCTTGGCCCGCTTCCAGTGAGTCGTCCTCCACAACCACATCGCCGGCGTCGAACACGTCACGGTCAAGGTGGTAGGCCAGCGGACCCAGCGCCGAACGGATGGCGGCCGGGGCCTTGGCCGCCCCCACGCGGCCCTTGTTGCGGAGCACCCCGGCATCGCTGCAAAAACCAAGTATGACGGCGGGACGCGAGGCAACCGCGGCTGCTTCGGCCGTGTGCGGGGTGATGGCCTGCCACCAACGGCGGTGCTCGGCGCCGTCGCCGTCAAAGCGGCCGGTCCACGGGGTAGGGCTGACGTCTACGGTTACGGCGCGTGTTTCCATGCTTTAAGCAGACCGGACCCGGACTGCCAATACCAGCAGTTCCGGGTCCGGGGTGTCTGAAATACCGGAATGCCTACTTGACGCCCAGGAGTTCCTCAACGGTTCCGATGCCGAAGAAGAGCAGGAACGCAGCGGCCACAGCCCACATCAAGGGGTGGACTTCGCGGGCTCGGCCTTGGAACGTGCGGATCAGGACGTAGGAGATGAATCCCGCGCCGAGGCCGTTGGCGATGGAGTAGGTGAACGGCATGAGGGCGATGGTCAGGAACGCCGGGATGCCGACTCCCCAGTCCTGCCAGTCGATCTTGCCCACTTGGGAGACCATCATGAAGCCCACAACAACCAGAGCGGGTGCGACGGCTTCGAACGGAACCAGGTTGATCAGCGGTGTGAAGAACATGGCGATGAGGAAGAGTACGCCGGTGACGATCGAGGCGAGGCCCGTACGGGCGCCTTCGCCGATCCCCGCGCCGGATTCAACGAAGATCTGGTTGGAGGAAACCGAAGCGCCGCCACCCACGATTGCACCGAGGGCATCCACCTGGAGGACCCGGTCCACGTTGGGGATGTTGCCGTCCTTGTCCACGGTTCCGGCCTCGTTGGCCAGGCCCACCATGGTGCCCATGGCGTCGAAGAAGATGCTGAGGAGGATCACGAAGGCCAGCAAGGCGGCAGCGATAAAGCCGAGGTGTTCGAACGCGCCGAAGGGGTTGGCCTTGCCGATCAGGGACAGGTCAGGGGCGCCCCACTCGGAAAGCGTGGGGGCCACGAGCGACCAGCCGCGGGGGTTGACGTTCTTGCCATCAAAGCTGGGGCCGATGTGGAGCGTGAATTCGAGGATCGCAGCCAGGGCGGTGGAGACCACGATGCCGATCAGGATGGCGCCACGGACCTTGCGGACCACCAAGGCGATGGTCAGGATCAGGCCCACCGCGAACACCAGGGTGGGCCAGCCCATCAGCTTGCCGTCCACGCCAAGTCCCAGCGGAACTGTGGTGCCTGCGGCGTCCGGGATGCGGCGGACGAATCCGGCATTGACCAGGCCGATCAGGGCGATGAACAGGCCGATGCCCACCACGATCGCGGTCTTGAGGGCCTCCGGTACTGCCTTGAATACGGCGGTACGGAAGCCCGTGAGGACCAGGATGAGCATCGTGACGCCGGAGAGGACCACGAGCCCCATCATGTCTGGCCACGTCAGCCCCGGGTGCGAGGCAACGGTGACGGCCACGAACGCGTTGACGCCCAGGCCCGTTGCCACGGCGAACGGGTGCTTGGCCCACGCGCCCATGAGGATGGTCAGGATGCCCGCCACGAACGCAGTGGTGGCGGCGACAGCGGTGAAGCCGAGCGATGCTCCACTCGAGTCGGCTCCGGAGAGGATCAGTGGGTTCAACACCACGATGTAGCTCATGGCGAAGAAGGTTGCGAAACCGCCACGGATTTCCCGCGAATAGGTGGAGCCGCGCTCGGAGATCTTGAAGTAGCGGTCGACTGCAGAACCTTGTTTAAGCATGAAGGACTCCGGGGATCGAGGGGAGTGTGCTCTCAAATCCTATGCGGTCGGATATGGGCGCACCGGACCATTCGCCTAGTCTGTAAGGAAGCCAACACTAGGAGAAACCGCCCCATGCGCACCATCCGCCCGCTTCTGGCCGCCGTCGTCGCTGCTCTTGCCTTCGCGTCCGCCCTGCTGTTTTCTGCGGCTCCAGCGTCCGCGCATGATGTCGCCGAGTCCACGGCGCCGGCGAACGGTGCCAACGTGGCGGAAGTTCCGGCGTCGGTCTCCATTACTTTCAACAACCGCCCGTTGGCGATCGGTTCGGGCGTCACTGTCACCGCGGGCGGCGAAAACTGGGCGGATGGACCCGTCGAAATCATCGATAACCAGGCAGTTCAGAAGCTGCGCGACGGCGCGCCGGCAGGCGAATACACAGTGGTTTGGCGCGTGGTCAGCTCCGATTCCCACCCTATTGAGGGCACGTTTACCTTCACGGCCACCGCAGGGAGCACGACGACGACAGGCGGCACTGCGGTTGCCTCACCGTCAGCTTCGGCTCCTTCAGCTTCGGTACCTTCGGCGGGAACGGCGGCGCCGGGAACGGGTACCAGCGAGCCGGCGGCGGACGCATCGCAGCCCTTCCCCTGGAGCATCGTAGGACTGGCGGTGGTGGCTATCGGACTCGTTATTTACCTGGCCGTTACCGCGCGGAAGAAACTGGCGGCCTCAAACGACTCGGACGGCCAAACTCCCGCGGAATAACGGGGTTTTCTACGTACCTGCGAAGATCTCGAAACGGTCACCACGACACGCCAAAAGGGTAGTTCTCGTTACTTAAATGTGACTTCCGGGTGATCTTCGCGTACGGTGGTACCTGTGCCTGTTCCACGTAGCGGGCACTTCCGGCCTGATTGCCTAGCTCTGCCGCAGTCCGGAATCCGTTCGCAGACAAACCTTACGGCAGAGACGGGGAACCCATTTTAGGTCGCTTTCGAGCGTGCCTTGGGGTGAAGTCACGATGCTTCCGCTGAACAGCGGGGGATAGTGACCGGGTGACTCCCATCCGAATCCGACAGCTAACCTCGCAGGCATCGGGAGAGGCTCTTTCATGTCTTCACGCATTCTTCGCGGCCGTCGTAAGGCGGACAGCGTACGTCCTAATCCGTTCATCTCCATCTCTAAGGCAGTTGCCAGCAACGCTTCCGGCGCTGGTCGCCAGGCAGCTGTTATCGCAGCAGCTTCGGGTCTCGTTCTGACCGGCTCCATTGCTGCCCACGCAGCCGAGGCTCCGGTACAGCGGGATTCCAGCCCGGCCACGGTCGCCGAGACCGCATCCGAGGCTCCCACCCAGGTTGTTACCGCCCTGTCGACGGCTACCGTCAACTTCGAGCGCCCTGCTGTTGCTTCGGTTGCAGCACCGGTCATCGAAAAGCCGGCTCCGGTTGCTCCGGCTCCCGTTGCCAAGAAGGCAGCAGTAACCACCGCCGCTGCAGCAGCCCCTGCCAAGGCTGCCGCTGCTGCTCCCGCCGCACCGGCCGCCGCTGCTCCTGCAGCTGCTCCCGCCGTCGGTGGCGTCAACGCAGCCATGGTTGCCTCGGCTTACGCCCAGATCGGCATCATGCAGGACTGCACCGCCATGGTGGAAAAGGCCCTCGGCTCCGCAGGCATCCCCGTTGGTGACCTCGGCCCCATGCAGTTCATGAACTACGGCAAGGTTGTCAGCGACCCCCAGCCCGGTGACATGATCGTCCAGTCCGGCCACGTTGCAATCTTCATCGGCAACGGCCAGGCCATCAGTGGTGGCATCAACGGCAACCAGACGGGCATCCACCCGATCAGCTGGTTGACCGCAACGGGTCCCCTGACCTACGTACGCGCAGGCGCATAAGCCTCACGCACCAACAAAGGCCGGTGCCTTCGAAGATTCTTTTCTTCGTAGGTACCGGCCTTTGGCGTTAAGTTCTGTGCGTTAAAGTTCCAGCCTTAGGGCACGACGGCGGTTCGGCGCGTCTTTGTTGGGTGGCGTGCCGGGGTTTGCGGCGTGAGGTTCCCGGGACGTGGACTTCCTAAACGGTGGCGATGCCGGGTCCTGCCGGCAGGGCCACCTTGGCTGAGATCGCCTGGCCCACGGCCTTGGCCTGTCGAAGCACTTCCTTGGGGGTGGGCGTGATGAGTTCCCCAACGCCCACAAGGTGCATTCCGACGGCACGCATGGCGGCTACGAGGTTCTGGCCGATGGAGATTCCCAGTTCTGCCAGCATTCGGCGCAGCTGGCTCTGGGCACAGCGGGTCACCACGATGTGGTCGGCCAGGAGAACGCCGTTGGCTGTGTGGACAGCCCACTGGCGCGGCATGGATTCGAGTGGGCCGGACACATGGAGGCCGGTCCGGAGCCCGGCTGTGGTCATGCTCGCGGCCATTCCGAATCCCAGCTGCTGAGAGGGATCAGAGCCCAGGAAATCAAGGCGGACGGCACGGGTGGTGTTGCGGACGTCCAGATGATGGCTTGCGGCATAGTTCCGCAGGTGACGGAGGATCTCAGTGCGTTCTTTCATTGCTGCGGGATCGGCGACGTCGCATCGTTGAAGCATTCCGGTGTGGACTGAAGGGCCTGCGGCTGATATGGCGCCGAAGCCGTCCACAACGATCGAGCCCACGCCATAGCGGCTGAGCTCACTGGCAACTGCCAGGCCGGACAGGCCGGCTCCGATGACCACGGTGGTGGTGCGTTCCGTGGCGGAATCAGGCGTGGGTGACACTGCTTGGTTCCTCCTTGACGTGTGTGCCCTGAGGCAGCGCGTGGGATCGCGTCCGAGTTCCCCAAGCGGCCGCAAATAAATGGCCGGAGTGTGTCGCGAAACACGTTTGCCGGCCATTCGGTGACTCGAACACTACCGAACTTTTTCGGCCATGGATAGCCTCGCGCATCCGCGTGTTTTGCGTGTTCATCCGCAGCGCAAAAAGGGTGCTCCGGAACCGAGCCCGGACCGTTATACACATAGCCCAAAGTCGCCTTGATTCGTCATTGCCGACCGAGAATAGTGGGCATTGGAAGGAGAAATTTCCTTGTTTCTCCTGCCCCGGTCATTGACATTCAGGTCGTCAGGGAATCCGACCCGGAGAACCTCTGGCAGAATGGCCGGAACATCAAGCAGTAGGTGGAGAGGCAGGCCCCCATGGACCAGCACGGCAGACACAGTGAAGAGCCACTCGACGGCGAGGACCAAGCTGTCGCACCAGGTGGCATCGTCGTTGGAGTGGACGGATCCGAGCACGGCCAGTGTGCCTTGGTGTGGGCCGCCCGGGAGGCTGAACGTCGGCAGCTTCCCTTGCACATCGTCACTGCGTACTCGGTACCGATCTTCGCCGCTTCCGGACTGGATGGCGGCTACGCAACGGTGGACGATTCGGTGATCCGCGAAGGTGCCGACGCCATCGTCAAGCAGGCCATGGACAAGGTTTCCGGCTATGCCATCGACGTCGATGCTTCCGTGGAGAACGGTGACGCCGCAGGTGTCTTGCTGGACCTTTCGGCGGACGCTTCGCTCCTGGTGTTCGGCAGCAGGGGTCGCGGCGGCTTCGTCGGACGTCTCCTGGGCTCGGTGAGCAGCGCCCTGCCTGCCCACGCCAAATGCCCCACAGTGACTGTCCCGCTGTATTGCGCCGACCGCCTTGGTGAGAACACCGAGGACAAACACATCAAGGCCGAGCACGCCAAGGCCGGCCCACGAACCGTGGAGAACGTGGTTGCTGTGGGCGTTGACGGCTCCGAGCAGGCTCGCGTGGCAGTGCTTGAAGCAGCCGAGCAGGCGCAGCGCATGGGAGCCAAGCTCCGAGTGATCTGTGCTGTGCCGCAGTACAGCGGCTCATTGGCCTGGGTGCCCGCTCCTTTGGATCGCGATGCACTCTTTGCTGACATCAGGGTTCAGCTTGATGCTGGTGTGGCCTGGTTGAGGAGCCACTTCCCCGCCTTGCCCATCGAAACTGAGCTGCGGGACGGTTCGCCGGTGGATGTCCTCGTGGAAACCAGCCGCGGTGTTGAGCTGGTGGTTCTCGGCACGCGCGGCCGGGGTGGCTTCGCGGGGATGCTCCTTGGCTCCACCTCTGACGGCGTCCTCCACCACGCCAAGGGCCCGGTGTTGGTCGTTCCGGACCGTGAGGATCCCCGGCTCGCCGATCGTCCCAAGTTTGGACCGATGCTCGGCGCAGCGTAAGCCACGGCCTGCACCGTGTTTATCCTGGACATCGCCGACATTCGGGGAGGCATGCTCCCGGAAGTGGGTGGAAAGGCGGCCAACCTGGGCGAGCTGGCGAGTGCCGGACTGCCCGTGCCGCCCGGCTTCTGCCTCACCACTGCTGCGTACAGGCACGCCCTGTCAGCTGCTGGGTTGGAAGAAGTCTTTACGGCCTTGAGCGCCGTCAGCGCTTCTGAGCTTGAACAGCTGAACCGCCATGCCACCCGCGCGCGGTCCTTGGTCCTCGACGCCGCCATGCCCCACGACGTCGTCCAAGCAGTGCGCGCGGCCTATCTGGCCCTGGGAGACAACGTACCTGTCGCCGTCAGGTCCTCGGCCACCGCGGAGGACCTGCCCTTCGCCAGCTTCGCCGGCCAACAGGACACATTCCTGAATGTGGTGGGCGTGGACTCGGTGCTGGACGCGGTGAAACGCTGTTGGGCCTCCCTCTGGACGGACCGTGCCGTGAGCTACCGGACCAGCACTGGGATCGATCATGACTCGGTGGCCTTGGCCGTCGTGGTTCAGGAGATGGTGGACTCCTCAGTGGCTGGCGTCATGTTCACAGCCAACCCGGTGACGGGGAAACGACATGAAGTGGTGATAGATGCCAGCCCCGGTTTAGGGGAGGCCGTGGTATCCGGAGCCGTGAATCCGGACCACTATGTTGTGGACAGCCACCGCGGCGCCATTCTGGAAACCACCTTGGGTGACCGGCAGGTGGAGATCCGCCCGCTCCCTGGGGGTGGCACCGAACGTGTTGAGTTGTCCAGCCGTGACAGGTCCGGCGACGCCAGTCCGCAGCCGTGCCTCACCGATCAGCAAATCCAGGCACTGGCGAAGCTGGGACGGCGAGTGGAGGACCACTACGGGGCTCCCCAAGACACTGAGTGGGCCATTGATGACGCCGGAAAGCTGTGGCTCACCCAAGCCCGTCCCATCACCACGTTGTACCCGCAAACTACGCGAAACCCTCCATTGCCCGGTGACCACGCATTCTTGAACTTCAGCCTCGCCCAAGGCCTCACCAGGCCTCTGACTCCCATGGGGTTGGCTGGCATCCGGCTCGTAGCATCCTGTGTAGCCAAGGCTGCGGCTTTTAACGTCCCGGATCCCCGCTCTGGACCGCCGCCGTACTACGAGGCCGGGCAGCGCATCTTTTTCGACTTCACGGCGGTGCTGCGGAGTCGGATCGGCCGGGTCATCGTGCCGCGGGTCTTCGACGTTATGGAGGCCCGATCAGCCACGGTGATGCGTGGACTTTTTGATGACCCCCGCTTTTCGGTGACCATCAAAACGCCCTTTAAGTTGATTCGCCACGTGGCTCCGGTTGCAGCCAAGTATCGCGTTCCCGAGTCCCTGCTCCGCGGACTGTTCCGTCCGGCCGCGGCAATGAAAAGCGTGGAGCGCGTCAACGCGGACCTTCGCACCACCTTCATGGTGCCCGGCCAGGCCACCGCGCACCAGCGGATCGCCCACGTGCAGAGAATCCTCGGAACGGAAGTCTTCGCCACTGTGCCGCAGATCCTGCCCTTGCCGGCCCTTGGCTTCGCGATGCTGGCGTTGGTGAAGCGGCTGCTCGGTGAGCAGGCTTCCTATGACGAGCTCCAAACTGTGATTCGCGGTCTCCCGAACAACGTGACCACAGAGATGGATTTGGCTCTCTGGCACTTGGCCTCGGATATCCGACACGACCCCGACGCCGTTGCCTCCATGGCTGGGCAGACGGCGGCGGAGTTGGCGGACCGGTATCGGGACGGCACGCTTCCTCCCGTTGCACAGTCAGCGTTGAAGGCGTTTCTGCGCATTTACGGCCACAGGGCGGTTGCAGAGATTGACCTCGGTATGCCCCGCTGGTCCGATGACCCCACACACATCCTTGGAGTCGTGGCCAACTACTTACGGCTTGAGCCCGGCGCGGAGACACCGGAGCAACAATTCGCGAAAGCAGCCCGGGAGGCCGATGAGCAGATCGCACGCCTCGTAGCCAGGGCAAGGGGCAAGAGCCCGCTCCATGCCGCGATGGTGCGGACCGCCTTGGATCGCACCCGGAGGTTCGCTGGATTGCGGGAGTTGCCTAAGTACAACCTCGTCCTGGGGCTCGCGGCGGTACGGGAACAATTGCTCCTGGTTGGCAGCGAACTGGCGGCATCTCAGCGGATTGACCAGCCTGAGGATATCTTCTTCCTAAGCCTCGACGACATCGAAGCCGCTTTGGCAGGGGATGCCCTCCACAAAGTCATTGCCGAGCGCCGGGCCGCTTACCATCAGGAACTTCGGCGCAGGCATATTCCGAGGGTCCTCTTGTCTGACGGCACGGAGCCCGAGGCCACGGCCGGGGCTCACGGAAAACTGCGCCCAGGCACGTTGTCCGGCAGCCCGGCGTCGGCAGGTCTGGTGACCGCACCTGCGCGCGTCATCATGGACCCTGTTGGCGCGCATTTGGAACCGGGGGAGATCCTCGTGGCGCCGTCCACGGATCCTGGCTGGACGCCGTTGTTCCTTACGGCCGGTGGACTGGTCATGGAGATGGGTGGGCCCAATTCGCACGGCGCGGTAGTCGCCCGCGAGTACGGCATCCCTGCGGTGGTCGGTGTTCCGGATGCCACAACACGGATCAAGTCAGGCCAGCACATCACCGTGGACGGGGCGGCCGGAACGGTCAGCACTGTGGACCCGGACGGACTAGCCGACTAGGCGTGCTGGTGTGATTCGTGCTCCGAGTGACTCACCGGCTCCAGCTGGAAGGTGCAGTGCTCGGTATCGAAATGCCGGCCAAGGCAGGACCCCAACTGATCCAGGATGCTGTCCGCACCGGTGGCGTTGAGGACCTCGTCCTCCACCACAACGTGGGCTGAGAACACGGGCACGCCGGAGGTGATGGTCCAGATGTGGATGTCGTGGGCTTCCACCACACCCTCCACGGCCAGGATATGCTCGCGGATCATGTTCACGTCCACGCCCTTGGGAGTGGCTTCCAGCAGCACATCCACCACGTCGCGGAGCAAGTGCCAGGCGCGGGGGATGATCATCAGGGCTATCACCACGGAGGCGATGGGGTCGGCTGCGTCGAACCCGGTGGTCATGATGACGATGGCTGCCACGATCACGGCAATGGAACCCAGAAGGTCGCCCAGGACCTCAAGGTAGGCACCGCGGACGTTGAGGCTCTCCTTTTGCGCTCCCTGCAGGATCAAGAGGGAGACCAGGTTGGCCACGGCACCCAGGATGGCGGCCCAGAGCATCACGTCGGTGCGGATTTCAGTGGTTTCGCCAAAGCGGCGGATTGCCTCGATCATGATGACCACGGCGATGACAATGAGGATCAGGGCGTTGGCCAAAGCTGCCAGCACCTCGGCCCGTTGGTAGCCGTAAGTTCGTTGGTCGCTTGCCGGGCGCGTGGCGATCCACGCCGCCATGAGCGCGATGAAGACGCCTGCGGCGTCGGACAGCATGTGCCCGGCATCAGCCAGCAGGGCCAAGGATCCGGAGACGACGGCGCCAACCACCTGGATGCCCACCACGCCCAAGGTGATGGCCAAGACGGCGATGAGCCGCTTCCGATGCTTGCCGGTCGCCGTGACTCCGTGCGAATGGTTGTGGTCGTGCCCCATGGTTATAAGGCTAGCCCCAGCCGAGTTCATGCAAGCGGTCGTCGTCAATCCCGAAGTGGTGAGCAATCTCATGCACCACGGTTATGGCCACCTCGTCGATGACTTCCTCACGAGTGCCGCAGATGTTCAGGATCGGTTGTCGGAAGATTGTGATCCGGTCCGGCAGTGATCCCGCATCCCACCACGAATCACGCTCTGTCAACGGGACGCCCTCGTAGAGGCCTAACAGCACTGTGTCCGGATCTTCATCCGGATGCGGGACGTAGTCGTCCTCAATGAAGATGGCCACGTTATCCATGGCGCTGGCTGCCTTGGGCGGGATCAGCTGCAAGGCATCGCTGACGGCTTCTTCGAAATCTTCGGGGGACATCATGAACGGGGGAGCGTCCCCGGCATTCCGCTCCGGCAGCCGCGACGACGGACGATCGCCGTCGGGAACGATGGGAAGGCCGGGAGGAAGATTCGCGGGCATGACTCGACTTTAGTCTGCGATGGCAGTATTGGCGCGGTGTGTGATGGGGGATACTGAACTCAATCCCTTTTCGACAGACACAGGAACCGCATGACTTCCACCGCTTCCCTCATGCCTGAGCCCCTCGACGTCGTGGTCGTCGGTGAGGCCCTGATCGACATCGTGCAGTCGCCCGACGGGCAAGCCGAATACCCCGGAGGATCGCCGACCAATGTCGCCTACGGGCTGGGCCGTCTGGACGTCAAAGCAGGCTTGCTGACCGCCATCGGTCGCGACCAGCGTGGGGACGCCATCGCAGCCCATCTACAAAGCGCCGGAGTGGTTCTGTTGCCGGGTTCCAAATCGATGGGAAAGACAGCGACGGCGACAGCCCGGATTGCTGCCGACGGCTCGGCCGCGTACACCTTCGACATCGAGTGGGCGCTTGCCCCGCTTGCGTTGCCTTACGCGCCGAGGATCCTACACGCCGGTTCCATTGCCACTTTCCTGGAGCCGGGTGCCGGAGTTGTCCGGAGCTTGTTGGAACAGGCCCAAGGCGGATGCATGGTCACGTACGACCCCAATATCCGCACCGATCTCCTCGGAAGCCACCATGAGGCACTTGGCCTGTTCGAAGAGATGGTGCCGCTGACCGACGTCGTGAGGATGAGTGCCTCCGACGCCAATTGGCTTTACCCAGGCAAGGCATTGGAGGACATCGCAAGCCATCTCCTGGCGCTTGGCACCACCTTGGCCGTGATGACTGAGGGAGCGAAGGGCTCGCTGATGGCTACGCGCCACATACAGCTCCGCGTCCCCGCAGTACCTTCCACGGTGGCGGACACCATCGGCGCGGGTGACTCCTACATGTCAGCGTTGATTATGGGGCTGCTCCTGCGTGGCAGCGACGGGCTGGCCCCCACGGTGCTGGAACGGATCGGCACTATTGCGTCGATGGCGGCGTCCATCACTGTGGGCCGCCCCGGCGCCAATCCGCCCACGCACCGCGAACTGCTGGCGGGAATGGCCCGCTAGCGACTCCTGCGCCGTGTCAGTCCGACGCCGACCAGGCACACCACGCCACCGATCAGTCCCCAGATGGTGGGGACTTCCTGGAGGACGGCCCACGAAATCAGGATGGTGGTGCCCGGTACCAAGTACGTCGTCGCGGCCAGTTTGCCTGCGGAGATGAGGGACAAGGCGTAAGCCCACGTGGTGAAGGCGATGGCCGTGGGGAAAATGCCCAGGTACACCAAGCCGAGGGTTGCCGGGAGCGGCGCGGCCTGGACCTCGGAGATCAGGTGGCCCGTCCACGGCAGGCAGCAGATCGCGCCAACCATGATGCCAAACCACGTAGCCTGTCCCGCCGTGAACTTCCGCAAAACGGGCTTTTGCAGGATGGCGCTCACTGAGGCGAGCACGGCGGCAAGCAAGCACAACAGCACACCCGCCACGTCCGCCGTCGAACGTTGCCCTGAACCCAGGGCGATCATCGCGACGCCGCAGAACGCCACTGCGCTGCCGATCAGCAGCCATTTGGGGAAGCCCTCCTTGAGGAAGATGCCGGCAAGGATCGCGATCAGGATGGGCGAGACGTTGATCAGCATGGCGCTGGTGCCCGCGTCGAGCATGTGCTCAGCCGCGTTCAGCGCAACGTTGTAGCCGCCGAACCACATCACCCCGTACGCCACGATCGGCAACCATTCCCGGCCTTTCGGCCAAACTATCAGCGTCGGCAGCACCACGATGCCAAGCACGACGGCGGCAACCGCCAAACGCCCGAGCGTCAAAGACCCGGGGGAGAAGCTGGGGCCGACGGCGCGGATGCCCACAAACGCCGAAGCCCAGAGGACGACCGTGACGATTACGGCGGCGATGCCGAGTTTGCTGATGGCCGCTCCCGGCGCGGGGGTGGTGCGCGGAGGCAGGCCCGGGGAGGGCTGGCCGGGTTCGGCCGGGGAGGTGGTTGTCATAGAGCCAATCTAGCCGTGGCGGGCCCTGAACGGCTGGCGGTTTTCGGACGCGTCAAGGCAAGATCCTGCCAATGTTTGACGGACGCTCCTTCGGTGCTCGGGAAGGGCTGTAGACCTCGATTTGGGAATATCGCCATCTATGCTCTAAAGTTTTAGAGTCCAGTTCGGACGAGCGAGACACGGAAAGAACGCGTAAAGCGTCGCTTTTCCTTGCGAAATCCGAATTGAGTTCAGGCCCCCATCGTCTAGCGGCCTAGGACACCGCCCTTTCACGGCGGCGGCACGGGTTCGAATCCCGTTGGGGGTACGCAAGGAAGTGGTAAATCGGATGAAAAAAGTCTGGTAAGCTAGAAGCCTTGAAAAAAACGCGGTAGAGATACTGCAAACGCAAGGCCCTGTAGCGCAGTTGGTTAGCGCGCCGCCCTGTCACGGCGGAGGTCGCGGGTTCAAGTCCCGTCAGGGTCGCTCTGAGCGCCGAAGAAATTCGGTTCTCAAGGTGACATGTCACCTAGGCTCTGTAGCTCAGTTGGTAGAGCGTTCGACTGAAAATCGAAAGGTCACCGGATCGACGCCGGTCGGAGCCACCACTGGGAAGCATCAGTTCTTTGGAACTGGTGCTTTTCTTCTTTAACAGCCTTTCTTCTTCAACAGAGGTCCTGTGATGCTTCCAGGGCTGCCTGGCTTTTGACGGCGCACCTCCACCACCCACTTGAATCTCGGATGGCCTTGACGCGCCATCCTCAGGCTCCGTCGTTGCCCGTCGTCCGTCAAAGTGGTTGGCGGCGGCGCACAAGCCGTGTGCTGATGCCGCGTTGGCTTCGCCTAACGAATTCCCTTTGGGAAGGGGCAGCCCCAGGAGTTGGGGTTTTGTTGGCAGGTGTCGGCGACGAGTGCTCTTTCGGTTTTCCAGACGTGGATGGTTTTGGCGGGTGTGGTCAGGTTCAGGGTTCCGTTGATGGGTAGTGGTGGGCCGTTGTTGACGGAGTAGGTGCCGGTGAAGTTGGTGGTGATGGTGGCGGGGTAGTTTCCGGTTTCGGTGTAGCTGTGGCTGGTGCGGGTGTCGGTGGTGAGCCATTCGGCTTCGGGGATGGCGTAGCCGGCGGCTGGTGTGGGGCCCAGGGTGGTGCCGTCTCCGAAGGTGTAGGTGTAGCTGGCCGGTGTGGCGGTGAAGTGGACGGCTTGGCCGAGGATGGTGATATCGAAGGCCTGTTCGCCGGCGGTGGTGTAGAAGTTGGTGGGTCCGCCTTTGAGGGTGTGGGGGAAGGGCTGGACTTGGAGGGTTCCGGGGTTGACGGGGAGTTGTCGGAAGTCGTTGAGGATTCTGGCTGCGATGTTGGCCAGGACGTTTTCGGGTTGGGGGTCGTAGAGGCAGGTGGGTCCGGTGACTGCCGGATAGTCCGTCCACACCGGATTCGTGATCGACTTAGGTGCCTGCCGCCAGATCACAGGTGTGCCTTCTTCTCCGCCTGCTGATTTCGCTGGGCATTCCATGGTCAGGCACCCCTTGTCGGGAGTATCCGTTCCACCAGAGCGACAGTGGATATCGGCCATGTACTGATTCGGGTCCTCAGCGGCAGGTGAAGTGCCCAGTGTTGGCTCAGACCTACCGGTTTCAGGGTTGAACACGAACGTGGCGCCAACTTCTATTTGCCGTTCGTGGCGGTCCGCACTCACACGCGTGTCGTCTGCTTGCGCAGCACCTGCAGCGAACGCAATCTGGAGGCAGGCCAGGATCAGAATGCTCATGAGAGAGGCGAGTGTCCGCACGGCTAGCCCACGATCGATCCGTACTCGGTGACCTTCCAAGCACCGTCAACGTATGTTGCGAGGACGGCATCGGCCGTATTGGTGGCGGCTGAGTTCGGTTGGCCCTCGACCCCTTCGGCATCGTAGTACTGAATTGCCTCTTGAATTACTTGGACCTTGGTCGAGTAAACGGGACCTCCCTGAGGCTCCCATGTGACTTCGACGACTGGCGTCGCCAGCCTCCCGCCCACCATCCATCTGCCATTGATGTAGTTAAGTTCCACCGATTCTTCGTGGGCGACCGCCACGGGAGTTGACGTATTGGTGATAGCTCGCCATGCAGTTAGATCGCCGGTTTCAATCGCGTAGGAGTAAGTTGCGTACCAATACCCAATAAACGCCTCCAGCCCGGCCTTTGAGTTCGACTTCGCCAGCTCCGACATCACAGGAACCGGCACATTCTGCGCCTTCCCCTTCGCATCTGCCGGCTTGTACGCAGCCGATGCAGCCGGGGTGGCCGCAGCAACAGGCGACGAAGCGCTGGGGGTGGGTGTCGCCGTCGTCGAGCTTGTTGCGGTGGGGGAGCCGCCGCTCTGGCAGCCGCTCAGGAGCATCGCGGCTGCGAGAAACAAGGCCGCCGGCCGGGCACGACCAAAAGAAGCAGACAAGAATGAACGGCGTGGCATGACAGACTCCCCGGCAGTGTTGTGGCGATGTGTCGGCCAGTCTAGGTTGGGCCAACAACGGCAACCCAGTCACGAACTGAGGCATGTGGATAACTCACTCTGTTCACCGCAGTGCGATGGGCGTTATTCTTGCCTCGCCGGCTCGTCTTCGCACGCATCCTATTGGGGGAACCATGGTCAACATCTCGCTCACCAGCACGTCCAATCCGGCCCGCCTTCTATCAGTGGCCTTGGTGGCCGCTGCCCTGACGCTCAGTGCGTGCTCGGCCCCGGCGCCGGTCGCCCAGCCCACGCCTGCAGCGTCGTCGGAGGCGCCGGCAGCGGAAGTCGGTACAAGCTCCGAGCCAACCGCCCCCACAAGCGGCACGACCCCCACAAGCGGTACGACAGGAGGAACCGGCGGGGTCTACGGCGATTTCACGTCGATGTCGGAGGCCTGCCTGTCGGTGAGTGCCACGATGCTGAGTGTCACCATCCTGCCTTTGTCGGCGATGGTGGGCGGAAAGCCCGAGGACATAGAAAAGGCCAAGCAGGAACTGTCCCAAATGCAGGGCAAAGTGCCGGAAGAGCTGAAGCCGGCCTTCGAGGAGCTCCGCAGTTTCACGGAGTCCGCAGGCACGGACTTCAGCAAATACGGTGACGGGAAGTTCGAAGAACTGATGAAGCCCATTCAGGACTGGACTGACAAGAACTGTAAGTAGCTCCGCGCAGGAACTGAGCAGCGCCGCGCGCATTCCCTTCTGGCAGGATGCTTCTCCCAAAGCGTCGGAGCTAGACGCTAGGGTGGTACTCAAGAGAAGGGGAGTGCTCCATGGAAGACCAGAACGTGCAGCTTGATCCCGTGCCTGGGGGCAGCGAGATCCTCGGTACCGGACGCACCATCATCTCCGAGGCGGCTGTGGCTAAAGTAGCCGGCATCGCTGCCCGCACCGTGCCCGGCGTGTACTCCTTGGGGTCAGGCCCGTCCCGAGCCCTCGGCGCGATCCGCGACGCCGTCGGCAGCTCGGACCACGCAGCAGGCGTCCGCGCAGAGGTCGGTGAGACCCAGGTGGCCGTCGACATCAACCTGGTCGCCTTGTATGGCCACCCCTTGCATGGCGTGGCCAACCAGGTCAGGTCCGCTGTCTTCCGGGCGGTCGAAGAACTCGTCGGTCTCCAGGTCATTGAAGTCAACATCGAGATCAACGACGTCTACGTGGCCCCGCCGACCAAACCCGCCGGTGCCAAGACTGTCCCAGTGGAAAGGGAGGCACTTCAGTGAGCATGACCGTGGTGGGCATCGCGATCGGCGCCTTTGTGGCGTTCATGTCTTTCGCGTTCGGGCTGTGGGGCTTCCTGGTCTCACTGCTTTTCATGGGCATCGGGGCACTGCTTGGCCGCGCGGCTGATGGCAAGCTGGATCTCCGCGGCGTCCTGGACGCTATTACGGGCCGGCGCTCTTCGTCATGAGCGTGGCTGAGGCTGTGGAATCCACCACCAGCCTGGCCGGCCACAACCGGATCAGTACCCAGGCATTAACATCTTTGGCCCGTGCCGCGGCCGCCGAAGCTCTCGGCGTGGAGGCCAGCGACATCCGCGCAGATTGGGCGGACGACGACGGCCTCCTGGCTTTGTCCATCGTGGCGCCTATCAGCATCCCGGCTCTGACCGACGTCCTCCGCGATCCGCAGCGGGTCCAAGGCTTCGGTGGCTCAATTTGGGACAGGGCCGTCGCCGCCAAGGCCACCATCCTTGAGACCGTCACGAGGCTCAGCGGCTCGCAGCTAAGCAGGGTGGACATCAGGATCAGCGGAGCGCACGTTACGGAGGGAGGCCGCGTTCAGTGACACAGGACCAGGAAACACAGCAAGTGAATGGCACAAGCCCGGACGCCGTCCCCGTAGCAGGTGAAGACCCGGATATGAGCCGCATTCTGCGCCGGGAAACGCATTCATCCCGCGCCGGGGCAGCCTCGATTGCGGCTGTGTTGGTGATCGTCCTCTGCGTCTACGCCTTGCTTGAAGCGGGGGTCCGCGCCATTGGGCAGCCGCCGTGGTTGATCAACCCGAGCACGGCTGCGGAGCGAATCATCGCTCTCCCGGATGGCATCTCGCCCTTGCTCCTCGGCGCGAGTGGCGCGGTCATAGCAATGGTGGGGCTCTTCTTCCTGCTTCACGCAGTGCTCCCCGGCAGGCGTGCCCGGCATCTGCTCCGGGACCCGCGCACCGCCGTCGTGGTTGATGACGAAGTCCTGGCGTCCGCGCTGGCACGTCGTGCACGGACGGCTGCGAACGTGACCCCGGAACAAGTCATGGTGGTTGTCTCGCGGCAGCTGGTAGTGGTCAATGTAAGGCCAACATCGGGGAGCCGCGTGAGCGAAGAGGCCGTGCTGACTGCGGTGCAAGCGGAACTTGAGGAAATGTCACCGGTGCCGATGCCAGCAGTTCGGGTCAACCTTGCGACGTCGGGGGTGATCGGGGCGTGAACGGAACACCGCGTGGAGTCAACCGGGTATTGCTCTTCATTATCGGCGTGAAGCTTTTGGCCGTGGGACTTCTACTCCTGCTGCTGGCCACCGTCCCTGCTGTGGCAACGTGGTGGCACGGTTGGTCCGCGGGAGTGTGGGCCGGCGCAGAAAATGCTTTCCGGCAGACGCGCTTCCCCGGACGCGAAGAGAGCTGGCTGTGGATTGTGGCCGGGCTGGTCCTGGTGGCGGTCATCATCGGGATGGTTGCCTGGCTGTCGCAGCAAGGCAAAGGCAGGGCCAACCTTCTGGTGGCCAGCGACGACGACAGCGACGTTGATGGCGAAGTGAGGATCGGTGGCGGCGTAGCTGAACAGGCACTGCGGGCCGCCCTCGCCGAGAGGACAGACCTCGCTGGCGCCTCCGTGACAACCCTCGAAGTGAAGGGCAGGCCAGGCCTGCGGATCCGCATCCAACCGCGGCAAGGAGTGGCGCCCCACCTCCTTGCGGCCGAAGTGTCGCAATTGGTGGAAGCCTTGGACCTTGTCATTGGTCAGAAGACCCCCGTGCTGGTGCATATGGTCTCCGGTGCACGGTCCAGGTTTACCCGGGCCGAAAGGGTCCGCTGACGTCGTATATGTCCGCTGACATTGCACAATCCGGGCGTCTGCCAATAGTTTGAAAGGCAAAGGGGGAATCCCTCCTTTGGCACGCATTGCCACAGATCCAATCGTCACAGAGGAGAGCAGCATGAGTGAAGAAACCACGGGCGCCGAGGCGGTTAATAGCGCGGCGGAGAACGCCAAGGATGCGGCCGGCGAAGCCCTGGGAAACGCTAAGGAATTTGCTGGCGAGGCTGTGGAGAACGTCAAGGAATTTGCTGGCGAAGCTGCCGAGAATGTCAAAGAGTTCGCCGGAGACGCTGCCGAGAACGTCAAGGAATTTTTCTCTGGTGACGTAGGAGAAAATGCCAAGGAATTGGCGGGTGACGTCGCCGAAAAGTCAAAGGAAATCGCTGGGGACGTTGCTGAAAACGTCAAGGGCCTGGGTTCCAAGATCGCCGGTCTGTTCAAGGGCGAAAAGTAGGATCCCTCCACCGACCCCAACGGGATGGCAGCTCGCCTTGATAGCGGAAGACCGCACTGGCACGGGCTGCCATCCCGCTGTCGGTTAACTAGTAGCCTGATGTCCACACACGATGGACACGAGGAGGCCTTAGTGGTTGGAACAACAGTGCTTGAAACGTCGGTGGCCGAGCTGATGGCGGAACTGGCTTCGCTGGAGGACCCCCGTGCCCGCGAAGTCAACGAGAAACACGGTGACGACCATGGCGTGAACCTGGGTAAACTTCGTGCCGTCGCGAAGAGGTTGAAGACACAGCAGGATCTTTCGCGTGAGCTGTGGGACACCGGGGATACCGCCGCCAGGTTGCTGTCCTTGCTGATTTGCCGTCCCAAGGCCTTCGAGCGGGATGAACTGGACAGCATGCTGCGGGAAGCCCGGGCTCCCAAGGTCCATGACTGGCTGGTGAACTACGTGGTGAAGAAGAGCCCGCACGCCGAGGTGCTGCGCGTTGCCTGGTTCGCCGATCCCGACCCTGTGGTTGCGAGTGCCGGGTGGGCTCTTACGTCGGAACGTGTGGTCAAGAAGCCGGAAGGACTGGATTTGGGCGCGCTTCTGGACATCATCGAGGCCCACATGAAGGACGCTCCGGACCGGCTTCAGTGGGCCATGAACCACTGCTTGGCGCAGATCGGAATTGAATACCCGGAGCTTCGGACCCGCGCATTGGATATCGGTGAGCGTTTGGAAGTCCTCAAGGACTACCCAACGCCGCCCAATTGCACATCACCGTTCGCGCCCAGCTGGATCAACGAGATGGTACGGCGCAAGTCGCTGTAGCGGGGCGGTTCAGCCTCTGTTGCGGTGCATCATGCGGTAGGTGAGCTCTGCGAGGAGCTCTTCGTCGGAAAGGTGTGAAGCCCGGGCCACGGGAGCTGCGGGAACGGAAACACGGGGTGGCCCCTGACGCGACTCATCGCTGGAGCGCATGTCATCCGGAGTGATCATGTCCGGGGCGAAGGTGGACTTTCCCTTGAGGACCTCCGAGACGGATCCAGCGCGCCAACCAAGAGCGTGCTCAAGCTTGCGCTGGTTGATTTCCTGCGTACGCCGCGTTCCTGATTCCAACGTGCGCACTGTCTTGATGGCCGTACCCGCCTGCTTGGCCAACTGCACCTGGCTCAGACCTTGGGCCAGGCGTTCTTCCTTGATCAGGCGGCCGATGGTCTGGAGTGCTTCTAGTTCATCCACGCTTCCCACTTTTCCATAGGCAACACTGGGTAAACAAATCGCAGGCATGCTCAGGTGGGATCGAAAGCTTCCCCGCGCACCGTCATCACAGGCTCAATGGGTATGCCGCATCGAAATAAGCAGGCTACTTGGTATCAGTGTGATTACGGTCGGTGTAAGCGCTTGCATTTACCTTGAGAACATGGCTAGTGTGAGCGTCACCACATCAATTGCGCCGCCGAATCACTTGTACTCAGCGAGGAGTCTTTAGCATGAAGAAAACCAAGTACCTGCTACCGGTCGCAGCCGCCGGTGTCCTGGCACTTACCCTTTCCGCCTGTAGCGGAGATGGAGGCGGTGGGGGATCCACCGCCGGCTCCAATGATTGCTCCGCCTACGAAAGCTATGGCAAGCACGACGGCAAGACCGTCTCCGTCTACTCGACGATCGTCGATATCGAAGCAACCAACCTCGAGGAATCCTGGAAGCAGTTCGAAGACTGCACGGGAATCACTGTTAAGTACGAAGGCAGCAAGGAATTCGAAACGCAGATCGGTGTCCGTGCTCAGTCCGGCACCGCCCCTGATGTGGCGATCTTCCCGCAGCCCGGTCTTCTTGCCACGCAGGCACGGGCAGGATACTTGAAGCCCGCTCCGAAGACCGTCTCCGACCTGGTGGACAAGAACTGGTCCCCGGACTGGAAGAAGTACGGCACGGTAGATGGCACGTACTACGCCGCTCCGATGCTTGCGAACGTCAAGGGCTTTGTTTGGTACGCGCCCAAGACCTTCAAGGACAAGGGCTGGGAAGTTCCCAAGACGTGGGACGAAATGATCGAGCTGTCCAAGAAGATCGCAGCGGATGACAAGAACATGAAGCCGTGGTGTGCCGGATTCGAATCCGGTGAGGCCACTGGCTGGCCCGGCACGGACTGGATTGAAGACGTTGTCCTTCGCGCCCACGGACCCGAAGTTTACGACCAGTGGGTAGCCCACCAGATTCCGTTCAACGACCCCAAGATCGTCGATTCCTTCAACAAGGCCGGCGACATCCTGCTCAACCAGGACATGGTGAACGGTGGCTTCGGTGACGTCCGCTCGATCCTGAGCACCGGCTTCGCCCAGGCTGGCCAGCCTGTTCTGGATGGCACTTGCGCGATGCACCACCAGGCCAACTTCCAGGCCGCCAACTGGCCCGCAGGAACAAACGTTGCCGAGGACGGCGACGTGTGGGCATTCATCACCCCGCCGATTGACGAAAGCAAGGGCAAGGCAGTCACCGGTGGCGGCGAGATGGTGGGCGCCTACAAGGACACCCCTGAGGTCCAGTCGTTCCTGGCTTACCTCGCCAGCGCCGACTTCGCCAACAACCGCGTCAAGCTGGGCGGTGTTGTGAGTGCCAACAAGGGACTTGACCCCAACAACGCACAGTCCGACCTCGACAAGCTGACCGTCCAGATCCTCCAGGATCCCGAGACTGTCTTCCGCTTCGATGGCTCGGACCTGATGCCGAGTGCTGTGGGTTCAAACTCGTTCTGGAAGGGCATCGTGCAGTGGATCAACGGCACGTCCTCCCAGGATGTAGCCAACAGCATTGAATCCAGCTGGCCTAAGAGCTAACTCCCAAAGTGCTGCCTCCCCTGACTGGTTTGCCCAGCCGGGGAGGCAGCGCTTTTCCCGGAACCTAGTGATTCACTCACGCCCCGGAGGTTGGGTATGGAATTTATCGGAGAAAAACTCCTTCAAGTAGTGATAGCCCTGGCGATCTTCTCAGCGGTTATCGGCCTCATCATGTTGCTGGTGGACAGGGCACCCAAGTCGGTCAAGGACAAAGTGACCGTTGTTGGCTTCCTTGCTCCCGCCGCGATCCTCATGCTGGTGGGCTTGGTCTATCCGGCAGCCCGCACATCAATGCTGGCTTTCACCGATGCCAGCGGCAATGGCAACGGATTGGACAACTTTGTCTGGATGTTCACGCAGCCCGAAGCGTTGACCACGCTGCGGAATACGGTCATTTGGACCGTGCTGGTCCCCCTGCTGTCCACCAGCTTTGGACTCGCATACGCGGTGTTCATCGATAAGGCCAGGGGCGAAAAGGTTCTGAAGTCGCTGGTCTTCATGCCCATGGCCATTTCCTTCGTGGGCGCCGGCATCATTTGGAAACTCGTCTATGACTACCGTGGCCCCGGCATCGAGCAGACCGGTGTCCTTAACTTCTTCCGGGATGCCTTGGGAATGGATCCCAAGCAGTTCTTGCTGGATGCCCCGGAGAACACGATCTTCCTGATCATCGTGATGGTCTGGATCCAGACCGGCTTTGCCATGGTGATCCTGTCGGCGGCCATCAAGGGTGTTCCGGTGGAGCTCATCGAAGCAGCCCGACTGGATGGCGCCAACGCCTGGCAGCAGTTCCGCAACGTCACGGTTCCGGGTATCCGTGGAGCCTTGGTGGTGGTGCTGACCACCATTACCATCGCCACGCTGAAGGTCTTCGACATCGTCCGAACCATGACCGCCGGTAACTACGACACGTCGGTCGTTGCCAATGAAATGTACACGCAGGCCTTCCGCGCCGGTGAGCCGGGACGCGGTGCCGCCCTGGCCTTGGTCCTGTTCCTGATGGTGCTGCCAATCGTCGTGTACAACGCTCGTGTCCTTCGCAAGCAAAGGGAGATCCATTGACAGCCACGCCAGCCCCGAAAGAGGCCTCGAAGGCCACCCGGCAGCGTCCTGGATCCGACCCCACGGAGGACGCCCAGCCGATCATGCGGCGGGTCAAGACCAAGCTCACGTCCAAGTGGGCTACAGCGGCAGCGATCATCATCGCCGTCGTATGGTCCGTACCGACGTTCGGCCTCTTCGTTACCTCGTTCCGTCCGGCCGCCAAGCAGGTGGGCCCCCGCTCCAACGGTTGGTGGAATGCCTTCGTTGACTGGGACTTCACATTCAAGAACTACGTGGATGTCCTCACACCGGCAGGCTCACAGTCCGCCAACCTCTCGCAGTATTTCGTGAACTCCATAGCGATCGTCATCCCGGTCACCATCTTCGTGCTGGTTCTGGCATCCATGGCCGCTTACGTCTTCGCGTGGGGTAAGTTCAAGGGCCGCGACGCACTCTTCATCTTCGTCTTCGCCCTGCAGATCATCCCGCTCCAGATGGCGCTGATTCCGCTCCTGCAGTTCTTCACGCAGACCCTGCAGCTTCCTGCAGGCTCATACGCGCAACTGTGGATCGCCCACACCATGTTCGGCCTCCCGCTGGGCATCTTCCTGCTCCACAACTTCATTTCAGAGATTCCCGGTGAAGTCATCGAGGCAGCAAGGGTGGACGGTGCCGGACACAGCACCATCTTCTGGCGGATCATCCTGCCGCTCTCCGTTCCGGCTTTGGCCTCGTTGGCCATCTTCCAGTTCCTCTGGGTATGGAATGACCTGCTGGTGGCGCTGGTGTTCTCCGGAGGTACGGCGGACGTGGCTCCGATTACGCAGCGTTTGGCAGAGATTTCCGGTACCCGTGGCGCCAGGGATTACCTGAACCCGGCCGCAGCATTCGTCTCGATCATTATTCCGCTGCTGGTGTTCTTTGGCCTTCAGCGGTACTTCGTGCGAGGCCTGCTGTCCGGCGGTCTCAAGGGCTAGGAAGCGCGGCCTCGGTTGCGCAGCGCATTACGCCGCTGCGTAACCGAGGGCCGCACTCAGCAAGCCCCGAAATAAGGTGTAGGCGGAGCAACGGCGGCCGGAGAGGGGAGCCTGTGTCACGAACAACGGGTAGGTCCCAACGCGGCGGCCACACGGGTGTCAGTATTGAGGACGTTGCCGCAGCAGCGGGCGTCTCGACGGCGACCGTTTCCCGGGCAGTCAGGGGATTGCCCCGGGTGTCTCCCGCAACCCGGGAGAAGATCCTCGAAGTAGCGAGTTCCTTGGGGTATGTGGCGTCGTCGTCCGCCTCCGGTTTGGCGACGGGCCGCACCCGTACCATCGGGGTCCTGGCCCCGTTCGTCAGCCGGTGGTTCTTCTCCAAGGCCATCGAAGGCGCGGACCGGGAGTTGCATTCGCGTAAATACAATCTTTCCCTGTTCAACCTCGGCGGCCACGGCAGCAACCGCGAGCGGCTGTTCAGCTCCACCATGGTCTACAAGCAGATCGACGCCTTGTTGGTGCTGTGTATGTCCTTGACCGAGGAAGAACTGGAGCACTTGCACAAGATCGACATACCGCTGGTTGTTGTGGGTGGCCATGTTGAGGATTGCCCCTACATCGGCATCAACGACTACGACGCCGCGTCCACGGCGGTAAAGCACCTGCTGGATCTGGGACACACGGACATTGCCTTACTTCATGGCGACGACGAGACGGACCTGAATTTCGACGTTCCCCGTGTGCGGATACGCGCCTTCCAGGAAGTCATGACCGACGCCGGCCTGGAGGTCCGTCCCGAGTGGGACCAATGGGGTGACTTCACCGTAGCCAGCGGGCAGCAGGCGTTCAACCGGTTGTGGAGCCAACCCGGCCGCAAACCAACGGCCATCTTCTGTTCGTCGGACGAGATGGCCATGGGCGTCATCTTTGAGGCCGGCCGCCACGGAGTCAGAGTGCCGGAGGACCTTTCGGTGATCGGCATTGACGACCACGATTTCTCGTCGTCACTGGGCCTGACCACTGTGGGTCAACGCCCTGACAACCAGGCCGAACTCGCCACCAGGATGTTGCTGGATGAACTGGACGGCAACGCGGGGGCAGTGCATTCCGAGGTGGCCCCCCACCAGTTGATTGTGCGTGAGACAACAGCCCCGCCCAACGGCGTCAGCAGCAATTAGAACTGGCTAGGAAGCGCGAGCCAGCTGCCGGATGGGAATCCACCGCGAAGCGAGTCGCCTGTAGGCAGCGGCCGCCCCCGTCATGTCGCCCTCGGCCAAGCACTCAATACCCAAGCGAACGTCCATGGGGGATTCGTCGGGATACACCTTGTCCGCCACGGCACCGTAATCCAGCTCCACCATGGATGCGGCATGGAAGAGTTCCAACCATTCCGTGAGCTGCGTCAGGTCGTCCAGCATGTCCAGGTCAGGCGCAGCCAGCGCCAGGTGGGCCACGGCAAATCGTGCCCGTTCCAGGGCTTCGGTGAGCGGCGTCCACACGCGGACGGTAAGAATACGCCCCTCGGCTTCCACCACATCCTTGCGGTCCGACTCGGCGAAGAGCGAGAACCAGCTGAACGGGATGCCCCACGTGGACGCCCGGGTGTGGACGCGCTTGGCGTCTTCGCGGGCGTTGATGCGGTCAATCCGGGCCTGGTGCTTATCCCGTTGCGATACAGGGATCAGGAGATCGGCCAGCGGACTGTGGACGCCATCCATGAGCGCGTTGGCCGCCAAGCCGGCCCGAATCACCATCTGGCTGGGGCAGTAAAGGAGGTGTCCGGCGTCGTCCCCGTCTTTGTCCTTGGCGGCGTGGCGGCCACCGGGAACGCGGGTCATCCGCACCAGGTCCGTACGACCGGTGGGGAAGGGATCGCCACCCGAGCGCGTGATGCGCCCCAGCGACGCTTGAAGCTCCGCATTCTCGACGGCGGCCCGGGAACCTGCCTTGCCGCCCTCCGCCACGAGCTGCCGCTGCTGCTCGGGCGGGAAGGCCTCAAGCGGCTCATAAATGCGCAGCGACGAGGAGAACGGCAATCCTGCCTGGCCCCTGTACAGGTTTCCAGTCATGTCCGGCCGGCCCTTTCGTCGATGAGCGTGTGGTTAGTTTGCCAGCTCCACGATCACAGGGGCGTGGTCCGAAGCACCCTTGCCCTTGCGTTCCTCGCGGTCGATGGAAGCTCCCGTGACCCGGGAGGCCAGTGCGGGGGAGGCCAGGCAGAAGTCGATCCGCATGCCTTCCTTCTTGGGGAAGCGCAACTGCGTGTAGTCCCAGTAGGTGTAGACGCCGGGGCCGGGGGTGTAGGGACGGACGACGTCGGTGAATCCGGCGGCTTCGAACGCGTGGAACGCTGCGCGCTCGGGTTCGCTGACGTGGGTGTAGTTGTTGGTGCGGAAGAGCTCGATGTCCCAGACGTCGTCGTCGAACGGGGCGATGTTCCAGTCACCCATGAGCGCGATCTGGGCTGTCGGATCCGACGCGACCCACTCTGCTGCATGACCCTGCAGGACGTCGAGCCATTTGATCTTGTACGGCATGTGTTCGTCGTCAAGCGAGCGGCCGTTGGGAACGTAGAGGCTCCAGATACGGATGCCGCCGCAGGTAGCCGCGATGGCGCGGGCTTCCTGGGCGGGGTCCTTGCCTGCCTTGCCGAATGCCGGCTGGTCCATGAAGGTGCGCTGGACGTCCTCCAGTCCAACCCGGGAAGCGATGGCAACACCGTTCCACTGGTTCACACCGAAGTGCGCAACCTCATAACCCATGCGCTCAAAGAGCTCCCACGGGAAGTTCTCGTCCTTGCACTTGGTCTCCTGGATGGCCAGGACATCACAGTCGCTGCGCTCAAGCCAGGCTTCAACGCGGTCGGCACGGGCGCGGAGGGAGTTCACATTCCAGGTAGCTATCTTCACAGCCACTAACTTACCGAACTTGGCGCTGAGCGCATCCCCCTACCGGGTTTTACCGTGCAGGATCAGTGCCCGTACAGTGACGGTGCACTGGCCAATTTGCGGAGCCCAACGCCGGAGGCGATCAACAGCAGTCCCGTCACGATCGCGAAAGCCGCCAACATCGCCACCAGGCCCAGGATTCCGATTCCGGGGTTGACCAACACCACGATGCCGAACACGGTGGTGATGAGGCCCATCAGGAACCAAATACCCCAGCTCCGGATGAAGCTCCGCGCCGCGAAGGCCAGGACGAGCTGCGAAAGCCCAAGCACCAAGGCCCACAGCCCGATGAGGACGCCAACGGCCGCCGCTGTGAACCCAGGCCAGGCAATCGCCACGATGCCAGCCGCAATGGAGATCAAGCCACCCACCACGGTCCAGCGTGAACGGACTGCGGGGTCGTAGAAGTAGTGGGCCACGCTGGTGATGCCGTCAATGATCGCGAAGAACCCGAACATGACCACCACCACTAACGCTGTGGCGCTGGGCAGCAGAAGGATTAACAGGCCAAAAACAATGGCCAGGACACCCCGAACCAACAAAGCTGTTCCCGGGGTTTTGAACATCTTGCGATCCGTTACGTCCGACATATGGTCAGCGTAACCAACCACGCGCCTTTACCGCATCCCCTCGCGCCGTATGGCTGTTGCAATGGCCGCCGCGCGCGTCTCGACACCGAGCTTGGCGTAGATGTGCGCGAGGTGGGTTTTCACCGTTGCTTCGGAAATGAACAGCCGTTTACCGAGATCGCGGTTGCTGAGACCCTCGGTCAGCAGGCTGAGCAGCTCGGCTTCGCGAGGAGTCAGGACCTCGTCCGGGTTCCGTAGTTGTTGGAACAGGCGCGACGCCACGGGTGCGCTCATGACGCTCTTCCCCTGCACTGCACCACGCACCGCTGCGAAAATCTCCTCCGGCGCCGCATCCTTCAGCAGGTAACCCATGGCGCCGGCATCCACTGCCCGAACAATGTCGGCGTCGGAATCGTAGGTGGTGAACACGATGATCGCCTGTTTGGGATTGCGCTGACGGAGGTGCTTGATGGCTTCGATGCCGTCCATCCCCGCGCCCATCGCAAGATCCATCAGGACTACTGCGGGCGAATGCTGCTGGGCGGCGTCCAGCGCTTCCTCACCTGAGGATGCTTCACCGACGACGGCGATATCCGGCTGGGTGCCGAGCAGCGCCTTGAGACCGCTACGGACGACGGTATGGTCGTCCACCAGCAGCACGGAGATGGTGGTCATGGGGCCTCCTTCAGGGCGGTCTCGGTGCCGGCCGCCGGCAGTGGGAGCTGCGCCGCGATGATGGTGCCTTCACCGGGAGTGCTCTCCACGGACAATTCTCCGCCCAACTGTTCCACGCGTTGCTGCATGGCCCGCAGCCCGTATCCTCCGGTTTCCGACGGCGGAGGTACCGCTCCGGGGTCGAAGCCGCGGCCGTCGTCGAACACGTCCAGGGTGACGGCATCCGGAAGGTACCCGAGCGTCACGCTGGCGTGGTCCGCGCGGGCGTGCAGTTTGATGTTGGCCACGGCGCTCTGGGTGACGCGGAGCAGGGCGTGCCGCACCTCGGACGGAAGCGGCCGCGCATCACCGGTGACCTGGACGCGGATGGAGTCCACGTACTGCCGTGCCGCGTGCTCCAGGGCCTCAGGAAGCGGCCCGGATTCCAGGCCGGGGGCGGAGAGTTCGTGTACCAGGCTCCGGGTGTCGGCGAGGTTCCGCCTCAACAGATCGGCAGCCCGGCGCACGTCGTCATGGGCGGCTTGGGCGGGCCAGGACCGCTGTGCTGCTTCCAGGAGAAGCAGGCTGCTGGCGAGGCCTTGGGTTACGGTGTCGTGGATTTCACGTGAAACGCGCTCGCGTTCGGCGGCGATCCCCGCCTCCCGCTCGCTGGCGGCGAGTCGCTCCTGGTCGCGCTCGATCTTGTCGTAGATCAAGGTGAGCAGGGCGCCCGCGGCCAGCGGGCCGAGCAACATGGCCACGTCCGTCCAGTCGCTCATCCGGAAGAGCCCGACCGCGGTGGCCGCCGCCGTCGCCCCGCCCGCCACATACCCGGCCCACCCGCGGAAAACCGTGCGTGCCAGGAAGAAGATGGCGAAGGAACACCAGGCGAAGCTCGGGGCGACGATGACCAATGCCGCCCAGGCCGCCACCAAGGCGACCATCCACGGCATCCACAGCCGGCGTCCCCGGCCTGGCCACCGGTGTGCCAAGACTGCGGTCATGGCATAGAGCGCACACACTGCGGCGGCCAGAGCCACCGTCCACAGGTTGTCTGCGGGGGAGTGCCGCATGACGTACCGGACCGCCGATGCCACCATCAGCACGGCAAAGCCCAAGTGCACCACAGCGTCGATGCGGCCGTCGATCCGGCTGCCCTGCGCGGGCTGTGGAGGAGCAGTTGGCATGGGTGGTTCCCGTTTCCGTATCCGTTGGAGGCGTTCTTTCCATGCTAGGTCCCGGCCGGTTGTTGGTCTCTCCACCTTTTGGCTGATACAAGTAGCGGAAGAGCAAGCAATCCATCCAGAAGAGGACACCGCCGTCGATGAAACCAGTTGACCAGGTCAACGCCGTGTCTATGCCATGGGACGGCATCACGGTTGGAATTTTGCTTGACAGCTTGGGCCCCGACGTCGTGCGCCCCCTGGCGTTGCCGCACGGCCCATCAGTAGCCATCGGCTCGCCGTCGATCCATGACACGGATCAGGCCCACGTTGACCTGACCGAGGCTGTATTGCTGGTTCCGGGCGGCCCAAGCGTCGAGCTGCTGGACTGGGCCGTGGAAGCGCACGTCGCTGCAGTCGTGGTGCGTGCCGGGGCGGTGGACCCGGAACCCCTCACCGCGGCGGCCAACCGTGCGGGCGTGTCATTGCTGGAGTGCAGCGAAGAACTCTCCTGGGGGCAGCTTTACCTGCTGATCGATGCGCTGCGGGCGGTCACCGGGCCGGTGCTCGAAGAGGATGATCGGGCGGCGGACCTTTTCTCGTTGGCCAATGACGTCGCCCTACGAGCCGGCGGGGCGGTGGCCATCGAAGACCTGTCCATGCGGGTGCTGGCATATTCGACGATTCCCGGCCAGGAAGTGGATGATCTGCGGAGGGACGGGATCCTGGGGCGTCGAGTCCCAGATCACCCGACCAATGCAGAGGACTATTCCGCTGTGCTGCGCGCTGACACTGCTGTCTGGATCAGTGACCAGCCGGATTTCAGGCCCCGGCTTGCGATTGCGGTCCGCGACGGCGGCGAACCCCTGGGAAGTATCTGGGTCATCAAAGGCGAGAAGGCGCTGACCGACAAAGCCCCGGAGGTACTGGTGGAAGCTGCTCGCCTTGCCGCTCCGCATTTGGCCAGACTCAACGTCGCTGCCGACGCCGATCGACGGGAACGGGCAGACCGGTTGGGGCAGCTTTTCCGCGGAACAGGCCCAAGACGGCGGATTGCGGAGTCTTTCGGATTACGGTTTGACGCCGGTGCCACCGTGGTGGTGATCGGCAGGGACGAGAACCCGCCCGCTCACTCCCGGGGAATGTCGGCGGGATCGGCCGCTGTGCATGTCAGCGTCCTGCTAAGGATGGCGCTGTCCTCGTACCGGCTTCCGGCCGCAGTGGGATCCTTGGAAGGACAGACGGTTGCGGTGATCGGCACGGCGGCAGATTCTCCGGTACTGCAAACGATCATCGCCTCCGTCTTGGCCCGGTCCGAGGAAAGCGTTGGTGGGGGCTGGCGGGCAGGTGTCAGCCGCTCCCTGGCGGGCGTAGCGGACGTGCCCCTCGGCTACAGCCAGGCGAAACAGGCGCTCGGTGTGGTGTGTGGGCCGCTGGGGCACGGCACTATCGGCAAACATCAGGTGTTGGGCGCGCCGTTGTTCCTGCTTGAGGTGCTGGACGCATTACAGACGCGTTCGGCCCTGGACGCCGAACCGCTGTCCGTGGTCTCGGATCATGACAGCCGCCAGGGCACCGACTACGTGAGGACGCTCCGCTGTTGGATCGCGGCCCACTACGATGTCGCGCGGGCGGCGGAAGCGCTGGTGCTGCACCCCAACACCCTCCGCCACCGGCTCCGCAGGATGGCCGAAGTGGTGGACATCGAAGACCCCGACGTGCGGCTTGCCTTGGCCCTGCAGTTGCGGTTGCAGGAGATCGACACCGAGCCGCTCGGCTGACACCACAGGCGGTTGTTGGTCTCTCCACCTTTTGGCTGATACGGCCGGCGGAAGGGATGAGCCCGGGGTCTGCTTCGGGCCGATGTGGCAACGGGACAGTCACGGAAGCATGGAGATGTACCCGATGCTTACTACGAGGAGAACTCCGTGAAGAAGTCCAACAAGATGATTGC
Organism: Paenarthrobacter nitroguajacolicus; assembly: GCF_007786235.1. GTDB lineage: Bacteria > Actinomycetota > Actinomycetes > Actinomycetales > Micrococcaceae > Arthrobacter > Arthrobacter nitroguajacolicus_A. The sequence continues at coordinate 55,422 of NZ_VNFK01000012.1, read as the reverse complement.
CGCCGCCGCTGCCGGAGCATTGTTGCTCACCGGTGGAATCACGGCTGTGGCCAACGCTGTGGCACCTGCGGCCGTGCCTGCAACGGCCTCAGCGAAGGTTGCCGCGGACGTGCAGCCCGCCCCCGAGAACGTAGTGGCGCAGAACCGCATCACCGTGGGCGCCTCCAGCAAAGCCGTGAATGCTGCATTGGCCAAGTGCCAGGCGGACAAGCTGCCGTTCGTTACCGTTGCTTTGGTGGACCGCTTCGGCACCGTCCAGGCAATCCTCCGTGGTGACAACGCCGCCGAGCACACCATCGAGGCCGCCAAGCAGAAGGCCTACACGGCTGCCGCGTTCGGTGCTCCCACCAGCGAGCTGGCCAAGCGCATCAACGGCAACGGGCCTTCCATCGCCGACCTCCCCGGCACATTGTTCCTGGCCGGCGGAGTCCCGCTGAAGGTCAATGGCGTTTCTGTGGCCGGGATCGGTGTTGGCGGCGCTCCCGACGGTGCACTTGACGAGGCCTGCGCCACCGCCGGTGCCGAGGCCTTGGCCACTGCGGCGAAGTAGCCTCGACTCATGACCACCCGCACCCGCGCCCGCGCCCGCGTTTTTGTACAGGTGATGCCCTTATGGGAGCGTCTTAAGGGCGGTATCTGGACAAAAACTCGGGTGGTGGGGGCGGGGTTGGTGCTGGTCGGGCTCGTGGCCGGGTGCGCGCCGTCGTCGCCCTCTGACCTTGCCAGTTCAAGCTCGACGGCGGCCGCCTCGCCTTCCGACGCCTCGCCTTCCGACCAAGCGCCGGCCCAGGCAGCCCCCACCTCAGCCAAACCATCGGGCGCGGTTCCCGGCCCGGCGTCGTCGGCTGCTGTGCCGCCCACACTGACACCGGAAGCCCAGATGGAAACCGACCGACTCCTGATCCTTGCCGCGAAGGCCAACGACGTTGCGAAGGTGAGGGAGCTGATCGCGGCCGGCGGAAACGTGAACGCCAAGGACGACATCCAGGACTCCGCGTTCCTGTATGCCGGCGCGGAGGGCTTCAACGAAGTCCTGGAGCTGACTTTGGCAGCGGGGGCGGACGTGCGCAGCACCAACCGCTACGGCGGCACTGCCCTGATCCCGGCGAGCGAACACGGACACACGGACACCGTTCGGATCCTTATCGCAGCCGGCGTGCCCGTGGACCACGTCAACAACCTGGGCTGGACCGCCATGCAGGAAGCCATCCTGCTCAATAACGGCGGCCCCAAGCAGCAGGACGTGGTCCGGCAACTCCTCGCGGCCGGAGCCAACCCGGACATCCGTGATCCGCAAGGCCGAACCGCCCTGCAAAATGCAGAGCGGCTCGGGTTTACGGAGATCGCGGCGCTGATCCGGTCCCGCTGACGTAGATGGGCTAGACGGCTTCCAGCACGCTCACGTAATTGGCGATGCCCACCCCGCCCATGTTTTGGACGGCTCCGCGACGGGCGTGGGGCAACTGCATGTCGCCGGCTGTGCCGCTGAGCTGCATCGCGGCGATGACATGCTGCGACACACCGGTGGCGCCCACAGGATGGCCCTTCGCCTTCAGGCCGCCGGAGACGTTGATGGGGAGCTTGCCGTCCTTGTAGACCCAACCCTCCGTGATGGCCCGCGATCCTTCACCGCGGGGAGCCAGGCCCATGGCCTCGTACATGATGAGTTCGGCGATGGTGAAGCAGTCGTGAACCTCGGCGAAGTCCAGCCCCTCAATGCCGACGCCGGCCATGGCGAAGGCGCGCTCCCACGACGCCCTGGTAGCGGCGAATTCGGTGGGATCGCGGCGTTCTGCGGGGAAGAAATCGTTCGCGTGGCCGAACCCAGCCAGGCGCACGGGGGCGGTTGCGCCCCCGGTCGCCGACGATGACAGCACGACGGCGGCAGCTCCGTCCGAGACCGGCGAACAGTCGGTGCGGCGCAAGGGTTCGGCCACCATGGGGTTCTTGTCCGAAATGGTCCGGCAGAATTCCTCGCCGAAGTCGCGGTGCATCTGGGCGTAAGGGTTGTCCATGCCGTTGCGGTGGTTCTTGGCGGCGATGGAACCCAGGACGTCGCCGAGGCCTTGGACACCGGGACCGGTGATGCCCGCCCCGTAGCGCTTGTCATAATGCTTGGCGACCTCCGCGAAGAGGCCCGTGAATCCGGTGCTGGAGGCTTTGCCAGCCATTTCGTAGGAAGCGCCGAGCAACGCTGCCCCCACGACGTCGGCTCCGGCATCGGTCATCTTCTCCGCACCGATCACCAGCACGTTCCGGGCAGTCCCGGCCAGCACGGCTTTGACGCCTTGCTGGAAGGCGGCGGACCCGGAAGCGCAGGCGTTCTCCGTCCGGGTCGCGGGGACGTTTGCCAGGTCCGCGGAGAGCTGGAGTGCCAGGGATGACGTGAAACCCAGCGGCTGCATGCCGGAGTTGAACTGGCCGAGGTAGATCTCGTCGATGTCCTTGGGGGCCAGCCCGGAGTTGCTGATGGCCTCCCCGGCCACCTGGACCACCAAGGATTCCAGCGTCTCATCGGCCAACTTCCCGAACTTGCTGTGGCCCCATCCCGTGAGCAGGATGTCTTTGCCGAACTGGTCTTTGAGGCTCATGCGTTGGCTCCTTCGAGGGTGTGTTCAACAGAGGCGAGCGCTACCGCGAACCCGGCCCCGGTCTTTTCGCGGAGCTCTTCCACGGTGACGCCCGGGGCGAGACGTGTCAGCAGCAGGCGAGTGTCGCCGTCGTGCGTCTCTTCGATGTCGAATACGGCGAGATCCGTGATGATCCGGTCCACGCAGCGCAGTCCCGTGAGGGGGAGGGTGCATTCGGTGACGATCTTGGCCGAACCGTCCTTGGCGTTGTGCTCGGTCAGGACGACGACGCGCGGTGTCCCGGCCACCAAGTCCATGGCACCGCCCATGCCCTTCACCATCTTGCCGGGGATGGTCCAGTTGGCGAGGTCGCCGCTGCCGGACACCTGCATGGCGCCAAGGATGGCTACCTTCACGTGCCCGCCACGGATCATGCCGAATGACGTTGCAGAGTCGAAGATGCTCCCGCCGGGGGTGATGGTGACTGTTTGCTTGCCTGCGTTGATAAGGTCGGCGTCTTCTTCGCCCTCATAAGGGAACGGACCCATGCCCAGTAGCCCGTTCTCGCTCTGGAGGACCACCCGCACGCCATCGGGCAGGTTGTTGGCCACCAGCGTGGGAATGCCGATGCCGAGGTTGACGTAGTCGCCGTCGTTCAGTTCTTCTGCCGCAATCGCGGCCATCTGGTCTCGTGTCCAAGCCATGGTTTGCTCCTTCTGCTTCAGACCGTAAGGGGTACGGTGTGGTGCGCTTCAGCGCGCTGGCGGACTGTGCGCTGTTCGATGTCCTTGACCCTGTTGCTTGCCTGGACAAGCCGTTGGACGTAGACGCCCGGGGTGACAATGTGGTTGGGGTCCAGCTGGCCCGGCTCCACGATCACCTCGGCCTCGGCGATGGTCACGTTGCCTGCGGTAGCCACCACGGGGTTGAAGTTCCGTGCGGTGTAGCGGTACACCAGGTTGCCGTCCGTGTCCGCGGTGTGGGCGTGGACCAGTGCGACGTCGGCGGTGATGGCGCGCTCGCGGACGTACGTGACGCCGTCGAACTCTTCCAGCGGCTTGCCTTCGGCAACCAGGGTGCCCACGCCGGTCCGGGTGTAGAAGGCCGGGATACCGGCGCCGCCGGCGCGGAGGCGTTCGGCCAGCGTGCCCTGCGGGGTGAACTCGACTTCGAGTTGGCCAGCCAGGTATTGCTCAGCGAAGAGCTTGTTCTCGCCCACGTAGGAAGCAATGACTTTGCGGACCTGGCCCGCCTCGATCAGCACGCCCAGGCCCTTGCCATCCACACCCATGTTGTTCGAGACGATGGTGAGGTCCTTGGCGCCCGACTCGCGGACGGCGTCGATCAGGTCGGCGGGGATGCCGCTCAAGCCAAAACCTCCGACGGCGATGGTCAAGCCGTCTGCCATCAGGTCATGGAGCGCTTGGGCTGCGCTCGCGTGGATCTTGGACATGGTGGACTCCTCGTTGAGTGTTAGTGAGTGGCATCCACTTTGTGGACGATCCGTTCTTTCCTTGGAGCCTAGATTTCTTCAGGGTGTGGGTCAACGGGCCATCCCGTTGGCTACTCACGCTATGGACGCTATGGTGGGTGGTGTCCATATTGTGGATGAAATCTTCGGGAGGCCACTATGGCGGTACAGGGAGCGCAAGTGGTGGGGCGCGTAGCGCTGCTGCTTCGGCTGGTGGGACGGAAGCCTGAGGGCACTTCGTTGGCGGGTTTGGTTCGTGAATCCGGGCTGACCAGGCCAACTGTGCACCGGCTACTGACCTCGCTGGCTGCGGAGGGGCTGCTGGAACACGATATGAGTTCCGGTAAATGGGTGCTGGGGCCCGAGGTCTTTCTGTTGGGGTCGGTAGCGGCGGCTCGATTCCCCATGGAGGACATTGCCCGGCCGTCCCTGCGAAGGTTGGCTGCCGAGACCGGCGAGAGCGCGTTCTTTTCGATTCGACGGGGCAACGAGACCGTGTGCGTGCTGCGCGAAGAAGGGTCATTCCCGGTGAGGTCATTCGTGCTGCACGAGGGCGTTCGCTTCCCGCTGGGGGTGGCTTCCGCGGGCACGGCCATCATGGCGTTCCTGCCTCCCAAGGAGCAGGAATCCCTGTTGGCCGATTGGCCGGCGCACGCAGCCGATTTTGCTGCGGGACATCCTGCGGACGTGGTGCGGGACAACCTGGAGCAGACCCGTTTGACCGGCTACTCCGTGAATCCCGGACTGATTCTTGAGGGCAGTTGGGGGATGGGTGCTGCAGTGTTTGACCAACAGACAAGGCCTGCGTGGGCTCTATCCCTGACCGGTATTGAGCCCCGGTTCCGGCCGGACCGTCAGGAGTTCCTGGGCAAGCTGTTGCTCGAGGAAGCGCACCGGATGACGGCGCGGTTGCAGGGCGCCTAGTTGGGTGGTGTTCAGCGCAGGTCCAGGCGCATGAGCACCCGGGGGAAACCGTTGAGTACGGACGTCGTCTCGGCGACCTTCTTGAACCCGGCCTTCTCAAAGAGCCTGCGCGTGCCCACGTACGCCATGGTCAGGTCCACCTTGCCGCCCTTGTTGTCTACGGGGTACCCCTCGAGCGCCGGGGCACCGTGGCTCTTCGCGAACTCGATGGCCCCGCGTAACAGCTCATGCGAGATGCCTTTTCCACGATGCCCCGGCCGCACACGTAGGCACCACACGGACCATACCTCGGAGTCGTCCACATGGGGGATCTTCCGGTTCTTCGCGAAACTGGTGTCCGCGCGCGGGTGCACCGCTGCCCACCCAACTACTTCGTCGCCGTCGTACGCCAAAACCCCGGGAGGCGGCTCCTCCGCCACCAGTTTCTTCACGAACTTCCCACGCTCCTGCCTCTGGAGCTCGTTGTTCAGCTTCGACGGGATTCGATAACTCAAGCACCAGCACACATTGGCGTCGGGGCTTTTAGGACCAACCATGGTCTTCACGTCATCGAACACCGTGGCGGGGCGAACTTCGATTCCCATGCCGCCCATCCTGTCATCCGTGCCGCGGGTGGGCAACGGGCTGCATCGGACACCGGTGACTACGGCGGTGCGGCACCATGCCCAGCATTTCCGAGGAATCGGCCACCCAAATGCGCACGGTGCCCAAGATGAAACGGCGAGGTTGTGCTGCTTCGAGGGGCGTGAGTACGGTCACACAAAAAGGGGCCTCCTTGCCCATTTCGCGGTTCAGGGGACCAGCCCCAACCGCCGCTGGAGACGACATGACAAAGGTGTGTGGAGTTTGTTTGTAGATGAGCTATGCCCTTCAACAGAACATGAGGTTCTTCCAAGGACGGGGGGAGAAGGCCTCATCCAGTTAATTACCCCTGACGGCAAGCGACGGGAGAGTCCGGAGTTCGACGACTGGGTGCTGGACGTTACCGATGAGCAGCTTGCCTCGCTGTATGAGGACATGGTGGTCATCAGGAGGATCGACACGGAGGCCACCTACCTTCAGCGTCAAGGTGAACTCGCACTCTGGCCGCCGCTCCTGGGGCAGGAAGCCGCCCAGATCGGATCCGGTCGGGCCCTTCGTGAAGACGACTTCGTGTTCCCCAGCTACCGGGAGAACGGCGTGGCATATTGCCGCGGCGTGGACCTCGGGGACATCGTTCGCGTTTGGCGCGGCAACGCGCATTCAGGATGGGACCCGTACGAGCTGAACATGGCCACACCCCAGGTCATCATCGGCGCACAGTCCCTGCACGCCACCGGCTATGCCATGGGACTCAAGAACGACGACAGCGAAGCTGTGGCCCTGACGTATTTCGGTGATGGCGCAACAAGCCAGGGCGACGTCAACGAAGCCATGATATTTGCCGCCAGTTTTCAAGTGCCGGTCATCTTCTTCTGCCAAAACAACCAGTGGGCTATCTCCGAGCCCGTGGGCCTGCAGGCCCGCGTGCCCATCTCTTCCCGCGCTCCGGGCTTTGGCATCCCCTCCATGCGCGTGGACGGAAACGATGTCCTCGCCGTCCTCGCGGCCACCCGGGTTGCCCTGCACCGAGCCAGAACAGGCGGAGGACCGACCTTCATAGAAGCCGTTACCTACCGCATGGGTCCGCATACCACCGCTGACGATCCCACCCGCTACCGTGACGAGGCAGAGATGGGAGAGTGGGCGGCGAAGGACCCCATCTCCAGGCTTGGTGCGCTGCTGAAGAGTCGGGGAGTCCTCACTGAGGCCCTTGAATCATCGGTCACCGCAGCAGCGGACGCTGTCGCCAAGGAGATGCGCCACGCCTGCATCACCATGCCGCCCCCAGCCCCCATGGATGTCTTTTCCCACGTCTACAGCGAGCCGAATTCAACATTGGACACACAGAAGGAAAACTACGCCCGCTACCTCCAATCGTTCCCAGCGGACAGCGTCGAAGGGATCAACCAATGAGCAGCATGACCTTCGGCCGGGCGATCAACGCCGGCTTGCGCAAGTCGTTGGAGGATGATCCGAAAGTCATCCTCCTGGGAGAGGACATCGGCAAGCTCGGTGGCGTCTTTCGAGTAACGGACGGACTCCAGAAGGATTTCGGAAGCCATCGGGTGGTGGACACACCGCTGGCCGAAGCCGGAATCATGGGCTGCGCCGTTGGCCTCGCGTACCGCGGCTACCGGCCGGTGGTGGAGATCCAATTTGATGGATTCATCTACCCTGCGTTCGACCAGATCGTTTGCCAAGTGGCAAAGCTGCATTACAGGACCCAAGGCAAGGTCACCATGCCAATTACCATTCGGGTGCCGTTCGGCGGTGGCATCGGTTCCCCCGAACACCACTCCGAGTCGCCCGAGGCGTACTTCACGCACACGTCAGGTCTGCGCGTGGTGGCTGTTTCCAACCCACAGGACGCCTACTCCATGCTGCGGCAGGCTATTTCTTCAGATGATCCGGTGCTCTATTTCGAGCCGAAACGCCGCTATCACATCAAGGGCGAGGTGAAGGAACATGCCGAACCAAGCCTGCCGATGGGCAGTGCACAGGTGGTCACCGAGGGCAGGGACGTGACCCTGGTAGCCTACGGACCGCTGGTTCGGACGGCTTTGGACGCAGCGACAGCTGCCGCCGACGACGGCGTGTCGGTGGAAGTCATTGACCTCCGGAGCCTGTCTCCCATTGACTACTCCATAGTGGAAGCCTCGGTCCGGAAGACGGGCCGCCTGGTGGTCGCACACGAAGCCTCCCAGTCGGGCGGTCTGGGTGCGGAAATCGCCACCACCATTACGGAGAGGTGTTTTCACTTCCTGGAAGCCGCTCCGGTGCGGATCGCCGGCTTCGACATTCCCTACCCACCGTCGAAGTTGGAAGCGCACCACCTGCCGGACCTGGACAGGATCCTGGACGGTGTGGACCGGGCACTGGGCCGCCGGAACTCCCTGTCCGGTCTGGGAGCGTGAACGGAATGTTGAAGGAATTCAGGCTTCCGGACTTGGGGGAAGGCCTCACAGAATCCGAAATTCTCCACTGGAGAGTATCCGTGGGGGACATCGTCACGCTGAATCAGGTGATCGCAGAGGTGGAAACAGCCAAGGCAGTGGTGGAGCTTCCATCTCCCTATGCAGGCACTATTGCCGTCCTCCACGAACAGCCGGGCACGGTGGTGGAGGTGGGTACCCCCATTGTTTCGTTCGAGCTTCCCGGCGGGCTTCCCTCCGATGGAACCCCCGATGGCGGCGAGGGCAAGCGCGTGCCCACCCTGGTTGGATACGGGGCGGAGGTGGAAAGAAGCAGCCGGCCCACGCGGAAGGCGCGGAAAGCCAATCCTGGCACGCAGGATGGTTCGCTCCCCGCTGCCCTTCGTGGCGTTCCGGAGCGACCACGATCAACCCCGCCGGTCCGCAAACTGGCACGTGACTTGGGCGTGGACTTGGGTTCCATCCAGGGGACAGGTCGGAGTGGCTTGGTCACTCGCGACGACGTTCAGGCGGCCGCCGCGAAGTCAGCCGGAAGCCGGCAGCCGTTGCTGCATCCCGTGGGCGCCGGGACACAGCAGACTGCTGCCCCTCGCGAAACCAGGACACCCATCAGAGGTGTGCGGAAGCACACGGCCTCCGCGATGGTTGCGAGTGCGTTCACGGCTCCCCACGTCACGGAATTCCTCACGGTGGATGTTACGAACGGGATGGACCTGCTGGCGAGGTTGAAGGGGAATCGTGCATACGCCGGGTACAAGTTGACGCCACTGACCTTGGTGGCGAAAGCAGTACTCATCTCCCTGCGCCGCAACCCTTCGCTGAATTCCACCTGGGATGAGGCGAGGCAGGAGATCGTGCAGTTCAACTACGTCAATCTCGGAATTGCCGCTGCGACTCCCCGGGGTCTCACGGTCCCGAACATCAAAGACGCTGATGCGATGTCCTTCAAAGAGCTGTCCGCCGCCCTCAGCGAACTGACGGAGGTTGCCCGAGCAGGCAAGACGAGCCCGGCTGAGCTCTCCGGCGGTACTCTTTCCATCACCAACATTGGTGTCTTTGGAATTGATGCTGGAACGCCCATCCTCAACCCCGGGGAAGCGGCCATTTTGGCCATCGGATCAGTCCGGCAGATGCCTTGGGTGCACCAAGGCCAGGTGGCGCTGCGCAGCGTGATGACCCTTAGCCTTTCCTTCGACCACCGGTTGGTGGACGGCGAGCAGGGCTCGAAGTTCCTGGCGGACGTGGGTTCCATCGTCTCGGACCCCAGCATGGCCATTGCCATGACCTAACGCAGGAAACCGCGAGCCTTATGGGTCGACGGAAGGCGGGCCGCTCCGAAACCCGGAGCCGCCCGCCGTTGTTATGCCCCGGTCCGGGACAGCTGGCACTTGACCGTCAGGGCGTGCGGACTGCCATCGCATGAAGCAGCTGCGGCACCACGGTGGTGGCATCGCCCACTATGCCGAAATCCGCGATATCAAAGATCGGAGCATCCGCGTCCTTATTGATCGCCACAATGGTCTTTGACGATTGCATTCCCGCCCGGTGCTGAACGGCTCCGGAGATACCGAGCGCCACATACAGCTCGGGTGAAACGCTGACTCCCGTCTGGCCCACTTGTGCTCCGGAAGCGATGAAGCCGCTGTCCACTGCAGCGCGGGAAGCACCTACGGCTGCGCCGAGGGCGTCGGCGAGCTGCTCGACCAGGACGAAGTTCTCCTTGGAGAGCAACCCTCGTCCGCCCGCCACCACCCGTTCCGCCGTCCGGAGGTCGGGACGGTGCGAATCGGCACCCGGAGTGAACGCTTCGACGGCGGCCGCCGCCCGCGTGTCAACCTTCAGTCCAAGGCTGGTCACCACAGGCTCCGCAGGACGCGCCTGGCCTTCGAAGGCGCCTGGCCGGAGAGTGATGACCGGGAGTCCATCCTCGACCGTCGAATCCACTGAGTATGTGCCGCCGAGGACGAGCCGCGTGGCAACCACCATCCCGTCCTGCTTTCGGACGGCCACCGCATCGGCAGTGAGTCCTCCGCTGGCCCGGACCGCCAACCGGGCCGCTATCTCGCGTCCTGAGGTGGTGTTCACAACCAGCACGGCCGCGGGGTCGAGCGCCTGGACTGCCTTGGCGAGTGTTTCCACCTCCGGTTCCTGGAGACACGACGACGTCAGTTCCGTTTCACCGGCGAAGACGCCTTTGGCTCCAAGTGCGGCCAATTGCCCAACGGTAGAGCCGCTAAGGGAACTGGTTGCCAAGACAGCAATGGGATCGCCCAGTTGTGAAGCCGCCTTGAGGACTTCGCGGGCTCCGGGACCAGGCCCGCCGTCCTGGGACAATTCTATGAATGCCACGATGTTCGACATGGGTGATTCCTCCTACAGCAGTTGGCGGTCGGCGAGGAACTCCATGAGCTCCGTGGCGGCCGAACCATTGTGGTCAACAATCTTTCTGCCGCCTGAACGGCCCTCCACCCGGGCGACGGAGAGGATGACTGACCGTCCCGCCGTCGATACCGTGGCCCCAGAGAGTCCAAGCTCGGCCAAGGCCACGTTCTTTACTGACTTCTTCTTTGCCGTCAGAATGCCTTTGAAGGTGGGGAAACGTGCCTCTGCGGAACGTTCAGTGACGCTCATTACCGCCGGGAGCCCAGCGCGGACGGTCATGGTTCCCGTCCCGCACTCACGCCGCCCGCTGACCGACTCGGCGCTGATACCGGGGGAGTCTAAGGAGCCAACAAGCGGCAGGCGCAGGTGCTCGGCAACCATTGCCGGCACAACCCCGCACTTGCCGTCGGTGGATTCATTGCCGGTAATGACAAGATCGAATCCCTCGGCGCTGGCGGCCGCCGCAAGCACCCGGGATGTCCACATCGCGTCGGCCCCTGCCAACGCATCATCAGCCACATGCACCCCGGAGTCCGCTCCCATGGACAGGGCCTTCCGGAGGGCTTTCAACGCATCCGAAGGGCCCATGGTGAGGGCCACGACTTCCGTGCCTTTGTGCGAGTCCTTATGGCGAAGTGCCACTTCCAACGCGCGTTCGCTGATTTCGTCCAGTACATTTCCTTGCGGATCCCTCTCAAGGAATCCTGATTCAGTGTCCAGCGTTCTTTCTTCCGATGTATCTGGAACCTGCTTCACGAGCACGATGATCTTCATTGAACAACTCCTTGCATTTTCCAGAGCGCATATTTGAGCGCACAGGAATAGTTGCGAAGGACGCTACGCAGCCGAGTCAATGTGGACAATGCAGTGTCATCCGGGTGAACACGGTGATTCATTCACCATGGTCCGGAGGCCGGAAATTGTTCACCGTGCGGGGTGTTAGTCGTGGAGCAGCTGGCTGATTCGGTACGGGACCAGCTTTTTCAGCAGAAGTGACGTGGTGGTTCGCCGAATTCCCGCGCAATCGGTGATCTGTTGTCCGAGCCGGAAGAGGTCTTCGGTGTCCTTCGCCACGACCCGTATGGCGAGGTCGGCTTCTCCTGCCATCCCGTACACCTCGATGATTTCCGGGATTCCGCTCAGGGCCTCAACGGCTGCGGCAAGTGACGATTGCTCCACCTCCGCCGTGACGAGTGCCGATATGGGCAGTCCCAGTGAATCAGGGGTAATCCGGGTGCTGTTCGGCCGAAGACAGTTGGCTGCCATCTTCCTTTCGAGTCGTGCCTGGACAGTTCCCCGTGCCAACCCCAGCCTTTGGGCGAGGAAGAGGACGGGCACCCGAGGGTCGTCGTCGAGCGCCCTGAAAACGGCTTTGTCTGTTCCGTCGAAGTTCTGGAGTGCTCGGGGATCCGCATTGGCCATGACGGCAAACGTATCAGTCATGTGACGATCGTCAAGAGCGCGCCGCCGAACACCCGGAGCGAGGCGCACCACGGCCAAAACTCATTGTCCAAAAGGACGAAACAACGGCCTTCGGCTCTGCCTGTGGCACTAAGGGATCGCATTCAGCACCGCGTAATCTTCGAAGTGACATCGAGGAGAACTTCTTTCATGGCAACAGAAACCCTGCCCGCATCAGCAGAGCGAACAATTCCCACCAACCCCGTGGACTACCATTTCAAGGCATTTCCCCCAGGCATTTCCGGAATGTCCCTGGCTGAAATCCCGGAGCGCCAATGGAATGCGCTTAATGGTGATTTTTCTTTGCCGGTGATGGTGCTCAAAGAAAAAGAGCTGGCCCACAACATTGAGCGGATGGCCGGCTGGTGCAAAAAACGCGGCGTCTTCCTTGCCCCGCACGCGAAGACCACCATGAGCCCACAACTCGTTCACAGGCAGCTGGAGGCGGGAGCATGGGCCGTCACCGTCGCCACTGTCTCGCAAGCGCGGGTCCTGGCGGAGTTCGGCGTGGAGCGGATGATCATCGCCAATCAGGTTCTTGCCAGGAGTGACCTCGAGTGGATCTGCGCTTTCCGGCGGGAAGATGAAGCCAGGGAAGTGTACGTGCTGGTGGATTCCCATGCAGGCGTGCAACTGATGGACGCAGAACTGAAAATTGTTGGCGATGTGGAACGGCCCCTTCCCGTGCTGCTGGAGCTTGGCTACCACCAGGGACGGGCCGGATGCAGGACCACAGAGGAGGCTCTGGCGGTCGCTCATGCCATCGACGGCTCCTCCCACCTGGATTTGGTGGGAGTTGAAGGATTCGAGGGACTTGTCCCCGGGGAATCCGCCCTTCACCGGCTCATCGCCGCACGGACATTCCTTGCCCACCTTGCTGCGACAGTCAGGGACCTCCACAGCGCTGCCTTGCTGCCCACGAACGCGATAGTGACGTGTGGCGGCAGCTCCTACTTTGACGAAGTGGTCCGGGTATTCATCGGCGACTGGGAGGGGCCGTCCATCCGGGTGGTTCTGCGCAGCGGTTGCTACATCACGCACGATCATGGCCTCTATCAACTGACCTCGCCGTTCCGCGACGAAGCGGAGCCTTTCATTCCTGCGTTGGAGGTTTGGGCGACTGTCCTGTCTGTCCCCTCTCCAGGCTTGGCCATTGTTGGCTGTGGGCGGCGGGACGTTCCGTACGACGCCGGCATGCCGATTCCCTTGCTGGTGAGGAGCGGCGGCGTCGATCGGCCTCCCATCAACGCCCAAGTCACCTCCCTCAATGACCAGCACCTCTTCCTGTCTTTTTCCGCCCAGGACCGCATCGGAGTGGGCGACCTGGTCTGCCTCGGGATATCCCACCCGTGCTCCGCCTTCGACAGGTGGACTCTCATTCCACTTGTCGATGACTCCTACAGAGTCATGAATGCCATCAGGACCTATTTCTAGAACCGTCCACTCTGGGCGGAACAGTCGAAGGATCGGCTGACACCAACGGCACTACGGCCGATCTTAAGGAGATTCATTATGCGGGTTTATATCTCAGTGGACATGGAGGGAATTGCCGGAATCGCGACATATGACCAAGTCATTCGCGGCGGCAGCGGGTACCCCCGTGCCCAACAGCTCATGACTGCAGAAACCAATGCCGCCATTGAGGGTGCTTTCCACGGCGGCGCCACCGAGGTTCTGGTCAACGACAGCCACGGCACCATGGACAATCTCCTTCACGAGCAGCTGGACCCGCGCGCCCGCGTCATCTTCGGTTCGCCCAAAGCGTTCTGTATGGCCGAAGGACTCACCCCGGATTTTGATGTGGCGCTGTATGTCGGATACCACGCGCCGGCCGGCTCCGAGGGCGTGCTGGCGCATTCGTTTTCAGGGTACTTCGCAAGCTTCCACGTCAACGGTGCAGTGGCATCCGAGGCATCAGTCAATGCCATGTTTGCTGCCACCAGGGGAGTGCCCGTTGGCCTCGTGACAGGGGACAACGTGATCTGCGGACTGGCCCAAAGCACTTTCCCCGGTGTCCGGACCGTTCAGGTCAAGGACGCCAGAGGCGTCATGGCTGCCAACAGCTTGTCCCCGCAAGAGGCACGACGGCGGATCCGTGAGACCGCCACTGCTGCCGTGCGTGGGGTGGGCGGCACCCGCCTCCTGCCCGTCCCGGACCGTCTTCACCTGGAAATCGGATTCCAAACAGCTCTGGCGGCGGAACTCGTGGAGGCAGTGCCTGGGGTGCGCCGCACCAGCAACCTGTCGATTTCGCGGGAAGTGGAATCGGCGGATGAGCTGCTCGGCATGATCGCAACCAGTTACAACCTGGCGGGCGTCGCGGCCCGCACTGTGTACTCGCTGGTCAACCGGACCTGAACCCGCAGCACTGCTGCAGTACATCACCCTCGGGCCGAGGCCCGCATTTAAGAGGACAAACAATGATTCAAAAGAAATGGCTGCCAGCGTTGGCCGCCTCGACTGTCATCTCGTCACTGCTACTGGTGGGGTGTTCCCCGGGTCCTTCTTCATCCTCGGATGATCCAGGAACCCCGCAGCCGGGTGGGCACCTTGTCATGGCCCGGGAGGCGGACGTTGCGACGCTGATGCCGACGGACGCCACCGACAACGAGTCCATTTGGACAGTTGAGGAAATCTACGACACCCTTCTTGTTCCTTCGGTGGACGGCGAAAGCGTCCAGCCCGCCCTCGCGACGGACTGGGTCCAGTCCGAAGACAAGCTGGCCTGGACTTTCACGCTGCGGCCCGGAATCACTTTCTCGGACGGCACCCCGCTTACGTCTGCGGACGTGAAGTTCTCCCTGGACACCGCCTCGGACCCGGATCTCCCGTCCGGTTTCCTGAATGAGCAGATCGCCGTGATCGAAGCTCCGTCGCCGGAGACCGTAGTGGTGAAGACGAAAGCTGCATGGACACCCCTGCCGTCGGTGCTTGCCCTGTTCGCAAACTCCATAGTTCCCGAGAACTATGGCGGCAAGTCCAAGGAAGAGTTCGCCAAGGACCCGGTGGGATCGGGGCCTTTCAAAGTCAAGAGCTGGACCAAGGGGCAACAGTTGGAGCTCGTCAAGAACACGTCCTACTGGGGGAAAGACAAGCCGTACCTTGACGCCGTGACCTTCGTTGCCGTGGCAGATGCCAATACCAGGGCAACCCAACTGCAGGGTGGTCAGATCAGCATCAATGAGACGCCTGCCGCGAGCAGCTTCGATGCTTTGTCGTCGACTCCGGGATTGAAGGCGTCGGCATTTGAGAGCAGCCTCACCAGTTTCCTCACGCTCAACAACACCAGGACTCCCTTCTCGGATCTCCACGTGCGGCGGGCCATCGCTTATGCCATTGACCGCGAGGCGATACTCAAGGCCGCCTACTTCGGAAAGGGGGCCCCGGCCGGGTCATTCCTCAGCCCCGCGTACTGGGCGTACGACGCAAACGTGAAGGGCCGGCAGTACAACCTCGACGAAGCGAAGAAGGAGATGACGTTGTCGTCCCAGCCGCAGGGCTTCAATGCGAGCATCCTGGTGAGCAGTGGCAACGCAACCCAATTGACCATTGCCCAGATCCTGCAGGGTGAGCTTGCCGAAATAGGTATCACGCTGACCATCAACCAGATGGAGCCGGCAGCGCAGCGGGCCGCCCGGAAGTCGATGGACTACGACATGGCGATCAGTGTGGCCACCACCGACATCACGGACCCCGACGAAATGGTGCGGTTCATCGTGTCGAAAGCCGGTGGCTCCAACTCCTTGTACACAGGATATGAAAACCAGGACGTCGACGCCTTGATAAGCCAGGCGGCAGGCCTTAGTGACCAGGCTGAGAGGAAAAAGGTCTACTCCACCATCCAGGCGAAGGTTGACGACGACCAACCACTGGTGCCGCTGTTCTACCTGCCCAGCCTCTACAGTTACAGCGACAGGGTCCACGGCTTCCAGCCGTCCATCACCGGTAACTACAACCTGGTCAACACGTGGCTGTCGAAGTAGTCCCGGGAACCCAGCCGGAAGCCGAGAACCTCCGGGAATGGGGTGAGGACAGATGATCCGGTTCCTGGCCCGCCGGCTGGGCCTGCTCGTCCTGGTGGTCTGGGGCGTCGTCACGGCGACGTTCGTGCTTGTCCATGCCACTCCTGGAGATCCAGCCCGCACAACCCTGGGCGACAAAGCCTCCGAATCGGCCGTTCAAGCCCTTCGAGCCGAGTGGGGACTGGACCAGCCCCTGACCGTACAGTATTGGCATTTCCTGACTGACCTGATCAGCGGCAACTTGGGAACATCGTTCCAGTACCGGTCGCCCATAGTGTCGCTGCTCGCCGATCGGCTGCCCACCACGCTCCTGCTCATGCTGATGGCGGTGACTTTCGCCGTCGTCATCTCCCTCCCGCTTGCAACGTGGGTCGCAGTCCGCGGCCGCGGAGGCGCCGACATTGGGGTGCGGATCTTCGGAGCCGTGGCGCAGGGAACTCCTGCGTTCCTGACCGGAACTCTCTTGGTCATTGTCTTCGGCCTCAAGCTGCACTGGTTTCCCGTGGGGGGCTACGGAAGGACGACGGCGGAACACCTGCACTCACTCGTCCTGCCGTCCCTGACGATCGCCTTGGGAATTGTGCCCATGCTGGTCAACAGCCTCCGGGCGTCGCTGACGGACGCATTGCAGAGTGACTTTGTGGCTTTTGGCCACTCCAAGGGCCTGAAGCCAGCTACCGTGCTGGCCGCCTACGCCATCCGCAACGGCAGCATCTCCGGGGTAACCATCCTGGGGATCCAAGCCGGTGTCCTGGCTGGAGGGGCGCTGGTGGTGGAGAAGGTCTTTGCCATTCCGGGAATGGGAAGCCTTATGCTGGCCGGCATCCTCGGAAGGGACTTCCCAGTGGTCCAAGCAACCACCCTTGTCTTTGCCGGCATCGTGGTTGTGGTCTACCTGGTCACTGATCTTTCCTATGCACTGCTTGATCCGAGAGCGAGACTGGCATGACACAGACGCTTCTTCCCCCAACTGCACCCGCAACCGGACTCGGTGGCAGCAAACCTCCGTGGCGCTCGCGGATAAGGCCATGGGGCCGTGGATCAAACATCGAGCTCCTCATCGGGGGTGTCGTCTTCGGTGCGATGGTCCTGGCGGCAGTGTTTGCCCCGATCCTTACCCCCTACGATCCAACAGCCCAGGACCTGGCCAATGCCTTGTCGGGGCCAACGGCCGCGCACCCTCTCGGAACAGATAACCTGGGCCGGGACACGTGGAGCCGCCTTCTTTTCGGTGCCCGCAGCGACTTGGGAATTGCGGTCCTGGCTGTCCTTTTCCCCTTTGTCCTGGGGACGATTGTGGGCGCATTGTGCGGATATTTCGGGGGCTGGTTCGACACCCTCATCATGCGCATTGCGGACGTCGTTTCCGCTTTCCCGTTCTTCGTCCTGGTCATCACGCTGGTCTTCGTTTTCGGCAACGGTCCCATGAGTATTTTCCTGGCGATCAGCATTGTGAGCTGGGTTTCCTACGCGAGGATAGTGCGCGCCGAAACGCTCGTGGTCAGGGACAGGGATTTCATTCAATCCTGTGAGACGGGTGGGCTGGGCAAAGCCCGGATCGTGGTCCGGCACGTCTTGCCAAACACCATGACGCAAGCAGTTGTGTTCGCCATGAGCGACGTCGTATCCAACATCGGCGTGATCGTCACGCTGAGCTACTTCGGGTTGGGCATCGTCCCGCCGACTCCTGATTGGGGACAGATGATCAGTGACGGCCAGCAGTTCCTGGCCTCCGGAAACTACACGCTGGTGTTGATTCCGGGCGCAGCCGTTATTCTCGCCAGCCTCTCGCTCACGTTCCTGGGCGACGGAATCGCCAATGCCCTGCGAGCAAAGCGATGAACGCGGCATCAGAGGAGCAGCCACTCCTGAAGGTGGAGGGATTGTGCGTCGACGTGACCATCCAGGGCCGCGACTATGCCGCGCTCAAGGACGTTTCCTTTACGGTCCAGCGGGCTGAAGCCCATGGACTGGTAGGGGAGTCGGGCTCCGGAAAGAGCCTGGCCCTGCGGTCCCTCATGGGTTTGCTGTCGGCCAACGCCCGCGTCAGCTCGGGGAGCGCATACTTCAACGGCGCGGATCTCTTTGCCAACAGCGGCCGCAATTTCCGTAGGATCCGGGGCGCTGGTATCTCAATGGTGTTCCAGGAACCTGCGGTGGCATTGAATCCAATTGCCCGCGTTGGTACCCAGATCACGGACGGTATCGCCCAACGGAAAGGCCTGAGCAGAAAGCAGGCCAGGGATTACGCCATTCATATGATGGGTTTGGTAGGAATACCAAGCCCGGAGCTGCGGGTGGACGCTTATCCGTTCCAATTGTCCGGAGGAATGCGGCAGCGTGTCATGATCGCCGCCAGTGTGGCCTGCGAACCTGAGCTGATTCTCTGCGACGAACCCACCACCGCGCTCGATGTGACCGTGCAGGCGCAGGTCCTGGCGCTGTTTGACGGGCTGCGGGCCGAACTGAACGCCGGCATCCTGTACGTAACGCATGACCTGGCTGTGGTTTCCGAACTCTGCAGCACCATCAGCGTCCTGTACGCAGGCCGGCTGGTGGAATCCGGCACCGCTGCAGAAGTGTTGGGAAACCCGCGGGAGGACTACACGCGTGCACTTCTGGCCGCTACTCCGCGTATCGACGAACCCGGCCAACGACTTCGATCGATACCGGGGACCACACCGGCTCTTAGGGACAGGCCGGCCGGGTATTCATTCGCGATGCGGGTTGCGGACCACGCACCGGACTCGCCTTCGATCCTTCAGGAGCTCTAACGATGTCCAACACCCAGCCGACTCAGCCGGCGTCCGAGAACATCCTCGAGATGCGGGACATACGAGTCGAATTCTCCGCGGGCAAGGGCCGGAATCGCCGCAAAGTCGTAGCCTTGAACGACGTCAACTTGAGCGTCCGCAGGGGCACGATCCATGGACTGGTGGGTGAATCAGGATCCGGTAAGTCCACGTTGGCCCGTGTTCTCACGGCTTTGGAGCGATCATTCACGGGAACCGTGGTGTTCAACGGTGAAGAGTTGCCTGTCCGACGCACCAAAGAGCAGCGGCGCCATATCCAGATGGTGTTCCAGGACCCGTATTCGTCCTTGGATCCAAGGATGACCATTCGTCAATCCTTGGCCGAGCTGCTGCGGGTCCACCGAATCGTGGAACCACGGGATGTAGGTGGAAGGTGTCTTGAACTGATGGAACAAGTCCAGCTGCCGGCCAGGGCCCTGGACAGCTATCCGATTTCCATGTCCGGAGGGCAGCGCCAGAGGGTGGCCATTGCGAAGGCCCTTGCACTGGAGCCTTCATTGTTGGTCGCGGACGAAGCAGTGAGTGCCTTGGATGTTTCGGTGCAGGCCGGCATTGTCAACCTCTTGGCAGACCTGAGGGACCAACTGGGCCTTTCTGTGGTGTTCATAGCCCATGACTTGGCCGTGGTCCGGAATCTTTGTGAGAACGTCGCCGTGATGTACCACGGCAACATCGTCGAAGACGGGGAAACTGAAAGTCTCTTTACTGAACCCAAGGACCAGTACACCCAGACGCTTCTGCAGTCGATTCCGCGGATCCGTTACTAGTTCAACCCGGTTTCAACCCGGTCGAGCATTCAACCGGTCGAGCACCCTTTAAACAACTCTGCAGGAGCCCGTCCAGGCTCCTGCAGAGTTGTTGCTTAATGCCGGCAAGGAAATTACCTGAGGGACTCGCGGAGGAACATTGTCTTGGCAGCGACTGCTGCCAACTCGTACGTGGTTCCGACCATCCCCAAAAGATCCTCGGTGGTTTCGACTTCCCGGGCGATCACCATGTTGCTGACCCGGGATACCCCTGGGACGGCTTCCAGGAGCTCTGCCGCCAGGGGGTTCTGGAAGCCGATCTCGAGCCTGAGCCTGTCCGGTACGGGCAGCAGCCGGGTCTTCTCTACGCCCTGGACAGCAGCACGGGCACTCTTGCGAATGGCCGCACGGGCAAACGTGGGGGAGAGGCTGTTGGCTGCCTGGAATCCGTGGGCGACCTTGACGGGCACTGTCAGCACGCCTGGGAATTCACGTTCGGCGATGTCGCAGATGACGTCGTCGCCCGTTACCAGGCCTACTGGTACGCCGCGAGTGGCCGCGAAAAGGGCATTGATGGACGCTTCCGATGCGATCTCGCCGTTGAGCTTGAAGCTCGTAAAGAGGCCGGAGAAGCTATGGGCCAGCAGGCCCTCCACACCCGCTGGGGCGTGATATCCGATGTAGAAGGCGACGTCGAAGTCCGACGTCAGGCCCTCGGCCATGCAAAACGCCGTGGGAGTACCGAAGATAACTCGGGCGCGGGGGTCAAGGTCCTCGTGCAGGAGGTTGTTCATTGTTCCGTGGCTGTCATTGACCAGGACCTCGGTGGCGCCACCTTCGAAGGCCCCTTCCACGGCTGCGTTGGTCTCAGCTGTCATGAGGGCCTGCGCCCGGGGATAACCGCTGCCACCCCGGATGATTTGGTCGTAGGTGGCTACTCCGGAGATACCCTCCATGTCAACGGATATGTAGACCTTCATGCTGTCTCCTTCGTGAGGCTTGCAACCGGGGTGAGCTTGTACCAGCCGGTCCGGGTGACGCCGGAAGCGATGAACCCGGACGCAAACGCGCCTTCCATGATGTCGCGGAGCTGCAACCGCCACATGGCCGCTTCCTGGGGGTTGGATTTCCTCAGCGCGACGATGTCCTGCGGCGCCCGGCACCAGAGGGAGCCTGCCGATTCGAGGAGTGCAGGTTGGCCGTCAGGTCCATATTCACGGGCATTGTTCAGCGCACCCGGTGGCAGGCTCACCTCATGCACCGAGCCCTCGCTGCATTTGCTGCTTCGGGTTGAGGAAAGCGGCCACAACACCACTAGCCGGTCCGATTCATCATTGGCGTTAATGGAGTCCTGCATCGCGCCGTAGAAGTTCCTCTCATACTCGGACGTCACGGCACCGAGTTTGGACAGGTTGAAGCGGGCGTTCCGGCTGACCAGGGGGTCGAAGGTCCATGTCATGGTTTCTATGCCACGTGCCAGGGACCAAGCCCTTTGGTGTTGTTTGAGGGCGAATCCCACGCCCTTGTCCGCAACGCCGGGCAGGACTCCGGCAATCAGCGAATACGTCGATCCGTCCGGAGAGACGATGGCCACCGCGGCCCCGCACAGGACTCCCTCCGAGGTGTAGGCCGCAGAAACATTGCACCCGGCGTGGGAAATGCTGCGCAGCAGGTCAAACGGAATGGGAGCTCCTTGCGGAGACATCCCCCAGATAGCCACCAGCAGCCCTTCAATATCCTTGAGACTCTCACGGCGGTGTTCGTCGACTACTCGGACATTGGCCTTGGCGGCCGCAGATACGGCTGTAAATTGGGCCCGCTCAGCAAGGGAGAGGGCATCGAGATTGAGTGACATGATTCAATCTTGGTTCGATTAGGTGCTCTTGGCTTTGTCGGCCAGGACGAAGCCTTACCGTCCGGCTTTGTCCGGGAGAACCAGCCCAAATGAGAAATGCTCCGCCCTGCCATGAGCAGGACGGAGCATTCCTCTGAGAGGACGGTTAGCGAAGCATGCGAACGGAAGACGGGGCCAATTGTCCGTCGGCCAGTTCAAAGGTGGCCCCTTCGGCGAAGGTCGGCGTTGCAGAATTGACGAAAGGCACCACATCGACGTGCTCGATGATCTGCTTTTCAGCGGCTGCCCAGTGCTCGCATCCTGCTTCACCAGTGGCGGCGGCGGCTTTCTGGACGTTTTCCAGATAGCCGGCATTGTTGATATAAGCGAAGTTGTTGCCGTTGGGGGGCGTCGGGCCGGACACCAATGGTACGAGCTCGTTGGGCAAGGCAACGCCGATGGGCACGAATGCTGCATGCCACCCGCCTTCACCACCCAGGATGAGTGAGCTGCCTTCTGCATCCGTGACGGGCCGAAGGAGAACGTCAACCCCAATCCCGGACCAAACTTCCTTGATCAGCTCTGCGCCTGCTGCGAACGTCGGCCCCATGGTGCTTGGGTAGAAGAACTCTATTTTGAGCGGAGCGCCGTCCTTGCTTCGAACACCGTTGGGGCCCACCTTCCATCCGGCGGTATCCAAGGCGTTCTTTGCGGCCTCAAGATCGTGCTGGGGGAGGTTGCCGCTCAGTGTGTCCTGCTTGCAGGGGCTGAGTACCGGTGCAATCAGGCTGGTGGGAGGCTTGCCACTGCCGCTCGTCATCACTTGACCGAGTTCGTCGAGCTTCAATGCCTGTGTCAATGCGCGGCGAACGTTTTCGTCCGCGCCGGGCAAGCCCGGTTTCTGGTTGAACCAGATTTGTCCCAGCGCCGTGACCAGGTCCCGTTGGAACGACTTCTTGGCCTCCAGTCTCTGCTTGTCTGGCCCCACGATGGTGGCAGCGTTCACGTCACCGGAAAGGAGCAGGTTAGCCGCAGTGGTCTCATTGGAGATCACCTTCAGGACCACTTTGTCCGGCAAGCCCTCCTGTTCGGTTTTCCAGTCACCGGGACCCCAGGCGTAGTCCTTGCGCCGGGTGAGGGTGTAGTGGTCGCCCGCAGCTACCTCTGCAACTGTGTACATGCCCGTGCCGTCGGCGCCTTGGGCAAGGAGGCTCCTGTCCTTGGTGCCTGCGGCGCAGACGATCGGCAGGCTGCCCACGTTCCGGACCAGGAACGGTTCCGGCGAGACCGTGGTCACCGTGACCGTTCCTTTGTCGTTGTCCGCAACGGCGGTGGCTCCGGGAGCAACAAAGACACCTGTTCGGGTGGAGTTGTTGCCGGGGTCGCCAACGAAGTTGATGTTGGCTGCCACGATGTCCGGGGTCAGGGCAGTGCCGTCCGAACACGTGACGCCCTTGCGCAGGGTAAAGGTGGCCTCGGTGGTAGTACCTTCCCAGGACTCCGCCAAACCCGACACCACTTTGCTGTCCGGATCAAGGTTGATCAGCGAGTCGTAAAGGAATTTGGTGGCTTGCTGGGTGATGGAGTTCGATGCGAAAAGAGGGTCCAGTGATCCGGGGTCCACGCTCAGCCTCATGGTGAACGTCTTGCCGTTTGCCAGCTCGCCCCCGGTCTTCGGTGCAGAACCGGAGCAGGCGGCCATCGTCAGTGAGAGCGCGCCCACGGTGGCGACGCCGAGCGCCGCCTTGATCGTGCCTTGTGTCTTCATGGTGTTATTCTTTCGGCAAATGTGACCCGTGCCATTGGCTTGGCGGACAACTGCAGGGATCAAGGTTTGGCGGGTCCGACTATGCCCCGCGCAGCAGGTCAACGGCCAAGCGTGCCGCCTTGCCAATGGATGCGTCGATGCCTGGTTGCGTATCGGAAAGCGTCGTGGCCCGTGTGAAGACCGCGACGGCGTAGCGACGGCCGTCGGGGTACGTGACCACGCCGACCTCGTTGCGTATGGCAGGAAGGGTTCCCGTCTTGCCTGCCACCACCACGCCGTCATCGAAACCCGTCGCCATCCGGTGCCGCCAAATTTGTTGCTCCATCATGGAGCGCACACGCTCGCACGTCTCAGGAGAGCCTGCTGAGTTGGTCCAGATGGCGTCAAGCAGTGAAACGATGTCCCGGGGAGTGGAAGAGGGTGTCCGTGCAGGATCCATGATTCCGAGCGCCCAGACCTGCTCTGGAGCAGCCGCAGCCAGCATGGCTTCCATGTCGGTGGTCGCAGCGCTTGGATCAAGGCCGAGGTCGGCCGCCATCTGATGATCCATATCCTCGCCGCAGCCGATGATTCGTGTCCTCTGTAAGCCCAGATCGTCAAGGACGGCGTCCACTGCGGCCTGGCCTATGCGATGGAAAATGACGTCAGTGGCGGCGTTGTCGCTCATGGTCATCATGAATTTTGCAAGGTCCCGCCAACTCATTTCGACGTCGTCCGCGCAGCCTGCTGTTCCCAGGCCTCCCACCCGGTACCGGGAGGTCACTGTGGTCCTATCGCTTTCCTTCAACCGGCCCGCGGAAACTTCCCGCGAATAGGCGACGGCAAAGGGCACCTTGAAAACGGAGGCCAGGACAACAGCCTCGTCAGGATTCAGGGACACCTCGCGGCCACCGACGACTCCCACCTCGCGGGCATGCACGTAGCCCGTAGCACCCACCGCCGCGAAGATTTCGGCGAGTTCCTCAGATCCCATGCTCATGGGCTGACGCGACGATCTGCACGGCCTGTGTGGACGAACAAGGCCCGGCCCTGGCCATCGTCACCAACGAAGGCATGCGGCAGATGCATTCCGAATTGCTTTTGCGCGGGCAACAACGTATCCCCGTCCATGGCCACCAGCTCGATCTTCTCGGGCCTGTCGCCGACCTCGGCGTAGACTCCCATGGGAGTCCGCTCCAGCCAGATCCGGCCCTCGGCATCCTGGCTCACCACCACGCTGGCAACACGCGAGGAGTACTCGCCCACGTACCGAGAAGCATCCACGGGCGGGGGTGAGCCGGCCGGGACGGGAAGCTGCGGCAACGTGATGCCGGCGAACTCGCCGAGCGCATGTTTTGCTATCTCGGTGAAGACAGCAAGCGGATTTCCACCATTGCAGAAGAGAGCAATGGAGACATCCTTTTCGGGGCATATCCGCAGGAAAGCCGTTTGGCCGATAGTGCCGCCGTCGTGACCGACTACCGTGCCGCCGTCGTAATCGAAGAGCGAGAAGCCCAGGCCCCAGGACTCACCCATCCAGCCCAGGTCCGGGAGCTTCACCTGCGGTTCCAGCATGGCCGCCGCCGACTTGGCGCTGAGAATCTGCTGGCCCGCGGGACCGCGCCCTGCATCCATGTGCATTTGCGCGAACTTGAGAAGGTCTCGGGGCCGCATGTTGAGCATCGAGCCTACAGGGGCGGTTGAGCGGCTCAGTGCCCAGATGGGGCTGGGTTCGGGTTCTCCGCCATCCTCGTTCAGAATGTGCCCCACCGCGGTGCGGTAGAGGATCGCCTCGTATGGCCCGTTGGCCGCGTGGGTCAGTTGCAGTGGTGTGAACAGGTATTCCCGCATGCATTCGTCATAGGACTTGCCCCGCAACACTTCCACTATCCGTCCCAGGACGACGTATCCGGCATTGTTGTAGGAGAACATCTCTCCCGGGGCGAACAGCTGGGGAACGTCCGCGAAGAGGTCCACCAGCTTGGCGATGGCGTCGTCTCCCTGGCCGGTGTCGGTGAAAATATCCCCCTCGAAGCCAGCGGTGTGGCTCAGTAACTGGCGAGTGGTAATGGAGGCCGCGGCGGACTCGTCCATGAGGCGGAACTCCGGCAGATACCTCCGAACCGGGACATCCAGGTCCAAGGTGCCTTCGTCCACCAACTGCATGATCAGGGTGGCAGTCCACAGCTTGGTGATTGAACCCACCTGGAACAGGGAGTCAACGGTAGCCTCGACGCCGGTGTTCTTGCTGAGGATGCCTGCCGCGGCGTCGACCACTTCACCCCTGACGGAAACAGCTACTGCGGCACCGGGCACCTGATGCTCGGCCAGCAGGGATGGGAGACGGCCTTCCAGCCACGTGCGGAGTTCATTCATGTTCGTCATGCGGCAATGCTACGGCGCCCGCAGCGGAGCGATTTTGTCGATCACGACGACGTCCTTCCAACGCTGTGGTCCATTACGACAAGGCCGTCCGATGCGGCGGAGCGGACAATCTCAGTCATTCTTCCGGGCATTGTCCGATTCGACCATGCCGGGCTCCATGAGTGATTGGAACGGACAAAGCATTGAGAAGGGTGTGAGCCAGATAATAGATGACGCCGGTCTCGTGGAGGTCCAGTGTGGTCTCCCAAGAAGCAGGAGTAGAACTTTGAGCATTGCAACACGTTTCGTCGCGGATGCAGTCACGGATGCATCGGAAAGCCCGTGGGCCGGCTTTGTAGCGCGAAGAATTGGCCGTCTGGTGGTCTCCCTCTGGGTGCTGGTCACGGCGTCCTTCCTCATGATCCACCTCATCCCGGGCGACCCGGTCAGGGCCGCACTGGGCAACTCCGCTCCGGGTGCCCTGATCGAGGCGCGCCGCGAGGCCCTGGGCCTCAACGATCCCCTCTGGCTTCAATACCTCCATTACCTCCAAGGCCTGGTGGGCGGGAACCTCGGAACGTCCATGACTTCGGACCTGCCGGTGGCGCAGGTCATCGGGGACCGCCTTCCTGCCACCTTCGAGCTGGCCGGACTCGCGTTCCTGCTCGCAGTCCTGATCTCCGTGCCGGTGGGCGCGCTGATGGGCGTCCTCACCCGAGGCGGTCGTCGGCGCCGAACCGAACTTGCCTTCACTTCCACCTCCATTGTTGTGGCCGCCATTCCGGAGTTCCTCCTTGCGGTTGGCTTGGTGTACTTCTTCGCCGTGCAACTGGGATGGTTTCCCGTGGCGGGTCGTTCCGACGCGGGCTCGTATGTCCTTCCCGTGGTGTCCATGGCCCTTGGCTCAGCTGCCATACTGTCGCGCATTGTTCGGGTGGAGATGCTTTCAGTACTCGGCGCGGACTACGTCCGGACCGCCCGCGCCAAACGTCTTCCCAACTGGATGATCTATTTCCGGCACGCCCTGCCAAACGCGCTGACCGCCACCCTGACCATCGGTGGACTGATGCTGAGCGCCATGGTTGCAGGCACGGTCCTCGTGGAAAATGTCTTCGCCTGGCCCGGGCTGGGAAGCACCATCGTCTCCTCCATCCTGGCCAAGGACTACCCGGTAGTGCAGGGCGTCGTGCTGGTGTACGGGCTGGGAGTGCTTCTGGTGAACCTCTTGGTGGACATCGCACTGGGCATGCTCGATCCCCGTTCAACGATTAAAGAGAGCTGAATATGAGCACTTCAAAGACGGCTGCCACAGCAGGGATGGCGGCACGATGGCTGGCGGCGCTGAAGACACCCGTCGGGGCTGTGTCTGCCGCCATGCTCCTTTCAGTCCTTACCTTGGCCGTTCTGGCACCCATCCTGTGGTCAGGACAGGCCGAGGAGATCAACACACGCGCCATTCTCCAAGGACCTTCGCCCGAACATCCGGTTGGTACAGACAGCCTGGGACGCGACCTCTTCTTCCGGCTGCTGGTGGCTACCGGCCTTTCGGTCAAACTGGCCCTTGCAGCCACCGGCATCGGTGTTTGCGTGGGCTTGGTGCTTGGTGCTGTCCCTTCTCTCCTGAGCCGGAGGATTGGCAGGCTGGTCACCGCTTTCGTGAATATCGCAGTGGCATTTCCGGGGCTGCTGCTGGCCATGTTCTTCGCGGTCATCTTCGGAGTCGGCCAGACCGGCGCTGTGCTGGCCATAGGCTTTGCCACCGCCCCATCCTTTGCCCGGTTGACCCAGACCCTGATTGCCACGCAGTCGGAACGGGACTTCATCGCCGCGGCGAAACTGGCCGGTGTTGGCCGGGTGCAGCGATTGATCCGCCATATCCTTCCCAACATCGCCGAACCGTTGGTGGTTACCGCCACGATTGGGGCGGGCAGTTCGCTGTTGGCCTTCGCCGGACTGTCCTTCCTGGGACTGGGCGTCCAACCACCTGCGTATGACTGGGGTCGGCTCCTGAACGAGGGTCTCAACGATATTTACCTTCACCCCATGGCGGCGCTGGCACCTGGCCTTGCAGTTGTCATTGCGGGGCTGGCCTTCAACCTCTTCGGTGAAGCCGTTGCCAAGACCTTGGGCGCACCCACACCCTTCGCCGGCAAGGGCGCAGCACCTCAGCGGGTGCGGCCAACCGCCGTCGAGTCCTCCGCCGACGTCGAACCTTCCACCAGCAGCCGCGAAAGCAGCGCCGTGCTGACCGTCAGCGACCTTTTTGTGAGCTTCCCTGGACCTGCCGGACCCATCACTCCCGTCCGCGGTGTCAGTTTCAGCCTGGCTCAGGGGGAAGCCGTAGGCGTGGTGGGGGAGTCCGGCTCCGGCAAGACCCAGACCGCCCTTGCCCTTGCCCAACTGGTGGAGTACCCGGGAAGCGTCACGGCATCACGCCTGGAGTTCCTCGGCCAGGACCAACTGTCCAGCCCCTCGCCGGCCAAGCGTCAGCTGTTGGGCACGTCCTTCGCAATGGTGTTCCAGGACCCCATGAAATCTTTCAACCCCACCATGCGGATCGGCACCCAGCTCGCTGAAGTGGCGCAGCGGCACCAAGGAATGAACCGTCGGCAAGCACTCGCCCGCGCAGCTGACCGGTTGCGGGCAGTCCGGGTCCCTGCCGCGGAACGGCGCCTCCGGCAATATCCCCATGAATTCTCCGGCGGCATGCGGCAAAGGGCCATGATCGGAATGGGAATCATGGGAAACCCGGCACTGATTGTGGCTGACGAGCCCACCACCGCGTTGGACGTGACAGTCCAGCAACAAGTACTTCGGCTGTTGTCGACCATCAAGGAAGAGAACAACGTGGCGATCCTCCTGATCAGCCATGACCTCACGTTGGTGGGCCAGGTTTGCGAGCGCGTCCTGGTCATGTACGCCGGGCGGATCGTGGAGGACCTGCCGGCAACCGATTTGGCTGAAAGGTCACTGCACCCCTACACTCAGGCCCTCCTGGCCGCCGTCCCCGACATGGAAACGGATCGCAACCAGCCCCTGGCGGTGGTCCCGGGACGCCCCGCAGACCCCTCCAATGTTCCCGCAGGCTGCGCGTTCGCGTCCCGCTGCCCGAAGGCGGACGACCACTGCACCCGCGAGGATCCGCAGCTCGTCCAGCAGGAGGACGGGCATCGGGTGGCGTGCTGGCACCCGTCGCGTGGGACGGGCCAGCGCGTCTCGGTGGAACTCAAACTACCCGCTGCGGCACTGCAAGGAGAGGCATCATGAGCGAACTTCGCTTTGAGCAGGTATCAGTACGATTCGGTGGCCGCCGCGGGATGACGGCAGTGGATGGCGTTGACCTCACAGTGCCCAAGGGACAAGTGGTGGGCTTGGTGGGCGAGTCGGGGTCCGGCAAGTCCACGCTGGCCAGGGCTGCGGCAAGCCTCACCCCCTTGTCCGCTGGCCAGATACTTTTCAATGGCCGGCCCCTCCGGCCCAAAAGGGGCGAGCACAGACCTTTGCAGATGGTGTTCCAAGACCCGCACTCGTCACTGAATCCGCGAATGAGCATCGGTGACTCCATAGCGGAAGGCATCCCACGCGCCGGCAGGGGAGACGCCGCAAGCCGACGCGCAGAGGTAGAACGGTTGCTCGGTTTGGTGGGCCTGGATCCCCAGCGTGCCTCCAGCTACCCCGGGCAGATGTCCGGGGGCCAGCTTCAGCGCGTGGCCCTGGCCAGGGCCTTGGCTGGGCAGCCGGAGGTCATCATCGCCGACGAGATCACCTCTGCGTTGGACGTTTCTGTCCAAGGAACAGTCCTGAACCTGGTGAGGGACCTGCAACGGGAACTGAACTTGTCCATGCTGTTTATTTCGCACAATCTGGCGGTGGTCCGATACGTGGCCGATGCCATCGCTGTGATGTATCTGGGCAGGATCGTCGAACAAGGTCCCGCCGAGCAGATCCTTTCGAATCCCCAGCATCCGTACACCAAGGCTTTGTTGGCTGCAGTGCCCGGAAACGGCAGCACCGGCCTGAGTCCTGGGATGTCCGACCCGGCGGTGCAGGCTGTCAGCGACGCCGAGCCGGCGGACCCGCATCATCCACCCACCGGATGCCGGTACCATCTGCGCTGCCCCATAGGGCCACTGGTGCTCCCGGGCCGAGACGTCTGCCGGGAAGCCGATCCTGAGCCGGAGGGCCACAGCCACGCAGCTGCATGCCACTTCGCTGATGGATCGCTGATGGCTGGGAAGGCGGGACTGCTGTGACCCGGAGGCTTTGCGTTGACGATCTGCTGGATCTTGCGGTTCCTGAACAGCCGGCACTCTCTCCGGACGGTGGGCGTGTTGCCTACGTACTGCGGACCCTCGATGCCGTTTCCGACAGCACTCAACGCAACATCTGGTTGGTGGATGCCGCGGGAAACCCCTCGCGCCAACTCACGTTCGGGAACGCCGATACAGCACCGGCGTGGTCGCCCGATGGGGCGTCGCTTTCCTTTCTGCGGGAGTCGGAGGGACACGTCCAGCTCTACATCATGACTCCCGGGGACCACCGTTTCAGAGGCCTGGGCAGCCTGCCGCTGGGAGTCGGTAAACCGACGTGGAGTCCTGACGGGACGAAGCTTGCCTTCGCTGCCTTTGTCCCTGGTCGTAACACGGGATCGGACGCGCCAGTTGTGGCGGACGGCAGGGTTTATCAGTCCGACGGACTGGGCCTGCTGGGAACCTTGACGCGCCAGATCCACGTCCTTGACGTGGCCTCCGGGAAAACCGTCCAGCTCACCCATGGCGACTGGCACGCCCGCGATCCGGAGTGGTCGCCGGACGGGGGCCATGTGGCGTTTGCTGCCGGCCCCGCGGCCGACAATGATGCCAGCCTGGTTGCCCCCGTGCACGTCCTGGCTGTGGACGTTCCGGATGCACAGCCCGTTCTTGTGGGCCCGGACGACCACGTGGTAAGCGGCGTCGAATGGAGCGCGGAAGGAGACGCCCTTTTTGTGGTGTCTAGCCGACCGGTGGGCCACGCAGCCGTGATCCGGCTTCCCTTGGATGGCAGCCCCGCAGGAAATCTCACCGCTTCGCTGGACCGCAATGTGATGGGTGGGGCTCCTGCCTATCCCGGGGCAGCGCCCCGAGTGATAAATGCCGGCCGGTCAGTGCTCTTCTGCATCCGGGACCTTGGGTGCACGCACCTTTACGAGGTTGACGTCGACGGCGGCGAGCCTCGCCCGGTGCTGCGGGGTGACGGCCTGGTGGTCTCGGAGCTGTCCGTTGCCGGCAACACTGTCGTGACCGTCCTGAAGACACCTGACTCCTTTGGCGAAATTGCGAGCGTGGACCTTTCAGACGGCGCTGTCCGGGTATGGACCCGTCACGGATCGAACTTCGCGGAGACGGAATTCTTCCCGCGATTGGAACGCTGGTTTCCCATCTCCGATGGGACAGTGGTGCAGGGTTGGATCATCCGCGACCCGGAAAGTGAGGGGCCGCAGCCCCTTCTGCTGGACATTCACGGTGGCCCCCACAACGCTTGGAACAGCGCTGCCGACGACGTGAACCTTTACCACCAGGAGCTGGTGGCACGAGGCTGGACTGTGCTGTTGCTCAATGTCCGGGGCAGCGACGGCTATGGTGCGGACTTCTACAGGGCGGCTCTGGGCAAATGGGGCATTGCGGACGCACAGGATTTCCTTGAGCCCCTGGACGTGCTGGTGGCCGAAGGAGTGGCGGACCCGGACCGTCTGGCCGTGACCGGGTACAGCTACGGGGGATACATGACCTGCTACTTGACCAGCCGCGACCAGAGATTCGCGGCTGCGGTGGCCGGCGGGGTTGTCAGCGATCTGCGGAGCCTTGCCGGAACGTCGGACAGCGGGCAGTTCCTCAGCGACCGCGAGCTTGGCGGGCCGGCGTGGACGGATGCTCCGGGCTACGAGGCGATGTCCCCGCTTTCCGCGGTGGAACGTGTGACGACACCAACGCTCATTTTCCATGGCGCGGACGATGTGCGGTGTCCCGTTGGCCAGGCGGAGCAATGGCATGCGGCCCTTTGCGAGCTGGGCGTCGTGAGCCGTCTGGTTCTTTATCCAGGCGGATCCCACCTTTTCACGGACGTTGGCCGTCCATCGCACCGTATTGACTTCAACCGACGCATTGTGGAGTGGGTGGAGAAGTACGCCAACGGTGTGGATTCGGAGCGGGAGCCGATGCCTGCCCGTTCCGGTGCGGGAGTGGACCTGAATGAATGACGTCCGTCCCCGCGCCAGCTTGGGCCGAGTCCTCGACGACTTGGGGGCCACGCTCCTGGAGTTGGTGGAGGGAGACCTTGGCAGGGCTGAGGAAATCGGCGGCATAGCCATCCATGACCCCATGGATGAGCCGCTTCTGCCTGCTCATGCACTGGTGCTGGGCATTGGTCTTCAGGACGCGGATTACGTGGCGTCGTTGTTGCTGAGGCTTGGCAGGCAGGGGGCGGTGGGGCTGGTGGTCCGTGCGCCCTTCGCGGCCGACCTTCGGGTGGCTGCCGCCGTGCGTGAGTCCGGGGTTGCCTTGCTGGGCCTGACTCCGGGCGCTGGTTGGGCGCAGCTTGCGGCGATGTTGCGTTCGGTCCTTGCCGGCGACCTTGGAGGTTTGGGCGCCGAATCAACCAGTGGCCCGCCTTCCGGTGACCTGTTCTCTTTAGCGAACGCCGTGGCAGCACTGCTTGATGCCCCCGTGACCATTGAGGACCGCAGTTCGCGAGTGCTCGCATTCTCCGGTCGGCAAGACGAAGCCGATGCCACCAGGGTGGAGACGATCCTGGGACGCCAGGTTCCGGAAGCCATTTCGCGGGTGTTCGTGGAGCGGGGTGTCTTCCGCGAGCTGTACCGTTCCACGGACCCCGTCTACGTCGATTCTTTGCCGACGTCGCTGGATGCGGCGTCCCTTCCCCGTGTGGCTGTGGCCGTGCGCGCCGGCGATGAAGTGCTTGGCTCCATCTGGGTAGCCGTCCGCGGCCCGCTCAACGAGGAACGGAAACAGTCATTATGCGACGCCGCGAAATTGGTGGCACTGCATTTATTGCGGCTTCATGCCGGTGCCGATGTTGAGCGGAGGATGCGGGCTGACCTGCTGAGCAGTGCCCTGGCGGGCGGACGGGGCGCTCCGGAAGCCCTGGACAGACTGGGGTTGGGAGACCAGCCGATCGTTGTGCTGGCGTTGGCCATGCTGCAGAAAGTGGACCGGGTGCCGCCGAGGGAAGGTGACGCAGGCCTTGCCTTGGAGCGGCAGAGAATCAGTGACAGCTTCGCCATGCACCTGGGCGCCGTTCAGCCACGGTGCGCAGTAGCACTGTTGGGTGACACTGCCTACGCGCTGTTTCCTGTTTCGCAAGGAGACAATCAGGGCGAGGATCGCGCTGCCGCAGTCGGGGCCGACTTCCTGAGGCGCCTGGGTGACCGCATCAACGCGGTGATCGGCGTCGGGCCGGTTGCCCATGGTGCCGCGGAATTGGCTGCTGCCCGTTCCAGCGCGGACCGTGTCCTGCGGGTGTTGCGCAGCGGCAACGCCAACGGCCAACGCGTCGCCCGGCTGGCCGATGTCCATGTGGAAGCACTGATCCTGGAACTCTGTGACCTCGCTGCATCACGTGGAGAGCAGCCCACAGGCCAGATCGCGCGTCTTTACGCTTACGACGAGAAACACAATGCCAACCTGGTGGACACCCTTCGCGCATGGCTGGATGCTTTCGGGGATGTCGCAGCCGCCTCAGCCGCGGTCTATATCCACCCGAACACTTTCCGGTACCGGCTTCGCCGCCTTGCCCTGGTGGGCGGGCTTGACCTTGACGATCCCAAGACACGTTTTGCCGCCATGCTGCAACTCTGCATCCTGGCCTCACGTTCCGCTTGACCCCTGTCAAACGGAACGTGTTTGGCCCTGAACCCCGCCCAGTACCAGTGGATAGGAAGCCACCCATGAAAATCTCCCGCGCCACCATTACCCTGATCGACCTTCCCTTGGTGGAACCCTTCGTGGTCGCCTACGCCTCTTACCCGTCGATGCCCAGCGTGGTCCTTGCCCTGGAGACCGACGACGGCCTGGTTGGGTACGGTGAAAGCGTGCCTGACGGACACATCACCGGCGAGACGCCGACCGGTGTGGTCGAAGCCCTCACAACGGAACTTCTGCCCGCTGTCATGGGCATGGATCCGAGGGATATCACCGCCATCCACCAGCGCCTGAATGCGGCCCTCAAGGGTTGTGGCGCGGCTAAAGCAGCGGTGGACATTGCCTGTTGGGACCTTGCCGGCAAGGCGGCGGAGCGTCCGATCCATGCCTTGCTCGGTGGACGGCGGCCCCAGCAGCCAACCATCGCACGGGTTATGAGCATCCTGGCCCCGGAAGTCCTCGCGGAGCAGGCGGTGCAAGCCAGGAAGGAGGGCTACCGCCACCTCAAGATGAAGCTCGGTGGTGCTGACGGGCTGGACATTGAGCGTGTACGAGCCGTCCGGGCAGCCATTGGGCTGGACCTTGGCATCCGGGTCGACGCCAACCAAGGCTGGGCGGACCCGGCCACGGCACGCACCATGATCCGGGCCTTGGAACCGTTCGATGTCGATTGGGTGGAACAACCGATCCTGGCCGATGACATCGACGGCTTCCGCTTGGTGCGCCAGGCCACCGGTATGAGGCTGATGGCTGATGAAGCCGTGGTGGATGCCCAGGATCTTGCCCACTTCGTCCGGGACCGCTCCGTGGACATGGTGAATCTCAAGCTCATGAAGAGCGGTGGCATCACGCCGTGTCATCGTTTGGCAACGCAGGCGGAGCTCGGGGGACTCAAGGTTCAGATCGGTTCGATGCTGGAGACCAGCATCGCTTCTTCCGCGGGTTTCCATCTGGCGCTGAGCCATCCCAACATCGTTTCCACAGAGCTGTCGGGACCGTTGAGGTTCGCCAAGGAACCCGGAGACCTGAAGTACGTGATCCCGGATGTCCACATCACTGAGAAGCCGGGCCTTGGCGTGGACGTGGACCTTGACGTGCTTGCAGAACTCACGGTGAGCGAGCGTGAGGTTTCACGGTAACCATCGAGCGGACGACGGCGGGTGGCTGGGTTGTGGGGCTACGACCGGAGGTAGGCCAGGACTGCCAGGACGCGTCGGTGTCCCCGGTCCATGGTGGAGAGTTGGAGCTTCTGGAAAATATTGCCGATGTGCTTGCTGACCGCGGTCTCCGTCACCACCAGGCGCGCCCCTATTGAGAGGTTGTCCAGGCCTTCGGCCATCAGGCCAAGGACTTCGCGTTCCCGCGGAGTGAGGGTGCTGATGGGGTCACTGGCTCCGCGACGGCTCATGAGCTGGGAGATCACTTCCGGGTCCATGACCGTGGCGCCACCAGCCACCCGGCGGAGGGTGTCCGTGAACTCAGCCACCTTGCCCACCCGCTCCTTCAGCAGGTAACCGAGGCCGGCAGCGCCCTCGGACAGCAGCTCGCCGGCATAGCGGTCCTCCACATAAGCGGAGAGGACCAGAACCGGGAACCCGGGCCGCCGCCGTCGGGCTTCACGGGCTGCCTGCAGCCCTTCATTTGTGAAGGTCGGTGGCATCCGCACGTCCAGGACGGCAGCATCGGCGTCGTCCAGGACGGCGAGGAAGTCATCGGCGTTATCGACCGCCGCGATGACATCGAAACCCTCGCTCTTGAGAAGGAGCGACAGTCCTTCCCGGAGGAGGGCGTCATCCTCTGCTATTACCACCCGCATGGCAGCTCCACTCTGACAGTTGTAGGTCCACCGGCCGGGCTATCGAACTCCACGACCCCTTCGAAAGCCGCCGTCCTGCGGCGAATCCCGGCAAGGCCGCCGCCGGGCCGTTCAAATGCTCCGCCGCGACCGTTGTCCTCGACTGAGATGAGCAGTTTATCGGTGGAGCCGGAGGAACCTTGCCCGCGGCTCACCGCGACGGTCACCTCAGTGGCAGCGCTGTACTTGTTGGCGTTCGTCAAAGCCTCGGCAATGATGAAGTAGCTGGCCGATTCCAGTGCTGCGGGTACCCGGTGCAGTTCGGTAAGCGTCAGCAGGCAAGGGATGGCCGACCTTCCCGTGAGGGCGGAGAGCGCTCCCTCAAGCCCGAGCTCGTCCAGGATCGGGGGGTGGATGTCGTGGACGGCCGTTCGGAGTCCGGCCAGTGCTTCAGTGGCTGCCTGCTGCGCCCTGCGCACGTGGGGCAGCGCATCTTCGGGGTTCTTTTCGAGGGTCCGCTCGGCCAACCCCAGCATCATGACCACGCCCACCAGGCGGTTCTGTGCGCCGTCGTGAAGATCGCGTTCGATTCTCCTGAGTTCCGCCGCATGAGCGTCCAGGGCAGCGGCGCGGCTGGCGGTCAGCGCGGTGACCCTTTCCACCAGTGACGACTTGGAAGGGAGGGCCAGGATGCGCGCCTGAATCCAGGTGAGACCCATGGCCGCCGCCGGGATCAGCCACCAGGAGACGGCGGCATACCCCACGCCCACCAACACCATCCAGGCCGCGCCGTCCCAGGACGTCACCGGGTAGAGGCTGGAGACAGGCTGATCCGGGGGCAGGAGGTACCAGTAGCTGGGGATGAGAAGCGAGTTCAGGGCCGAGAGGGGCAGCCCGATGCACAGCAGGGTAATGATCGGAACCAGGAGTCCATGGGCCACCAACCAGAGGGAATCGCGGCCGGTGGTGCGGGAAAAGACCAATCGGAGCCGCTCTTCGAAGGAGGGGTTCTTGGGGATTGGGATGTACTCGGCAGCCAACGGAACTCCCGAGTAGCGGGCGACCCGTAGGCGTGCCTTGGTTGTCCACCACCGCAGGACGGCCACGGCCCGTGGCGCAATGAGCCACCCCCCGCTGAACAGAAGGAGCGGGGTAAGCACTGCACCCACCATGAACAGGCCCATGGAGATGATGCTGGCCAGCAGTTCAAGGGCCAGATACGCAAGGGCGCGCCACCATCGCCGGAGTCGTGTTGTGATCATCCATTCAGTCTGCCTGAGCAATGCCCATGCCGTCGGTATAGCCAGGTCCACCTTCGAGGGGGCGGCCAGCACCATCAGGAAGACGGTGGTCCGCACCATCGTGCGCTTTTCCGGCGATCCGTAGCGTCGAAGGTATGAACAGCGACGCGACATCCACAGCGATCCGGCCGGTGAAGACAGCCCCGGAAACCGGAACCATTCTTACCGGTCGGCGCCCGCCGGCACAGGGTATATCAAGCTCCAGGGACGCGAGCATAGACGTCATTCGGAGCCTTTGCCTGGTGGTTGTGGTTGCGCTCCATGCCTTGATGGTAGGTGTCAGCCTGGGACCGCATGGCCCTGTCCTGGAGAATGCGCTTGACGGCAACACCGTGTTTGCGGCCTTCACATGGTTTGTGCAAATCATGCCGCTCTTCTTCATAGCCGGAGGCTTCAGCTCGATCTCGCAATGGCGGGCAATGTCAGCCCGTGGCGCCACCGCTGCCGACTACGTCAGGGGCCGCCTGGTGCGGCTCCTTGTCCCGGCTGTGGTCCTTGTGGGGTTGGTCGGCGCAGGTCTGGTGCTGTTGACCCTGGTGGGCGTTCCCGCCGATATTGTGTCGACCGCCGGCTACCGGATCAGTCAGCCCCTGTGGTTCCTAGCCGTTTACCTCGGAAGCTCCGCACTGGTTCCTTTGCTTGCCCAGATTCATGATCGGGCAAAAGTCCGCACCATGGTGGGCCTCCTGCTGGCCATCGCCGCCGTCGACGGCCTGCGGATTCTGTCGGGGCAGGCTGCCTTCGGGTACGCCAACCTCCTCTTCGTGTGGCTCTTCATCCAGCAGCTTGGTTTCTGGCTTGCGGACGGTTCCATTCATCGCCTGACACCGACCGTGCGGAAGTGGACTGCCGGATGCTCGCTGGCGGTTTTGTTGGTGCTGACGTGGCTGGGCGTGTACTCGGGGGACATGCTGGCCAACCTCAACCCACCGACGGGAGCGTTGGTCCTCCTGGCGGTGGCGCAACTGATGATCTTCTCGATGTGCCAGGCGCCCATCCGGAGGTGGGCCGCGAATCCTTCCGTCATGGCCCTGGTCAGTGCGGTCGGTTCCCGGGCGATGACCGTCTACCTCTGGCATATGCCCGTCCTGGTGGGGTTGGCGGGCCTGCTCCTCATCTCGCCGTTGCCCCTGCCGGTTCCGGGCACGGCAGAGTGGTGGCTGAGCAGGCCCGCTTGGTTGGCAGCCGCACTGTGTGTCCTTGTCCCGACCGCCGGATTCTTCGGGCGCTTTGAACGCATCAACAAGACCGCCGGAGGGCCGCTGGCCACCAGCCGCCGGGCCACTGTCAGCACCCTGCTGGGAGTCTCGGGAGTCGTCGTCCTCCTCATCGAAGGAATCACCCCGGGTGCCGCAGCCATCAGCGTCCTGCTCTTCAGCACAGCACTCATCGGTCAGGCGAGCTTGGGAAGGCTCAGGCGTTACCACTAGCTGCACCCCGCCCCCGGTCCAAGAAACTCTCTGGAAAAGGAACATTATGAACAAGACCAAGACCAAGGCCTCGGCCATTGCTGCAATATTGCTCACCGTGCCTCTTGTGGCCGGCTGCGCGCCAACAACTGTGCCGGCAGATTCGGGCGGGTCTCTCTCCCGGTTCCACGATCAACAACTTCAGTGGGCGGCCTGTGCTGACGAGGCGCTCGCGGCCTCGGGGACTGAGTGTGCCATGGTCACCGTTCCCCTTGATTATGCCGATCCGGGTGGGAAGACAATCTCCGTAGCCATCTCCCGTATTGTCTCCATGGATCCGGCCCAACGGCGCGGAATCCTGCAGACCAACCCCGGCGGACCCGGCGGGCGGGGGCTGGGCCTGCCCGCCATACTTCGATCCGGTATGACCGATGAGGTGGCCAAGGCCTACGACGTCATCGGCATGGACACCCGCGGGCTGGGGAAGAGCACACCCGTGGACTGCGGTGTCCCCCAGATGACCTGGATGCGGTCAGCCGGTGCCGATCGAAGTGGGTTCGACGAGAACGTCGCCCGGGCAAAGGAAGCGGCCGACCGCTGTTGGGAAAAGTACCCTGACGTCCTCCCGCACATCAACACGCAGAACATCGCCCGGGACGTTGACGTGATCCGGACTGTTCTGGGCGAAGCGAAGACCTCGTTCCTGGGTTGGTCCTATGGCACGTACCTCGGCGCTGCGTACAGCCAGATGTTCCCGGACAGAATCGACCGCCTGGTCCTGGACAGCGCACCCGATCCCGCCAAGTACGGCATCACCATGTTCAAGGACATGGCCGCAGCCAACGAGAACGCGATTGACGATTTCTCAGAATGGGCCGCCGGCCGAAACACTGAATACTCCCTGGGCTCCACTGCCGGTGAAGTCCGTCAGGGAATCGAAAAACTCATCAGTGACGCAGCTCTACGGCCCATACAGGTGGGCAACTACACCTTGGACGATCATGTCCTGCCCTTCCTGATGTACGTCAATGGTGTCAGCGACCTTGAAGAGGACAACCAGACCTTCGCGCAGGTCCTTGTGCAACTGCGCGAGCTGGCCCAGGGCAAGAACGTAGAACTGCACCCCATGCTGGCAGGCTTGGTCCAAGCGTGGTTTGACACGGAGCTGGGCACCGGAGCCGACTATTCCGCCACCCTCGCCATCGTGTGCGGAGACTCCACTATGCCCACTGACCCGGAATGGTACTGGGACGAAATTCAACGGCAGCGGGTGGATCAGCCGATCTTTGCCCCCGTCCATCACACCATTACTCCGTGTTCCTTCTGGCGGGATGCTCCCCCCACCCCGCTGACCATCGACAACACCATTCCTGCCCTGCAGATCCAGGCAGTGGGCGACACCCGGACCACGTATGAAGAAGGGCTGGGCATGCATCGGGCCATGAAGGGCTCACGCCTCCTGACGGTTCCGGGCCGAAATCACGCCCTCTTCCCGACGTATGGCAACGAATGCGCCAATGCCGCCGTGAACCAATACCTCCTCGACGGCAAGCTTCCAGTGAAGGACGTGGTCTGCGGCAAGTAGGACGCACCGGGCCTCCAGGCTCAGGTAGGCTTGCGGTCGTGATGACCGGATCGGGCTTCTGCCCTGCACGGATCGGCTACCCGGCCGACCTCTGACGCGCTCGCGTGCCCCGCCTTGTGGATCGATGACCCAGCAACCCATCGAAACGAACCCACATCCAAGGAGTTATCCATGCCAGCGCTTTTCAACCACACCATCATCGCGTCCCTCGACCGCACGGTTTCCGCCGAGTTCTACCGATCAATCCTTGAAGCCGGCCAAGCTCCCAGCTGGGGGCCGTTCACCAACCTCTCCCTGGCCGGCGGGGTGATGCTGCAGTTCGCTGAGCCACCGGTTGAGATCCAGATGCAGCACTACGCATTCCTGGTGGACGACGCGCACTTTGACCGCGCCTATCAGCGTTTGGTGAGTGCCGGCGTCGAACATTGGGCGGATCCGCAGATGACCCGGCCCGGCGAGACGAACACCGAGCATGGTGGCCGAGGGGTCTATTTCAAAGACCCCTCGGGCCACGCGCTTGAACTCATCACACGGCCGTACTTCTAAAACAACAACGGGGTGAAAAAAACTTTTTCAATCCGCACCCATCCATCCCTGCCGGTCCTCCGAATAGCTGGTGAGGCACAAACCGCCGGTGACGCGAAAGCAACACCGGGCAGCCCGTGCCCCGTACCCCATGGACCCAACGCCCTGGTTCCAAAAATAAGGAGAATGACATGTTGTCCACAAAGCGCCCCGCCCTCGCCTTCGTTGGCCTCACTGCAGCCGCCCTTCTCGGACTCACGGCCTGTGGTGGTTCAAGCACCTCCAGTACCCCTGCTTCCTCGTCAGCAGCACCGGAAACTTCCATGGCGGCACCGTCGCCGTCGGCTTCCGCCATGAGCAGCGCCGCCATGGATCCGGCCGCTAACCTTGTAGGCCCCGGCTGCGCCGGTTACGCCGCACAGGTTCCGGACGGTGCCGGTTCGGTCACGGGCATGGCCCAGGACCCGGTAGCCGTAGCTGCTTCCAACAACCCGTTGCTCAAGACCCTGACCGCCGCTGTTTCAGGTCAGCTGAACCCCAAGGTGGACCTCGTTTCCACCTTGAACGGCAGCGAATTCACGGTGTTCGCACCGGTTGATGATGCCTTCGCCAAGATCGACCCGGCGACGATCGAAACGCTCAAGACGGACGATGCCCTGCTGAGCAAGATCCTCACCTACCACGTAGTCCCCGGCCAGCTGACCCCGGACCAGATCGTCGGCACCCACAAGACTGTCCAGGGTGGCGAAGTGACGGTTGCCGGCACCAAGGATGCCCTCACGGTTGACGGAGCTTCCAACGTGATCTGCGGCGGCGTGAAGACCGCCAACGCCACGGTGTACCTGATCGATTCAGTGCTGATGCCCAAATAGGCCATAGGCCATAGCAGTACAAACAACGAAGCAGGCGCCGGGATCCGGCGCCTGCTTTGATGTGCAATGGGCTAGCGGTTCAAGTCACTGTCCACATAGGAACCGGGCCGATCATGGGCGGAGCCGCACGGGCAGCCGTCCACCTCAATCCGGACTGTCAGGGGCTTGGATGAGTCCAGGGTGAGGGTTACGTCCTCGCTGGCTTGGTTGCTGAGACGGAGTGTGCCAGGGGCAGAGGTTTTGGGCATGGCGGACCTTCCTGATGTGTGAATGGGTGTCAGCTGCGAGTCGTGCTACTTGTCGCGGGACTCCGGGGTGGGATTCCCGACCACGGGAATGCTCCCGGTAGCTGTTCCTCCGGGACAGTCGGAGTCCGGGCATTTCTCGGCGCAGTCGTGCCTGGTGACGAGGTCGAATTGAACACCGCGATGCTGTTCCACTCCGGTGCGGATTGCCCGCTCCACAACGGATGTGGCCAGGCGGCGCCGCAGTGACAGGGGATCGCGGCGCAAGTCCTTGACGAGGGCGAAACAGAGCAACAACATGACCACGATGAACGGCAGCGCCGCTACGATGGTGACCCGTTGCAGCCCTGACAGGGCTTCGGATGGTTCGTCACCGCCGGCGAGCAGCATGACGGCGGCCACGGCGCCGGTGAGGCTTCCCCAGAAGATCACCACTCCACGGCGCGGGTGTTCGGCGCCATTGGAGCTGAGGGATCCCATCACGATCGACGCCGCATCGGCGCCGGTCACGAAGAAAATCGCCACCAGGACCATGGCCAGAACGATGACGGCTCCAGTGAGCCATCCCGGCATGCCCAGGTTCTTGACCAGGTCGAACAGTGCACCATCGAAGTTGATGGAGGGGGCGCCGTTGACCATGGTCACAAGCCCTGGAGTGCCGGCCTTGTCGGCTTCCTGCTGGACATGGAACGCGGCCCCGCCGAAGATTCCGAACCAGATGACGCTGACGA
Source organism: Paenarthrobacter nitroguajacolicus (assembly GCF_007786235.1). Lineage (GTDB taxonomy): Bacteria > Actinomycetota > Actinomycetes > Actinomycetales > Micrococcaceae > Arthrobacter > Arthrobacter nitroguajacolicus_A. The sequence goes on along the minus strand of NZ_VNFK01000012.1, from coordinate 13,695 downwards.
TGCTGGGCACCAGCAGTACGCCGGTGACGAACTGGCGGATGGTTCGTCCGCGGCTGATCCGGGCAATGAACATCCCCACGAAGGGCGTCCAGGAAATCCACCAGGCCCAGTAGAAGATGGTCCAGCTGGTCATCCAACTGCGCAGTGCGTCGTCTCCCACCGCTTCTGTCCGGGACGACATCTCGGCCAGGTCCCGGGCGTAGTCACCCACTGCAGAGGGGATCAGGTTGAGGATGAACAGGGTGGGCCCGGCCACGAAGACGATGAGGGCCAGAACCACGGCCAGGACCATGTTGATGTTGGAGAGCCACTGGATGCCGCGGCTGATGCCCGACACGGCCGAGGCCACGAAGCAGAAGGTCAGGATCGCGACGATCACCACGAGCACCGGAGTGCCCACCTCACCCAGCCAGCCGTTGGAGGTCATGCCGCTGCCGATCTGGAGAGCGCCCAGGCCCAGGGAAGCGGCTGTACCGAACAGCGTGGCGAAGATGGCAAGGATGTTGATGAACTTCCCCAGCGGGCCTTCAACCATTCGAATGCCGAACAGCGACGTGAAGGCCGCAGAGACCAGCTGCTTACGGCCCAGGCGGTAGGTGCCATAGGCCATGGCGATGCCGACTACGGCGTACATGGCCCAGGGATGCAGGGTCCAGTGGAAGATCGATGTGGCCATGGCCGTCTGGATGGCTGCCGGTGTGCGGCCATCCACTGTGCCCGGCGGCGGTGAGATGTAGTGGTACAACGGTTCGGCAACACCATAGAACATGAGGCCGATGCCCATGCCCGCGGCGAACATCATGGCTACCCAGGAGATGGTACGGAACTCGGGCTTCTCGCCGTCCTTGCCCAATGGGATGTTGCCAAACTTGCCGAGGGCAAGCCACAGGACGAAGACCACGAACAATGAGGCGAGGACCATGAACAGCCAGCCGGTGTACTCCATGACCCAGTTCAGGGCGCCCTTGGAGGTTTCAGAAAGACTGTCCCTTCCGACGAAGCCCCAGACCACGAAGGCGACGGCGATGGCGCCCGTGATCCCGAAGGTGACTTTGTCGAGGGTAAGTTTGCGGTTCCGGCGGGCCGAAACGGCCTGCTCGGTCTTGGCGTGGCGCAACTCTTCGATGATCTGTTCGTATTCTTCAGCATCGGGAAGGGGCTCGACGCCGCCGTCCTCAGCGTCGAGGACTGCCGGGTTGGTTTCATCGGGGGAGACGCTGATGCTTTCGTCAGGGCGCTCCGCGTGGGCGTTGTGGGTTGCTGCTGGAGTTGCTGCCGGGTGGTCGTCGGCAGGTAACTCCTCAGGGGTTGTGGGTTTTGTGTCGCTGTTTATAGCCATGAGCGGGTCCTTTGCTCGGCGTGTCATGGGCTGGCGTTTACATATGGGCCGGGGCGTGATTCCTGGCGGGCCGGGGTTGAACACTGGGCTCGTCGAGCTTGAGGAGCGTTCCGCAGGAATCAACAACATCCGCACTAAGCAACAGAGTGCGCTCCGTCACACCCAAAGTCAAGACTTGTATCCACATTAAGGGCCAATTGATATATCAGTTGCTCCCGACCGAATATGTTGCGTATCATGGGCCACGTTGCGTAGAGCGCGCTCAGTGGCGCTTGTAGCCCATCCTCAGCGGTGCCTGTAGCCCATCCGTCCGCTGATGGTCAGCCCAGCCTCGCGGAGCCCGTCGATTAGCCCTGGCTGGTCTTCAGGGGCAAAGCGGAACGCCGGCCCGGAAATGCTTACCGCGGCGATGACGTTCCCCGCATGGTTGAAAATAGGGACGGCGACGGCGGTGAGGCCTATTTCAAACTCTTCGTGGACCGTGGCGTATCCGTTGCGCGCCACGTCCAGCAACTGCTTTTCCAGCTCGCCGCGGTTTGTCACCGTCCGGGGCGTTCGCGCGGGCAAGCCCACTGCCTTGAATACCTGGCTTCTTTCGTCGGCGGTGAGGGCAGCAAGAAGGACCTTGCCGCTGGACGTGGCGTGCAGCGGGGTCAGGCTGCCCACCCAGTCGTAAGTGGCCAGTGTTGAGGGGCCCATGGCCTGGTCCACGTTAACGGCGTAGTTTGACCGCAACACTGCCAGGTTGACGGTCTCCTTGTATTCGGCGGCCAGCGCCTCCAGGACCGCTCTTGCCTCGTGCACAACGCTCAGCCTGCCGGGGATGGAAGATGCCAGGCGAAGGATCCCGAAGCCCAGTTGGTACTTGCCGCGTTCACTGTTCTGCCGGACCAGTTCACGGTTGACCAAGGAGCCAACCAGCCGGGACACGGTGGATTTGTGGACGCCCATCTCCTCGGCGATTTCGCTCACGCCGGCGTCGCCTTCCCGGGCCAGGATCTCCAGGATTTGGAGGGCGCGATCCACTGACTGGACGCCTCCGCCCTGGGCGTCTGCGTCCTTGTCAATGTCCGGATTGTTGCGTGCGGCCATGGTGCCTCGTGTCCGTTGTCCAGGCAGGCGGCCCGGGCTGGTAGCCCTGCCTGGCCTGCACCTTCGTCTTTCCACATCCTAGACGGAGTTTTGGACGGACCCTTTCACACCATGACGGTCCATGGCAGTGGCATCACGGGGACAGTCGCGCCGGCTGCTACACCCTCAGGGGGAACCGCCATGTATCCGTCTGCCCCGGCAAGCCCGCGCATCATTCCCGGACCGGTGTGGGCGGCTGGGAAGGCGAGTTCGTGGACGAACGTGCACGGCATGAGGCGTGTCCGTCCGGGGTCCGGAGCTACGTCTGCCCCGGACATCATGAGGCCGGATCTACGGAACGGCCGGTTTCCCACAGCGGCCAGGAGTGGTTCGCCGAGGGTCATGAGCGCCATCATGGCGGCCAAGGGATTTCCCGGGAGCCCGATGATGAATCGGCCATCGGGAAGTTCCGCCAACACGGCAGGGTGGCCGGGGCGCATGGCGATACCGTCCAGGAGGAGCCGCCCACCGAGGGCGTCCACCGCCGCACGGAAATGGTCTGTTCCGGATTTACCGGTTCCGCCGGTGGTCACGGTGACGTCGGGACGTCGGCCCTCGCCGCCGCCGGCCAGTGCCTTCAACCACTCGGCGTAAGAATCGCCAATCCTGTGGTGGCCACCGGGCTCCCCGCCCAGTTGCGAAATAACGGCATCCAACTGCGGGCCGAACACGTCGCGGACCCGTCCCGGTTCCGGCTCACCTGAGGTCACCACCTCCGATCCCGTAAGGACGACGGCGACAATGGGCTTGCGCTGCACCTGCAGTTCGTCGCGGCCCGCCACGGCAGCGAGGGCTATGTGGGCAGGATTGAGGACCGTTCCGGCCCGGATGAGGACATCGCCGGCGGTTGCTTCTTCTCCGGTGGGACGGATGTGCTTTCCGGGTACCGTTTCGCTGGGCTTCGCATCAGGTCTCAGTGCCAACTGGCGGGCTCGCCCTGTTGCTTCGCGGACCAGCCCGCTTTCCTTGCGCAGGACTGCCCCGGCGCCTGGAGGAATCCATCCGCCCGTGGCGATGACGCTTGCTTCGCCCGGTGCCAGCGGCAGCCCCGCCGTCGTGATGGTCCACGGGCCGCTGCCGTTGATGGCCCAGCCGTCCATGGCGGACGACGCATAGTGCGGGAGATCCCGGGACGCGCGGACGTCAACCGTCAGCGTGCGTCCCACCGCGTCGGCGAGGGAAACGTTCAGCGGCGGCAGCGGACCGGCGCAGTCGTAGGCCAACCGCCGGGCCTCGGCCCAGGTTGGGGCGTGCCTTCGTTTGTCCGGGACCGGGACCGGGACCGGGGGATTGGGTGCAGTGGCGACGAGTTCTGGTGCAAGCATGGAGGTCCGCTTCCTGAGGTGGCGCTTCTGGCATTGCGAAGATACCGGGGACTGCACGGCCTTCCCGTAAATCTTGCCGCGCAGTCCCCGGTATCTGTTGTTGCGTGCTAAGCCTTCACGTAGCCGTTGGGGTTCAGCACGAACTTCGTGGCCGCTCCCGCATCGAACTCGGCGTAGCCGCGCGGTGCATCTTCGAGCGGGATGGCTTGGGCATTGACTGCCTTGGCGATCTGTACCTTGTCATGGAGGATGGCCATCATCAGTTGGCGGTTGTACTTCATGACGGGGCATTGACCCGTGGTGAAGGACAAGGACTTGGCCCAGCCGGTGCCCAGGGAGAGGCTGAGGGAGCCGTGCTTGGCAGCCTCATCGATTCCACCCGGGTCGCCGGTAACGTACAGGCCAGGGATGCCCAGCGAACCGCCTGCGGCCGTAATGTCCATCAGGGAGTTCAGCACAGTGGCCGGAGCCTCGTGCGAAGCGTCCTTGCCGTGCCCCCGGGCTTCGAAGCCCACGGCGTCCACGCCGCAGTCCACCTCGGGTACTCCGAGGATCTGCTCAATCTGCAACTTGGGGTCGCCGTTGGAGACGTTGACGGTTTCGCAGCCGAAGGAGCGCGCCTGTGCCAGGCGGTCTTCGTTCATGTCGCCCACGATCACGACGGCGGCGCCAAGCAGTTGCGCGCCCACGGCGGCAGCAAGGCCCACCGGTCCGGCACCCGCAACGTATACGGTGGAGCCCACACCAACTCCGGCGGTGACGGCGCCATGGAAACCGGTGGGGAAAATGTCCGAGAGCATGGTCAGGTCCATGATCTTCTCCAGGGCCTGGTCGCGGTCCGGGAATCGGAGCAGGTTCCAGTCGGCGTAGGGGACCAGCACGTACTCTGCTTGTCCGCCCACCCAGCCGCCCATGTCCACGTATCCGTAGGCGCTGCCCGGGCGGTCGGGGTTGACGTTGAGGCAGATGCCGGTCTTCTGCTCCTTGCAGTTCCGGCAGCGGCCACAGGAGATGTTGAACGGCACCGACACGATGTCGCCCACCTTGATGAATTCGACGTCGGGTCCCACCTCCACCACTTCGCCGGTGATTTCGTGGCCGAGGACCAAGTCTTTCGGGGCTGTGGTGCGGCCCCTGACCATGTGCTGGTCCGAACCACAAATGTTGGTGGTCACGGTGCGGAGGATGGCGCCATGCGGCACCTTCCGCCCGACGTTGGCCGGGTTGACGCCCGGTCCGTCCTTGAGCTCAAACGTCGGGTAGTCAGTGTCGATGATTTCGACGACACCGGGTTCCTTGTAGGCGACTGCTTTGTTTCCTGACATGGTCACTCCCTTTACTCTTGGCTGTTGCTGAAAACGTGCTGACCAATGATCCGAAAGCGGTGCTTCGATGAGGAATACCTCCCCAGGTTTCAGGCCACCGAAGCACCATTCACGGACCACTGGACACATGGGTGAACGGATAAATCTGTTACGTATCTAGGCCCTTTCCAGGCGGATAATCACGGACTTTGAGGTGGGTGTACCGCTGGTATCCGCCACGGAATCCAGAGGCACCAGGACGTTGGTTTCGGGGTAGTACGCGGCCGCGCAGCCCTTGGGGGTGGAGTACGACACGATGCGGAAATTCTCGGCACGTCGGTCCGTTCCCTGGAACTCGGAGATCAGGTGGACCATGTCGCCGTCGGCAAAACCCAGGTCGCTGATGTCCTGGGCGTTGACGAGCACCACGCGTCGGCCACCGTGGATGCCACGGTAACGGTCGTCCTTCCCGTAAATGGTGGTGTTGTACTGGTCGTGTGAGCGCAGGGTTTGTAGGACCAGCCGGCCGGGAGGAACCTTGATGAACTCCAAAGCATTGCCCGTGAAGTGGGCTTTTCCGGACGCGGTGTCGAACTTCCTGGCGTCGCGCGGTGGGTGTGGCAGCACAAAACCGCCCGGGTGCTGGATCCGCGCCTCGAAGTCCTCGAAGCCGTCAAACACTGCTTCAATGTGCTTCCGGATCAAGGAGTAATCGTCCCGCAGGGAGAGCCAGGACGCCTTGGGCGTGTTGGGAAGGCGGGCGTTGCCGTCGGCAAACAGTCTCTGTGCGAGATTGCAGACGATGGCGACCTCCGAGTGGAGGTGGTCGCTTGCGGGCTTAAGCCGTCCCCGGGATGCGTGGACGGCGCTCATGGAGTCCTCCACGGTGACCCGTTGGTCGCCCGTGCGCTGGGTGTCCTTCTCGGTGCGTCCCAGGGTTGGCAGGATCAACGCCCGCCGCCCCGTGGACAGATGCGAGTGGTTGAGTTTCGTGGAAATCTGCACGCTCAAGCCCGTGTTGGCCAATGCTTGCTCGGTGACCTCGGAGTCCGGTGCAGCCCGGACGAAGTTGCCGCCCATCCCCATGAAGAAACGGACTTTCCCGTCCCGCATGGCGCGAATTGCTGCCACAGTGTCGTAGCCGTGTTCCCGGGGAGAGCGGAACTCAAATTCCTGGTCCAGCCGGTCGTGGAACGTCGAAGGCATCTTTTCGAAGATACCCATGGTGCGGTCGCCTTGGACGTTCGAGTGGCCGCGGACCGGACAAACACCTGCGCCGGGCTTGCCGATGTTCCCTTGGAGGAGCAGGACGTTGACCACGTCGCGGAGGGTGGGGACGGAGTGCTTGTGCTGGGTCAGTCCCATGGCCCAGCACACGATGGTGGCGCTGGAGGCGAGCAGCCGCTCTCCCGTGGCCTGGATCTGCTCCAAGGTAAGGCCCGATGCCTCCACGATGTCATCCCATTCCACCTTCTCCAGGTAGCGGAGGTAGTCATCGATGCCCACTGTGTGGTTGTCGATGAACTGGTGGTCCAGGACCGTGCGCAGGCCAGGGGTGTTCCGGCCGTCAGCTTCGGCTTCAAGGAGGTACTTGCCGAGGCCTTGGAACAGGGCCTGATCGCCGCCGGCACGGATCTGCAGGAAGTCGTCCGTTAGCTGCGTTCCTTGAATCATTCCGGCCACATGCTGAGGATTTTCGAAGTGCAGGAGCCCGGCCTCAGGCAGGGGATTGACGGACACGATGATCGCGCCGTTTTTCTTCGCCTTTTCCAAGGCACTGAGCATGCGTGGGTGGTTGGTCCCGGGATTCTGTCCGGCCACGAAGATCAGCGATGCCGTTTCCAAGTCCGTCAGGCTGACGGAACCCTTGCCGATGCCGATGGTTTCCACCAGCGCGGAGCCGGAGGATTCATGGCACATGTTGGAGCAGTCCGGGAGGTTGTTGGTGCCAATTCCCCGGACCAGAAGCTGGTACACGAATGCCGCTTCGTTGGAGGTCCGGCCGGAGGTGTAGAACACAGCTTCATCCGGGTGTTCCATGGCCCGCAACTCTTCGGCCATGAGGTCATAGGCATCTTCCCAGTCAATTGCCCTGTAGTGGGTTGCGCCTTCATCGAGGAACATTGGGTGGGTGAGCCGGCCCTGCTGGCCCAGCCAGAAGTCATCCCGGGTCTTGAGCTCGGCAATGGAGTGCCGGGCAAAGAATTCCGGCGTGACGCGGCGCCGGGTGGCTTCCTCGGCCACTGCCTTGGCGCCGTTCTCGCAGAACTCCGCAGCGTTGCGCTTCTCGTGCTCAGGCCAGGCGCACCCCATGCAGTCGAACCCGTCCAGCTGGTTCACTGCCAGCAGGGTTTGGACACTGCGCAAGGGCCCCATCTGTTCCAGTGAAATCTTCAAGGCGTTGGCAACAGCCGGAATGCCAACTGCCTTGGTCTTGGGTTTACCGATGGTGAGCTTTGACTCGTCGATGTTCTCGCGCGGAGCTTTGGAATGCATGGGAAACCCTTCAGATCCGGGAGGTGGAAGCCGTGAGCAACGTGGTTCGGGACTGCTGCCGGGCGGCTTCCACGGTGTGGAGCAGCAAAAGCGCGGTGGTTACCGACCCCACGCCGCCGGGAACCGGACTCAGGCCGGCCGCCACTCCGGTAACACTGGCTTCGTCAACGTCCCCCACCAGGGATCCGTCGGGCAGGACGTTGGTGCCGACGTCGATCACCACCGTCTCAGTCGAGACGTGGCTGCCTTTCAGCAGTCCGGTCCGCCCGGCGGCAACAACCACGACGTCGGCGGGCCGGGTGTAGCGCTCCAGCTCGCCCGATTTGGAATGGCAGATGGTGACGGTCGCGTCTTTCCCGAGGAGCAGCAAGGACAGCGGCTTGCCCACCACCGCGGAACGCCCGACGACGGCCACGTTCCGTCCAGCGACCGGCACCTGAAAGTGGTCCAGCAGTTCAACGACGGCCCGCGCAGTAGCGGGTGCGAAGGCGGGCTGACCGACAGCCAAACGGCCAAGACTGAGCGGATTGGCGCCGTCGACGTCCTTTTCCGGAGCGATGAGCCCCACCAGCCGGTCCGCCGCAACAGCGGCCGGCAGGGGAGTCTGGAGGATGATGCCGTGGACTGAGGGCTCCGCGCTGAGGTCCTCCAGGACGCTGGCCAGCACGTGCTCGGAGGCGTCGTGGCCAAGGTCCACGATCCTGCAACCGACGCCCGCGCGTTCGGCTGCACGCTCGATGGAGCGGACGTACCAAAGTGTGGACTCGTCGTCGGTTGCAACAACAACGGCCAGCACAGGACGCAGGCCCTCATCGTCGAGGAGACGCGTCCCCTCGACGGCCTGCTGCTGGATCAGGGCGGCGAGCCCCTTGCCGGAAAGCACTGCGGTGGTCATGCGAGGATCCTTTCGCGGACGCGCTTCACCAACGAGTCGGCAGCCAGGACTACCTTGTCCTCGAGCCCATCTGTCTGCTCCGCCAAACGCGAGCGGGCATCGGCGTCATTGATGGCAACCACATTGATGTCGATGTTGACCCTGGCCGTGGTCGCAGCTGCGCGGGCTGCGTCCGCTGCAGCAGCGACGTCGCTGATGACGTTGGGATTGGCCACGTCAAAGATTTCAGTGGCCAGATCCACTATCTCGCCGGCAACCTTGATGAGTTCGGCAGGAGTGTGGGCCGCCTGGACCAGGGCGTCCTGGATGGCTGCTTTTCGTGCGGCTTTGAGGTCATCCGTGCTTGAGGGGAGTTTGTAGGAGTCAATGACGGCCTGGAAGGCGTGTTCATCGGCATCGGCAAGGCGCAATGCCTCGACGATCAAGTGGTCGGCTGCGCTGGTGATCCGGTTGACGAAGGCGGCGTGCTGCTCATATTTTGCGCCGGTGGTGTACCTGGCCACCATGGCAACCAATGCAGCACCTTGTGCTGCATGCAGTGCCGCAGCTGCACCGCCACCGGGGGTCGGCTGACGTGAAGCAAGCCGGGAGAGGTAGTCATTGATGGTTTCTGAGCTGATCATGTGCAGTCCTGGCGTCCTAGCCGCGGAGCCGGCTCATAGTGGGGTCGTACAGTGGATCCTCAGTGACGGTCGCTTGAATGCGGCGGCCGAAGTACTCGATTTCCACGGAGTCTCCCAGCGACACGGCAGCGGGCAGGTAGGCGTAGGCGATCGGCTTGCGGACCGAGTAACCGTAGGCGGCGCTGGTGACATAACCCACCGCCTGGTCCTTATAAAACACCGGTTCCTTGCCCAGCACCAGGCTCCTGCCGTCGTCGACCGTCAAGCAGCGCAGGCGGCGGGCCGAGCTTTCCTCGCTGCGTCCTTCCAGAGCCGCCTTACCGACGAAGTTCTCTTTGGTCATCTTCACGGCGAAGCCGAGGCCCGCTTCGTAGGGGTCGTGCTCGGTTGTCATGTCCGAGCCCCAGGAGCGGTAGCCCTTTTCGAGTCGCAGTGAGCTGAAGGCGGCACGGCCGGCGGCGATCACGCCGAACGGCTGGCCGGCCTTCCACAAGGCGTCCCAGAGGCGTTGCCCGTTGTCGGCGCTGGTGTAGAGCTCCCAGCCGAGTTCGCCCACGTAGGAAAGTCGCATCGCGGTGACGGTGACCCCACCGATGGTGACCTTCTTGGCGCGGAAGTACTTCAGGCCGTCATTGGTGAAGTCGTCGCTGCTGACCGTGCTGATGAGGTCACGGGCCAGGGGACCCCACAAACCGATGCAGCAGGTGCCACCGGTGGTGTCACGGACTTGGACCCAGTCGCTGGCGCTTCCGTTCTCGGTCTGGTGACGTGCTGCGCGCTCGAAGTAGGCCGTGTCCATGTTGCCGTTGGCGCCCAGTTGGAATGTGTCTTCGCTCAGGCGGGCCACCGTGATGTCGCTTCGGACGCCGCCGGCTTCGTCCAGGAGCAGGGTGTAGGTGACGGCGCCGGGCTTCTTGGCCAGGTCGCCGGTGGTCAGTTCCTGAAGCAACTTCAGGGCACCCGGGCCGGAGACCTCCAGGCGCTTGAGCGGCGTCATGTCGTACATGGCAACAGCTGTACGGGTCTTCCATGCTTCTGCCGCGGCGATGGGGGAGCTGAACATTCCGGACCAGGCGTCACGGGCCGGAGGCTGCCAGTCGTCCGGCATTTCCTTCAGCAGTTCGGCGTTGGCTTCGAACCAGTACGGGCGCTCCCAACCGGCGCCTTCCAGGAAGTATCCGCCCAACTGCTTGTGGCGGGCGTGGAAGGGGCTGACACGAAGATTGCGCGGGGACAGCTTGGGCTGGAGCGGGTGCATGACATCGTAGATTTCCACGAAGTTCTGCTGGGAGGTTTCGCTGACGTATTCGGGGGTCAGCTGGACTTCTTCGAAGCGGTGGATGTCGCAGTCACCAAGGTCGATCTTCGACTTTCCATCTACCAGCAATTCGGCAACGGCGCGGGCGATGCCGGCGGAGTGGGTGACCCATACGGCTTCGGCGACGAAGAAGCCATCCACTTCCTTGGATTCGCCCACCAGGGAACCGCCGTCCGGGGTGAAGGAGAAGATGCCGTTGAAGCCATCTTCGATCTCACTTTCCCGGAGTGCCGGCAGGATCTGCTTGGTTGCTTCCCACGCGGGAAGGAAGTCTTCCAGGGTGAAGTCCAAGCGGGAAGGCATGTTGTGTTCGCTGATGCTGCTGGGCTCGTAGCTTCCCAGCTCGTCCAGGTCCACGGGCATGGGGCGGTGTGCGTAGGAACCAATGCCATAGCGCTCGCCGTGCTCGCGGTAGTAAAGGTCCTGGTCCTGGTGGCGCAGGATGGGCAACCGGGCGCCGTTGGGCAGTTCATTCTTGCCTTTTTGCGCGGGTACCGGAGTGGTTTTGACGTACTGGTGGGCCAGCGGCAGGAGCGGGACGGACATTCCGATCAGCTCACCCACTTTGGCGCCCCAGAAGCCGGCACAGGAAACCACGATGTCCGCGGGAATGACGCCGTCAGGGGTCTCGACGCCGGTCACGCGGCGGTTTGACTGCTCGATTCCGGTCACCTCGGTGTTGCCGATGTACTTCACACCGGCGGCTTCCGTGCGCTTGATGAGCAGCTGGACTGCGCGGGCAGCCAGCGCCAGGCCGTCGGTGGGTACGTGGAGGCCGCCCAGGATGTCTTCCTCATTGATGAGAGGGTAGAGCGCCTTGCACTCTTCGCGGGAAAGGATCTTGCCGTCGATACCCCAGGACTGTGCGTAGCCGAGCTTGCGCTTCAGGTCCGCCAGGCGGGTCTCCGTAGTGGCGACCTCAAGGCCACCCACTTGGTTGAAGCAGCTTTGCCCGTCCTCGGTGAGGGACAGCAGCTTTTCCACCGTGTACTTGGCGAAGAGTGCCATGGACTTGGAGGGGTTGGTCTGGAAGACCAAGCCAGGGGCGTGGGACGTGGAGCCACCGGGCATGTTCAGGGGGCCCTGGTCCAGGACTGTGATGTTGTTCCAGCCGCGGGTGACCAGTTCGTCGGCGAGGTTGGTGCCGACGATCCCGGCTCCGATGATGACAATGCGAGGCGTGGATGCCATGAAAATTCTCCTGCGGAAGTTCGTGTGGGGCGGGCTTGAACGGGCTGGTTAGCGGAAGACGACCGTGCTGGTCCGGTCCAGGAGGACGCGGTGTTCGCAGTGCCAGCGGACGGCGCGGGAAAGCGCCAGAGCTTCCGCGTCCTGGCCCACAGTGGACAGCGCATTGGGGCCGTAACTGTGGTCCACGCGGATGACTTCCTGCTCGATGATCGGCCCCTCGTCCAGGTCGGCGGTGACGTAGTGGGCGGTTGCACCCACCTGCTTCACGCCGCGGTCGTAGGCCTGGTGGTACGGGCGGGCGCCCTTGAAGCCGGGAAGGAAGGAATGGTGGATGTTGATCGCGCGTCCTTCCAGCTGGCGGCACAGGTCGTTCGAAAGGACCTGCATGTAGCGGGCCAGGACCACCAGGTCCGCCTTGTATTCGTCCACGAGTTCCAGGAGCTTTTGCTCCGCCTCGGCCTTGGTGTCCGGAGTTACAGGGACGTGGATGAAGGGCAGGCCGGCTGCCTCGGCCATTGCACGGTGGGTCTCGTGGTTGGAGACGACGGCGACGAGCTCGCCGCCGAGGCTGCCCCCGCGCCAGCGGAAGATGAGGTCGTTGAGGCAGTGGCCAAACTTGGAGACCATGACCAGGACGCGTTGCTTGGTCTGGTCGTGGAAGCTGAATTTCATGTCGAAGCGGTCCGCGATGGAACGGAACTCATCCTCCAGCTGATCCGGCGAGTAGCTCTGGCCGCCGGAGAAGGCAGTGCGCAGGTGCAATGTCTGGCGCAGGCTGTCGTCAAACTGCTGATGTTCTTCGATGTTGAAGCCGCGGTCGAAGAGGAAAGTGGTAACTGCCTGCACGATGCCCGGCTGTTCGACGCACGACAGTGTGAGTACGAACTTCTGCGCCTGCTCGTCCTTGAGCTGGCCGCGTTCTGCCGGAAGGGTGCTGAGGTGTGAGTCTGAAGCCACGAGGGTCATGCGTCCTCCTTAGGTATTTGCCTAGATATATTCCTGAATCACGAACTGATATATTAGCATTGGAAATCAGCGTATACTGGTGACCGGGGCAGGTCAATAGGTTTTTTGGTTGTGAAGAAGGGAAGGCGCTGTGGCTTTTGGAACTCTGGCAATCGCCGGCGATGCTACGAAGAAGTCGTTGGCCGACGTCGCCTATGAACGCCTCCGCGACCGGCTGCTGATGCTGGAAATCAAACCTGGCGACCTTTTGAATGACGACCAACTCGCCAAGGACCTCGAGATCGGACGCACTCCGGTGCGCGAAGCGCTGAAGAGGCTTGAGTTGGACCGGCTGGTGATTACCTATCCGAGGCGGGGAACCTTTGCCACCCGCGTTGAGGTGACGGACCTGGCCTTTATCTCCGAGATTCGGGCCCAATTGGAACCCCTCGCCGCCGCCCGCGCGGCGCGGGTGGCTTCGCCTGCCACCAGGGAGCATCTGCGAAACGTCATGCGCGCCGTGGAGGACTTCGATGTCAGCGCGGCCTCGGTGGTTGAAACTCTGCGCCTCGACGCGAGTGTTCACCAGGGCATCTATGCAGCCGCCGCGAACCCGCACCTTGAGGATGTGCTGATTCGCTACGACAATCTGGCCACGCGCATCTGGTGCATGGTGCTGGACCGCCTTCCGGACCTCGAGCACCACGTCCGCGAGCACCTGGATCTCCTGCGGGCTGTCATTGACGGCAACGAAGAAGAAGCTGCCGAACTCGCCCGCGTCCATGTCAGTGGCTTCGAGCAGGCTGTTCGCCAGGCGTTGTTTGCGGCGTAACCCTCGCCGTGTGGTCTTGGCGGCCCATTGACTCGGGGGTTGTGTGCTTGCATACTGAAACCCACCTAATATATCACCCGGATATCACGCGGGCCCTCTGGCCCGCCACGGCATTCGGCGCGCCTGTGATGCAATCACAGCCCCAAGTCCCTGGAGTACCACGTGACTACACGACACCCTCTTTTCGAACACATTCCGCTCACGGGCAGCAGCCGTGTTAAGCGGGGCATGGCTGAGATGCTCAAGGGCGGCGTCATCATGGACGTCGTTAACGTCGAGCAGGCCCGCATCGCCGA
>NZ_VNFK01000011.1 GCF_007786235.1 Paenarthrobacter nitroguajacolicus | reverse complement strand
CCTGGCAAAATTCAACCAATCAAAAAACAATCGGTATCAACAAACTTGGCACACTATTGAGTTCTCAAACAACAGACACAACCGGCACCACCCACACCCCACAGGGTCCAGGATCGCTCCAGAGCAACTTTTCAAACTTACCGGCTGGCTTCCTCCGAGTCAAATCGGCAAGCTTGACTTGATTTTTCCTTGCGGTTTCTTGTCAGCTTGCGATCTCTACTCGTGGAGCAGCGCGGGTACTAACTATACCCCTACTCCGCCCAGATGGCAAAGCCAGTCAATGACGGCTCGCCTCGCATCCCCGAAACCCCCGGAAACAAAGGGAAGAGGGCCCGGAAGCCAAGGCTCCGAGCCCTCCAACCCTGTGGGTGTTACTGAGCCAATGTGAACCAGGAGGCTCCCAGCGGCGGAAGCGTGACGGTCAGCGCTGCCGGCTGACCATCGGTCCCCGGCGTCGAGGCCTTCAGCGATCCTGCATTGACTACACCCGACCCGCCATACGTTTCGGCATCGGTGTTCAGCACTTCGGTCCACTCCCCCGCCGCCGGAACACCCAGGATGTAGTCCTGGTGCGGTCCGCCCGAGAAGTTCACGGCACACACCAACGGCTTGCCGTCCTGGTCCCAGCGAATAAAGGTGAGGACATTGTGGTCCGCATCCCCTCCGTTGATCCACTGGAATCCGCCGGCTTCGTTATCCCGCTGATAGAGAGCCGGGGTGGAGGCATACAGCTCGTTGAGATCCTTGACCAGCAGCTGGAGTCCACGGTGTGCGGGGATGTCGGCGAGGAACCAATCGAGTCCGTACTGTTCGGACCACTCGGCTTCCTGGCCGAACTCGGTGCCCATGAAGATGAGCTGCTTGCCCGGGTGCGACCACTGGTAGGCGAAGAAGGCGCGGAGGTTGGCCAACTGCTGCCAACGGTCACCGGGCATCTTGCGCAGCATGGATCCCTTGCCATGGACTACTTCGTCATGGCTGATGGGCAGCAGGAAGTTCTCGGTAAAGGCATAAACCATGGAGAACGTGATGGTCCCGTGGTGCCACTTGCGGTTGATGGGGTCTTCGGAAATGTACTTAAGGGAGTCGTGCATCCAGCCCATGTTCCATTTCAGTCCGAAACCCAAGCCGCCGTGGTTGGTGGGTGCGGTAACACCAGGGAAGGCCGTGGACTCTTCGGCGATGATGATTGCCCCGGGGTGGGATTTGTACACCGTGGCATTGACTTCCTGCATGAAGGAAATCGCCTCGAGGTTTTCGCGGCCACCGAACTTATTGGGCCGCCATTGTCCTTCTTCACGGGAGTAGTCCAGGTAGATCATCGAGGCCACGGCGTCCACTCGCAGGCCGTCGATGTGGAACTCCTCAAGCCAATACAGGGCATTCGCCACCAGGAAGTTCCGGACCTCGCTGCGGCCGAAGTCGAAGATCAGGGTTCCCCAGTCAGGGTGTTCTCCCAGTGCCGGGTCGGAGTGCTCGTAGAGTGCCTGGCCATCGAACTGCGCCAAGGCCCAGGAATCCTTGGGGAAGTGTGCGGGCACCCAGTCCAGCAGGACGCCGATTCCGGCCTGGTGCAGGGTGTCAACCAGGAACCGGAACTCGTCGGGATGCCCAAAGCGGGAGGTGGGCGCGAAGTACGACGTCACCTGGTAGCCCCACGAACCACCGAACGGGTGCTCGGCCACCGGCATGAACTCCACGTGCGTGAAGCCCAGCCATTTCACGTAGTCCACAAGTTCCTTGGCCAACTCTTTGTAGCCAAGGCCCAGCCGCCAGGAGCCCAGATGGACTTCGTAGACGCTCATTGGCGAATTGTGGGGGTCCCTCTGCGCTCGGGCAGCCATCCACTCTGCGTCCTTGAAGCGGTAGCTGGGGTCCACTACGCGTGAAGCGGTCAGCGGCGGAACCTCGGTACCGAAAGCCAGGGGATCGGCCTTCTCCACCCAGTCCCCGCCCTTGGTCAGGATCTCGTATTTGTAGCACGCCCCTGCTACAACGCCGGGAATGAAAAGTTCCCAGACACCGGAGGAGCCCAGCGAGCGCATGCCGTGGGAACGTCCGTCCCAACCGTTGAAGTCGCCCTTGACGCGGACAGCCTGCGCGTTGGGCGCCCAAACAGCGAACGAGACACCGTCCACTTCGCTCAAGGCGGAGCGGTAGTGCTGGACGTGCGCTCCGAGAACATCCCAGAGGCGCTCGTGCCTGCCTTCGCCGATCAGGTGCAGGTCCACCTCACCTACGGTAGGCAGGTAGTGGTACGGGTCATCGATGGTGACCGGTTCGGCGTCGTACACCACTTCCAAGCGGTAGTCCGGCACATGGCCGGCCTGAAGCGGTTCCAGGACAGCTGTCCACACTCCGTGCGACTCATGCTCCATGGGGGTTCGGCCGGCCTCGGTCACCACCGCCACGGACTTGGCCAAGTGCTTCACGGTGCGGACGGTGACGTGGCCATGGTCGTCCAGGTGGGCGCCGAGAACCGAGTGCGGCGCATGGTAGGCGCCGGCTGCCACGCGTTCCAAGGTCTCGGAGTCCACGTGCAGGGGAACTCGGGGCCGTTCGGTGCGTGCAGAGCCAGTCATGTCATTACCTTCCGCTGTAGCTGCCGCATGCTTGCCGCGGCTTGTAGTGTCGAGGATTCGTCGCGAAGCGTTCACCGGGATCGACAACCAGTCGGGCCGGTTACGCAGCTCGTAGACCACCTCATATAAGGCCTTGTCCAGCCACAATGCCACAAACAGTGGCGAGCGGCGGTCTATGGTTCCCGGGGTGACTTCGCTGTATCCCTCAAGGAACGCAGCAGAGCAGTCATCCACCCAGGTTTCGGGCACCTTGGCGTCCGCGTTCTCGCGTACGGCGGCGCCCGCGGCGTAGTCGAACGAACGGAGCATGCCGGTGACATCCCGAAGCGGGAGGTCGGGTGTGTTGCGTTCGTCGATGGTCCGCAGCGGCTCGCCTTCAAAATCGAGGATTGCCCACCGGCCCGGTTCTCCCTCCGCGCCTGGCACCCTGAGGATCTGCCCCAGGTGGAGGTCGCCATGGACGCGCTGCAGCTGCCCCACGTCCCGGGGGTCCAAAGCCGCCAGCAACTCTTCCAGGTTGTCGTCATAAGGCCCGACGGCGGATGCGGCCTCAGCCCACGACTGGCGGACCCGCCGGGCTACCGTCGCGATGATGTCCAGGCCTTGCGCCTGTCCGTCTTCGGTGCCGAAGGTTTCCGCGAGCCTGGCGTGAACGGAGGCGGTAGCGGCTCCAAGTCCGCGGGCCTCGGCCGTGAAATCCTCGCCGGCCGCCGCGGCATCGACGGCCAACCGCCAAGCATCCAGGCCGCCGAGCAGGAATTCGTGGGCAACGGTCAGTTCACCTGTCGCGGCAGTGGAACCGTTCGACGCCGGTTCGCCCCAGGAACCCGTAATCCAACCGAGCGTCGCGGGAACCTCGCTGGTCCCGGCCGCGGTCAGGGCTGCGCCAAGTTCCACTTCGGGGTTCCTGCCTGCGGCCAGCACACGGAAGATCTTCACGATAGCTGCCGAATCGCCGTCGTCGATGATCACGGACGTGTTGGACTGCTCGCCGGACAGGACCCGCACGGATGTGGGGTTTTCCGGAAGCGCCACACGGCCACGGGTGAGGTGCCCCTGGGCGCCGGCCGCAGTGCCTTCACTCCGCATGAGCTCCAGCCAGGCGGTGACGAATTCGGAATCGTAGACGGCGTCGTACACCAGTCGGAGGCCCAGCTCAGGGTCAGTGAACTCACCCAGCAGCGCTGACGGCGCGTCCGCCAGCGGCTGGCTGTGGAAGCTCAACGGAACCTGGACAACGTCAGTCCGGGGACCGCCGTCGGCCGTCCGGTAGGTGACCGCCAGCAGTACGACCTCCAGCGCGGCGTCGCCGCCGGTGCCCGGCAGGCTGAAGCCGCCCACCCGCTTGATCGCAAAGTCCGGGCTCTTGACCGGGAACCAGCGCTTGCTGGGAAGCCAAGAGCGGAGAAGTCCTTCAATGGAGGGGTTCAAGTTGTCCTTGCTCATCTCATCCTTTGGAGGTCACCACGGGAATCGCCTGGGTGAAAGGCGACGCGGGATTGGAAAACGCCGAGCGCACCCGCAGCCAATAGAAGCTGTGGCTGCCCAGCATCACGGTCAGGTGACCGTTGTCGCCGACGGCCGGGAAGGGCTGGCCGCCGAAAATGTCGCGCAGGCCGCGGCCGGCAAACTCGGGCAGGTCAAGGGTGGCGGCCACGGGGTGCTGCGAGAGGTTGAAAACGCAGAGGATGGTTTCCGCGTCCTCCCCTTCCGGGTTGCCCGGTGCCAGTTCCCGCACGTAGGCCAGGACCACCTCGTGGTCCGCCTCAATGTGCCGGAAGCCGCCCAAGCCAAAAACGGGATGGTTCCTGCGGACGCTGAGGATCTGCCGGGTCCAGCGCAGCAACGAACCGGAGTGCGCAGCCTCTGCCTCAACGTTGGCCATGCTGTAGTTGTAAACCAGCGATTGAATGACGGGAAGGTAAAGCTTGCCCGGATCAGCCCCGGAAAAACCGGCGTTACGGTCCGGGTTCCACTGCATCGGAGTGCGGACGGCATCGCGGTCATCGAGCCAGATGTTGTCGCCCATGCCAATCTCGTCCCCGTAGTACAGGAAGGGACTGCCGGGAAGGGAAAGCAACAGGGCATTGATGAGCTCTATCTCGGACCGGGAGTTGTCCAGCAGAGGAGCCAACCGCCGCCGGATGCCGATGTTGGCGCGCATCCGGGGATCCGGGGCGTACCAGCCGAGCATCGCGGCACGTTCTTCCGCGGGAACCATTTCCAGCGTCAGTTCATCGTGGTTCCTCAGGAAAGTCCCCCACTGCGCGCCCTTGGGAATCTCCGGGGTGTCCCGCAGGGTGTCGATGATAGGCCCTGCTTTCTGGTCACGCAGGGCGTAGTAGAGCCGCGGCATGATGGGGAAGTGGAAGGCCATGTGGCATTCAGGAGCTTCCTCGGTGCCGAAATACTCCACAACCTCGTGCGGTGGCTGGTTTGCCTCGGCAATGATCACCCGGCCCGGATAGTTCGCATCCACCATCCGGCGAAGATCCTGCAGGAACAGGTGCGTAGCCGGCAGGTTCTCGCAGTTGGTGCCGTCTTCTTCGAACAGGTAAGGAATGGCGTCGGCGCGGAAACCGTCGATCCCCTGGTCCAGCCAGAACCGAACCACGTCATAGAGGGCTTCGATGACCTTGGGGTTCTCGAAGTTCAGGTCCGGCTGGTGGCTGAAAAAGCGGTGCCAGAAGAACTGCCGACGGATGGGGTCGAAGGTCCAGTTGGACTCTTCGGTGTCCACGAAGATGATGCGCGCGTCCTGGTACTTCTCGTCCGTGTCGCTCCACACATAAAAATCGCCATAGGGTCCTGTGGGGTCCTTGCGGGATTCCTGGAACCAGGGGTGCTGGTCAGAGGTGTGGTTCAAGGGAAGGTCGATGATCACACGGACACCGCGGGCGTGGGCCTCGGCAACCAACCGTTTGAAGTCGCTGATGGTGCCGAACTCATCCAACACGGACGTGTAGTCCGCAATGTCGTAGCCGCCATCGCGCAACGGGGAATGGAAGAACGGCGGCAACCAGAGGCAGTCCACACCCAACCACTGAAGGTAATCAAGTTTGTCGATCAAGCCGTGGAAGTCGCCGGAACCATCTCCATTGGCATCCGCAAAGGCCCGCACCAGTACCTCGTAGAAGACTGCCTTGCGGTACCAGTGCGGATCATGCTGGAGACCTGGGGCGTTCAACTCGAAGGTGTTCTTCGGAGTGAAGTACTGGCTGGGGTTCTGCGGAGAAAAACTCACTAAGGCTGCCTCCGGATGCTCAGGATGTGCGCGGGCTCAACATGGGCATCCAGCCGAACGTAGTTGTGCTCGCCCCACTCCCAGCTCTGGCCGCTGATCAAGTCATCCACCCTGAACCGACCGTCCTCATTGAGGTCGGAGGGGTCCAGGTGCAGGGCGGCCAGGTCCAGGGAAACCGTGCTCTCGCGGGTGCTGTGGGGGTCCACGTTCACCACGATGATCAAGGTGTCCTTGGTGCCGTCCGGCAACGTCTTGTGCTTGGAGTAGACGATCGTGGCATCGTCCGTGCTGCGGTGCAGGGTGAGGTTCTGCAGGTCCCCCAAAGCCAAGTGGTTCTTGCGGATGGTGTTGAGCCTGGTGATGTACGGCGCCAGGGTCCGTCCGGACTCGGCGGCCCCCTCCCAGTCCCTTGCCTTGTACTCGTACTTCTCGTTGTCGATGTACTCCTCGGCGCCTGGACGGGCCACGTGTTCGTACAACTCGTAGCCCGCGTAGACACCCCAGAGCGGGCTTGCTGTCGCTGCCAGAGCGGCACGGATACGGAACGCCGCCGGGCCGCCGTACTGCAGGTACTCCGTCAGGATGTCCGGGGTGTTGACGAAGAAGTTGGGGCGGAAATACGCCGGGCTTACATGGCTGACCTCGTGGAAGTACTCTTCCAACTCGGTCTTGGTGTTCCGCCACGTGAAGTACGTGTAGGACTGCTGGAATCCTGCACGGCCCAACGCGTGCATCATCGGCGGGCGGGTGAAAGCCTCCGCCAGGAAAACAACTTCGGGGTTCTTCTTGTTGATCTTGCCGATCAGCCATTCCCAGAACCACACGGGCTTGGTGTGGGGATTATCAACGCGGAAAATCTTCACGCCATGGCTGATCCACAGCTGAACGATCCGAAGAATTTCCTTGGAAAGGCCCGTCGGGTCATTGTCGAAGTTCAGGGGATAGATGTCCTGGTACTTCTTTGGCGGATTTTCGGCGTAGGCGATGGAACCATCCACACGGGTGGTGAACCATTCGGGGTTGGACGTGACCCAGGGGTGGTCCGGCGCGGCCTGCAATGCGAGGTCCAAAGCGACTTCGAGTCCCAGCTCATTGGCCCTGGCCACAAAAGCGTCGAAGTCCTCGAACGTTCCCAGTTCCGGGTGGATGGCATCGTGGCCACCGTCCTTGGAACCGATGGCCCATGGCGAACCCGGATCCTGGGGTCCCGGCGTCAGCGTGTTGTTGCGTCCCTTGCGGTGCTGGAAACCGATCGGGTGGATGGGCGGCAGGTAGATGACGTCGAAGCCCATGTCCGCAACGGCGTCGAGCCTCCTGGCTGCCGTGCGGAAATTACCGGAGGTCCACACACCGGTGGCGTGGTCCACCACGGCCCCCTCGGAGCGCGGAAAGAACTCATACCAGGAACCGCGGCCAGCGAGATCGCGCTCCACCTGCAGCGGGAAACGCTCAGAGACCGTCACCAGTTCACGGATCGGAAGACGTCCGACGGCGGCCAGCACCTCGGGGCTGAAACCGGCACCAAGGCGCTCCTCGGCAGTCTTGGTGGTATCGGCCAGCACGACGGAAGCGGCACGCAAGGTGCGCTTGTCAGCACCGGTGCGTCCGGCGTCGTCCGCAGCACCCGCAAGGAGGGCAGCGCCCTCGGCGAGCATCAACTCAACGTCAATACCGGCGGCCACCTTCACCTCGGCATTGTGGTGCCAGGTGCCGTAGCGGTCGTGCCAGGCCTCGATGACGAATGACCAAGCGCCGGTACCGGCCGGCGTGATGAGGCCTTCCCAGCGGTCCAGGCCTTTCCACTCCTCACCCTGAGCGGGGGCCAGCCGCACACGCTGGCGCTCCCTGCCCCTGGGGTCGAGCAGGACAGCGGACACGCCCAGCTGGTCGTGGCCTTCACGGAAGACCGTGGCGCCCACCACGAGATCCTCCCCAGGCAGGGCCTTCGCCGGGAAACGGCCACCCTCAACCACCGGCTGGACGGCCGTGATGGGGAACCGGCCGAAGCGAAGTCCGTCGGTGATGTCCGTTTTCGTCTTGGATTTCAGGGCGGTGGTGGTTCGCACGGTATTCGTCACAAGCACGACGTTAGCGACAAAAATCACAGAATGCTAAGCACACGACCTTTCTCCTCGACGCAAGATGTCTTTTACCTAAAAGAAACCCAAAGCAGTTCCGACTGCCATGTCAGTCAGTTAGTGTGGCGCTCGTGAAGGCTATTCGAAGGTTTACAGTCCGTACCGTCCTCCCCGAGCCCATCCGGCCTCTGGCCCGTTTGGCGACTAATTTGCGTTGGTCCTGGCACCGGCCCACTCGGGAACTTTTTGCGAGCCTCAACCCGGCTCTCTGGGAGGCGTCGCAGCACGACCCCATTGCACTCCTGGGGTCGATCAGCCGCGAACAACTGCAGGACCTCGCCAACAACGGCGACGTCGTTGACCGCGTGCAGCACGCCGCGGCCGACCTTGACCGTTACCTTAGCGAACCGCGCTGGTACCAAGGCCTCGGCGAAGACGCTCCGGCCTGCATCGCGTACTTCTCCCCCGAATTCGGCATCACCGAGGTACTCCCGCAGTACTCCGGCGGCCTCGGCATCCTCGCCGGCGACCACCTCAAAGCGGCCTCCGACCTCGGCGTGCCGCTGATCGGCGTCGGACTCCTTTACCAGGCCGGCTACTTCAAGCAGTCGCTCTCACGCGACGCCTGGCAGCAGGAAACCTACCCGGTGCTGGACCCCGACGGGCTCCCCCTGACGCTGCTTCGCCACCCTGCCCGGGACGGCGTCCCCGGCAAACCCGTTCAGATCTCCCTGCCGCTGCCCAACGGCCGCGAGCTTCACGCGCACGTGTGGCGCGCCGACGTCGGACGCGTTCCGCTGCTGCTGTTGGACTCCAACGTCCCCTCCAACGACGAAGCCGCGCGCGGCATCACCGACCGCCTCTACGGCGGCGGCGGCGACCACCGCCTCCAGCAGGAACTCCTCCTGGGCATGGGCGGCGTCAAGGCCCTGCGCGTTTACCAGGAAATCACCGGCACACCCGCGCCCGAAGTCTTCCACACCAACGAAGGCCACGCCGGCTTCCTGGGAATCGAACGCATCCAGGAAGCCATGTCCGATCCCAACCAGCCCCTCAGCTGGGACGAAGCACTGGCCGCAGGTCGCGCGTCCACAGTCTTCACGACGCACACGCCCGTTCCCGCAGGCATCGACCGCTTCGAAACCGTACAGATCAAGCACTTCTTCGAGGCAGGCCTGGCTCCCGCAGTGCCGACCGACCGGATCCTGGAACTCGGACGCGAAAATTACGACGGCGGCAACCCTTCCGTTTTCAACATGGCGGTGATGGGCCTGCGCCTGGCGCAGCGCGCCAACGGCGTGGCCAAGCTGCACGGCGTGGTGTCCCGCGAAATGTTCGCCGGGCTCTGGCCAGGATTCGACCACTCCGAAATCCCCATCACCTCCGTCACCAACGGCGTCCACGTACCCACCTGGGTGGATCCCAGGATCTCCTCCCTGGCCCGCAACCAGTTCGGCGCGGAAGCCGAAGCACTCGGACGCTGGGACCTGGCCTACAACGTCAGCGACGAAGATGTGTGGGCACTCCGCCGGGAGCTCCGCGCCCAACTCATTGAGGACGTTCGACGCCGGCTCCGGGCCTCGTGGAAGAAGCGCGGCGCTGCCGACGCCGAACTCGCGTGGACTGACTCCGTGCTGGACCCGGACGTGTTGACCATCGGCTTTGCCCGCCGCGTGCCCACCTACAAGCGGCTCACCCTCATGCTGCGCGACCCCGCACGTTTGAAGGCGCTCTTGCTCGATCCCAAGCACCCCATCCAGTTGGTCATCGCAGGCAAGTCGCACCCGGCCGACGACGCCGGCAAGAAAATGATCCAGGACCTGGTCCGCTTCACTGACGACCCCGAAGTCCGGCACAGGATCGTCTTCCTCCCGAACTACGACATCGCCATGGCACGGACCCTGTTCCCAGGCTGCGACGTCTGGCTCAACAACCCGCTCCGTCCCCTGGAAGCCTGCGGAACGTCCGGCATGAAAGCCGCCATCAACGGCTCGCTCAACCTGTCCGTCCTGGACGGTTGGTGGGACGAGATGTACGACGGCGAAAACGGCTGGGCGATCCCCACTGCCAACAACAACTCGTCCTCCGAGGAACGCGACGACATCGAAGCGTCGGCACTGTACGAGCTGCTGGAAACCCAGGTGGCTCCGCGCTTCTACGGCACCACCGTGGCCCAGGGAGCCGGCGCTGCAGGACCGTCGGAATCAAGCCGTGAGAGCGTGCCCACCCATTGGGTGTCCATGATCAAGCACACCCTGGCACACCTCGGCCCCGCGGTTTCGGCCGAACGCATGCTCCACGACTACGTCAACAACCTCTACTGCCCGGCCGCCGTATCCGGGCGCCGCGCCGTGGCCGAATCCTTCAAGGAAGCCAAGGAACTCGCTGCCTGGACCTCCAAGGTCCGCAGCGCATGGCCTGAGGTTGTGGTGGAACACGTGGATTCCGTGGGTGTCTCCGAGGAACCCCAGGTGGGCGACACACTCCAGGTCAACGCCTACGTGGCCCTCAACAACCTGACCCCGGACGATGTCTCCGTGGAGGTGGCCTTCGGACGCGCCGAGGAATCGGACGAGCTTGAGGACATCGTGGTGGCCGAACTGGACTCCGTGGAGGACCTCGGCGGCGGACGCCATCTCTTCCACGGATCCTTGGTCATCAACCGCTCAGGCTCGTTCGGCTACACCGTCCGCGTGTTCCCGAAGCACAGCGCGCTGGCTTCCAAGGCCGAACTGGGGCTGATCGCGAACGCCTAGCCCCAGGAACGTGGCTGGCCCGCATTTCCGTTGCTGCTCAACGACGGAAATGCGGGCCAGCGACGTTAATGCCGGGGCCGGAGCTTCTCAGTGGCATCCACGTACTTCTGGCTCTCCTTCTTGAGCTCAGCAAGAACTTCCTCATTCTGCCTAATGAGCGGTAACTGGTAGCTTGCTTGAATATCACCGAGCGTTTGGGTTAGTCGTACTTCCTGATTACACTCGGCCTCAATCGTGGCGATTCGGATGCCCTCAGCTGCGTCTGACTTTGAAGGGTTTCGCTGATCGGTCCTCAGCTGCAGGTCAAAGGACTGCTGGCTCGACCACTTCGCTTTGGTGGTGTCCCGTCCCGGCGTCAGACCGGCCGCTGAAATGCACTTGTCCCAGTCGTCTTTGGCGTTTTTCCAGGCATCAGTTTCTGAGGCCATTGCCAGGCTTTTCAAAGCAATTTCACCTGCAACACCGCCATTCATCAGATCATCCGATGGAGTAACTTCATCGATCTTGCTCTTTTCGCTGGCAAGACACTCGTATCTGGCATCACCCCACGAGCCCGCCTTATCGTGCTCCGGGTTCGATTGAGCGTCTTCCCCAATAAGCCGGAATCCGTTCTGCCTCACTCGATCAACGTTCCACACGCCGTAGTTCCGGTTTTCTGCCTTCGGATAGGCAGCATTCGGATCATCGATGAAGCCGAATTTCTTCATGCACGTAGTCATGATGACTTCCCTCGCAAGGAGAATCCGAGAGCGATCATGGGTCGAAATTCTGTACGCGTCAACTGGGAATACGATGAGAGAGTTCTCGTAATCCAGCTGAACTTTTCCCGATGGGTCCGGCGTGATTGAACTACCCGCCGCACCGGAACAAGACGAAATAGCCAGCGCGACGCCTGTGGCAAGCGAGGCCACCACATACCCTGCCCAGCGTTCCCGGCGTTCCCGGCGTTCCCGGCGTTCAGGAATTCTTATCGACACTTTCCGGCTTCCCATCTCATGTCTTGCGCGCCGACTTAGTAGTCGAGCTTCTTCTCCGACAGCAAATTTGACCTGGCGATACTTTGCACCGCATGTCAAAGCATAGTGCCGTTCGCTCAGTCGATAGGCGAAATTTCAAATTCTTGAAACATATGAAAAAAATCAAGAAATGATCTAATTTTCGCGTCACGATTGGCGAATATTCAGCACTAAGGCGCTTTTCGACTCGATTCATCAACCCATGGGAACCAACGCTGGGCTACGTCTCAGCTCGCCGCATGGTCATTCCAGGCGGTTCCTGTCCGGGCGTTGGCCAGCACGAAAGGTACGTCGGCGCAGTTAGTGCTCGAAGACCGCGATGACCGCCAGATCCCGGCCGGCGTAGCGCTCGGCGTCCTGCAGGATTTCGCACACGACGCCGAAGGAGCGATCCGTGCGGTAGGCCGCGGGGACCTGCCAAATCATGGTGACCGGGCTGCCGTCGTCCTCCGAGAGCGCATCCGCGTAGTCGTGCAGGGAGTCGTTCAGGGCGTCCAGGTTCACGCCGTAGTACTCCGGGAAGTCCAGGACCTGTCCGAAGACCTCAAGGACGGCCTGCTTGGTGGTGGCCGGTGGGACCATTACGGTCCTGCGGCCTGCGTCGGAAATCTGCTCCTGCAGTTCTTCGAGGGTCCAGGTGTCTGCGGAATAGATCTTCATGGGCTCCTACTTGCCTTCGACGATGAACTTGAACGACTCGTAATGGTCCGGGGTGTAGTACTTGGCGGCGTCCTTGCCTACGATGATGCGGCGGGCGCCACGGTCCGATTCTCCCGGAGTGGGGACCGTGTACTCCTTGTAGAAGCCACCGGACTTCTTGGGCAGCAGGCCCTCGAAGTTGCCGAAGTTAACGCCGTCGCGGTCGTACGGGTACGGGCCACCCTTCGCGATAAGGGCCAGTGTCTGCCGGCCTTCTTTGGGTAACTGCGAGGCGTTGATGGTGGGCAGGGCGGACGGGTTTGCAACCACCGGTGCGGTCGGCGCGGTGCCGGGTTCCGGCGTCGTGGTTTGAACGCTGGAGGGCGGCGCTGTGGACGGCGCCGTCAGCCCGCCGCCACCCACCATGGCCACCACAAGTACGACGACGGCGATCACCAGCCCCGCGAAGGCCACCAGTTTGCTGCGGCTGCGGTTCATGCAGAGGACTCCCGGTTGAGTTGCTGTCTAGGTGCGGTAGATGTTGATGGTGTTGGCTTGCAGGATATCCCGCTCCCCCGAGGCAACCAATGCGCCCTTCCGGCGCTCATGCAGCACCGACGTGGTGAAGCGAAGTTCGAACATGCGCTTGCCGATGCCCGATTCGCTCAGGATCTCCGGCAGGACCATTTTCACGTCCTTGTTGCTTCCGTTCACCACGATCAGACCCCGGATTTCGCTGTCCTCATGGCCCATGAGCAGCTGGACGGAGCGGACGTTGGGATCGTTCCAACGCGCGGGTGTCATGCGTTTGCCCTTGTCATCGAACCACTGCAGGCTGGAGTCATTGGCTTTGCCGGGGAAGCTCTCCGGCTGGTGCCGCAGGAACCAGCGGCGTAGACGGACCAACTCCCGCGTGGTCCTGAACATGGCATTGGCTTCCTGGGTCCGGCTCCAATCAAGCCACGCCGTGGGGTTGTCCTGGCAGTAGGCGTTGTTGTTGCCCTGCTGGGTCCGGCCAAGTTCGTCGCCGGCCGTGATCATGGGGACGCCGAAGGACAACAGCAAGGTGGCCATCAGGTTGCGGATGGACAGCGAGCGGGCAGCCACAATGGCCTCGTTTTCGCTCCTGCCCTCCACGCCATGGTTGTAGCTGCGGTTATCGCCGTGGCCGTCACGGTTCTGCTCCCCGTTGGCCTCGTTGTGCTTCCGGTCGTAGCTGACCAGGTCCTTGAGCGTGAAACCGTCGTGGGCCGTGATGAAGTTGACCGAGGCCAGCCGGGTTCGCCCGGAGGATGCGAAGAGGTTGGCGGAACCGGCCATCAGCTCAGCCAACGAGGCCACCGAGCCGCCTTGGCCGCCGGCCTCGATGGCAGCGCGGTCGGACAGCCAGAAGCTGCGGACGCCGTCCCGGAAATGGTCGTTCCAATCCGACCATCCTTGCGGGAAACGGCCCGTCTGCCAGCCCCCATAGCCCACGTCCCACGGCTCGGCGATGAGCTTGACCGCAGACAGAACCGGGTCCTCGGCGATGGCCTGCAGGAAGGGGTGCTGGGGGTCGAAGGTGTTGCCGGCATCCCGGCACAGGGTCACGGCGAGGTCGAAGCGGAACCCGTCCACATGGAAGTCGTTCACCCAGTACCGCAAGGAGTCCAGCGCCAGATCCACCACTACGGGATCGCTGAAGTCCAAGGTGTTGCCACAGCCGGTGGTGTCCAGGTAGCGCCCGTGGGCATCATGCCGGTAATAGCGCGACTCCGCGAGCCCGCGGAAGCTCAGGGCGGGGCCGTCAGGACCGGCCTCCGCGGTGTGGTTGTACACGACGTCCAGGATGACTTCGATTCCGGCGGCATGCAGGAGCTTGATCATGCCCTTGAGCTCGTCCTGCACCGCGTGCGGGCCGGCGTTGCGGGCAGCTTCCGTGGCGTAGTCCGAATGGGGTGCAAAGAAGGCAGCGGTGTTGTAGCCCCAGTAATTGGTCATGCCCAGGTCCTGGAGATGCGATTCATCCAGGTGGAAGTGGATGGGGAGGAGCTGCACCGCGGTAATTCCAAGTTCTGTCAGGTGCTGGATCATCACTGGATGCGCCATGCCCGCGTACGTCCCACGCAGGTGCTCCGGGATGTCCGGGTGCAGCATCGTCTGTCCGCGGACGTGGGCTTCATAGATCACCGAGGTGCGCAGGGGTATCCGAGGTGGCAGGTCGTCGCCCCAGTCAAAGCCGGTGTCCACATGGACACTCGTCAGGAATTCGCCCCGCTGGTCCACAGCGCGACCATACGGATCCAGCAACAGCCGCTGTTCGCCGTCGGCATCCAAATCCAGCGCGGGAACCGACATGGGCAACCCGTCCTCGGTGGGTGCGGCGCGGAAGCCATAGCGCGTACCCGGCGGCATTCCACTGACCAAGCCAAAGTGCACGCCGTCTTCCACGTTGGGGAGGACGTGGGCGCGCCAAGGCTCACCGGGTGCTTGGAAGGCCACCTCAACGCGTTCGAGGTCCGGCGCGAAGACAGCAACGTTGACCTGATGGTTCTGCGTGTTTTCGACGTCGAAAAGCCCGGGCTGGGGCGTGCTCAGTCCGAGGGGTCTTGGCCCCGACGCGTCGACGGCAGCTGCTGTGTCAAAAATAGGCATAACCATTGCTTGCAAGTTTAGTTCCACGCCCAGTATGTGCCGCGCCGGCCGCCCATGTGACGACGTTCTGCGTCTCGATTTCGTTAATTGGCATACTGGAACGGAGACAACTGGAGGTTCTATCGTGCGCGTGGCACTCGCCCAAGTCATCACCGGCCGGGATCTGGCCGACAACCTGCGGCTCCTTGAGGAGTACGCCCGCCGAGCCAAGGCAGGCGGCGCCGAGCTGGTGGTCTTCCCCGAGGCGATGATGCGCGCGTTTGGAAACTCGCTGTTGGACATCGCTGAACCGTTGGACGGTCCGTGGGCGAGCAAGGTGCGCTCCATCGCCGACGAACTGCAACTGGTGATCGTGGCGGGCATGTTCACGCCCGGCTCCCCCACCGGCTCCGGGGACCGGCGCGTTCGCAACACGCTGCTCGCCACCGGTCCGGGCGTCGATACGAGCTACGACAAGGTCCATCTCTTCGACGCGTTCGGCTTCGCGGAGTCGGATACCGTCGAGGCCGGTACCGAGCCTGTAACGTTCGACGCCGGCGGCCTCACCTTCGGTTTGGCCACCTGCTACGACATCCGCTTTCCTGCCCTGTTCACCGCCAACGCAGACCGCGGTGCCGTGGTGAACATCGTGTCCGCCTCATGGGGTTCCGGCCCAGGCAAGGCCGATCAATGGCAACTCCTGGCCCGCGCACGAGCCGTGGACACCACCACGTTCGTGCTCGCCTGCGGCCAAGGTGATCCGGCCACCCAGGGTGTTGAAGCCAAAGGCGCCGCGCCTACGGGAGTGGGGTACTCCGCCGTCGTGAGCCCCTTTGGCCAGGTCCTGGAAGCCCTCGACGGCGAACCGGGCCTTATCTTTGCCGACCTGGACCCCGCAGTGGTGGACGAAGCCCGCCAAAAACTCCCGGTCCTGGCCAACCGCCGCGACTTCTAACGGACGCCACTCAAATTCGCCGGCGCCACGCAAACGGATGGGCGCTACCCGAATATAGGTGGCGTCATCCGGTATACGTGGCCCAAAAGAAGACCGGCAGCGAAAGCATCCCGCCCCATTCCAGCCGGCGGCGTCAGGAAGTGAAAGAGCGTCCTGCAAAAGCCGACGGGATGTGAGAGAGCGTGCGAAAGGCGCCGCAGGGGCCATCCGGAAGTGCGTCTAAGCGAGGCACGAGCGAGCACGCGGAGGGCGGCGGCCGCGACAGCGACCCCCGCCCTCACCAGGGATTACTTAGCGGCGCGCTGCCTCGACACTTCGTACAGCGAGATGCCGACGGCCATGGAGGCATTGAGCGATTCCATGGCGGAGTCGATGGGGATCGAGACGATCTGGTCGCAGTTCTCCCGGACCAGCCTGCTGAGGCCCTTGCCTTCGGAACCAACCACGATGCAGACGGGTTCGGTGGCGACCGTGAGGTCGGGCAGCGAGACGTCGCCGTCGCCATCAAGGCCAAGCACGTAGATGCCCATGTTCTTGAACTGCTTGAGCGCATTGTTAAGGTTCGACGCGCGGGCCACGGGTACGCGGACGGCGGCACCGGCGCTGGTCTTCCAAGCGGACGCCGTAACGCCGACCGAGCGACGTTCGGGGACAATCACGCCGTGGCCGCTGAACGCGGACACGGAGCGGATGATCGCGCCGAGGTTGCGGGGGTCAGTGATGCCATCCAGCGCCACGAAGATGGGGGCGTTGGAGATGTGCCCCTTCTTCCACTTGGCGAGGGTTTCCTCGGCGAGGTCGTAGGCGTCCTGGTATTCGTACGGCGGGATCTGCAGAACGAGTCCCTGGTGGACCGCTTCCTCGGTCATGCGGTCCAGCTCCGGCTTGCCGGTTTCGAGCAGCGGGATGCCACGCTCGGCCGCGAGCTTGAGGGATTCCTTGACGCGGTCGTCCATTTCGATGCGGATGGCCACGTGCAGGGCCTTCGCCGGGATGCCTGCGCGCAGGGCTTCGACCACCGAGTTACGGCCGGTGACCAGTTCTTCGGTGGCACGGCCCTTGGGACCCGAGCGGGCGCCGGTGCCGGGGCGTGCCGGGCCGCGCTTGGCTGCCGAACGCTCGGAGAGCTGCTTGTTCTTGTATGCCTTGTGGTAGGTGCGATCCTCCGCCTTGGGCGTGGGACCCTTGCCCTCCAGGGCCTTGCGGCCGTGGCCACCGGTTCCGGTGGTGGGGCCCTTCTTGTTCTTGACCGACCGGCGACCATTGTTGGCCATGAGATTCCATCCTTGATTTTGTGAGTAAGTCTGGAATCAAGTCTACTGACCCGATGCAATTCGGCCGCAGCGCCCTTTGGTCAGTCGCGTTTGAGGCTCCAGGTGGCGCCGTCCGCACCATCTTCGACCACCACACCGGCGGCGGCGAGTGTGTCCCGGATTGCGTCGGACGCGGCCCAGTCCTTGCTGGCCCTGGCAGCGGCGCGGGCTTCGAGTTGCGCTTCCACCAGGACCTTCAACGCAGCATGTTCGCGGCCTTGGACGGCCTCTGGCATTTTGACCGAATCCAGTCCGAGGACCCCGGTCATGGAGACCACGCTGTACAGGGCCTCTTTGGTGGCTTCGAGGTCGCCTGCGGCCAGCGCAGTGTTGCCTGCGCGGACCGTTTCGTGCAGAACGCCAAGGGCCTGCGGCACGTTGAGGTCGTCGTCCATGGCTGCAATGAAGGCTGCGGGCATGTTGGCCTGCGGGGCAACATCCGAGGGGTCCGTCACCTTGGCGGAGGCCTTGCTGATGAAACCATCAATACGTTCCACGGCGGCAGCAGCCTCCTGCAGGGACGTGGGACGGTAGTCCAGGATGGAGCGGTAGTGCGCCTGGCCAAGGTAGTAGCGCACCACGCGGGGTGAGGCGAGCTCCAGCATCTCAGCGGGGCTCACCGTGTTCCCGATGGACTTGGACATCTTTTCGCCCTCGAACGTGACCATGCCGTTGTGCATCCAGAAGTTGGCGAACTCGTCCCCGGCAGCTTGGGATTGCGCCATCTCGTTCTCGTGATGCGGGAAGCGAAGGTCCAGTCCCCCACCGTGGATATCGAAGCGCGGACCCAGGTATTTGGTGACCATGGCGGAGCATTCGAGGTGCCATCCGGGACGTCCGGCGCCCCACGGTGACGACCAGCTGGCGGACTCGGGTTCGCCGTCTTTGTAACCCTTCCACAGCGCGAAGTCGCGGGGATCGCGCTTGCCGCGGGGGTCAGCATCCGTGGCGCCCTGCATGTCGTCGATGTTCTGCCGCGTCAACGATCCGTATTTGCTCCACGAACGGACATCGAAGTAGACGTCGCCGGAGTCGTCCAGCGCCGGGTAGGCATGGCCCCGGTCGATGAGGCGTTGGATGAGCGCGTGCATTTCCGGGATGTGTCCGGTAGCGCGGGGCTCGTACGTGGGCCGCTGGACTCCGAGGGAGTCGTAGGCATTCTCGAATTCCTGCTCGTAGCGGTAGGCCAGAGCCCACCATTCTTCGGCCTGGCGTGCGGTGGGTTCGGCATCCCAGTCCGGCCCAAATGATTGCGCCGACTTAGCCAGGATCTTGTCGTCGATATCCGTAACGTTGCGCACCACGGTGACACGAAGTCCGCGGAACTCAAGCCAGCGGGTGAGTTGGTCGAAGGCGATGGCCGACCTGACGTGGCCCACGTGGGGCATGCCCTGAACGGTGGCCCCGCAGTAGTACACGCTGGCCTTGCCGTCTTCGAGGGGAACGAAGTCGCGGACTTCGGCGGAGGCAGTGTCATAGAAGCGCAGGGTCACCGCTCCAGATTAGCCGATGACGCGGCGTGACCTGCCTACTTGCAGTATTCGCCGATTGTGTTGAAGTGCACGGTCAACTGTTGCTGCTGTTCCTGCGTGGCTGCTCCCAGCGACGACGCCGCCGCTTTGTCCATGATGGCCGCCATCTCCTTGATGGGGTCGCCGATTTCCGGAGCAAGCTTGTCCGCAATCTGGTGGTAGTGCTCGGCGATCTGTTTGGACTGCTGTTGCTGGTTGCCGTCGGGCTTGAAGGTGTCGTTGTTCAGGAACTCACAACTGGCCTTCACATCCATCCTCGGCGTCCCAGCACAACCGCCTACCAGCAGCGCGGCGGCCAAGCCCGCGGACAGCAGCACCGCAGAACGCACGACGCCGGCACGCGACCTAACCATGCGGCGCACCTTTCGCGGGGCCGGGCTCGGACACCGTAACCGGGTACACCAGCGCCGTAGCCACAGCGGAGATGCCCTCGCCACGTCCGGTGAAGCCCAAACCGTCGCTGGTAGTGGCCGAGACGCTGACGGGAGCGTTGGCAGCCTCACTCAGTACTCGCTGGGACTCTTCCCGGCGTGGCCCGAACTTGGGACGGTTGGCGACGAACTGGACTGCGACGTTTCCGATTTCGAAACCCGCAGCACGTACGATCCTGGCTGCTTCGCCGAGGAGCTTGACTCCTGAGGCGCCGGCGAACTCAGGACGGTCGGTGCCGAAATGCGTACCGAGGTCGCCAATGCCACAAGCGGAGAAGAGGGCGTCCGCGGCCGCGTGCGCGACGCAATCGCCGTCGGAATGTCCCGACAACCCTTGCTCGCCTGCCCAGAAGAGCCCGCCCAACCAGAGCGGCTGCGGATCCTCGGCGGGGGCAAACGCGTGCACGTCGATGCCGATGCCTGTGCGGGGCAGGACCATGTTCGCGGGCAAGTGTTGCGACATCAGCCTTCCACCCAACGAATTCCCAGCGGGCCTTCCAGGAGGCCTTCGGCGATGATGAGGTCCAGCGGCGTGGTGATTTTGAGGGACTGGCTGGCTCCTCGGACGGCGTGGACCGGGACCCCCAGCAGTTCCACCAGCATGGCGTCATCGGTGACGGCTGCGGACTGTTTGTCGTCGAAAAGCCCGGCAGCCTCGTGCGCCCGCCGCAATGTGGCCAGCTCGAAGCCTTGGGGAGTCTGCACAGCACGGAGCTGTTCGCGGGGTGCTGTGCCGGTGACAACCTCTGGGGCTATTGAGGTGTCCGCACCGTCCGTTTGCGCGACGGTCTTGATGGTATCCACCACGGGCATGGTGGGGATGACCGCCTTCGCGCCGGAGGCCAAGGCGTCGGCCACGCGCTGGAAGACCCGCTCGGGAGTCAGCGCACGGGCGGCGTCGTGGACGAGCACGAATTCGGTTCCGTCCTCCAAGGCAGCCAAGGCAGCGCGGACGGAATCCGCCCGGGAGGTTCCGCCGTCGACAACGGAAATTTCGGGGCCACCGTCCACGAGGTCGATGGTGAACTCGGCGATCAACGCGCGGAGCTCGGTGTCGCCCTTCGGCACCGCGATGCAGATTTGGCGCGCGACGTCCGATGCAATCACGCCGCGCAGCGCGTGCATCAGGATGGATTCGCCACCCAGTGGTACCTGTGCTTTGGGGATGCCGTAGCCGAGGCGTTCACCGGAACCGGCAGCAACCACGATCACGGCCGTAACGGCGCGCTGGGAAGGAGTACTCATGGTCACCAGAGTACTGCGACCCATCAGGAGCGTTTGTGACCCATCAGCAGCGTTTGGGCAAAAAGAAACCCGGCGGCGCTTTCGCACCACCGGGGCTCAATTCTTAGGAAGCCAAGACCTCGTCAAGAACGCTTGCAGCCTTCTCTTCATCGGTCTTTTCCGCCAGGGCCAGTTCTGAAATCAGAATCTGCCGCGCCTTGGCAAGCATTCGCTTCTCGCCTGCTGACAGGCCGCGATCGTGATCACGACGCCAAAGATCGCGAACGACCTCTGCCACCTTGATGACATCGCCCGAAGCAAGCTTCTCCAGGTTCGCCTTGTAACGACGTGACCAGTTGGTAGGCTCTTCAGTGAACTCGGCGCGGAGAACGTCAAATACGTGCTCCAAGCCTTCTTTGCCCACTACGTCCCGGACCCCAACAAGGTCAACGTTCTCTGCTGGAACTTCAATGGTCAGATCACCCTGAGCCACCTTGAGCTTGAGATACATCTTCTCTTCGCCCTTGATGGTGCGCATCTTGATTTCCTCAATTTTTGCTGCACCGTGGTGAGGGTAAACTACTGTCTCGCCGACCTCAAAAACCATGTGGACTTTCCCCTTTCCCGCAGATTAGTCTATCACGATTAAGGCATACGACTGGCATCACACAGCCCCTCCTGCCGCGCCAATAAAGGGAATAAGGCCTTAAACGACTTCCTCCAACCTCTTGACGAAACCGGGGAAAGATGCTTCAAGCAAGCAACCCGGCCGGCAGATCTTCCCCGTCGACTCCGCCACAAAGCCCTCCCGAATCCTTCTTTTGGACCGTTTGCCGATAGGCTATGGCTGAAAAGTGTTCCAATGACTCTTGAGGAGTAGGTGTCGTGCGCAATACTGCGATGAACCCTGTCCAGCGCGGCAAGCTGGCAATTGCGGCGGCTGCAATCGGCGTCGGTCTTCTGTCCGTCACCGGCTGCGGATTCGTCAACGCCCAGCAGACTACCCACCAGTACTCGGCATCGGATGGGATCAAAGCTGATCTCGGACAGCTGCAGTTGCGCAACATCCTGATCGTCGCCTCGGGCGAGAACGAACCGGGCCGCGTGATCGGCGCTGTGTTCAACCAGTCCAGCTCGGATGCAACGCTGACCATCAGCGGTGCCAACGGCGCCCAGACCGAGATCCCGGTCAAGGCCAACTCCCAGACCTACCTGAATGACTCCGCGGATGCTGCCATCCTCAGCACTGCCGGTGTCATCCCCGGCGGACTGACGCCCATTACCATCCGCAGCGGATCGGACTCCGCAACGGTTAACGTCCCGGTAGTTGACGGCACGCTCCCCGAGTACGCCAAGTACCTGCCGACAACGCCGACCCCCACGGCGACTCCGACGTCGACTGCAACGTCCACGGAGTCCGCAGCGGCCGGCCACTAGCAGCCGGCACGCTACAAGCTTTACAACAACGGAAGGGTCCCGCCGCGGCGGGACCCTTCCTTTGTGTGATGTGGCTGCCGATGCGGACACCCATATTCACCAGGGCCACTCTGTCGGGCTGACGACGCCCGAATCCGGGTGTCGTCAGCCGCTCTCCGTGGCGCCAACGACTGCGCGTGTCCCCGGCGAGGTACGCTTTACGGCTCGAACTTGTAGCCCAGTCCCCGGACTGTCACCAGGTACCTCGGCGCCGAGGGATCGGGCTCGATCTTGCTGCGGAGCCGCTTCACATGGACGTCCAGCGTCTTGGTATCGCCCACGTAGTCCGAGCCCCACACACGGTCGATCAGCTGCCCGCGCGTCAACACCCTGCCCGAGTTGCGGAGAAGCATCTCCAGCAGTTCGAACTCCTTCAGCGGCAACGACACCTGTTCGCCGTTGACACTCACCACGTGGCGCTCGATGTCCATGCGGACCGGGCCCGCCTGCACTGTGGAGGTGATGAGTTCTTCGGGTTCACCCTGGCGACGGAGGACGGCGCGCACACGTGCCACGAGTTCCCGGGAGGAATAGGGCTTGGTGACGTAGTCGTCGGCGCCCAGTTCCAGCCCAACAACCTTGTCGATCTCCGAATCCTTGGCCGTCAGCATGATGACGGGAACGCTGGAGCGCTGGCGCAACTGCCGGCAAACTTCCGTTCCCGGTGTTCCCGGCAACTGCAGATCCAGGAGGACGAGGTCGGCGCCGTTACGGTCGAACTCCACCAGGGCGTCGCTGCCGTTGTCCACTACCTCGACGTCGAAACCCTCTTTGCCCAGCAGATAGGACAGGGGGTCGCTGAAGGACTCTTCGTCCTCCACAATCAAAATCCGGCTCAAGCGCTGGCTCCTTGCTCTTGGGCGCCGCTGGCGCCCGATTTTTCACTCGCGTGTTGGCTCGCGTGATGGGGTTCGACGGCGGCAGGAACCGCCGGAAGTTCGGTGGAAGCAGCCGCGGTGGCAGCGGGAGTCGGCAGGCCGGCGTCGTCGTCCTGGCCTTCCATCTCCGGCAAGCGGATGGTGAACGTGGATCCTTGGCCGGGCTGGGACCAGACGGTCACCTCGCCGCCGTGGTTGGACACCACATGCTTGACGATGCTGAGCCCAAGGCCGGTTCCGCCGGTGTGCCTGGAGCGTGCTGCGTCAACGCGGTAGAACCGCTCGAACACACGCTCCTGGTCCTCGGGAGTCAATCCCTCGCCCTGGTCCGTGACGGAGATGGCCACGACGCCCTCCCGGGTCCGGACGCCGACACCCACGCGGGTGTTCTCGGGTGAGTAGCGGATGGCATTGTCGATGAGGTTGCGCAGCGCGGTCACCAGGAGGTCGCGGTCGCCGAACACCAAGGACTCCGAGTGGCCGCCCACCACAATCTGGATGTTCTTGCTTTCGGCTGGCAGCTGCGAACGGTCCACGGCCTCGGTGATCACGGTGTTGATGTCAACGGCGTGGCCCTGCTGGGCGACATTGGCGCCCTGCAGGCGGGAGAGTTCGATGATGTCCTGAACCAAGGCCGCGAGCCGTCCGGACTCCTTGTGCATGCGCTTGGCGAACCGCCGCACGGCCTCCTCGTCGTCCGGCGAGGCCTCCAAGGCTTCGGCCAGGAGCGAGATCGCCCCCACGGGGGTTTTCAGTTCGTGGGACACATTGGCCACGAAGTCGTTCCGGATCTCTTCGGTGCGGGTGATCTCGGTGCGGTCGTCAGCCAGGAGCACGATGTATTCCCAGCCGAGCATGGCTGCGCGGACCTGGACCACAATGGTGCCCTTGCCCAGCGGCCCGCGCGGGAGTTCGTACTGTTCCTCCAGGATCACGCCGTCGCGGCGGACCTTCGCGGTCATGTCCAGGAGCTGCTTGTGCACCACTGTGTGGCCACGGACCAAGCCGTACGCATACGCCGCAGGGCTGGCGCGGACCACGCCATCGATCGCGTCAACCACCACGAAGGCACGCCCGACGACGGCCAGCACCTCAGCGGCGCCCTCGGGAAGCAGGGGTTCGGTAACGTCCAGGTCAACGATGCTGCGTTGCCGCTCGCTGATCCTGAAGGCGAGCATGCCGAAGACGCCCAACGACAGGCCAACGAGGCCTGCGACGACACCTATAAGCAATGGATCCACGTGTCCAGCTTATGCTGTGGAAACATGGCAAAGCATTGATCCGGCGCCAAACGCGGACGGTTCAACTAACGTTCATCTAAAGATGCCGAACAGTTCACTGGCCCCTGACACAGTTACTGGTTGGACTGCCAATGGTTTTGAAATCCGGCCCGGATCACGGGAAGCGGATTTCCAAGGAAAGGACGCCTTAGTGCGCAAGGTTTTTCAGGAGGAGCTCACCCAGGTAGGTGACGACCTCATCGAGATCTCCAAGCTGGTTCACGAAGCAATCACGAAGGCCACTACTTCCTTCGAAGGCGCCGACGTGGATCTTGCCCAGGACGTCATCGCGGCAGATGCCCGCATCGACTTCCTGCAGAACAGCCTCGACGAGCGCGCCATCGACATCCTGGCGTTGCAGGGCCCCGTTGCCAGCGACCTCCGCATGATCGTGGGCTCGCTGCGCATGAGTGCGTCGCTGGAACGCATGGGTGACCTCGCCCGCCACGTGGCCCAGCTGGCACGCCTCCGCTACCCGGCCACCGTCATCCCCGCTTCGCTGACCCAGACCTTCAAGGCCATGGCCCAGCACGACATCGAGATCACAGCCAAGGTCATCGAGCTCCTTGAGACCCGCAACCTTGAGGTGGCCCGCGACATCCTCAAGATCAACATCGCCGTGGACGACCTCCACCTCAGCGTCTTCAAGGCCATCGCTTCCCCTGAGTGGAGCGAGAGCCCTTCCACCACCGTGGACGTCGCCTTGGCCAGCCGCTACTTTGAGCGCTTCGCCGACCACGGCGTATCGGTTGCCCGCAAAGTCACCTACCTGGTGACCGGCGAATGGCAGCCTGAGGGCTTCTAGCCTGACAGCATTAACGACGACGGCGGCCGGTCACCCAAGGTGACCGGCCGCCGTCGTTTAAACTGCACCGTAGCTGGTGCCGCGGCAGCAGCGGAGGATTTACTTTTTGCCCTGGTTGGCCACCGCGAGGATGGCCTGGGCTGCTGCGTCGGGATCCAGGTAGGTTCCGCCCGGGTTGATCGGCTTGAAGTCCTCATCCAGTTCGTACACCAGCGGGATGCCGGTGGGGATGTTCAGCGAAGCAATGGCTTCGTCGCTGATGCCGTCCAGGTGCTTCACGAGGGCGCGCAGTGAGTTGCCGTGGGCCGTGACCAGGACGGTCTTTCCGGCCTTGAGGTCTTCCTTGATGTCCGATTCCCAGTACGGGAGCAGACGGACCAGGACGTCCTTGAGGCATTCGGTCCGCGGCAAAGCGTCGCCGAGGTCCGCGTAGCGGGGGTCGTGTGCCTGGGAGAATTCGCTGTCGTCGGACAGGGGCGGCGGCGGGGTGTCGTAGCTGCGGCGCCATTCCATGAACTGCTCTTCACCGAACTCGGCGAGGGTCTGGGCTTTGTCCTTGCCCTGCAGGGCACCGTAGTGGCGCTCGTTGAGGCGCCAGTCGCGCTTGACCGGGATCCAGCCGCGGTTTGCCTTGTCCAGCGCCATGTTGGCGGTGTTGATGGCACGCTTCAGGAGCGAGGTGTAGAGGACGTCCGGGAGGATGTTGTTCTCAACCAGGAGTTCCCCACCGCGCACTGCTTCTTCGCGGCCTTGGTCGTTCAGGTCTACGTCCACCCAACCGGTGAACAGGTTCTTGGCGTTCCAGTCGCTGTGGCCGTGGCGCAGCAGAATCAGCTTGTAAGTCATGGTTTTCATCCTAGCCGAGCGGTCCGGTGCGCTGCCGGGCATTACGTTCGTCAACGGAAGCAGCCAGGCCGAACGGCAGGGATGAAACCCGGCAGGGATAAAGTGGTGGCCGTGGTGCAAAAAGCGGAACGGGTGGGCTCTCCCCGCAGTCGGGGCGGGAAGCCCGTTGGCAACATCACCCGCGGCACCACCAACCCCAACCGCATGCGCCGCCTGGACCGCTGGCTGGCCGGTCCGCAGGCGTGGCGGCTGCGCGCCGCCGTCGACCCTTTAGTGGTGGACCTGGGCTACGGCGCCTCGCCGACAACCGCCGTCGAACTCTTCGAACGGCTGCAAGCCGTGCGGCCCGATGTGCGGGTTTGTGGAATTGAGATTGAGCCCGAACGCGTGCGGACCGCGAAGGCCCTTGAACGTCCCGGGCTGAGCTTCCACGTTGGCGGGTTCGAAGTGCCGGTGCCCGGCAATCCCGTGTTGGTACGGGCGT
The DNA here is from genome assembly GCF_007786235.1 of Paenarthrobacter nitroguajacolicus. Lineage (GTDB taxonomy): Bacteria > Actinomycetota > Actinomycetes > Actinomycetales > Micrococcaceae > Arthrobacter > Arthrobacter nitroguajacolicus_A. The sequence continues at coordinate 133,081 of NZ_VNFK01000011.1, read as the reverse complement.
TCAACGTGCTGCGTCAGTACGAGGAGGCGGATGTCCTCGGAATCTGGGCGCTGGTGCAATCACGGTTGGCGCCCGGCGGACTGTTCATCGACGGTACCTGCGACGAGATCGGCCGGCGGGTAACGTGGGTGGCGCTGGATGCCGAGCGGCCGCTGAGCCTCAGCTTCTCGGTGCGGTTCGGAAGTTTCGAGCTACCGTCGGAGGTGGCCGAGCGGCTGCCCAAAGCCCTTATTCACCGTAATGTGCCGGGCGAAGCGATCCATGCGTTCCTTCAGGCCATGGACAAGGCATGGCTTGAAGCTGCGCCGCTGGCGTCGTTCGGGAACCGGCAGCGCTGGACGGGTATGTGCCGATCACTGCGCGACGGCGGGTGGCCGCTTCAGGATGGTCCCGCGCGGTGGCGCCTGGGTGAGCTGACCGTGGCGTGGGATGCCGTGGCACCACGGTGAGTCTGATGTACCGGTAGCGCCGGTTACCAAGGACCGTAGGGGCCGACGTTGCGGTTGCCGCCGCTGCCCGCTTCGCGAAGGGCGGGACGGACATCGGCGAGGTACACGCAGGACGCCGTCACGGCGGCGATGCCGAACAAGCCCAATCCGCTGCCACCTGTGAGCAGGGTCAAGGCGCCGATGGCAAGGGCCACGCCCGTGAGCGCCAGCCAGAACGTCTTGGTGCGCTTGGAGGCCGCCACGAAGAGGGTCGGCCTATGGCGCAGGCAGTCCGCGAAGGCCCACAGTTCCAAGGCCAGGGCCACCAGGCCAAGGATGAGGTAGACCCCGCTGGTGACGTACGCAATCAAGATTTTTCCGTCCACGCCCTTTAGCCTAGCCGTCCAGCGACTTCAGCGCTTGCTCAAGGTCGGACCAGAGGTCTTCCACGTTCTCAATGCCAACGCTCAAACGGACCAGGTTCTCCGGGACGCTGAGCGGCTCAGCCGTGTGCCGGCGTCGGCGTTCAATCAGTGACTCGACCCCGCCCAGTGATGTTGCCGGGAGCCAGAGCTGCAAGGCGCGGACCAATTCGTCGGCCGCATCGGCGCCGCTGCGGTGTTCGTCGCCTGCGATCTGGATGCAGAGGATGGAACCGAAGCCCTTCATCTGCACCTTGGCGCGCTCGTGTCCCGGATCGGTCGAGAGTCCCGGGTAGCGGATGGCTTCGACGCGGGGGTGGGTGCTGAGCCGTTCGGCGAGCGTGGCGGCGGACGCCTGGGAGCGTTCGATCCGCAGCGCGAGCGTGCGCAGGCCGCGGAGTGCAAGCCAGGCCTCGAACGGTCCGGCAATGCCGCCGTGGATGATGCGGTGGTGCAGCAGCGTGGCACGCAGCTCCGGGTTTGAGGTGACCAATGCGCCAAGCACGACGTCGGAATGCCCGGCCAGGTATTTGGTCACCGAGTGGAGAACGACGTCGGACCCCAGGCTGAGGGGTTGCTGAACCAACGGGGTGGAAAAGGTGTTGTCCGTGACCACGATGGCGCCCACAGCGTGCGCCGCGTCGGTGAGTGCCCGAACATCGGCGATGCCGAGCATGGGGTTGGTGGGGCTTTCCAGCCAGAGCAGGTCCGCTTTCTTTCCCTCGTCCGGGTTGATGAGCGCCTTGACTGCGTCCGTGTCCGTGATGTCCACGGTGCGCAGTTCCAGGAAACCCTTCCCTGCGAGCTCGGTGGCCATCACGAGGGAACCGGCGTAACTGTGCGAGGGCATCACCACGACGCCGCCGGCAGGAACCAGTGAAAGTGCCGAACTGACCGCTGCCAGGCCGGAGGCATAGAGCAGGCCCGGAAGCGTGGCGCCTTCCAGCTTGGCCAGGGCGTCTTCGAACGGATCCCAAGTGGGGTTCGCGTAGCGTCCGTAGCCGCGATCTCCGTCGCTGAGTGAACCCGTGCCGAAGTATGTGGAGGACAGGACGATGGGTGGGTTCACCGGCTCATCGTGGGCTCGCTCAGGGCGGCCGGCAGCAACCACAACGGTTTCCGGAGACAATTCGGCGGCATGCTGATCGGAAAGGCTCATGGTTTCAGCGTAGTCGGGGGCAAGGCTGTGGAAGAAAGGCATTACGCGCCTTTCATGTCAGGGAAGCTCGGTAGGCTAGAGCCGTGAGTATTCAGAGCCAAGGCCTTTTCATCGCCTTCGAAGGCGGGGACGGAGCGGGCAAGTCCACCCAGGCCGCCCGGCTCTCCCAAACCCTTGAGTCGCGGGGAATCTCCGTGCTGCGCACCCGCGAACCAGGCGGCACCCCCATCGGCGAGAAACTGCGCTCCCTTGTCCTGGACCACGGACACGGCACCATCGATGCCCGCACCGAAGCCCTCATGTTTGCGGCCGCCCGCGCCGCCCACGCCACCCAAGTGATCCGCCCCGCGCTGGCCGACGGAACAGTAGTCATTACGGATCGCTATATTGACTCTTCCGTTGCCTATCAGGGTGCTGGCCGCGGTTTGGGTGCCGAGGGCGTTTTGACGCTTAACGAGTGGGCCACGGAAGGTTTGCATCCGGACCTGACGGTACTGCTCGACGTCGACCCCTCCCACGGCCGCCAACGCCGCACCGCCGGTGACGCAAAAGAGGACCGGTTGGAGTCTGAGCCTGACGACTTCCATTCCGCCATCCGGCACGCCTTCCTGGCCCTCGCCGAAGCTGCACCCTCAAGTTACTTGGTGCTGCCGGCCAGTTCCGACATCGAGACACTGGCGGCACAGATTCTGGAACGCGTGGAGTTGTTGTTGTTGGGCGAGCATGTTCCGGCCGAGCCCATAGCGGGCGACCTTCCGTGAGCGTCTGGGACGACCTCCAAGGGCAGGCGCCCGTGGTGGCGCAATTGAAGCAGGCTGCTCAGGGCGAAACCGGCCTCACGCACGCGTGGCTCTTCACCGGCCCCCCGGGCTCCGGCCGTTCCAACGCGGCCAAGGCCTTCGCCGCGGCACTGAACTGCCAACAGGACGACGTCACCCTCCGCGGCTGCGGCGAGTGCGCTGCATGCCACACGATCCTCGGTGAGACGCACTCGGATGTCACGTTCGTGCGGACCGAGAAAGTCACCATCACCATCGACGAAGCCCGCGAGCTCGTCTCCAAAGCCGGCGACCGGCCGTCCACTGGCCGATGGCGGATCATCGTGGTGGAGGATGCGGACCGCATGGCCGAGCGCACCACCAACGTGCTGCTGAAGGCCATCGAAGAACCCACCCCGCGCACCATCTGGATGTTGTGCGCGCCTTCACCCGCCGACGTCCTGGTCACCATCCGTTCCCGCTGCCGTCCGGTCAGCCTGCGGCTTCCGCCGGCTTCCGATGTCGCCGACCTCCTGGTGCGGCGCGACGGCGTCGAACGCCAACTCGCGGACCGTGCAGCGCGCGCGGCGCAAAGCCACATAGGAATCGCCCGGCGGCTGGCCCGCGACGCCGATGCGAGGGAACGCCGGATGGAGACTGTCCGAATCCCCTTGGGGCTCCGAGGAGTTACGGCCGCAGTCATGATGGCCGAGAAGCTCGTCAGGATCGCCACGGAGGAAGCCAACAGCTCCAACGACGAACGTGATGCCGCGGAGAAGATCGCGCTGCTCGCAAGCCTGGGCGCCCCGGAATCCGGTACCTTGCCGCCATCCATGCGCAGCCAGGTGAAACAGCTCGAGGATGACCAGAAGCGGCGTGCCAAGCGCTCCATCACCGATTCGTTGGATCGCACGCTCACGGATCTGTTGTCGTTCTACCGCGACGTACTGATCATCCAGCTGGGGAACGCCGTGGAACTGGTCAACGTTGAGCTGAAGGGCGAGCTTGAAGAATACGCAGGCCGCTCAACGCCTGAGACCACCCTGGCCCGGATGGACGCCATCAATAAAGCCCGTGTGCGTATCACCACCACCAACGTAGCCCCACTGTTGGCGGTCGAGTCCATGGCCACGAGCCTCATCCAGCAATAGGAGAATCCATGAAGTCCGCACCCCGCCGGTTCGCAGCGCTGTGCGTCGCTCTTGCTTCCATGCTGGTACTGAGCGCCTGCACGGTTCCATTCCTGCCAACACCCACGGCCAAGCCGTCCACCAGCACGGTGGATCCGTCCATCGCAGCTTCCGCGCCCAAGGGCCTGGAGAAGTTCTACTCCCAGGCCGTGGAGTGGAGCTCCTGTGAAAACGGCCTCCAATGCGGCAAAGTCCAGGTGCCCCTCGACTACGCCAATCCCGGTTCCGAAGAAATCACCCTCTCGGTGATCAAGCTGACAAGTACCGGCAACAAGCAAGGTTCCATCCTGGTGAACCCCGGTGGTCCGGGTGGCTCCGGCGTGGACTTCGTCCGGGATGCCGGCAACACACTGCTCACCGAGAAGTTGAAGGCAAACTACGACGTCGTAGGCTTCGATCCCCGCGGTGTGGGCCGGTCCGCGCCCGTCACCTGCATGACAGATGCGGAGAGGGACGCGGCACGCGAAAAGGTGTTCAGGAAGAACACCGACGAAGGGCTCGCAGCGGCCCTGGCGTTCAACAAGTCCTTCGCAGACCAGTGCTCCCAGCAGACCGGCGCCGTGCTGGGCCACATCGACACCGTGAGTGCCGCCAAGGACCTGGATGTCCTGCGCGCCGTGGTCAACGATGCCAAACTCAACTACCTGGGCTTCTCCTACGGGACGTTCCTCGGTTCCACCTACGCATCACTCTTCCCGGACAATGTCGGCCGTCTGGTCCTCGATGGCGCAGTGGACCCCTCCATCAGCAACGAGGAACTGACCGCCGGACAGGCAAGGGCGTTCGAACGGGCAATCCGCACCTATGTGGCCAGCTGCCAGGAACAGAACTCCTGCCCGCTGAGCGGTTCAGTGGACAACGGAGTTCAGGAAATCCGTGACCTCATCAACGCCGTCGACCAGAATCCCCAGACCGCCAAGGACGGCCGATTGGTAACCAGCAACGACTTCGTCAACGGCCTCATCCTGCCGCTGTACAACGACCAGAGCTGGCCCGCCCTGACCCAGGCCCTGGACAGCGCGTTCTCCGGTGACGTTTCCCAGATGATGCGGCTGGCGGATCTCGGCGCCGACCGGGAGCCCAACGGCACCTACAGCTCCAACTCCGCCTTCGCATTCCAGGCCATCAACTGCCTGGACTACCCCATGGTCACAGACACTGCCGGCATGCGGGCAGAGGAAGTCCGCCTGATGCAGGACTCCCCCACTTTCGGGTCGTTCTTTGCTTACGGCGGAGTCAACTGCAAAGACTGGCCGTACAAGAACACCCGGACCCCGGCGCCTGTTGAATACAACGGATCCGCACCCATCGTGGTGGTCGGCACCACCGGCGACCCTGCCACTCCCCTCGAATGGTCGGAGTCGCTGCGCAAGCAGCTCGAGAACGCCTCCTTGGTCACCTGGGACGGCGAGGGGCACACAGCCTACGGCCGTTCGAACTCCTGCGTGAGCACCGCCGTCGACGACTACTTTGTCGACGGAAAGCTGCCGCAGGATGGCCTCAAGTGCTAGAGGTGCCTGGCTTCGCGCTTCTCCACCAGGAGCGGGAGCTGCTTGATGGAATCCACCACCACGCTGGCTCCGGCCGCGCGTAGCGTGGCTTCCGAGTGCGAACCCGTCAGGACGCCCGCGATCAGCGATGCGCCGGAACGGACCCCTGAGAGCATGTCCGAGCTCGTGTCACCCACCACTGCCACCTCCCGCACGTCATCGAGGTCCAATGCGAGCACTGCGGTCAGGATCATGTCCGGATAAGGGCGTCCACGTCCAGCATCCGCCGGGCACAGGCTGAGGTCCGCCAGGCCCATCCAACCCAACGATTCCAGCACCATGTTCTGCGTGTGACGGCCGAAGCCCGTGGCCAGGCAAACCTGCATGCCGGAATCGCGCATCCACAGAATGGCGTCCTCCGCGCCCGGAATGGCGCGTACACCGCCGTCGTCAATCAGTTCGTCGTAGGCCTTCTCGAAGACCTTGTTGGCGCTCCCGGCCACCGCAGCGTCCTCGAACAGGTGGCTGAAGACCGTCATTTTGGAGAAGCCCATGGTGTCCCGCGCATAGCCGAGCATGCTCTCGAAACGGGTGCTGCCCGGTTCAACGCCGTGTTCCGCAAGGGCCCGGCACATGGCCCGCTCGGTGCGGCCATCATCGGTGATGGTGGTGCCCACCATGTCCACCACTGCAAGCCGCAGCCGGTTGGGTGTAAGGCTGGCGTCCCTGGTCAATGCATCCCCGGTCATTGAGCGGCTCCTTCGTCTGAATTCGCGCGGCGGGTGGACTCCGCCACAGTTGATTCCCCAGCTTCCGGGGGCCGGGAAACCGCAGCCTGAACCCGGTCCGACGAGCGGGTGAACATCCCCGCAACGGCCGCCGCCACCCTCGTTTTGACCCGGGTGCGGTGCCTCTATTACAGTTATGTCTTGCGTGATCGCCCGGGAAACCGGTGATGGACGCGGTGCTTCCTTAGCTCAGTCGGTAGAGCGTTTCACTCGTAATGAAAAGGTCATCAGTTCGATTCTGATAGGAAGCTCGGTAGAGAACCCCTTGGAAACCAATGGTTTCCAAGGGGTTCTTTTGCGTTGGTGAAAGGCGGATCTCCAGAGTCGGGCTTCTGCCAGGAAAGTCGCATCCGGGCGTTCGATGTATCTGATCGGCGCGGCGGCCAAAGCCTCAGGGCTGGGGAATCCCCCTGGACATGGGAATCCGCGTTCTGACCTTTGATCGGCCAGGTTACGGCGGGTCTCCACGGCAACGCGGGCGGCAAGTGGCCCGCTGGCCGGCATGTTGCCCGAAACAGCCGCAGAATTCGAAGCCGCCACCCAGGGAGAGAACCCGCTCCGCGCCTTCATCAATTCCCTGGGGTCCGCTGACGAGGCGCTCGATGCATGAATGGAGGCCCTTCCGCACAGCGACCTTGAGGTCCTCTCACGTGAAGACGTGCGACAAGAGGAAGCCCGCGAAGCAGGGGAATGGGTTGTTACGGGTTTTGATGGCTGGATCGATGACGACTTGGCCTTGGTGCACGCCGCATGGGGGTTCCATCCACGGCAAGTCAGTCAACCCACGCTCTTGGTCTACAGAGGCGCGGGGCTTTGGCCTGGGCCGTCAGCGGGTCACCCGTTCTTGCCGAGTCCTGAGCGTATGCCGAACACGGCAACACATGGGACGGGCCCCGCTGACCAACATCTCAAACGCCCACCAACCGCTGGATGGTGGACGCCAAGGAGCGCAGCTGCGGGTTACGTTCGGGCTCACCGGTCCGGGTGGCGAGGTACACGGTGTTCAGCGGTGCGAATTCCGGCGTGTGAAGGGCAACCAGGGTTCCAGCGGTGAGGTCGTCTTCCACAAGGTAGCGCGGCAGCACTGACATTCCCGTGCCGGCCAGGATGGCTGCACGCACGCCACGAAGGTCGGGCACGATGCAGATGGTCCGGAGATGGTCGGGGCGTCGATGGAACACCGTCCGCCAGTAGCGGCGAATGATGGGGAGGTTCTCGGCGTATGCCACCACCGGGACAGCGGACAACTCACCATCGGCAGGTTCAACGCCCGTGATGCCTGCCGTCCAGGAGGGCGCTGCCACCAACACAAATTCCTCGTCATACAGGGGTACGCCGCTGATCCCCTGAACCCGCGGCCGGACAGCGCTGATCACGATGTCCAGGGCACCTGAACGCAATTCCTCGAGGAGGTTGTCCACCAGGCCAAAACGGATTCGCAGCCCTCCCGCTATGGCCTTGGCTAGGTCCGGGGTGTGGGGCAGGAGCATGGCGGAGATGAACTCTGCAGGACCGCCCAGGTGGATCGACTCATTGCCGCCGGACACAGCGGACATGAAGGCCAGATCATCCAAGGCATCAATGTGTGGGCCGACGTCCCGAGCCAGGCCGTCGGCTTTGGGAGTGGGGGTGACGCCCGAAGGACTTCGCTCAAAGAGTCGCAAGCCAAGATTCTGTTCGAGGGAATGAACGTGCGTGGAGGCAGTTGGCTGCGAAATGCCGAGCAACCGCGCGGCCTCGGTCAACGACCCCACGCGGTAGACGGTGAGGAAGGTCCGCAAATGTTCCAGGTTGTGAGTGGCCATCCGTGCCATCCTCGCACGAGCGGGTCCAAGGAATTCCAATGGGGGCCACAGCATTTTTCAATAAGTCCCTCAAGGGGCTGAAGAGCATGATCGGTGGACAGCCAACCATTCCCGAAAGGCAAACAATGTCCCGCATTCTCATGATCGTTTCAGCAGCCAACTCCCTTGAACTCGCCGACGGCACACAGCATCCCACGGGCGTGTGGGCCGAAGAACTGGTGGTGGCTCACCAGTCCCTCAAAGCAGCGGGTGCCGGCGTTACCATCGCCAGCCCAGGCGGCAGGAAGCCCACGGTGGACCCTGGATCCCTGAACCCGGAAATTGTGGGCGACGAGGACAAAGTCCTCGGCTTCAAGCAATACCTTGCGGACATCGCAGGGGAACTCGAGGCACCAGTGTCCCTCGCCTCCATCAACGTTGGCGACTTTGACGCCGTCGTACTGCCCGGCGGACACGGCCCCATGGCGGACCTCGCAACGGATGCGGATCTTGGTGACCTGCTCATCCAAGCCAACAATGCGGGCACCATCATCGCGCCCTTCTGCCACGGACCTGCCGGCCTGCTCAGCGCCACGAACGGGGACGGTAGCTTTGCGTTCGCGGGCCGTGAGCTGACAGTGTTCACGGACGAGGAAGAACTCACCGGCGGAACGGGCCAGAAGACCCCGTGGCTGGTGGCTACCACTTTGGCCGAACGCGGCGCAGTGGTCAGGAGCGGCCCGGCCTGGAACAGCTTTGTGGTCCGCGACGGCAATCTGATCAGCGGCCAGAACCCCCAGTCCAGCGAGGCCGTAACAGCAGCCGTGATCAAAGCCCTCGCCGAATAGCGTCACACCGCTGCACCGGCTGTTCCGCCTCTATCCCCGAAGCCCCTGAATCTGAATACTGGGAGTGTGAAAGAGCGGTCGGATCGAACGGCTGAACGCCTGAGGAGCTGGCTAAAAGCCCTGGGCACGGTCGGTGCAGCGGTCAACGGGGGCATCTCCCTGGATGAGCTGCTCAACATGGTGTCCCGAACTGCCAGCGAATTGATGGGCTACGACTTTTGCTCCGTGACGGTCCCGGACGCCAACAATACTGTCCTGGTGATCAGTGGCTCCTACGGCCTCTCCGAAGACTACATCCGGGAAGTCAACGCCCTGCACCCCATCCGGTTGCAGGGTATGTCCATTCCTTCACCATCCACCCAAGCCTTCAAACTGGGGATCCCGATTCAAATCGAGGACACCGCAACCAATCCATCGTTCGTGCCGTGGGCTGCCGCAGCTCAACGCCAGGGCTTCTCGTCGATGATCGCCGTGCCGATTGCAGCGCCCAACGGAACGCTTGGGACGCTGAACTGCTTCACCCGCCGTCGCCACCCTTTCACCAGCGAAGAGGTATCGCTCCTGACGATCCTGGCCGATCAGGTGGCCATTGCCATCAGCACGGCCAACCTTCGGGCCGAACAGGCACGCGCCATCGTCGAGCTGACGTCGCTGAACAAAGCCCTGGAGGAGCAGTACACCCTGCAGCGTCAGGTAGCCGACGTGCACCGCCACCTCACATCACTGGCTCTGGGCGGGGGCGGCATTGAGGATGTGGGAACAGCGCTTGCTGAACTGCTCAAACGTCCCGTGGTGGTCCGCAGCGACCAGGACACGGTGATGTGCGGCCCAGAGAATGACGCAAGGAGCCTGATGGACGGGTTGAAGGAATCCGCTGCCAGGCCTGCCCTTCCTAATCCCTCCCCGGCGCTATCGGACGTCGAGTTGCCGCTGCCGGACGGGTCATCAGTGCCGGCAGTCAGTGCGCCTGTGGTTATCAGGGATGAGGTTGTGGCGACGATCTGGACCACGGGAGCCCTGTCTGGGTTGACGCCCTTGGAACGGCACGCCATGGAACATGCGGCAACAGTCATGGCGTTGGAATTCCTTCACGCGCGCAGCATCGCGGAGTCCGTATGGCATCGATCGGGACAGATTCTTTCAGGCATCCTTCTGGGTTCCGGCCCATCGCCATCGGTTCTGTTCGACCAAGCCCGCAGGCTGGGGCACGACCTCGCAGAACCGCACGCCGTGATCGTCACGCGACACGATCGCGTCTCTGAGAGCGAACTTCAGAGCAGGCTCACGAGTGTCCTGACAAGCCGCTCGGGAGGTTCCGATCCGCGTCCTTTCATGGGAGCCCACAAGGACTACGTCATAGCCCTCTGGCCCGTGGGATCGGAGCCACTCGTGGCGGCACGCGCAATTGCTGATGAGATCAGGCTGTCCCTGAGCGAGCGCGGGACTCTTCAGATCTCCGCGGTGGCCGGCCCGGCATCTGATCCTGCAGGATACGTCGAATCGTTCGCCACCGCGCGGGGTGCAGCCGAACTTGGCCGGCTCAGGGGGATCTCCGGACAGACTCTGCTCTTGAACGATTTGGGAATGGCAGCGGTGTTCCTCCAAGGACCGGATACAGCCAGGCTCCGCTCCTACTGCGAGGAAGTCCTGGGGCCGTTGCAGCGATACGATGCCGCCCACGGCACCGCACTGATCCATACCCTGTCGGTGCTGCTCCATTGCGATCTCGACGCCCACAAGGCAGCAGCGCAACTGTCCGTACACACGTCAACCATCCTCCGGCGTCGTCGACTCATTGAGGACACTTTGGGGCGGGAGATGACGAACGTGGCCGCCTTAACGAGTATTGCTGCGGCCCTCCAACTGGAGGAGATACTGGCGGTCACGGGCGCTCAAGGGCTCGGTCAGCAACCCGATCCCCTGCCCTAATTCCAAGAGAGCCCCAGCGTCAAACTGCCGCGTGCAGCCCTGGCAGTGCCTGAACGAGCGGTGCAAGCTCAGCGGTTTCCCCTGCGGTGGCCAACGCCTGTTCCAGCGTCCTGTCGTGGGCAGGCCGGGCCGCACTGAGCAGTTCGCTCCCATCGGGGGTGAGCTCTGTGTAGATCCCGCGCCTGTCATTCGCGCAGAGAACGCGCTGCAGGAGCCCCCTGCTCTCCAACCGGTTCACGAGGCGGGTGGTGGCACTCGGAGACAGGGCAGTGGCCCGCGCCAATTGCTGCATCCTCATGTGCCAGCCGTCCTGCCTGGCGAGCGCATCCAGGACCGTGTATTCAACCACTGACAATTTGGCTGTGGACTGAAGCGCCTCTTCGAGTTGCCCCTCTATGAGTGCATGCAGCGCTGCGAGCGTGCGCCAACCTCGGGCCCGCACCTCCAGGGCGTCGTCTTCGATGCTCATGTCATGTTCCTTTCATCCGCGCCGACCACGTCATTCACGCACCCGCAAAGTAGTTGCTTGCGCGTTGTATCTTCTTGTGCAAAGATATTACAAGCGTCTGCAACTAACAGCTTACGCGCACTATCCTCTGACGTAAAGATTTCAAGGAGATTGTTATGCCTGTCGGGCTCATCGCCTTAGCCTTGGGTGGCTTTGGCATCGGACTCACCGAGTTCGTGATCATGGGACTTCTCCCCGAAGTCTCCGCCGATTTCGCCGTGAGTGAGGCAACCGCCGGCTGGCTGATCTCCGGCTACGCCCTCGCAGTGGTGGTGGGAGCCCTGCTGCTCACCCTGGCCATGGCGCGCATGGACCGGAAAAACGCCCTCGCATTGCTTCTTAGCGTTTTCGTAGTGGGCAACGTCCTCTCAGCGATCGCCCCCGACTACTGGACCATGATGTCGGGACGGATCATCGCGGCCCTGGCTCACGGTGCATTCTTTGGCATCGGATCGGTAGTGGCGGCCGGCATGGTGGACCGCACCCGGAAAGCCGCGGCCATTGCCATCATGTTCACGGGCCTGACAGCCGCAAATGTACTCGGCGTGCCCTTCGGCACCATGCTGGGCCAAACAGCCGGATGGCGGTCCACATTCTGGGCCATCAGCGTTATCGGAGTCCTGGCCCTCATCGGCATCCTGACGTTCGTGCCACGTACAGCGGGCGCCGACGACACGCCGTCGGCCGGTATCCGCAGTGAGCTGCGCGCCTTCAAGTCAGGCCAGGTCTGGCTCTCCATCGCTGTGACGGTCTTGGGCTACGGCGGAATGTTCGGCGCGTTCACCTACATCGCCTTTACGCTGACGGAAGTCTCCCACTTCTCGGCAAGCACCGTTCCGTGGCTGTTGATCCTCTTCGGTGTGGGCCTGTTTGTGGGCAACGCACTGGGTGGCAAGGCAGCTGACCGCAACGTCGACCGCACACTGTTGGTGATACTCGCCGTATTGGTGGTGGTCCTGGTGGCCTTCGCCCTGACGGCCGGCAACCAGCCTCTCACCATCGTGTTCCTGGTCCTCATGGGCGGCTTCGGCTTTGCCACGGTTCCCGGGTTGCAAATGCGCGTTATGAACTACGCCAAGAACGCACCAACCCTTGCCTCGGGCGCCAACATCGGAGCCTTCAACGTCGGCAACGCCCTGGGCGCCTGGCTCGGTGGCGTCACCATCACGGCCGGCTGGGGGTACACCTCACCCATCTGGGCCGGTTCCGCCATCACCTTCCTGGGACTCATCGTCATGGTGATCGCCGCAACCAACGCCCGCCGCGCAGCACGGATTTCCGCCCAGACGCCCCGGCATGCAGCACCACAAGTGGTCGAAGAATACTCACGCTGAGAACCACAGTCACCGAAATCCAACTCCCCTGATCGAGAGGCCGGCATGACCCGGACAGCAGACATATCCCACCGCCCATCGCCCGCTTTGGCAGCGCTCAGCCGGAACGACGACGGCCTGAGTATCGGCGTCGAGTTTCCCTTGGATAATGATTTCGCCCGGTTCAGCCGGGCGGAGTCCGACGCCCAGTTCGGCATTCCGGACCTTAGCCATCAGCGGCGCAGGGCCGAACTTGCGGACCGGCTGGGTTTCAAAGCCCTCTGGCTTCGCGACGTCCCTCTCTGGGTGCCCGCTTTCGGCGACGCCGGCCAGGTGTTCGATCCCTTTCCCTACCTGGGCTACCTTGCGGGCGTTACCGAATCGATCCTGCTGGGAACCGCCGCAGTGGTCCTTCCACTGCGCCACCCCCTGCATGTGGCCAAGATGGCAGCGTCCATCGATCAGCTCTCCGGAGGCCGCCTTATCCTGGGCGTCGCCTCGGGCGACCGGCCCAATGAGTATCCAGCGTTCGACGCCGATTTCGAGTCGCGCGGCGAGCGGTACCGCTCCGCGGTGGACACCATCCGGACGGCATGGCGCGAAAGCTCCGGCCCGGACAACGCCATAAAGGTCCTGCCGGCGCCCGCCCAAGCCGAAATTCCCCTGGTGGCGGTGGGCCGCGCCCAACAGAGCACGGACTGGATCGCCTCCGCCATGGACGGCTACATGACCTACCACCGTTCCGGGCCGCTCATGAAACCAGTGGTGAATCGCTGGAACCACGCCGTTCCGGACGGACAAGCCAAGCCTGTGCTGACCACCATGCTGGTGGACCTTCTGGAAGACCCGTGGGCGCCGGTGGAACCGATCCGCTTCGGCGCCCGCCTGGGCCGCAACTCCCTCGTCCGGTATCTGGCGGAGCTGGAAGAATCGGGGGTTGCCCACGTGGCCCTGAATTTCAGGCCCAGTTCACGGCCGGTGGAGCAGGCGATGGAAGAAGTGGCCCGGCACGTTCTGCCGTCTTTCTCCTAGGGAAAGATCGAGTCGACGTAACCGCCGTCGACCCTCAGAGCGCCGCCAGTGGTGGCCGAGGCCTGGGGAGAACTGAGGTAGACCACCATGTTGGCGATCTCGGCCGGGTCGATGAGCCGCTTGATCAGGGAGGCGGAGCGTTCAGTGGACATGAATTTGCCCTCGGCTTCCTCCCACGGCATGACCGGGCCAAACTTGCTCCTGATGAAGCGGACGGCGCCGTCGGTCCTGGTGGGCCCGGCTATTACCGAGTTGACCGTCACGCCGGATCCTGCAGCCACCTTGGCATAGCCCCTGGCCGCCGCAACCAAGGCGGTCTTCGACACACCATAGTGCAGCATGTCGTGGGGCACGGCGATGGCGGCATCGCTGGCGAGGTACAGGACCCTGCCCCACTTCTGCTGCATCATGGCGGGGAGAAGGGCCCGCGTCAACCGAACAGCGGAGAGCAAGTTGACATCCAGGTAGTCCTGCCAGTCGTCGTCGGTGATGTCCATGGCGTCCTTGGACTCGTAAATACCAAGGTTGTTGACCAAGATGTCGATGCCGGCCACTTCCCCCAGCAGATCCGCAATTCCCTGTTTGGTACCCAGATCCGCTGCCACAGTCCGGGGCTTGCGGACTCCGGCGGCCTCCGAAACAGCAGAGGCGGCGTCATCCAGCGAGTCACGGCTCCTGCCGCTAAGCACCACATCGGCTCCCGACGTGGCCAGCGCCGTGGCGATGGCCAGGCCGATGCCCTGGGATGAACCCGTGACCAAAGCTGTCTTGCCAGTGAGATCAATCTTCATTTTTAGCGCAACCCCTTCGAAACGAACCACTAGTCAAGTAGCCTGTTCTTATAGTACGGACATAATGTCTGCTTGGCGATAATAATTGACATTCTTTCTCGCCTTTGTCCCGCTGTGGTGCGAAGCCACGTGAAAAATATGGAGTAGCAAATGGATCAGAATCGATTCCTCGGAAAAACAGTCATCGTCACGGGGGCCGGGTCTGGACTGGGGGCTGCCGTCTTCAAGAGGTTCCTCCTTGAAGGGGCCAACGTCGTCGGTTTGGACCTCAGCGCAGAACCGATGGAACGGTTTCGGGAGCGAAACTCTGTCCTATCGGCGCAAATGACACTCAAGGTGGCCGACGTCAGCGATCCGGACGCCATCGCCGCCGTCATTAACGAGAGTGTGGAAGAACTTGGCACGCTGGATGTACTGGTCAACAATGCCGGCATCGCCCCGACGGGCCCGGCGGCAACCACCTCGAACGAGCTCTGGCGGACCGTCATGAAGGTCAACGTGGATGGCCTGTTTTACGCAACACGGGCCGCACTTCCCCACCTGATCCGCTCCCAAGGCAACATCGTTAATACTGCGAGCGTCTCAGGTATCGGCGCTGACTACAGCTATGCCGCCTACGACGCCTCGAAGGGTGCGGTCATCAACTTCACCCGCAGCGTCGCGGTGGACTACGCCCAGCGGGGTGTGCGCTGCAACGCCGTGGCTCCCGGACCTGTACTGACGCCGCTGCTGCAGAAGAACCTGGATACCACCGCCGGCCTCAAAGAAGCCTTTGGACGTTCCATCCCGTTGGGCCGCATTGCCGTCCCGGAGGAGATTGCCCCTGCGTTCACCTTCCTCGCCTCAGCCGACGCCTCTTATATCAACGGACACATCCTGACCGCTGACGGCGGAGTCACTGCTTGGAACGGGCAGCCCAATCCCCACGAACTCTGAACAAACCCCACCTGACAAAAACGAACGCTCCCTCCACAATTCGTGGAGGGAGCGTTCGCTTGTTGGAAGTGGAGTCATGTTCGTTTCAGCGGAAGGTTGCCACGGTCGCTGATGACCGCCAGCACAATCACGACGCCGATCACCACCGGTTGGAGATTCGGCGACACGTTCAGCAGGGTAAGCCCGTTGTTGAGGACGCCGATAATCAGAAGGCCAATGAACGTACTGAACATGGAACCCACACCGCCGGACAAGCTGGCCCCGCCAATAACAACTGCGGCGATCACGCTCAACAGATCGGAGGCACTTCCCGCAGTTGGCTGCGCCGAATCCAACCGGGCTCCGACTGCCAGACCGGCGAGGGCCGCCAGGAACCCGGCAATGACGTAGACGCGTGCCTGGGCAAGCCGGACGCTGATACCTGACAGGCGGGCTACTTCCTCGTTGCCGCCAATGGCGTAGAGCTGGCGGCCGGAGGGCCGGTACCGCAACCACAGAGCGGCAAGAATGAAGACCAGGAGCATGAGGTAGACCTGCAACGGGATTCCCAGCAGTCGCGTACGGGACAGGCCGAGGAACCAATCAGGGAAGCCGACCACCGGGTTTCCATTGGTGATGTACAGAGCCAGCCCCGCACCGGCGAACATGGTTGCCAGCGTCGCGATAAATGGCTGGACATGCCCGAAAGTCACCAGGAGCCCGTTCACCAGTCCGATGAAGGCACCCAGAATGAGCCCGCAAACCATGGCGAGCCAAAACGGCAAGCCGATTTCCTTATAGAGGAACGCCGTAGCCATGAATGACAACGCCATGGTGGAACCCACAGAAAGGTCTATTCCACCGAGGATGATGACCAACGCGGCCCCCACGGCCATCATCCCGATGTAGGAAACCTGGCTGAGGACGTTAATGAGGTTGTTCGGAGTGAGGAAGTACGGCGAGAGCAGCGACATCGCGATGCAAATGACCACCAGGCCGATCACGGGGCCCGGGACACTCTTGGCGAGCTGCTTGATCCTTGCTTGCAATGGCTCGGGGCCGATGCCTGAGCCGGTGTTATGCCGGGCGCCTGGCTCGGCCTTGGCGCCGATGGTATTTGTTGTGGGCACTATCTTAACTTTCTGTCGTGAAGGGCATGAAGTGCGCTACGGCACTGAGAGTTCCATGACACGGTCTGGAAGGGCTTCGTCCCGGCTCAGAATGCCGCGCTGCCTTCCCCCTGCCATGACAAGTACGCGATGGGAAAGGCCCAGGACCTCTTCAAGTTCGGAAGAGACAACGATGATCGCTACCCCTTCAGCTGCCAGCTTCCTGACGATCTCGTAGATGGCTGCCTTGGCACCGACATCCACGCCACGAGTGGGTTCATCAAGGATGAGCACTTTCGGTTTCCGGACCAGCCATTTGGCCAGCAGGACCTTTTGCTGGTTTCCTCCGGACAGGAACAGGACCGGGATGCTCAGATTGCCCCGAATGTCCAGTTCAAGGGCTTGCTCGCGCTCGACGCGCTTCACGGTCCTGTTGGTGACGAAGCCGCTGGGGGTCAGGGTGTTTTCCCACGGCAGGACCATGTTCTCTCCCCCGCTCCTGCCAAGGTTCAACCCCTGGCCTTTGCGGTCTTCAGGGACCATGAAAATGCCTTCGCGTATGGCACCTGCAACATTGCGGATCTCAACGGCCTTACCTTCGACCGTCACCTTTCCGGCATCCGCCCGGTCGGCTCCGGCGAGGGTCCTCACAACTTCCGTGCGACCCGCACCGACCAAGCCGGACATCCCCAGGATCTCCCCCTTGCGGACCGAGAAGGAAACATCGCTGAAGACTCCCTGACGGGTCAGGCCGTCCACTTCCAGCACCACGTCCTCTTGGGCTGGTTCCGGTTCCTGATGGGCGTAAACGAATTCCCTCCCCACCATGGCGTGAATCATCTGGTCCTTGGTGACCCTTCCGGTGTCCCACGCCATCGCACGGCGACCATCCCGGAGGCAGAGTATTTCATCGGCAATCGCGGAGATTTCGTCCAGGCGGTGACTGATATAGATCACGCCTGCGCCCCGGTCACGGAGGATCCGGATTTGATCAAGGACCTTCTCGGTCTCCTCCTGCCCCAGAGAGGCGGACGGCTCGTCGAAGATCACGTAGGACGGATCGCGAAGAATTGCCTTGGCGATCTCTATCTCCTGTTGGGCCGCCATGGACAACCCGGCGACGGCCCGGCGTGGGTCTATTTTGGCTCCCAGAACGGCCAACGCCGATTCAGCCTGCTCGGCCATGGATGCTGTATCCACGCGGCCCCGCTTTTTCGGCCACCGTCCCAGGAACATGTTCTCAGCGACGCTGAGCCGCGGCACCATCTTGATTTCCTGGTGGATGATGGCAACCCCACTGTTCAACGCCGAGGCTGGACCGGTGGGAGCGTAGGGAGTTCCGTTCAGCCACATTTCGCCGGCATCCGGAGATTTGATACCCGCCAGGATGGAGCTCAGGGTGGACTTTCCAGCGCCATTCTCACCGATGAATCCCAGGACCGTTCCCGCCTTCAGCGTGATGTCCACTCCGTGCAGAACTGTGTTGCCGCCGTACTGTTTGGTGAGGCCTATTCCTTTGAGGGCGTTGGGCTCCTCGGTCAGCGTTCCTCCGTTGAGGGGTGCCGGTCCCGTGCTCAGGATTGACATGGATTTCCTTCTTGGTTCGGGGGAAGTGCCGGCCTGCCCGGTACAGGGCAGGCCGGCTCCGTGCTATTTCGCGGGGCCGTAGTATCCGGCGGAACGAGCCTCTTCGAGGTTCTCTTTTGTCACCAGGACGGTTGGCTGCAGTTGCTCCTTTTCAATGGAGGCAGCATCGCCCTTCATCGCTTCAATGGCGGTGCGAACGGCCAACTCGCCCATTTGGAAGGGTTCCTGGGACATCGTGGCCAGAACCTGCCCGGCCTCGATGGCGTCATAGACCTGAGGGAAGCCGTCAACGCTGACGATCTTGAGGTTGGAGCGGCCGGCCTGCGCTGCTGCCTTCGCCGCACCAAGGGCCATTCCGTCATTTTGGGCAAAGATTGCCTGCAGGTCAGGGTTGGCCGTCAGGACATCCTGGGCCACGTTGTAGGCCTTGTTCTCGTCCCAGTCGGCGTTGGTGGTGGAGACCACCTTGATGTCCGGATTCTTTTCCAGAATGCTTCCGCATCCTTTGGAGCGCTCAATCTCTGTGGAGGAACCAAGCACGCCCTTGATGATGGCCAGGTTTCCCTTGCCGCCCATCTGCTTGGCCAGGTAGTCGCAGAGTTCCGTGGAAGCCTTGATGCTGTCGCTGCCAATGAAGGTTGTTACGTCGCCCTGGGGCCGCTGGTCAATGGCAATAACGGGGATGTTTGCCCCCTTGGCCTCCGCAACACCGGCCGCACCGGCCGTCGCATCCTGCATGGCGAAAATGACTGCCCCGACTTGCTGGGTCACCAGGTTCTGAACCTGGTTGACCTGCTGCGAGGAATTGCCGTTTGCATTCAGGATGACGAGTTCATAGCCTTCGTCGGCAGCGGCCTTCTTCATGCCATCAACGGCGGCTACGTAAAACAATGAGTGAAACTCAGGCATCGATACGCCGATGGTCTTTTTGCCCGAACCGCCTGCGTTGGCGGCTCCGTCCGCGCTGCAACCAGTCAGCGCCAGGGCAGCCGTGGCGAGCATCGCCAGAGCAACTCCCGTGGGGCGGCGCAGCTTCCTTTGACGGCCTGCCTGAACAGGGTCCGTTTGCGTTGTACGGCTTGATTCGTTCATCACGATGGGCCTTACCTCTCTGTAAGAAAATCTCGACGGTGTGATGAGGGTTGGGGATGTGAAGCTCTTCGCACTCTCGGGGTAGCGGGGCTTTCCGCTTGCCGGCCCTCGACCGGGCACCTGCGAAGCTATTTCAAGTCTGTGAGGACCGTCACGATAAGTCCAAGTCAAAGATTCTTCGCAGCTGATAACCCTGGGTTATCGCGGGAGGCAGCGAGTTGCGTCCTACCAGGCGGTAAAGCCACCATCCACCACGAGGTCCGCGCCAGTGCAGAAGCTGGCTGCAGACGACAGCAGGAACACCGCGGGCCCTGCCATTTCAAGCGGCTCGGCCGGACGCCCCAAAGGCGTGTTCCGGGTGACGGCCTCGTCCAGGATGCTTGCCACTTCCGCACGGTCATTCATAGGTGTTCTGGTAAAGCCGGGAGAAATGGAATTGACCCGGATACCGTAGGGAGCCCACTCTGTCGCCAACGACTTTGAAAGGTGCGCTACGGCGGCCTTGGAACTGTTGTAGTGCGATTGGAGCATTTCCCGGTGGGAGACGATTCCGGAGATGGATGCCAAATTCACGATCGCGCCCCCACCGTTGCGCTTCATGGCTCGGGCCTGCGCCTGGCAGCTCAGGAACACTCCGGTGACGTTGATCTGGAACACGCGCTCGAACTGCTCCAGGGTCATGTCTTCTGCCGCAACGGCATGGGCAATTCCGGCCGAGTTCACCGCTGCCGTGAGCGGACCCAACGAACTTTCCACCCTTTCCACGGCAGCCTGCATCTGTTCAGGCTTGGTCACATCAGCCGGAATGAACTCAGCGTTCCTTCCGGCCGCCCTGATGGCCTCCAACGTTGCCGAAGCATCACTGGACGGCAGGTCCACCACGGCGACGTGGCTGCCCATTTCCGCCAACGCCGTGGCAATGGCACTACCAATGCCGGACGCCCCGCCCGTCACCATGGTGACGCCGCCGTCGAGTCTGAACGAGAGCTCGGAAGGGTTCACGTCAGCACCTTCCCGCATCGGCCACGGCCGCCGTCTGGCACGCCGCTGGCTGTGTGGGCCGAAGTGGCAGCGACGGCCGTGCAGCCGGCTGCCCAGGGCGGTAATGCGCCGAACTGCCAAGGGTGGCAGCAATCCGGTCCAAGGCCCTCTGGGAAGCGTGGACCTGCGAAGACCTGACACCTTTTACGCCGTCCACCTGCATCAGGCGGGAACGGACCAGACCGGCAAAAGTCACTGATATGGCTGGGCAGGAGTGGCACGCGTTATGGAAATCGACAGTCACCACACCGTCCTCAACTGCTGCGATGGTTAGGTCACCCGAGTGCCCCTTGAGAAGGGGGCGAATGTAGGACAGGGCCTCTTGAAGGTCTTCTTCCCGGGGTTCTGGATTGGCTGCACCCGTCACAGCAGCCCCAATTCCTTCTTCTTCACCTCGAGGTCAATCCCCAGGCCTTTGGCAAAGTTCAAGCCAAAGACCTGCTCCTTGATCTCCGGAGTCAGCTCCGGGTATCCGTACTTGTCCTGGAGTTCCTCGGGCATTTCGAGGTTGGCCCACGTGTCGATGTAGGTCTGCATGTGCGGCCACAGGAAGCCTTCAGATCCGTAGCAAAGCTTGTCCGCTCCGACGAAGAGCAGGGTCTGCCCCAGACGGTGCAGCATCGGGTAGGGCTGAAGGTAATACTGGTTGTGCCACAGCGGAAGCATCAAGTAGATGTTGGGAAAACGGGACGCAATGCTGACCAGCTCATCGACGTAGGGATCGCCGAGGTGGTGGATCCCGAAGTTCAATTCCGGGAAGTCATACGCGGCCATTTGAATGTCATTGGGGCGGAACGCTTCCACCGGCTGCATGCCCAAGGGATAGCCCTTGTGGAACTGCACCATCTTGATGCCGAGCTCGATTGCCTTTTCCCACAGCGGGTAGGCGATCTCCTTGTCATCAGCCCGCCAGTGGTGTTCCTCATCGTGGTACTGGTAGAACTTGAAGCTGACCGCACCCCACTCCTTGACCTGCCGCTCCATCTCTTCCAGCGCGAAGTCCAGCCCTTGCCACACGGGGTCCACGCCGCCGGTGAAGTAAAAACGGGACGGGTTGGAAGCAGCCAGTTGATAGTTCAATTCGGCGGGCCCCAGCGAGTTCTGCCATTGGCCAAAGAGCGGCACCGTGCACACCATCGCGATGTCCGTGTCGGACTGCTCAAAGAGCGTCTTGTTTGCCCATTCGACATCCACAGGATCGTAGTAGTCCGGCTTGTCGGCCGGACCCTTGGTGGCCATGAGCTTATTGAACTGCCCCTGGTTGGTGCGGTGCGCGCGAACCTGCCGGCCGTCACCCCCGGGCCGGATCTGCCGATCGGTGAAATCCTGCGTGTGAACAACGCAGTCGAAGACGAACATTCCGTTTTTCATCGTGTTACCTCCAAGAATCGGTGCACGGCTTCAACAAAATCGTGAATCGGTGCTCCGGGGCGTTTGCATTGCGGCCGCCTGCCGCTGCTTTGAACTGATGTCACCAGCTTGTGTCGCAGCACACAGGAAAGTCCAAGAGCTATTTCCAGCGCCTTGCATAACCTATGCTTATAAGGTGACTTTGAGGCAGATGGAATACCTACTGGTCGTGGCAGAGGAAGGGTCCTTCACCCGGGCGGCTGAACTCCTCCGTGTATCCCAGCCAGGACTAAGCCAACAAATCCGCGCGCTGGAGCGCGCCGCGGGTGGTGAGCTCATAGAGCGAACCACCGGAACGGTGCGGCTGACCCCTGCCGGCCGCGCCTACGCTGAACACGCGCGCATCTCATTGAAGGCTGCCGAGGACGCGAAGCGGGCGGCCCGCGAAGTCCTCAACGGTGAAGCAGGCGAATTGGTGATTGCCACAGTGCACTCCATAGCCGCGGGCATCCTGCCGCCCTCTTTGCTCCGTTGGCATAACGACAACCCAAAGATTCCCGTCACCCTGTTGGAGTTCGCCCACAGGAGGACGTTGGAGGAGTCAGTGGCCTCCGGAACGGGAGATCTGGCGGTCGGACCCACGCCCAAGCAGTGGAGCGGACCGGTCATCGACCTGGGCCATGAGATCTTTGTGCTGTATCTGGCTCCCGAGGACCCCATCCTGAAAGACGTCCAACCGTATGCGGGACAGGCCCCGCAAGGGGCACCCCAGTCCCGCGGGATCCTTCCCGTGAGCTCGCTGCACTCGCATTCCTGGATAACCTTCGAAGGAAATCACGGGCTGGGCGAATTCATCCGCGAGTACATGCAATCCACCAATATCACCCCTGATTTCGTGTTCCACACCGGGCAGATAGACAGCGCCGTCAAGCTGGCAGGAGCGGGCGCCGGTGTTGCGTTGCTCCCAGCCAACGCCCTCCCCATGGACGGGCCCGGGGTGGCTGTGGAACCCTTCCCTCCCCTGACCCGGGACTTGTCTGTGTACAGCCGCACCAAGTTGTCGCCTACCGCCGAGAGGTACGTGGAACTGCTGCAGGAACTGCCAGCCGTGCTGGAACCGCGCAACGGCCGGTCCAAAGAACCCAAGCCATAATCAAACCCGATGGGTCCCACAACGGATTTCTATTAGAGACCCTGCAATTGCCGTGGAACGATGTTCACGGACGTGCATAGCGGAATGCGCAGCACGCGGGGACGTTCAGCCGAAAGGGAATCAGAATGTCTGTACTTGTCACCGGCTCAACCGGGTACCTGGGACTGGCAATTGCCTTACGGCTCAAGATGGCAGGCCATGAGATCTTTGGGCTCACGGACACTGTGACGGGAACGAGGGTCCTGGAGGCCCGTGGGATAACTCCCATTCTGGCCACCCTCGAAGACGGGGAGACCATCCGGAACGTCACGCAACTGGTGGATGCTGTGGTTGATGTTTCAGGGCACTTGCCGGCAGCGAAACTGTTCCTCGCCACGCTGGAGGGTACTGGCAAACGGTACATCCGAAGCAGCACTGCAAGGGTGTACGTGGACGCATCCCTTGGCTCGCTGAACAGGACCGTCCACAAAGAGGGGATGGCGGTCTCTCCGATTCGGGGGATAGCCCAAATCCTCGAAACGGACGCCCGGGTGCAGCAAGCCGCGGAGAGGGACATTCACACCACGGTCCTTCGCCCTTCGATTGCCTACGGGGAGGCTGGCGGTCCTGTGATCGGGGGCCTGATTAAGCGGGCCATCACTGCGGGACAAAGCCTGTACATAGGCCCGGGCGCCAACAGGCAATCCCACGTGTACATCGCCGACGCGGCTGAATCGTTCGCGCTTGCCCTGGCCAAGGCACCCGCAGGGAGTCTCTACAACATCGCTGCCGGCGAATCGTCAGTGGGCGACATCGCCCAGGACATCGCCGGGATCCTCGGATACGCCGATGCCCAGTCATGCACCATGGATACGGCCTACACGGCATACGGCGTGACGTTCGTCGATGGCGTGCTTGCAGGCAACTGCCGCGTGGATGCTACCAAGGCAAGGATTGAACTGGGCTGGCAGCCAAACGGGCCGGGGCTCCAGGACGAATTACGCGAGGGATCGTACTCCTTCATGTGGTCCTGACGAGGCCCCGGGAAGTCATAAGCAGCGCTTTGCCCCTGCATTGCATTCTGGTCTTGGACGCCCGGCCGCCCTTCGTGGAAGCATTGATTTCAAGCCCATTCGAGGGAACCCAGGACCCAAGCAAAAGAACTAAAACGAATATCCACCAATCCTTTGCCCCTCGAACCCGGGACCTTGCGCCGCCTGGCAGCTAGGCTCGGTGTCCTCTGCGAACGTCTGATTTGCATGAACAGAGGAAGGCAAACACGGACCATGAATCAAACTTTCAGCGGCAAAACTGTCCTCATAACAGGGGCGAGCCAGGGAATCGGGCTCGCTGCCGCGGAACTCTTCCTCAAGGAAGGAGCAAACGTTGTTGGAGTCAGCCGCGAACACGTGGAAACGGCGGGCATTGAAGGCGCGGAGGCCGGCAGGCTCCTGCACATTGCCGCGGATCTGGCTCTTCCGGAGTCCCCCGGGCCCGCCGTGCAACAAGCCATTGAACGATTCGGTGGAATAGACGTCCTTGTCAACAACGCTGGGGCGGTGTCGGTCCGGGAGGGCTTCCTGGACGTCACCGACGATATGTGGCGTTCCACCATGGAACTTAACTTCATGGCATATGTGAGGATGTGCCGGGAAGTCCTGCCATCCATGATTGCGGCCGGTTCAGGATCAATCGTCCATGTGGGCTCGGAAGCAGGAAGGACCCCTCTGGTGGATGCCCCGGACTACAGCGTTTCCAAGGCCGCAGTACTGTCTCTGTCCAAGATGCTGTCCCGCGAGTTCGGGCCGAAGGGAATCAGGTCCAATGTAGTTGCACCGGCGCATATCTACACCTCAATGTGGGATCGCCCCGGAGGATTCCTCGACTCCCAGGCCCGCAAATTCGGTGTACCGCGGGAAGAGGCAATCCAAGCGTTCGTCAATGACTCGGGACTGCCGGTAGGGAGGCTGGGGAATGCCGACGACGTCGCCCCAGTCATCCTCTTCCTGGCATCACCCGCCGCAAGCTTCATCACCGGAGCCGAATACACCGTCAACGGAGGCGTCACCACGTTCGTGTGATTCCTCCTCGCCTGCCATCGAGAGGACACCTAGTGACAACCCAGGAAAGCTCGGCCACCGTCCCACGTGGAAGCCAGCGAGCGGGAGCCGTAGTGGCCCGAAACTTCGTTGGCTGGCCGGAAGAAGTCCTCCGCGACTTTCATGAGAACGCCTACAACTTCAACGTCGGACAAAGAATCGTCTCGGAGACCGACCACGTAAGGGTCTGGGAAATCAGGCTGGACCCGGGTCAGCGCCTCCACGCCCACCGTCATGTCCTGGACTACTTCTGGACTGCGGTCACCGCAGGACGCAGCAGGCAGCACGAAGACGACGGCACCACACGGGAAGTGGACTATGCCGTGGGCGATTCGCGTCATTTCCATTTTCTTCCCGGCGAATACCTGCTCCACGATCTGGAAAATATTGGGCTGTCGCCATTGATCTTCGTCACCGTTGAGCACAAGACCCATCCCGGACGAATGAACCACCACAACAGATAGGCCACAGAAAGATGTTCTACCAACTCGTCAGTTTCACCTTTCCCGAGGACATCACCCACGAGGCACGCAGCACCTTTGAAGACGCCTTGAGGAGCCTTCCGGGCAAGATTCCGGATTTGGAGGACGTACGGGTCATCAGGGCCGTCGACGACGTCAACGTCACCGGATACATGTCAGTGTTCCCCTCCGAGGATCACTATCAGCGATACCTCGTTCACCCGGAGCACGCCCCGATCGGAACCATGGCCGAAGCTGTTTGTTCGGCCATCAGCCGGCTCCTCCTGGACGATGACCGTCCCAACGTCCTGCCCCAAGGGCAGCAGGACGAACAACTGAACCACGTGGCCTAAGCAGCCCCCAGACAAACCCCGCAGAGAAAAGGAAAACAATGCATATCTTCGTAACTGGAGCCACTGGCTACATCGGACAGGCGGTGTCACAGAGGTTCCTTCAGGCCGGTCACTCCGTCAGCGGCCTCGTCCGCAGCGAAAGCGGCGCCAAGGCCCTGCGTGCCCGGGACATCAATCCCGTGCTCGGCGGACTCGACGACGCCACCACCCTCCGCGAAGCTGCCCTGGCTGCCGATGCGGTGGTTGACACTGCTACGGCCGATCACGCTGACTCAACGCAGGTGTTCCTCTCGGCCCTGGAAGGAACGGGAAAGAAGTTCATCCGCACCAGCGGAACGGGCGTCTACACAGACCTGGCACAGGGTGAGCTGAACCAGACCGTCTTCACCGAAGACGTGGTCCATGACCCCGCAGAGATCGTGGCCACCCGGTACTCCACCGACCAAGCGGTCACCGAAGCCTCCGGAAGGGGGATCCACACGGTGGTCCTGCGGCCGTCGATGATCTTTGGCGATGGCGCCAGCGAACAATTGCCCTTGCTCATCCGTCAGGCCATCACCTCGGGACGCAGCTTGTATGTGGGCCGAGGCGACAACCGCTGGTCCAACGTGTACATTTCCGATCTTGCCGAGGCCTACCTCCTGGCTTTGGAAAACGCCCCTGCAGGGAGCGTCTACAACCTGGCCTCGGGTGAAGCCCGGATGGGCGACATCGCAGAGACCATCGCCAGGCTGGTGGGCCTGGAGTCAGCAGAGTCATGCCCGCCCGAGGTAGCCTACGAAGCCTTGGGGCAGCGGTGGGTTGACGTAGCAATCTCGAGCAACAGCCGCGTGGATTCGGCAAAAGCCCGGGCCGAGCTCGGTTGGAATCCGGTGGGACCGGACCTGCTTGACGATCTTGGTACCGGCTCGTACAAGCGGATCTGGGCTTACAAGGGAGACCCGCACGACCACGTCCAGGCCGTAGCGGGCGACGACACCCTCCAAGGCGCCGGCTCCCTCTAGGGCCGCTACCGCCGTCGAGCATTAACAAACAACGTGCACCTGCGCGTTCATCTTCGGCATTGGGCCGGGCCACCTGGCCCGGCCCAATGCCATTTCAACCACAGCAGTCAGCTGGGAATGGACATGTGATGAAAGAGTTTCATAGCGAGGGCCCCGGTACGGTACTGGTGGCCGGGGCGCATGGCGTCATTGGACGCGCGGCAGCCCTTCGCCTGGCCGACGACGGCTGGAACGTGGTGACGGTTGCGCGGCGCGGCCCCCTGGAGGAGCTCCACGAACGGAGCACCGTTCGCCACGTCAGCGTCGACCTCCTTGACCCGGCGTCGGTCAGAGAGAATTTCGCCGATCTGGCAAGGGTCACCCATGTGGTGTACGCCGCTTACGTGGACCTCCCGATGAAGGCCGCTGTGGAGCCCAACACCGCCATGCTGGTCAATATCCTCGATGCTTTGGAGGTCACTGGCGCCACCCTCGAGAGAGTCGTCATGGTGGGAGGCGGGAAGTCGTACGGGGAACACCTGGGCCACTACAAGACGCCCGCCAAGGAATCAGACCCCCGGTTCCTTGGACCCATTTTCTACAACAACCAGGAGGACGCGCTGAGGCAGCGCGGCCAGGAGCGCAACTTCTCGTGGACCGTTCTCCGCCCTGATGGCGTGTTCGGTTTCAGCGCCGGATCCCCGATGAACATCGTCAACGGGTTGGCGGTTTTCGCCGCAGTAAGCAAGGAAGAAGGCGTCCCGCTCCGTTTCCCGGGTCTGCCGGGAACATGGAAGGCCCTGCACCAAGCCACGGATGCCGGACTTCTTGCACGGGCCGTTTCGTGGGCCCTGACCGCTCAAGCAGCGCATGCCGAAATCTTCAATGTCACCAACGGTGACAACTTCCGGTGGAACCAACTCTGGGAGGTGCTGGCCGGGTTCTTCGATATGCCGACGGCCGAACCCCAGCCCCTGTCCCTGTCAGATCAGATGGGTGACAAGGACGGGCTGTGGCAGAAGATGGTGGACCGTCACGGACTGCGGCCAACGCCGTGGGACACCATTGCTTCGTGGCCGTTCGTTGACGGCTGGATGGCGTCTGACTTCGACATGGTGCAGAGCACTATCAAGATCAGGCAGGCAGGATTCAATGACTGCGTCGACTCCCACGAGAGCCTGCGAACACACCTGGAATATCTGCGCAGCAACCGGTACATCCCGTAAACGTCCGCGGGCAAGGGAAAGCCAGGGCCCGGACGTTGCGAGACACGGGCCCTGGCAGATCGTGGGCGATAAGTTACCGGGAAAGTACGTAGTCCGGGTCCGGCGCGGACACTGAGATGCCTGCCGGTGAGAAGACGACCCGCGGAAGGATGGTAGTGGCTTCCTGCACGGCGAGCGCACCCCAGGCGACGGCGCGGGCAAGGGCCTCGCAGACCACTTCCGTTGAGTACGGGGCCGCTGATGAGTGCGGCAGTGCGCTGAGGTAGCCCGCAAGTGCGGCGTCTCCGGCTCCCGTGGTGTTGAGGACCCTGGCTGAAGGGCCCCTTGCCCAGAGAACACCATGCTCGTTGACCGCCACCAGCCCGTCGCTTCCCAGGCTGGCCAAGACGGTCCTGATCCCCCTTTGCCGGAGCACGTTGGCGGCGAACACCACATCCCTCATGGTCCGTAGCGCCGTCCCAGTGATCTCAGCCAGCTCTTCCCTGTTGGGCTTGACCAGGTCCACGGGCGTTGCTGATGAGGCCCAAGCTTTAAGGGTTTCTCCAGAGGTATCCAGGCACGTTGAGACTCCTTGCTGATGTGCAGCACGGAAGAGCCTGCCAGGATCGACTTCGCGGCCGGTGCTGCTGTCCACCGGAAGCGAACCGCCCAGGACCAACCAGTCTGCCTGGACCCTTTTGACTTCATCGAGCGTCGCGTCGCAGAGCTGTTGCCATTTCTCCGCAGTCAGCGGTGCTGCATTCTCGTTGAAGTTTGTGGTGGCGCCGTCCGTGTCCACGATGATTGCGTTGACCCTGGTGGCTGCAGTGACTCCCACGGTCTTGAACACCTTGTTGCGTACGCTCTCGCTGCCTTCGGCCAGCTCGAGGTCCTCGTCGTTGATGGGCACCACAGCGATGGCGACGTTTCCAGCGAGGCTCAGGGCACGTGCAACGTTGATGCCTTTGCCTGCCAGGTACGTTTCAACCCTGGTTGCCCTGTTGACGTGCCCCTCTACCATGCGGTCCAGGAAGTAGACCCTGTCAATGGCCGGGGCTGGGGTGAGGGTGACAATGCGTGAAAGGCCGGCGGGCACGCGTTGCTGCACGGCCTTAAGGGGGCTCAAAGTCTGGAGTGGCTTGGACATAATGGAGGTCATTCACTTCCGCGACTTCAGGGTTGCCTTGATGTGCTCCGCAACTTTGGCAGGTGACAGTCCGTATTTGTCCAAAAGGAACTCGTTCGGCGCGGATTCGGACCAATGATCGGCAAGCCCGAGCCTGGTGACTCGTGCAGGCTCTTCGGATCCTGCGGTCAGCTCACAGACCAGGCCCCCGAGTCCTCCGAGAACGCTGTGCTCTTCCACGGTGACAATCAAGGGCGCAGAGCGGAGCTCCTGCAGGAGTTCCTGATCGTCCAAGGGCTTCAGCATCGGAACGTGGATGTGTTTTGCCGTGATTCCTTCTTGCTCAAGGGAATCGAGCGCCTGCGCAACCCTGGAGGTCTGCACCCCGGTTGAGACGACCGTGAGATCGGTTCCGTGGCGCAGGACCACGGGCTTGTGCGGCGCGAACACGTAGTCTTCGTCAAATACGTCCTGGACGGCGTCGCGGGCGAAACGAATGTAGACGGGGCCGTCGTAGTCCGCCACCCACTTGATGGCGGCGCGCGCCTCGGTGGCGTCGGCTGGGGCGATGACCGTCATGTTGGGCATGGCCCGCATGATGGCGAAATCTTCGATGTCCTGGTGTGTCTTGCCGCTCGAGCCGTTGAGCAACCCGGAGTAGGCCGCTGCGATGCGGACTGGGGCCTTGGTCTGGGACACCAGCATCCTGACCTGGTCCAGTGCCCGGTTGGTGAAGAAGACCCCGAACGATGACAGCCATGGCCGGTACCCAAGGGTACTGAGGCCGAAGGCCATGCCGACGATGTTTTGCTCTGCGATGCCAACCTGGATGAACTTTTCCGGATGGGACTCTGCAATGATGTCCGCGCGTGTGGACGTCGCAAGGTCCCCGTCCAGGACCAGGATGCGCTCATCCAGTTCAGACAGTTCTGAAAGCGTCTCTCCCCAAACCTGGCGTTGTGCTTTGGTGCTCACTTGACTGACTCCATCTTCTGGCCGAGTTCTTCCCGGGCGGTCCGCAATTGTTCCTCTGTGGCGATGCCGTTATGCCACTTGTACGTGCCACTGGTAAATGAGACTCCGAACCCCTTGGTGGTGTTCGAAATGATCGCTGTCGGTTTTCCGGAGACTCCGCGGAAAGACTGCGCAAAGGTGAGGGCGTCCGAGATCTCTTTGAGATCGTGCCCATTGATGCTGATGGTGTTCCATCCAAATCCGGTGAACACGGCTTCCAGGTCCACGTGGCCCACGGGCTCGCTGCGGTCGAACCGGTCCCGCGGCCCCGCCGGCCAGCCATACTGCTGCAGGCCATTGACGTCCACGATCGCCGTCAGGTTATCCAGTCCAAAGCGTGGTGCTGATAGGACTGTTTCCCACACCATGCCTTCTCCGAGTTCACCGTCGCCCAACATGACCCAGGTGTGGAAGTCCTTTCCCAGCTTCTTGGCGCCGAGCGCCATGCCGGCGCCGCTGGACAAACCTTGACCCAGCGACCCTGTTGACGCGTCCACTCCAGGGGTCAGGAGCATATCCGGGTGCCCTTGGAGGCGGGAGTTTCCGTGGTCAAAGGTTGCCAGCTCCTCAACGGGAAAGTATCCCCTGAGTGCCAGGACGGTGTAGAGGCCAATTGCGCAGTGACCCTTGGACAGGATGAACCGGTCCCTTTCGGGATTGCGCGGGTTATTCGGATCAATGCGCATGTGCTTGAAGTAGAGGGAGACAAGCACGTCCATGGCAGACATGGGACCGCCGATGTGGCCGGCCTTGCTGGCGGCCACAGTGTCGATGACGCGCCACCGGGCTTCTTGGATGATGCTGCTCATCTCCAGGTCGGTGAGGACCTCAGTTTTCGTATTCATGGGTAAACCTCTCTCAACGAAGTTACGTCAAATGTATCGCCTTGCGGACAGTTTGTCTATGATATGAGAATTAAATGTTGATGCAGGAAACCCGGACTCCCGACGGCGGCGCCCCTCCCTGCCGTGGCGCCACAAAGGGCACAACAAAAGAGCCCCCTTGCGGGGGCTGGAAATAGGGTGGCGGTGAAGGGTCGGGCAACGGCCGGGCGTCAGCGGCCGGAGTCGGCCTGGTCCGTCCCGGCCGGGTGTCACCGACTGGCTTTGAGCACTTCCTGGATCTTGCCAGCAGACGTCAAAAGCTCAGAAGCATACTCAGACTCGTTCCCAAGAATGTCGTCAGTCAGCCCAGCCAGCGATATGGCGCAACTGACCTTGCCGTCCGGGCCGAAGACCGGAGCGCCCAGGGCCGATACTCCCGCGGTCACGTCCTCGCGCGACACACTGTAACCGCGCTGGCGAATCTCCTTGCCGTCGCGCTCCAGACCCTCAAGCGAGGTCAGCGTATTCGGCGTCAACTTCTCAAGGCTGAGACCGGACAATCCCTCAAGGAGGCCCGGAGAATACGCCAAAACTGCCCGGCTAGTTGCCCCTGCATTTACCGGGAGCGTACCTCCGGGGCTGAGGGCCAGCAGAGAGACGCGGGTTCCCCTCACCCAATCCAGGCATGCCACAGTGTTTTCCCGTGGAGCGCAGAGATATACCGTCTGGCCGGTGACGCGATTAAGTCGCTGAAGTTCGCCTTGTGCCGCCCTGGCTTCAGGGAGGGTGTCCAGGACCGCACGCGCCAGGTGCAGTACTTCCACGCCGAGTTGGATGCGCCCATCCTCTGCAGTTGAGGTGAGGCCGACCAGCCTCAACGCATCGGTGAGCCGGTAGACGCTGGGCCGCGGCATATCGAGCTCCTCAGCCAACTCGCTGATGGGCAAGGCTCCCCCGTCTGCGAGAGAATGCAGCAGCTTACTGCTCTTGGCTAGCAGCTGAATTGGCTTGGCCACGGTTCACCCTTCCTGTGAATGACTCTGAGCCCAGCTTCAGGCTCACTGCGCGCGCCGCCTGGGTCACCAGGGCCACCACGTCAATATCCCCGGAGAACAGACGACCGGAAAGTCCGCTGATCGACAGCGCAGCCACGACGTGCCCCTTGTGGTCGAAGATCGGGGCACCAACGCCACCGATGCCGTCAACCCAATCTGCTTCGGCCACCGCCACACCGCTTGCGGCGGTTTCATCGAGGAGCCGCACCAGTTGCTCCCGATCCGGCGCGATCGCGCTGACGGGGGCCCGGGAGGCGGCGTCGCGAAGGTATCGGGCCACGAAGTCGGGGCTTTCAAAAGCCAGAATGGCCCGCGGGGCAACACCCTCGCCAAGTGGCAACGACTCCCCCAGACGAAGGCTATGGATCTGGACGTCGCGTCCGTCGATTCTCTCTATGCACACGGCAGACATTCCGCGGCGAATACAGAGGAAGACGGTCTCCCCGGTGGCCTCATGCAGGCGCGTGAGTTCCGGCAGGGCCAGGCGTCGGACATCCAATTGAGCTTCCAGCCGGGCCCCCAGCCAGAGGAAGTCCAGGCCAAGGCGGAACTTGCCGCGCTTGCTGCCTTGCTCCACCCACCCAATGGCATCCAAGGAGGACAGCAAGCGGTACAGGGAACTGACCGGTTCGCCCGTGGCGTCGGACAACTGCCCCACAGTGAGCTCCCCGGAAGCGGCCAGCGCCTGAAGAACAGCCACCGACTTGGTGACCAGGCCCATGCCACCGACGGAGGCCTCACCAGTGTCAGTCATTTTGTTTCTCTCACCTCGCGGACAACCCTTGGACATTGACGATACGGGGCGCTCCAGCCGCAAGCAAGCAGAGAACTTCTCGCAGTGCAGACAATATGTCCGCAAGGCGATATAATCAGAATCACACCACCCAGCAAGGAGAACAAAGATGACCACTGCTTCGCGCGAGAGCGAGCTGCTCGCCTCCGTACCTACTGGCTTGTTGATTGGCGGCGACTGGCGCGCCGCCACCTCAGGTGCCACGTTCGACGTCGAAGATCCCGCCACCGGCAAGGTCCTGGTGAGCATCGCGGACGCTGGGCCTGAGGACAGTCTGGCCGCACTTGACGCCGCAGCGGCTGCCCAGGCTTCATGGGCGGCCGTTGCGCCCAGGGAACGCGGTGAGATCCTGCGCCGCGCCTTCGAATTGGTCACGGCGCGGGCAGAAGACTTTGCCCTGCTGATGACCCTTGAAATGGGCAAGCCGCTGGCCGAGGCCAGGGGCGAAGTGGCCTATGGGGCCGAATTCCTCCGCTGGTTTTCGGAAGAAGCCGTCCGTGCGTCGGGCCGCTACTCGGTCTCTCCCGACGGGAAGTCCCGGCTTTTGGTTCAAAAGAAGCCGGTAGGTCCCTGCCTCCTGATAACACCGTGGAACTTCCCCCTGGCAATGGCCACCAGGAAGATCGCTCCCGCCGTGGCCGCCGGATGCACCATGGTGCTCAAGCCCGCGAGGTTGACTCCTCTGACATCCCAGCTTTTCGCGCAGGTCATGCAGGAGGCCGGCCTCCCCGCCGGCGTCCTCAACGTCGTCCCATCCACCAGGGCGGGCGCCACCACCGGACCGCTGATCAAGGACTCCCGGCTCCGGAAGCTCTCCTTCACCGGTTCAACCGAGGTCGGCAGGCGACTGCTGTCAGATGCCGCTGAGACGGTGCTGCGCACATCGATGGAGTTGGGTGGGAATGCACCGTTCGTCGTCTTCGACGATGCGGACATCGATGCCGCTGTTGAAGGGGCCATGCTGGCGAAGCTGCGCAACATGGGCGAAGCGTGCACTGCGGCCAACCGGTTCATCGTCCAAGATTCGGTGGCTGATGAATTTACGGAAAAGTTCGCGGCCCGCATGGCGTCGATGACCACCGCGCGCGGAACGGAACCGGGCTCCACTGTGGGGCCGCTGATCGATGCCAAGAGCAGGGACAAAGTCCACGCACTGGTGACGGATGCAGTATCCGCTGGCGCAACGGTCGTCACGGGCGGGACCACCGTGGACGGGCCGGGATACTTCTACGCGCCAACTATCCTCGCGGGAGTTACCGAGGGATCACCCATTCTCTCCGAGGAAATATTCGGCCCCGTCGCGCCAATCGTCACCTTCTCCACCGAGGAGGAAGCGGTCAGGTTGGCAAACAACACCGAGTACGGGCTTGCAGCCTACGTCTTTACCAAGGACCTGGATCGCGGGCTGAGGATGGGAGAGAAACTTGAGACGGGCATGCTGGGCTTGAACGCGGGCGTCATCTCCAATGCAGCGGCTCCCTTCGGTGGAGTGAAGCAATCCGGCCTGGGCCGTGAAGGCGGAGCCGAAGGCATCGAGGAATACCTCTCCACCCAGTACATCGGCATTGCAGTTCCAGCTGGGGCTTAGGCGCGGCACCAAAGCTGCAGCTGCGGTCCGCGGATGCACCGTTGAGTCGACGTCGGGCCGTAGCGCAGCAGGTCAACCGGGATGAGATGGGCAAAGAGCCACCTTGATGGCCGGGAATGGGAAGCTGACGAGTTTGACCGCCAGGCGGTGGACTTCCAGTGTCAGCTGCGAGGCACCTTGAGTTGTATTGCGTGCGGTGCCCCCGCAGTATTTCAGTCTTCATCGGCCAAACGACGGCCCACGTTCAGCGCCAGCCATCGGCATGGTTGTGTGGTGAGGACGCCAGGATGGGGTGTCTTTCGGTACCTCACGTGAGACGGCCAGGAGGGCTTCCCCCCAAAAAAGCGTCAATGGCGGCGAGTTGCGCCTCGCCCCGCTCTGCGACGCAGCTACCACCTTGCCGCTGTGTGCACCCAGCAACCACACGGGCCACACTATCGGCGGGCAGATCCGACTGGGATTCATCACCCTGGAACACTTGGTTCGGGAGGGTGTGTCTCGGGCATGGACGATGAGGACGCGCGACAGACCGCCGTTTTGGTTTTGTGGCACGGGGTCCGCGGCTTCAACTTCCCAAGCACCGGAACGCTTGGATTTCCTGCGGAAACTGGTTCCGGCACGAGTGCATGACTTATTGACCGGCGCCCCGGCCAGACGGCAATAACTCCCGCAACTTAGCTAACCAACGCCCGGTATTTGGCCCGCCTTTGGTGAAGCCCGGGGGCACCCCGCCGCGCCAGGCCTTGAAGTTCGACGGCGATCACCCCACCCAGGCGGTGGCAGAATTCCACCGGGGCGGCCGCCGCATCCGGGATTTCCTCCACCACCACGTCCACCACGCCACAGACCGCGAGTGCCTCGGCGGTGATGCCCTGACTTTCTGCGAGCGCCGCAGCATGCGCAGTGGTCCGGTGGACGATGGCGCTGGCACCTTCCGGTGGCAGCGGCGCGAGCCAGGCGTTCCCTGCGGCGATGGTCCGGTCGGCCGGCAGGAGGGCCAGCGCCCCTCCCCCGGTCCCTTGCCCCAGCAGGACTGACAACGTAGCTGTTCCCACTCCGAGGAGGTCGTACAACGAGCGGGCGATCTCGGCGGCAAGCCCGCCTTCTTCGGCTTCCCGGGACAGGGAGGCGCCCGGCGTGTCGATCACAGTGACCAGCGGCAGCCGCAGTTCGTTGGCCAGACGCATCCCGCGCCGGGCATCCCGCAGTGAGGCCGGTCCCATCGCATTGTTCCGTAGATGCCCCACGAGTACGCACGAGGTGGCGCCGAACCGGGCAAGGGCCACCAGCATGCCGTGGTCCTTGGTGCCGTCACCCGCGCCACGCAGGAGCACAACATTGCCCGCGGCCTGCTGAAGGAGCTCGGCTGTGGATGGCCGCAGGGTGTCCCGGGAACGGAGGACGGACTCCCAGGCGGTCCCCCCGGCTGCCCCGGTCGTGGCGTGCGCGACCGGCGGCACCACAACATCCGCCACAGTGTCCCCGGGCCGAAGCAACTCCAGCACCCGCCTGAAGTAATCCCCCAGCCCTTCGGGCGGAACCACGGCGTCCACCAACCCATGGTCGAACAGGTTCTCCGCGGTTTGGACGCCTGATGGGAAAGCTTCACCATGGAGTGCCTCATAGACGCGCGGACCAAGGAACCCCAGGAGGGCACCCGGCTCGGCAGCAGTCACGTGCCCCAGCGAACCCCACGACGCCATGACGCCCCCAGTGGTCGGATGCCGCAGGTACACCAAGTACGGCAGCCCCGCGGTTCGATGCGCCTGTACAGCGGCCACGATGTCCACCATCGCCAGGAAGGCGGGCGTTCCCTCCTGCATGCGCGTCCCTCCGGACGCCGGCATAGCGACCACCGGCAAGCCAAGGTCCGTGGCGCGTTCGACGGCGGCAACCAGCCTTCGGGCGGTATGGCGCCCAATCGATCCGGCAAGGAAAGCGAAATCGGAGACCACGACGACGACGCGATGGTTGCCTATTCGGCCCTCACCCGTCAGGACAGATTCGTCGCTGCCCGACTTGTCCCGGGCGGAGGCCAAGTCGGCCGCGTACCCAGCGTCGCCGGAACCACCGCCAACCGCCCCGCGAACGGGCGCGTCCCACGAAACAAACGTGCCGGCGTCGAGCAGGTGATCCAGCATTTCCCGGGCACCGAGCCGACGGCGCGTGGCAGTGGCCGCCATTCAGCCCACCTCCGTAGTGGCCAGCCATTCGCGGACGCCTTCACCGTGCTGGTCCAGCAGCGGCGGGGCGGTGTGCGAACGTCGGGTGGATTCGGTTCCGTCGGCCTGATCAAAGAAGCGAAGCGGCGGCCCTGGCAGGGTGACGGACCCCAACAGCGGGTGCTGGACGTCAACCAGCAATCCTTGGGATGCCAGTTGAGGCCATTCGTAAACTTCCTTGAGGGTGCGCACTTTGCCGGCTGGCACTCCCGCCTCTGCGAGCTTGGCCAGCAGCGGTTCGGGATCGTAGGTGGCGAAAGCTGCCTCCACGACCTCAAGGACGCGGGCCCGGTTCCGGACCCGGTCGGCGTTGGTGCCGAGCCCTTCTGCTGCAGGATCGATGCCGAACGCGGAGGTGAACGCAGCCCACAGCTTCTCGCTGCCGACGCTGATCTGCACACTTCCGTTACGGCACCGGAACAGGCCGTAGGGGGCGATTGAAGGATGGTGGTTGCCCTGCGCTTCCGGGGATTCGCCGGCAACAGTGACCTTGGTTCCCTGGAATGCGTGCACGCCCACCAAGGAGGCCAGAAGCGACGTCCGCACTACTTGCCCCCGGCCAGTCTGTTCACGTTCCAGCAGGGCGGCCACCACGCCGTACGCCCCGTACATGCCGGAGAGCAGGTCAGCGATGGGCACACCCACGCGCTGCGGGTCATCCGGACCCGAGCCCGTCAGGGACATGAGCCCGGCCTCGCCCTGGAGGATTTGGTCGTAGCCGCTGCGATGCGATTCCGGGCCGTCGTGGCCGAATCCGGTGATGGACAGGATGACCAAGCGCGGATTGATGCGGTGCATGGCATCGGTGCTGAAGCCAAGCCGTTCCAGGACCCCGGGCCGGAAGTTCTCCACCACAACGTCGGCCCGTTCCAGGAGTTGCCGGAGGACGCTTTGGCCGTCCTCGCTCTTGAGGTCCAGCGCCATGGATTCCTTGTTGCGGTTGCATGACAGGAAGTACGTCGCCTGCGGATCGTCCTTGGGTCCTACGAAGGGCGGCCCCCAGCCACGGGTGTCGTCACCGGTCCCCGGGTTCTCGATCTTGATGACCCTCGCGCCAAGGTCACCCATCATCATGGTCGCGTGCGGGCCTGCGAGCGCCCGGCTGAGGTCCACCACCAGGCGGCCAGCGAGCGGGCCTTGCCTAGTCTGTCCGGCTGTGGCTTCCTGGGCGGCTGGACTCACTGCGAGCGGGCCTTGTTCAGGACGTGTAAACGGTGCGGTCAATGCTGACGTCATGGAGATTCCTTGAAGTGAAAGTCAGTTGCCCAGCCGGGACAGGAGGACGGCGACGGCGGCAGAGACTCCCCCGGCCAGCGAACCTTCCAGCTCGGGAGCGAAGAACGGCGAATGGTTGACGGGGACGGGACCCGGGCTTTGGTGGCCGGCTGCGGGGGTGCCCCCGAACATCCAGAACACTGACGGCACTCCAATGGCGGTGCCCAAGTGTCCGAAATCCTCGCTGCCCATCATGGGCGGGGTGATTTCGACGGCCTCGGAGCCCAGGGCAAGCCGAAGTGCCTCAACAACGGAAGGAACGGCGTCGGGATCGTTGAAGCACTGCGGGAAGCGGTACATTTCCTCAATGTCCGGCCGGGGCGCTCCGGACGCGGCGGCCTCTGCCTCGATGATGCGGCGGACTGCGCCGAGGACTTGGGCGCGGACGTCCTCATCGAAGGTGCGGATGTTGAGGGTGAACTCGGCCGAGGCCGGGATGATGTTTTCCTTGAGTCCCGCGTGGAACGTCCCCACTGTGACCACTGCGGACTTCCGCGGATCCAGTTCGCGGGACACGATGCCCTGCAGCCGGGTGACCATGTGGGCGCCCATCACGATGGGGTCGATGGCGTCCTGCGGCTGGGAACCATGCGACTGCTGGCCGTGGACGGTGACCCGGAGCGAGTCCGCCATGGCAGCAACCGGGCCACTCGAGATCGCCACCGTTCCCACTGGCCGCGGCATGACGTGCTGGCCGAAGACCACTTCCGGCCGAGGTGCCTTATCCCACAGTCCGTCGTCGAGCATGGCCAGTGCACCCGCCGCAGTTTCTTCGCCGGGCTGGAAGATCAGCACCAGTGTCCCCGCCCAAGCGTCCAGGTTGCCGGCCAGCACCTCTGCCGCACCCAGCAGGCTGGCCACGTGGGTGTCGTGGCCACAGCCGTGCATGACCGGCACTACGGTGCCGTCCGGCAGCGTTCCGGTATCCGTGCTGGCGTATTCCAGCCCGGTGGCTTCTTCGATGGGCAGTCCGTCGGAATCGGCGCGGAAGGCCACTACGGGACCATCACCGTTTCGGAGGATGCCCACCACACCGGTTCCGCCGCAGCGGAAGTGCTCAAGGCCCAGGCCGTCCAACTGTTCCTCGATCAACGAGGCCGTGGCGAACTCCTGCATGGAGAGTTCCGGATGTGCGTGGAGGTGCCGGTACAGGGAGTGGAGTTTGGTGGTCTGGTCGGAATCGAGCTGGAGGGCAGTGACTGTTGACGTCATGGGAATCCTGTCTTGCTGGTGGATGGGGGTGCTTGGGTGGTCCGGGCGCCGCTACTCGATGTGGATGGGCTTCGCTTCAGAGATGGCGGCTTTGCCGCGGAAGAACCAGGCCAGCAGGATGGTTCCCAGCACAGCGATGGCGGTGGACACCATCGCGAGCGACGGAACCAGCGGCAGCACGACGAAGACGACGACGGCTGAAACCAGCAGGGCGAACACGGTGGTGCGGGGTTGCTTCATGGACACGATGGCCTGCACCAGGACCGCCCCCAGCACAGTGGGCAGCACATAGAGCCGGGTAACGAGCAGGACCGACGGCGGGATGACGCTGATCAGCCAGCTACCCAGCAGGCCAACGAAGATCGCCAGCGAGATCAGGTGCACCACCGCTGCCCCGCAAATGGCAACGACGGCGGCCAATTCCGCCCGCTTGCTGCCCGGCTTCGCGCCGATGTTGGTTTGGGCGATCAGTGCCGCCGGCAGGAGCTTGTTGGAGATGTTGCCGATCATGAACGCCTGGTACATCGCGGCCGGTCCCAGGATCGGGTAGTACGTGAGCGGTTCGACGATCCAAATGATGCCGAACGTGGCAGCAACCGCGGCGAAGGCGATCCACAGCTGCGCCGGGCCAATATCCAAGCCAGTGGCGAAGACGAGGTACAGCGGCCCTGCCACGGAGATCAGCAGGCCACCGATCATGGTGATCTGGCCCCAGCGGGACGTGGTGCGGTTGAAGTCCGCCATGGCGGTAGAGGTGGTGGCGGGAGCGGAAGTAAGGGAAGACATGAGGGGTGTTCCTTTCGTGCTCAAGGAAGGTGGTGCTCAGGGGATGACGACGGCGGCCGGTTGAGTCAGGTGCGGTGTCGTCAGGAGCCGACGGCCGGACCGACGGCGAGATAGGCGGCGCTCAGACCGATGACGATGGAGATACCGAGTCCCCACTCACGCAGCCAGCTCTTGCCGAGCTTCTTGGCCAGCAACAGGCACGCCCCCATGACCGCCGCGGAGACAACAAAGGACAGCACATGGATAGAGGACTTGGGGAGCTCGGTGAGCCCCAGGCAGGAAAAAGCGCCGATCAGTGCCGCCGCCGGGACGATTGCCATGGCCGCGGGGTTTACGGAGCGGATCTTGGCGTCGCCCTTACGCAGCAGCGGCGTCAGGATCAGGGTGGCGAGCATCCACATGGCTCCGCCAATGCTCATGGCAAAGAACGCGACGGCGAAAACACTCTGCGTGTAGCTGGCATCGCCGAGCTTGGCGCCCATGGAACCTGCCGCGATGCCGGCGGCCGATACGTCGTAAGCGGCGGAACCGATCAGACCGATCCTGGACAGCACGGCCGGCGCACCGAAGAGTCCGAGCAGGGCGATGGCGACGAGCGAAACCGCCAACGAGGGACCGATGGCCGAGACAGCGCCGGAGCGGAAAGAGGTCTTGATGTCCTGTGTGCTCATGTCCACGGAGGGAGCAGCACGCCGGGCCGCCTTCATGAAGATGACGGACTGGATGATGATGACGCCGAACACTCCTGCAACACAGATCCAGAGGACGGGGTTGTTGGCGATCGCCATGATGTCGGTGGAATCGTTGGGGGCGAGCGGTTGAAGAGCCAGGGGTTGGTGCATGGAAACCTCCCAGGTGTGGCCCCTCGGCAATTCCGCAACCGGACGACGCTGTGCGGTATGGGTGCAGTGGGGCAAATCCTTACCCATCGACCAGATCGGCCAGTGGGTTATCAACACCCTCCGCTATGAGCCGGATCACACACAATAGCTGACGGAATCAGCCATCACTGTGGCCGAATCAGTCAAAGCTTGCTGTGAAAGCGTCGGAGGCTTCCCCGAGGAAGTGTGACCCGGCACACTTTCAGGCAGTAGCAATCCAGCAAAGGAGCACCATGCCTGACACCCTTGGCGAGCTGTCCGCCGTCGAACTTTCCGCAGCCATCCGCGACAAGAAGGTCTCGGCGCGCGAAGCCCTGGCCGATCACCTGGAACGCATTTCCGAAGTGAACCCAGTCATCAACGCCGTGGTGACCCTCGACCCGGACGGCGCCCAGGCCCTGGCACACGACGCGGACCAGCTCACAGCCTCAGGGGCTGAGCTTCCGCCCCTGCACGGCGTACCCATGACGCACAAGGACACCAACAACACCGCTGGAATGCGCACCACCCAGGGCTCGCTCGCCCTGCGTGACTTCGTGCCCGACGCCGACGACCTCATCGTTGCGCGGCTGAAGGCCGCAGGTGTTGTCAGTACCGGAAAGTCGAACGTACCGGAGTTCGGCGCGGGGTCGCACACGTTCAACGACCTCTTCGGAACCACCACAAACCCCTACGCGCCCGCCCTGAGCGCCGGCGGCAGCAGCGGCGGGGTGGCCGCCGTCGTCGCCTCACGTGTCCAAAGCCTCGGCGACGGCAGCGACATGGGTGGTTCGCTCCGTATCCCGGCCTCCTTCTGCAACGTGGTGGGCTTCAGGCCGTCGACGGCGGTGATCCCCATGCCGTCCTGCGTCAACGCTTACGCGTGGCTGGGCAGGACCGGACCGATGGCCCGGAGCGTGGAGGACATTGCCTTGTTCATGTCCGTGACAGCAGGCAAGGATCCGCGGGTTCCGCACCCCACGGGGCTGGATCCCGAGGTTTTCCGGTCCAGCCTGGAGACGGACATGCGCGGCGTGCGGATCGGCTGGTCGCGCGACTTTGGCATCGGCGTGCCTGTGGAAGCGGAAATCCTGGACCATCTGGAGCGGCAACTGGCCATCTTCGAGGACCTCGGGGCGATCGTGGAGGAAGCGACCCCGGACTTCAGCGAAGCAGACCTGGTGTTCGGCAACACCCGCGCCATGGACTTCGCCGCCGGACTCGGGCCGATCCTGGAGCGTGCAGGGGAGGTCATCAAGCCCGAAGTGCACTGGAACGTGAACAAGGGCTTCGCCCTGACCGCCCGGGACCTCATCGAGACGGCCGCGGCCCGCACCCGGCTCGAATTAAGCGTCCAGGAGTTCTTCAGTCGCTATGACCTCTTCGCCAGCCCCTGCGCCCAGGTCCTCCCCTTCGACGCAACGCTGCGCTATCCCGCCCAAGTAGCGGGAGTGCCCTCCGAAACCTACCTGGACTGGATGCGGTCGGCCTGCCTGTTGTCCGCTACCGGCCTGCCGGTGCTCAGTGTTCCGGCAGGATTCAGTTCAGGGGGCTTGCCTATCGGTCTCCAACTCGCCAGCAACCACTACACAGATATGCAACTGCTCCGCTACGGGCGTGCCTTCGAACAGCAGACGGGGTACGCCGCCGTCGCCCCTGTCGTCACATCAGCGCCGGCACCGCTTACGACGATGAGCGCATGAGCCGACCACCGCGTTTGCGGGCATCGAGCAGGATGGAAACATCCACTCCAGCGGCGTTCTGGGCCCACTCCGAGTCCGTAATGAAGCGGTAGAGGGACGGCATGTCTTCCACAGTGACGTCGGCCATGATCTGGTAGTCGCCCGCAATCGCCGCGGCATAACGGACAGTGGGAAGCTCCGCCAGGCTCTTGCCCACCTGTTCAACCTGGTGCGGCGAGGCTCGTATCCACAGCAGGGCCTCAACGCCAAGACCGAAAGCCGCCGGCTCAACGATCGCGCGCAAATGGACTTGGTTGTTGGTCAGCAGCCATTCGCTGCGCCGACGTGCCGTGGCTTCCGAGACACCAATCCGGCGCCCCAGCGCTTCGAAACTCATCCGGCCATCGGCACACAGCGCATCGAGGAGCTCGTTGTCCTGGCGGCTGAGCTCCTGCCGCGGCACCAGGATGCCTGAATCGGGGGTGAGGGCCGACCGGAGTGCCTCGGCTTTGTCAGCGGTGAGGATTTCGGGCCGCCAACCGCGGATGGTGCGGAAGTAACGAAGGACGGGATAGCTGGTGGAATCACGCAAACCAATGGTGGAGGGCAACTCATCGGACAAGACGGTGCCTATGTGGGACGGTTCGGTGAGGATCTCGGCCACGCAGTCACCGGTGCCGGTGATGGTGTAGACGAACGTGGTATCCGTCCGCTGCGACAAGGCCTGCGCGGCGGCACGGACCGTCCCGGGCATGCATCGCATCTGCACAAGCACCACAGCAGGCTTGGGGCGGATCCCAACAACAGCAACTGCGCCGGATTCCAACAACTGTGCTCCGCGGCGCGCAACTGTTCGCTCAGCCTCACCAAGGACAGCCGCCATCTTCCGCCAGGGGCAGCGCGGATCAAGCTGCAGGGCAGCAACGATCTGCCGCTCCAATGCGTCAAACACCACCATGCAAGCTCCGTCCGTTGGGGTCGCTCAATTTCACCACGGACTTCGATGCGTTACGATCCAGCGGCGGGTGCCGCCGTCGTGCCTTAACGGCAGATGCCCCGCCCCCAAGCAGGGGCGGGGCATCTGGACCAGGCTTCGCGTCTAGGCGAAGTCGGAGACCGCCGGGTCCGGGCCGATGCGACCTTCGGCACCGCGATCCAGGCCGCTGATGGCCTCGACGTCGGTCGCATCCAGCGTGACGTTGAGCGCCGCGAAGTTTTCCTGAATGCGGGACTCGGTGACGGACTTGGGGATCACCACGTTGCCGATGGCAAGGTGCCAAGCGATGACTACCTGTGCCGGAGTTGCGCCGTGCTTGGCCGCAATCTCAGCGACCGTGGCGTTCTCCAGGAGCTCGCCTCCCTGGCCCAGCGGGGACCATGCCTGGGTCAGGATGCCCTTGGAAGCATTGAACTCACGCAGCTCGGCCTGGTTGAAGAACGGGTGCAGTTCAACCTGGTTGATGGCCGGAACGACGCCGGTTTCATCGATGATGTGCTGCAGGCCTTCCTTGGTGAAGTTGGAGACACCGATGGACTTGACCCGGCCGCGCTTCTTGAGCTCGATCAGGGCCTTCCAAGTGTCAACGTACTTTTCCTGCTTGGGCTGCTGCCAGTGGATCAGGTAGAGGTCCAGGGTCTCCAGGCCGAGGTGGTCCAAGGACTTCTCGAATGCCTCAAGGGTGGACTCATAGCCCTGATCAGCGTTCCACAACTTGGTGGTGATGAAGATTTCCTCGGCGGAAAGGCCGGAGGAAGCGATGGCGCGGCCTACGCCGGCCTCATTGCCATAGATTTTGGCGGTATCGATGTGGCGGAACCCGGCTTCGAATGCCTGGCGCACCACCTTTTCGGCTACATCGTCTTCAACTTGCCACACCCCGTAGCCGAGCTGGGGGATGGTGTTGCCGTCGTTGAAAGTAAGTGTTGGTGACGAAGTCATGTCTGCCATCCTGCCAGCACGGCGCCGCTAAAAGCGCCGAATGTTACGCAGATCAGCTATCCGCTTAACTTCTTGCACGAAGGGAATAAGGGCGCACGCGTGTAGTTGCGTACGCCGGGCATTATTGGGATGGCTGTTTAGGCGTTGAGTTGCCGCTCCGCGTCGGCCACCTGATCGAAAACCGACTCCGCCCGACGCCTGACGGAAAGCGCCCCCACCGGAACCGGGCCAACCGCTAACCGCAACATCGCCGCAGCCTCGGCTGTGGTGGCCAAGGAATTCCCGGCTTTGGACAGCGCCCGATGCACTCCCGCCAGCGCCCCGGGAACATCCAGGCCGTCGCTCGGCGAACGCTTCTGGGCTTCCACGCAGACGGCCCGGACACGGGGAGACAACTCCGCCAACTCGTTGGCTATCTGCACCAACTCGTT
Source organism: Paenarthrobacter nitroguajacolicus (assembly GCF_007786235.1). Taxonomy (GTDB): domain Bacteria; phylum Actinomycetota; class Actinomycetes; order Actinomycetales; family Micrococcaceae; genus Arthrobacter; species Arthrobacter nitroguajacolicus_A. The sequence goes on along the minus strand of NZ_VNFK01000011.1, from coordinate 88,507 downwards.
GTAGAGCTCGTCATCGTCCACGCCCTCAAGGACCTGGTGATACCGGTCCAGCCCGCGGTGAAAACGGTCGTGGGCGCGGCGCCACAGGCCCTTGCCAAGCTCCAGATCGTCCTTCCGTCCTTGCCGGACGGCCCCAAAGAAACCCACGCGCAGACTCAGAGGTACTGGCCCGGGCCGTGGTCGGGATCTTCCCGGCGTCCTTGCGCCGGAGCGCCGGGCGCACCCGGTGCTGCGGCCCGCTGCGGCTGGCCGTTCTCGCCGATCACGATGCCGGGAGCGATGACGGTTCCCGGCGGGAGCTGGCGGAGCTGCATCTGGGCTGCAGCGTGTTCCTTGGCGGCCTGCTGGGCGGCGATGGCAGCCTGGATGCCATGGAAGAGGCCCTCGAGCCACCCCACCAACTGGGCTTGGGCGATCCGGAGCTCTGCGTCGGAAGGAGCCTTTTCTTCCGGGAGGGGAAGGCTGATGCGCTCCAATTCTTCGATGAGTTCCGGAGCCAGCCCATCTTCAAGTTCCTTGATGGACCGCTCATGGATCTCGGCCAGTCGGCCACGGGCAGCATCGTCCAACGGTGCCGCTTTAACTTCCTCAAGGAGCTGGCGGATCATGGTGCCGATCCGCATCACCTTGGCAGGCTCGTCCACGAGTTCGTGGAGGCTCCCGCCCTTGGGCTTGGAGTCCTTCACGGCTTCCGCCTGCGGGGCTGGTTGCTCCTCCGGGCTTGCCGTACCCTCGTCCAGCGTGGTTCCTTCCACGGGGGTGTCGTCCGAAGCCTCATCCGTGGGCTGAATGTCGTTCAGATCGCTCATTCGTTCATACTCTCATGTGGTTCCCGCCAAGCCCTGTCCGAAGCCCCATTTTGGACTTCGTTCGTAGCGAAACTACAGCTCAACAGCACCGGCCTTGGGGGTTGCTGTCCTGCCGATCCATGCGGTCCCGCCAGAACTCACGTTCAGTCATGGCAGGACCGGCATGGCCGGAGGAGGTGAAGTGTTCAAGGTACTTCCGGTAGGCGTCAGCACCCATGAGCGAACCCAGGTACGTGGCTACGCCCCGAAATCCCCGCACGACGGCCTTCATCAGTGGTGCCCGGCCTTCTGGGTGCGTTTCTCCGCAGGCAGTGCATTCCATTCCGCGAGCAGCTTCTTCTCGGCCGGCGTGGGGATCAGCCCGGCCGGCGCGTACACCTTGGACGGCACTGCCGGGTCCTCGTGGTCCTGGCCACCGCCGGCACGGATGGCCCTCACGGTGGCAATCAGCGCGGCAACGATCACGATGATACTGAGCGTCACGAAGATGACCGACAGCACGCCTTGGATCATGGTGTTCCGGACTACGGCTTCCATGGCCGCCACAGTCTTGGCTGTGCCGAACTCGGTCTTGCCATCGGCCAGGGCCTTGGAGAAGGCCTGGTTGTTGGCGAAATAGCCCACTGCGGGAACCGGCGAGAAAATCTTGTGGAAGCTGGCCGTGATGGTCACTACCGCCGCAAAAGCCAACGGAGCTGCCACGATCCACAACCACTTGAACACTCCGCGCTTGGCCGTAATGGCCAGGCACACGGCCAAGGCGATAGCTGCCAGCAGCTGGTTGGCGATGCCGAACAGCGGGAACAGGGTATTGATGCCGCCCAGCGGATCCGTAACTCCCATCAGGAGCACAGCGCCCCAGGCGCCCACCATGATGGCTGTGCAGAGCCACGCGCCGGGCCGCCAGGAGGCTTCCTTGAACTTGGGGATGAAGTTGCCGATGGAGTCCTGCAGCATGAAGCGGGCAACACGCGTGCCGGCGTCCACTGCGGTAAGGATGAAGAGTGCTTCGAACATGATGGCGAAGTGGTACCAGAAAGCCATCATGCCGGGTCCGCCAATGAACTGCTGCATGATGTGCGCCAAGCCCACCGCCAGGGTAGGAGCACCGCCGGAACGGGAGATGATGCTTTCCTCGCCAACATCCTTCGCAGTCTGGGCCAGCACGTCCGGGGTGATGTTCACATTCGCCAGGCCAAGGCTGTTGACCCACTGCGCCGCGGACTCAACGGTTCCACCGGTCAGGGCAAGTGGGGCGTTCATGGCGAAGTAGATGCCACGGTCGATCGAGATCGCAGCCACCAACGCCATGATGGCCACGAAGGACTCCATCAGCATGCCGCCGTAGCCGATGAAGCGGGTCTGCCGCTCCTTCTCGATCAGCTTCGGAGTGGTTCCCGATGAGATGAGCGCGTGGAATCCGGACAGGGCACCACAAGCGATGGTGACAAAGAGGAACGGGAACAGTGCGCCTGAGAACACGGGGCCGTTCTCACGGCCGGCGAACTCACTGAAGGCCGGGACGGTGATTTCCGGGCGGACCACGATGATGGCGAGGGCGAGCATCACGATCACGCCGATCTTCATGAAGGTGGAGAGGTAGTCGCGCGGAGCCAGGAGCAGCCACACAGGCAGGATCGCGGCGATGAAACCGTAGATGATGATGCCCCAGGCGATGGTGACCTTGTCCAGGTGGAAGAAGGCGGCACCCCACTCGGTGCCTGCCACGGCGCCGCCACCGATGATGGCCGCCATGAGAAGGACGAAGCCGATGATGGACACCTCCATCACCTTGCCCGGGCGGATGAAGCGCAGGTAGACACCCATGAACAGCGCGATGGGGATGGTCATTCCCACCGAGAAGACGCCCCATGGGCTCTCGCCGAGGGCGTTGACCACCACGAGGGCAAGGATTGCCACAATGATGATCATGATGAGCAGGGTGGCGACCAGCGCCGCCGTACCGCCGATGACACCCAGTTCTTCACGTGCCATTTGGCCCAAGGAACGCCCGCCGCGGCGCATGGAGAAGAACATGACCAAGTAGTCCTGCACGGCGCCGGCCAGGACCACGCCGATGATGATCCAGATGGTGCCCGGAAGGTAACCCATCTGGGCCGCGATGACAGGGCCCACCAACGGGCCGGCGCCTGCGATGGCCGCAAAGTGGTGCCCGAACAGGACATTGCGGTCCGTGCGGACGTAGTCCTTGCCGTCTGCCTTGTATTCGGCGGGGGTGGCACGGTGGTCGTCCGGCTTGAGCAGATAGCGCTCAATGACCTTGGAGTAGAAGCGGTAGCCGATCAGGTAGGTGCACACTGCGGCGAAAACGAACCAGATTGCGTTGACAGTTTCGCCGCGAACCAACGCGAGCATGAACCATGCCACGGCTCCCAGCAGCGAGATTGCCACCCAGAGTCCGATCTTGGCCGGAGTCCACTTGCGTTCTTCGGCTTCGCGGACCGAGTCGTCCACGGCAGGTGCGGGCAGCGTAGGATCCAGTCCTTCCGCGAGTCCGGTTTGATCAGGAACCTTGCCCATATCTCCTCCTTGAGAACTGCTGCGGTGATGGGAACTGCTGTAGTGGCGATATTCACGGTGGGGACCGCATCGCCGGTGCCTCCAAGCACACTAACAACCGTCACAGACAAGTAAAGGGGGCACACGCCAACGTGCTCCAAAGGGGCGGTGAGCGGTCACAACCATGCGGCGGATGACCACCATCCGCCGAGACAGGGAAGCCCTAGTTCATTCCCCCATTGCCTTGGGCCTGCACCATTCTCGCCTCACAAAGATCCAACCATCTGACTTCCGCCTCGGCCTGGAAGATCAAGGAATCGAGCACCAGCAGCCACGCAGTGTCCGACGCCCGCTGGTTGGCGGACGCGGCCTTTCGCGCCTGCGTGTGCTCCTGCAGCGCCCTGACGGAAACCTCGCGCTGCGACTGGATCACTTCAGAGGCGTCCACACCCGGAAGCGTTACGGCGAGCGCCAGCTTGATGGCAATCTCGTTTCGCGGCGGATTGCCCCGGTCCACCGCCCCGGCGAACCATGCCCCGACTTCCTCAGCCCCGGCGTCAGTGATGCTGTAGACCACGTGCCCACCGCCGTCGTCGCCGTCTTTACTGACCAGGCCGTCGCGCTCCAGCCGATCCAGCGTCGTGTAGACCTGGCCGATGTTCAACGGCCAGGCCGCCCCGGTCCGGTCCTCGAACTCGACGCGCAGCTCATAGCCGTACCGGGGCCGGTCCTGAAGCAGGGCCAGCAAACTGTGCCGGATGGACATGAGGCTCCTCGCTGCGGTTGGTTGGACGGTTCAGAGGAGCAGGAGGACCTTGCCCACGTGCTCACCGGAGTCAAAGTATTCATGCGCTTCGCGGACCTGATCCAAAGGGAAGGTCTTGGCGACAAGGGGCTTGATGCTGCCGTCGGTGAGCATGGGCCACACCGACTCACGCACGGCGGACATGATGATGCCCTTCTCTGAGACCGGGCGGGGCCTGAGCGCGGTGCCGATAACAGCGGCCCGCTTGCTGAGCAGCTGGCCGAGGTTGATCTCAGCCTTGGTACCACCTTGCAGCCCGATGACGATGAGCCGGCCGTAGTCGGCGAGCGCGTCGATGTTCTGCTGCAGGTACTTGGCACCCACGACGTCGAGGATCACGTCCGCGCCCTTGCCCCCGTTTTGCGCTTTGAGGCTTTCCGCGAAATCTTCTTCGGTGTAGTTGATGGCGATGTCGGCACCCAGGAACGCCTTGGCCGTGCCGACCTTTTCGTCAGTACCCGCCGTGGTGGCCACCTTCGCACCGTAGGCTTTGGCCAATTGGATGGCCATAGTGCCGATGCCGCCGGTCGCGCCGTGGATGAGTACCGTCTCACCGGGCTGAAGCTGCGCCGTCATGATGAGGTTCGAGTACACCGTGGCGGCGACCTCGGGCAGGGCAGCTGCGGTGATCAGGTCCACGCCTTCGGGCACTCTGAGCACCTGCTCGGCGGGCACGGCGACTTGCTGGGCGTAGCCACCCCCGGAGAGCAGCGCCACCACTTTGTCTCCCACGGAGAAGGCTTTGGTGACTCCAGGACCAAACGCCGCGATCCGGCCGGAAATCTCAAGGCCGGGAACTTCCGAGGCCCCGGGAGGCGGCGGGTAGAAGCCGCGCCGCTGCTGAACGTCCGCGCGGTTCAGGCCGGCGGCCACGACGTCGATCAGCACCTCGCCTTGGCCCGGCACCGGAGACGGGACCTGGCGGACTTCAAGGACTTCGGGCCCGCCCGGCTCTGAGATGTAGACGGCTTTCATGACGAACTCCCGGTTTCTTGCTTGTGTTACAGCCCCGGGGCTGGGACTGGAACACGTGATGTTTTGGAACAGCCAACTCCCTATGAAACACTACTAGGCGAGGAAGGTTGTCCGAGCGGCCTAAGGAGCTGGTCTTGAAAACCAGTGTGCGGTAACCCCGTACCAAGGGTTCAAATCCCTTACCTTCCGCCAGCGAGATGCCCCGGGTTCCTGGACCCGGGGCATTTTTTGTTGTCTGCGTACGGGGCCGGGCGGATCTGAGAACTGACACCCGGAAGATCATTGAAACTGTCCGACCCCCCGCATAGTGTTCTGTCTGTCTCCACAACCACTGACTTCAGACGCTGCTTTCGCCGCGCAACAACTCCAGGAGCCTGACCTATGCCTACGCCTGACATCACTCCCGGCGCACCTTGCTGGATCGATTTGATGACGTCCGATACTGAGACGGCCAAGGCCTTCTACACGGCGTTGTTTGGTTGGACCTATGAGACCGGTGACCAGGAAAAGTACGGCGGCTACATCACTGCTTCCAAGGACGGCCGGATGGTTGCGGGCATCATGGAGAAGCAAGCGGACATGGGGGCCATGCCGGATGTCTGGTCCACCTATCTCCGCACGGACGACATCAAGGCAACCACCGAGGCCGCCGCTGCCAACGGAGGCCAGGTGTATTTGGAGCCCATGGAGGTCCCCGAGCAAGGCAGCATGGCCATGTACGGGGATTCCTCCGGCGCGTCCATTGGTGCTTGGCAGTTCGGTGGGATGAAGGGCTACGAGATCGCAGCGGAGGCCGGCGCGCCGGCGTGGCATGAGCTCCTTTCCAAGGACTATGAGTCCGCGGTGGCGTTCTACCAAAAAGTCTTCGGCTGGGACACGGACGTCATGAGCGATACCCCGGAATTCCGCTACACAACCCTTGGCTCCGGCGATGACGCCAAGGCCGGCATCATGGATGCGTCCGGTTTCCTTCCCGAGCAGGTTCCTTCCATGTGGAGCGTTTACTTCGCGGTGGATGACACGGACGCCGCCGTTGAGCAGGCCGTGGCACTCGGCGCCGTGGTCATGCAGCCCGCAGAGGACACGCCTTTCGGGCGGTTGGCCACGTTGTCGGACCCCACGGGTGCAGTCTTCAAAATCATCCAGGACTTGGGCCAGACGGCCTAGACTGTCATCTTTCGGATCCGTTCCGGCTGCCCCCTACCCGCGGGCAGCCGGACGGATCCGCTCATTGCCGGCGTTGGGGGATCTGCCGGCATGGGTTCCTGTCTGGTCCCTCAATCGTCGACCACAGATCCGGCCCCTGGGCTGAGTCACTGTGGTCCTTCTGGGAATGAGGACCCGAATGCTCCACCTATCCAAGACCCTCAGGGCAGCCGCTGCACTTGCCGTGGCATCCGTCGCCCTGGCGGGTTGCTCGCTCATCAGCAGCGGCGACGCGAAACGGGACGACTCCGGGAAACCCACTGAGTCATCGGTGGCAGACGCCTTCAAAGTGAAGGTGGGCGACTGCATCGCAGAACCCTCCGGCACCGAGGTAAAGGATGTGTCCATCATTCCGTGCGAGCAAAGCCACGACCTCGAAGCCTATGCCGCAAAGAACATCGTGGCCGACGCTTACCCGGGCGAAACCGAGGTGGCCACCCAGTCGGAAGAGTTCTGCGGTACCGAGTTCGCCACCTTCGTGGGCGTGCCGTTCGATGAATCCACCCTGGAACTGACGTACTTCTACCCCACAACCGAGACGTGGAAGGCCTCCGACCGGGAGATCGTATGCCTGATCGGCGGCGCGTCCGGCACCCCCACCACGGGCACCCTCAAGGGCGCAGCCAAGTAGTGCTCCGGTGGCCGGGGAACCCTCCGGCCACCGACGCGCCACCTCCCATTCATCCGTTCGTGTTCAGCTATGCCCGAGGCAGCTTTACCCCGGAGTAACTTCCGGGCATATCGCCCACTTCACAAGACAGCGGGCGTCGTCCACAGGGCCCCACAGGGCTCCCTAATGAAAGTTAGAGCGGATGCAACACCAATATTGGAAATCAGCTGCGGGAACGGTCGTGTCGGTCGGGTTGCTTGCAGCCCCGCTGACGGCGGCACCCGCCTTCGCGGCGGACGATCCGGCAGTACCCACCGGCACTTCGCCGGTGGTGATCAATGAGGCGTACCTCAGCGGCGGCAGCACAGGCGCCGCGTTCAAGAACAAGTTCGTGGAGCTCTATAACTCCTCGGATACTCCCGTCAGCCTGGCTGGATGGTCCCTGCAGTACAGATCAGCCACCGCCACCACCGCGCCTACGGGTATTACTCCCCTGACCGGGAGCATCCCGGCCAAGGGCTACTACCTGGTTCAGGGAGCCACGAACAACGGCAGTTCCACAGCGCCGGCACTCCCTGCCGCGGACGTGCAGGCCACGGGAACCTTGAACCCCAGCGGAACCACCGGAACTCTGGTGCTGGCCAAGCAAAGCACCGCAGTATCTCCGCTGCCGTCAGGTTCGGTGACGGGCAACGCTGCCATCGCCGACCTCCTGGGCTACGGCACATCCAACACCTTCGAAACCGCGGTTGCTCAGGCTCCGATCAACAACTCGGACGTCAAGAGCATCAACCGCACCAATGGCGTGGACTCCGACTCCAATGCCGCGGACTTCAGCCTCAGCACTACCATCACACCCACCGGTTCCAACGGCGGGTCAACCCCGCCCACCGACCCGGAGCCAGAACCCGGCGTCAAGACCATCGCCGAGATCCAGGGCAGCGGGACGGCCAGCCCGTTTGTCGGCAGCACGGTGACGACGCGCGGCAAGGTCACCGCCGTGTACGCCACAGGCGGGTTCAACGGCTACTACGTCCAGACCCCCGGAACCGGCGGTGACAGCGGCGGGGCGGCCAGGACGGCGTCGGACGCTGTGTTTGTCTATTCACCCACGACGGCGGGAACGGTCCAGTCGGGCGACTACGTGGAGCTCACCGGTGTGGTCAGCGAATTCGCCAACCAGACCCAGCTCACCGTTGAAGCCGCAGGGTTGAAGAAGCTCACCGAGGCAGCACCCGAGGTCAAGTCCACGCCGTTCGCATTGCCTGCCAACGACGCCGCCCGCGAAAGCCTCGAAGGCATGCTCTTGTCGCCGCAAGGTGACTTCACGGTCACCGACAACTACTCCCTGAACCAGTACGGCGAGATCGGCCTCGCGGCCGGCACGTCGCCCTTGGTACAGCCGACGGCAGTGGCTACCTACGGTTCCCCGGAGTACGCCGCGGTGGTTGCTGACAACACGCTGCGCGGGATCAAGCTCGACGACGGCGCGTCCACCAACTTCCTCAAGGACGCCACCACCAAGGCACAACAGTTGCCTTACCTGACCACGTCCGACCCCGTACGCGTGGGCTCGCCCGCGAAATTCCGGACAGACGTCATCCTGGGCTACGGCAACAACTCCTGGAAGTTCCAGCCCCTTGCCGCGCTGAACCCGGCCAACGCTGAGTCGGTCCAACCGGCAAGCTTCACGGCGACCCGGCCCGAAGGTCCCGCTGACGTTGGAGGCAACCTCAAGCTGGCCTCCTTCAACGTCCTGAACTACTTCCCCACCACCGGTGACCAGCTTGCCGGCTGCGTGTTCTACACCGACCGTGAGGGCAACCCGATCACGGTGAAGGAAGGCTGCAACGCCCGCGGTGCTGCCAACGCAGAGAACTTCGAGCGTCAGCAGGCCAAGATCGTGGCGGCCATCACCAAGTCCGGCGCCGACGTCGTGTCCCTTGAAGAGATCGAGAACTCGGCACAGTTCGGCAAGAACCGCGACGACGCACTGTCCAAGCTGGTGGACGCCCTGAACGTCAAGACGCCTGGTGTGTGGGATTACGTGCGCACGCCGGCCAACGCTCCCCCGCTGAGCGACGAAGATATGATCCGCACTGCGTTCATCTTCAAGAAGGCCGTGGCCGAGCCTGTAGGCGAGTCCATCATCCACAATGACACCGTGGCCTTCGCTAGTGCCCGCAAGCCGCTGGCACAGGTCTTCAAGCCAGTGGGCGGGGACGATGGCAAGAAGTTCATCGCAATCGTGAACCACTTCAAGTCCAAGGGCTCCGCAGCAACACCCGAGGACACCGACAAGGGTCAGGGCGCCTCCAACATCGCACGCACCAAGCAGGCCGAATCGCTGCTCGCCTTCTCCCAGGATCTCCAGGCTTCCAAGGGCACGGACAAGGTCTTCCTGATCGGCGATTTCAACGCCTACTCCAAGGAAGATCCCATCAACGTCCTCACAGGCGCCGGCTACACGGACCTTGAGGTTGGCACAGGAAAGCACTCGTACCTCTTCGGCGGCATGGTGGGTTCCCTGGACCACATCCTGGCATCCCCGGCGGCCCACAAGGTGGTGACCGGAACCGACATTTGGAACATCAACTCCGTGGAGTCCGTTGCGCTGGAGTACAGCAGGTATAACAACAATGTGACCAACTACTATGCCGGTGACGAGTTCCGGGCCAGCGACCACGACCCCGTGGTGGTGGGCCTGAATCTGACCGCGGAAGCACCCTCAAGCGTTGACCTGCAGTTCCTGGGCATCAACGATTTCCACGGCCGGATCGACTCCAACACCGTGCTCTTCGCGGGCACCGTTGAGAAGCTCCGGGCAGCGGCCGCCCCTGGCGCTACCGCCTTCATCTCCGCAGGCGACAACATCGGTGCTTCCCTCTTCGCTTCGTCCGTGGCGAAGGACCAGCCCACCATTGACGTCCTGAACGCGCTGGAACTGCAGGCTTCCGCCGTGGGCAACCACGAATTCGACGGCGGCTGGCAGGACCTGCGCGACCGCGTCGTCGCCGACGGCACCAACGCGAAGTTCGCCTACTTGGGCGCGAACGTTTACCAGAAGGGCACCACCACGCCGGTCCTGCCGGAGTACAAGGTGCTGGACATGAACGGCATGCGCGTGGCGATTATCGGCACGGTCACCCAGGAAGTTCCCTCCTTGGTAACTCCGGCCGGAATTGCCGATCTTGAGTTCGGGGACCCCGTGGAAGCCATCAACCGGGTGGCTGCAAAAATCAAGGCTGAGAACCTGGCAGACCTGATCATTGTGGAGAACCACGACGGCGCCGCTTCCGGCACGCCTGAGGGTGCCACGCTGGAGCAGGAAGTTGCAGCCGGTGGCCCCTTCGCCAAGCTGGTCAACCAGACCACCCCTGACGTCGCGGCGATCTTCACCGGCCACACGCACAAGGAATACGCCTGGGATGCCCCGGTACTGGACGGAAACGGACAGCCCACGGGCAAGACCCGTCCTATCGTCCAGACCGGCAACTACGGCGAAAACGTGGGCAGTGTGACCCTCACGGTAGACACCGTCACCAAATCGGTGACGGCGTACAAGGCCGCGATCGTGGACCGGACCACCGAGACCTCCGAAAGCCTCGTTGCTGCCTACCCGCGGGTGGCGGCAGTGAAGACCATCGTGGACAAAGCCCTTGCCCAGGCAGCGGAGATCGGCAACCAGCCGGTCGGTGCGGTGACCGCTGATATCACCACGGCCTTCACCCCGGACCCGGCGGGCGGCGCCCCCAAGCGGGATGATCGCGCGAGCGAGTCCACGCTGGGCAACCTCGTGGCGGACTCCCTGGTGGACACGCTTAAGGCTCCCGAACTGGGTGCGGCGGAGATCGGCGTCGTGAACCCGGGCGGACTGCGTAACGAGCTTTACTACGCACCGGACGGGACCATCACGTACGCCGAGGCCAACGCGGTCCTGCCGTTCGTGAACAACCTGTGGACCACGTCGCTCACGGGCGCGCAGTTCAAGACCCTTTTGGAGCAGCAGTGGCAGACCAACGCTGACGGGACCATTCCCAGCCGCCCCTACCAGCAGTTGGGGGTGTCCAAGAACGTCAACTACACCTACGATGCTGCCCGCCCCGCAGGAGACCGAATCACCGGTATTTGGGTGAACGGCGCCGTGATCGATCCCGCCAAGCAGTACAGGATCGGAACCTTCAGCTTCCTGGCCACCGGTGGTGACAACTTCCGGGTCTTCAAGGAAGGCGCCAACACGAAGGACACCGGCTTGGTGGATCGCGATGCGTGGATCAAGTACCTGAGGGAACATAACCCGGTGTCACCGGACTTCGCGCGCCGCTCCGTTGCTGTAGCCAACTCCACTGCTGCCGAGGTCAAGGCCGGAGAGTCCATCACGCTGGCCGTGTCCAAGCTCAACCTGACATCGATCGGCAGCCCGGCCAACGCGTCGCTCAACGCCGTCTTCGTGGACGGCCAGGGCGCGGCCGTTGCGCTGGGCTCCGTCCCGGTCACAGCTGGTGCGGCCACGGTGAACCTCAAGGTCCCCGCGGCGGCAGCCGCCGGCACCGGCACCCTGGTGCTGACCGCCGTCGAGAGTGGAACCGTGGTGAAGACTCTGGTGAAGGTGGCCACGAGCGGTCCGAACCCGCCGCAGTGCACCCCGCCAGTCAAGCCGTCCAAGTGGTACGACATTGTGGGCTGGCTGCGGTACGCCTTCGCATGGTTGGAGTACCAAAAGTGCCTGAGGGGCTGACCACTCCCGGCTAAGGCCACATAAGCAGGGCCCTTCACGCAGCCAGCGTGAAGGGCCCTGCTTCTTGTTGTTCAGGCGTGCATTACTTGGTTGCGGGCTCCGGTTCCTGGACGCGCTCTGCGTCCCGCTGCAGCTCCGCTTGGAACGCCGCGTAGCGTGCCAGGTGGGCGGGGCGGCGGCGCAGGATGAACCAGGCAACTCCAAGAATGAGGAACCACACAGGCGTGGCCAGGAGCGCTGCGAGGGTGTCCGGCTGGGTAGTCAAGGCCCAGAGCACGAAAGCGAAGAACGCGAACACCACCCACACCATCACCACGCCACCGGGCATCTTGAACGCCGAGGATTGGTGCAGGTGCGGACGACGTTTCCGGAATGCAAGGTAGCTGGCCAGGATGATCGACCATACGAAGACGAAGCACACTGCGGACACGGTGGTCACCATGTCGAACGCCTTGCCGATGTCCGAACCGGCGTACATGAGGACGACGCCGGACAGCAGCAGGACGCAGGACAGGAACAGGGCGTTGCGGGGTACTTTGCGTCCGGAGAGGGCGCCGAACACCTTGGGCGCGTCGCCCTCCTGGGCGAGGCCGAACACCATGCGGGACGTGGAGTAAATGCCGGAGTTGGCCGAGGACATGGCCGATGTGAGCACCACCAGGTTCACCACGGTGGCCGCTGCCCCAAGACCAGCGAGCGAGAACATGGCGATGAACGGGCTGTGCCCGGCGGCGAACTGGGTCCACGGAGTGACGGACATCAGGATAATGAGGGCACCTACGTAGAACAGCAGCACCCGGATGGGAATCGAGTTGATGGCCTTGGGAAGGTTCTTCTCCGGGTCCTTGGCCTCAGCGGCGGTGGTGCCCACCAGTTCGATGCCCACGAACGCGAACACTGCGATCTGGAAGCCTGCCGCGAAGCCCATGAACTCGTTGGGGAAGAAGCCGCCATGGCTCCACAGGTTGGTGAAGCTGGCCGGTCCGGCATCGGACTGGAAGCCGCTGAAGATCATGAACAAGCCAACAATGATGAGGGCCGCGATGGCCACGATCTTGATGAGCGCGAACCAGAACTCCGTCTCACCGAAAGCCTTCACGGTGGCCAGGTTGAGGAGAAGGAGGATGCCGATGGTGATCAGGCCCGGCACCCAGAGCGGCAGGGATGGCCAAAGTTCCTGGGAGTACCCGGCAATCGCGATCACGTCCGCGATGCCCGTAATGACCCAGCAGAACCAGTACGTCCAGCCGGTGAAGAAGCCGGCCCACGGCCCCAGCAGGTCGGCGGCGAAGTCGCTGAAGGACTTGTAGTTCAGGTTGCTCAGCAGCAGCTCGCCCATGGCACGCATGACGAAGAAGAGCATGAAGCCGATGATCATGTACACGAAAATGACGGACGGACCAGCCGCTGAAATGGTCTTGCCGGACCCCATGAAGAGGCCGGTACCAATAGCTCCGCCGATGGCGATGAGCTGGATGTGGCGGTTGCTGAGCTGACGCTCAAGATGGGGTGAATCGCTGGAAGGTGGGCGCTGAATCGTCAAAGGAACTCCATCGTTCAGGCGGCACGGGGTGCCACGTTGATTCGGGTTCCTCCCCGCTCTGTACGTGGACCTGAGAGTTTCCGCAGGCGTTGGCCTGCTTGCACCTTCGGTGAGCCCGGTAGCCGGACTGCTTTCCAGAGTTGCCTCGCCGCGGCGGTACATGGGCCTGAGAGATTCCTGGGGAGGGTTTGCTCCTACGGCGCCTGACGGGATGTACCGGGCAGGACTCTCCCGCCGCAGATCAAAAGCGCGCACACCCTACTGGGTGATGCAGCTCACACAGTAACGAAGGCTGGAGGCAGTCGCAACCCCGCGTCGCTAGCGGCCCAGAATGCTGCGGGCGATCTCATCGGCATCGCGCAGCGTCCGCTGTCCGCTGGCATACGCCGGTCCGGTGAGCGGGCGCGCCTCCGCAGCGATGGCTGTCCCCCACTGGGACGCAGACAACTGGAGGCCCAGGACGTACAAGTTCTTGGTGATGGATCCGTTCGCCGCCAATGGCCGATAAGGGTGGGGCTCCACATCCAGGCCCGTGGTCTGCATGGGTGTGCCCTCCACCCCCATCATGATCTTGGTACGCACCAGTCCGTCGGCCATGAGCTGTTCCAGCAGCGGCGAGAGGTTGATGCCCACCCTGTTGGCAGGCGACATTGCCTCCACGAGCGTCCTTGCTTCCACGGGCGCATCATGGACCCACGGCGACACCGCCCGGAACACTTTCGCGCCCCGGTCCACGCTGAACTTGGGGTCTGGTCCCACAAAACTCACGACGCCGGCACGCGCCAAGGCGGCCAACTGCTCCGACCGAAGTGCAGGCGCTCCGCTGGCCAGCCCCTCGACGAACGACTCGAACCAGCCGCGCAAACCCGCCAGCCATGATTCGTCCGTAATTCCACCGTCAGCCACCACGGATTTAAGGATTGCCCGTCCGGTGTGGAGGGCACCGATGGCCATCTTCACGGGGTCGGCCTCACCCAATGCCGATCGCCGCGCATCATCGTCCAGGTAAGCAGTGATGGCCACATCCAACTCTCGTCTGGAGGCGAATGTCCGGCCGGCGAGCGGTGCTGCCAAACCCCGGAGATTCAGTCGGCGGGAGGCAACAACGTGCTTTTCCACGAGGTCCCCCACATCGCTTTCCCACTTGGCAGTGGTGTGCGCATGGGGTTGGAGCGCGTCCTCAAGGTCTGCGAGGAACTGTTCCGGATCCTTGATTGCCGTGGGCTGGGATCGGGCCAATGTTGTGTAATAGGCCCAGAGCGCATCGCGGTGCAGCAAGGGCCACAGGTCGTGATCGAAGCCGGGCTGGATTCCCGCCGCCCGGAACCGGTCAACGGCATCTTCCGTCAGGTACCGCATGGTGATGCTGCTGGGATAGTAGCCTGCCAGCCCCGCTTTGGCCCGATACGGCGTTCCCCGGCGGGAGGCAGCGATGATCTTCGGCTCCCGGCCCGAGGCCCGGTACTCAAGCACACCGGCGCCGGGTGAACCGGCCTCGACGAACTTGCCGCCACGGCCCTCCGTCAACTGGCCCATGACGTCGAAGAAGTTCAAGCCCATGCCGCGGACCAGCACCGGCTCATTGTCCGGCACTGCCTGCCAGTCAACATCGGCCGGCGGAGCCGGCGGGAAGTAGAGCAGGCCCTGTTCGTCGGCCGCGCTCTTGAAGGACCGCTGCTCGGGATTCAGTCGGGACTCGATGTGGCCCAACGCGAGGACCACGGAGCCGACGGTGAGCCTGGCACCGTTGGCAAGTTCGACGTCGAACCCGTCTTCCTTTTCACGTTTCACGGGATGCGCAGCAACGGCGAGCGTCTTATGGAAGGTGACCTCGACGCCGTCGGGCAGCCGTTCCAGCAGCCCCTCCAACGTTTGGCGAAGATACCGCCCATACAGGGCACGGCTGGGGAAATCGTGTGACTCGAGGGTGGCAAGCTCCGCCTTTTCGGCGTCGTTGAGTCCCTCGCCATCACGACGCCGGGCCTCACGCCATTGGTCGAACGAACCGCCCGCGAGGGGTGGCGCAAGCTTCGGATCCTCAGGAATGAGGGTGGGATAGAACGATTGGGTATTCATCAGGAACAGCCGCGACTGCTCCGGTTGCCATACGTGGCCTGAACCAGCCGGGTAGGGATCTACGACATCAATGTGCAGCGTGGCGCCTTCAACGCTCTCCGCAGCCCAGTTCGCGAGCAACCGCTCGAGGACGCTGGTGCCCCGAGGGCCAGCCCCCAGCAGGGCAACACGGTTGATTTGCGATTTAGCCACGCTCAAGCCTAACTTCTGCGTGACTTGCTTACCGTGGAACAGTGTTGCTTGGATGGGGCGATGACCACCACAGAAGCTGATCAGTCGCCACTTCCCGAGAATGACACCGCGCCGGCCTCCGGCCCGCGCCACGCAGCGGATGTTGCGCCTGAGCCCACGGATGAGAACGTATGGCTTGAAGACATCCACGGCGAAGAACAGCTGGCGTGGGTCCGCGAGCAAAACGCGCGCACCGAAGACCTGCTGGAAGACGCCGAGTACCAGGCCGTCGAGGCCGGCATCCTGGAGGTCCTCGACTCCACGGACCGCATCGCCATGGTCAACAAGCGCGGTGACTTCTACTACAACTTCTGGAAGGACCAGGAACACCCCAAGGGACTCTGGCGCCGCACCACGTGGGAGAGTTACCTCACCGAGGATCCCGAATGGGACGTGCTGCTGGACATTGATGCCCTTGCCGCTGCTGAAGGCGTTGAGTGGGTGTTCCACGGTGCCGGTTTCCTCCGCCCTTCGGACGGCGAGGAGTACCGCCTTGCCATGGTTTCGCTGTCCCCCGACGGGGGCGACGCCGACCGCCACCGCGAGTTCGACGTCGAAACCCGCACCTTTGTGGAGGGCGGCTTCGACCTCCCAACTGCCAAGGGCAACGTCAGCTGGCTTGACGCCGACACCCTCCTGGTCTCCAGCACCGCGGACGGGCTTCCGGCCACCACGTCCTCTTACGCCCGGACCGGGGTGAAGCTTCGCCGCGGCCAGTCCCTTGCCGACGCTGAGCGCATCTTCGAGATCCCGGAAGACCACATGCTGGCCATGGTGGCGCACGACTCCACCCCGGGATTCGAACGGACTTTCGCCGTTGACTACATCGACTTCTACAACCGCAACACCTGGCTGCTGCGCGACGACTCGTGGGTGGCCATCGATGTCCCCACGGACGTCAACATCAGTGCCCACCGCGACTGGCTGCTGTTCCGCCCGCAGAAAGATTGGGATGTTGCCGGTGTTGGGTATCCTGCCGGGTCCTTGCTTGCCGCCGACTTCGAGGCCTACCTGGCGGGGTCGCGGGAATTCGTGGTGCTGTTCGAACCTGATGCGCACACTTCACTGCAGTCCTGGAGCTGGACCAAGGACTACCTGCTGCTGAACCTCCTGCGCGACGTCTCCTCCGAGATTCGGGTATTGGATCCTGTTCGCCCCGATGCCACCGGGGCGTGGACCTCCACTGTGCTGGATGCCTGCCCTCCCCTGCACGACGTCAACGCCTATGCAGTGGACGACGAGGACGATTCCGATTCCGGTGCGGGAAACGACTTCTGGCTGGTGGCCACGGGGTTCACGACGCCGACCACGTTGACGCGGGGGACGCTCGGTGCCGCGTCGTCAGAGGCGGCACCGGCGACGGCATCCAGCGGCGTGGCGAGCCAGCACGCCGAAGTGAAGCGGTCGCCGTCGTTCTTCAACGAAGCCGACTACGAAGTCCAGCAGCACTTTGCTGTTTCCAAGGACGGGACCAAGGTTCCCTACTTCCAGGTGGCGTCCAAGGACCTGGTGCTGGACGGCCAGAACCCCACCCAGCTTTCCGGCTACGGCGGGTTCGAGGTTTCCCGCACTCCTGCGTACAGCGGAACCATCGGCCGGGCATGGTTGGAGCGGCGCACCTTGGGAGCTACGCCCGACGACGGCACAGCGTCCCATTCTCGCGGTGGCGTGTACGTTGTGGCCAACATCCGGGGCGGCGGCGAGTACGGTCCGTCATGGCATCGCGCAGCCCTTCAGGAGAACCGTCACCGTGCGTACGAGGACTTCGCCGCAGTGGCGAAGGACCTGATCTCGCGAGGGGTCACCAGCCGCCGCCGGCTGGGTTGCGTCGGCGGGTCCAACGGCGGCCTGCTGGTAGGCAACATGCTCACCCAGTACCCGGAACTGTTCGGTGCCGTGTCCTGCGGCGTGCCGCTCCTGGACATGCGCCGCTACACGAAGCTCTCCGCCGGGTACTCATGGATTGCCGAGTATGGCGATCCTGATGTCCCCGGTCAGTGGGAGTTCATCCGTACTTTCTCGCCGTACCACCTGCTTCACGACGGCGTGGAATACCCGGAAACGTTCATTTGGACCGCCACTTCGGATGACCGTGTGGGACCGGTCCAGGCCCGCAAGATGGCAGCGCGCATGCAGGCCATGGGCATTCCCAACGTGTGGTTCCACGAAGCACTGGAGGGCGGGCACGCGGGAGCCTCCGACAACCGACAGGCAGCTGCACTGCAGGCACGGAGCAACCACTTCCTATGGCGTTCACTGGCTGGAATCAACTGACATCTTCCTCCGTGCTCCGATTCGATGGTTCCCTGCGCGGACAGCCGTGCGAACGGCCCATCCGGCAGCGAACCATCGAATTGGGCGGCTGAACGGCCGCGTTTTGCGCTGGGCCGTAGGTTCTGCGTATCCTTGGTGGGCTAGCAATAGCAATTGGAGACGTGCCAGAGCGGCCGAATGGGCTTCACTGCTAATGAAGTGTGGGGCACAACTCCACCGGGGGTTCAAATCCCCCCGTCTCCGCGAATTGGTCCCGGTTTTCGAACCGGGACCTTTTGCGTTTAACGCTCGTATCCGTTGAGTCCCTGATCAGCCGCGCTTCGCTCCGCCGCTGACCTCGGCGCCGGCATGGCGGTGCAGGGTCAGGCTGTCCACAGTGCTGATCAGCATCAGGAGCGCCATGGCAATGAAGGCGCCCTTGTAAGCCCCCACTTGGTCCGCCCCGAACATGCGGGTGGTCTCGAAGAGTCGCAGGAACAAGGCGCCAACAGCGATTCCGGCTGCTGCCGCCAACTGAACGAGCGTTGCCGAGATGGCGTTGGCCGACGGGAGCTGCCCTGGGACGATGTCTGCGTATTGCACCGAGGCGTAGGCCGAGAAACCTATGGAGCGGAACGCCCCGCTGAACAACAGCAAGGCAAAAATAAGTGGTTCGGGCGTCTGGGCATCGAGGAACGCGCACAAAGCGAACGTCACGGCGGACGCGAACGAGGCAAAGACAAGTACGGGCTTGAACCCAAAACGCCTGATGAGCGGCGTGGTGGCGGGTTTGATCCCGATGTTGCCCACGAAGACCGCCGCCACCATGACACCGGCTTTCAGCGGGTCCCAGCCAAATCCGTCCTGGAACATCAATGGCAGCAGAAACGGTACGGAACTGATGGTCAGGCGGTAAATGAAGCCGCCGGTAGAAGTGGCCCGGAAAGTCCTTGTCCCAAAAACAGTGAGGTTGAACAGCGGGACTTTGGCCTTGCCCATCCACCAAACCGCCCCCGCCAAGGACAGCACTCCGGCAATCACCACCACCACTGCAAGTACGTTGGACGCGTGGCCGCCCAACGTTTCCAGGCCCACAACCAAAGCTCCGACTCCCAAGGTGGTCAGGAGCAGCCCAAACCAATCGAGCCGGCGCTTGCCGTCAAACTGCGTTCGCGGCACCAACCTGAGCGCTGCTATGAAAGCGGCGAGCCCAAGGGGAACATTGATGATGAAAATCCAGTGCCATGAAAGGAACGTTGTGAGGGCGCCACCCACCATGGGGGCCAGGACCGGGGCCAGAAGACCAGGCCACACCAAATAGGCCGTGGCGCGGAGGAGTTCGGACTTGGGAGTGCCCCGCAGCACCACCAGCGTGCCCACGGGAACCATCATGGCCCCACCCATGCCCTGTGCCACCCGACTGAGCGTGAGCATGGTCAGGTCGGTGCTCACTGCGCACAGCAGGGAAGCGATGGTGAACACGGAGATCGCAAGGCAAAAGATTCGGCGAGCGCCGAACCGTTCAGCAAGCCAACTACTCAGCGGAATGCCCATGGCTACCGTCACCAGGTACGCCGTCATGGTGATGTTGATGTCGGCCGGAGCCACGCTGAAATCGGACGCGATGCT
Organism: Paenarthrobacter nitroguajacolicus; assembly: GCF_007786235.1. GTDB lineage: Bacteria > Actinomycetota > Actinomycetes > Actinomycetales > Micrococcaceae > Arthrobacter > Arthrobacter nitroguajacolicus_A. Next base: position 69,112 of record NZ_VNFK01000011.1, on the reverse strand, counting down.
GGGAATGGCGGTGGTGAGGATGGTCCCGTCCAGGAACTCCATGAAGAACGTTGCCGCCACCAAGAGGGCCAAGCGCGGCCGCCAGGTGGTTTCGTTGGCCGCTTCGACGTCGGTGTTGGGATTTGTGCTCATGGCTCCGGTCCAAGTTCTGGCAGGTAGCCTGCAGCAGGCAGCAGGCGTGTTTGCTCGATCCTATAGACGCAGCGTGGGAGCGATCACAACATGACGCTTTCCTACCAGCTTGCTGCTACCCGGCTTGGGCCAGGGCCAGTGGAAGGACGGCGCCCACCCCGGCCAGCCGCAAGGCCCGGGCGGAGATCGTCATGGTCCAACGGCTGTCGATGAGGTCGTCGACCAACAACACTGGCTGGCCGCCGATCCCGGCGAGGGCTTGGGCAAGTTCCGGTCCCACAACAAGCCTGTCCCAGACGCCAGCGAGCCGGTACGCGCTGTTTCCTCCGCGGCCGCCGGTAGGCCCACCATGCTGGGGCTGCAGCTGACCCAAGTAAGGCATCCGCCCAATGCCGGCTATTCCCTGGGCCAAGGAATCGACCAACAGTGGCTTGCTCCTGGAAGGAACACTGACAACAGCCGCCGGACGGCCAACTCCGCTCCACGGCGTTCCGCCCTCGGCCCCTGACCATTCACGCAGCACCTGGACGCAGGCCTGAAGCATTGCAGGATCAACGGAGCGGTCCGGTGCACCCGCGGCGAACAACTCGCGGAGGGCACCGCCCCAGCCCAAGTCGGTGAGCCTGGCCAGGACCCGCCCTTCCGAGACACTTTCGTTTGGCTTGATCTTGCCCTTGACCGCAACTCCCAGCCGGTCCATGCCGCTGGGCCATTGAAGGCGCGGTTCCGCCGCGATGCCGGCACGCCGGAGGGTCTGGCCCGCAGCGTCGGCTGCCGAGGCTGACACGTCCACGGGGAACCATCGGCCGGCGCAGTTGTCGCAGCGCCCACAGGCGGCTGCTGTCTCGTCATCCAGCACCGAAGTGATGTATTCCATGCGGCAGCCAGCCGTGTCTTGGTAGATCACCATGGAGTCCTGCTCGTCCACCCGCGCTTCGGCGATGCGCGCGTAGCGCTCCGCGTCGTAGCTCCATGGCTGCCCGGTGGAGCGCCAACCTCCGCCAACGCGTTCTACAGCTCCGTCAACGGCGAGGACCTTGAGCAGGAGTTCCAAGGGCGTGCGGCGAAGATCCACCCTGGCTTCCAAAGCGACTGTGGACAATGCCGAACCCGCATCACCGAGGGCACCCAGGACGGCATCGGCTTTCTCGGCGGAGGGCATGGATGCGGTGGCGAAGTACTGCCAGATCTCGCGGTCCTCGGAGCCTGGCAGCAGCAGAACGTCTGCGTTGGCTGCTCCACGGCCTGCGCGGCCAACCTGCTGGTAGTAGGCAACCGGCGACGACGGGGCACCGAGGTGGATAACAAAGCCCAGGTCCGGTTTGTCGAATCCCATCCCCAGGGCCGAGGTAGCCACCAGGGCCTTTACTTGGTTGTCCTTGAGAAGTTGTTCGGCACGTTCCCGATCCGCGGGGTCCGTTCGTCCTGTGTAGGACAGGACGTTGTGGCCGGCTTCAGCCAGCAGCCTGGCTGTGTCCTCGGCCGCGGAGACAGTGAGGGTGTAAATGATTCCGCTGCCAGGCATGTTTGCGAGGTGTGTCAACAGCCACCCGAGCCGGTCCCGGGAGTCTGGCAGGGTCAGGACGCCCAGCCGCAGGGACTCGCGTCCCAACGCTCCACGAATGGTCAGCACTCCGGCGCCGAGTTGTTCCTCGATGTCGTGGACCACCCGGGAATTGGCGGTAGCTGTGGTGGCAAGGACAGGAACCGACTCCGGCAACTGGGCAATAAGGTCGGCGATGCGCCGGTAGTCAGGCCGGAAGTCGTGTCCCCAGTCCGAGATGCAGTGGGCCTCGTCAATAACAAGGAGGCCCGTCCGACGGATGAGTTCCGGAAGCTGGTTCTCCCGGAAGGATGGGTTGGTTAGCCGCTCCGGCGACACCAGGAGGACATCAACTTCGTCTGCCGCCAACTGCGCCAGGACCGTATCCCATTCAAGGGCATTGGCTGAGTTGATGGCTACGGCCCGCACCCCTGCCCGTGCGGCTGCAGCCACTTGGTCACGCATGAGTGCGAGCAGTGGAGACACGATCAGGGTTGGCCCGGCACCGCGCCTTCGCAACAGCAGCGATGCCACAAAGTAGACAGCGGACTTTCCCCAACCGGTGCGCTGGACCACCAAAGCCCGGCGGCCCGCGTCCACCAACGCCTCGATGGCTTCATATTGGCCTTCGTGGAACTGGGCTTCGGGGTGCCCCACCAACTCACGCAGGCACGCCAAGGCCTGCTGTTCGGTGGGAGATTGCACGGAAACGGCAGTGTTTGGGGAGTTGTTGGCCATCAACCCAGTATTCCAGCCGACTCTGACACCCATAACCTTCAGGCCACGCTATGTGGATAGTCCTTGTCCACATAGCGCTCCTGCCGGTTCATGCCCCATTGCGTAGCCACAGTAGGATTGAGCCCGTGACTAGCGAGCAGAACAAGACATTCGACCTCTCGGCATCCTTCAAGGCGTATGACGTCCGCGGGATCGTGGGTGAATCCATCACGGCTGAAATCGTAGAGGCCGTGGGCGCTGCGTTCGTCGACGTCCTGGGCCTTGAGGGCCAGACGGTTCTGGTGGGCGGTGATATGCGCCCTTCATCGCCCGAGTTCAGCCAGGCGTTCGCCAACGGTGCAGCCACGCGCGGAGCGAACGTCCAGTTGCTGGACCTGATCTCCACCGATGAGCTCTACTACGCCTGCGGCGCCCTGAACGCTGCCGGCGCTACGTTCACCGCGAGCCACAACCCGGCCGAGTACAACGGCATCAAGATGGCCAAGGCCGGCGCGCAGCCCATCTCTTCCGAGAGCGGCCTGAAGGAAATCCAGGCCCTCGCCGAGCAGTACCTGAATTCCGGCATCATTCCTGCTGCAGGCAGCCGCGGAGCGATCAGCGTTCGGGACGTCTTGAAGGACTACTCCGAGTACCTGCGCCACTTGGTGGACCTCTCCGGCTCGGGTCCGTTGAAGATCGTGGTGGATGCTGGCAACGGCATGGCTGGACTGACCACCCCTGCGGTGCTCGGCGACAAACTGCTCCCGGCCTTGCCGTTCGACATCGTTCCGCTCTACTTCGAACTGGACGGCTCGTTCCCCAACCACCCCGCCAACCCACTGGAACCGGAAAACCTCCGCGATCTGCAGGCAGCTGTCATCAAGCACGGCGCCGACATCGGCTTGGCATTCGACGGCGACGCGGACCGCTGCTTCGTGATCGACGAAAAGGGCGAGCCTGTTTCCCCGTCCGCGATTACCGGGATGGTGGCCCGACGCGAGATCGCCCGCGCCCAGGCCGCTGGCGAGCAAACCCCGGTGATCATCCATAACCTACTGACCTCAAAAGCGGTTCCTGAGCTCGTGGCCAAGGACGGCGGGCGTGCAGTCCGGACCCGTGTGGGGCACTCCTTCATCAAGGCCGTCATGGCCGAGGAAGGCGCAGTCTTCGGCGGGGAGCACTCCGCTCACTTCTACTTCCGCGATTTCTGGAACGCCGATACCGGCATGCTCGCGGCCATGCACGTCCTTGCAGCCCTGGGTGAGCAGAACGGACCGCTCTCCGAGCTTGGCCGCCAGTACGAGCCGTATGTCTCCTCGGGTGAGATCAACTCCGAGATCGAGGACAAGGCCGGCGCCGTGGAACGCGTCCGGGTGGACTTCGAGAACGAAGACATCGAGATCGACCACATGGACGGCAGCACCTTCACAGCGAAGGACGGCAGCTGGTGGTTCAACCTGCGCCCGTCCAACACCGAGCCCTTCCTGCGATTGAACGCCGAAGCCAAGGACCAGCCCACCATGGAAAAGATCCGCGACCGCGTCCTGGCACTGGTCAGGGCCTAGGAGCTGGGGAGCATGAGCGAGAAGCCCACCCAGAACGCCGCCCCGAGCGACGCCGCTGGCGAATCCGTTCAGGATCGTGAGCTCCGGGAAACCTTGGGGACCGGCCTTGGAACTGCCCAAGAGCACCTGCAGCAGAATGGTGGGTTCTTCCCGTTCGGCATCACCCTCTCCGATGATGGCGAGCTCCGGATAGTGATGGTAACCCCCGGCGAACCCGACGAGGATGGTCACATCGACGCCGGGCAAATGCTGGCCGATCTGCACGAACTGTTGCGCCAAGGCCGCGACGAATTCCGGGCGGTTGCCATCGTCAGTGACGTCAGCCTCCCGGAACATGGCTCCGACGGCATTCATGGCGCGGCAGAGCACCGGGACGGTGAGGTCCGGGCAGCGATCATCCCGTACTCCCCGGCAGCCGAGGGCTTCATCTTTGCCGCAATGGAGCCCGATACCCACGAACCATCCGTCTGGGTGGACTAGACCGACTACCTAGGCTGATCCCATGAAAATCAACGCCTTCGCAGATGTGAGCCTCCGCGCCATTATGGTGTTGGCCGCGGCGCCTGAGGGCATGCTGCTGACCACCCAGGCAGTGGCCGACGCAGTGGGAACACCGTACAACCATGTCAGCAAGGCGATGGTCCGCCTCCGCGCTCTGGGACTCATCGACGTAGAGCGAGGGCGGCTGGGCGGCTCGCGGCTCAATGAATCCGGGCGAAGAGCCACTGTCGGGGAACTCCTGCGTCATCTGGACAGCAGGCAGGATCCGGCGGAATGCCAGTCCCCCACCAAGGATTGCCCGCTCATCAATGAATGTGGACTGCGCCATGCCATGAATCGTGCCAGGGAAGCGTTCTACCGTGAACTCGACACTGTGGTCATCGCGTCCCTGCCCCACGCACGCCAGATGAACCCCGTCTTCCAGTCCATTGGACTCCGGCCGGAATTCAGGACTTCCGTAACGCAGTAACCGGCCCTCAACTACCGGTTTGCGCAACTCTTCTACAGAGAGTAGAAATTGAGGTGTAAATACAAGTATTTCAACTACTTGTATTGGCCGGCCGGGTACGCAGCCCGACCACTACACCAGGAGAACCATGCTCTCGGAAAAATCCCGCCCCCTCATCCAAGCCACCCTCCCGCTGATCGGTTCACGGATCGACGCCATCACCGTCGACTTCTACAACCGGCTTTTCGCTGCACACCCTGAGTTGCTCGACGGCCTCTTCAGCCGGTCGAACCAGCGTTCAGGGGATCAACAGCGGGCCCTCGCCGGCAGCATCGCGGCCTTCGCCACGCACTTGGTCAACAACCCGGATACCCTTCCCGAAAAGGTCCTGTCCCGCATCGCCCACAAGCATGCTTCCCTGGGAATCACTGAAGAACAGTACGCGCTGGTCTACGAGCACCTCTTCGCAGCCATCGCCGCAGACTTGGCCGAGGTCATCACACCTGAGATCGCCGAGGCATGGACTGAGGTCTACTGGCTCATGGCCGATGCCCTGATCAAGCTTGAGAAGGGCCTGTACGCCTCGCAGGCCAACAGTGGGATGTGGATGCCGTGGCGCGTGGCCACCAAGGAACCGGCAGGCAAGGAGGCCATCACCTTCACCTTGGCTCCTGCGGACGACTCCCCCATCACGGAAGCCCAACCCGGGCAATACATCAGTGTCAAGGTCCAGCTCCCCGATGGCCTGCGCCAAGTGCGCCAGTATTCACTGTCCGGCGACGCAGGCACCAGCCGCATCTTCACCACCAAACTGAACGACGGCGGCGAGGTATCCACCGCCCTCCATGTCGGCGTCGAACCTGGCGACATTATCGAAATCTCGAATCCCTACGGCGAGATCACCATCAAGGACGGCGAGGGGCCGATCGTCCTGGCATCGGCCGGCATCGGCTGCACGCCTGCCGCGTCCATCTTGCGCTCCCTCGCAGAAACCGGGACCAACCGAAAGGTCCTGGTCCTTCATGCAGAGAAGGCAATGGAAAACTGGGCACTGAGCGCCCAGATGACGGCCGACGCCGCGACCATCGATGCAGAATTGCAGCTCTGGCTTGAAACTCCGCATCCCGGTGCCAGCCAAGGATTCATGTCCCTGCGCGAAGTGGACCTGCCCGCGGACGCATCACTGTACCTTTGCGGGCCCCTCCCTTTCATGAAGAAGATCCGCGACGAGGCCATCCAGGCCGGGGTCCCAGCCACGAACATCCACTACGAAGTCTTCGGCCCTGACGTTTGGCTCGCCAACTAAGGCAAGGAACGACGGCGGCCCGTCACCTTTCATGCGAAAGGTGACGGGCCGTCGTCGTTCACTTAAGAACGCCGTTGTTCCTAAGAGGTCTAGCCCAGACGGGCCTTGAGGCCGTCCAGCTCGGACTGCAGTGCCGCCGGGAGTGACTCGCCGAAGTTGGCGAACCATTCCTCGATGGATGCCAGCTCGGTTGCCCACTCTGCAGGGTCGACGCGCACCGCGGACTCAACCTCAGCCGGAGTCATGTCCAGGCCTTCGAGATCGATGGACTCGCCGGTCGGAACGAAACCGATCGGAGTTTCCACAGCGTCGGCCTTGCCTTCGAGGCGCTCGATGGCCCACTTGAGCACACGGGCGTTGTCGCCGAAGCCAGGCCAGGCGAAGCCGCCTTCAGCCGTGCGACGGAACCAGTTGACCAGGAAGATCTTGGGCAGCCGCTCCGGGTTGGCCTTGGCAGACAGATTAACCCAGTGGTTCAGGTAGTCGCCTGCGTCGTAGCCGATGAACGGCAGCATGGCCATGGGGTCGCGGCGGACAACGCCAACGGCACCGGCGGCGGCAGCCGTGGTTTCCGAGGACAGCGTGGATCCCATGAAGATGCCGTTGGACCAGCTGCGCGCTTCGGTCACCAGCGGAATGGTGGTCTTGCGGCGACCGCCGAACAGGATTGCGGACAACTCCACGCCCTCGGGGCTGAAGTATTCTTCAGCCAGCATGTCGATCTGGTCGATCGGGGTGCAGAAGCGGGAGTTCGGGTGCGCGGCCGGAGTGTCCGAGTCCGGAGTCCAGGACTCACCCCGCCAGTCGGTCAGGTGTGCGGGAGTTTCCTCTGTCATACCTTCCCACCAGACGCCACCGTCATCGGTCAGCGCGACGTTGGTGAAGATGCTGTTGCCCTTGGCGATGGCGCGCATGGCGTTGGGGTTGGTGCCCCAGCCGGTGCCGGGAGCGACGCCGAACAGGCCCGCTTCGGGGTTGACGGCGCGGAGCTCGCCTTCCTTGCCGAAGCGCATCCACGTGATGTCGTCGCCGAGGGTCTCAACCTTCCAGCCCTTGATGGTGGGGTCGAGCAGCGCGAGGTTGGTCTTGCCGCAAGCGGAGGGGAAAGCAGCTGAGACGTAGTAGGTCTTCTGCTCGGGGGAGGTCAGCTTGAGGATGAGCATGTGCTCAGCCAGCCAACCCTCATCACGCGCCATGACGGAAGCGATGCGGAGGGCGTAGCACTTCTTGCCCAGGAGGGCGTTTCCGCCGTAGCCGGAGCCGAAGGACCAGATGGAGCGCTCTTCCGGGAAGTGCACAATCCACTTGTCCGTGTTGCAGGGCCAGGCGACGTCGGCCTGGCCGGCTTCGAGCGGTGCGCCCAGCGAGTGGAGCGCGGGGACGAAGAAGGCATCCGTCTGGGTGATGCGATCCAGGACGTCAGTACCAATACGGGCCATGATGCGCATGGAGGCGACGACGTAGGCGGAGTCGGTGATCTCGACGCCAAACTTCGGGTCTTCGGCGTCCAGGTGGCCCATGACGAAGGGGATGACGTACATGGTGCGGCCGCGCATGGAGCCGGCGAAAAGTCCGCGCAGCTTCTGCTTCATTTCGGCCGGAGCCATCCAGTTATTGGTGAAGCCTGCGTCGCGCTCGTTCTCCGAGCAGATGAAGGTCTGCTCTTCAACGCGGGCAACATCGGCCGGGTCAGAGAACGCCGCGAAGGAATTCGGGAACGTTTCCGGGTTCAGCCGCTTCAGCGTGCCGGCCTCGACCAGTTCGTCAGTCAGCTTCTTGTTTTCTGCTTCGCTGCCATCGACCCAGTGGATGCGGTCCGGCTGAGTCAGCTCGGCAACTTCCTCAACCCAGGCCAGCAGGCGTGCATGCGTAGTAGGTGCCTTCTCAAGCAGCGGCAGTCGCGCCAGATCGCCCATTGCGGTTCCCTTCCTCGGGTTCAGTGGTGTGTCCTAAACGATAGGGGCCGCGGACCAGACCAATCCGCTGTCAGACATCGGACATCCACGAGGCTGAAATCCAAAAACCGCTAGAAATCAAGGAGGAAGGTTGTTGGAAGGGAGATTTAAGTGACTAAGGTCACGTAGACCGGTCTAGTTGCGCAGATTACAGCTTTTCGATTTGGAACTTCACATGAACTTCTGTAAAGTTTATTGAGGTTCGAGGGGGTCAGAGAAACAGACCGCCGAGAATCACACGAAATGCGCCCATAGCTCAGCTGGATAGAGCGTCTGTCTACGGAACAGAAGGTCAGGGGTTCGAATCCCTTTGGGCGCACAGACAAGACCCGCACCGGTTCGCCGGTGCGGGTCTTTTTTATACCCTAATGACCCAAGCAGCGGCAGGTGAGCCGCCCCGGAAACGCAAAAACCGCCGTCGAGCTTCTCGAGGAAGTACGACGGCGGCCCTTGGCGTCCGCTCAGAGGTTCGGCACGAACGGCACTGGGGGGCCGTAGGCCCGGCCGCGGGCCTTCGGGATCCTGTGGACCGGCGCACCGTCGCCAATGACGTTCGTCAAGGTTCCCAGCCGTTCCACGGTCAAACTGACCACATCATCCCGTTGAAGCGGTGGTGGGGTCATGGATCCATACCATCCCCAGAACTCGGCCAGGCAGCCTCCCCCGCTGGTCCCGGAACCGAGGATGTCGCCGCGCCGCACCCAGGTTCCCCTGCTGGCGTAGGAGACAAGCTCGGCAAAGTTCCACGCCATGTTGGCCAAGGAATCAGCAGCGAGCACCTGCCCGTTCACGGAAACGCTCACGGACAGGTCAAGGAAGCCGTCGGAGGTGATGTCCGCCAGCTCATCCTTGGTCACGAAGATCGGCCCGAGGGACGTGGCTGTGTCTTTGCCTTTCGCAGGGCCCAGTCCAACGGTCATTTCGGCTCGCTGGAGGTCGCGTGCGGACCAATCGTTCATGATCAGGTATCCGGCGATGTGCTGTTCGGCCTCGTCTACGGAAAGGTTGCAGCCGTCCGTTCCGATCACCGCCGCTACTTCCAGTTCGAAGTCGAACTGGTGCGACCCCGGGGCAACCGGAACAGTGGCGTTGTGCCCCGTGGCGGCGTGCGGGTTGGTGAAGTAGAACGACGGCGCGTCGTACCAAGCGTCCGGAATCCCCTTGTCCGCGGCTACTGACCGCAAGGCGCCCACGGTGTGCTGTTCAAAAGTGATGAAGTCCCGGATGGTGGTCACTTCCAGGGGCGGGAGCAACTCGGCGGTGCGGAAGTCCACAAGGTCCCCGTCCGCCGAGGTCCGTGGCCGCGCCATCACATCGAAAGCATCCAGCCCTTCCGGGTAGAGGCGACCCGAAACCAGGTCATCATTGGCTTGCCCAAGGCGCGGAACACCGTCCACCAGGATGCGGAAGAATTTCACGCGTCATCCCCCGACTCAAGAATTGCCACAGCCCGGGTCCACCCGGCTGACGCTCCGTGAATTTTTACCGGGAAGCAGGAGATCTGGAATCCGGTTGCCGGTAGTGCCTCCAGGTTGTGCAACTTCTCGATGTGGCAGTAGCCGATTTCCATGCCGGCTTTGTGGCCTTCCCAAATCAGCGAATTGTCCCCGGTCTCCACGTACTTCTTCGCTGTATGGATAAAGGGAGCGTCCCAGCTCCAGGCATCCGTTCCGGTGACGCGCACACCGCGGCTGGTGAGGAAGAGCGTAGCTTCGCGGCCCATTCCGCAGCCTGTGGAGAGGTAATCGTCCAAACCGTAGCGGGTGCCGGCTGCAGTGTTGACCACCACGATGTCGCCCGGGGCAAGATCGTGGCCTATGCGGCCGAGCTCGGCCTCGACGTCAGCTGCGGTGACGACGTAACCGTCCTCGAAGCTCCGAAAATCCAATTTCACCCCGCGGCCGTAGCACCACTCCAGCGGAACTTCGTCGATGGTGATGGCGCGGGCTCCCCCATCCATGGTGGACGCATAGTGGTACGGCGCGTCCAGGTGGGTGCCAGTGTGGGTGGTGGCAACGACGCGCTCAATGGCCCAGCCTTCCTGCCCGGGAAGGTCCTCTTCTGTCATTCCCGGGAAGTAGGAAACCAGGTCCTTGGCTGTTTCCTGGTGGGTGAAGTAGTCGATGGATGGCGTGAGCCCGGGTGGGTCCGAGGCGATGTTCGCCATGAGGCTAACGGAGAGGTCTACGAGTTTAGGCATGACGTGCGGGTTCCTTTGAAGCGTGTTGATTGGCGGCAGCCTCCTGGGAGAGGGAGCCTTGGTGGGTTTGCGGCAGGAGGAGCATGAGCGCGCCTCCGATCAAAAAGACGACACCTGAGAGGATGAGCCCGGAGGAGAATCCCCAGGAGGCTGCAATCCCGCCCATGGCAAGGGGAGCGAAAGCTGCGACTCCGCGTCCGATGTTGAAGCAAAATCCAGCCCCGGTGGTGCGGATCCTGGTGGGATAGAGCTCCCCCAGGTAGGACCCGAAAAGCCCGGCGAACGTCATGAAGAATGCGTACAGCGGACCCATCCAGAGCAGGGCGGACTGGTTGGTGACCAGTCCGTAAAGCGGCATCAGCAGGCCAGTCCCGGCCAACGAGAGAATGATGGCGTTGCGGCGGCCGATCTTGTCCGCGATCCAGCCGAAGACGATGTAGCCCAAGAACATCCCGAGGTTGAGGACGGTCATGAAGAGCGCCACTTGGCGGGGGTCCAAGCCACGTTCGGTGGACAGGTAGCTCGGCATCCAGGTGGACGCGCCATAGAAGCCGACGAAGGCGCAGATGGCAGCCAGCGTGGCAACGATGGTGCGGCGTCGATAGGTCCCGGTGAAGAGCTCCTTGGCGGTGACGTTGCCGCTGTTGCTGCTGGATTGCCGTGCCGCACGTTCCTGCAGCCATGCTGTGGACTCCGGGAAGAAGAACACCACCATCAGCAGTGGCAGGAGGGCAGACAGCCCGGTCACCAGGAACAGCAACCGCCAATCGGGCATGAAGACGCCTGCTACGAGAGCTGCGCTCGCCCCGCCCAGGGGATAGGCAGCGAGGACGAACGCCACCGCGCGCCCGCGTTGTTCGGCGGGCCAGGTTTCCACGATGTACGTCGAAAGAACGGACCACACACCCCCAAGCCCGATGCCCGCCAGGAAGCGCAAGGCAACGAACACTGCGTAGTTCGGGACGACGAACAGCGCGGAGGTCAACGCCACGAAGACCACCATGGACGCGATAAGGGCAACCCGGCGGCCGCGGTTGTCTGCTATCCAGCCGGTGAGAACACTCGAACACCCCATGCCGAGCAGCGTGGCCGTTGCCAGCAGACCGCCGGCGACGGGAGTGAGGGCCATCTCGGCGCTGATGGCGGGGAGGGCAAAGGACAGCACTGCGATTTCGAGTGCGTCGAAAAGATAGATGATGAACGACCCAATAAGGATGAACCACTTGGTTCCACGTTTCATTGTGGAGATCCCTTCTGAAGCGGGCGACGGTGCCCGAGCCGAAAACAGAACTTAGACACCCGTTCAGTTTCTGTTGGGTTAGAATTTATACACCCATTCAGTTTGTGTCAACGGCCACAGCAACCTGGCCAGGGAGGGACCGATAGGGTGAGAGTCATGTCGACTGAAGTGCAGGGAAACACCGCTGGCACGCGACGCCGCGAACAAATCCTGGACGTGGCCTTGGAGATGTTCGCAGACCGGGGATTCGAGGCCACCACCATGCGCGCCATTGCGGAGGAGATCCGCACCACGGCCCCGCTGGTGATCTACCATTTCGCCACCAAGCTGGACCTCTACAGAGCTGTCTTCGCGCGGTACCAACACCTCAATGAGGAACGCCGGCGCGAAGTGCTGAAGGTGGACACTGCGGCTTCCGACGCAGTGGAAAGGATCGTTGACGCTTTCCTCTTGCCCACGCTGAAGGCCCAGGAAACCGCCGGCGGGAAACTGTTCGCACGGCTCGTCCTCCGGGAAGCCTCAGATCCCGCAGCCCATGAGCGGGGCATCCTCGCAGAGTACTTCGACCCCATGGCCAGGGACTTCATCCACGTCATGCGCACAGCGCTGCCGGACAAACCCCCCGGCTTCCACGAATGGGCCTACTTGTTCGGAGTCGGCGCACTGACAGGCACTGCGCTCCCGCACCGCATCGCCTCCCTGTCCGAGTTGCCGAACATCAACGAGTTCCGTTACGACCACCTGCGCAATGTCCTGGTGGCCGGCTGGCGGGGCACCGGCAGGTAGACCGCCGCGAAAACGGAAGGGCCGCCGTCGTACTTTATGAAAAGTACGACGGCGGCCCTTGCGTTAAGCGCGGAGGGTTCAGTCCCCTACTGCCTCGCCGATGCGGCGGCGGATTCCATCGAAGTGCCGGTTGAGGAGTTCCGAGGCCGAGACCTTGTTCCCCGCGGCGACAGCGGCATAGATGCTGCGGTGCATGGCGGCCGTCTTGACCAGGTCCTCGTTGCCCGGGCCGATCTCCACATGGATCTTCCGGTAGACCTTCCAGAAAACACCCATGAGGTTGATCAGGAGTTCGTTGTTGAGTGGCTCGAACAGGCGCCGGTGGAACTCGGCGTCGGCGGCCACGAAGTTTTCGCCTGCGGCTGCCAGCTCTTCCATCTGCTTCACAGCTTCCTCGATGGATGCCAGCTGTTCCTTGGTCATGACATCCATGGAGGAGCCAATCAGCCCCGACTCCAGCGCCTGGCGCACGTCAACCAACTGCAGCGCCTCGAGCCCCTGATGGCGAAGCGAGAGCCGGCCGCGGAACGTCAGCCCATCAGCCAAGGCATCGAAGTTGCTCGGCGCCACGAACATGCCAAAGCCATGCCGGATCTCGATCACGCCCAAAGCCTGCAGCACCTTGAGGGACTCGCGAAGCGTGTTGCGGCCCACGCCAAGGGCTACCGACAGCTCGCTTTCCGTCGGCAATGGATCGCCTGCCTCGAGCTCACGCTCGAGGATCAATTCCATAATGTCCGACTGCAATGCACGCAGCCGGGCCTGTGCACTGAACCGCGCCTGCGGAACTACACCGGAAGTTGTCATGGCGCTCTCCTTGCCAATGCACCACTCCACAGGAACGCGGAACGGTGCGGTGTTAATATTGAGGCGAGCTTAGTGCCCACCGCAGAATGAGTGACTCGCAACATACAATATCGGATGTCCCACCTCCTTGATAGGTATGGATAAGGATTTCCTCAGATCTTGCTGAGATTTCCACCACGGACCGGCCGCAGCCGGCAAACCGCCAGGCGCGCGGCGGAAACCCAGGCGCCCTTTCTCACTTGACGTTCCGTTGTGACCGCCCTTACAGTTTCCATACGAGCATCGGACGTCCTACATCCGATAACCCACGAAACGCGAATGGTGAGGCACCCTATGAGCAAGACGATCCAAAGCCTGCCGCTGGTCAACGACGCCAGCCGCCGGAACTTCCTGAAGCTAAGCGGCGCAGTTGGTGCAGCAGCCGCCTTCACGGCAACCCTTTCTGCGTGCGGCGGCGCTGCCAGCACCACCACCGGCAACGCAACGAACACTGCTGCAGTGAACAAGGACCTCATCATCGAGGCAGGCATTTCCTACGCGCTCTCCACTGGCTTCGATCCCCTGAGCTCCTCCGGGGCCACGCCCATGGCAGCCAACCTGCATATCTTCGAAGGCCTCATCGAGTTGCACCCGGCAACCCGCCAGCCCTACAACGCCCTTGCTGCGTCGGATCCCAAGAAGATCAACGACACCACCTACCAGGTGACCATTCGCGACGGCGCCAAGTTCCACAACGGCTCCCCCGTCACCACCGAAGACGTCGCTTTCTCCTTCACCCGTGTGATGGACCCGGCGAACAAGTCCCTGTTCTCTCAGTTCATCCCCTTCATTCAGGACGTCAAGCCGCTCGACGAGAAGACGGTTGAGTTCACCCTGAAGTACGCCTTCCCGGGCTTCGGCCCACGCATCTCGGTGGTCAAGATCGTCCCCAAGGCCCTGGCCACAGACCTGAAGGCCTTCGACGCCTCGCCGGTGGGCTCGGGTCCCTACAAGCTCATCTCGGCCGTCAAGGACGACAAGATCGTCTTCGAAGCCTTCGCCGACTACAACGGCCCCAAGCCTGCACTGGCCAAGGGCATGAACTGGCTGCTGCTCTCCGATGCCGCAGCCCGCGTCACGGCTGTCCAGTCCGGCCGCGTCCAGGCGATCGAAGACGTTCCTTACCTGGATGTCGACGGGCTGAAGTCCAAGGTCAAGGTGGAGTCCGTTCAGTCCTTCGGCTTGCTGTTCCTGATGTTCAACTGCGCCAAGGCCCCGTTCGACAACAAGCTGGTCCGCCAGGCACTGCACTACGGCCTGGATAAGGAAGCCATCATCAAGAAGGCACTGTTCGGCAATGCCAAGGCTGCCACCTCCTACTTCCAGGAAGGCCACCCGGACTACGTCAAGGCAAAGAACGTCTACGGCTTCGACTCCTCCAAGGCCGAAGAACTCCTGAAGCAGGCCGGCGTCACAAGCCTCGAGTTCGAACTCCTCACCACAGACACCGCCTGGGTCAAGGATGTGGCCCCACTGATCCTCGAATCCTGGAACAAGATCCCCGGTGTCAAGGTGACGGTCAAGAGCCTCCAGTCCGGCGCTTTGTACAGCGACCGTGTTGGCAAGGGCGACTTCTCCGTGGTGGCAGCCCCCGGCGATCCCTCGGTCTTCGGCAACGACGCGGACCTCCTCCTGAGCTGGTTCTACTCGGGTGCAACCTGGATGGACAAGCGTGCCTTCTGGACCACCCCCGAGCGGACCAAGCTGCAGGAGCTCATGGACAAGGGATCGCAGGCTTCGGGAGACGAAGCCAAGAAGATCGTCGGCGAAATCGTGGACATGGTCTCGGACGAAGTTCCGCTGTACCCGGTGTTCCACCGTCAACTGCCCAGCGCCTGGGACGAAAAGAAGCTCAACGGCTTCCAGCCGCTCCCCACCACCGGTCTGTCGTTCGTCGACGTCGGACGCACGGCCTAAGCACCCCTCGCGTTGCCGGGCCCGCTCTGCGGCCTAAAACCCCCACAGAACCCGCAGAGCGGGCCCCGCAACCAGCACCACCAACCAACCGGAGAACAAATTGGTCACGATATTGCGTCTGCTTGGCCGCAGGCTTGCAGCACTGCCATTGATGATCCTGGGCATTACGTTGCTCGTCTTCCTCGTCCTGCAGGCCGCTCCCGGCGACCAGGCAAGCTCCGCCCTCGGTGACGGCGCAAGCGAAGAAGCGAAGCAGCAGTACCGCCAGGACAATGGCCTGAACGACCCCCTGGTCCTGCAGTACTTCCGATTCCTCGGCAAGCTCCTGCAGTTCGACCTCGGCGTCACCACCCCGCCGGCCAAGTCGGTGGCTTCCATGATCGGCTCGGCGTTCCCCCTGACGCTGCAGCTGACCTTCCTGGGCGTCCTCATCGCCATCGTGTTGTCCCTTGCCTTCGGCATCCTCGGCGCGCTCTACCGCGACAAGTGGCAGGACCAGTTGGTTCGCGTCTTCTCCATTGCCGCGATTGCCACGCCGTCGTTCTGGCTCGGCATCCTGCTCATCCAGTGGTTCGCCCTGGGTGAGAACCCAATGTTCCCTTCGGGCGGTATTGCGACGCCGGAATCAGGCTTCGGCGGTTGGCTCAACTCGATGGCCCTCCCGGCTTTGGCACTCGGCATTCCCGTGTCGGCATCGCTGATCCGCGTGGTCCGGACCTCGATGGTGGAAGAACTGGACCGCGACTACGTCCGAACCGCCATCGGCAATGGTGTCCCCTATCGCGAGGTGGTCTCCAAGAACGTCCTCCGCAACGCGCTCGTCACTCCGGTGACCGTGCTGGGACTCCGCGTCGGCTACTTGCTGGGCGGCGCCGTCGTGATTGAAATGATCTTCGCCTTGCCCGGCATGGGCCAGCTGATCCTCAACGGCATCACCAACCTGGACGTCAACCTGGTCCAGGGCGTGGTGCTCACCATCTCCGTCACCTTCGTTCTGGTGAACATCGTGGTGGACCTTCTCTACCTGCTCATCAACCCCCGAATCAGGACGGTATAGCTCATGCGCAGCAAGCTCGCAGAACGGCTAAGTGCCCCAGGCATACGTTTCAAGGCCCTGCCCTGGGGCTCCCGTATCGCCCTGCTCTTCCTCATTGTGATTGTCCTGGCGGCCATTTTCGCGCCGATCATTGCACCTCACGATCCCCTGGAAACGTTCATTCCGGCCACGCCGCCGGGTGCTGAACACTTCTTCGGCACCGACCGCCTGGGCCGCGACATCTTCTCGCGCCTCTTGTTCGGCGCACAATCGTCGCTCCTGATCGGCCTGGGCGCGGTTGGCCTGGCGATCCTCGCCGGTGCGCTCCTGGGCTCCTTCGCCGCGACGTCCAGCAAGTCCGTGAACGAGATCATCATGCGACTCATGGATATCCTCATGGCGTTCCCGGGCATCGCCCTGGCCGCCGTGCTGCTGGCGGCGTTCGGCAACTCGGTCCCCACCATCATCATCGCGATCGCCATCATCTACACCCCGCAACTGGCCCGCGTGGTCCGCGCCAACGTGCTGGCACAATACGGTGAAGACTACGTCCGTGCCGAGCGCGTCATCGGTGCCGGCCGCTTCTACATCCTGGTCAAGCACATCGTCCGCAACACCGCCGCTCCCGTGCTGGTGTTCGCCACGGTCATGGTGGCCGACGCCATCATCCTGGAAGCCTCGCTGTCCTTCCTCGGCGCCGGCGTTCAGGACCCTGCACCGTCCTGGGGCAACGTGATCTCCTACGGACGCAACCTGGTGCTGTCCGGCGGCTGGTGGGCCACCACCTTCGCGGGCTTGACCATCCTCCTGACTGTGCTGTCCCTGAACATCCTCGCCGAGGGCCTCACCGACGCCATGGTGAACCCGAAACTACGCCGTGCGCCCGTAGTAAAGGACGACGACGGTACTACAGCCGCCGTTGCTATCGATGCACAGGTTGCAACCTCCGTGGCCCAGCCCTCCGTTGTTGAGGAACACGAGCTCGACGGCGTCCGGCCGGCTACCAGCGGTGACCTGACGTCCGACGGCGGCCAGGCAGCCGTGCTCACCGACGTCCGACTCGCAGCCGCGAACCCGCACCTCCTGCTGGACCGTGAGCTGGAACTGCTCGCAGCCATTGAAGCCAAGCGCACCGATCGCCTCCCGCAGGTTTCTCCCGAGGCCCGCAATGTCCTTGAGGTGAAGAACCTGTCCATCCGCTTCCCGGGCCGCTTCGGCGACATCGCGATCGTGGACAATGTGTCCTTCACCGTCCGCGAAGGCGAAACGATGGGCCTGGTGGGCGAATCCGGTTGCGGCAAGTCCATCACCTCTCTGGCCGTCATGGGGCTGCTCCCCAAGACAGCCCAAGTCACCGGCTCCATCACGTTCGACGGCAAGGAGTTGCTGGATCCGAACACCAAGCACAGTAACGTCAAGGCCTACGAGGGCCTCCGCGGCGAGCAGATCGCCATGGTCTACCAGGACGCCTTGAGCTCCTTGAATCCGTCCATGAAGATCAAAGACCAACTCGAACAGCTCACTAAGCGTGGTGGCCGCAAGACTCCTACCGAGCTGCTGGAGATGGTGAAGCTGGATCCCGTCCGGACCCTCGCCAGCTACCCGCATGAGCTCTCCGGCGGGCAACGTCAACGCGTGCTGATCGCTATGGCCCTGTCCCGTTCGCCGAAGATCGTTGTTGCCGACGAGCCCACGACAGCCTTGGACGTCACAGTCCAGAAGCAGGTGGTGGACCTCCTCAACGAACTGCGCGAACAGCTCGGCTTCGCGATGGTATTCGTCAGCCACGACCTCGCGCTGGTGGCTTCCTTAGCGCATCGCATCACCGTCATGTACGCCGGCCAGGTGGTGGAATCCGCACGAGCCTCCGAACTCCTGCAGAACCCCAAACACGAGTACACCCGGGGTCTGCTGGGCGCCGTGCTCTCCATTGAGGCCGACGCCGTCCGGCTGCACCAGATTCCCGGCACCGTCCCGTCGCCCCGGGACTTCGCAACGGGCGACCGCTTCGCGGCCCGCTCACTGCGACCCGACGCCGATCCCCACCAGAAGCTGGTCCTCACCACGGTTTCTTCGGTTGACTCCGCAAACGGTGACGATGCCGACCACTACTGGGCCAGCCACTTGAAGGAGGACGCGAAATGAGCGAGTCAACCGGCAAACCGGTCATCGAACTCAAGGACGTCAAGGTCTACCACCATGCTCGGACCGGTGGCCTGTTCCGGCCGAACATCGTCAAAGCGGTGGACGGCGTGGACTTCACCATCAGCCGCGGCGAAACCGTGGGCATCGTGGGTGAGTCCGGCTGCGGCAAGTCCACGCTCGCTTCAGTGCTTGTGGGACTCCAGCCGCCGACGTCGGGCCAGGTCCTGTTCCACGGGAAGCCCGCCATCAAGCGGAACGCAGCCATGCGCAAGCAGTTTGGACGCTCCGTCTCCGTGGTCTTCCAGGACCCGGCAACGGCACTGAACCCGCGCATGACCATCCAGGACATCCTCACGGATCCGTTGCAGATCCACGGCATCGGCAACGCGGCATCACGCGCCGCCAAGGTCAAGGAACTGTTGGCGCTGGTTGGCTTGCCGCAATCGGCAGCCGAAGTGACGCCGTCGCAGGTTTCCGGCGGCCAGCGCCAGCGTGTGGCGATCGCCCGCGCACTGGCCCTGGACCCGGACATCATCGTGGCGGACGAGCCGACGTCGGCCCTGGACGTTTCCGTCCGGGCGCAGGTCCTGAACCTGCTGTCCGACCTGAAGACCCAGCTGAACCTGGGCATGGTGTTCATTTCCCACGACATCCAAACCGTCCGGTACGTCTCGGACCGCATCTGCGTCATGTACTTCGGCAAGATCGTCGAACAGGGCACAGCCGCGCAGGTCTTCGACAACCCCAGCAACGACTACACCAAGAAGCTGCTGGGCGCCGCGCCGAGCCTGCTTCACATCTAGTTTTTCCCTTCACAAGCTACAAACAACGGAGAATTCTGTGTCCACTCAGTTCCAGGGCGTCATCCCCCCGGTCATCACCCCCCGCCACGCAGACGGCAGCATCGACACCGCGTCGCTGAAGAACGTCACCAAGCACCTGATCGACGGCGGCGTGTCCGGCCTTTTCGTCCTGGGCTCCTCCGGCGAAGTCCCCTACATGACCAACGACGAGCGCGAGCTGGTGGTCTCCACCATCGCTGACGCCAACGCCGGAGCTGTCCCACTGATCGTTGGCGCCAACGAGCAGACCACCAACCGCGTGATCGAGGAAGCCCGCAAGGTCATCGATCTCGGCGCCGACGCGATCGTGGTCACGTCCATGTACTACGCCATCGGCAACGCTGCGGAGACCGAAACCCACTTCCGCAGCATCCACGCCGCCATCGAGAAGCCGATCTTCGCTTACGACGTCCCGGTCCGCACCCACTTCAAGCTGCCCACGGACCTGCTGGTTCGCCTCGGTCGTGATGGTGTCCTTGCTGGCGTCAAGGATTCCTCCGGCGACGACGTTTCTTTCCGCCAGCTGCTCCTCGCAGCCAAGGACATCCCCAACTTCGACATCTTCACCGGTCACGAAGTTGTGGTGGACGGCGCCCTCCTGGGCGGCGCGCAGGGCGTTGTTCCAGGTCTGGGCAACGTTGACCCGGCCGGTTACCGCAGCCTGTTCGACGCCGCGCAGGCCGGCGACTGGGCAGGTGCGGCCCGCGAGCAGGACCGCTTGGCCGACGTCTTCGAGATCGTCTACACCCCCAACGGACGCGTCTCCGGCGGTGCCGCCGGCCTGGGTGCCTTCAAGACCGCGCTGCAGGTGATGGGCGTGATCGAGTCCAACACCATGAGCTCGCCCATGTTGTCCTTGAATGAATCCGAGACGGCTGCGATCCGCGAAATCCTTGAACGGAACGGGCTGGTCTAGGCTTCGATGACCGCTTCCATGACCCACGTGATCGGCGTTGACCTCGGCGGCACCAAAACCGCTGCCGGGGTTGTGTCCCCAGCTGGCGTTGTGCTGATGTCGGAGACCATTCCGACCTTGAACCGGGGTGGTGGCGAAGCGATCCTCGACGCCACCTCTGCGCTGATCGCGGGCTTGGTGGAGCGCGCTGCCGACGCCGGACATACCGTGTCCGGCGTCGGTGTCGGCTCCGCTGGAGTCATTGACGCTGTGGCTGGCACGGTGGTTTCGGCCACCGACGCCATTCGTAGCTGGGCCGGGACTGCCCTTGTTGCGGGGTTGTCCGCGCGCCTCGGCCTTGGCGTCCGCGCCGTCAACGATGTCCATGCCCACGCCCTCGGCGAGGCTTGGCTGGGCGCTGCTGCCGGTTCTTCGAGTTCACTCATGGTGGCGTTTGGCACGGGAGTGGGCGGCAGCTTTGTGCTGGACGGCGCTCCTGTCCTGGGGCACCGCTTTGTCGGCGGGCATGTGGGGCACTTCGCCTCTCCTTACGCCACCTTCGACGGCGTTCCCCTGGCCTGCGTCTGTGGCGCTGCCGGGCACGTGGAGGCGATCGCTTCCGGACCTGCCATCCACGAGTCCTACCTCCGTTTGGGGGGTTCTGTCCTGGATGCTGCAGACACGCGTGGTGTGTTCGCGCTGGCCGCGCCTGACAGCAGCGCCGGCGAAGCCACCGCGAGCACTCTCGCCGCAGCCCAAGCCGTTGAGCTCGGCGCTGCCGCCGCCGGGCAAGCCGTCGGTGGCCTTATCAACATTTTGGACCCTGAAACCGTTGTGGTCTCCGGCGGCCTTGCCGATGCGGGAGACCCCTGGTGGAAGCCCATGGAGATTGCCTTGCGCCGGGAACTGCTCTCGCCACTGCTTTCCGTGCCGGTAGTCCGGGCAACCCTCGGCAACAGCGCTGCCATTGTTGGTGCTGCGAAACTCGTCCTTCAGTAAGGAAGACATCTTGATCCTCACTCCAGCAGGCCTCGAAGGCCTCCGTTCACAGCTGATCGTCTCCTGCCAGGCCTACCCGGGCGAGCCCATGCGCGATCCCCGGACCACCGGGCAGGTGGCCGCCTCGGCCGTGATCGGCGGGGCTGCGGCGATCCGCGTCCAGGGGTTGGCCGACGTGCAGTTCACGCGCACCGCCGTCGAGGTCCCTGTCATTGGCCTGTGGAAGGACGGACACGACGGTGTCTTCATCACTCCCACACTGCGGCACGCCCTCGCTGTGGCGAATGCGGGTGCACACGTTGTGGCGATCGATGGCACCAGGCGTGAACGGCCGGACGGGCTTTCCCTCGCGGAAACGGTGGCCGGAATCCATGCGGAATCCCAGGCCTTGGTCATGGCTGATTGTGGCTCGTTCGACGACGCCGTTGCTGCCGTTGAGGCGGGCGCGGACCTGATCGGGACCACCTTGGCCGGCTACACCGGCGAGCGCACCAAGACCGACGGGCCGGACCTTGAACTCTTGGAACGGATCGCTTCTGCCGGCTTGGGAAAGCCCTTGATCGCCGAAGGCCGCATCCACACGCCCGCCCAGGCCCGTCTGGCCCTCGATGCCGGTGCCTTTGCGGTGGTGGTGGGCACCGCGATCACCCACCCGGCCAGTATCACGGGCTGGTTCAAGGGCGCGATGCACGCGTAAGCAGATTCTGCTGGATCATCCGCAGACCCACCCTGCGCTTTCCCTGCCCGGCGCGAGTTACCAAGGTGCAGCACTGAATGATCCAGCAGAATCAAGCACGCACAACGCGACGACAGCAGTTGTAGGCTTTCCCCATGACTGCCGAGAGCTCCCGGGAATTCGACGTAATAGTGATCGGCGCTGGCGCCGTGGGAGAAAACGTGGCGGACCGTGTGGTTCGCGGCGGCTTGACGGCGGTGATTATCGAGAGCGAGCTGGTGGGCGGTGAGTGCTCCTACTGGGCATGTATCCCGTCCAAAGCCCTCCTCCGCCCGGGGAGCGTCCTCCACGCAGCCCAAGTGGTGCCCGGCGCAACAGAGGCGATCACTGGGACCATAGATGCCGAGGCTGCCCTGAGGCATCGGGACTGGTTCACCAACAACTGGGAGGACGGCGGCCAGGTTGAATGGTTGGACAGCGCCGGCATTGAGCTGATCCGCGGACGCGGCCGGATCACCGGCCCGCGCGAAGTCCAGGTGGACGGGCTCGACGGCAACAGCTACGCACTCAAGGCCCACCACGCCGTGGTGGTGGCCACCGGGTCCACCCCCACCATCCCGGACATCGAGGGTCTGAAGGACGTCCCGTTCTGGACAACCCGGGGTGCCACGGCAGCCAAGGAAGTCCCCCCGCGTTTCGCGGTGCTCGGCGGTGGAGTGGCGGGCGTTGAGATGGCGCAAGCATTTGCCAGGCTCGGCTCGGATGCCACGCTGATTGCCCGCGGCCGCCTGTTGAGCAGCTACCCGGAGGAAGCCGCCAACCTGGTCTTGGCCGGGTTACGCGCCGATGGCGTGACCGTCCATCTTCACACCGACGTCGAGAAGGTGGACAAGAACGACGACGGTTCAGTTACCGTCAGGCTCGACGGTAAGGCGATCACGGCAGACCAACTCCTGGTCGCTTCCGGACGGCACCCCGCGCTGGCCAACCTGGGCCTGGAAAACGTGGGCGTCGAAGCGCGGAACGGCAAACCACTCCGCCTCACCACCGATGCCAGCGGGCTGGTGGAGGGCCCGGCAAGCGATGGCACCAGCGGGCTCTGGCTCTACGCCGCCGGGGATGCTGCGGGCAAGGTACTCCTGACGCACCAGGGCAAATACGAGGCCAGGGCAACCGGTGACGCAATCGTAGCAAGGGCGAGCGGCAAGCTCACCGGCACCCCGAAACCTTGGAGCCCATGGGCGCACACGGCCAACGATCATGCCGTCCCCAGCGTTGTCTTCACTGATCCCGAGGTGGCATCAGTGGGTCCGAGCCTGGAGCAGGCGCTGCTGCAGGGCAAGAACGTCACGGGCGTGGAACTGCCCATCAACGTTTCCGGCTCGCAGCTCTACTCCCCCGACTACAAGGGCTGGGCGCAGATCGTGGTGGACGAGGACCGAAAGGTCATCCTCGGAGCCACCTTCGTAGGCCCGGGCGTTGCCGAGTTACTGCACTCGGCGACCATCGCAATTGTGGGCGAGGTTCCCTTGGACAGGCTCTGGCATGCCGTCCCGTCGTACCCAACCATCAGCGAAGTGTGGCTGCGGCTGCTGGAAAAGTACGGCCTCTGATTTCCTATTTGAACTGACCAGTCAGTTCAGTTAGACTTTCAGCAGACACAAGTTCTGCGAAAGGCTCCATTGTGCTGTCCGTACAGCAACTCCAGATCAACGGCCGCCGGGACGATCTCCTTCCGGCAACCTCCCTCCAAGTCCGCCCCGGCGAACTCCTGCTCGTTGCCGGAGAGGGCCAGGATCAGCGGACCGCATTGGCGTTGGCCCTGAGCGGCCGCATGAAGCCCAGCAACGGCATCCTCAGCTGGGACAACACCACCAAAACCAAGAAGATCCGCCGCGCCAGCGCCCTGGTGGACTCCCCCGGAGTCAACGAGCCAGAACAACACCTCAGCGTCCGGGACCTCGTCACCGAGGACCTGTCCCTCATCCCCCGCCGTTACCGTGGCGCACTGCTGAGCAAGCCCTGGCTGAAGGTCAACAGCTTCGAGGACATCGCCGGACTCTGGATCGAACAACTCCCGGCCGGCCGCCGCCTTGAACTCCTCACCGCGTTGGCCCTGGCAGATCCGGCCACGGACCTCTTGGTGATCGACACCCCGGACCGCCACAGCGCCGACCCCGCGGCCTGGTTGCCCCGGCTTCAGGCATTGGCGTCCGACGACGGGCGGCCGCTTGCCGTCGTCGCAGTCGTTGCTGCCCTCCCGGACAACTGGACCGGCCCCGCTGCGGTGATCGGCAACTCCGTCTCGCACCCCCCTGAACCGGAAGCGCAACCCGCCACCTCCGAGCCCAAAGCCAAGCACGCTGCTGAGCCGGTCCCGGAAACACCGGAAACACCGGAAATACCCCAAGAAGCTGAAACTCCCGCAGCGCCCACAGCTGCGGAACCCGAATCCCAAGACCTCCAAAGGACTGCAAAGTGACTGTTCTGCGGCTTGCCCGCTCCGAACTCAAGCGCATGACCGGCGGGCTCCTGCCCAAGCTGACCATCCTCGCCTTGACCATGGTGCCCTTGCTGTACGGCGCTGTGTACCTCTACGCGAACTGGGATCCCTACGGCAACCTGAACCAGATCGACGCCGCCCTGGTGGTCGAGGACACGGGAGCTACGTCGTCGGACGGAACGGAACTGCAGGCTGGCAGGAAAGTGGCAGACAGCCTGGTTGAGGGCCACGTCTTCAACTGGAAGCAGGTCTCCAGCGCGGAGGACGCAGATGCGGGCGTCCGCACAGGCGAGTACGCCTTCGCGCTCCGAATTCCCAAGGATTTCTCGGCCAACCTGGTCTCCCCCGGCAGCTTCGACGCCGCCAACCAGGCGATGCTCCATGTCACCACCAACGACGCCAACAACTATCTCCTGAGCACCATCGTGGACAAGCTCACCACAGCTGTGCACTCGACGGTGGCCAAGGAAGTGGGCGAGGAAACGGCCAACCAGCTCCTCACCGGTTTCGGCACCATTCACGCGTCGATCGTGAAGGCAGCCGACGGCGCGTCCGAGCTGGCCACGGGTGTTGGAAAACTCAGTGATGGCGCCGCGACCCTCCACACAGGCACCACCCAGTTGGTCACGGGCGCTGACCAGCTTGTTTCCGGGCAAACACAACTTCGAGACGGTGCCGTGCAACTCAATGCAGGTGCCGGCCAACTGAGCTCAGGCCTGAACGAGCTGAAGAACAAGACTGCCACGCTCCCGGCCGACTCCAAGAAACTCGCCGATGGCGCCGCCCAAGTAGCCGCAGGAAATGCCGAGCTCAACGCGAAAGTCCAAGACGTCGTCGGACAGCTTGAAGCCGCGGACAAGGGCCTCCGTAACCGGGTGGTCGAATCCAATACGCGGTTGGTCACCGCGGGTGTGCTGACGCAGGAGCAGGCAGACAAGGTGCTGGCGGACTTCGACGCCGCCGCTGCCTCAAGCCCCGTGACGGACGCCAAGGCCAAGATTTCCGGGGATGCTGCCAAGATCCAGCAGCTCTCGGACGGGTCCGCAGCCGTGAGCGCCGGGGCTTCGGAGCTCGCCGGTGCAACGCCAACACTCACCGACGCGATTTCCAAGGCCGCAGCCGGCGCCGGACAGTTGAATTCCGGCGCATCTACCCTGGCGGCCGGGCAGCAGAGCGCCTTGGAGGGAGCCGTCAAGCTCGACGACGGAGCCCGCCAACTGGACGACGGTGCCGGACAGCTTGCCAGCGGCGCTGTCACGGCCTCCGATGGTTCGCACACCCTGGCCACCGAGCTCGCCAAGGGAGCCGGAGAGATCCCCAACCCGAACGACGAGCAGAAGAGCAGCGTTTCCAAGGTGATCGCTGATCCCGTCGCCGTGGACAACGTCTCGCAAGCCAAGGCAGGTTCCTATGGCGCCGGCCTGGCTCCGTTCTTCCTGACCCTGGCCCTCTGGATTGGCGTGTTCATGCTGGTCCAGGCCATGCGACCCATCACCCAGCGGGCCTTGGCGTCCAACGCCCCGGCGTGGAAAATTGCCGTCGGAGGCTGGCTGCCGTTCTTCGTGGTCTCCGTCCTGCAGGCAACCATCCTCACCCTGGTGGTGAACCTGGGGCTGGGGTTGAATCCCGCGCACCCCATCGGAATGTGGCTGTTCATGCTGGCCGCGGTGATGGCGTTCAGCGCGATCATCCAAGGCATCGTGGCGCTCATGGGCACACCCGGCAAATTCGTGGTGCTGATCCTGCTGGTCCTGCAGCTCGTATCCTCCGGAGGAACGTTCCCGTGGCAGACCACGCCCATGCCACTCCACGTTGTGCATGAGGTCCTGCCCATGGGTTATGTGGTCACCGGCATGCGCCACCTGATCTACGGCGGTGAGCTCAGCATGATCTGGCCTACCGTACTGGGCCTGCTTGGATACACTTTGCTGGGAGCGGCGCTGTCCACGCTAGCCGTCCGCAAGCACAAGATGTGGACCCTCAAGACCCTGAAGCCGGAGATCGCCGTATGAGCACCACCGATCCTGTCCGTTCAGAAGCAGGCACGTCCGGCCAAGCAGAGAAAAAGCTCCGCCCGGAGCGGACCAACGCCACCAAGCAGCGACTCTTCGAAGCCTCCATGGAACTGATCGGTGAACGCGGTGCCGCTGGAGTGACAGTGGACGAGATCGCCGCGGCGGCCGGGGTCTCCAAAGGCACGGTCTACTACAACTTCGGCAGCAAGTCGGACCTCATCGCACAGTTGCTGCGGCACGGCGTGGACATCATGCTGGGCCGCCTCCAAGCCATTGAAGGCCAGAGCGACGATCCCTTGGAGTCCATGAAGAACATGGTGGGTCAGGCCATGGAGTTCATGGATGACTACCCGTCCTTCGCACGCCTGTGGGTCAGCGAAAACTGGCGCACGCCCGGCGAGTGGAGCGCCGTGTTTGCCGAACTTCGCGCTGAACTGCTGGCCGTCATCGGCTCCGCTGTGGAACGGGTCGCCTCCGGGTACAAGGTTGACGAGTCCATTGCCCGCGGAAGCCTGGAAGCGGCCATCTTCGTGGTGGGACTCGACCGCCAGACCTACAACCCGGAGCGAACCCGCGAGCAAAGCGTGGCAGCCGTGATGACCATCATGCACGGCTACGTCATCAGGTAGCCGAGCTTCACGCTGTGGGGCCTGCTCTGCGTGCCATCGCTGCGAAGTGGCGCGCATAGCGGGCCCCACAAGCTTGCGGAACGGTATTCAACTGCAATCTACGACGGCGTGGCGTGGCCACTTGGTCGGCGATGATTAACCTCATGCGTCACATGGGGAACAGCGGGAAGCTTGCGGTGGTGGCCGCCTTCGTCTCGCTCGGGCTGTTGGTGCTGGCCGCCGTGGTCCTCGAGGAGCTGGTGCTGTACCTGTTCCTGGGGAGCGTGCTGGTCTGTTATCTGGCGTCACTGGTGCAGGTCTTCAGCCGCCGCCGCTACCTGGTGGTTTTGCTCGGCGCCGCGGGAACCAGCCTGTTCATTGGTTGCAGCATCGCGTTCCTGCGGATGTGGGGCATTGCGTTCACCCAGGATGCCAACGCCATGGGCAGCGCCGTGAGCACCAAGGACTCAGACATCTACTTCTACTTGGCCGCTGTGGCAGGAATCGGAACGCTGGCAGTGATGTTCCTCGGCGCTGTGGTGCCATCCTTTGGTTCGCGGGCGTCGGCTCCTGCGAACCGGCCTGTGCCTGCCGCAGTGAAGAAGCCGACACCAAGAAAACCGGCCTCCCGTCCAACTGCCCCTGCCAAACGGCCTGCCGCAAAGCGGCCGGTAGCGCCCCGCACGCCAACCACGGCAGCCAAGCGGCCGACGTCGAACACTTCCGCCCAGCGTAAGCCGGCCCCCAAGCGCTGACACACCCAACTGTGTCTACTGCCCTGGCTTGCCGCCTAGCGCGACAAAGACACCCTTGACATCGCCCGGCTCCTCCGGCGGATGGACCGACCGGGCAACGTATCTCCATGACGCCCCGGCGTTGCGGGGCCTGCTCTACGCCCCCACGCGAGGCCCAAACACGCAAAGCGGGCCCCACAATGGGAGTCAGGAGTCGAAACCCAGGCCCACGGCGTCGAGCGCTTTGAGGATGAGGTTCCGCTTCCCCTGGTTGTGGTCCGCCCGGTCCATGGACCAGCGGGTCAGGTTGATGCCCAGGGACGCCAGGGGCTCGGGTGGGAAGGGCAACGGCCGCTTCCTGACCATCTCCACGCGGGTACGCTCCGTATCCAGACCCGCCAACAGGTCCAATAGCACGTCGGCCGCGAACGCCGTAGCGCCTACTCCGAGTCCCGTGAAGCCTGCCGCGTACGCCACCCTGCCTTTGCGGGCAGTGCCGAAGAACGCACAGAACTGCGTACTCGAATCGATGGGTCCGGCCCACTTGTGCGTAAACTTCAGGCCTTCCAACTGCGGGAACGTGGTGAAGAAGTGCGAGGCGATCTTCTCCCACGTGGCGGGCTGATGCTCGTGCCGTTGGTCCACCCGCCGGCCCCAGAAGTACAGGGCGTCGTAGCCACCGAACAGGATCCTGTGGTCCTTGGTGATCCGGTAATAGTGGAACTGGTTGGCCACATCCCCGATCCCCTGGCGCTTGGTCCACCCGATGGCGGCCAACTGTTCGGCGGTGAGAGGCTCCGTCATGAGGGCGTAGTCGTACACCGGCACCGTCATCAACTGGTTCCGCTTGAGCAGCGACGGAAAGACGTTGGTGCCCAGGACCACGTGTCCGGCCTCCACGGAACCGCGTTCGGTGACAACGGTGACGCCCTGCTCGTGGTCCTTCAGTTCGCGTACGCGGGTGCCCTCATGAATCCGGACGCCAAGCTCCGTGGCCACCCGGGCCAGCTCAAGGCCGAGTTTGTAGGGGTGGACCATGGCCACGGAATCCTTGTGCCAGCGGCCGGCGAGATAGGTTGGCGAGTTGACCTCGGCGCGGACGGCGTCCTGGTCCAGGAAGACGCTTCCCGGGCTGTCGTCCTCTTGGAGCCAAGCCACTTGATGGGGTTCCACCGCGACGTTGAGCTCGCCGGTGCGCTCCCACTCGCAGTCCATGCCGTATTTCTCCACGGCCTCCTGCATGCGGTCCAGGTTTTCCATGCCCAGGCGGTCCAAAGTCTCCAACTCGTCCGGCCAACGGTTCTTGCCGTTCTCATGACCGTGGGTGAGGCTGGCCTCGCAGAAGCCGCCGTTGCGGCCGGAGGCTGCCCAGGCCACACGCTCCGCTTCCAGCAGGATCACTGTCCGGCCGGGGTCGCGTTCCTTGGCGCGAAGCGCTGTCCATAGGCCGGTGTATCCGCCGCCCACGATCACGAGGTCGGCGGCAGCGTCGCCGTCGAGTTGCGGGTAGCGCGTGGCAGTGTCCTTCACGTCGTCAATCCAGAAGGGCCGGTGGGCGGCACCTTCCAAGGCCTTGGCGACGACGGCGGGCTGCGGGACGTTCCGTTCGAAAACGGTGGTATTCACGGGAAATTCTCCTGTTTCTGGGGTAAGTTCCTGGCCGGCTTGCTCAGGCAATGACCGGCTCGGCGTCCCACAAGGGCCGGGGACGGGAGGCAATAAGGTTCTTGGTGTAGTCGTCTCCGGGGTCCTCAAGGATTCGTGCCGTGGGGCCTTGTTCCACGATCCGGCCCTGATGCATCACCAGGATCTCGGAGCACAGGCGCGACACCACGGCGAGGTCGTGGGTAACGAAGAGGATCGTGAGCCCAAATTGGTCGCGCAGCTCCTCCACAAGTTCCAGGACCTGCGCCTGGACCGAGACGTCCAAGGCGCTGGTGGCTTCGTCCAGGACCAAAAGCCGTGGGCGGGCAGCGAGCGCTTTGGCCAGCGCCACACGCTGGCGTTGCCCACCCGAAAGGGCTCGCGGCCGTGCGTCGAAGCGTTCCGGTCCGATTCCCACCTTGCCCAGGAGTTCCGCTGCGCTGGCCCTGGCCTGCTTGCGTCCTTGCCGCTGATGGAGCCGGAACACATCGGCCACGGCGTTACCCACGGGAATCCGCGGGTCCAGGGACAGATAGGGATCCTGGAAAACGATCTGGACGTCCTTGGCCAGTACCTTGCGCTCGGCGGCCTTCAGGGTCCGGTGCGGCCGGGGAACGCCTCGCAGCGAGAGTTCACCCGTCGTGGCTGTTTCCAACGCCACCACCAGCCGGGCCAGCGTGGACTTTCCCGATCCCGACTCTCCCACCACGCCCAAGGAACCGCCCTCGGGAAGGCTGAAACCGGCGTTGTCCAAAGCTGTGATGACTTCGCCGCGAGGCAGTTGGTACGTCTTGGACACCCCTGAAACCTCCAGCAAGGGCGCACCCACTGCCGCAGGTGCATCCACATCGGCCACATCAATGACTGGGGTAGCTTCCACCAGCTGCCGGGTGTAGTCCTGCTGCGGCGTCTGGAACACGTTCCGTGTAGGGCCGTGCTCCACCACTGTGCCGCGACGGAGCACGTAGACCCGTTCGCACAGGCTGGCGGCGAGGTTCAGGTCGTGGGTGATGAACAGCATGCCCATGCCCCGAGATTGCTGTTCTTCGCGGAGGAGCCGGACGATCCCGGCCTGGGTTGTGACATCCAAGGCCGTGGTGGGTTCGTCGCAGAGCAGCAGATCCGGCGAGTTCAGCAGCGCAGCGGCAATCATCACGCGCTGGAGCATGCCGCCCGAAAGCTGGTGCGGGTGCTGGTCCATGAGCTCCTTGGCCCGGCGGAGGCCCACTTGTTCAAGCTGCTTCACGGCGCGTTCGGTAGCTTCGGCGCGGGACAACCCGTGAAAACGCAGCAAAGTCTCCGTGAGGAAGTCCCCCACGGTCCGGACCGGATTGATGCCCGCCCGGGGGTCCTGGAAAATCATGGAAGCGTGGCCACGCCTCAGTTCCATGAGCCGTTGCTTGCTGGCCGTCAGGGTATTCAGGCCCTGAACAGACACGGTTCCGGAGAACTCGGAGCCGCCAGGAAACAAGCCCAGCGCGGCCCGCGTGGTCAACGACTTACCTGAGCCGGATTCCCCCACCAAGGCGACCGCTTCGCCGTCGTTCACGTGCAGGGAGACGCTGTCCAGCAGCGGGGGCCTGTCCGCAAAGCCGAGCGTAAAATCTTCAATCTTCAGGAGCTGGCTCATGACAGTTTTCCTCCGATGCGGTCTGAAAGTTCCTCGCCGATGACGTTGACGGCCACCACTACCAGGACCACCACCAACGCTGGCCAGAAAGCGGGCAGAATGTAGCCGCCCAGGAGCGCGCCCCGGGATTCCTCGATCATGGCGCCCCAGTCGCTGGTGGGTGGCTGGACCCCGAGACCGATGAAGGAGAGCGCGGCGAGGTCGGCCAGCACGTAGCCGAAGTTCAACGTCGATTGCGCGCCGACT
Source organism: Paenarthrobacter nitroguajacolicus (assembly GCF_007786235.1). Taxonomy (GTDB): domain Bacteria; phylum Actinomycetota; class Actinomycetes; order Actinomycetales; family Micrococcaceae; genus Arthrobacter; species Arthrobacter nitroguajacolicus_A. Next base: position 37,983 of record NZ_VNFK01000011.1, on the reverse strand, counting down.
GTGGGAATGAGGTTGGGCAGCACCCTGCCGAGTACCACCCACGGCGTCCGGAAGCCGAGCACCCGGTACGCCTGCACGTAGGGTCGACTGCGCTCGGCGACCACCAGCGACTGGGCCAGCCTGGCAACGTAGGGCACATAGGCGATGGTCATGGCCAGGATGGGAGCGAAGAGGCCTTTGCCGAACAACGCGATGGCGAGCATGGCCATCAGCAGCGCAGGGAAAGCGAAGAGAAGGTCGAAAACCCGGCCAAGGACCTTCCCCAGCCAGCCTTCGGACCAGCCGGCCACCAGGCCCAGCAACAGGCCCAAGACCGTGGATCCGATCACCACGATGGTTGGCCCCAGCAGCGAGGTCCGTCCACCATGCATGAGCCGGCTGAAAAGGTCGCGGCCCAGCGCGTCAGTGCCCAGCAAGTGCTGCGCGCCGGGACCGGCCAGGACGTTGTTGAGGTCCACATAGTCGGGGTCGTAAGGCGCCAGGACCGGGGCGAACAGCGAAAGGAGTACGACGGCGGCGGCAACGGCGAGCGCGACCCACGCCAATGGTGACAAGAGGCTGCCGTAGCGGCGAAGGCCAGCCTGCGGCAGTGAGATGGCTAAGGTCATCGGGACTCCGTTCCGGCCGCGATTCGCGGATCTATGAGGGGCTGGATGAGGTCAACCACGGTGTTGACCAGGACGAAGGCCGCCACCACCACCATGACGATTGCCTGGACCACGGCGAAGTCCAGCCTGTCGATGGATTGCACCAGGAGCTGCCCGATTCCGGAGAGCCCGAAAGTCCTCTCGATAATGGCGCTGGAGACCAGGAGACCGGCCACCAGCACACCGCTCACCGTGAGAATCGGCCCCAGGGCGTTGCGCAGCACGTGGCGTGCCACCACGGATCCGCGGGTGAGTCCGCGGCTGGTGGCCACTTCCACATGTTCGCGGAGGAGTTGTTCGTTCATGGAGGAGCGTGTCACCCGCGCCACCATGGCGATGTACGTGATGCCCAGGGCGAGCGCCGGGAGGGTGAGGTGCCAGATCCGGTCCCAGCCGCCGTCGCCGCTTCCAAAAGAGGGGAACCAGCCCAAGCCCACGGAGAAGAGTGCCACCAAGGCGATGGCCGCCACGAAGGGTGGCACGGCGCCGGCTGCGGTGAGGGTGATGAGGATGAAACGGTCACCGAAGCCTTTGTTCAGGCTGGCCACGATCCCGGCAAACAGGCCCAGGACGGTGATGAAGACGGCGGCGAGCGCCACGAGTTGAAGGGTGGTGGGCAACCGGCCGAGCAGCACGTCCGAGACGTCCTGGCGGTAGGTCAGCGAGCGTCCCCAGTCACCATGCAGGATGCCGCCGAGCCAGTTCAGGTACTGCTCCCAGGCCGGCTTGTCCAGGCCGAACTGGCGGGTGATCTCTTCCAGGGCTTCGGGCTTGGGGCTGCGTCCCCTGAGCAGGAAGCGTGCCGGGTCGCCGGGGACAAGGAAGCGGGAGAAGAAGACGGCCAGTGATGCCACAAACAGTGTCGCCACCAGGGCAAAAACCTTCTTTGTGATGTAAGCCGCTGGGCGCGCTGCCCTGCTCTTGACCCCTTTGCCCGCCGGACCCTGTGGGGGTGCGGGCGCCTGCGCTTGATCCATTACGGCCATGTCAGAGACCTCCAATTTTGGCTGCCCACGGGAAGTACATGTAGTTGATGGACGGGTCCGCCCCGGTGATGCGTTTGCCCAGCCACATGGTGGTGACGGTTTCGTAGAGGGGCCCCCACACCACTTCGTCGCTGGCCAGTTTGGCGGCCTGGCCCGTGAGCTTGCCGCGGGCGTCAGGGTCCTGCTCGCCGTAGGCGGTGTTCACGAGGTTGTCGAAGTCCGGATTGCTCCAGCCTCCGTAGTTGCTGAAGTCTCCGGTGCGCAGCACGCTGTACATTTCCAAGGGCTCAGTGCTGGACAGGTACCACGAGGTCACCAGCAGGTCCACGTTCCTGCGGGCTTCGGGATCGGAGAACAGGGTGGTGTATTTGTCGTTGGACATGGTCTGGATTTCGGGCTCCAGCCCGATCTCCTTTGCCGCTGATGCAATGGCCCGTGCCGTGATGTCAAAAGCCGCGTTGAGGGAGGCCGTGGCGAAGACGAACTTGCCGCCCTCGGCTCCGGCTTCCTTGATGAGCTTCTTGGCCTCTTCCACGTCGTACGGCGTGGACAGGAGCCCGTCGAAAGCCTCGTCGGTTGTTTCCTGTGAGGCGTCCTTCCACACGTTCCGGGTGGTGAGGGCGTCAGTGCCGGAGGCGTAACCCTGTTCCGCAGCCTTGATCAGGGCTTCCCGGTTGATGGCCATCATCAGCGCCTTGCGAACCCTGACGTCCTGGAACGTGCCGCCGAGGTTGGTGAACACCATGCTTTGCACCGAGGTGTCCTTGCCGAAGTACAGCGAGCCGGCGTCTTTGTTGGCTTTGAGGATGTCCATGGCGTTGGACGGGATGGCGAAGCCCCCGTCTATTTCGCCGGTCTGGAAGGCGTTGATGCGGGACGTGGCATCCGGCAGCATCTTGAAGGTGACCTGTTGGGATTTGGCTTTGAGTTCCGGGTCCCAATAGTCGTCGAAGCGCTTGAGGGTGATGCTTTCCCCGGCTTCCCATTGATCGAATTGGAAGGGCCCGGTGCAGTTCACGCCGGTGCTGGAATTCCCGTAGTCCTTGCCGGCTGCTTCCAGGGTCCTGGCGGACTCCACCACGCCGGTAGCTCCCACCAGGGACGCGTTGAAGACGTAGTCCGGCCGGGTGGTGGTCACCGTGACTTCGAAGTCCCCGGTTTTCTCGATGGACTCCACATTTTGGTAGGCGGAGGCCCAGAAGGAGCCCACTTCGGGGTCCACATGGCGGCTTAGGGAAGCGACAACATCGTCCGCTGTCATCTCGCTGCCGTCGTGGAATTTCACGCCCTGCCGGATGGTGTAGACCCACGTCAGGGGGTCAGGGTTCTCCACGCCGGTGGCCAGGCCGGGCGATGTGGACAGGTTCGCGTTCCAGCGGAAGAGCGACTCGCAGACATTCGACAGGACAGTGTTGTCCGGGTAGTCAAAGGCATAGGCGTAGTCCAGCGAGAACGGTTCCGCGTACATCGCCCAATTGAAGTTCTCGATCTCCTTGGCGGGTGCCGGCGTTGAGTCGGACAGCGTGAACTTGGCTCCCCCGGCGGCGTCGGTCACACCGGCGGGACGGACGCCGCAGCCGCCCAGAACCAGGCCCGCCACGACGGCGGCGACGCCCACCGCTGTGATGCGCGACGGCGTCGTCCGCGGTTTCAGTCTGACGGCGCCTTTCGCTGGTTGCGGCTTCACTGCATCACCGCAGTGTGCTGGTTCCGGCGGGCTGCCGCGCGGTCGTAGACGCACTCGCCCCCGATCCACGTTTGCGTCACCACCGCCTTGTGCAATTCCTGCTGGGGGAGGTCGAAGAGGTTGACGTCCAGGACCGCCAAGTCAGCAAGCTTCCCGGGTTCCAGGGTTCCTGTCTCAGCCTCCATATGGTTGATCCACGCCGTTCCCTGGGTGTAGGCATCCAGGATCTGCTTGAGGCTGAGTTTCTGTGATTCAGGGCCGAGGGGCGGCAGGTCCTCCCCCGGCGCAGTGCGGTTGACGGCCACGTGGATAGCGGCGAGCGGATCGGCAGTGGACACAGGCCAGTCGCTTCCGGCCACCAGTCGCGCCCCGGCTGCAGCAAGCTCCCCAAAGGGGTAGTGCCGCGCCTCGGCGCCCGGTTCCAGGAACGGCAGGGTCAGGGTGTCCAGCTGATCCTCGTGGCAAGCCCAGAGAGCCTGCACGTTGGCTGCGGCTCCGAGCTCCGCAAAGCGCGCCGTGTCCTCGCTGCGGACCACTTGCAGATGTGCCAGGTGGTGTCGGTGATCGTTGGCACCGTTGGCGTCCCTTGCAGTTTGGAGGGCGTCCAAAGCGTCAGTCACGGCACGGTCGCCCAGGGCATGGAAGTGGAGCTGCATCCCGGACGCGTCGATTGCGGTCACGAATTCCTTAAGCTCTCCTGTCTCGAAGAACTCGATGCCGCGGTTGTCCGTATGGTGGCCGTGGTGGTCAAGGTAGACGTGGTGCATGGCGGCCGTGAAGTTCTCGGCGACTCCATCGACCATCACCTTGACCGTGTTGGCACTGAGGACCAGGGGGTTGAAAGAGTCCCGGACGGTATCGCGGCGTTCCACGATGGCTTCCAGCTGGGACAGGCCCGCCGTCCGGTCCCACCACTGACAGGCGGTGACCCGCACTTTGAGGTCGCCCGCGTTGGCGGCGTCCATGTAGACCTTGAGGTTGTCCGCATGGTCGCCTTCGGGGATGGGCACCCAGGCGTCCTGCCAGGCGGTGATCCCTTGGGAAAGCAACAGCTCTTGGGACGCGAGCAAGCCCTGGTAGGCAAGGTTGTAAGGCAATGCAGGTTTGGCCTCGTTGAAGAGGTCCATGGCACCTTCATGGACAGTGCCGGCAGGAGTGCCGTCCGGCTCGCGCTCAAAACGTCCACCGGCGGGATCAGGGGTGTCCCGGCTGATGCCCGCGGCCGCGAACGCCGCAGTATTGGCCCAGGCCCCGTGATGGTCCCGGTTCTGGAGATACACCGGCCTGTCCTGCACCACAGCATCCAGCAAATCCCGCGTCGGCGTTCCTCCGGGGAAGAGGTCCATGGACCAGCCCGCACCGAGGATCCATGGTTGGCCCGGGTTTTGCACAGCGTAACGGGCGACCTTGGCTACGGCCTCCTCCGCGGTGGTCGCCTCCGTGAGGTCGCATTGCAGCATCTCGACGCCGGCGAAGATCGGGTGGATATGGGCATCCTGGAAGCCCGGGACCAGTAACTGGCCGTCCAAGTCCACCCGGCGGGTGTCCGGTGCGGCAGTTCCGTTGACGGCCTCGGGGCTGCCGACGGCGATGATCCGTCCATCCGCGATGGCCAGGTTTGCCCGGATGGGGCCGGCGTCGTTGCCGGTGTACACCCATCCGTTCTCAAACAAAATCTCTGCGTGCACGTTCGAGTCCTTTCGTGGGGAAATTCAACTCTGCGAGACAGACTATGAGCCGGATCACAATTAAGTCAACAGTGTTGACATCAGTGCTGACAAAGACTTTGACTGGTCCTCGGAAGGAGGCAGCCATGAATCATGTAGGTTGATAATCAACCGGGAACGCATGGAAGGCGGACAAACTGATGGTGCAGCCAGCACAGTCGACGGACCGCCGCAGGCGCCTGGACCCGGCCACGATCATTGACGCTGTCCTCCGGATTTCCAGCCAGGAACTCGGCGAGCGGCTGACCGTCCGCAGGCTGGGACAGGAACTTGAGGTAGACGCCACCGCGGTCTACCGGCATTTCCGCAACCGCGACGCCATCGTCCGGGCGGCACTGGACCAGTTGTTCATGACGTCGGTGGAGCGCACCCTGGCATCGGCACGCGATCAGGACTGGCGTACCCGGCTTGAGGCCTACTTGGATGAGCTGCTCAGGGTCTTCATGCAGCACCCCTCCCTCGGCAGCGAATCCTTCGCCACGGATACCTACGGCCCCGGCGAACTCAAGGCCATCGAGTTCGTCCTGCAATGCCTCACCGACGCCGGGCTGGCCGAAGACCGCGTAGTGCACTACTACGCCGCTTTGGAAAGCTACACCCTCGCACTGGGCGCCGGGATTGCGGTGGAGATCCAGCGACTCCCGGACTCCGAGGGCCACGATCCCTGGCTCAACCCCCGGGTCTTCACACGTATTTCAGGGCACCCGCTCCTCGAAAAGCACCACGCAGCACTGCAAACCCTCGATTCCCTCAAGGCCTTCCAGGCCGGCCTCGCAGCCATCCTGGACAGCGCCGAGCGCGAAAGCACGCAGGCCTGACCGCCTGCCTGGCCACCCACGCAACCCGCCCTAACCGCACGACGACACCTCCGGCGTCGTTCATTCAGCACTGCCCTGGCACTGACGCCCGGCAGGGAAAGCATGGCACCATGCACCAGTTCATCAACGGAAAACTGCAGCCCGGCACGTCCGGACAGAGCCTCGACGTCATCAACCCAGCCACCTCAGAAGTGGTGGAATCGGTGGGACTCGCATCGCTGACGGACCTTGAGTCCGCGGTGGCAGCTGCGCGCAGTGCCTTCCCGGCGTGGTCGCGCACCGCCCCTGGCGAACGCGCCGGCATCCTGCAGAAATTCGCCCGCATCATGGAGGAACGCAAGGAAGAGTTTTGCCGGATTGAGAGTTCACAGACCGGGAAGCCACTCCGATTGACCCGGGAATTCGATGTCCCGGGAACCATCGACAACATCGACTTCTTCGCCGGTGCTGCCCGCCACCTCGAAGGCAAAGCCACCGCCGAGTACTCCCCGCATCACACCTCGTCCATCCGGCGCGAGCCCATCGGCGTGGTGGGATCCATTGCGCCGTGGAACTACCCGCTGCAGATGGCGGCGTGGAAGATCCTGCCTGCCATCGCTGCGGGGAACACCATCATCCTGAAGCCCGCCGAGATCACGCCACTGACCGCGCTGATGTTCGCCCAAGCGCTCAGCGATGCGGGACTGCCCGACGGCGTGGTGAACGTGGTGGTGGGCGACGGCGCCACAGTGGGCGCGGCCCTCATGCGGCATCCCAACGTGGATATGGTCTCGTTCACGGGGTCCACCGCCATTGGCCGCACCGTCCTGGAGGCTGCGGCCGTCAACGCCAAGCGCGTGCATCTCGAGTTGGGCGGGAAGGCACCGTTTGTGGTGTTCGACGACGCCAACCTGGACGCCGCTGTGCACGGCGCCGTGGCGGGTTCGCTCATCAACACTGGCCAGGACTGCACGGCGGCCACGCGGGCCATCGTTCACCGGAGCGTTTACGAGGAGTTCGTGGCGAAACTCGCTGCCCGCTTCGAGGGGATCGTCCTGGGCGCCCCCGGAGACACCGATGTGGACCTCGGCCCCCTGGTGTCCTTCAAGCAGCGGGACCACGTGGCGGGCATGGTGGAGCGCGCACGCAGTTACAGCAAGATTGTGGCGGGCGGCTACGCTCCCATCGATGGCCGCCTTGAAAAGGGCGCCTTCTATCGGCCCACAGTGGTGGTTGATGCGGCGCCTGACTCGGAGATCGTACGGGACGAAGTCTTCGGCCCCGTCCTGGTGGTTCTCCCCTTCGACACCGACGACGAAGCCATCCAGCTGGCCAACCACACCGTCTATGGCCTGGCCGCGTCAGCCTGGACGAACAACCTGCAGCGGGCCTTGCGTGCCACCCGCGAGATCAAGGCCGGGTGCGTGTGGGTCAACGACCACGTGCCCATCATTTCCGAGATGCCCCACGGCGGTTTCAAGCAATCCGGCTTCGGCAAGGACATGTCCGCATACTCCTTTGAGGAGTACACCCAGGTGAAGCACGTGATGTTCGAACTGGACGACGTTACCGAGAAGAACTGGCACCGGACCATCTTCGATCTCCGCTGAGCCCTTGCGGTGCCTGGCTTTTCCGTCCAGCGCCGAGTACCGCAGTGGCCACGCCGAGGAGCAGGATCAGCCCACCGGTAATTTCGGCGGGCGTGGGAACCTCATTGAGCACCAGCCACGCCGCCGTCATCCCCACCACCGGGACCAGCAAAGTGAAGGGCACGACGTCGGAACTCGGGTACAGCGACAACAGCCGGTTCCAGATGCCGTAGCCCACGAGTGAGGCAAACACCGCCGTGTAGATGGCACTCAGGATGGTTGCTGGCTGAAGATCGATGAGCGTGGCCCACACGGCGTCCGGACCATCCACCGCCAGCGACAATCCCGCCAGCGGAAGTGGCACCACCGCGCCTGACCACACCACCAAGCCCAGACCGGAGGCAGCCTTGGTATGCCGGGCCACCACGTTACCGATCGCCCAGGACAACGCTGCCGCAAGGACGATCATCAGCGGAAGCACGGGAGCCACGGCGCTTCGCCCCGCCGCCACCACCGCCAAGCCCGCGATGCCCAGCACCACGCCCAGCATCTGCCTCTTGCTGGGCTTCTCGCCAAGGAACCGGGCCGCCAGCAGGACAGTGAACAGTACCTGCGCCTGCAACACCAGGGATGCCAGCCCGGCAGGCATCCCGAGTGCCATGCCCAGGTACAGGAGGCCGAATTGCCCGGCGCTCATGAAAAGCCCGACGCCGATGATCGCCTTCCAGCCAACGTCCGGTTTCCGGATGAAGAAGATGAAGGGAAAGACGACCAGCAGGAAGCGCATGGCCACGAAGAGCAGTGGCGGGACATCGCGACCGTTGGCGTGCAGGCCAAGGTCGATCGCGACGAAGTTGATGCCCCAGAGGACGGCAACCAGGACGGCAAGGGCGGAGTGGCGGAGGTTCACAACTCCACTTTGACTCTCTTTCCGATGAAGCACCAGCGTTGAATTCAGTATGGAACCGAGTAGATTTGCTTCATGATCGACATTTCAGCTTTGCGGGCCCTCGTCGCAGTGGAACAGCATGGATCCGTGGTGGCCGCTTCCGATGTGATGGGGTACAGCCCGTCCGCGGTCTCGCAGCAGATCAAGAAACTCGAAAAGCAGACTGGCGTAGCGGTCCTTGAGCGCAACGGCCGCGGGGTGCTGCTGACGGAGCGCGGCCTGGCGCTTGCTGGCTACGGCCGGCGGATCATGGGTGAGCTGGAGGAACTGCAAGCCACCCTTTTGGCCGATCCTTCGAAGCCCTCCGGGCTGCTGCGACTGGTGGCATTCTCCACGGCCTGCCGTGGGTTGGTGGGGCCAGTCCTGGGTCGCCTGGCCGCCACTCAGTCCACGCTGGACGTCACCGTGCTGGCAGAGGATCCCCGTGAAGCCGTCCAGCGGGTGGCCTCGGGCGAGGCTGAACTCGCCGTGGTGCACAATTGGAACTCAGTCCCCCTGGTGATCCCGGACAACCTGGTGCACGAGGACCTCTGCATCGACCAAGCCGACGTGCTCGTCAACAGCACCCACGCCCTGGCGGGGCGTGCCGCCGTCGAGCGTGAAGACCTGCTGGATGAGACCTGGATCAGCACCCCGGCGGGCGCCATCTGCAACGAGGCACTTCTGCAGATCTTCGCCGGCCTTGGCCGGGTTCCGGACATCCGCGTCTACGATCCTGACTTCTCCACGCACATCGCCATGGTGGAGCAAGGGGTTGCGATCGCGCTGGTTCCACGGCTTGGCAGGCCCGCGCTGCCGGCCGGCGTGGTGGCTGTTCCGGTGGTCAATCCAGTGCAACAGCGTTCAGTGGGGATCGTTTATCGGAAGACCATGACGGCCAGCCCCAATATCCGGCACGCCGTACGCCTGTTGCGGGAAGTGGCCGCCCGGGAACTGCCCGTTCCGCAAGTTTGACGAATGTCACACTCTGGAACATTCGACCGTCGGGCAGATGTTAGCTTAGGCTAACCTTACCTAGCTGCCGCGCCGTCCCGGAGCGCGGCCGTCGACTCTTTGAAGGGGCCCGCACTGTGGAAGCGATCCTATTTCCAACCGACATGAACCACCACCACACGTATGGCCTGGCCAGCTACATCATGATCGACGACGGACTCTATCCGAGCGCCCACAATCGCCGGGATACCTACGCGCTACCCGCCTTCGATATCCGCGGGCAATGGGTCTACCCGAGTCGATACAACGACTACATGGCACCCCAATTGCCGGTGTACATGTTCGACGGCGAATACCTGATCGCCACGGGCCACGGCGAGGAAGCCGCGGGGTTGCCGGTGTTCGAGCTTCGCTGCATGTGCATGCCGCAGCTGGCCTACGGAGACCCAAGCAGCTCGCAATAGTGGCTAGTGGCGGGGCACCTTGAAGTGCGTCAGCCGAGCATCCTGCCCATCGAGTTCAGCCCACGTCTTTTCCGTTTCCATTACCGTCAACGCACTCGTTGGGTAGCGGGTAGCGGCATCCATATACGCGTCGTGGTCCGAATCGCGGGAAGCCAGGTGCATGGCGAGGTCCTGGACCCCGGGCATGTGGGAAATGACCATCAACGTGGTCACTGTGTCTGGAACGTGGTTGATGACCGTCAACATGCGGTTGGCCGAAGCGGAGTACAGACCGTCCTCAAGTTTGGGCGTCGGTGCCTTGTCTCCGAGCTCATCGCACACCCAGGTGCAGGTCTGGCGGGTCCTCAGCGCTGAAGAGCACAGGATGAAATCGGGAACCACACCGTGCTTGAGCAGCCATTTGCCGGCAAGGGGGGCCTCGCGGTGGCCACGTTCCTCCAACGGACGTTCATGATCCGGAACGCCCATGGGCCAATCAGCCTTGGCATGCCGCATGATCACCAGGCGCTTGATGTGATGGTCACTCATAAACCAACCCTATCCGCCCCCTTAGCCGTGGAGGCCAATGCTCACTGGGCACGACCAAAGACGGATGGCGGCACATCCCGATAGCGCCGTTGTTGCGCAGAGGGATGGTGCCGCCATTCGGCTGCAGCAGTAGCTTAGATCGAGTATTCCGGAGCGGCCCAGACGATGACTTCGGGGTGCTCGTAGAAGCGGTAGCCCTGCCCACGGACCGTGCGGACCGTATTGGCCAGGCGGCCAAGCTTGGACCGGAGGCGGCGGATGTGGACATCGATGGTGCGTTCGTTCGGCACCTCTTCGGCGTTGCGCCACAGACCCTCGAGCAGCTCATCGCGGCCAACGGTGCGGGTGCCGTTTTCCACGAGGTAGTTGAGGAGTTCGAATTCCTTGAACGTCAGGTTCAGCGACTCGCCGTCCAGGTGGACTTCGCGGCGCGCAAGGTCGATCAGTACGCCCGACGGACGGGATTCCTGCTGCGGCGCGGGGCGGGCGGCTTCGGTGCGCTGGCGGGAGGCCACCGTCGGGTCACCAAAGGTGGAACGCACGACGTCGAGCGCGGACCCGGGTGCCCCGGCGGGGGCCACGGCGACGGCGGCGTAGCTCTCGGCACCGGTCACGAGGGACTGTGCGTAGGCCCGGATTTCCTGGGCGAGCTTGGCAATGGATGTTCCGGCCGCAGCGGCGGTTTCTTCGTCAATGCCCATGTAGAGCACAAAGCCGCGGGCCACGTTGTCGTTGGCAACAGGGCGGAGCCTGTCCGACTGGGCGATCACCGGGGTGGGCGCAGTCATGGGTGCCGGCTCGGCGGTGGGTACTGCGCGCAACTGGCCATAGGAGTTGGGGTTGTAGCCCTGCGGCACGTAACCGGGAGCCTGCTGGCCTGCGCCTTGCTGGGCAGGAGCATAGCCGGGGCGGTTGCCGAAGCCGGGGCGGAGCCCTGCGTTTGACGCGGCCTTGTTGGCGTTACGGACGGAGATGTGGACGTATCCAGATGCAACTGACATGGAGTGCTTACCTCAAAAGTGAATAGCCGTCATCGCGGCTTCGAATGCTGGTTGTCCCCGCAATGAGTTTGGGGAGGGGCGCCCAACGCTGGGCTAGGGGGCGAATGCCTGAAACTTCTTGGGGTGGAAAGTTAGGCTTGCATTCGACAACAGCGGTCATCATGGCCAGCGGGTGTGCTGGGCCAGGTTGCTGCGGCTGCAGGTGCTGTTGAGTTCTTGTTCACATTGGAAGTGTGCAACGTAACAATGGCAACACGCAAGTAACAAAGCGCCGAACCGTCCACATTTTGAGACGTAGAGGTCTATTGTGTCGCAAATCACAATTCACTGGACGCCATAAATGAATGCCATTTCATTCGGCTGAGACACGAAATATTAGCAATCCAGTGAATGATCTTCGGCAAATAGGGCATCATGTGCACCTTGGTTCCCACGAACCACCCTCGAGCGGAATCTCACGATCTGAAACAGTTGTTGTCCAATCGCGGGTAGTCTCCTTCGACAATTTCCTGCCCGAAATCTGCTACAAGCTGTAGAAACAGCCCGTCAGGCCTATCCCTAGCTTCACCACGCCGGACTCCCACCTCGCTAGTGTTGAGTTCACAGCGTCCTCACAGGACCGGCAAAGCGCTGGCAAACCAGCAGATTGGAGAGTTGTCCCATGGCCTCCTCGCACTCCATGACCAACAACCTTCCCCAGCTCTCCCACCCGGACGGTTCCCCTATCCGTGCTTTGGTGGTGGACGACGAACCCAGCCTCGCCGAATTGATGAGCATGGGCCTGCGCATGGCGGGCTGGTCCGTTGCGGTAGCCGGAGCCGGACCGGAGGCAGTGAAAGTTGCCAAGGACTTCCGGCCGGACGTGCTGGTCCTGGACGTCATGCTGCCCGGTTTCGACGGTGTGGAGGTCCTTAACCGCATCCGTGCTTTCGCCCCGGAAGTTCCCGCCCTGTTCCTCACTGCAAAAGACGCCGTCCAGGACCGCATTGTTGGCTTGGCAGCCGGGGGCGACGACTACGTCACCAAACCTTTCAGCATGGAGGAAGTTCTCCTGCGCCTGCACCGGCTGGTTCAGCGTTCCGGCGTGGCAGCCATGGACACCGCGGAGCTGGTGGTGGGAGACCTCACCCTCAACGTGGACACCCGCGAGGTGACGAGGGCCGGTGAGGACATCTCCTTGACTGCCACCCAGTTCGAACTCTTGCGCTACCTCATGGAAAACCCCAAACGGGTGGTCAGCAAGGCACAGATCCTGGACCGGGTGTGGGACTACGACTTCGGTGGGCAGGCCAACATCGTGGAGCTCTACATCTCCTACCTGCGCAAGAAGATCGAAGCGAACCATCCGCCCATGATCCACACCATTCGCGGTGCGGGATACGTCATCAAGCCTGCGGACTAAACGTTGAGCACACTTTCAGGAGTGGCCAGGAAGTCGCAGCGCAGTTGGCTCAACCCGTCCACCTGGCACCTTCGCACCCGATTGGTCCTGGTGGCCATGGCCCTGTTGGTAGCGATTTGCGCTGCCGTGGGGGTAGTCAGCTACGCCTCCATGGACATGGTGTTCAACAGGCAGCTCGACAGGCAGTTGGAGCAGGCGTCCAGCCGCGCGAATGACTTCGGCAGGCCGCCGTCGAACTTTCCTTCGTCACCGTCCGGAAGGCCTGACCCGTTGGAGGCCCGGGGCCAGGCCGCTGGAACCCTCAACGCGCGGATCGATGGAACCACCGTGAGGAGCTCGGGCTTGATCGACGCCCAAGGCAATCGCGTTTCACTCTCCGCAGACGACGAGCAGGTCCTGTTGTCGCTTCCCAAGGACAGCCGCCCTGTGGACCGTTCGCTGTCCAACGGCGACTACCGGCTGGTGGCCGTGGACACCTCCGGCGACGTGATCGTGACCGGCCTGCCGCTTGCGGACAAGCAAAGCGCCGAGGCCTCGCTCGTATGGACCATGGTGTGGGTTTCGTTGGGCGGCCTGGTGCTGATTGGCCTGGCAGGCACAGTGATCATTCGGCGGACCATGAGGCCGCTTGAGCAGCTCTCCGAAGTGGCCACGAAGGTTTCCCGGCTGCCTCTCGACGCCGGCGAAGTGGCACTTGCGGTGCGCGTACCGCCGTCGGCCTCCCATCCCGGAACGGAAGTGGGCAGCGTTGGCCACGCCCTGAATCAAATGCTGAATAACGTGGCCAGTGCGCTGGAAGCCCGCCAGGAAAGCGAAACCAAGGTCCGCCAGTTCGTGGCGGACGCCTCGCATGAGCTTCGTACACCGCTGACCGCTATCCGCGGCTACACAGAACTGCTGCGGATGACCGAAAACTTCACCGATGACGGCCGGAAATCCCTGGCGCGGGTCCAAAGCCAATCCGAACGGATGACCACGCTGGTGGAGGACCTCCTCCTGCTCGCAAGGTTGGACGAGGGTCAACCAGTAAAGGTCTCGGACGTTGACCTGACGCAGCTGGTGATCGAGACAGTGAGTGATGAGAAAGTCATGGCCCCGGAGCACATCTGGCAGCTTCAGCTCCCGGACGAACCCATCACAGTGAGGGGTGACGCCACACAATTGCACCAGGTGCTGGCCAACCTGCTGTCCAACGCCCGCAAACACACCGATGCCGGCACCACCGTGGTCACCGGAGTCATGCTCTCCGCCGATGGCAGCGCAGTGGTTACGGTAACCGACAACGGACCGGGCATTCCGGAGGATTTCCAAAGCCGGATCTTCTCCCGCTTTGCCCGCGCTGACGCCGCCAGGTCGGGGACGGAGGGCACCTCCGGGTTGGGCCTGTCCATCGTGGAATCCATTGTGGAAGCGCATGGCGGCAGCGTTGAAGTGACCTCCCGTCCAGGGCGTACGGAATTCGCCCTCCGCCTGCCCGCCGTCAGCAACGAGCGCGTGTAACGAATCCGGCAAGGCGACTCACCGGGATCGTGATCTCTGTTACCTAAATGTGACTTCTGGGGAAACCTCCTGTACCGTCGAAAGGGTGGGTCGCCCCAACTGACCCGCATCCGGGATGCGCCGAGCTCTGCCACTTCCCGGAGTCCGTTCTTCTTCGAGGCAGAGACGGGGGACCCAGAGTCTCCGGGCCCAGGCATTTATTGCCGGCCCTTGGGGTGAAGCCGCAGCGTGATGCGCGGCCGGATGACCTCATCCGAACCCGACAGCTAACTCCGCAGGCGCTGAGAGGTAATCACAAACATGTCTGAATTTAATGATCAGACGCGCCCTTCCGCGCGTCACCGCGACGAACACGACGCACCGCTGACCAAGTCGCAGGCAGTCCTTAAGAACGCAGCCCGCCAGGGCAAGTCCGGCCACCGCATGTCGGTTGTTGCCGGTGTTGTGGCCGCCGCACTGGGCGTTGCATCCCTCGGCACGGCCGCCAACGCAGCGTTGACCCTCCCCGAGGCGAGCCGCGTCGCAGAGACCCAGGCGAACGCCCGGATCAGCACCAACAAGTCTGCTGAAATCTCCGCCTCCATGAACGCTGCCGCCGAAAAGGGTGCAGCCGACCGGGCCGCTGCAGACAAGGTAGCCGCTGAAAAGGCGGCCGCGGAGAAGGCTGCCGCCGACCAGGCTGCCGCCGAAAAGGCCGCTGCGGAGAAGGCTGCCGCCGACCAGGCTGCCGCCGAAAAGGCCGCCGCTGACGCTGCTGCCAAGCAAGCTGCCGACGCCGCTGCTGCCGCTGCCGCCGCAGAGGCTGCAGCAGCCGCTGCCGCCCCCAAGGCAGTGGACGATCCCGCAGCCGCCAAGGCCTACGCTGCAAGCATCCTGGGCAACTACGGCTGGGGTCCGGGTGAAATGACTGCCCTGAACACGCTGTGGGAGAAGGAGTCCAACTGGAGGACCACTGCCACGAACGCCTCAAGCGGCGCATACGGCATCGTCCAGTCCCTGCCGGCTTCCAAGATGGCCACGGCCGGTGCCGACTGGCAGACCAACTACCAGACCCAGATCAAGTGGGGCCTGAACTACATCAAGGAACGCTACGGATCCCCGTCGGCTGCCCTGGGCTTCCACTTGGCGAACAACTGGTACTAAGCCAAGCTGTTTGATTGCCGCCCCGGCTTCCGCCGTTTGCCTCAGTTCTTACTGGAGCGGATGGCGGGAACCGGGGCGGCTTCTTTCGTTTTCACAGGTGCTCGCCGGGGCTCACAGTAGTGCCACAGCTTCCGCCTAAAGCCCTCATAATCGGTGGCCGCATTCTGGAAACATGACGCTCACAGATCCAGCCACCAGCGCTCTGCCACGACGGACTCATTCCGCTCGCTTGCGTGGCGGGCCAGCGGCGCTCCAGCAACCACAGCGCCGTCCCGTTGACACCAATGTCATGGTTCCAGTCCTGGACGTCACCCTCCCCGTCTACAACGAAGAAGCCCGCCTGGAACACAGCCTTCGCCAACTGCACGGGCACCTGACGGACTCCTTTCCCCACACATTCCGAATCACCGTGGCGGACAATGCCAGCACCGACAGCACGCTGAGGATCGCCGAACGCCTGGCACGCGAACTCCCTGAACTGTTAGTGGTCCGTTTTCAGGAGCGGGGCCGTGGGAACGCCTTGCGCCGCGTGTGGCAGTCGTCGCCGTCGCCCGTGCTTGCCTACATGGAAGCGGATCTGTCCACTGACCTCTCGGCCTTGGCTCCCCTCGTGGCACCGCTGATCTCCGGCCACTCGGACCTCGCCATCGGCACACGGCTGGCACCGAGCGCCTGCGTCACCCGAAGCCCCCAGCGCGAGTTCATTTCGCGCAGCTACAACTCGTTGCTGCGGACGGTCATGGGGGCGCGCTTCTCCGACGCCCAGTGCGGTTTCAAGGCCATCCGAGCAGACGTGGCCCACCGCCTCCTTCCCTGCACCAGGGACGATGCCTGGTTCTTCGACACCGAACTGCTGGTGATCGCCGAACGTTGCGGTTTGCGCATCCATGAAGTTCCCGTCGACTGGACAGACGACCCCGACTCAAGTGTCGACGTCGTACGGACCGCACTGGCCGACCTGCGCGGCATGGCGCGATTGAAGCGCAACCTGCGCCGCAGTCCCATCAATGAGCTTCGCGCGGAGATGGGCCGGGTTCCTCGCACCGCACGGACTGGCGGCTTCAGTGCGTGGCCGCTTAGCATCTGCACGGTGGTGGCCGCGTATGCGGGGCTGTTCCTGCTGGTGAACCGCTGATTCCGCCAGGAAGCTGAGGCTACGCTTCAGGTTCCGCCTCAAACGCATGCCGCACGGCCGCGATGGAGGCTGCCACGTCCCCGGCGTCAGTGGACCAATTGCTCACTGAGATCCGCAGGATCTCCCGGCCACGCCACGACGATCCGGACATCCACACGGCACCCTCGGCCATCAACCTCTGGGTGACCCTGTGCGTTCGGTCGTCGCTGCCGAAGCTGACGGAGACCTGCGTGAAGACGACGTCGTTAAGGACCTCCACGCCCGGGATCGCGGCAAGGCCCTCAGCCAGAGCTCGGGCATTTGCTGCGAGACGGTCCACCATGGCGATCACACCGTGACGGCCAAGTTGGCGCAGCGCCGCCCACACGGGGATACCGCGGGCGCGCCGGGACAGCTCAGGAACTTTTTCGAACGGGTCCCCCGGCCCGGCATCCGTGGCGATGAAGTAGCTCGTGTGGACGCTGAAAGCCCGCCGGAGGGCCTCCGGACTGGCAACGATGGCCAAGCCGCAGTCGTAGGGAACATTGAGTGTTTTGTGGGCGTCGGTGGCCCAGGAATCGGCGCCCTCCACTCCAGCGATCCGTTCCCGCAACGTTGGGCTGACGGCCGCCCACAAACCAAAAGCGCCGTCCACGTGCACCCAGCCCCCGCGGTCATGGGCCACAGCGACAGCTTCCTCCATGGGATCGAACGCGCCGGAATGCAGGTTGCCCGCTTGCAGGCAGACCAATGATGGCCCGGGTTGCTCATCCATGGCAGCAGCCAGGGCATCAGGCAGGATCCGGCCTTGGTCGTCTGCATCAACGGGTACGCAGGCGCCCAGCCCCAGGTACCGGAGGGCCAAGTCAACGGCTGCGTGCCGTTCCCGTCCGGCAAACGTTGTGATGCGGGGAGCACCTGAAAGGCCCAGCGACTGAAGGTCCCAGCCCGCCTGGTCCATGAGGTATTGACGACCAGCGGCCAGCCCCACGAAGTTCGCGGTGGTGGCACCGGTGGTGAAGCCGACGTCGGAGGTTGCGGGAAGGTGCAGCAGGTCAAGAAGCCAGGCGGCGGCGGATTCTTCGATGGCAGCAGCGGCGGGAGTGGCGAAGCGGAGTCCGGTGTTCTGGTCCCATGCCGAGACCAGCCAGTCGGCGGCCATGGCAGCGGGCAGGGTTCCACCCATAACCCACCCATAGAACCGTCCTGACTGGATGGCCATCAAGCCCGGTTCGGCCAGGGTGGCGAGTTCGTCCACCACGTCGGCTGCTTCAGTTGGCCCGTCCGGGAGGATCGATGCCAAGCTCGCGGCCACCTGATCAGCGTCGGCCGCGGGACGGACAGGACGGTCGGGAACCGACGCCAGCCAGTCCGTCGCGTGGGCCATGGCCCGCTCCAATGCGGCACTGTACGCCTCCGGCATCGCAGACATGCGCACAGCCTACGCCGGGTTTCCGGCTTGGAACAGTCCGCGCAGGAACGGCTACAGCGTCAGCGTGAGGAGGTGGCCGCCGTCGTCATTCTTCACAGCGGTGACCGTCACCGCGGAGTAGTCCGGGATCCGCCACATGCCATCTTCAAGGTCGCCGGCGTCACCGACCACCACGGTCCGCATTCCGGCGGCGCGCGCCGCGGCGATGCCGGCGGGCGCGTCTTCGAAGACAACGACGTCGGCCGGGTCGACTCCCAGCATTGCGGCCGCTTTGAGGTACCCCTCCGGGTGCGGCTTGCCGAGGGCCACGGCTTCGGAAGTGACGGTTGTGGTGGGCATGGGAAGCCCGGCCGCCTGCATGCGGATGCCCGCAAGGGTCGAGTCAGCTGAGGTGACCAAGGCGATGGCGTCGTCCGGTAGCGCTTGCAGCAAAGCCGCGGCGCCCGGCAGCGCGATCACGCCGTCTGTCCGCGTGCGTTCCATGGCGTCCAGCTCAGCAGTCAAAGCCACGACGTCGGCACCCGCCGGAGCGTAACGGCGCACCGTATCGCCGGATCGGACGCCGTGGGAGGTCCGGAGAATCTCCTCAATGTCCAGGCCGTAGCGGCTGGCGAACTCCGACCACACCTGCTCCACGATGGCCGTGGAATCAACCAGTGTGCCGTCCATGTCGAAGAGGACGGCGCGGACGGTCAACACGGTTTGTTGGGCGGGCGTGGCGTGGTCGGCAGGATGGCTCATGGTTCCATCCTGCCGCACGCGTACGGGGAAGGGGCCCACTGTTACTTAGCCGTTGGGCCTACTTAGCCGTTGGGCCGCTGCGGGAGGTACTGCAAGGCCCATTTGTTGCCGTCGGGGTCCGCGAAATAGACGAAATGACCCCAGTCCTGGACATCGACATCGCTGACGTCCACGCCGTTGGCCTTGAGTTGCTCGTGCGCCTTGTTGATGTCTGCCACCACCACTTGCAGGCTGGGCGCCGTTCCCGGAGGGGCATCACTGAGCCCCTCGCCAATGGCGATGGAACACGCCGAACCCGGAGGGGTCAACTGCACAAAGCGGATGCCGTCCATGGGACGCTCATCGAAATCGGCGTTGAAACCGACCTTGTTGACGTAGAAGTCCTTCGCGCGGTCGACGTCGGACACAGGGACAAATACCAGTTCAAGTTTCCAGTCCATGCGCCACAGGCTAACGGGGTCGTCGGGAAACCGGTAGGGGTGTTTGACTTCGATAGCCTAAGCCGTCCTCTGCGGTCTCCCTTTCCTGAATACGAGGGTCATGAGGGAAGTGCAAGCCAGGGCCCCTATGCCGCTGATAACAAGAAACTCGACCAAAGGCGAATGCAAGGCAGTGTCATCAGTGAACGCACGGACGTGCGAAATGGCGAATCCCATGGCTGCGTCTGGAAAAACCAACAGGGCGGCCGGGGTGCCGTAACAATACAGTGCGCGAGACACTGGTTGGATCGCTCCGATGGCGCCCGGTTTTCGTACCAGAAACCAACAAACCGCAGCAGAGACCCCTGTCCACAAGAGGAACCACAAGATGTTGCCTAGGTTGGAGCCGGCCTCAAATGCCCGATAAGACTCGAAGATGCCGAGACCGGAATACTGCGCGGACGTAACATAAACGGCGAAGGATCCGAGTGCCCACGGAACCAAGGCAGCTCCCAGCAGGACCCACTTACGCACGGCATGTCTCGGCATCGTCGAGTCCTCTCTGGCTACCAGTTACAGGTCTGGGACACGGGCCACATTCCAATCCGACTGCGCCAATTTGGATTTGAGTAACGCTCGTACTCTAAGTCGAAGGTTCCCCATTCTGCCAAGCCCCCGAGGACGTGGCATTCCCACTGCTGCCGCATCGAGGGTGTAAACATCCACCATGAATGCTTTGACTGCAGGAGAGACCACCCGGAGCTCAAGAATTGCCCGGCGTTGAAGATCGCGTCGTACCTTCCCCAACCCGAGAGTTCCATGGAAAGCTGATTCATGCCGTAGTAGCTGTTCCAACGCCATTCTGACCAAGTAAACAACTGCCACCATGCGTAGTAGACCTTCGGGTCGGCGACCACCGGGTATGCGAGACCTGGCGTGTTATGTTCCACGACTTGGGTCACAATATTCCCGGACACCTCATAGTGGGTACTCACAGCGGTGCCATTCGCATCAACTGCCCAAGCTGGATGGATCATTCCCTGTTCCGACCCGTCAAGACCCTTGATTGAAATAGCACCGCCGTCAGCCAGCTCAAGGACAACCCCCTCATCGGCATCGATTTTGTAGTCGTACCGTGTGGGCGCTTGCGGGCCATTTATGACCGTCAAAGCCCGAACGGCACCATCTTCAAGCGTTTGAATTCCAACATCAGTCTGTCTGGTTGGGTCCGCAAAGACGGTTGTACCATCCCCGGCCACCGCCGCATCATCAGCCTGACCGCTCGTCGGCAGTTCCAATGAGAGTTGTAATCCGTCCGAGCCTCCGTCCAGCAATGCAGTGGCATCGCCCCCCATCCTTTGAAACTTCTACGGTCGATTCCTTGACATTGGTTGTTACCGAATCGGACGACTCTATGTCGGGTTGCACGGCCACAGCCGAGTCTTGGCCCGCGGAGACCACTGCCTCCTGAATGACGGCGGCCGCCGTCTCAGCAGTTTCCTTACCGGATTCATCATGCTCACTGGCTTGCGCAGCCGCTGGCACCACAAGGGAAATGGCGATGGCCGAAGCACAAGCGAGCGCAGCGAATTGTTTCAATCTCATTCGTCCCCCATCACAATGCGGAGCGGAGGGTCCGCCCACTAGGGAAGTGAGCCAAGGGCACGAATCGTGACGGGAACCACAACGGGGAAGACTTAGTCCGTTATGAGCAGACATGAGTCAAGGAATCCGAATGACGACGGGTACTGCCGGCACTTCACGTCACTGCACCGCGTGAAGCGGCAAGCAAGCAACCTTCCGGCAAGGCGGCATGTGAGCCTACCGCAGTTGCGATAAGCGCACCAAGGCTTGAGAATGAGAAACCGGACCGTGAATGCCTTAACCAGCCACGCCGTAGAGGCGGTCGCCGGCGTCGCCCAGGCCGGGCACGATGTAGGACTTTTCGTTGAGTTTCTCGTCGATCGAGGCCAGGACGATCTTCACGTTGGCGTCAGACAGCTCTTCTTCCAGCTTGGACAGGCCTTCGGGGGCTGCGAGGAGGCAGATGCAGGTTACGTCGGAGGCGCCGCGCTTGAAGAGGAATTTGATGGCCTCGCGCAGGGTGCCGCCGGTGGCGAGCATGGGATCCAGGACAAAGATCTGCCTGCCTGTGAGGTCCTCGGGGAGGCGCTCGGCGTAGGTGATGATGTCCAGCGTCTCTTCGTCGCGGGCCATGCCCAGGAAGCCGACCTCGGCCGTGGGAACCAGCTTGGTCATGCCCTCCAGCATGCCCAGCCCTGCGCGCAGGATGGGGACCACCAGCGGCGTGGGCTTCGTGAAAGCCGTGCCGATGGTCTTGGTGACGGGGGTCTCGATCTCTACTGGCTGGACCTTGACCTCGCGGGTGGCTTCATAAGCCAGCAAGGTGACCAGTTCTTCAGTGAGTTGCCGGAAGACCGGTGAGGGGGTGTTCTTGTCCCGCAGAACGGTGAGCTTGTGAGCGACCAGCGGGTGGTCCACGACGAGTGTGCGCATCCCCCAAAACTATCATTGAGACATGAGCGCCACCGAGCCGTATCACGCAGAACACCTGGCCTGGATGGGCCTTGCCCTGGACGAAGCCCGGTTGGCGTTGAAAACCGACGACGTCCCGATCGGCGCCGTGGTGCTGGGGCCCGACGGCGTCGTGCTGGGTTCCGGACGCAACGAACGGGAGGCGCACGGTGACCCGACCGCCCATGCCGAGGTGGTGGCGATCCGCCAGGCGGCCGCCGCGCTGCAACGGCACGCGCTTGAATTGGGCGAAGGCGGCGACGGTTGGCGGCTCGAGGACTGCACCCTGGTGGTCACCCTGGAGCCGTGCGCCATGTGTGCCGGGGCCATTGTCCTGGCCCGTATTCCCCGCGTCGTTTTCGGCGCGTGGGACGAGAAAGCAGGAGCAGCAGGATCCGTGTTCGATATCCTCCGCGAGCGCCGCCTCAATCACTGGGTAGAGGTCTACGCCGGGGTCCGGGAAGACGAGTGTTCAGCGCTCCTCAAGGACTTCTTCGCCTCACATCGCGCTCCGGCAGGACACGCTCCGGCGGAACACGCTGTAGAGCACCGCCCATCCTGATCCCTTCCTTCACGGGAGCAAGCCATGACAGTTTCGTTCAATCACACCATCGTCTACGCCACGGACAAGCAGCGATCCGCAGAGTTCCTTGCCCGGATCTTCGGTCTCCCGGCACCGAAGCCCATGTGGTCCTTCGTCACGGTGTCCTTCGAGAACGGCGTGACACTGGATTTCCTGGGCGCGGACGGGGACATCACACCGCAGCACTACGCCTTCCTGGTCAGTGAAGAAGAGTTCGACCAGATCTTCCTCAGGATCACCGCAGAACACGTGCCCTACTGGGCCGACCCTGCACGTTCCCGCGGGCAACAGATCAACCACAACGACGGCGGCCGCGGCATCTATTTCACGGACCCCGACGGACATTTCCTGGAGGCGATCACCCGGCCGTACGGTTCGGGCTGATCGTGCCCTACCGCCCTGCCGCCGCGTCCAACGCGTCGATCCGCACCTGACGTGATGCCGGGGAGTCCAGGCTGAACGAACGGAAATCGCCGAGTTCATCGCGGATCCAGGCCTCCACCTCGGCGATCCGTTGGCTCACAGCCGCAGTGGGAGCGTCAAAAGTCCACGCCGCGATCCGTTCCTGACCGGGATCGTATTGCCATAGTCCGATGATCCGCCCACGATCCAGGATGGGGTGGTCCGGCAGGTCGGCCTGAAGTGCCAGCGTGGTGTCCAGGACCTTCTTTCCCTTGTCCCCATCAGCGAACATGTCCCCCGAATTGCGCCTGTGGAGGACCAATGAGTCTGTGCCTGCCAACAGCTGGATTTGTTCGTCACCCGGCTCTTCGAAGTCCGCCAAACGCTCGACGTCGGAAGGCAGCATCCAGAGCACATCTCCACTGGCTGTGGTCACCTCCATGGCACCAATGGAGGCGAGCGCTGCCTTGCTCTGGGCCACCGTAAAGGCAGTGAACCACTGGGTCTGCTTGAACGTCGCTCCCCCGGTCCAGCGCAAGTACCGTTCCAGCAGCAGGCGGCGGGCGCCGTCGTCGTCAAGATCGCTGGGCGGAAGGTCCCAAGCGGTGTACGCATAGCGCTGCTGATCGAGGCGGCCGTTGACGGGGACGCGGCGGATACGGCCATCCGCCTGAAGGAGACCCAACGCCGTGGGAAGCGTGGTGGAGGCGCCCTTCTTCTTGCCCTCCTCGCCCAGGCTGCGGACCGAATCGCCCAGCACGTCCCGGAGTTGCTTGGGGTCCATGGGGCTGCTGGCTTCCTTGAGGGCGTGCTCCACCTCGTCCTCAAGGAGGGTGATTTCGCCGCGTTCGACACCGAGCCTTGCCAAGACTTTGAAAGGGGCAATCGCTGCGTCGCGACCGATCTGGAGGGCCCATGCGTAGTCGGCCTGGCCCAGGACGTAGGTGCAACCTCGGGCAGTCGGGAGTTCGTGGATTCTGAGCGCCCTGACGTCCTTGTCAGCTTGTTCGCGACTGGTTCCTGCCCTGGCGAACAGCGTCAGGTACGGGTTGGCGCCGCCTACGGATCGGGCCCAACCGGCGTGGTCCAAGACTTCCTCTGAGGTTTTGCCTTGGAGCGAACCGTCCAGGCCCTGCTTGTGCCAGGCCCAGGCCCGGAGCCGTTCAGGGGTCAGGGTGTCTGCGGCAGGCGCGATGCTGGTCATGGCCCCATTCTGCACCCGGTTATTAGGGCGAAGCTGTCACGGCTTTCAAAACAATCGCAGCAGTGTTGTCCCAGCCCGAAAGGTTGTCGCGGGCCCGGATGGCGTTTTCATGCCAGGACCCTTGGATTTCGACGTCCGTCAGCCAGCTCCGGAGGGTGTCCGCGAGAGCTTCCCGGATATCCCACACCGCGCCCGCCCCGGTACCGCCCAGCGCCTCCACTGCACCTGTCCCTTGCCGGACAAGGACCGGGACGCCATGTGCCAACGATTCGGTCACCACCATCCCAAAGGACTCGGAGTGCGAAAGCAGGACGCTGAGGTCGGCTTGGTGCCACTGCTCTTCGAGTGAGGTGCCGGTCAGCTCGCCGGTGACACGGATGCGGTTTTGCAGCGCGTGATGTTCGACGGCGGCCCTCACCTCGGCCGCGTACGCCGGGTCAGCTTCCTCCGAACCGATGAGCGCTGCGGTCCAGGGCAGGTCCTTTATCTGGCTCAGGGCCTCTACCAAGTGTGCTTGGTCCTTGTTGGGCAGCAACGCCGCGACAGCAACGATGTGCTTGGGCTGTGAACCCGCGCTGAGGTCTGCTGGTTCGGCGCCGGGGGTGGCCACCGCTATGTCCAGGGAGCCGTGTTTAGCCTGCAATTCAGCGGCGGAGTGGACGCTCGGGCAGATAATCCCGGTCGCGGCCGCCAACGCCTTCGACTCAAGGTCACCGTGCTCCGCCAATGCCATGTGCGAGAGGATCCAGACCTTGGTTCCGGCCTTCACCGCGCCGGCGATCTCCTCCGGAGCCCCACTCGCTACCAGGCCGTCGGCAATCACGGTGGTGCCGCCGTCGAGCGCTTGCGCGAACCGCTGCCGGTCCGCCGGGCTGCCAACCGGCCAGTCGCCGTCGACGGTTACCGTCTCAACGGTGGCGCCGAGGGCCGTCAGGTGCTCGGCGAGTTTGGCGTTGTATTTGTTGCCGCCGGAGCCGTGCCTGACGTTCCCCGGAACCAGGAAGCGGATGTGCACTTACTTGGCCGGAAGCTCCAGCGAGTAGCCGGCCCAGGCGTCGGGGTTCTCGCGGAGGACGACATCGATGCCAGCGAGCGCGGGCCCGTCTTCGGTGTCCTGGATCCGGGTGGCCATGGCGTCTGCGATGTGCTTTGCGAGTGCCTCGGTGGTGGAAAGTTTGCCCTTGAACGCGGGGTGTTCGTCCAGGTTCTTGTAGTTCAGGTCTTCAAGGATTTCTTCGAGAATGCCGCCTGCTGCGCCGATGTCCAGGACGATTGCGTCGTCGTTGAGATCCGGCCGACGGAAGCTGACTTCGGCAACGAACGTGGCCCCGTGGAGACCCTGGGCTGGGCCGAACGCCTCACGGGGAAGGCTGTGGGCGATCATGAAGTGGCGTCGGACGGTCAGGCTGAACATGTATTAATCCTCCGAGTTTGGGTATGCGACCACGTGGCAGAAGCCGCCGGGCTGTTCGAACAACGTGATGAGCGTGGTGGGCAGGTTCTGGAACTGGCATTCGCTGGTCAGGAAAGTGTCGAACAGCGGGTCTTTGAGCTGGTTCGCTGCTTCCTGCAGGCGCTGGGCGTTGGTTCGACGGTGCCTTCTTGGAAGGGCAACGGCGCCCACCTGGCTGGAGCGGATGTTCAGCCGGCGGGCGTGGAAGTCCTCGCCGAGTGGGAGCGTGACTTCCTTGTCCGCGAACCAAGAGAGCTCGATGACGTCCGAATCGTCGCCGGCCAGTTGCAGGCTCAGCTTGAGTCCGTCGTTGGACGCGGAGCAATGGAAGACGATGTCGTTGTCGCTTTTCGCGTCTTCAGGCTCGGCGAATTCGATGCTGAGCATTTCGGCGAGGTTGCGCTTCTCCGGGTCCGCATCCACCAGTTGCAGGCGGCCCAGCGGATACTTCCGCAGGAGCGTCGCCAGGACGCCACCCACCAAGCCACCACCGACGACGGCGACCCGGTCTCCCAGCCTCGGTCCGGCTTCCCAAAGGGCATTGATGGCGACTTCGACGATGCCGGTCAGTACGGCGCGGCGGGCCGGGACGTCCGCGGGGATAGCCGTGAGCTGGCTGGTGGGAACGATGTAAAAGTCCTGGTGCGGGTGGAGGCTGAAGACAGTCTTTCCCCGCCATTCCTCCGGGCCCTCTTCGACGGTGCCAACGCTCAGGTACCCGTACTTCACCGGGCCGGGGAAGTCGCCTTCCTGGTGCGGGGCCTGCATCAGGTCAGCCACGCGTTCCGGGACACGGCCTTCGTGGACCACTCGCTCCGTGCCCCGGCTGACGCCTGAGTACAGGGTCCTGACGAGGGCTTCTCCGGGGCCGGGAGCTTCGATGGTTTCGCGGCGCAGCTCGCCGTTGCCGGTCTCGGTAACCCAGTAGGCCTGGGCTTGGTGTTCTTGCGCGCGCGGAATAGTCATGGTGCTTACGAATCTATCGTTGGGGCGCCGCGGACGGAAGTTGGCTGTGTTAACGGGGCGTTCAGCAACACGCTTCGGGCGCCCGGCGCCGGCCCGTTTTGGGGAACAGGCCCCAACTCCGGTACCCTATTTCAGTTGGTGACGTGTCCGAGCGGCCGAAGGTGCAACACTCGAAATGTTGTTTGGTGTAAAAGCCAACGTGGGTTCAAATCCCACCGTCACCGCCAATGCGAAAGGCCCTGCTTCCCTTGTAAACAAAGGGAAGCAGGGCCTTTTCTTCATGTCCCGGGTCCTGTCCAGCAGTAACGCAGCGGTAACAGAATTTTGCGGCCCTTCACGTCATCAGGCTTCAGAGTTGGGTTCGTCTCTGAAAAACGACTCAGAAGGGCCCAGCGGTCTGCGCTTGGGCGGAAAATCGTAGGAGACATGACCAAGACATTCGGTCGCCCCCCAACCGCGCAAAAGCGGTTATGCTAATCGTTGGATTTATTGTTCTGGTTTGGGGGCAGGCGTGGGGATTGCTTTTGACGACGGCGCAGCCGACGCGCTGATCAGCGCTGCTGACGCGGCTGAGCAGGTTCTTCGGGCCGAAGGCAGCTTCCTGTACGGGGCCGTGGAGCAGGCAGTGCAGGACTTCAAGGGCGGCTACGCGCGCTTGTTCGAGGACGCCTGCGGCATCAGGTCCGATGATCGCGGCAAGCTCTCAGGTGTCCTCGCGGTTCTGGCCGAGGACATCGGCGAGGCCAAGCACAGGGCCCAGCAAGAGAAAGCCCGGCAAAAGAACATGGACGCCTGGCAGCAACGCGACAATATCCGCAAACAGCAATTGCTCTCCGGTGACATCGCGGAAGCATCCGCGACAGTCGCAACCATGATCCTTGACCCGATGCCCGAGAGCACACCGGTCCCTCCACCGGCTGTTTCAGCGGTGTTTTCTCCGCGGAACCGGCCCCGGTTCGTCGGCGGGCCAGGGACCGGAACCACCTCAGCTGACCCAGGCAAACTGCGCGGCTTCGCGTCAGTGTCCCGGACCGCCACGAACACCCTGAACTCACACTTCAGCAGCGTCAAAAACGCCTGGAGCGCATTCACAGCATCGTGCTCCTGGGTGAACATCGAGGCTGAGTCTTTTCTTGCTGGTTTTGAGCGGCTCCTCTCCGCGAACGCAGCAGATGCCGATTGGATAGAGCAGGTCGCCACCGCATTCGAAACAGCAGGGGCCGGCGCCGTAGCCGACAGCATGCTCAACGCGCTTTTCATCCAGTACGCAGCACCAAACCAAGTCGGCTTGAACGACATCGTGGGCCTGAACGCCGCGCAACTGACAACCTGGCTCGCCGTACCTACAAACAAAGCACGACTCCAGGGACTCCTGCAGAACCAGGAATACAACCCTGCCGTGACCGCAGCATGGTGGACCAGCCTCGGCCACACAGTAGATGCCGGCACCGGCAAAGTTACCGTCGGCGAAACCCAGCAACTCCTCATCAATACGTTCCCGGCGATCATCGGAAATCTTCAAGGGGTTTCCTACACTGCAAGAAATCAGGCCAACCAACTGGTACTGACGCAGATGCTGAAAGAATTCGACGTCTACGTGCGCGAGACAGCCAAGGGAACTCGCCCGACTCCACCCGCATGGCTGAATACGCCGGGATACCTCGACCGCCTCAGAGGAGTCAAGAGTGCGATGGAGCCCGGCCGCAGTGGAATTGAGAAGCAACTGATCAGCCTCAATCTGGATCAGCCCGGCGCTGCCATCAGTGTGGGAGATCTCGACGCAGCCAAAGTCACCACTTACCAAGTCCCGGGAGTCGACACGAAGGTGGCAACGAGCATGCCGGATCTAGTCCGGGCCGCCGATGGCCAATACGGGGAGCAATACCGCATTGCCGAGCTGAGTTCGACCACGGCAGGAAACCCTCCGCGGTTGGCAGTGGTGGGATGGCTAGCTTTCGAACCGGCCCCGGCGGCTGGTGTCTTCGACGATGGCAATGCCCGGACAGGCGGGTCGTTCCTGAGCAAGGACATCAACACTCTCGCGGCCGTTCAGAACAGTTTGGGAAACACAGCCAGCAACAACATCTCAGCTCTGTCTTACGGAACGCTGACGGCCCAGGCCGCGGCCGTTGAAGGTGTGGCCGTAGACAGCGTCAACCTCAATGCTGATATCGGCGTACTGAAGGGTGTAGCAGGCGTGCAGGACTTCCATTTGAACCCGGGCGCCGACGTGTACCAAACCAAATTCACCGTGGACAATATCTCCGAAATTGGAAATGCGAGCAGGCAACGTATTCAGGGCTTCCACACCCAGACGTTTCAGGCTCCTCCAGGTGGACCATCGTTCACGGTGCCCATACCCGGGTACGGAGCGACACAGCTTGGAGCAGACGGAACCGGAACAACCGGCGAAGCGTCAGCATTACCAACCGAAAACCACGGCTGGCTCCAGGCAGAAGGCAAACTTGGATACGCTTCCGTAGGCACCGAGTCCAGCCTTAATCAAGCGAATGTCTCGCTCGGCCTAACAGATAGACTGACCAACTCTGGGAAGCCTGTGGTGCCTCACTAATGAAGGAGACACAATTGCTGAACCGACAAAGACTAACGGCAACTGTTTTCACCGCCGTCATGGTCCTTCTGCTCGTATCCGGATGCTTCTCCACACCACAGAGCAATGGTGAAACGGCAAACCCCTCACCCTCAGAATCGACTTCAACGAGCAATCTTCCCAGCAGCGGAGCAGGAACAACGATGACGCCAGAAGCAGCCAGTAGCGAATTATTCGGACTCCTCGACGAGATCCAAGCGATGGCACCGGGCGATTGGACCAATAAGGATGTTCCGGCAGGTGGCTACTGCAACTTCCAGGGAACTGGAAGCGGCAAAGAATTCGGCGGATCCAGGACCAGAGGCCCCCTTAGTGTCACGGACCGCGAGGTGCTCAGGCAAAAAGTCGAGGAATTCTACAAGTCCCGCGGGTACGATGTGAAGGTCTTTGATCAATCAACGGCCACGAACAAGCTCATCATAACCAACGGCTTCGGGCCCGATGGACTGGTTCTCCAGGTTTATACCGGCGATCTCGGCACTACTGTCGCTGGCAATAGCCGCTGCGTTCCTGATCCGCAGGGCAAGGGATAGTCCCGCCGTTTGCCGGTGCGCGGACCATGGGACTGTGTGCCTCGCCGAACGAGAGATCCTTAGGCAAAGGTCAAGAGTTCCAATACACCGGTGGCCTCGGCACTTTAATCGGTGGCAGCAGCCGCTGCGTTCAGGACCCGCAAGGCAGACTGGTTGGTTGGGTGATGATGCTGGCAGGCGTGCGCTCTCCACAGCGTTATCTTTCATCCAAGATTAGGGACCGGCAGCCAGGGTTCGAGGCGGTTGACTCGTGAAGTTATTGTGGCGGGTCTTTCCGAACGACTAGGCCTTCGTCCCCGGGGAGTACTTTGCCCTGATCCCGCTCGGCCTGATCCTCAACGTTGAGCTCCCAAGCGTCTCCCGGCGAGCAGGGGGCAGTGGCACCAACGCTGTACGACTTGTCGGATGCATCAGTATCGAACTCAGCCCGAAGTACGGGACCGCCCTCTGCGAAGACGGTCGGGTGTGTCGTTGGGTTCACGGTGCGTACGGTCATGCCCAGGGATTTCCAATACTCGGCTACGCGTTTGGCGTCTTCAACATGGTTAGTTCCTTGGGGTGCCCAGCGGTCGTAACCATAGCTGGCGCCCTCCTCGCCCGACCCTAGGGAGCACTCCTGCGCCCCCGCGACGCCGTTGCGGGGCCACCAACCGGTGACTTCGAGCTGCTTGGTCGTGTTGATGACGAGTTCGACCGCCCGGTCCCGTCCTTCTCTGGCACTGATGGTCTTTTCCGGCGTCGCCTTGTCTGACATTGTCGTGCTTGGTTCCTTCTCAGCGCATGCGGTTATTGTCATTCCCATCATGAGCACGGCCGTCGCGGCCGTGAGAATTCTTATATGCGTCTTAACCGCTGGCATTCGACATTCCTTCCAGTAGGGCCTTTTGCAGATCAGTCGGCCCTAACGGGACATGCGGGGTGATCTTCTCGGTTTCTCCCCTGATTGCCCAGGCTACGTTTTTTAGAGACTCTGTTCGCTCGTCAAAGTAGCCGGCCTGTTCGCCGCCATCAGGCATGAGACCGTTGCGGTCGGTCACGGCCCGCCCGGCGTCGCCGCCGGTATCAGTGCCGAAGACGTGGGAACCAAACTCAGGTTTAATCGGGTTCACGTGGTGGACACGGCTCCCGGCCAGTCCAGGCCCGCTGGTCCCCGCTTTCGGTTTCGCCGGGTATCTTGTCGCGCGCATGACCGGGGTATACGTGTCCTGCGTTGAGGTCAGCGGCGGTATGGACGTTATCGGGCAGCCCTGCCGAGCCGAGCGTGACGAAGTTATCCACCTTGATACCCGGCTGCGTCAGGGCCACCGCGGCAGTGGTACTCCCGTACGAGTGAGCCACAATATTGAGTTGCGGCGCGCCCTCACCGCGGACTGCAGACAGCGATCTCCCGGCCCATCAGATGGCCGACACAGGGACGCTTACCAGAGCGAGGCCCTGCCACGGGGCGGGCAACAAGAGGAGCAGCCCCACTTCCAGCACGATCAACACTCCCCCCCTCTGATGCCCGCCCGTCAGCGAGGGTCGAAGCGCCGACCTTCCGCCTTTGTCGGCATCAACGCCAGGACGAAAACAATCAGACCGCCAACGAGTGGAACAAGCCCAACGAGTGCGAGCGGACCTGCCAGATTTGCATCATGCAGTCGGCGCCACAGCAACGACAGCTGAGGCACTAACAGGGCCAGCCCTAGAACAGCGACGAGAACGAATCCAACTACCATCAGACTGCCAGTCGGGGCGTTCACAACCCCAGGAGGGGCCTCATAGAACACTTCTTGCCCGGTGGCCGGATCGAAACCCATGGACTGCACATTAGGGTTCTGCTGAGCCCAGGCAATACTGGCCACGAGCCCGACCGTTGTCACGAGGTACGGGACCACCATCACCAGGAAAACGAAAAGCTGACTCCACCAGAACTCACTCCGCGAGGCGCGACCCGCGAACTTCGCATACTTGGCAAAGAACCGCTTCACCGACTTACCAAACGACGCTCCATATAGAGGACCATCCAGCACGCCCGAACCTGTAATCTCCGCAACGCCTCCGCCTGCAGGATCAACAACCTTCATATCCATCTGTCTTCATGTCCTTCCAGAAATTGTTTACAGAAACCAACAAACAAGTATCTTCCAGACGCAAATGTTCTGCGCCGCAATAATCTTTCATCCGGAGAAGATAATACGAATGAGCAGAACGAATAGACCACTGATCAGAATTGGAAACCCCACGCATTTCCAGAACTGCCCGCGTCCCCAGTTAGACACGTCTTGACCCGAGCTATCGCAACATCCCGTCATTCGTCAGGGCAAGCCTCCCGACCCTCGAAGACTGATGCTCGGCAGTGTTCTACTCACCTAAAATATCCACTTTCATCCAGCACTATCACGGCTAGAAACACCTGAAAGGAAATACACACCAGAATGGTAGCTGGGCCCGAAATACGAGCCAGCGCACGCGCCTCGCCACGAGAACGATGCGTCCCCAATATCCGTTCAGAAATCCAAAACAGGAGTATACCCACTGCGGACAGTAGTAGAAGTAAAAGTGCAGGAATCGACCCGCCGTGATAAGTTATCTCGGCACTTAACGGAGCACTCATGAAAACGAATATGGTAATACCAAGACTCACCAAGATGCCAAATAGACAAATGACATCCAAGTAGCTACTTATCTTTTTTTCCAATCAAATGCTTTCTTCTGGCACTGAACACAAACCACAGTCACCAGCTAAACGCTAACGCTCTTCTCCGGCAGTCAGTGTCAGTCCAACCAATAGACCGAGAGGGCAGCCCGTCCACAGCGCACCGCCCGTCAAGCCAATCACCGGGATAACGCTGGAAAGAGCCGCGAAGGCTAAGCTGCCCAAGATGATGGTGGCACCAAACGACAGCGTGGCGGCGAAGTTGGATTTCCAATACGTTACACATCCAATGCCAATGGCGCTGGCAATAAGGACAATAGTGTTGGCAATCCATACGGATATTCCAAACTCTTCAGTCCTATTTACGCACAGAACCAACATGAGAATTCCCGGTATAACGACCCCGGACCAGTAATACCATTCCGGAGCGGCTCGTTTGCTGGGGATTACCTTTTTTTCGCTTTCATTCATCATTTATTTCGTCCACATTTCATCGGTGTAAAAATTTGCACCGCTTCCTATTAGTCCATTAGCAGTCTCGGTCATCACGGTGCTCTTGGTAAAGTATCCAGCCGGGGAAGGTGTGCTGGGTCCGATAAGATCCCCGTAGCCCTGTGGAATTTTGCCACGAATTGCGGACAAAGTGGAGGTCCCTGTGCCCGCCATGACGGACGACACCCCGGACTTAATCGGGTCGAAGGCTTCACCATTCACACCACTCTTCACGACTTCTCCCGCGAATCCAGCCCCGATATTGATGCCCAATGTCGAACCAAACTGGAGGCCCTTGTTAGCAGCGTGTCCAGCCGCGGGGCTCAGTGCCCCGCTGATGACACCCGTGGCGGCGCCTCCAACTGCGCTACCCAACAGTCCTTGGGCTGTCCAGGGGCCACCGTTCTGAAAGCGTTCACGGACATAATCTACGCTCCCGGCTGCGCCTCCTGATGCACCACTGCCGACCATGTCTTTCAACAAATTTGCGCCGAACCTCCGTGCAATGACGGAGGCATTGCCAGTCGCACGAGTTATCGTCGAAGTCGCGACATTTGAAGCCATACTCCGCGCAGCCTGGCCCGCCACCACTCTTCCAACAACCAGTGAAGCAGACTTAGCAACGATCATTCCCGCGCCACCGCCGACCACACCCATAACACCGCTGCCAATGGCTTGCCCCCAATTGACCTGGCCGGTGGTTGCTTTTTGGATGACGACGTCGGCGCCGAAGCTCATCAATCCCATGCCCGCGAGTTGGCCGCCTGGGACGAACATCAACACGGCCCCGCCCACCACAGCAGCACCACCGACGACGTATTCCCAGTTGTCTCCGAGCCAGTCTCCTGCCGCCGCGAACGCGCCGCGGGAGGAGCCGTCGTAGGCTTTCAGGTCAGCGTCGGTCAGGGGCCGCAGGCCGGTGGGGTCAGTGGTGTTGAGGGGGTCGTTTCCGGCGTAGGCGTAGGGGTTTCCGTCCCAGCCCGCGCCCAGGACGGGGGCGAGGGGGTCGGTGGAGAGGAAGCCCCGGGTGGCC
This sequence comes from Paenarthrobacter nitroguajacolicus, assembly GCF_007786235.1. Taxonomy (GTDB): domain Bacteria; phylum Actinomycetota; class Actinomycetes; order Actinomycetales; family Micrococcaceae; genus Arthrobacter; species Arthrobacter nitroguajacolicus_A. The sequence continues at coordinate 4,474 of NZ_VNFK01000011.1, read as the reverse complement.
GGGTCGTAGGCCCTGGCGCCGAGCCATTCGAGTCCGGCGATGTCGATCCCGCCACCTGCGGTCAGGGTGATCCCGGCGGGCAACACACCACTCAAACCCGCATCAGCAACTCCAGGGCTGCCCGGGCTGGGGGTGGTGGGGGTGCCGAGGACGGCCCAGGGATCGTGCTGGTCGGTAGGTCGGACGGCACGCCACCCCGGAGCGGTCCACGCGTCGCCGATGCCGGTGACACCGCCGGGCAGGGACAACACCTGGGTGGTGTTGATCCCGGCCAGGGTCGGTACCGGTGCGGCGGTGTCCCACCACAACGGTGTCCCGTCCACGGTGGCGAGTTCCCCGATCGCGTCGACGTGGAGCCGGTGCCGGGATTCCTCTGCCCCGTCCCGATCCTTTTCGATGGTGCCGGTGAGGTAGCCGGTGGGGCCCCAGGCGTATTCGGTCCAGGACCCGCCCGGGTCGATCACCCGGACCCGACGCCCTAACCCGTCATACACGTACTCCGTCCGGGAACCGTCAGGTTCGGTGACAGTAAGGAGCTGGCCTGCGGCGTCGTACGTGTAGGTGCGTGCCCCGTGCGGGGTGGTTTCGCGGAGAAGCCGGCCACCGGCGTCGTACTCCCACTCCACCACCTTGGGGGTGGTTCCTGTTTCTGTGGTGGTGGTGGCGGAGGTCAGTTGCCCGGCGGTGTCGTACGCGTACCGGGTCGTGGCCCCGTTCCGGGCCAGACCGGTGATCCGTCCGCCGTCCTCACGGCCGATCAGGGTCACCTCCGTGGCATCCGGGGTATCGGTGTGGGTGCGGGTGTGCTCTGCAAGGTTCCCTCCCCGGTACACCCATTCCTGGGCATAGCTCCCGGCGGTCGCAGAAACGATCCGCCCGGACGGGTCATACGCGAAGGCCGCGTCCCCCAGCAACGGGTTCGAAACCTTCACAACCCTCCCGGCGGGGTCGCGGGTGTAGGTGGTGGTGGTTCCGGTGGGGTCGGTGAACACGGTGCGGTTCCCGTCGCCGTCGTAACCCCACGACAGTGCCTGCGTCCCGTTCCCGTTGGACTTTCGGGTGAGGAGTCCGCGCCGGTCAAAGCACAGTTCGTGCTCCACCGCGTACCCCGCCCCGCCGGTGTGGTCCGTGATGACCACCCGCCGGCCCGCCGTGTCGCGTTCGATGGCGGCGATCAGGGCACCGTCCACCGAGGCCGACGCTTCCCGACCGGCGGTGTCGTAGCTCCAGGTGGTGGTGTGCCCGTCCGGGTCCGTCTGGGACAACTGCCGCCCCGCCGGGTCATACGTCGCGGTGGTGACCCGCCCGAGCGGGTCCGTGACCGTCTCGACCTGGTCCGTGGCCGTATACGTCCGGGTGGTCACCCCACCGGTGGGGTCCGTGATCCTAGTGAGCCGGCCGCGGGTGTCGTACTCGAACCGGGTCCTGCCCCCGACCCCGTTGATGGTCCCTGTCAGTTCCCCGGCGAGGTTGTATTCAAAGCGGCGGGTCCCGTACCAGGAATCCTGGGCGAAACTCAGCCGCCCGCACCGGTCGTACCCGTACCGGGCCGTCCCCTCCCCCGGAGTATGCCGTGCGGTCAACCGCCCACACGCATCGTAGGCGAACGTCTCGACCTCCCCGGTGGGCAGTCTCCTCGCGGTGAGGCGCTGGTCCGGGTCGTAGGACAATTCCGTGACCGCCCCGACCGGGTCAATACTGCGGAAGGGTCGGCCGCAGTGGTCGTACTCGAACCGGGTCACCGCCCCCGTGGGTGAGGTGATCGAGGTGATCTTCCCGGCAGCATCGCGGCCCAAGACGGTCAACCCGCCCTCACCATCGACCAACTCGACCGGGTTCCCCGCCGCGTCATAAGACACCAGCTCCGCGGACCCATCCGCGGACTCGACCCGGGTGGGGCGGCCGTACTCATCAAAACTCAAAGCCGTGGTGGTAAACGCGTCGGTCAGGGTCGCGGTCCCGTTGATCCGGTCGGTGACCGCTCCGGTCCGGACCCCGGTCGGATCCACGACGGCGGTGAGGGCACCGACTGTGTCGTACTCCCGCACCCAGTCATGCCCGGCAGGGTCCGTCACCGCGATGAGCCTGGAGAGGTTGTCGTGGGTGAACCCCCACGACGCCCCGTCGGGCAACACCGCGGCGGTGAGGTTCCCGAGCTCATCAACCACCCGCTCGATACTGCGCCCGAGCGGGTCCGTGGTGCGGACCAGCTCCCCGTTGGGGGCGTACTCGAACACCGTCCGGCCCCCATCCGGGGCAACCACTGCGGTGGTCCGGCCCGCGGTGTCGTGCTCGAACGCCCACACCGCCCCGTCCGGATCCACCCGACGCACCAACACCCCGGCAGCGTCATAACCGAACCGGGTCTCAGCCCCCGACGGGGTCAACGCCGTCACCGGCCTGCCGGCCTGGTCCCGGACAATCCGGGCGGTATCTCCGGCGGCGTTGGACGTGGCGGTCAGGTCCCCGAACGTGTCGTACTCAAAGCCGATCGTGACCCCTGCAGGGTCGGTGACCTGGGTCAGGAGCCCGTCCCGCCACACCAGCACGGTCCGGCCACCCAACGGATCCACCACCACGGACGGGTCCCGGGACAGGTCATCGGCGTACTCATAAGCCACGACGGCACCGGACGCGGTGACCAGGGTGGTGATGCGGTCGTGGTCGTCCCACCCATACGTCAGGTCCGCGCCCTCCGGGGTCACGGTCCGGATCTTCCGTCCACGGGTGTCATAGCCGTGGACCGTGACAGCACCATCACGCTCGGTCAAAGACACCAAATTCCCGTGCCCGTCATAAGACATGGACTGACGCCGGTCCTCCGCATCCAACACCCCCACCAGGCGGCCCTTGCCATCAGCAACCCACGAATTAGACCGCGACCCGTCCTCATCGGAGACCACCGTGACCCGGCCCGGCAGATACGCGAACCTCGTCCGCCGCCCATGCTGTGTGACCTGCAAAACAACCCGGCCGGCCTCGTCATAGCTGTTCTCGGCCTCCACCACACCCGCAGCCGAAACCACCGAACCGATCAGGCCCCGCTCGTTCCACCGATACACCCGGGTGCCGGTCTCCGTGCCCACCGTAACCAACCGGCCCGTGGCGTCATACCCGTACTCAACCCGGCGCCCATCCGATGAACGAACCACCGCCACCACACCACCGACGTAATCAATCTCCACGAACCGGCCCCGCACATGCACCAACCGGTCAACCGCCCCCGGCCCGCCGCCGTCGACCGCTTCACTGCGGTGGGCCGAGATGGTCCGCCCGGGCCCCGCCCCGGTCCCGAGCCACACCCCGGCGGTGGTGTAAGCCCACCAGGCGCCCTGGTTATCGGTCACGACCAACACCTCAGTGACACCTGTAGGGACCGAGGTCAGCTCCGCCAGGAACGGTTCCGTGGCCGGGTGGCGGGTGAGCCAAAAGTTCTCTCCGACAGCGCGGGCCCAGCCCGCACCCTCACGGGGGAAATCCACCGCCCGCCCATCAGCCATCACCCACCGGCAGCCCTCATCAGTGAGGACCAAGTGCTGATCCAGCACCGACGCCCACCCCGGACCAAACACCCCGTCACCGGCCAGGCCCGAGCCGAGGGAGTTATACATCCGCGTGAGAACCAGGCCCGCGGCCGCCCCGGCGAACCCCAGATCCGTTTCCGGCTCAATGAAGTTACCCGTGGCCGTGTTCACCGGATCATTCGCATACCCACTCGAGGGCACCGCCCCGGCCGCCGTGGGCGGATCAATGACCAGGCCCGTCCGGGTCCCCGACACCCCCGCCGCGGCCAACGCCTCGTTCACCGCCGCGTCCGACAGGGTCGAAACCGCGCCCTCACCACCAGCGGCAGCAAACGCATCCGCGACCACCACCGCCCACGCCGCATCAGCCTCATTCAACCGCAAATACTGCCGGAACGCCGCAACCACACCCGCGGCGTCGATCCGGCCCCACCCGCACCGGTCCGCGAACGAAGACAACTCCCCCTCCAAGGACCCCGGCACCGACGCAACACCCTCATCAAGCCCACGCGAGGACGCCGCGAAACTCCGCAACGACTCCGGACGCGCCGACGACGTCCCGCCCCCATACCCGCCACCCGGGCCCGGAGTCTCCCGCGACCCCGACACCGGGGACTCCGAAGGGAACGACGGCGCGTTCCCCGGCTCCATATTCGGACGCGCCTCCTCACCCCAGAGGCTGTCACCAAACTGCTCAAGCCAGTTCCGGTTGTTATGCCGCCGCACCCACTCGTTGTTCCGCCGACGCCGGTCATCCTCGTCCCGCGCCTCGGAAATCATGGTCCCCACATACCCGGCAACCGTGCGCAGCGCCGCGGCCAGTGACTCCGCGTCCCGGGACGCCGTGGCCGCGTTCGCCGCGAACACCTCCGAAAAATGCCCCCGGAAATCCTCCCGCGCCCCCGACACCAACGGGGCCCGTGACCCCGAATGCTCCTGAACCCGCGACG
>NZ_VNFK01000105.1 GCF_007786235.1 Paenarthrobacter nitroguajacolicus | reverse complement strand
GTCGGCTTTGCTGATACACAGCCTTATGGCTCTGAAGTGGACACGCCAAATTTGATGGCGTTGGCTGAAGAAGGGGTTAAATTTACCAACTTCCATGCTTCTCCCACATCGTCAGTCACTCGTTCCATGATGTTAACGGGTGCGAATAGTCACGAGGTTGGACTTGGAACGTTTGATTATGCGGTTTATCCGGATGCGATAGGCAAACCAGGTTACGAAGGCTATCTTACGAAAAAGGGTGTAACGGTTGCGACGTTACTTAAAGACAACGGGTACAACACCTATCTTTCAGGTAAGTGGCACTTAGGGCATGACGATGGATTTTTGCCGGATGACCGCGGTTTTACTCAAAGTTATGGGATTTTAGCTGGAGGGTCGAATCACTTTAATAGAGACATGATGTTCCCTGCCAAAAACGCAGCAACCGCTGAAGCGATTCAAAAAGGTGAGATTCCAGGCGTCGAAGTAGAACCGCTTTATCGCAACGGTGAAGCCGTAAT
>NZ_VNFK01000104.1 GCF_007786235.1 Paenarthrobacter nitroguajacolicus | reverse complement strand
CTTTATTTTTCGCCAAGTCGATCTCTGGATACAATTCTAAAACACCCGACTGCGCAATAATCTCTTCAACGGTCGCGTTCTTATTCACCACCAAGGTAAATACACGCTGCTCATGTGGAAGCGCAAACACAACTTCTACGTGGATCATATCGGATTCAATAGTCATGGCTTAGTAAACCTGTTTAGCTCGTTGAGTAAAAGCACTGACCATATTGCTCGTCAGCTCATTGAAAATCTTACCAAATGCCATTTCTATCATTCGACTAGAAAATTCAAACTCTAACTTAAGCTCGACCTTACAAGCTTGGTCGTCTAGTGGAGTGAAATACCAACCGCCCTGCAGCTTTTTGAACGGGCCGTCCACCAGCTCCATTAAGATCTCAGCACCATCTGCCATTCGATTTGACGTAGTAAATGTTTTGCTGATACCAGCTTTAGAGACATCAACCGAAGCCACCATCGCAGAATCTGAAGATTCGATCACACGAGAACCAGAACAT
>NZ_VNFK01000103.1 GCF_007786235.1 Paenarthrobacter nitroguajacolicus | reverse complement strand
ATTAGGTTCGATTTCTAAGGGCTCGGGACGACCTTCGGGGTTGTATGAGAGTCCTTCCGCGTATTGTTCCGTGATTTTGTGACGAACTATGACATTAAATTTGTATCTGCTTAATTTAGATCGCCATTTTGCTTGTCTTTCGGTTACAGTTGTGCTGTCCCTTAGCCAGGTGACACAAGGGCTACTGGTTATTAAAGTGAAATGTTTTTGGAGATACGGTCTAAAATGTTGAATAGCGTAAACTACTGCGAGGCATTGCTTTTCAATGTCAGTGTATCGGGTTTCGGTATCATGAAAGACACGTGAAACACATGACACTATTTTCTCTCCGTCTCCTTCTAGTTCATCGTCCCTGTCTGTCGTCTGCTGACTGAGAATTCCGGATATTCCTGAGTCTGACGCGCTGACAGCTAGGATGAAGGGTTTATTAAAATCGGGGTATTTAAGAAAT
>NZ_VNFK01000102.1 GCF_007786235.1 Paenarthrobacter nitroguajacolicus | reverse complement strand
TCTACTTTTATAAGAAGTACAGATTCATACCACCCTAAAGACTTAACCAAATCATTTTGGGAGTAGTTTTTATCAGAATAGGCAAAAGCTATATGTCTTCTTGCTTCAAAGTCCCCACCCTTTACTGCTTTCTTCCAATTATTTACAGCCAATTCTCTATCTTGTTTCACACCTAAACCTTGGTAAGTTAGATAGGTAACCGTGCTTAGGGACATTGCTTTAAATTTATCATCACCCGAATGCTTCATGGGTGCGTCAATAATATAATTCCAATGTGCAGCTGCGACACTATAAACATTATTCCTAAAAGCTGCTGTTCCCATATAAAATTGGCATTCAATATCTTTGTATTCCAACTCTGTAAGCTCGTCAATACTACATTCTTCAGCAAAAGAAAATGAGCTTAAAAAGATAAATGGAATCACTAATACTCTTAAATTCAACGCGACACTCCTTGTGCGATATAACGCCTCGTTAAGCGGATAAAAATTGTTGGCTATA
>NZ_VNFK01000101.1 GCF_007786235.1 Paenarthrobacter nitroguajacolicus | reverse complement strand
AAAAATTAAACAAAATTGAAATAACTGTATCAATGTCTTATTCATCTCAAATCTTTTTGAAATAATATTTAACTCCTCTATGATTTTTTTTTTGAGGGTGATGCCCACATGAGCTCTAGGCTTGTGCGTGGGTAATGAGTGGGGTGATGATGAGATATGACGACTACTTTTTAGGCAGTCGGGACCGACGGCTTAACGTCTCCTCCGAAAGACGGGAGTGGCCGTATTTGTCAAAATCCTTTCCGTCAACCAGGCTCGAACCCTGGCCCAATGGATTTTATCTGACTGCTGATAACTTAATCAGTCTGACGCCTTAGCCGCCTCGGCTACGAACCACTCCTTTTTTTTTTAATTATCATTATTATTAGATTTTTTAGGTGTAGGCCAAAAAAAATATATAAAATTGTATACAAGAATATTCATAAATCATATACCTGGGTTAGTGACAATATCGCATAGTCAAGTTTTTAACAAGGTTGGTAAAGCTGCTGTTACATGTCAGC
>NZ_VNFK01000100.1 GCF_007786235.1 Paenarthrobacter nitroguajacolicus | reverse complement strand
GGTCCGATGAAACTAGACCTAAATCACTTGGCACTTGGTTAATGATGCGGATTGGCTTGTTACCTAATAGGTGATGAGAAAGCTCAAGCACTAAGCTGGTGGCGGCAGACAAATCAACGGCAGACTTTTTAATATCCAAGCTGCCATAACGCATTTTATGGTAATCAAGCAGGTCATCAACCAGTGTTGCCAATCTCTGTCCACTACTGATGATGATATCCAGTTGGTATTTCTGATTAGCAGGAATAGGACCATTTGCGCCGGATATCAGTGCTTCAGCAATACCAACCATGCCATGTAGCGGTGTTCTTAGTTCATGTGAGGTCGTTGCCAAGAATTCATCTTTAAGTTTGTTGGCCAACTGCAGCTCTTCGTTTTGCTTTTGAATGGTCTTTAGGTTGTCCTCAAGCTCATCATTTTGGCTTCTAATTAGCTGCATTTTTTCGCGAATCGAACGCTGCATCCGTTCAAAGCTGACGGCTAAGCGGCCTATTTCATCTTTACGCTCAGTATTGA
>NZ_VNFK01000099.1 GCF_007786235.1 Paenarthrobacter nitroguajacolicus | reverse complement strand
GATACCTTCGTCTTTCGTCCAGCCTTCGAAGAACTCGACGGTTTCATTAATAGAGGCAACGATGCTTTGGTGATACTGCTTTTGCTGCGATGGTTGTGATTGGGAGGCGATTTCTAATATCGTGCTGATCTCATCTAGTGAATGTCCCCTATCAAGATACTCATTCAGTAAGCCACCTGAAATGTAGTAACTCGCAAGGTCGGTATCGGCTTCACCACCGTTCTTAGCAATGCCCAATTCAATCACGCTACACGTGATATACGGGAATGTATCTTGTTGTAAGTTAGCAGCTTGAGAAGTAAGTGCGGTTGACAATAGTGATGTTACAACTAAGGTTTTTAATAGTGTTTTTTTCATTAATATCACCAGATAAAGGTAAAAGGTTTAGGTTCGGCTTGGTTGTATTTTTCATCGAAAGAGTCAGCGGATAACGTCAAGATACGAATGAACTCGACTAAAGCGACCAAGGCAGACAGTCCCGGAATTAAGAAGCAGCTACCTAGATAGACAAGACCCC
>NZ_VNFK01000098.1 GCF_007786235.1 Paenarthrobacter nitroguajacolicus | reverse complement strand
GTGTTAGTATCGATAAAACGCGCCGTACCAAATACCAATGTGCACTGGTTACGGTCGTAGAAGCCTTGACGCAATCGAGTCTGTTTGTCGATGACTGATTTAGCATGCCCCAAAATATTGGAGAAGGTCGAGTGAATGCTTTTGTTGTTCTGACAAAACAGCGGATTACTGTTGAATTCAATGATACGCCTTACGGCCTGGCGAAGTGCTTTTGAAGGACTGGTTCCCCAGTGTGTACAACCACCACCAACACTGCTCTCTTTTTCAATGATTGCAACGTTCAACCCGGCTTTGGTTAATCCCATCGCTGCCCCTTCTCCTCCGGGGCCACTACCAATTACGATTACATCAAAGTGGTTGGAGTGCGGCATAGATATCTTCCTTGTTATATTTGATTAACATTGCTTTAGCGAGATTTTAACTGATTCTGTTCTTGGGTACATGAAAAGGGCATCAGAGAGTCGGTGGGATCACGCAGTGTTATCGAAAAAATAATATTTGGTATGTTGTATGTCTCC
>NZ_VNFK01000097.1 GCF_007786235.1 Paenarthrobacter nitroguajacolicus | reverse complement strand
GAAGATAATGTTACCCGCACCTAAGACAAACGCAAAAAGCATAAAGCCCAATGCCGTTATATCTGTTAGTTTTAGACTCTGTTTCACAGATAATCCTTAATTATATTTATGAATTTATGTTGTGCTTACATGAATGTTACAGCTCAAGGCTGCCAATCAATCTTTAAAATAGTCGCGCATAATGACGAAACACTTAGCTAGCTGCAAGTCACCATAAAAAAACACCATATAAATTTGCATATGCGAACCAAAAGCAGTGGATTACACTGGATTATAAACTAACCATAACGCACAACAATAGTTACCCAACCAGAACATTGATCCATACAACTAGTTAACATTAGAGCTAATCACTTAAAATATCTCGATACTCAGAACATTAATGACAGATAAAACAATAGAAACCAAAAGCTTCAATTTTAAAAAATTCTCTATTTACGGTGGACAAAGCGGTATGCCAGTCAGCACAGATGGCGTGCTACTCGGAGCGTGGACTAACCTTGCTCCGAAATCATCGGT
>NZ_VNFK01000010.1 GCF_007786235.1 Paenarthrobacter nitroguajacolicus | reverse complement strand
TCGGCGATGCGGGCCTGCTCGACGTTAACGACGTCCATGATGACGCCGCCCTTGAGCATCTCAGCCATGCCCCGCTTGACGCGGCTGCTGCCCGTAACGCTGTTCGCGGACGAACCGGCTTCGTTGCTTACATCTGGTGTAGACACAAAAACCCCTATGGGTAGATAAACGACCTTCATGCCGGGGGCACGCGCAGCCACACGACCGCATCAGCGCACACCGGATTTTCAGGTCAAGGTGACCAAGTACTAGTAATAGTAGTCGCAGGTTGCATGGTGGCAGTACATTCATTACTGCCTTGACGGGCAATAAAGAGGGTTGTGGTAGGGCGACTGCACAACCGCCAGAGAGTGAGTCTGGTCGGATGCCAGTTCCCTTGTGAGGCTTTGCCCCTTAGGGACTTAGCCGGCCGCCGCACCATCGGCTTCGGCCATGGCCTGCCGACGGACTGCGGACATGCGCTGGACGATGGTCACGGCACTGGCCAGTGCCAGCAGGATCAGCGTTCCGAACAACACCACGGGCGGAAGACCGAGCCCCGTGAGCCCGGCAATCAGCAGCACCGAGGCCAACCGCTCGGCCCGCTCTGCAATCCCGACGCTGGCCTGGTACCCGAGCGATTCCGCCTTGGCCCTCGCGTAGGAAACAACCATCCCCAAGACAAGGCAAACGACGGCGGCGGTTCCGATTGCGGGGTCGTCACCGTGGGTGAAGAACCAGATAGTGAGGCCCGCGAAGATGGCACCGTCCGCCAACCGGTCCAAGGTGGAGTCGAGGAAGTTTCCCCAGCCTCCGCTCCGGCCTTGCAGGCGGGCCATGATTCCATCGACGACGTCCGAAAAGGCGAAAAAGGCGATCACCACGGAACCCCACCACAACTGGCCTAACGGGTAGAGGACCAGGCCGCCGAGGATCACTCCGGCGGTCCCGGCAATGGTCACGGCGTCAGGAGACACGCCAATCCTGAGGAGCCAACGCGCTAGAGGTGTGAAGAGGGAAGTGAAGAAGCCGCGCGCATGCCTATTGAGCATTCGACTCCCCCGGCCAGGCTTCGGCCACCAGTTTGCGGACCTCGTCAAGGGTCTGCGTGATGGCCTTGGTCTGGGCGATGATAGGGAAGAAGTTTCCGTCCCCGCCCCACCGCGGGACTACATGCTGGTGAAGGTGCGCGGCGATGCCGGCACCGCCTGTTACACCTTGGTTCATGCCCAGGTTGAAGCCGCTCGGATTCGAGACCTTCCGCAACACGCGCATGGCGGTTTGGGTAAGTTCGGCGAACTCTGCTGTCTCCTCCACGGTGATGTCCGTGTAATCGGGCACGTGGCGGTAGGGGCAGATCAGCAGGTGGCCCGGGTTGTAGGGGAAGAGGTTGAGCACCACATAACAGGTCCTCCCCCGGTAGACGATGAGGGACTCTTCGTCCGTACGGGAGGGTCCTACGCAGAACGGGCAATCATCCTTGTTCTTGAATTGATCCTGCCCGCCCTTGATGTAGGCCATGCGGTGCGGAGTCCACAGGCGCTGAAATGCGTCCGGAACGCCCGCGAGTCCGAAGTCATCGGTTACGTCGGCGTCGCTCGGAAGATCAGCTGCCGCGCCTGTGTTCTCCTGCACCGTCTATGCGTCCGTTCCGTCAGCTCTCGCGGTTCTTGACGGCATCAACAATCCTGCGGACCGCCTCTGCCACGGGAACACCGTTGTCCTGGCTGCCATCGCGGAAGCGGAACGACACCGCACCAGCCTCGGCGTCCTCACCTCCGGCAATCAGGACAAAGGGAATCTTGTCCTTGCTGGCAGTACGGATCTTCTTGGGGAAACGGTCCGAGGAGATATCTACCTCGGCACGGATACCGGCGGCCTTGAGCTGGCCGACGACGTCGAACATGTAGTCGTTGAACGTCTCGGCCACAGGGATGCCTACCACCTGGACGGGAGCGAGCCATGCGGGGAAGGCACCGGCATAGTGCTCGGTGAGGACACCCATGAAGCGTTCAACAGAACCGAAGAGGGCACGGTGGATCATGACCGGGCGCTGGCGCGTACCGTCTGCCGCCTGATATTCGAGTTCGAACCGCTCGGGCAGGTTGAAGTCCAACTGGATCGTGGACATCTGCCAGGTCCTGCCCAGGGCGTCCTTCGCCTGGACGGAGATCTTGGGACCGTAGAAGGCTGCTCCACCCGGGTCCGGAACCAGCTCCAGGCCGGAGGCTGCCGCAACCTCGGAAAGCGTGCGGGTGGCTTCCTCCCAAGCGGCGTCGTCACCCACAAATTTTTCTTCATTCTTGGTGGAGAGTTCCAAGTAGAAATCATCCAGGCCGTAATCCTTGAGCAGGCCCAGGACGAAGTTCAGCGTGGTGGTGAGTTCATCCTTCATCTGCTCACGGGTGCAATAGATGTGGGCATCGTCCTGTGTCATGCCCCGTACGCGAGTCAGGCCGTGCACAACCCCGGACTTCTCGTAGCGGTACACCGATCCGAATTCGAAGAGGCGCAGCGGAAGTTCCCGGTAGGAACGGCCACGGGAACGGAAAATCAGGTTATGCATGGGGCAGTTCATCGGCTTCAGGTAGTAATCCTGGGCCGGTTTCCGCACGGTTCCGTCTTCGTTGAATTCGGCGTCCACCTGCATGGCGGGGAACATACCGTCCTTGTACCAGTCAAGGTGGCCGGAAACCTCGTAGAGGTGTCCCTTGGTGATGTGGGGGGTGTAGACAAACTCGTAGCCGGCATCCACGTGGCGCTGACGGGAGTAGTCCTCCATGGCCTTGCGGATGATGCCGCCCTTGGGATGGAACACCGGGAGGCCCGAACCCAGCTCGTCAGGGAAGGAGAAGAGATCCAGTTCGACGCCGAGCTTGCGGTGGTCGCGGCGCTCGGCCTCAGCAATACGCTCCTGGTACGCCTTGAGGGCATCCTTGGTGGGCCAGGCAGTTCCGTAGATGCGCTGCAGCTGCTGGTTGTTCTGGTTGCCCAGCCAGTACGCAGCGGACGAACGCGTCAGGGCGAATGCGTTGGAAATGATCTTGGTGTTGGGCAGGTGCGGGCCACGGCATAGATCACACCAAACGCTCTCGCCGCTCTTCCTGTCCACATTGTCGTAGATGGTGATGTCGCCGGCGCCGACCTCAACGTTGACGCCTTCGACGGCGTCTGTTGCGTCGTTCTTCTTCCCGAGAAGTTCCAGCTTGTAAGGCTCGTTGGCCATGGCTTCGCGGGCTTCTTCTTCAGTAACCACGCGGCGAACGAATTTTTGGTTCTGGTTGATGATCTTCTGCATCATCTTTTCCAGCTGGCGCAGGTCTTCCGGGGTGAACGGGTCAGCGACGTCGAAGTCGAAGTAGAAACCGTCCGTGATGTAAGGGCCGATACCGAGCTTGGCATCCGGGCGCAATTGCTGCACGGCCTGTGCCATGACATGGGCGGTGGAGTGGCGGAGCACGTTGAGGCCGTCGGGTGATTCGATGGTGACGCCTTCGATGTCAGCATCCGCGGGCAGGACCTGGTCAAGGTCCTTCAGCACACCGTTGACACGGGCTACAACGACGTCGCGGCGCTCGAAGAAGAGTTCCGCGCCGGTAGTCCCTTCCGTCACCTTGGTCTCTTCGCCATCGACGATGAGGGTGATCTGTTGGGCATCTGACACGGGTGTCTCCTATTCATGGTTGAGGCTTCATAGCTTGTGGCGTACGGGGACCACAGCCAGCCACCGTCAATCGTATCTGCTCCGGCGAAGGCGGCCAAAGCAGCGCGCCGTTCCCCGATTCAGCTGCCTGCTCAGCTTCCCAGGCCCGTGATGGCAAGGTTTCTGGAGATGCCGTGGAGGGGTCCGTGGTGCGTGTAGTCGTCTGGAGGTCCTCCTCCGGCAGGCAGGAGTTCCGCGAAAGGGAACGTTTCGGGTTGGCTGAGATCCCAGGCCTTGCTGGCGCTCAGGCTGATTCCCTTGGGACCTGTCCTCCTGGTGGTTCCACGGATCAGCAGAAGCCGGGTACCGAACAACAGCGGACCCGATTGCTCTTGCGCTTCATGGAAGAAGACTGAATCAACGCAGCCTGTGCCGTCGTCGATGCTGATGAAGACCACCCGCCGCCCACCACGCATGGGCGGGGTCTGGGTCGCGATTCTGACCCCTGCCACCAGGACCTCGGTTCCATTGCGCAGCCCCAGGAGTTTGTCTGCGGTGGTGACTCCCAGCTTGTCCAGCAAGGGCCGATGGCTGTCCATGAGATGCTCGCTGACGTCCACCGCCATGAGGTCGAGCTCCGCCCTGACGTTGTCCACCATGGTGGGTGCGGGTAATTCCGGAGCGAGGTTCCTTAGCTCAACATCGCCCAAAGCGAACGACAGTTGCCCTTCGATCACGTCGGCAGCTTTCTTGGTGGAGCTGCCCTGGAGGGCTTGTAGGTGCTGTACAAGGTCGGCCCGGTTCGCTTTTCCTCCGGAATCCTTATGCAGGACATCGAAAGCACCCAGTTGGGCGAGCCTTTTGATGTTTGGCTTGCTTACCCGCGCCCGCGCCCTGAGATCCGCCAGGGAATCGAAGGGCTGCCCCGCCACGATCCGTTTCAGTTCCGCTCCGGAAAGCCCGTATATCCCGGTAAGGCTCAAGCGGATGCCAAGTTTCCCTTGATCAGGTCCGTCTTGAATCCTCTCCACCCTGTATTCAGCTTGGCTCCGGTTGATATCCAAAGGCAGGATGGGAATTCCCAGCCGACGCGCTTCAGCCACCAACAATCGCTTGGGATACATGCCGGGGTCGTGTTCCCAAAGCCCTGCGAGGAAGGCTTCGGGATGATGTGTTTTCAGCCAAGCCGATTGGTAGGTAGGCACGGCAAAGGCAGCACCGTGCGCTTTGCAGAACCCGAAGCTCCCAAACGCTTTCAAGGTCCCCCAGACCTTGTCCACTACTTCAGGCGGGTATTTCTTGATCGCCTCACGCCGGAAGTACACCTCGACGCCCGGCTCATGGATTTCATCGCCCAAGGCACGGCGGAATTCATCGGCCCGCGCCAAACCGCAGTCGGTCATGACATCGAAAGTCTTCAGGATCTGCTCATGGAACACGGTGACGCCATGGGTTTCCTGAAGGACCGGCTTCAGGTCCGGGTGAGGGTAGATCTCCGGCGCGAAACCATGCCTGTGTTCCAGGAATGGGCGGACCATATCCGACTTCATGGGCCCAGGCCTGAACAGTGAAATATCGATAATCAAATCGTTGAATTCGCGCGGAGCCATCTTTCCTATGAGCTCCCGCTGACCCGGCGACTCGATCTGGAAGCACCCCAGCGTATGGGTGCTGCGGATCAACTCATAAGTGGGCTCGTCGTCGAACGGAACGGCGTTGAGATCGATCCTGCCGTCTGCAGCGATGAAATCAGGCCCTGTCCCACCTGGCTCAACCGGGTGCTTACCGGCAGCCACCACCTCTGCTTTGGAAGGATGGAGGCGAATGACCTCCCGGACCGCAAATGCCATGGCGCTTTGCATGCGCACACCCAGGACATCCAGCTTCAGCATGCCCATGGGATCCATGTCATGTTTGTCGAACTGGCTCATGGGAAGTCCAAGCCCGCTGGGCTGGACAGGCGTCCGGTCAAGGAGCGTTGCATCCCCCAGGATCACTCCACATGGATGCATGGAGATATGGCGGGGCAGCCGGTCCAGCCTTTCGGTCAAGTCCACCAAGAGGTCCAGTTGCTGGTTTTCCTCCGAGGCGCCCCGTTCCACACGCCCAGCAAAGTCGCGAAGCTCCGGCTTCTCCACCAAGGCTTCACGGAACTTGCGTGCGGAGAACCTCCACAGCTGCTTGGCGATATCGCTGATTTCGCCTTCGTCCATTCCCAGGGCCATTCCGGCGTCCCTGACAGCACCACGCGCCCTGTAGCCGTTCTGCATACTCATGAGCGTGACGCGTTCCGCTCCGAACCGATCAAAGATCTTCCGGTATACGTTGTGCCGTTCCGCGCTTTCGACGTCGATGTCGATGTCAGGGAGGGTTGACCGGCGGCCGGAAAGAAAACGTTCAAAAATGAGGTCGTGGCGGATTGGATCCACTTGGCTGATGTCGATCAGATAGTTCACCAGGCTGGAGGCACCCGACCCCCTGGCTGCAACCCGGACACCCATGTCGAGGATCATCCGGGACACCTCAGCGACAGTAAGGAAGTAGGAAGCAAAACCGAGCCTGCCGATAATCCCGAGTTCGTGCATCAACCGCGAGCGCATTCGCTTCTCCGCTTCGCCGTTGATCCCGGGGAAGCGTTTGGTGATTCCGGCTTCACACCGCTGGGCCAGTTCAACCATAGGATCTCCGTTGATGCCGATGATGGAGGATTCGGGAACGACGGGTTTCTTCCATCCCATGTCCAGGACGGGATCCATGCGGCATTTGTCGGCGAGCGCTTCTGTATTTGCGAGCAGCTTGCTGAGGTCGGCTTTTCCTTGGCCTGCCGCGTTCATGATTTCCTTGCCAAGTTGGAGCATGTGTTGGGCGTTCTTTAACCAGCCCTGGCCGGTGGGTTGGAGCATGGGGGCGGTTGAGAGTTCCGGGAGGGATTTCAGGGTGCGTGCTGAATCGAGGACGTCAGCTGTAGCTGCTCCGTCCTGCGCGCAATAGCGGACGGCGTTGCTGAGGACAGCGGGCACGTTGTATTCGAGGGCGAGTTTGAGCATCCGTACGGCGTGGGCTGTGCTGAGGGGTTCCCCCGGTGGGCTGAGGTGGGAAACTGCTTCGGCAACGATCGTGCCCGGTGGCATGGCGTCGATCCATTGCTTGAAGAGGGTTCTGGGCCTGAGGTATTTTCGCCCTCCCATTGCCTGCCCGACATCCGAGTCCGGACCGATCATGACTGTCAATACTGGTTTCAGGGTTTGTGGGTCAAGTGTTCTGGAGGCGAGTTCGCCCCGGGTTACTGCTGCGGGGACGGCTCCCCCGGCTTTTCCAGACGTGCGGGCATGGGCGTCGGAGACCAGTCTGCATAGCGCCCTGTAACCGGCGCCGTTGTTGTTGCCGTGGGCGAGTACGACGACGCGGCCAGCGACTTGGGTGCGGTGGTCGCCGTCGTCGTCGAATACTGCCAGATCCACCCCCACAATGGGGTCGATGCCGGCCTCCATGCAGGCTTTGAGGTGTTTGACGGTGCCGTAGAGACCGTCGCGGTCTGTGCAGGCGAGCGCTGTGGCGCCATCTGCTGCAGCGGTTTGGGCGAGCTCGTCGGGCCAGGAGACGCCGTAGTGTGCACTGAAGGCAGTGGAGACGTGCAGGTGAGTGAAGCTCAAGGTTCACGCTGCTTCGTCGGGTTCTACAGCACGTGCTGGTGCGGCGTCGTGGATGCGGAGCAGTCGCCATCGTCCGCTTCCTACGTGCCTGACGAGATCGAGGGTGATGGTCCCGTTGGAGGTTTCTTTTTCCCCCGGGGCCTGGAGCTGCACCCGCCAGATTTCGTGGTCAACCAGGCCGGCCCCGCTTCCCAGGGGTGCGCGGCTTTCTTCCAGCCACCACTGGCGGCGTTCGTACCACCGGACAGGCTCATTGGTGACCGTGTACTGCATCCCTTTCCATTGAACTTGCTGCGGCTGGCCTGTGTCCGTGCAGATAACTTCGACGGACTCACTGAACAGCCCCATATCCACACCTCATTTACGCCGGGGTATCTTCATTCGAAAGTATGTTCGAATATTTCAAGTTTACGCCGACGCCCTGACAAAACCTACTTCGAAGTTTCCGCCCTTTCCCTGGCGCGTGAAACGCGCTTGCCTACCTGCTTCAGCAAGGCATCGCGCCAAGGTTGCATGCCCTGCGCCAGGGCAATGCTCCCCATGAGGGAGGATGCCAGCCGGAGTTGCTGGGTGCGCAGTACACGTTTCCTGTCATAGGCGGCGAGCGCTGCTTTCAAGGGCAGTTCGTTGAGCAGTCGCCCCAGGGTCACTGCATCAATCAGCGCTTCGCAGGCACCCCTGCCGAGGTTGGGAGTCATGGCGTGCGCGGCATCCCCCACCAGCACCACGTTGCCCCGTGCGTAACGGCTGAGGGGTGGGGTGGTCCAGATTCGTTGGGCCAACGATATTTCGGGGGTGGCGAGGTCAAGGACATCCCGCACGGCTGGCGAGTAGTGGGCGTAGCGGCTTCGCGTCACTTCAAGCGCTTCTGCGACGTCCACTTTGTCCGGCCCCAGCCCGGAGCGGAAGGAGGCATACCAGTTGGTCCCCCTTACGGCCGGCGCCAAGCCGAAGATTTCCCCCCGACCCCAGTATTCACCGATGTCGTTGGGAGATGGGGTTCCCGGAACGACTCCCCTCACTGCCAGGAAGGGCGTAGGCCTTGCCGCCCTCCGTTCACCCCAGGAGTCCCGCCGAACCACGCTGTTGACGCCGTCCGCACCGACGGTGAGCTCAGCGTGGCGCGGGAGGCGATCCACCCTTCCGGTCACTCGCGTCACCGTCTCCGGCACCGCACTGTCCAACAGCTTCAGCAGTTCGGGTCGGGAGATCCCCATCAGCCCGTCCCCTTCCATGGACAGCATGGGTTCTCCGGAGGGGCCGCGGAGGGCGCCGGCTTTGATGATGGCTCCCCGTCTCCGCGCGGCTCCGAGGATCCCGAGTTCGGACAGGGCCTGCTGGGCTTCCGTCCACATGGCCAAAGTTGTTCCGACCGTGGGGAGTTGGGGTCTCTGCTCGTACACCGTGACGTTGAACCTGCCGGGGTCGAGCCGACCGGCGAGCGCCAATCCGGCTATTCCCCCACCGATAATCTCAACCTTTTCCATGGCCACACTGTACTACTACATTTGTAGTGATGGTAGGTCCTGAAGCTAGACTTTCGCCATGTCCGACCGACGAACACAGTTAGCCGACGCCGCGCTCGCCGTCGTTTCCACCCAGGGCCTCAAGGGCCTCACGCACCGGGCCGTCGACGCCCAAGCCGGTGTCGCCGCCGGAACAACCTCCAACTACTTCCGCAACCGTGCCACGCTGGTCAGTGCCGCCGTCGACCGCGTTGAAGAACTGGACAGCCTCCTGCTGCAGCAAAGGCAGTTGGAATTCCCGACGTCGGCAGCCGGCTTGGCGGAGCAAATCGCCGGAGCCGTCTTGGGGCTCGCATACGACAACTCCGAACTCACCAGGGCACGCTTCGTGTTCGCCCTCGACCAACCAGAGGTGGTCGCCGCCGGGCACGAGCGGCTGGTATCAGCGTTGGCACAGCTGCTCGAAGCGATGGAAATACCTAACGCCCGGGCACGTGCTGAAGCCGTTTCCGACTACAGCGACGGCCTGGCCCTGCACTTGCTGACCGCACGCAAGGGGCAGGTCATGGACAGGGCGACCGTGACAGGCAACATCCGCAGGCTCCTGGAAGGATGACCCTGCGAGGGGTGGACGGCAGCGGGTCCACAGAGCAGGATTGTGGCATGAGCACCAATGACGCACTCCTCAAGCAGGTCAACATCTCCGCCGCGGACGACAACCTCGTGGCCCGATTCGAAATTGACGGCAACATCCCAGGCTCCGGCGCTTACGTCGTGGGCCTCGTTGCTGCCAGTGAAGACTATTCCTCGCAGCGCAGGCTCGGTATCGAATTCATGAACGGCGAGGCGATTTCCTTCTATTCGTTCAACCACTCCCTCAGCGCAGAGGAAAACTACGACATCAAGGGAGTGGAGCATTCCGGCAACATCATCACCGGGAACTTCCCGCTATCGGCCATCCACGGACTCAGCAAAGGCCACGTCATGACGGCCTTCAGCGAAGCTGACGGCCGCGAGTTCCAATCCGGCGTGCCTGTCACCGAGGCCCTCTGAACCTTTAGAACAGTCCTTCCACCGGTTCAATCAGTTCCGGTGAGTTGTTGCGGACATTCCCGACGGCGGCGCCCACCGCGTCCAGCGTCCAACCGGCAGCGGCATCGTGTGCCCTGGAACGGACCATGTCCACCAACCCCGCGGCGTCTTTCTCACGCGGATCCAGCCATGCTTCCATCGTCTCTGTGCTCATGGGCAGGGGAACACGGTCATGGAGCGCAGTGAGCTCATCGAACACCGAAGCACTGCGTCGCGTCCGGGCTGACTCCGCAGTGGGAGTGTCCGCAGTGAGGATGGACATGGACAGAAGCCAGCGGCCCGGATCGTCCGGGGACGCCGCCTGGTCCCGCCACCACTCATACAATCCCGCAAAGACCAGGCCATGGCCGTCCCCCGGGTGGACGTAATACGGCTGCTTGTTCTTGCCCTCCCCCTTTTTCCACTCGTAGTAGCCGTCCGCGGGCACCGCACACCGACGGGCTACGGCAGCTTTCTTGAAGGAAGGTTTCTCCAGCAGTGTCTCGCTGCGGGCATTGATGAGCCGGGCACCACCCTTGGGGTCTTTAGCCCATGACGGCACCAGTCCCCACTTGGCAACGTGGAGTTGCCGCTTCAGGTCGTCATCGATGAGGCGTTCCAGCACGATGGGAACCGCGTCCGTCGGGGCAACATTCCAGGACTTTTCGAGGGCAATCTCGTTCTCAAGTTCGGCGTCAAAGTCGGCGAGCAGGTCTCCCACCGCACGGGCCATTACGTAACGTCCACACATGCGAACAGTCTGCCCTTTCCCGGGAAAACGCACCAGCGCGGGCGTGTGACGCAACCCGTCTTCGCCGCTGGACGGGAATTATTCGGCACCGGGTTACCGTTGTTACGAACGAACCACCCCGTGCAAACGACAAATACTGAGGAGAGCTCTGTGGATTTCACTCCCGACTCCGGCACCATCACCATGTTCTCGACCACTTGGTGCGGCTACTGCAACCGCCTGAAGAAGCAGCTGGACGCCAAGGGCATCGGCTACACCGAGATCAACATCGAAGAAGTAGATGGCACAGCCGAACTCGTCGAGCAGCTCAACGGAGGCAACCGCACCGTTCCCACCGTGCTCTTCCCGGACGGAACCGCCGCAACCAACCCCTCCGCCTCCGAGGTTGAAAACCGCTTGGCAGCATAGACCTGCCACCGGCACCGGTAAGGGCCCGCACGGAACAAACCACGCTCTGTCTGCCACCTGTGATAGACAGATTGGGAATCCGTTGCGGGCCCTGCTGCATTAAACCTGGCCCGCGCTCAGCGAGCCCGAAGGGAACCACTCCATGGTCCACGCAGTCAAAGGCGTAGTCGTCCGATCCAAAGGCGCACCCGCAACCCTCGAAACGATCCTCGTTCCCGAGCCCGGGCCCGGCGAAGCCCTGGTTGACATCCTCACCAGCGGCGTCTGCCACACCGACCTCCACTACAAACTCGGCGGGATCAGCGACGACTTCCCGTTCCTCCTGGGCCACGAAGCCACCGGCGTGGTCAGCGCCGTCGGCCCCGATGTCACCGACGTCGCCCCGGGCGACCGTGTGGTCCTGAACTGGCGCGCCGTCTGCGGCAACTGCCGCGCCTGCAACCGCGGCCAAGCCCAGTACTGCTTCAACACCCACAACGCCACCCAGAAAATGACCCTCGAGGACGGCACGGAACTTTCCCCGGCGCTGGGCATCGGAGCCTTCATCGAAAAGACCCTGGTCGCCGCCGGCCAGTGCACCAAGGTAGACCCCGACGCCGATGCCGCCGCCGTCGGCCTGCTCGGCTGCGGTGTCATGGCAGGCTTGGGTGCGGCCCTCAACACCGGGGGCGTCAAGCGCGGCGACTCAGTCGCAGTTATCGGCTGCGGAGGAGTTGGCGTAGCGGCCATCGCCGGTGCCGCCCTCGCCGGCGCCACCACCATCATCGCCGTGGACATCGACGCCAAGAAGCTGGAACGCGCCAAGGACCTGGGAGCCACCCACACTGTCGATTCCTCTGCGGGCGACCCCGTGGAAGAGATCCGTGCCCTCACAGGCGGTTTTGGAGCAGACGTGGTGATTGACGCGGTCGGACGTCCCGAAACCTACAAGCAGGCCTTCTACGCCCGCGACCTCGCAGGAACCGTTGTCCTGGTAGGCGTCCCCACACCGGAGATGACACTGGAGCTGCCCTTGCTGGACGTCTTTGGCCGAGGCGGTTCCCTCAAATCTTCCTGGTACGGCGACTGCCTGCCTTCCCGTGACTTCCCCATGCTGGTGGATCTCTACAAGCAGGGCAAGCTGGACCTGGACGCCTTCGTCACCGAGCGCATCACCATCGACCAGGTGGAAGAGGCCTTTGACAAAATGCATCACGGCGCCGTCCTGCGATCGGTGGTAGAGCTGTGAGCGACTCCACCATCACCATCAACCGCGTTGTCACCTCCGGGACATTCTCACTGGACGGTGGAACCTGGGACGTGGACAACAACGTCTGGATCGTCGGCGACGACGCAGAGTGCATCGTCATCGATCCCGCCCACAACCCGGACGCGATCGTGGAAGCCGTCAACGGCCGGACGGTCAAAGCCATCCTGCTTACGCACGGCCACGACGACCACATCAGCTCCGCCGGGGCCTTCCGGGAACTCGTCAATGCACCCATCCACCTGCACCAGGACGACTGGATGCTGTGGCGCGCGGTGTTCCCTGAGATCGATCCCGATGTCGCAATTGCTGACGGCGCTGAGTTCACCGTTGGCGGGGCAACGCTGAAGGCCATCCACACTCCGGGGCATTCACCGGGTTCGGTCTCCTTCCACCTGCCCGGCGAAGCCACCCTTTTCAGCGGTGACACCCTCTTCCAGGGCGGACCCGGCGCGACCGGCCGCTCCTACAGTGACTTCCCCACCATCATCGAGTCCATCCGGACCAGGCTCCTCCCACTTCCCGAGGAAACCGTAGTCCGCACAGGGCACGGGGATTCCACCACCATCGGTGCAGAGAAACCGCACCTGGACGAATGGATCGCACGCGGACACTAAGTCCACGGCATCATGGGCGTCGGCCGGCTGCTGACTCGAAAAGCGGGGCGGCAGCCGGCTCAAGCCGAATAATCACCGACTTCGACGCCGGTGTATTGCTGCCCTCCGCCGTTGAATCCAGCGGCACCAGAACATTCGCTTCCGGGAAGTACGCAGCTGCGCATCCCTTGGCAGTCGGGTACGACACCAAACGCAATTGCGGCAGCACACGGTCCACGCCGTCGTCGGCCTCGCTGTGGACGTCCACATAACCGCCGTCCTGGTAGCCCAGCTCAGCCAGGTCCAGCGGATTGACCAGCAACACCATGCGCCCCTTCTTAATGCCCCGGTACCTGTCATTCATGGTGTACGTAGTGGTATTGAACTGATCGTGTGACCGCAGTGTCTGCAACAGCAGCCGTCCCGCAGGGACCCGGATCGTCTCCACATCATTAACCGTGAACATGGCCCGGCCCGTGGCGGTGGGGAAGGCCCTGCTGTCCCTGGGTCCGTGCGGCAGGATGAAGCCGTCCTTCTCCCGGATACGGGTGTTGAAGTCCTCGAAGCCTGGCACCACGTGGGAGATGTGGTCCCTGATGATGTTGTAGTCCAAACGCAGACCGGCCCAGTCCACCGGCACCTTATGGCCGAGGACAGCCTGGGCCAGGCGCGTCACGATGGCAACTTCGGACAGCACCTCCGGCGCGATCGGTTCCAGCGGGCCGACGGATCGGTGGACGGCACACACGGTGTCCTCCACCGTGACGAACTGCTCAACGCCGCCTTGCCGATCCATCTCCGTGCGGCCAAGGGTGGGCAGGATGAGTGCTTGTTCACCGACCACCACGTGCGAGCGATTCAATTTGGTGGAGATCTGGACAGACAGCCGGGTCCTTCTCACAGCCGACTCCGCCACCCCGGTATCCGAGACAGCATGGACCAGGTTGCCGCCCAACGCCACCAACACCTTGATCCTGCCATCACGCATACCGCGGATGCTGTCCACTGCGTCAATGCCCGGATCCCGGGGAGGATCGAAGCCGAACTCCCGCTGGAGGGCGTCCAGGAACCACGGTGGCATCTTTTCCCAGATGCCCATGGTCCTGTCGCCCTGCACGTTGCTATGGCCCCTGATCGGCGACGGGCCTGCCCCCGGCTTCCCGATGTTGCCCCGCAGCAGGAGCAGATTAATGATCTCTTTAATGGTCGGCACTGCCTTCCTATGCTGCGTGAGGCCCATCGCCCAGGTGATGATGACTTTGTCGGCCCTTAGGTATCTTGCCGCGAGTTCATCGATGTCGCGGCTCGCGAGGCCAGTGGCTTCGAGAACATCACGATGGTTGAGAGTGGCCAGATGTGCGGCGAAGCCCACGAATCCCTGGCAATGCTCTTCGATGAAGGCACGGTCCAAGACCGTCCCCGGCCTGGCCCTTTCGGCGTCGAGTACGCGCTTGGAGAGGGCCTGCAGCAAGGCCATGTCGCCCGCGAGCCTGATCTGCACGAACTGATCGGCGAGGTCCGTGCCCCTGCCAACCAGTCCGCGCGGACGTTGCGGATTCCGGAAGTTGATCAGGCCAGCTTCGGGGAGCGGATTCACCGCAACGATCTCTGCCCCGGCCTGCTTGGCCTCTTCAAGGGCCGTGAGCATTCGTGGATGACAGGTACCCGGGTTCTGGCCCATGATGATGATCAGATCCGCCTTGGCGAAATCCGTGTAGGTGATGGCGGACTTGCCCACCCCGATGGTCTCGCCCATGGCAGCGCCAGTGGACTCGTGGCACATGTTGGAACAGTCGGGGAGGTTGTTGGTTCCGAAGGCCCGGACGAACAGTTGGTAGAGGAAAGCGGCCTCATTGCTGGTCCGGCCGCTGGTGTAGAACGTGGCCTGGTTCGGGGTGTCAAGGGCCTTCAGCTCCTTGGCGATGATCCCGAAGGCCTGGTCCCAGGAGATGGGGACGTAGTGATCCGAACCCGCGGCTTTGTACACCGGTTCCACCAGCCGGCCCTGCTGGCCCAGCCAATACTCCGATCGGCGCTCCAGTGAACCCAAGCTGTTCTCGGCCCAAAAATCCGAGGGGATCCGCAGCGGCTCCGCCTCCCACCCGATGGCTTTGGCGCCGTTCTCGCAAAATTCGGCGGCTTTGCGTTCCGGTGGGTCGGGCCACGCGCAGCTCATGCAATCGAAACCATCTTTTTGGTTGACAGCACTCAGTGTTTTCCACGCCCTGGAAGGTCCCATGTAAGCGATGGCATGGGGAAGCGTTTCGCTCAGGCTCGGCAAACCAGCGGCGGATCGCTTGGGGATGCTGACGCTGAGGTCTACATCCGAATCCTCAATGGGATGTTTCTTCCGGCCCATGATGACACCGCGATTCGCGTGACGGGGTAGCTGATTCCCTCAGACTAACCCTGGCACGTCAGCGGCTCAACGCAGCTGCGGTGACCAGGCCACAAGACTCCGGAAGTCGCCGTCGACCACGTCCGCGTAACCGCGGTACGCCTCGATCACTGCGTCCTCCACGGTCTTCACGTCCAAGTGCGGCAGCAAATCATTGGCAGCACCAGCCGTTGCCGGATCCCAGTCCAGGCCAAGGGCGGCGTAGCTGGCTGTCAGGACGTCCCGGATGGGCTTGGAGTTCTCCACCACAATCACGGAACTGAACAACCAACCTCCGGAGACTACCCGCTGGGCAGTTCCAATCAGCTTGATGCGATGGGCAGGGAAGTCCGGGTCCTCACCGTGAACGCTGAACTCGCCGGGGCAGTACTCTCCCGGTATCTCGCCGACGGCGGCGTGAACACCCACGCTGCGAAGGGCGCCGGCCAGCAGCTCGCCAAACTCGGAGAAGCGCGCTTTGGCCCGCACAATCGCGTCAGGGTGCGGTTCAACATGGTCGATCACCAAGGAGCCCTCGTGGTAAGCGGCAGCCCGCCCGCCTGCCTTTCGGACCAAGGGTTCGAAGCCAAGCCCGCGGCAGGCTTCCTCGGCGGCAGCGAATCCTGGCAGATTCGCATCGCGCTGGCCGAAAGCCACCGTAGGCTTCGGCCGATACAAGCGAAGACAGGGACCCTGCTGACCGCTCCGGGCACGCTTCAACAGTTCCAAGGCGAAGTCGAGATCCTCGGCTGCGCCCATGGATCCCTCCTGGCGGTACACAGTCAGGCTTGGCTGCTCGCCGGTCATCAGCTCTTCCTCAAGGTAAGGATCTGCTCGGCCCGCCCGAACGGCCCGTTGACGTCGTGGAGCACGGAGGATGTCAGGCCAATACCGTCAGCACCGAAGGACACCCTGTTGTCCAGCCCCAGCCACTCACCTGACGGAGCTCGATACATGTGAATCTGAAGGTCGACGTTGGGGAAGATGTAGCTGTTCTCACCCGGAGGGACGCGAGCCGCGATGCCGTTGGCTGTGTCCACCAAACCCATCAGCCGGGCAAGGTCCGAACTGTCTCCTTGATCTGTCAGGGGGTGCGAGGTCCGGATCCACACCCTGCCGGATCCGGGTCGGTGGCCTTCGGCCAAGCGCATCTCCAGTGAGCGGATATAGCCGCCTGGCCAGACGCTGGCGCCGTCCCACGGCTTGCATTCGTCCGGGGCGGGCATGGGTTCGTCCTCCACCGCGGCCACGGCGCTCGTGTCGCTGGTGATCATCCGCCACGCGGCGGCGCGGATGGCTACCCGGCCGCCGGCGGAGAGCTCAGCCTGGATCAGTTCAATGGTCTTGCCCGGCCTCAACGTTGAGGTGGTGACCTGGAATTCGCCGCCGGGGATCAGGCCGAGGATTTCGTAACTGATCCGTGCCAGGCGAACGTCGTCCCTGGGTTCGTGCCGCACCAGGGCATCGGCGATGATGCCCGAAGCCGGCGCCATGTGTTGTTCGTGCGGATTCCACGCACCCTGGGCATGGATCGTGGATCGGAAGCGGCCCTCACCCAACGATTCGTAGTAAAAAGCACCGTCCGCCAGTTCCGGTAATGCAGTAGTCAACCCGAGCCTTTCGCCGATCCAGCAGTAGAACTCAGACCACTGTATCCGCTGATTTGGTCGCTGCCCGACGTCGTCGGATCGTGACTACCCAGACAACGATGGCGGCCGCGGCGGCGACAGCCAGCCCCGCACCCACCGGCGACGCTGCGGCTACCGCCAACCAGGCCTCAAGGGCGGCGAGCCCGATGGTCGCATACAGCAGGGCCCAGATGACCGAGCCACCGATTGCGGCCGGGAGATACCGGCGCATGGGCATGCGAGCCGCACCGGCGGCAAGGTTGATGGCCGTCTGGAGGCCAATAGTCAGGAAGGAAAGCACGACGGCGTACGGTCCCCAACGCTGAATCAGGGCTTGGGCGCGGGCTGCTTTGGGTCGCTCCAGCGAACTGCCGAACCGGGTGTGGGCGAACCCGGCAACGGCTCCCCGACCAATCCAATACGTGACGTTGACGCGGATCATGACAATGGCGAAGAGCGCCGCGAGTGCGACGCCAAAGGGCAAGCTCATGATCTGATCCACTCGACTTAGGCTACCCTAAGCCACGTGCGGGTGCCGACTCGATCCGGAGGACTGCCGTGACGAAACCCTAGGATGGGTTCATGGACCTCCGCGATGCCGCCCAGGAGTTGTACGCCGTCATGCCGCGCGACTTCACGGCTTCACGCTCTGCCTTGGTGCGCCAAGCCAAGGAGGGTGGCGACAAGGAACTGGCGAAGGCGATCAGTGGCCTGCCCAAGCCGGCTGCCGGCGCCTGGGCCGTCAACATGCTTGCGGTTCATAAACCCGAGGTGATTGACGGCGTCGTACGCTTTGGCGTTTCCCTCCGCACCGCTCAAGAGGACTCTGACGCCGAGGCTTTTCGCGAACTCGGCCAGCAACGGCAAGGGCAGCTGGCGTCAGCCGTGAAGGCGGCCAAGGACTTGGCGAGCGAACTGGGAGCGCCCCTGAGCGCAGCCGCCGCGACCGACCTTGAGCAGACCCTCCGAGCCGCGATGGCAGACGCCGGCGCCGGCGCTGCCGTAGGGACAGGCCGCCTGGTAAGGGGATTGAGCGGCAGTGGCTTCGAGTCCGTGGACCTCACCGATGCTGTGGCTGCGGCAGGGCCGGAGGACACCAATGACGCTGAGGACCCCACCGAACAAGTGGTCAAACCCAGCGGGAAAGAACCGTCGCAGGGTAAGGAACCAACCCCTCCCAAAGAGTCGGCCACCAGGAAAAAAGTACCGCAGGAGGAGGCTACGTCTCTGGCGGAGCGGCGTGCCGCCAAGCAGCGGGCAGCACTGGAAGAGGCCCGCAACGAGTTCGAAGTAGCTGACAAAGAAGCTCGAGGCGCCGAAGAAGCCGCCTCTCAAGCCTGGGCTGCCATCGAGACGTTGGATGCCCGCCGAACCGAGCTCCAAGCCGAAATAGAGGACGCCAAAAAACGATTGGCTTCCCTGGAAGCCGAGCTGATCGGACTCACCCGCGATACGGAAGCCGCAGAATCGGACAAAAAGCTTGCCGTAAGGACGGCAACGCAACTGCGCCGCACCGCGGATCAAGCGCAGCGCCGCGTGGACCGGCTGGGCTAATCCTTTTTCTTACCCACCGATTTCTGCAGGTGATGCGTCGCCGGGCCCTCAAGGTACGTGCCCTCCGGCGTAAAGCGGGAACCGTGCAGCGGGCAATCCCAGGATTTCTCGGCATCGTTCCATGTCAACAAGCCGCCCAAATGGGCACAACTGGCAGACACCATACAAACTTTGCCTTCAACGGTAGACACTGCCGCCGGCTCGCCTTTGTAGAGTCCCACGACGCCTGTCCCTTCAGGCGGACGGGTTTCGTCCGTGATCTCGGGGTTACTCCTGACCTTAACCTTGTCCTCGATCATTCGTTTGGCCGTACCGGCGTTGAGCCGCACGGCCTGGAGGGCGCCTTGGGGTGACGTCACGCGGTGATGGATGGCCGTCGCCCAGTCGGACTGGCCTCCCAGGATGTCGGAGGTAATGGACAGTGCGGCCGCGACACCGTTGCTCATCCCCCACTTGTTGTATCCGGTGCCGAAAAAGATCCGGCCATGGCCCCTCGGCAGCTTGCCGAAGAAAGGCATGAGGTTGGTCGCCTGGTAGTCCTGGGCAGACCACGTGTGGGTGAGCTCAGCCCCGGGATAATACTTGTTGGCCCATCCCAGGAGATCGTCCACGTGCTGTTTCGGTGATGATGCACGGCCAGCCGTGTGCCCGTAGCCGCCCACCAGGAGTAACTCGCCCCCTGCAGTGGGGTGGGTGCGCTGGGACCGGGTAGGCGCGTCAATGGAAAGGTACATGGCTTGCGGGATGGAGGTCCCCACCTGCGGCCGAAGGGCAGCGGCGTAGGAACGGTTGGGTTCAAGCTTGGTGAAGTACAGGCCGCGGTCCAAAATCGGCGTACCTGTGGCCAGCACTACGGTGTCCGCGGTGAAGGTTCCTTTGCGTGTGGAGACTTCCAGGGGTTGCTCCGAACCCACATTCTGCACTTGGACACCCTCAACAATGAGGCCGCCGTGCTCACGGATGTCCCTCGCCAGGGTGTCCAGCACGTCCATCGGGTGGATCTGCGCCTGATCTTCCAGTTCCAGAGCCTCAACCACAGGGAACGGAAGTCCCGGGTCACGGCTGAAGTGGACGTCCAAACCCACGTCGCGCGAAACCGCTGCTTCCTTACGGAGCTGCTGGCCGCCGTCGTTAGTTGTTGCGAAGGTGACAGCCGTCCGGCGCTGGAAGGGAACTCCCTGCTGTTCCAGGTACTGCGTGAGCCAGGCCTGTCCCGTCTTGTTCGCCTCCACGTACGCCTGCATCACCTTCAAGGAGTACTGGCTGCGGAGAGCCGAAAGCACTCCCCCTTGCAGGAGGCTCAACTTGCCGGTGGTGTTACCTGTGGTCACCGCACCCAGCGTGCGCGCTTCGAAGACCACCACACGCTGGCCGGACCTGGACAACAGCAGTGCCGCCACCAGACCCGTAAGTCCCGCGCCGACCACTATCGTGTCGAAATGTTTTTCGTCCGGAATCGGGTCGGACGTGAAGTGGGATTCGCGGTCCAACCACAGCGATTTCATCAAACAACCTGCCTTTCAAGTCACTGGCATGTGTTGAGGGAAACGCTAGGCCGGTCGTTGGTGCTTATCAAGGGGTGGAAGGGCCTGCGGTAAGGGCCGCGGCATGACGCAATTCAGGGTCCGGGTCGGTCGCCCAACGATCCAGAACGCGCTCAGCGCGGTCCTTCGCCAGCCCTTCGAGCCGGGCCAGCAACGGCGCAACCACGTCCTTGGCCAGCGGATCCACCAGTTCCCGGGTCCCGGCGTCCCTGATGAAACCTTCGATACGGGTCAGATCGGTGTTCACCAAAACGCCGACCTTGGTTTGCAGCAGGACCACAGCCGCGAGGCGACGTTCGAAAACCGGCTCCTCCCACAGTTCAGAGCTTAAGGCGGTGATGTCGTCATGGCTGAGGTTCTTGTACCGCTTCAGGGCATCCCGGATTGTTCCGCGCACTGCGCCCACGGACGCCCCGTACACCGTCAAGGCCTCGCCGAGGCGTTCGCTAGCCTCGTCGGCCTTCTCCCACGACGATTCACGCTGGAGCGTGTAGTCCACAAATTCGCCGGCTGCACTCACCCCTCTATTTTGTCAGTGCCTTTCCCTAGCGTGATCACAACAGCAATCGACAGGAGACATATGCCGTCCCAAGAGCTCGTCACCGAGGCCTCATTTCCCGGCGTCCCGGCGTCGTCGGCCATGCCCGAGTGGTACCCCGCCCTGCTCAACACTGTGGCGAAGGAAGTCCGAGTAGGCCGGACTCGCGCAATGGCAGCAGCCAACAGCGAGCTCTTGAATTCGTACTGGAGCATCGGCCGGCAGTTGGCGGAACGTGAATCCGCGGAAGGCTGGGGTGCCAAAGTGGTCACACGCCTGTCCGCCGATATCCGCACGAGGTTCCCTGAGGCTAAGGGCTTCTCCCCCAGGAACCTGCGGTATATGAAGAGCTTCGCGCAGGCCTGGCCCGACTTCCCAATGTTGCAAGCACCGCTTGCAACATTGCCTTGGTACCACCAGATCGCGCTGCTGGAGAAACTCGACGACGCCGCCACTCGGCTTTGGTACGCGGCGGCGGCCGCCCAGCACGGATGGTCGCGCAACGTATTGACACACCAGATCTCAACGCGCTTGCACGAACGGTCCGGTCAAGCCATCACCAACTTCAAGACCACCATGGTTCCGGCCGATTCCGACCTCGCCCAGCAGGCCACCAAGGATCCGTACGTCTTCGACTTCCTGTCCATGGCTGACCGTCACACCGAACGGGACCTGGAGCTGCAGTTGGTTAAGCACGTGGAGAAATTCCTTTTGGAACTGGGCCAGGGTTTTGCTTTTGTGGGCGAGCAGGTCCGGCTGGAGATTGCCGGCGACGAGTTCTTCGCCGACCTGCTGTTCTACCACCTGAAACTGCGCTGCTACATGGTGATCGAGCTGAAGGCGGTGAAGTTCGAGCCCGGCTTCCTCGGCCAGTTGGGCATGTATATGGCGGCCGTGGACGATCTCATGGCGCACCCGGATGACAAGCCGACCATCGGGTTGCTGCTATGCAAGGAGAAAAACAGCGTGGTGGCCGAGTACGCACTGCGGGGTTTCAACGCGCCTGTAGGCATCGCGGAGTGGCGGACTTCCCTGGCCGACTCGTTGCCCGAGGAGTTGGTTGCGAGCCTGCCGAGCATTCAGACCTTGGAAGCCGAGCTGGCGAGCGAGGCTGCCCGGCTACGGGCTTAGCTCGTCGGCTAATAATGTCGGTGCCTCCTGTCAGAGTAGGAACATGGGACGAAAGCCGGAGAGACCAGTGGATGCAGGAGTCAGCGCCGCGCTGATGCCGGTTCCTTCTGACCGGGAGTTTCCCGCCGTTCCAAGCTCAGCCACTCCCAGCTCGATAAGCCGGGATCTGATCAACCAACTGCGGGTACTGGAAGACATAAAGTCGGCTATCTCGGGACTTCAGGCCAAAATCACGGTGGCCTTCGACCTTGCCCAACGCGCTGAGCAGGCTGAGGCCGGAGTCCCGGCTTCCGAACGTGGCAAGGGTGTAGGAGCGCAAGTGGCGCCCGCCCGGAGGGAATCCCCAAACCGTGGCTCCCGACTCCTTGGCTTGGCCCGGGCATTGGTCACGGAGATGCCACACACCATGGCCGCCGTGGATGCGGGGCTGTTGAATGAGTGGAGAGCCACCCTACTCGCCAAGGAGACCGCCTGCTTGTCCGATGAGGATCGGGCGGCCGTGGATGAAGAGCTCGCGCCGGATACCGGAACCTTCGAAGGCGCCGGGGACAAGGCCATCGTTGCCGCTGCGAAAGCCGCAGCCTATCGCCGTGATCCGCGTTCGGTAACCCAGCGGGCTGCACGTGCCGCGAATGAGAGGACCGTGAGTCTGCGGCCGGCACCTGACACGATGACCATCCTGACCGCCCTGCTTCCTGTAGCCCAAGGCGTCGCAGCCTACGCGGCACTCACGCGGGCCGCTGACTCAGCCCGGTCCCGTCCTGGTGGTGAGCAACGCGGTCGGGGGCAGGTTATGGCCGACACCCTGGTTGAGCGGATCACCGGTTCATCCGCCGGCTATTCCGGGATTGACCTGCAGCTGGTGATGACAGACCGCACCCTCCTGGACAACGACTCCGAACCGGCGCGGCTGACCGGCTATGGGGTTGTCCCCGCCCAGTGGGCCAGAGACCTTGTATTTACAACGAAGGCCCACGGCGATCCCGACGGTGATTTCCATATTTGGCTTCGCCGCCTCTATACAGCACCCGGCACCGGGGAGCTCATCGCCGAGGACTCGCGGTCCCGCTTCTTTCCGCAGGGAATGCGCCGCATCATAGAGGTTCGTGACAACCTGTGCCGGACACCGTACTGCGACGCGCCCATTCGGCACATCGACCACGTAGTCCCTTGGCGTCGTGGCGGATCCACCTCGTTGGACAACGGCGCCGGACTTTGCGAAGCCTGCAACCACACTAAAGAAAACCCGGGTTGGAGCAGCAAAACAGAGCCGGCCCGGAACGACACCGACTCTGTCCATACCTTGGAAGTCCGGACGCCCACCGGGCATAGCTACCGTTCCCAAGCTCCTCCCCTGCCGGGCCACCTGCGTGTCACGGCAGGTGGCACCTGAGCTGGCTACTCCCCTACAGGGAAAGCCACTCCTTCACCCACCACACGGAGGCAAAGTTCCGTGCCCGGCCTGGTGATCGACGCGTTCCAGTGCCGGATGGTGATGATCTCGCCACCGCCCGGGTAGCGATGGCTTTGGCCCTGCCCCGCCCCGTCTTCTGCGGTGTACGCGCCCAGCTTGATACGCACGGTCGTTTCGGGGCCGAAGTAGTCGGTATCGACCACCACGCCACGGATCGGTCCGTCCGGGGCAATCCGGATTTGTTCCGGGCGCAGCATGAGCTGAACCTTCCCCTGGGCCGGTGGTCGCCGGACGGCGATGCCGCCAAGGGAACACGTCGCGAGGGAGCCCTCCATCCAGGCATCGAGAATGACTGCTTCGCCGAGGAACTCTGCCGTGGCCCGGTCTGCCGGACGGGTGTACACCACGAAGGGGTTGCCGATCTGCGCCAGACGCCCGCCACGCATGATGGCCACTTGGTCGGCGAAGGACAAGGCCTCGGCCTGATCGTGGGTGACCAGGATGGTGGTCACCCCTGCGGCGTTGAGAACTTTCGCCACGGCACGGCGAGTGGCTACCCGCAGGCCAGCGTCGAGTGCCGAGAAGGGCTCATCCAGGAGCATCAGTTCAGGTTCGCGGGCCAACGCACGGGCCAAGGCGACGCGTTGCTGCTGACCGCCGGAGAGCTGATGCGGACGTCGCTTTGCCATGGCGGGGTCCAAGGAGACCATGTCCAACAGTTCTTCCACACGGGCCCGCACAGCCCGGCGGCCGCCGTCGAGCTTGCCGGCATCCAAACCGAAGGCGACGTTCTGTCCAACGGTCAAGTGCGGGAACAGTGCACCGTCCTGGGCAACGTACCCGACGTGGCGTTTATGCGCCGGGACCTTGACTCCTTCTCCCGCCACGGGAAGGCCGTTCAAGCTGATGGAACCGGTGTTCGGATGTTCGAAGCCCGCGATGAGCCGAAGCAACGTGGTTTTACCGGAGCCGGACGGGCCAACGATGGCGGTGGTCCCGCCGCGGGCGACCGAGAGGTTCACTCCTTTAAGGACAGCCTGGGAACCGAAATTCTTGGTGACCTCGGAAATGTCCAGGTGTGAGTTCGTGGTCGGGGCCACGGAGGGTGCCACCCGGGGCGACGGAAGTCGGGAAGGGGCTTGTTCTGTCACTGTCCGGCTACTTTCTTGGACTGTTGGAAAAGCAGGTACGTCATGGGAGCCGAGAGCAGGATCATCAGCAAGGCATAGGGAGCTGCCCCGGTGTAGTCGATCTCGCTGCTTTTGCTCCAGAATTCCGTGGCCAGGGTCCGTGTACCGTTGGGCGCCAGGAGCAGCGTGGCCGTCAGTTCATTGACAATGGCCAGGAATACCAGGGCCGCTCCCCCGGCAGCGGCCGGGGCCGTGAGCCGCAGCGTCACCTTGAAGAACGACACCAAGGGGGCCTTGCCCAGGGATTGCGCAGCTTCGTCGAGTTCCTGGGGAGCCTGGGCGAGGCCGGAGCGCAGGTTGACCAACGCCCGGGGAAGGAACAACAACACGTAGGCCGCAACGAGGACTCCTGCCGTCTGGTAGACACCTGGCACCACCCGGATGCTGACGGTCACAAAGGCCAGGCCAACGACGATTCCCGGAAGGGAACTGGTGACGTAGTTGGAGAGTTCGAGCAGCTTGCTGAACCAGCTGGGGTGCCGGACAGCCAGATAAGCCATGGGGAAGGCAACCACAGTGGTCACAGCCGCTCCAACAGCCCCGTACAGGAGGGTCTGAAGAAGTGCCGGAAGGAATTCCTCCGCCTCCCAGACCTCGGCGCCTCCTGCCATCACCCACTTCAGGACAAACCAGAGCGGCAAACCGAATGCCAGCGCAGTGAGCGCCAAGAGGCTCAGTTGGGCCGGCAGCTGGTAACCACCCAGCGGCAGCTGCGTGGTCTTGCCTTGGGCACCCGATCCGATGCGTGCATAGCGCGCCGTTCCTCGGCTCTTCACTTCAGCGAGGAGCAGGAAAAGGCAGAGGACTACGAGAACGCTGGCCAGCATGTTGCCGGCGGCACCGTTGAACGTCGACTGGAACTGGACCATGATCGCCGTCGTGAAAGTGTCGAAGCGGATCATGGCGAAGGCGCCGTACTCGGCCAGGAGGTGCAGTCCAACGAGCAGGGCCCCGCCCGTCATGGCAATGCGGAGCTGGGGCACGACCACCCGGAAGAACACTGCCCACGGACCCAGCCCAAGGGAGGCGGCGGATTGCTCGATGGCCGGGTCCAGGCGGCCAAGCGTGGCAGCGGCGGGTATGTAAACCAGCGGGAAGTAGGAAAGCGTGGCTATCAGAACCCCGGACCAGAGTCCTTCAAGCGACGGTACGGCCGAAACCCAGGCGTAGCTGTTGACGAATGCAGGGATAGCCAACGGCGCA
This sequence comes from Paenarthrobacter nitroguajacolicus, assembly GCF_007786235.1. Taxonomy (GTDB): domain Bacteria; phylum Actinomycetota; class Actinomycetes; order Actinomycetales; family Micrococcaceae; genus Arthrobacter; species Arthrobacter nitroguajacolicus_A. Next base: position 139,511 of record NZ_VNFK01000010.1, on the reverse strand, counting down.
GCCAATGCAACGGCCCACCAGCGGCGCCCCCGGAGCGTTGTCCGCTCCACCAGCCACGCACCACCGACCCCCAGCAGCAAGCACAGCGGGATGGTGATGACGGTCAGCAGGATCGTGTTGAGCAGCAGCTCACCCACGCGCGGGCGGACGATGAGCTCGACGGCGGTGTCCCAGCCGGTCGCGACGGTCATGTAGACGACGTAGCCCAGCGGAAGAAGCGAAAACAGGGCTATCAACACCGCCAGCAGAGACACGGTGGAAACGCCGAAAGGCGGGCGAGGGCGTTTGCCCTTGCCCGCCGTCGTGCTTTCCGTTCCTTGTGGTCGGGAAGCCGGGAGGTCGGTGATCACAGAACTAGAGGAGCCCTGCCTTGGTCATCAGCTCGGTGACCTTGGCGGAGTTCAGCTTGGCCGGGTCCACGGTGGGAGCCTGCAGGTCCTTGATCGGGACGAGCTTGGCGTTGGCATCCACCTGAGAGGCGATGGCGTACTCGAAGGACGTACCGTTCTTCAGGACTTCCTGGCCTTGCTTGCCGGTGATGAACTTCAGGAATGCCTGGGCAGCGGCCGCGTTCTTGGCGGACTTGAGGACGCCGCCGCCGGAGACGGAGAGGAAAGCTCCCGGGTCCTGGTTCTTGAAGAAGTACGGGGTGACGTTCTTTGAGTTTTCGCCGGTCTTGGCTTGGTCGCCGTAGTAGTAATAGTGGTAGATCAACGCGGCGTCGACTTCACCGGCATTGACTGCCTTCATGGCGGTGCTGTTGCCTTTGTAGGCCTTGAAGTTTTCCTTCATGCCCTTGAGCCATTCTTCGGTTGCCGCTTCGCCCTTGAGTTCAAGCAGAGCGGCAACAATTGCCTGGAAGTCGGCACCGGAAGGCGAAGCTGCCCACTTGCCATTCCACTCCGGCTTGGCCAGGTCCAGCATCGACTTGGGCAGCTGGTCGTCACTGATCTTGTTCTTGTCATACACCAGGACGGTCGAGCGGGCAGCGATGCCGGTCCACTTGCCGGTGGACGGACGGAATTCAGCGGGAACCTGGTCAAGGGTTGCCTTGTCCACGTCGGCGAAAAGCCCTGCGTTCTCTACCTGCGCCATTGCTGGAGAGTTCTCAGTCAGGAAGACGTCAGCCGGGGAAGCCTGGCCTTCCTGGACGATCTGATTGGACAATTCCGTGTCCGAGCCCTGTCGGATGGTGACCTTAACGCCGGTCTCCTTGGTGAAGGCATCCACCCATTCCTTGGTCAGGGTGTCGTGCTGGGCGTTGTACACCGTGATTTCACCGGAGACTGCGCCTCCGGAGGCGGAACCTGACGCCACGGGGGCACTGCCGGCATTGGAGCCGCAGGCGCTGAGGCCAAGTACTGCGGTTGCCGCAAGGGCGATTCCGGCCAGCGCTTTCTTGGGGATGTTCATGGGGGGCTTCTTTCTGCGAACAAAAACTCTTGGGGGGACCTTCGTCCGTGCAGGCCTGAGTGTTGGGAAGGCGTGCTTCTGTAAGAGTAGGTATGCCTTGCCTACCTGCAAAGCAGGATGGGTCAAAAGTGATCAGCATCACCATAATTACGCAAGTCTTACTTGACCTAATATGTCGGATGCTTGGCGGTCACCGGGCCGCTCGGAGCACAAAAAAACTCGGGACCAGCCGCTTCCGCAGCTGATCCCGAGCAGGTTTCCGATCACTCGGACGTACTAGAACTCCCAGTCCTCATCTTCCGTATTGACAGCCTTGCCAATCACGTAGGACGAGCCCGAGCCGGAGAAGAAGTCGTGGTTCTCGTCAGCGTTCGGGGACAGGGCCGACAGAATGGCCGGGTTCACGTCGGTGACGGAAGCCGGGAACATGGCCTCGTAGCCAAGGTTCATGAGGGCCTTGTTGGCGTTGTAGTGCAGGAACTTCTTGACGTCCTCGGCCAGGCCGACGCCGTCGTAGAGGTCGTGGGTGTACTGGACTTCGTTTTCGTACAGCTCAAAGAGCAGTTCGAAGGTGTAGTCCTTGATTTCCTGCTTGCGGGCCTCGGAAACCTTCTCCAAGCCCTTCTGGAACTTGTAGCCGATGTAGTAGCCGTGCACGGCCTCGTCACGGATGATGAGGCGTATGAGGTCAGCCGTGTTCGTGAGCTTGGCGCGTGAGGACCAGTACATGGGCAGGTAGAAGCCCGAGTAGAACAGGAAGCTTTCCAGCAGGGTGGAGGCCACCTTGCGCTTCAGGGGATCGTCGCCCTGGTAGTAATCCATGACGATCTGCGCCTTCTTCTGCAGGTTCTCGTTTTCGAGCGACCAGCGGAAAGCGTCGTCAATCTCCTTGGTGGAGCACAGGGTGGAGAAGATGGACGAGTAGGACTTCGCGTGCACGGATTCCATGAAAGCGATGTTGGTGTACACGGCTTCTTCATGAGGAGTGATCGCATCCGGGATCAGTGAGACAGCGCCCACCGTGCCCTGGATGGTGTCCAGCAGGGTGAGGCCGGTGAAAACACGCATGGTGAGCTGCTGCTCATCCGGCGTGAGCGTGTGCCACGACTGGACGTCGTTGGACAGCGGCACCTTCTCCGGAAGCCAGAAGTTGTTGACCAGACGGTTCCAGACTTCCACGTCCTTGTCGTCCTGGATCTTGTTCCAGTTGATGGCCTCGACGTGCGTCAGGAGCTTCACTTTCTCAGTCATTTGTCGTTTCACTTTCTCGCATGAGCTTCACTTGGGCTGCATCGTCGATGCAATGCTGGCATGTTGGGTTCACAACGCCCTTGTTCGTGTGATGTCTGGTGTGCGCGTTACGTCGGCTGGATGGCATTGGCTTGCCCTTCCTGACAGCAGACATCTTCGCACGAGTTTCGGCACTGGCCTTCTTGCCGAAGTTGGGATTGCCGATTCCTGTTCTGGCCTCAGAGAGCGCTTTGCGTGCTTCCTCGGTCATCGAGCGGCCGAAGCTCGGATGGTTCGGACCGAATTTCCCGAAGTTGGGGTTAGCCTCAGCGAGCATTGAACCCTTACGCTCCTGTGACCATTTGGTCCGTTGCTCCAACGTATGCCTGCCGCCGTAGAACGGGTTTTCTTCACCTGGCCGGACTAGGCCTCGTCTACCCGTGGAACGCAAGCGCGCTGCCTCCCGCTGCTCTTCGGTCCATTGAACGCCCGTAGGCCCAAGGCCACCTTCGGAGAGGTTCAGTAGCCGGTCGCCGCCAAGCCTCAAGTGTCTGATCCAGTCCCTCTCGGCTTGGCCAAGTTCCTCCAGATCCCATGACACATCCAGTTGCTCAACCAGCAGTGAATCCGGGGTTTGCTTTCGCAGCCAATCGTAGAAGGGTGTCTTGCGGCCACTTCGGGCGACCTTCAGGTGCTGGGAGAATCGACGGGAGATTGGCTTCGTCGTGATACCGACATAGCGGTACTCACGTTCGCGCCTGAGGCGGACGCCATAAACGGAGCCAATCTCCACCGTCGAATCTTCCAACTGGATCTATCTCCTTAGAGCATGCAGCTGACGCAGTTTTCCACCTCGGTCCCTTCCAGCGCGAGCTGGCGGAGACGGATGTAGTAGAGGGTCTTGATGCCCTTGCGCCATGCGTAGATCTGCGCCTTGTTGATGTCACGCGTGGTGGCGGTGTCCTTGAAGAACAGCGTCAGGGACAAGCCCTGGTCCACGTGCTGCGTGGCAGCGGCGTAGGTGTCGATGATCTTTTCGTAGCCGATTTCGTAGGCATCCTGGTAGTACTCCAGGTTGTCGTTGGTCAGGTACGGAGCCGGGTAGTAGACGCGGCCGATCTTGCCTTCCTTGCGGATTTCGATCTTGGCGGCCACCGGGTGGATCGACGACGTGGAGTTGTTGATGTAGCTGATGGAACCGGTAGGCGGCACGGCTTGGAGGTTCTGGTTGTAAATGCCGTGCTCCATGACGGAAGCCTTCAGCTCGCGCCAGTCATCCTGGGTGGGGATGTGGTGGCCAGCGAAGAGTTCCTGTACGCGCTCCGTTGCCGGAACCCATTCCTGCTCGGTGTACTTGTCGAAGAACTCGCCGCTTGCGTAGGTGGACTTCTCGAAGCCGCCGAACTTCTGGCCGGTCTCGATGGCAAGACGGTTGGAAGCGCGGAGAGCGTGGAACAGCACCGTGTAGAAGTAGATGTTGGTGAAGTCCAAGCCTTCTTCGGAACCGTAGTGGACGTGCTCGCGGGCAAGGTAGCCGTGGAGGTTCATCTGGCCAAGGCCGATCGCGTGGCTCTGGGCGTTGCCCTGGGCAATGGACGGCACCGAGTTGATGTAGGACATATCGGACACAGCGCTGAGGGCACGGATGGAAGTCTCGATGGAGAGACCGAAGTCCGGGGAATCCATGGTCTTGGCGATGTTCATCGAACCGAGGTTGCAGGAGATGTCCTTGCCCACGGTTTCGTAGCTCAGGTCCTCGGCATAGATGGACGGCGAGGAAACCTGCAGGATCTCCGAGCACAGGTTGCTCATGGTGATCTTGCCGTCGATCGGGTTGGCCCGGTTCACCGTGTCCTCGAACATGATGTACGGGTAGCCGGACTCGAACTGGATCTCCGCGAGGGTCTGGAAGAACTCACGGGCGCTGATCTTGGTCTTCTTGATCCGGGAATCGTCGACCATCTCGTAGTACTTCTCGGTCACCGAGATGTCGGAGAACGGAACACCGTAGACCTTCTCGACATCGTACGGCGAGAAGAGGTACATGTCCTCGTTCTTCTTGGCGAGTTCGAACGTGATGTCCGGAACGACGACGCCCAAGGAGAGCGTCTTGATGCGGATCTTCTCGTCAGCGTTCTCGCGCTTGGTGTCGAGGAAGCGGTGGATGTCCGGGTGGTGGGCGTGCAGGTACACGGCACCTGCGCCCTGGCGGGCACCGAGCTGGTTGGCGTAGGAGAAGCTGTCTTCGAGGAGCTTCATCACGGGGATAACACCGGATGACTGGTTTTCGATCTGCTTGATCGGAGCGCCGTGCTCGCGGATGTTGGTGAGCGAAAGCGCTACGCCGCCGCCACGCTTGGAGAGCTGAAGGGCGGAGTTGATGGCGCGGGCTATCGACTCCATGTTGTCTTCGATGCGGAGCAGGAAGCAGGAGACGAGCTCGCCACGCTGGGCCTTGCCGGCGTTCAGGAACGTGGGAGTAGCCGGCTGGAAACGGCCGTCGATGATTTCATCGACGAGGCGGTTGGCCAAGTCTTCGTTGCCGCGGGCGAGGTGCAGGGCAACCATGCACACGCGGTCCTCGTAGCGCTCCAGGAAGCGCTTGCCATCGAACGTCTTCAGCGTGTAGGACGTGTAGAACTTGAACGCACCGAGGAAGGTCTCGAAACGGAACTTCTTCTTGTACGCGCGGTTGAAGAGGTCGCGGATGAAGTTCATCGTGTACTGGTCAAGCGTTTCGCGCTCGTAGTACTGGTTCTTTACCAGGTAGTCGAGCTTCTCTTCCAAGTCGTGGAAGAACACGGTGTTGTTGTTCACGTGCTGCAGGAAGTACTGGTGCGCAGCCTCGCGGTCGGCTTCGAACTGGATCTCACCGTTGGGGCCATACAGGTTCAGCATGGCGTTGAGTTCGTGATAGCCCAGGCCCTTATAGGCCTCAGGCAATGGCTTCTTGGCCGTGTCCACAGCGCCCCCGGTTACTTCTGTTTCTGCGACAGTCGTGTCCAAAATTCTTCCAGCCCTTCGTTGACTCGTTGGACGTCTTCAGGCGTCCCCATGAGCTCAAATTTATAAAGATGCGGGACCCTGCACTTGACGGCGATGATGTCTCCCGCCGCGCAGTAGTTGTCCGCGAAATTAGTGTTCCCTGCTCCGATAACACCCCGGATCAACTCCCTGTTCCCGGGGTTGTTCAGAAACCTGATGACTTGCTTCGGTACAGAACCTTCGCCATTCGTTCCGCCATACGTAGGCAGTACAAGGACAAATGGTTCAAGGGCCTGAAGCGGTGCATCCTGGGCATAGAGCGGGATGCGAGCTGCGTCCCTGCCCAATTTCTGGACGAATCGTTTGGTGTTCTCGGATGCCGAGGAAAAGTAGATGAGGTGACTCCTGGTGGTGACAGCCTCCGCAGCTTCGCGTACGGTTGCCGCTGCCAACGGTGCCATGGGAGTCACCTCAACTACATAGGAATTCTTGGTGTGCTGTGGTGGCGAAGTTTGAATGAAACTTAGGCCACGGAGGAAACGGCCTGGGCCAGTTCCTCGATCTTGTCCGGGCGGAATCCAGACCAGTGGTCCTGCTCGGTCACGACAACCGGAGCCTGCATGTAACCCAGCGCCTTGAGGCGCTCAAGGGCCTCGGCATCCTGGGAGATGTCGACACTCTGGTAGGCAATGCCCTTCTTGTCGAGTGCCCGGTAGGTTGCGTTGCACTGAACACAGGCCGGCTTCGTGTAAACCGTAACGGTCATGATCCCTGTCCCCTTAGTTGAAGTCTGTCGCTCTTCGTATCTGGCGGGCTCAACCGGAACTTATTACTGAATCCGATACCGGCCCGCGGGCTGCTGTGGCAGCCAACACGCTCTTATTTAGTCTTGCGCTGGTTTCCCGCTCAATCCGTAAATCGATACTACATGTAGTGCAAGCGCCTCGCTGGAACCCCAAGATGATGTATTACAAGTATGTCATTCAATCCACCGCTCGTCCACAGGGCAGGTACCTCAAAATGTCCGTGATTCCGCCGAAGTGAGAGATGAAATCCACACCCTGTGGACTACTTAGCCACATTTAATCTCCTGCGTGTCGCCGGGATACGGCGTGTCGTGACACTTTGAAAATGTGGCGTGGCGAACAGCTAAAATCGGCTGATGGTCAACCTCCTCCACCTCCGGACACTATTGGAGGTCACCCGGCTGGGTTCCTTCGCGGCAGCCGCCACCCAACTGGGCTATACAGCCTCGGCAGTCTCCCAGCAGATGGCCGCACTGGAACGCGACACCGGCGTCGAGCTCTTCCAACGCTCCGCCCGCAGCGTGGTTCCCACGGAGGCTGCCGTGACCATGACACGTCACGCATCCAAGGTGCTGACCGATGTCGAAGCCCTTATGGCGGCCGCTTCAAGAACGAACGACTCCCCCGCCCAGGAGCTCAGGCTGGGCATCTTCCCCAGCCTCGCCACGTATGTACTGCCCGACATCCTTCGGAATGAACGATGGAACGGGTTGGGCATTGAGCTGAAAGTGTCAGTGGCCGAGCCTGCACAAACCATCCAGGGGCTGCGCAGCGGCGGCGAACTGGACGTGGCGCTCGTCTACCAAGTGGGGCAGTCCGGCCTGGCATGGCCGCATTCACTGGAACGTCAATGGATCGGCGACGACGACTTCCGTGTGGTCCTGCCGGCATCGTGGAAGATCCGCGAGGACGCCGAGATCGAAGCGGCTCACCTTTCGGACATGCCGTGGATCGTCCACCACCCCGGCACCAGCGATGCCCTGGTCATTGAGCGCCTGTTCGCCAGCTGCAACCTGCATCCCCGCGTCGTCGCCTACAGCGACGATTTCCACGCGAGCCTCGAGATGACCGCGGCAGGGCTTGGCGCCTCGCTGGTACCGGAACTGGCACTGCGCAACCGACCGCCCGGCGTCGTGGTTCTTGATGTCCCGGACATTCGGCTGGCCCGCAATGTGTTCGCCTTGCTCATTAATGAAAAGCGCACGGCGCAAGTCCAGCTGTTCACCCAACTGCTCGCCGACACGCTCCGTGACACCTCCGGCAAGAGCGGCCTTAACCCCCTGAAACCCGCTCCTGTCAAGGGTCCGCAGCGGCGCCGATGAAATAGTCCCAAGTGCTGGAACCCGCCGGTTGATGGGGTTAGATTGATCACATGGGCAAGGTAGCGAGCAAACATTTTGGGGAGATCGAGCTCAACCACGGGCGTGAACATTGCTTCGTCGCAAGACATGAACTCGCCGGCAACCAGCTGGAACTGGACCTCAATGTCGCCGCGCACGACCACTTCGATGAAGCCGCTATGCGCAAGGTGGACTACCGGTTGCGATTCCTCCCCGAACTGGTGGACCAGGTCAGGGAAATGATCGCCGACGAGCTCGACCAGGACGGCACCAACCCCCAACAGTTCCTGCACTTCCACAGCTCGCAGCTCAAGGAAGAGCAGCTCGAATCCGTGTTCGGCGTCCGCGACAAGGGCCAGCTCACCAACGACGTCTTCCTGAAGGCCCTCAAGCTCGGCCACGTTGCCATCTACCCCGGCCAGCCGGAGCGCTACTTCGTTCTGGATTTCACGCTCGGCTCGCACTTCACAGACGAACTACTGGTGGTCGCAGCGGATGAAGACGGCGTGGTGGATGACGAGATTCTCTGGGAATAGCAGCCCCGTTAAACGCCCTTGGTGGTGTTCACCACGGCCTGTCCACACTCGGTCCGCTGTCCGGGCTACGCAGGTACTCTCCACGTTCCATGCCCTCCGCCCGCTCCCGCTGGGCTCGCTGCGCGTTCTCCTCCAGCTGCTTGAGTTGCTCCGGCTCAGGGGCGGCCGGAGTGTCCCCCGAACCCTGTTGCGCATCCATGCTTGGCGTTTCGCCTGCGGAAATCTTGCCAGCGAGTCGATCCGCTGCCGAGTCCAAGCTGGCGCCTTCCCCTGCCGCGTTCGACGACCCTGCCTCGTGGCATTGCGGCGGCGAAGCCTTGGCAGTGTCGAGGGCTTCCTGGTACAACCGTGCGGCTTCGGATAGGTTCCCGGCTGCCGCGTCCCCCAGCTTCTCGATGGTCAGTACCAGGTTGACGCGGACCTTGCACTCCTCCGTGCCGGACCCCGCCCGCAGTGCTGCCTCAAAATCGGTACGGGCAGCGCCGAAGTCACCGGCCAGCACGTGGGCATCTCCCGCGGCGAATTGCGCCTTGTATGGCTCTACGACGTTCGCCACCGACAACCATGACGCCGCACGGTCCACGGCGTCCTGCTGGCCGGAGGTGAAGGCCTCCTGCGCAGAACTGCCCAGCAAACCCACACTCACCAGTTTCACAGCGACTGCGAGCGCCGCGAGGGCCGGTGCAGCCGACCACAGCGCACGCCGGAGTGGCCGCCGTCGTGCCTTTTCCTCTTTCACGGCCTGGGCTCCTTTCGACGTGGGCCACGCACGTCCTGAAGCGCGGTAAGGTGCCGCAGGGGCTCAGGCAGTGCAAGGAGGAATGCTGCCAGCGCCAGCAGCCAGTAGAGTTCCGTCCGGCCTGGTCCGACTCCGTTGGTTGGGGCGAATGCGCCTGGTTGGGCCTTGCCGAGTGTGTCGGAGATTGGCTCGTTTCCAGTCCGATGCGCGTAGGGGATGTGGAGTTGGTCTGCGATGCCGCGGAGTTGCCCTTCGTCGATTCTTGACATCGCGTCCTGGGGGTTGCCGGAAGCCTTGTCCCTCAGATAGCGGGCATCAGCATCCGAGGAGTCCTTCATTCGCCCGCCCTGAGGGGTGCCGTAGCCGAGCACCGCTCCCCCGGCCACGTTGGCAGCGTCCAAAGGTGCTGGCCGTTCGGTGCTCGTGTTCTCGCCGTCACCGGCGTAGAAGACAAGCGCCGGCCGCCCGGGATGCTGCTCCTTCGCGCTTGCCAGCCTTTCCTTCAGCAGCTGCGCTGCGCCAGTCACAGTACTGCCCCTGGCGTACCTGGCATTCTGGGGTTGCAGGGTGGTCATGGCGGTTTGCAGGGCAGTAGCGTCTTGCGACAACGGCATCCGAACGGTGGCTTTGCTGTCAAAGGTGATAAGGGAGAACTTGGCTCCTGCCAGTTCTTTGGCAATGGCCATGACGTCCTGTTTGACGCCGGTCAACCGGGTATCCGTGCCGTTGTAGTCCTCGGCGGCCATGCTGGTGCTGGTGTCCACCACGAAGTAAACGTCAACGTCCGCGGTTGCTGTTTGGGCTTCTCCGCCGGTCCAGCCGGGACGCAGCGCGGCAAGGAGGAGAAGCACGACGGCGGCACCCCTGAGAGCTGCGGGCCGCACCGGCCGCCGGGGGGCGGTCCGTCCGGTGCGGTCGCGGCGCGCGATCTCCCAGCCGGTGAAGGCCACCACAGCCAGGCACGCAACAACCAGGACAGGCCAGGGCAGGATCGGGGCGAAGGTCAGGGCGCTGGTGTTCATGGGTCCAGCCGCCATCCCAGCACCAGCATTCCCGTACCGGCCAGCAACGCGATCCCCAGTGGCCAGGCCGGGGTGTCCGCTACTACAGCCTGCGGAGCCGCACGGTAGCTGGTGGCTTCTGTTTCCTGCACCTTCTGCACGATCCCGGGCACGGCTTCGGGGCTGTCCAGGGTGAAGTAGGTGCCTCCGGTCCGCTCAGCTGTTGCTCTGAGCTGCACTCCGGGTTGGTCGGGTTGGTCCCCGTAGTCCAGATCTCCGGGGTTGAGGGCATGGACCTTCACGTTCTTGCTGATGGCCAGTGCGCCGGCCTCCTCGAGCGTGAAGACCGGTTCACCAGAGAGGAAGTTGTCCGTGGCCAGCACCACCGACCGCGAGCGCCGCGGGTCAGGTGAACCATCGGCGGTGTCCGGGAAGCTCTGGACGCACGAGGCCAGGCCGTCTCCAATGAGCGAGGAGCCTTCCCCGTTCCAGGTGCCGTCGAAGAATGAACCGGCTCCACTGTCCAGGGCATCCTTGGCTTGGGTGAGCTGTTCGGTGGCGTAGTGGTAGTCGTCAGTGAGGGGGAATAGTTGAACGCTGCTGCTGTCGAAGATGACCATGCCGATGCGTTCGCCGTCGAATTCCCCGGCGAGCTTTTGGAAGACGGCTGCGATAGCCGCGTCCGTGCTGGTCATGGAGCCGGAGACGTCCAGGCAGAGCACTATGTCCCTGTTCCGAATTTCCGGTTGCACGGTGCTGCGGTGGGTGGGCCTGGCTGCGGCTGTGGCGGTGGCGGCCAGGAACACGGCCCCCAGGACGGCGGCCAGCACCAGCCTGGTCCGGTACTGGCGCAGGGCGTGCTGGTATGCCGGGAGCGCAGTGAGCCGTTCACCGTGCGCGATGTGCCGCACCTTTTGCGGACGACGGCGGATGGAGAGCCAGGCGGCGCAGCCCACGGCTGCTGCGGCGAGGGGAAGGATCCACCAGTAGCTCAGTTCCATGCCCGCACCACCCGACGTGCGGCCTCTGCCGAGTGGTGCATTGATTGGACCTGGACGGGTGCGAATTCGTTGGGGTAGATGCCGGCGATCCCCGCAGCAAGCTCGTCCAGTCCTTGGTGGCGCAGTTCCTCGAGTGTCATGGAGGTCGCCGGGAGGCCGGAGGCCGCCTGCGCGAATTCGCGCACGAGGTAGCTGAGTCTTTGGTGGGCGTCGCGTTCCGGTATGCGTCCGGCGTCGGTGTCGCTTGCTGTTGCGTCGATGGCCGCCAGGCAGGCGGCTCTCAGTGCGTCCAGCCCGGGCACGGATGTGGCTGACCGCGTGGGAGTTTCCGTACGGGCGGGCCGGAGGACCCAGACATACCAGCCGGCAACGAGGAGCATGAGAAACAGCCCCAGCCACAACCAGTGGGATTGGTACTGCAGTGGTGCGTAGAAGCCAGCGTCATCCTGCACTGCGCCCACCTTTGCCGGCGCTCCGCGCTGCGCGGATGCCTGAACGGTGCTTTTCGAGGAGGGCGAAGACTGCCGGCAGGACGTCTTCGCTGCCGGTGGTTTGTTCCTCGGCGATTCCGAGGCGCCGGAAAATGGCGTCGCGTTGTTGCCCACGGTGGAGCATCGCCGTGGCATAGGCTGCACGCACCGTGGCGTCAGCGGCCAGTGCTGCGGGGATCCCCCATCCGGTCCCCACATCCGTGCTGTCCTGCGAGCGGCCTCCTGTTTCCAGGGCGAGGTCCGCATCGCGGATGGTCAACCACAACACCTCATGGCGTGCACGCAGCCGACGCATCAGCGCTTCCGCTCGAGGGTCGGGCATGAACTCGTCCGCGATAACGACGATGAGCAGCCTCCCCTTCAGGTACTTCAGGGCGTAATCCAGCTGTTCGGCGATGGCACTGGCCGGGCTGTCTACGGCGATGGCGTCGATTTCCTGGAGCAGCCGTTCCAGATGCTCTTCGCCCTGACGGGGTGGAATGTAGGTGGACGCGACCGTATCCCCCTGCAAAAGGCCCACATTGTCTCCGTGCCGAGACGCGAGGTACCCCAAGACTCCGGCAGCGTGAACGGCGATGTCCTTCTTGGGTTCCCCGGACAGGGCCTGTGCGGCCATGGTGCGCCCTGCATCGACCAGGAGCAGGACTGAGTGGCGTCTCACCGCGACATAGCGCTTCACCAGGGGCGAGCCATGCCTGGCTGTTGCTTTCCAGTCGATATCCCTGACTTCGTCGCCCGGGACGTAGGCGCGCAACTCGTCGAAGTCCAGGCTGCGGCCTTTGAACACAGAACCGTATTCGCCGTCGAGCAAAGTGAGGGTCCTGCGGTGGGCGAAGATGAACATCTTCGACTTGACGCGTCGGAGGAGGCCAGGCACCTACTCGTCCCCTACGGCGTCTGGACTGACGCCAGGACGGCATCGATGATGGTCTCCACGGGGATGCCTTCAACCACGGCATCGAAGCCAAGAATGATGCGGTGGCGCAGGATACGGTGTGCGAGGTTTTTCACGTCCTCGGGAATGACGTGGTCCCTCCCGTTCAGCAGTGCGAGCGCCCGGGCGGCCTGGCTGAAGGCGATGCTGGCCCGTGGGCTCGCACCGAATTCGACCAGATTGGCCAGCTGGGGTTCCAGGTACTGGGTGGCGTTGCGGGTGACGTACGCAAGGCCAACGATGTACCTCACAATTGCCGGGTCGATGTACACGCGACGTACGAGTTCCTGGACCTGGACCACTGCGTCAAGGGATGCAGCGGCCGGCGGCTTCTGATCTGCGCTGAACACTCCAGCATCAATGCGACGTATGACCTCCGCTTCCTCCGCGGGGCTGGGATAATCCAGGACGTCCTTCAGCATGAACCGGTCCATCTGCGCTTCGGGGAGACGGTACGTTCCCTCCTGCTCGATCGGGTTTTGTGTGGCGAGCACCAGGAAAGGCTGCGGCAAGGGGTATGACTCGCCGCCGATGGAGGTCTGCCGTTCCTGCATCGCTTCCAGCATGGCGCTTTGCGTCTTGGCGCTGGAGCGGTTGATCTCATCCAGCAGGACGATGTTGGCATGGACGGGGCCCAACTGTGTGACAAAGGTACCCTTGGCTGCGTCAAAGATCTGGGTACCCGCGATGTCGCTGGGCAACAGGTCCGGTGTGCACTGGATACGGCGGAACTCGGCACTCACTGACTCCGCGAGGGCCTGGGCCGCCGTGGTCTTGGCCAGCCCCGGAACGCTTTCCAGCAGCACGTGGCCGCCCGTCAGAAGACCAATGACCAAGGTCTCGCGAAGCCGGGTTTGTCCCACCACTTTGTTCTCGAAGCTGCGGACGATGCTGCCCACCAGCTGCTGGGCCCGGGCCATCTCCGGTGCGTCGATTCCGGCCGTGGCAGTGATCTGTTGCACTCGTGGTCCCCTCGCTGGCGTTGGTGTCTCCCGGCAAGCGGCTGGCACTGGGTGCCGGGCACTCCTGTGCTCCGCCTGCATCGGCCACTCTATCCAAGTCCTCCCCGTTCGGAGCCGCAATGGGTACCCCTCCCCATGGGCGCGCCGGAGGTCTATCCTTTTGCCATGCATCAGCTACCAGCCGCCTACCAGAACTACCTGGCATCCCAGGATCAGCACGTCATCGACGCCGTTCGCCCCGTTCTCCTCCAGTCGGCAGCGGACCAACGGCACGGTGTACGCATCACGTTCAACAGGGGCCCAACCGGACACCAGGCCCACCTTGACGATTCCATCCCCTACGGTGAAATCGTCGAGGACATCGACTGACCGGGCACTGGCTTTTCATGGCATCCGGCTAACCTTTCATGGCACCGGACAGGGCAAAGGAATTTCCCATGCCCCGGGAGACCACCGCATAGAGCACCAGCACGGGCACGGAATACAGGATGGAGAACGCGGCCAACTGTCCGTAGGCAATGGCGCCGTGCTGGCCGAAAAAGCTGAAGATGGACACTGCCGCCGGTTGCTTGCTTGGGGAGAGCAACAGGATGAAGGGCACGAAGAAATTCCCCCATGCCTGGATGAACACAAAGATAAACACCACGCCAAGCCCCTGCCTCATCAGGGGCAGCACGACGGTCCGCAGCGCCGCCATGTTCGAGGCGCCATCCATCCACGCCGCCTCCTCCAACTCCAACGGAACTGAATCCATGAAGTTCTTGGTCATCCAGATCGCCATGGGCAGAGTAGTGGTGGCCATGAAGAAGATCGTTGCTGCCATGGAATCCAGCAGCTGCAACTGGACGAACAAGCCATAGACCGGCACCATGATGGCCGTCACGGGCAACGACGTACCGAACAGCACCGTGTACATGAAGGGCTTGTTGAACCGGGATTGGTATCTGGACAAAGGATAGGCAGCAAGGACCGCGACCAACACGTTGACTACCGCAGTTCCGGCAGACAGCAGGAAGCTGTTGGCCAGCGGCCGAAACAACAGTTCAGGAGTCAGGACAGCCCGGAAATTATCCGTCGACGGCGTTGACGGCACCGTGGTCTGGTAGCCGGCTTGGGGGTCGACGGCGGCCAGCAGCAACCACAGCAAAGGCGCCATAAAGCACAAGCCAATCACTACCAAGGCGATGTCCGCACCAACCCTGGCCCTGGAGCGGGCGCTGCGGGTCGTCGTCGTGCTATCCGCACCCGCCGGCGCTCGCAGTCGGCTGCCGGTCATGGGCGCTGCTCCCGCAGGAGCCGGACGTACACCGCGCCGAAGACCATCCCCAACAGAATCAGCACGGACGCCACAGCCGTCCCGTAGCCGATGTCACCAAACTTGAAGGCCTCCTGGTAGGCCAGCACCGGCAAAGTGGTGCTGGCGTTGGCGGGTCCACCCGCAGTCATCACCCAAATGAGGGTGAACACAGCCAGCGTTTGGAGCGTGATCAGCATCAGGTTGGTGGCGATGCTGCTCCGGATCAGCGGCAGCGTGATGTAGGTAAGGCGCTGCCATCCCTTGGCACCATCCACCAGTGCCGCCTCTGAGATGTCCCGGGGAACATCCGCCAGCGCCGCCCGGTACACCAGCATGGAGAAGGCAGTTCCGCGCCACGTATTCGCCAGGACAATAGCAACCATCGGGAAGGAATACAGCCAGTCCGGGCCCTGACCACCCACCACCCCCAACAGCTGGTTCAGCGTCCCATCCCGGTTGAAGTAGGCGTAGGCGGCGAAGGCGGCCACGATTTCAGGCAGGACCCAAGCCGCCACCACTGCCGTGCCCACCAACGACGACACCGCCCTTCGCGACCGTGTCATCAGCAGTGCGATCAACAGGCCGAGGACGTTCTGGCCAAGCACAGCCGAAGCTGCGACAAAGACCACCGTCAGCCAGGCGGCCAACGGGAACGAGTCGTCACTGAACATCCGCACGTAGTTGTCCGCGCCAACCCATTGCGGGTCCCTGGCAGCTTTGCCGGACAACGAGGCATCGGTAAACGATGCGTAAAAGGACCACACCACCGGGGCAAGCAGGAATAAAAGCAGCAGAAGAATGGATGGGACTACTGGAAGGAGCCGCAGCGAGCGGCGGATCGTCATTTCTCCAGGACCTTGTCCTCACCGACGAGCTTACGGACCGTTGCGTCGTATTCGGCAGCGGCATCCTCGGGGCTCTGCTTGCCCGTGATCACCGCTTCCGTGGCAACTTGGACGGCGGAGGAGATCCTGGGGTAGTCCGCGGTGGCTGGGCGGTAGTGGGTCACCTTCACCAGGTCCGAAACATCCTTAACGAAGGGATTCGCCGCCAGATACTGCGGCTCCGAGGCAACATCCGTGCGGACGGCGATCTGCGAATTGTTGATGTCGTAGGCCAGCGCGTTCTTCTTGTTCAGCGCAGTGGTGAGGAACTGGAAGGCCAGCTCAGGGTTCTTGCTTTTGGCACCCACCGCCAGCGTCCAGCCGCCGGACATGCTGACGCCGCCGGGTTCCTGCCCCTTCTGCGTGGGGAACATGGCTACGGCCATGTCCTGCTCATAGCCTGGCCACTCATACGCGCCGCCTTTTTGCCAGAACGACGGCGTGTAGGAACCTTCCACGGTGGCGGCCAGTTTTCCTTGGGGGAACCATTCGCCAAAGACCTTCTTCCAGACGTTCGCATCCAGTGCTTCGGCTGGACTGACCGCGAGCTTTTCGTCATAGAGGGTCTTCAGGAACGCCAGCGAGTCGGTGAAGCCCAGTGAGCCGACTACCCACTTCTTCTCCTTCTCGTCATACAGCGTGCTGTCTGTGCCATAGAGCAGCTCGTAGAAACTCTGCATCACTGTGCCCTCGCCGGTCCCCTTGCCTGCGTACATGTTGAAGGGGATCACGTTGGGGTCGGAGGCCTTGATGGCGCGTGCCGTGGTGAGAATATCGTCCCAAGTCTTCGGCTGCCAAGGCAGGGAGACCCCCGCTTTCTGGAGCACGGCTTTGTTGTACCAAATGGCACGGGTATCGGTGCCCAGCGGGACAGCATAGATGCCGCCGTCGTCGGCACGGCCAGCTGCCTTGGCTGCTTCGTTGAACGCGGACCAGTCGTCCCACTTCTCGAGGTAACTGTCCAGCTTGAGGAGGTACCCGGCGTCGACGTCGGAACGCACCTTAAAGGTGTCCTCATAGAAGACGTCCGGGGCGGTGTCCGCGGAACGCTGCGCCAGCGACAGCTTGGTTCCGTAGTCGTCGTCATTGGCTTGGATGGGCTGGAGGTCTACCGTCACCCCGGAATTGGCGGCTTCGAATTCTTTCTTGGCATCCTGCATGACCGCGTCAAGGGCCGTAAACGAGTCGGTTTTCTGGTAGACGATCTTCAAGGTCTTGCTTTGAGTTGCCTCAGGCGTAGGTGAGCAGGACGTCACGGCCACCAGCAGGGCAACGACGGACACGATGGCGGAGAAACGTACTGCGACATTCTTCACTGGGCGGCGCATGGTGCTCCATTCAATCAAACGCGGCTGCAGCCCCTCACTTCACCGTGACACTCCCGCGACGTGGCCGAGCCTTGCGGATATTCGGTTGTCCCTGCCCAGGGCCTAGCCCTCCAGCAGGAGCCTTTGTGCGCGGGGGGCCAGCGTGTGTTCCAGCACGAGGCACGCTGCGCCGATGGCGCCGACATCCTCACCCACACCTGTTCCCACCACTTCGAGGCCGTGGATCATACGGGCCGCGTTGTTCGTATCCAGGAGCGCAGGAACACGTTCCAGGAAGTACGGCGACACCCGACCCCAGAAAGGGCCGCCGAAAACTACGCGCTCGACGTCCAAAGTATTGGTCACGACGGACACGGCACGCGCGACGAGCGTAGCCGATTTGGCCAGGATGGCAATGGCCTTTTCGTCGCCGGCATCAGCTTTATCGCACAATTCGGCGAAGCGCTCTTGGACCTCAGGGCCGTCGGAACCCTCATGACGTCCGTCGAGGACGCCGGCTTCCTGGGCTTCAGCAACAACCACCTGCGGGATGGCCGAAGATTTGACGCAACCGCGCTGACCACAATCACACAGCGGACCATCAGGGTCCACCACAATATGACCAATTTCACCGGCGTTACCCGATGTCCCCCGCACCACTTCATCATTGAGCACGATGCCGCAGCCGATGCCTGTACCCATGTACATGAAGACAAAGCTTCCGGCACCACTGGCCCCGCCTGCCCACGTCTCGGCAACCGCGGCGCTGGTGACGTCCTTGTCCACCAGCGTCTCCAGGCCTGTGGCCTCGGTCAATGCCTCCCGGATGCGCACTCTGTTCCAGCGTGTCAATAGAGGCGGCTCCACTACGGAACCTTCGTCAAGGTCGATCGGACCGGGAACCGCAACACCCAGTCCCGCGATCTTGGTTGCGTCCACACCTGATTCTTCGATGAGCACTTGGATCTGCTCGGCAATACTGGTGATCACGCCCGCCGGGTCACCGCCCGGCGTCGCCATGCGGGAATGCCTCACGACGTCACCGAGCAAGTTCAAGACAACAAAAGTAATGACGGCCGGGTCCAGGTGCACGCCCACCGCATACATCCCTGCGGGGTTCAGGCGCAGGATGGTGCGCGGCTTTCCGGGGCCGGAACCCTCCTTGCCGGCCTCCACAATGAGTTGCTGATCCAGGAGGCGCCGCGAAATGTTGGAAATCGTCTGCGGGGAGAGCCCCACGATCTGTGCCAGTTCGACGCGGCTGAGTCCGCCCGATGACCGCCGGATCGCCTCCAGAATGACGGTCAGGTTGAAGTCCCCCATGCGGGGTAGGTTCGTTCCGCGCCTAGGTGTCGGCTGCCGGATCTCAGTCACTGATGCCCCTCGTTATTCGGAAAACGTCGTCGAATTAGTCTGTGTCTGCATCGTACGATACCCCCGCCGCCACGGATACGAGCACACGCTGGCCACGGAGTCAGGGCTTGGTAACGATGACACTGCATTGTATGCGACAGGCGTTCAGACCGTGGTTTTTGATGACGCCCAGCCCTTCCGGCTCCGCGTCACCGTGAACTTGGGATTCCTGCCTTCCTCAACTGTCGGCCCGATGAGGCGTTCAAGGGCAGCCCGGTACTGCAAGTGGCTGTTGTAGACCGTCCATAGTTCCCCTCCGGGCGCCAGGACCCGGGCGGCGGCCTCAAACATCTTCAGCGCAGCGCCAGCGTGGACGCTTGTACCCACATGGAACGGCGGGTTCAGCAGGATGAGGTCGGCACTGCCCGCATCAAGGGTGGACATGGCGTCATCGTGCAGCACCGTGATCTGCTCCCCCAGGCCGTTGGCCGCCGCAGTCCCCCTGGCCGAGGCGACGGCGGCCGCGGACTGGTCAGTAGCGATGACACGGGCCATGGGGTTACGGCGCGCATACATGGCGGCCAGAATGCCCGTTCCGCAACCGAGGTCGACTGTTTTCTGCGATGGTGGCATGCGATCAAGGAACGTGAGCAAGTAGCGCGTTCCGATATCAAGGCGGGCACCGGAGAATACAGCGCCGTGGGCCTGTACCGTGAGCCCCAGCTCCGGAAGTGACTGCACCATGGGGAAGGGCGCCGGGCCGGCAACGGGTTGAGGGTTCTTCGCCACCAGCACACGGGACTTCTGCCGGGCCAGCTGGGGTTGGAGCGTGGAGAAGTACTTTTCCAACACAGCGTTCATTCCAACGGACATGTGCTTGACGCGGCCTCCGCCAAGCAAGACCGCATGCGGCGGTGCAAACCGGGCAACGGCGTCGGCGATTTCCTCCAACTCAGCAAGCGACTTAGGCAACTGCAGAAGGATCAGGCTCGCCCCCTCCAGCAATTCCCGGCCGAGTTCATGCTCAATGTAGCGCCCCTCCAACCCGGCCGTGGCCGCATTGCGCTGAAGCGCGCGCCTGCCGGTGGACAGGTCCTGGTTCACCCGCACATGTTCGACGCCGAGCCCAACCAAAGCGCCCAACGTCAAGGCGCCGTAACGGTCGCCAATGACAACGATCTCGGTTTCCGGGCCGACCAAGCCCCCAGCCGTCTCCAGCAACAGCCTGTCAGTGGCGTCGTGAGCCTGGAGGTTGTCCGCTTCGACGTCGGGGAGCCTGCTTAGGCTTCCGAACAGCGCCTCAAGTTCCCATGACGTCACGATGCGGTTCTCGCTTTCCTTGCGGCAGCTTTTTTGACTTAGCTGCGGTGTCTCGACTTAAGAGGTGCCAGGGAGGAATCTGGAGAGCATCAGGCAAACACCTGCTCGTCGCTCCGGTTGATGTCACAACCCTCGGACGCCGGCAGGCATAGGAACCGGCGAACCCAAGGAGCCAGGCACCGGGACCACCAATCATTCGGCTCCCCCTCCCCAACGAGAAGCCATGAGTGTCAATGTTGTCACGAACCTTGAAGTAAAGTCCCACAACTCCCCCGACGAGACACGGCGACCGGACAAGACCGTGTTGGACCTTGTCACCGTAGGAGACTACACAATCGGCCGCATGACGTTTGAACCGGGCTGGACCTGGGCCGACTGCATCAAACCAGTCGTCGGTACCGACTCCTGCCAGCTGAGCCACGTAGGTTTCTGCGTCTCAGGCAATTTGGAAGTGGAAACCAACGACGGCGGGAAGATCAGCATTTCCGCGGGAGATTCCTACAGCATCCCTCCGGGCCACAACGCCAAGGTGGTGGGCAGTGAGCCCTTCCAAGGCGTCGAGTTCGTCAGCGGCGCGGAATTCGCACGACCTCCCGAGTAAATTCGCAGTCGAGAGAAAGCAAAAGACCCCGCTCGAATGAGCGGGGTCTTTTTCCGAAGTGGAGCTGAGGGGACTCGAACCCCTGACCCCCTGCATGCCATGCAGGTGCGCTACCAGCTGCGCCACAGCCCCGGATTTGCTGGTTTCGTGGGGAAGTATTTCTCTTCCCGTCGAAGCAACTCGTCAATACTAACCACATTCAACCGATAAGCGAAATCGACAAACCGTGAGGTACGTCACTGCCGGCAATTGTTCCCCGGCAGCCGAGGTGCGCTGGACGAATCCATCGCACCTCCCCCCAAACCGGCTGCCAGCGAGCGTGCACGCATAATCCTGCAGCGCCCTCCTGAAGTCTAGAATCTCTCCCTGGATAAACCAAACCGTCCAGTCGGTTTTTGATGCTGAGGCATTGCGGCCGGTGATAGCGTAGTGGGGGCCTTAAGGGATGCTTCCCGGCCGCCGCACCGTCCACCACCGAGAGGTCAGCCACTACCGATGCAGCAACGTGCGAAGGAAACGCGGCTCGCTGTCATTGAAGGTGCTGCCCGGGTCTTCGCAGAGATTGGCTACGGGAACGCCAGCCTGACGGACATCACCAAGCGCGCCGGCGTGACCAAGGGTGCACTGTACTTCCACTTCACGTCGAAGCGGGAACTTGCTCTGGCAGTCATCGAAGAACAGCATGCCTTGGTCTTGGCGGCAGGTTCCGACATTGTTGGCTCCAGCAAGCCGGCACTGGACAAAATCATCGGCCTCTGCAGGATGTTCGGCCAACAATTGCTGGACGAGCCAATTGTCCAGGGTGGCATTCGACTCACCTTTGAAGCATCCGCGTTTGAAGCGGACGTGTCCGGCCCCTACGAAGACTGGATCAGCACCGCGGAGCAACTTCTCCAGCAAGCCCGATCGGACGGCGCCGTTCGGCCCGACCTTGATCCTGCGGCCTTCTCCCGCTTCCTGATTGCCTCCTTCACCGGCGTCCAGATGGTCTCCGATGTTCTGACGGGACGTGAGGACGTGCTCCTCAGGATCGAACAGATGTGGGACTTCATGCTGCCGGCACTGCAGCGGGCCCCCTGAACGCTCGGCGCGGGGCCACCATTCCGGGCACACGAAAGAGGCCCTGCCGTTCTCCACGAAATTCGTGAAGAAAGGCAGAGCCTCTAGAGTGGAGCTGAGGGGACTCGAACCCCTGACCCCCTGCATGCCATGCAGGTGCGCTACCAGCTGCGCCACAGCCCCATATTCTTGCCGCTTCGCGTTCAGCTTTTCGGCTGTCCGCGCCGAAGCAACTCAAATATCTTAGAACAGCATTTCCGAAAATTCCAAATCGGGCATATTCGGCTGCCGCGCAGTTGCTAGTGCTCTGACTCCTCCACTGTTACCGACTTGGCAGAGGCATCGTCTCCCAGTTCAAGGTCCACCACAGGGCAGTCCTTCCAGAGCCGTTCCAGGGCGTAGAAGACCCGGTCCTCAGCGTGCTGGACGTGGATAACGATGTCGGCATAATCCAACAGGACCCAGCGGCCTTCCGAGCGGCCCTCGCGGCGCACGGGACGAAGGTCCTGCTTAAGCAGTTCCTCCTCGATGCCGTCAACAATGGCGTTGACCTGACGCTCCGTGGGAGCAGACGCAATCAGGAAGATGTCGGTGAGCGCCAGACGCTCGCTGACATCCAGAGCGACAATGTCCTCGGCAAGCTTGTCGGCTGCGGCACGCGCGGCGTGACGGGCGAGGGTGATGGATTGTTCATGTGCAGACACGGGGTACTCCTTGTTGTGGCCTGTGGCCTATGGATGGCGTGAGCCGTTATTGAGCGGAACTAGCCGCTCGTGATCATGATGATGCCGACGATGAGCGCGACAAGGCCCAACGCCAGGACGCCGTACTGCAACAGCCTGTTTCGCTGCGCCCTTGCCAAGCCAGCCGTGTTGACGTCAAGGGGATCAAGTCCATACGCCGTGCTGGCCGATACCGGTGGCCGCTGCGTTTCTTCGCTGGGCTCCACCGCCATGACGGGCTTCTTCCGCACGGACCGGGCCACCGCCTCCGCCCGGGCAAGCACTCCGGCGCGGCCACGTGACCCTTGCTCCCTGCCGGTCGGTGGGACGGCATCGAGCTTTGGTCCCGCAGAGGTAATCAGAGGCACGAAGGTGGTGCTCGGACGCTTCATGACGGGACGTTCGACGCCGGGAACCTTGACGAACTCCAAGGGAGTCACCATGGCAAGGTTGTTGGCTGTCGAAGGACCCGCCGTGACGGCAGGGGACTTGGGTTCGGCTGGGACCTTTGGCTCCGGCGCCTTGCCCTTGTCCGTCTGATTCTGCTCCGCGAGTTTCTGCTTCGCAGCGGCACGCTTGTTCAATACTGCCGCGCGCTCGGCGAGGGCGATCTGCTGGGCCAGGACCTCCGGATCAACGGCCAACGGATCCTGCTCGGCAATGTGTTCCAGCTTGGCAGTCTGGTTCTGTACCTGGGCAGCGATCAGCTCGCGGACCGCGAGTGCCTGCTCCACGGACATTTCGGATTCCGCTGAAGGATCCTGGGTTTCCCCACCATCGGACGGCGGCGAGGAAAGGGCCGGGGCCTTCTCCTTGGACGGCGCCTGTGGAGCCTCCGGCTTCGCAGCGTCCGGAGCGGAGCCGGGAGCCGGGACGATGGGGTTCATGGAAGTGGCCACTTCAGCCTGGAGCTGCTGAAGCCGAAGCTGGCGTCGTGTCGGCGGGCCACCCCCGGAGAGTTGCTCCTCCTTGTCGGCAAGTTCCTTGATGGTGCGCAGCGCTGCACGATCACGCGCACGGATCTGGGAAGACCGCTCCTGGGCTGCGGGCCCCACCGCATCTACGGGCGCATCTGCGGCGCGGCGATTGCGGCTGTTCGCACGTTCAGCCCCCATCACGGGCTCGGCTCCTGCGGGTGCGGTTGTCTCCGCCTGCGCCTCCGGGTGCTCTTCCCGGGCGCGACGCAGTTCACGCCTGCTGCGGATGGGTCGCTGTTCCTGGCTGCTCATTCAAAACTCATTCAGTACGTGCTTGGTCGTCTGATCCGGACACTGCCGGAGCGAAGTCCCCCGCCTCGGGGCGCGCGGCATACAGTCCATATTTTGCGATGTACTGCACCACACCGTCCGGCACCAAGTACCAGACGGGGTTTCCTGCTCCTACGCGGGTTCGGCAGTCCGTGGAGGAGATGGCCATGGCCGGTACCTCCAGCAGGCTGACGTCATCCCTGCCCATGTCATGCAGCTCGTGCCCCGGACGGGTTACGCCGACGAAATGGGCCAAGGACCAGAGTTCGTCCACGTCCTTCCACGACAGGATCTGCGCCAAGGCGTCGGCGCCTGTGATAAAGAACAGATCCGCATCGGGGCGGAGGGCGCGAAGATCGCGCAGGGTGTCGATGGTAAATGTCGGACCTGGTCGGTCCACGTCCACCCTACTCACCGTGAACCGGGGATTGGACGCCGTGGCGATCACCGTCATGAGGTAGCGGTGCTCCGGCTGGCTGACCAGCTTGTGCGATTTCTGCCAAGGCTGGCCCGTGGGCACGAAAACCACTTCATCAAGGTCGAACTTGGCTGCGACTTCACTTGCAGCCACAAGGTGGCCGTGATGGATGGGATCGAATGTTCCACCCATCACGCCCAGCCGAAGCCTGCGCTCCGACTCCCCACGCGGTGTTGCGGCGATAATGTTAGTGACCCTGGCCGTGGGTGTGCTTGTTCGGGTGCTGGCGGTGCGGATCGGAGTGCTCTTCTACGGCCTCGTGGCGATTGCCCAGGTTGGTGTAGGAGAGGGTGACGAACATGAGAACCAGCAGGAAAGCGAACATCACAATGCCGAAGACCCACGGCTCAGCCCACAACGGAGCGAGTTCCTCGTGGCCCCCTTCAGTCTGGGCGGCAATGGACGTGGCGATCTGCTGAAACAGCATCTTCTCCCCTAGTTGGTTCTCAAGGATTTTCGACGACGGGACTTCCCGCCGTTCCGGACTTCTGTTCTATGTTACCGCGTTGCTAGCTGCGGACTTGGCCCTCGCCCTGGACGATCCACTTGGTGGTGGTCAGTTCAGTGAGGCCCATGGGACCCCGCGCGTGGAGCTTCTGCGTGGAGATGCCCACTTCAGCGCCCAACCCGAGCTCGCCACCATCGGTGAATCGCGTGGACGCATTGACAATCACGGCTGCCGAGTCGATCTCGGCTATGAACTTCTCGGCATTGGCCAGATTGTTGGTCAGGATTGCCTCGGTGTGCCCGGTGGTCCAAGTGCGAATGTGCTTGACTGCATCATCCAGGCTGTCCACCATGGCGACGGCGAGGTCCAAGTCCATGTACTCGGTGGCCCAGTCGTCATCGTCAGCCGGAACAGTCTCCACCCCCTTGCCCAAGGCCGATGCAATCCTCTCATCCACGTGGAGGGTCACCCCGGCCGACCGCAGCGCATTGGCGACTGCAGGCAGCACCGTGGAACCGGAGTGCACCAGAAGGGTTTCGACAGTGTTGCAGACACTCGGCCGCTGGGTCTTGGCGTTGAGGAGGATCTCCACTGCCATCTCTTCGCTGGCCGATTCATCGATGAAGATGTGGACGTTACCTTCACCGGTCTCGATCACGGGCACCGAAGAGTTGGTCACGACGGTCTGAATAAGGTCGCGTCCGCCGCGGGGAATGAGGACGTCCACCCGTCCACGGGCACGCATCAGTACATTGGCACCTTCACGGCCGTACTGATCCACGGTCTGGACCGCGTCGGCAGGCAGACCCACGGAATCGAGCGCTTCGCGAAGAATCTGCACCAGTGCCTCGTTGGTATGTGCAGCTGCTGAACCACCACGAAGGATTACGGCGTTGCCACTCTTGAGGGCAAGACCGGCGATGTCCACAGTGACGTTCGGACGCGCTTCGTAGATGGCTGCAACAACACCCATGGGCACGTTGACCTGCCGCAGGCGGAGTCCGTTGGGAAGAGTCTGTCCGCGGACGACGTTCCCAACGGGGTCCGGCAGTCCAGCCAGGTTTTCCAAAGCAGCAACGAGGCCATCAATACGGGCGGGTGTCAGGGTCAGTCGGTCCAGGAGTGCCGCCGATGTGCCGTTGGCGCGACCGGCCGCCACGTCCTTGGCATTGGCCTCAAGGACGTGCTTCCGGCTCTCCACCAGGGCTGTTCCGATGGCACGCAACGCACGGTCTTTCCAGGCACGGTTAGCCTGGGCCATGCGTCGGGCGGCCTTGCGGGAGCGGTCCGCAATGGCGTGAACGGCAGCCTGGACATCCTCCGGCGACACCGGGACGCCGCCTGCCACAGGGTTCTCCGGCGTCTGGCCGGCAGCACCGGAAACGTCGGAGATCGCAGGGGCGTCAGGAGTCAGCGCTTCAGTCATGCTCCAAGTTTAGATGAGCGTGACGCCCGCAAGAGCACCAGGTCGTCAACATGAACAACTTCGCGGTCATAGCCCCTGCCCATCGCCTGGCCCAGCTCCTGGGTGGTCCGGCCCAACATGCGTGGCAGCTCCTCCGACGAGTAGTTCACCAGGCCCCGGGCCACGACAGTTCCGTCCATGGCCACCATCTCAACAGGGTCGCCTGCTTCGAAGTCGCCGCTGACATCGGCAATGCCGGCAGGGAGGAGTGACCTGTGCCGGTCGCGCACGGCCTTAACTGCACCGTCGTCGAGCATCAACCGCCCGTGAACCGTTGCCAGGTGAGCCAGCCACAAGAGGCGGACGGGCTTTCGGTTGCCGTTGACCGCGAACCAGGTCCCCACGTCCTCGCCCGCCAGGGCCGCGGCAGCATTCGCGGTGGATGTCACCAACGCATGGATACCCGATCCGGCGGCGATGGAGGCGGCCTCCACCTTGGTCATCATGCCGCCGGTTCCCACGCCGGCCTTGCCTGCCTTGCCGATGGTCACGTCCTCAAGGTCCTGCGGACCACGGACCAGCGGAATGCGTTGGGCGCCCTGCGACGGCGGACCGTCGTACAGGGCGTCGACGTCGGAAAGCAGCACGAGCGCATCGGCTCGGACCAAATGCGCAACCAAGGCAGCCAGGCGGTCGTTATCACCGAAGCGGATCTCATGGGTAGCCACGGTGTCGTTTTCGTTGACCACCGGCACCACGCCCAGGTTCAGCAGTCGATCCAGCGCCCTGAAGGCGTTGGTGTGCTGCGTACGGCGCATGAGGTCGTCGGCCGTCAGCAATACCTGGCTCACCGTCACGCCATGCGCGCTGAACGCCTGCGTGTAGCGGGCCATCAGGAGCCCCTGGCCCACACTCGCTGCGGCCTGCTGCGTGGCAAGATCCTTAGGGCGCTTGGCCAAGCCCAAGGGTGCCAGCCCGGCGGCAATGGCGCCCGAGGAGACAAGGATGATCTCCGTCCCCGCGTTGCGCTTATCCGCAAGGGCATCAACCAGTCCGGACAGCGACTTTTCCGAGATTCCGCCCTTGATGCTGGTCAGTGAGGAGGAGCCCACCTTGACCACGATCCGCTTGGCAGTGGCCAAGGCAAGGCGCTCGAGTCCCCCAGCTGTAGTTGGAGCGTCGACGGTCCTAGTCGTCATCACCGGAGTCCAAGTTGCTCTCCCTGATGGCCTGGGCACGACGACCACTGACGGACTCTGTCCAGATGCCGGCCTTGCGTTCGGCTTCGAGTTCGGCACGCGCGGCGGCCTTGGCCTCGCGCCGTTCGATTTGTTCGTCACGCTTCTGGGAACGCGTGGGACGGTCACCAATATCTGCAACACGGATGTCGGTGCCACGGGGCGTTGCCAGGAGTTCCGCGCCGGCCATCATGGTGGGCTCCCAATCGAACACCACGCCATCGTCTTCGCCGATGACTACGGTATCGCCGGGCTTGGCGCCGACCTTGAAGAGTTCCGTCTCCACGCCCAGCTTGGCCAGGCGGTCCGCCAAGTAGCCGATGGCTTCCTCATTGGTGAAGTCTGTCTGCTTGACCCAGCGCACAGGCTTCTCGCCCAGGACGCGGAACAACGGCTCGAGGTTCTTTTCCTCGCGGCGGATCTTGAAGCCGGATTCGTTGACTGCGCGCGGACGCAGGACGGGCGGGGCCACCTTGGGCGGGGCGGTCTGGACGGCATCGCGTGCCGCCTTGACGATCTCTGCCATGGCAAAGCCGAGTTGGCGCAAACCCTCATGGCTGGTTGCCGACACTTCAAAGACACGGTATCCGCGGGCCTCAAGGTCCGGACGGACAAACTCGGCCATGTCCTTGCCGTCAGGAAGGTCCACCTTGTTGAGCACCACGAGCTTGGGACGCTCGTTCAACGGCACCACTTCACCATCCACACCCGCATAGCTCATATCGACGGCGTACTTCTCCAGCTCGGCCTCAATGATGGCGAGATCGGAGAGTGGGTCTCGGTCCGATTCCAGGGTTCCGCAATCAAGAACGTGGACCAAAGCGGCGCAGCGCTCTACGTGGCGAAGGAAGTTGTGGCCGAGGCCCTTGCCTTCGCTGGCACCCTCGATGAGGCCGGGCACATCGGCAATGGTGAAACGGACCTCGCCCGCCTGGACCACGCCAAGGTTGGGAATGAGGGTGGTGAACGGGTAGTCGGCGATCTTGGGCCTCGCTGCGGACATTGCGGCGATCAGGCTGGACTTACCGGCAGAGGGAAAGCCAACCAAAGCGATGTCGGCGATGGATTTCAGTTCCAGGACGATGTCGCTGGATTCTCCTTCGATGCCGAGCAAGGCAAAGCCGGGGGCCCGGCGTTTCTGTGAGGAAAGGGACGCGTTGCCGAGGCCGCCTTGACCGCCTGCCGCAGCGATGTACTCGGTGCCTTCGCCCACGAGGTCAGCGAGGACTTCGCCGTCCTTGGTCTTGACCACGGTGCCGTCCGGCACCGGAAGAATGAGGGTTTCACCGTTCTTACCCCCACGCCAGTCACCCATGCCGGGGCCGCCGTTGGTGGCGTGGCGGTGTGGAGCGTGGTGGTAGTCGAGCAGGGTGGTGGTCTGGGCGGACACGCGCAGAATGACGTCGCCGCCGTTGCCGCCGTTGCCGCCGTCGGGGCCACCGAGCGGCTTGAACTTTTCCCGCTTTACGGAGACACAGCCGTGGCCACCGGTTCCGCCGGATACGTGCAGGACTACCCGGTCTACAAAGCTCGCCACGTGGATCTCCTCTATTGCTGTTGCCAGCGCTGTTGCAAAAACCGAGGCGCCCGGGGCGCCCTAGTCGATTGTAATGCGGTTAAAAGAACGGTGGAGCGGGCCGTTTGGCCCGCTCCACCGGTTCAGAACTTGTTGTTACTCTGCAGCTGCAGCAGCAACGATGTTCACTACGCGACGGCCGCGGCGAGTACCAAACTCAACCGCACCGGCCTGAAGTGCGAACAGGGTGTCGTCGCCACCGCGACCGACGCCTGCACCGGGGTGGAAGTGCGTTCCACGCTGGCGAACGATGATTTCGCCGGCGGAAACTACCTGACCGCCGAAGCGCTTGACGCCCAGGTACTGTGCGTTGGAGTCACGACCGTTGCGAGTGGAACTCGCGCCTTTTTTGTGTGCCATGTGAAATGCCTGCCTCTAAATTTCTGGGGAAACTGAAAAACCTGAACAGCGGGTAACGAAAGCTACGCGATGCTGGTGATCTTGATCTTGGTCAGTTCCTGACGGTGACCCTGACGCTTCCGGTAGCCGGTCTTGTTCTTGAACTTCTGGATGACGATCTTCGGACCACGGAGGTCCTCGAGGATCTCAGCCGTAACCTTGACGTTGGCCAGTTCCGCAGCTGCGGAGGTGACCTTATCGCCGTCTACCAGGAGCAAGGCGGGCAGCTCAAGCGTGCTGCCGGCTCCACCGGGGACGCGGTTAAGCGTTACGTAGTCTCCAACGGAAACTTTTTCTTGGCGGCCGCCTGCGCGGACAATCGCGTACACCACTTGGGTACTCACTTCTCTCGACGTTTATAACTAAATTTGCGTGCGGAACCTTGAACCGGAATCAGGCTTGGTTCGCGCTGTGCCTCAACGCCGTGGACTTCTGATCGAAGTCCGCGAGTCATCCCATGAACAATTCCAAGGGGCATAACCCAAGTGTTGGCGTAAGCACCGAAGATCAAGATTACGCTAGTTTGACCTTCAGCTGCAAATGAGGCCGGGTCCGGAGGCTACCACGTGACTTGCGTCACCAGTTGTAACGGACTCTCCCGGCACCGTGCCCATACAGCCTACAGGGTTTGGGCGCGATTAACGCGATTTCGCTCGCGACGCGCGGTGGCGGCCTCGAAAACGCGCTTCAGAAAGTTCCGGCGGACCTTACGCGAACAACCGCGGAGCGTCGAAAAACGCAGTTTCATAGCGGCAGGACTGCACGAACGCCTCCACCATGGCGTCCCGCTCACCGTCAGATGCTCCCACAGCGGCGCTATCCGTGAAGTTGATCGCTTTTCTGGTGGCCTCCGCAAAATCCTCGTCCGAGTACGTCCTCAACCAGTCCGCGTAGGCATGGTCGGCAGGGGCCCCGGCATCGACGTAGGCGGTGTGGAGCTGTTGGCCGACTTCCGCATACAGCCAGTAGCAAGGCAGAATCGCCGCCAGAACCACCGCGTAACTGCCGGAGGCCGAGGACGCCAGCAGGTGGTCCACATAGGACTTGGTGACGGGGCCCGTGACCGTGGACGTCTCACGGGAGCCCAGCCAGTTCCTGTGCAGTTCCGATTCAACTTCGAGGCATTGCTGGGAGGCCTTTGCCCAGAACAACTGCTCCTCCTCCGTGGGTGCGAGGGCTCCGGCGCGTGCCAGTACCCGGGAGTACCCATTGAGGTAGATGGCGTCCTGGGCGAGGTAGTAGTTGAACCACGGCTCGGGCAGCGACCCTGACTGCAACTCCTGAATGAACCTGAGGGAGTAGATCGCCTCGAGCTCCGGTGTGGCGTGGTTCCACAATGCGGCGGCGAAGGCGCCGGGCTTGAGTCCTTGCTGGTGGTGGAAGTGATGGACCGGCCCGCTCCCCTGCCCCACCTCGAGGGCGTCAGAGCTCATCAGGGCCTGGAGCAGCCACGGCTTCACCTCCCTAAGGGAGGCCTCCCAGTCACCAGTTCGGGCCTGGACAGTGGCCAGGGCCGAGGACAGGGAGCAGCCGGTGCCGTGGCTGTTCTGTGTCTCGACCCGGGGCCCAGCAATCTCGACCACATCCCGCCTCAACAGCCCGCTCGTATTCACCAGCGCGTCGGGGCATTCCGAACCCGCCAGGTGGCCGCCCTTCACCAGCACGGTGTTTCCGCACTCGGCGGCCAGTCGCTTGCCTTGGTCCAGCGCCGAGGACCAATCGGGTGCCTCGGGCTCCCCCAGCAGCATGGCCAGTTCAGGAAGGTTGGGTGTGATGAGGTCCGCCAGCGGCAAGAGCGAACGCAGGGCTTTCTCAGCAGACTCACGCAGGAGGCGGTCGCCACTGGTGGCCACCATCACCGGGTCAAGGACCACGACGGCGGGACGTACCTCTTCGAGCCACCGGCGGACCTCATCGATCACCGCCGCGTCCCCAAGCATTCCGATCTTGACGGCATCGATATCGATGTCGCTGCTGATGGCATCCAACTGCTGGCGCAGGAACTCAACCGGAGGTACGTGAACGGCATGGACCCCCATCGTGTTCTGCGCAGTCAGGGCGGTAATGGCAGCCATCCCGTACCCGCCGTGGGCTGCGATGCTCTTCAGGTCGGCCTGGATGCCGGCCCCGCCCGAGGGATCGGAGCCGGCGATGCTCAACACCCGGGGCGTTGCCCTGCTCGAGGTCACCAGAGGGTACACAGGGGAGGACAATGATGCAGTCATGAGGACATCCCTTCGCCGGTGCTAACCGGACAGGTTCAACGGGTTTGGATCTCAGCCCGGCCCTTCGCCCGGCACCCCGTGTCAGTTCCCCAGCCTAGCCGGGAAGCACCAAAGCCCGGGAACCCTGCCACTGTGAGGACTGGATATGACTGCGGTTTGCTCAGCGTGCGGACAGCAAAGGGCCCCGCACCAACCGTCTCTTGGACGGTCAGCGCAGGGCCCTCGGAGTGCTTCAGGAGGTTAGAGCTCGGAAGCCGGCACCCCGACGCCAAGGATGATGGGCTCATCCGATGGTGCCTTCTTGGCCGGTTCCACGAACGCCTTAGCCTCGTGGGCCGCTCCACCAGCCGCCGAGGCAGTCACCTCGTGGTGCTCCACGCTCGTCTCATTGGCAGCGCCCTGTGCCCTGCTGGCACTGCGGTTACGGCGGCCACGACGACCCCGTGGCGCCGAATCACCATGGGCATCCTCAGCGCCGGACGCCGGAGCAACGGCCGGCGCCTGGACGACAACCGGCGCTGTTTCTTCCTCGGGTGCCGAGGCTGCTCCAAGGTGGGAGAAAGCCTCGGCCAAGAGATCCAGGCTCATGGCAGGTTTGGCGGCTTGCGGTTCCTCGTGGTGTTCCACGAACGGAAGGGCAACCTCTTCCCCGCCAAAGCGGAGAACCGGGGTGGACCGCGCTTCACGGACAGCTGCTTCGTGGGCGGCGGCATCCTCTGCTGATCCGGTGGCACCGGACGGGGCAGCTTGTTCGTGGTGTCCGGCTGACTTGGCCTGCTCTTCAGCGCGGTGGAGTTCGTCGTCGTGCAGGTGGGCCGCATGCGCCGCAGCGGCAATCGTGGCCAGCGCCGCCCTGGTTGCCTCGGCTTTGGCCTTATGCGCCGGATCCTGGGTTTCCGTATGCGTGGAAGGTGCTGCCGGGGTGGACGCCGTCGTATGGACCGGAGCGGGTGCTTCGGCGGTGGCCTGTCCCCCGCCCTTACCGCGGCGGCGCTTGCGTTCCGTGCGGGCAGCAGGCTGCTGGGCCTCGGGGTGCGGCCGGTGGTGCTCGGCGGCCACCACGTTGGCGCGGCGGTGCTCCACGGGCTCGTCGTGCGTTACGACGCCACGGCCGGCACAGTGCTCGCACTGCTCACCGAAGACCTCCAGGAGGCCTGTGCCCATGCGCTTACGTGTCATCTGGACGAGGCCCAGCGATGTCACTTCAGCTACCTGGTGCTTGGTACGGTCGCGGCCAAGGCACTCCACCATGCGCCGAAGAACGAGGTCACGGTTGGATTCCAGGACCATGTCGATGAAGTCGATGACGATGATGCCGCCGATGTCGCGCAGGCGAAGCTGGCGAACCACTTCCTCGGCCGCTTCAAGGTTGTTCTTGGTGACCGTTTCTTCGAGGTTTCCACCGCTGCCGGTGAACTTGCCCGTGTTCACGTCCACCACAGTCATGGCTTCGGTACGGTCGATGACCAACGAACCACCGGAAGGCAGGAAGACCTTGCGATCCAACGCTTTGTGAATCTGCTCATCGATGCGCCATGCCGAGAAGATGTCTTGGTCCTTGGTCCACTTCTCAAGGCGACCCACCAGGTCAGGGGCAACGTACGTCACGTAAGCCTCGATGGTGTCCCAGGCGTCGTCACCGGAGACGATCAGCTTGGAGAAGTCCTCGTTGAAGACGTCGCGGACCACCTTGATGGTGAGGTCCGGCTCGCCGTACAACAGCTCAGGTGCCAGGACCTTGGTGGACGAGGCCTGGCCTTCGATGCCTTCCCACTGTGCGCGCAATCGGTTGATGTCGTGCGTCAGTTCTTCTTCCGACGCACCTTCAGCGGCCGTGCGGACAATGACGCCGGCGTTCTCCGGCAAACGGTCCTTCAGGATGCGCTTGAGGCGGTTACGTTCAACGTCGGGCAGCTTGCGGGAGATACCGGTCATGGACCCACCCGGTACGTATACCAGGTAGCGGCCCGGCAGGGAGATCTGGCTGGTCAGGCGGGCGCCCTTGTGACCCACGGGATCCTTGGTCACCTGCACCAGGACGGAATCGCCGGACTTCAGCGCGTTCTCGATCCGGCGCGGCTGGCCTTCAAGGTTGACGGCGTCCCAGTTCACTTCGCCGGCATACAGAACGGCGTTGCGACCACGTCCGATGTCAACAAAGGCAGCCTCCATGGACGGCAGCACGTTCTGGACCTTGCCCAGGTAGACGTTGCCGATCAGGGAGTCCTGCTGGGTCTTGGACACGAAGTGCTCTGCAAGCACACCGTCTTCCAGGACGCCGATCTGGATTCTGTCGTCGCGCTGGCGGACGATCATCTGGCGGTCCACGGACTCGCGGCGCGCCAGGAACTCGGCCTCGGTGATCACCTGGCGGCGGCGTCCGGTTTCGCGGGATTCGCGCCGACGCTGCTTCTTGGCTTCAAGCCGGGTGGAACCCTTGACGCTGGCAACCCGGTTGGAGGGTGCGGTCTCGGTAATAGGCCGGGGTGCGCGGACACGGGTAACCGTGTTGGGCGGATCATCGTCCGAGCCGCCGGTAAGTTCAAGATCCTGGTCTCCACGGCGACGACGACGCCGGCGCCGGGAGGTAACGCCTTCTTCGAGGGCTTCGGCGGCGGGGGCTTCCTCGTCCTCCGGCTCGCTTCCGTCCTCGGCTTCGTTCTCTTCACGCTCGGTTCCACGGCGGCCACGGCGGCCACGGCTCCGGCGACGACGGCGGCTGCCAGCATCCTCCAGCTCGCCGTCAGCGCCGGTTTCGGCTTCGTCTTCAGGCTCTTCGGCCTTCTCTTCCACGGGCGCAACGCGCGGAACCGTGGTGAGGTCCGGGGCTTGGAAGATCATGGACGTAATGGAGACCGGCTCAAGGAACAGGGACGTCGATCCCGCGGGCGCAGCTTCCTCGGCCGGTGTCTCTTCAGAGGCGGGCTCTTCGGCCACTACCTCAGCGGCAATGGCTTCAGGCTGGGAGGCTTCAGGCTGGGAGGGCGCATCCGGCGTCGTGGTTTCTTCCACGGTTTCCACTGCGGCGGGTGCCTCGGCAACGTCAGCCTTGGGCTTGGCAGTACGACGACGGCGGACCGGCTTTTCAGGGGCAGCGTCGGCGGCAGTTTCGGGCTGGGCCTCCCCTGCCGCGGCAACCGGACCAGCGGCGGCCTCATCACCCAGGCCTGGCAGCGGCTCGGCAGGCTCTGCCTTCTTCCGGGAACGAGTGCGACGCGCGGGAGCGACTGCGGGCTCCGAGGCTTCAGCGGCCGGGGTCTCGGACGCCGGAGATTCGACGTCCGTCACTGCAGCGGCTTCTGCCTTGGGCGCAGCCTTGCGCCGGGTCCGGGTGGTTTTCTTTGGCGCTTCCGCGGTTTCCGCGGGAGCTGCCTCGTCATTAACGGCTACAACCTGGTCATTATCCATATGTGGCAACACTCCTGCCCCAGCGACGCCGCCACATCCGGCGCCCAGTGGGGCAAATATTGTCAAAACCCGCGGGCGTTGACAGAAGTCGGTAGTATGCCTTCCGGTTCGCACCATCATTGGGGTGCGGCAGCCCTGGAAGGCCGGCGCCTTTATTCTGAAACCCGTTGTTCTGCTGCCACAACCAGGTGCCGTCCATTGTTATGGCGGGCCTACCGAAGATCTACATGATCCTGGCATGCCCAGCTCATACTGGCGGTCTTGGGAACAAGTCACCGGACTGGATTCCGAATGTGGATCGGCTTCCAGCCATGTTCATTCTCTCACACCCCCACACATTCCCAAGGCAGGCCGCTGTGTCGCGCAGTGCCAAGCAACAAGCTGGGGGCCACGTCCAGCCTCCGGCGTTACAATCCTCCCAAGAGCCCTTCCCGGCCAGCCGGGCCACTTGTCGAAAAGGATCAGATCCACGATGCCGAGCACCGCCAGGGAAAACCTGGCCAACCAACCCTCCGCCCCTGTAGAGGACGCCGTCACTCAGCCCAGTTCCCTGCCCAAGACAGTCCGTGACAAGCCTTTCGCTTGGCTGCTGCTGGTCACCGGGGTCATCGGTTGGCTGGCCTCGGGTGCTCTGGTCCTGGAAAAGCTGGAAGTGCTCAAGGACCCCAACCACATCACCGTGTGCGACGTGAACCCCTGGGTCTCCTGCGGAACTGTGATGCAGACCGCGCAAAGCTCCGTTTTCGGCTTCCCCAACATGTTCATCGGCATCGTTGCTTTCGCCGTCATCATCACCACGGCCATGGGCATCCTGGCGGGAGCGAGGTTCTCGCGCGGCTACTGGCTGGGCCTGCAGGCCGGTGTAACCCTCGGTTTCGCCTTCGTGGTGTGGCTCTGGTCCCAAGCCCTGTACGTCATCAACGTGCTCTGCCCGTTCTGCATGGTGGTATGGGCGGTCATGATCCCCATGTTCGTTTGGGTGACTATCCGCAACATCACCCACGGCGTTATCAAGGCGCCGCCGGCGCTTGCCAAGCTGCTGGGCGATTCCGGCTGGATCATCGTGGCACTGCTGTACGTCGCGGTCATCGCCACCATCTTCTTCGCCTTCATCCACGTCTTCGCGGGGACGTCCGGCTACTGAACACTCCTCGCGAGATGACAGATAAGGCCAATGTTCGTCGTGAACATTGGCCTTATCTGTAGTCTCGGTGCGGACAGATCAGCTCGCGAACCAGATCTTGATCTCACGCTCAGCCGAATCAACGGAATCTGAGCCGTGCACCAGGTTCTGCTGGACTGCCAGGCCCCAGTCGCGGCCAAAGTCGCCGCGAATGGTGCCCGGTGCGGCAGTCGTCGGATCGGTGGTTCCGGCCAGTGAACGGAAGCCCTCGATCACGCGGTGGCCTTCGAAGACGGCAGCGATGACCGGTCCGCTCAGCATGAACTCAACCAACGGCTCGTAGAACGGCTTGCCTACGTGTTCTTCGTAGTGCTGCTCCAGCAGCTCGCGGGTTGCGTTGACCTTCTTCAGCTCGGCCAGGGTGTAGCCCTTGGCTTCGATCCGGGCGAGGATGCTGCCGCTCAGGTTGCGGGCGACGCCGTCGGGCTTGACCAGGACAAGGGTCCGTTCAATGCTCACAGTTGCTCCAATGTGGTGTGGTCGGTGGTTTTCCCAGCCAGTTTACGGGGTTTGCGGGCCAGCTTGGTCACCATGGGCTGCGTCCCATTCCGCCTGCTCACGGTCACGCTGGGCAACTTCGCGGTCAATCCGCATGCCCGCCCTGATCCCGTACCACCAGCAGATGGCAAACAGGATGCCCACAACGAACATCGTCGGTTCGACCAAGCCCGTCAGGATCAACACCAGTTGCAAGGCCCAGCCAACTGCGATGCCCCACGGCTTGGACAAGACAGCGCACGCCAGCACGAGCACCACCGTCAGCGCGATGCCGACCCCCAGGATGATGGCAGGGTCCACTTGGCCACGCTTCAAACCGAAAACTGCGAGGGTGGCGAAGAAGGCCACGAAGGCTTCGAGCAGGAGCACGGTGGATGCGAACATCACCTTGGTAGAGCGGCGCTTCTTGGGCATGCCCGGACGCCATTCGCGCTGCGCCTTGGTCATTTTCGCCATGCTAGGCACTCGCCTTTCCGAGCAGGATCCGTGCCTCGGCCACCACCGTGATGGAACCCGTGACCAAGACTCCACCTGCGAGGTCGTCGTTGGATTCCGCACGCTCAACAGCCCACTCGAGGGCGTCGTCCAGCTTCTCGGCGATGTGCACGTTGTCCTCGCCAAAGCCAAGGTCGACGGCGAGTTCGGCAAGTTCCGCTGCCGGAACGGCACGGGCTGAGTTGGACTGCGTGAAACAGAACTCCTCGGCGAGTCCGCCCAGGGATTCCTTAAGGGTCTTCAGTATCTCCTCGGCGTCCTTCTCGCGCAGGACTCCAACCACCACTACCAGCTTGCTGAAGGTGAATGCCTCCTGGATTGCTTCTGCCGTGACACGAATGCCGTCCGGGTTGTGGGCTGCGTCAACCACCACTGTGGGTGCGGTCCTCACGACTTCCAGTCGGCCGGGCGACGTCACCGTGCCAAAGGCTTCCTTGAGCACCTCAGCATCCAGTTCTTTCTCTCCCCCGCCGAAGAATGCCTCAAGGGCAGCCACGGCAACGGCGGCATTCTCGGCCTGGTGGGCACCATGCAAAGGCAGCAGGAGGTCTTCGTAGCGTCCGGCGAGTCCCTGGATGGTCAGGACCTGGCCGCCCACGGCGACGCTGCGGGATTCCACGCCGAATTCCACACCCTCGAAACGGAACGGCACGTCCACTTCCCGGGCCTTTTCCAGCAGGACCTGAGCAGCGTCCACCGGCTGTGCGGCGCTTACCAGGAAGCCGCCCGGCTTAATGATGCCGGCCTTCTCGTAGGCAATGTCCTCGGTGGTGTCGCCCAGGAGGTCAGTATGGTCCAGTGAAATGGGTGTGATGACGGAGACTTGGCCGTCGCCAACGTTGGTGGCGTCGGTAATGCCACCCAAGCCAACTTCCATGACCGCAACATCAACGGGCTGGTCGGCGAACACCGCGAAGCCCAGGATGGTCAGGCACTCGAAATATGTCAGCCGTGGCTGGTTGTCGGCCACGAGTTCGTTGTCCACGATCTCCAGGTAGGGGCGGATCTCGTCCCAGATCCGCACGAAGGTCGCGTCCGGCACGGGCTCACCGTCGATGCTGATGCGCTCTGTCACCTTGGACAGGTGCGGGCTGGTGTAGCGGCCCGTGCTGAGTCCGTGGGCACGCAGGCCGGCCTCGATCATGCGGGCGGTGGACGTCTTTCCGTTGGTTCCCGTGATGTGGATGATCGGGAAGGCCTTGTTCGGCTCCCCCAGCACGTCCATGGCACGGAACAGCGGTGCCAGGCGGGGTTCCATCTTGTTTTCCGGCGCGCGGCCGAGGAGTTCGGCGTAGACGCTTTCAACCGAGAATTCATCAGTCATGGGTCAGGCCCCTGCCTTTGCAACGGTAACCTGCGGTTCATCGACGCTGGCCAGAAGAACCTCCAGTTCCAGGGTCAGTGTTTCGGTCTTGACGAGTTCAGCGTTGGCTTCCAGCGCGTCCACCACATCCTGGGCAGCCTCCACCGAAGTCCGGATGCGGTCACTTACGTTGAGTCCGGCGTCCTTGCGTGCCTGCTGGATGGCGCGGACCATGTCGCGGGCCAGGCCCTCCGCGGCGAGTTCCGGAGTAACCTCCGTGTTCAGGACCACGAATCCGCCACCCGGAAGCACCGCAACCGATGCTGAACCGCCGTCGGCCGTTTCCGCCACCACGGTTTCCAGCGTGTATTCCTGCGGCTCGAGTTCCAGGCCACCGGCCACTACCACCCCTGCGTCACTAACGGACCAATCGCCCGACTTGGAGCCCTTGATGGCCTGCTGAACATTCTTGCCCAAGCGTGGACCAGCTGCCCGGGCATTGACCACGAGCTTCTGCTCGATGCCGAATTCCTCGGGCGAGGCCGTAGCGGCGTCCAGCAGACGGACGGAACGAAGGTTAAGTTCATCCGCGACGACGGCGGCAAAGCCGTCCAAGGCATCTGCGCCGGGTGCCACGACCGTCAGCTCCTGCAACGGCAGGCGAACGCGCAAGTTCGCGGCTTTGCGCAGGCTGGAACCGGTGGAGCAGATTTGCTGGACACGGTCCATGGCCCCCACCAGGGCCGGGTTGGACGGGAACAGCGAAGCATCCGGCCAGTCAGCCAGGTGAACGGAACGGCCACCCGTCAGTCCACGCCAGATCTCTTCCGAGACGAGCGGAAGCAAGGACGCTGAAACACGGCACACGGCTTCAAGCGCCGTGTACAGGGCGTCGAAGGCGTCAACGTTCTCGTCGAAGAAGCGCTGGCGACTGCGGCGGACGTACCAGTTGGTGAGCATATCCAGGTAGCTGCGCAGTTCATCGCAGGCGCCGGAGATGTCATAGGCGTCCAGGCTGGTGGTGACGTTGCGGACCAAGTCACCGGTGTTTGCCAGGAGGTACTGGTCCAACGTGTCGGTGTAGCCGTCATAGCGCAGCGTCGCTTCATAGCCCGAGCCGCCATTGGCGGCGTTGGTGTACAGCGTGAAGAAGCTGTACACGTTCCACAGCGGCAGGATGACCTGGCGGACACCGTCCCGGATGCCTTGTTCGGTCACCACCAGGTTGCCGCCGCGGAGGATGGGGCTGGACATGAGGAACCAGCGCATGGCGTCCGAACCGTCGCGGTCCAAAACTTCGGAGACGTCCGGGTAGTTGCGCAGGCTCTTGGACATCTTCTGTCCGTCGGAGCCCAGGACGATGCCATGGCTGATGACGTTGCGGAACGCCGGACGGTCGAACAACGCCGTGGACAGGATGTGCAGCATGTAGAACCAGCCACGAGTCTGGCCGATGTACTCCACGATGAAGTCAGCGGGGTTGTGGGTGTCGAACCATTCCTGGTTTTGGAACGGGTAGTGCACCTGCCCGTAGGGCATTGAACCGGAGTCGAACCACACGTCCAACACGTCTTCAACGCGGCGCATGGTGGACTTGCCCGTGGGGTCGTCAGGGTTGGGCCGGGTCAGTTCGTCGATGAACGGACGGTGGAGATCAACCTGTCCTTCGTTGTTGACCGGCAGGCGACCGAAGTCCGCTTCCAAGTCGGCCAGCGAACCATAGACGTCCGTACGTGGGTACTCGGGATCGTCGGACTGCCACACCGGGATGGGCGAACCCCAGTAACGGTTGCGGCTGATGGACCAGTCGCGGGCGTTGTCCAGCCACTTGCCGAACTGGCCGTCCTTGACGTTGCCCGGGATCCAGTTGATCTCCTGGTTCAGCTCGGACATGCGGTCCTTGAACTTGGTGACCTCGACATACCAGGAGGACACAGCGCGGTAGATCAGCGGGTTCCGGCAGCGCCAGCAGTGCGGGTAGCTGTGCTCGTAGCTGGCTTGGCGCACCAGCCGACCGTCGGCGCGGAGTACCTGCGTGATGGGCTTGTTGGCGTCGAACACCTGCAAGCCGACGATCGATGCCAGCTCGCCGTGGGCAAAGAGCGGCAGGAACTTGGCGCCCTCGTCCACGGACAGGACCACGGGGATACCGGCCTCTTCACAGACCTTCTGGTCATCTTCACCGTAGGCAGGAGCCTGGTGGACGATGCCCGTACCGTCGGTGGTGGTCACGTAGTCGGCCACCAGGAAGCGCCAGGCGTTTTGGGTGCCGTACTTCTCGGCCTCGGCAAAGTCGTTCCACAGCGGCTCGTACTCAAGTCCTGCGAGCCCGGCCCCCGTATGGGTGGCTGTGACGGCGGCAGTCGCGGCAGCGGCGTCGTCGTAGCCCAGGTCCTTGGCATACGACCCCACCAGGTCGGCAGCCAGCAGGAAGCTGCCGCTGACAGGCGCCTCCGCGGAGGCTGCCTTGACGCCGTTGGGTCCGGCAGGCAGGACGGCGTAGGTGATGTCAGGTCCGACGGCGAGCGCCAGGTTGGTGGGCAGCGTCCAGGGCGTGGTGGTCCAGGCGAGCGCCTGCACACCTTCAAGAGCCTTGGAGAGCTCGGAGTCCCCGGGCTTGATGGGGAACGTTACCGTGACCGTCTGGTCCTGGCGGTTCTTGTAGACGTCGTCGTCCATGCGGAGTTCGTGGTT
The DNA here is from genome assembly GCF_007786235.1 of Paenarthrobacter nitroguajacolicus. Classification (GTDB taxonomy): domain Bacteria; phylum Actinomycetota; class Actinomycetes; order Actinomycetales; family Micrococcaceae; genus Arthrobacter; species Arthrobacter nitroguajacolicus_A. The sequence goes on along the minus strand of NZ_VNFK01000010.1, from coordinate 98,933 downwards.
GGACAGTGGGGTCTCGTCCTTCCAGCAGTACGGGAGGACGCGGTAGCCGTTGTAGGTCAGGCCTTTTTCATGCAGCTGCTTGAAGGCCCAGAGGACCGACTCCATGTACTCGACGTTGAGGGTCTTGTAGTCGTTCTCGAAGTCCACCCAGCGGGCCTGGCGGGTGACGTAGGCCTTCCACTCGTTGGCGTACTTCATCACGGAGGCCCGGCAGGCGTCGTTGAACTTGTCGATGCCCATGGCTTCGATCTGGGTCTTGTCGGTCATGCCCAGTTGCTTCATGGCTTCGAGTTCAGCGGGCAGGCCGTGCGTGTCCCAACCGAAGCGGCGCTCCACGCGCTTGCCTCGCTGGGTTTGGTAGCGACCGACGAGGTCCTTGGCGTAGCCGGTCAGCAGGTGGCCGTAGTGCGGCAGGCCGTTGGCGAAGGGAGGGCCGTCGTAGAAGACGAATTCATTGCTGCCGTCCGTGCCCGCATCCCGCTGGTCGATGCTGGCTTGGAAGGTGCCGTCTTCGTCCCAGTATTTGAGGATGCGCTCTTCGATTTCCGGGAACTTCACGGAAGCAGACACGCCGTGCGTGCCGGACGAAGACGCTGAGGCCTTGGGGTAGTGGGTCATCTCATATCCTGTGATAGCTGGTTGACTGTCAGGATGCGAGGACGGCTACGGTTTTGACCTGCGCCAACACCGGTACCGCGGTACCACCTCACTTACCGGAATACGGGACCCCGGCCTCTCATTACTGCTGTGACGGGCTTACCCGTCCGGTTCTACTGTGCGTTGTCCGCTGGCAAAAAGCGTCCAATGCCGTTCTTCCGGAAGCTCGCCGGTGATGGCCGGGTCAAAGCTGATAACCCAAGTCTACCGGCAGCCAAGGCCCTTGCTCTACTTGGGAAGTTCATCCCTTGGATGGACTCCGGCGCTTGGTGCCATGAATAGACTCGAACCCATGGATCATCCTGCTCCCGCCCTTCCGGCAACCCGTCCGGTGCGACGCCGCGCGTCCGTGGCATGGTCAGTGCTGGCTTTGCTGGTTGCATTGCCGGTGGCGGGGATTTCGCTGTTCCGCGCTGTCCCTGCGGAGTGGCCTTTGGTGGTGGTCCAAATCCTGTCCTTCACGCCCTGGGTGGTGCTGCCGGCCGCTTTGGCGCTGCTGCTTGCCTTGGTGGGGCGCCGCCTGTGGGTCGTCATATCGACGGCGGTCCTGCTGGCCGTCCAGCTGTTCTGGCTCTTTCCGTTGGACGCCGGCACAGCCGAAGCCCTGCCTGCCGAGGCTGCGACGGTCCCCCTGAAGGTCATGAGCCTTAACTCCGAATACGGGGAGGCGGATGCCGCCAGCATCGTGAGGCTGGTCCGTGACAACGGCGTCCAACTGCTGACTCTCCAGGAACATACACAGAGGCTGGAAGACCAGCTGCGCTCCGAGGGCTTGGAAAAACTACTGCCCAACCTTGTGAGCGAACCCAATGACGACGCTTCCGGTGGTGCCGTATATTCGGCGTTCCCCCTCGAAGCCGCCGGGCTTCTGCCTGATACGCCCTTCCGCATGGACGTCACTCGGGTCCTCCTGACGGACTCCGCGTCCGGCGCCAAGTCCACGCTGCACCTCACCAACGTGCACGCACTGCCGCCGGTGGATGACCGGATTGCCCAGTGGCGGAGCGACCTCGGCAAGGTTGCACGCCAGGCCGCCCGGCCGGGGAACCACTTGCTGATGGGCGACTACAACTCCACCTACGATCACTCCGAGTTCAGGGAATTGCTGGACTCGGGGCTCAGCGGCACCTCGACGGGCGGCAGGAAGCTGGTGGATGTGGGAACGGTCTCGGGTGGCCGGTTCTCCCCCACTTGGCCGATGGAGGGCTTGCCGCTGCCGGGAATCGTCATCGACCATATGGTGACAACGCCGCGGATCAGCAGCGGGGACTACTCGGTCCATCAGGTTCCCGGTTCGGATCACGCAGCAATTGTGGCCAGCCTCGTCATCCCTGCCGGCTAAGACGTTCATTCGCCGCTAAACCGTCGAGTGCCAGCAACGGTTTAGCGGGTCGGCAACGGGTTAGCCTTCCTTGCGGATCAACTTGTGGTTGGCCGCCTGTGCGACAGGGCGAACCACAATCTGGTCCAGGTTGATGTGGTGCGGCAAGGAGACGGCGTACTTCACGACGTCGGCCACGTCCGCGGCAGTCAGGGGCTTCTCCACCCCTGCGTAGACCTTGGCGGCGGCATCCTTGTCACCCAAGCGGTTGAGGGCAAACTCCTCCGTGTGGACCAGACCCGGAGCCACTTCAATGACCCGGACGTTGTTGCCCACCTCTTCCAGGCGAAGGGCATTGGTCATGGCGTGCTGGGCAAACTTGGCGGCGTTGTAGCCGGCACCGCCCTCGTAGGCGGACAGTCCGGCCGTTGACGTGAGGTTGAGGACCGTCCCTTCGCCGTGCTGGCGCAGCATGGGCAGGAAAGCCCGGGTGATCTTCATGGTGCCCAGGACGTTCACCTGGTACATCCAGTCCCAGTCACCCGTGTCGGCATTTGCGATGGTGTCTGCGCCCCGCGCACCGCCGGCGATGTTGATAAGCGTGTCAGCACCTCCGGCTTTGGCGACCTCCGCGAGCAAGGCGGCAACGTCGTCGTCGTTGGTGATGTCTGCCGGGAACGGCACGGCGCCGGTTTCGGCCCCCAGGGCACCGAGCCTGTCGGCCCTGCGCGCCACAGCAAAAACCTTCCAGCCAGTGGAGACCAAAGCCCTCACGGTGGCCTCACCGATGCCGGTGCTGGCCCCGGTTACCACGGCCGTCTTGTTCTGTCCTGCGGGGATATTGTGCGCTGCCAAAGTCATGGCACTACCCTATCCGGGGTGCGGGGTCCCGCGGCGGCGGGTTGTAACGCCGGGCCATGAAACAATTGGTCCATGGCTGAATCAACGCAGGGTACAGACACGCCCGCCACCGCCCCCATTAACGTTCCCGACAAGCCGGCCCTTGAAGGCCTCGAGGCTGCCTTGACGCAGCGCTGGCTGGAAGAGGGAACCTACAAGTTCAATCCGGACACCACCCGGGAGCAGGTCTACTCGATCGACACTCCCCCGCCCACGGCATCCGGCTCGCTCCACGTGGGCCATATGTTCTCCTTCACGCAGACCGACGTCCAAGCACGCTACATGCGCATGACGGGCAAGAACGTCTTCTACCCCATGGGCTGGGACGACAACGGGCTGCCGACCGAGCGTCGCGTCCAGAACTACTACGGTGTGCGTTGCGATCCCGCCATCCCCTATAAGGCTGACTACACACCGCCGGCCCAGCCGGCCAAGAACCAGCGCGATTTCGACGTCGTTTCGCGCCAGAACTTCATCGAACTGTGCGAGGAACTCGCCGTTGAGGACGAGAAGGTCTTCGAGAACCTGTTCCAGACCCTGGGCCTGTCCGTGGACTGGGACCTGACCTACCGCACCATTGACGACACCTCGCGAGCAGTGTCCCAGCGCGCCTTCCTGGCCAACCTTGCTGCGGGCGACGCCTACATGGCCGAGGCACCCACCCTGTGGGACGTGACCTTCCGTACCGCTGTGGCTCAGGCCGAGCTTGAGGACCGCGAAGTCGCGGGCGCCTACTACCGCTATCCCTTCTTCACCGAAGACGGCGAAAAGATCTTCATCGAGACCACCCGCCCGGAACTGCTCGCCGCTTGCGCCGCCCTGGTAGCAAACCCCGACGACGAGCGGTACCAGCCGCTGTTCGGCAAGACCGTCAAATCCCCGCTCTTCGACGTCGAGCTTGAAGTCAAAGCCCACCCGCTCGCCAAGGCGGATAAGGGCTCCGGCATCGCCATGGTGTGTACGTTCGGTGACCTGACGGATGTCACCTGGTGGCGCGAACTGCAGCTTCCTACACGTGCCATCATGGGCCGCGACGGCCGCATCATTGCCGACACCCCGGACTGGATCACCACCGACGCCGGCAAGGAGGCCTACGCCGCGATCGCGGGCAAAACCGCCTTCTCCGCCAAGGAAGCAGTGGTTGAACTGCTCAGGGCAGCGGACCTGCTCGATGGCGAGCCGAAGAAGATCACCCACCCGGTGAACTTCTTCGAAAAGGGCGACAAGCCCCTCGAGGTTGTCACCTCCCGCCAGTGGTACATCCGTAACGGTGGCCGGGACGAGGAACGCCGCGAACGCCTGATCGGACGAGGCCAGGAAATCACCTTCCACCCTGCGTTCATGCGCTCCCGCTACGAGAACTGGATCGCCGGCCTGAATGGTGACTGGCTTGTATCCCGCCAGCGCTTCTTCGGCGTGCCGATCCCTGTCTGGTACCCGCTGGACGCCCAAGGCAACCCGGACTACGACAACCCGATCCTGCCCTCGGACGAGATGCTCCCCGTGGACCCTGCAGCAGACGCCGCTCCCGGTTTCGAGGAGTCGCAGCGTGACCAGGCCAACGGCTTTACCGGCGATGCGGACGTTCTGGACACCTGGGCCACGTCATCGCTGACACCGCAGATCGTGGGCGGCTGGAGCCGTGACGAGGACCTGTTCTCCAAGGTCTACCCGTTCGACCTCCGTCCCCAGGGCCACGACATCATCCGCACCTGGCTGTTCTCCTCAGCAGTGCGTGCCGACGCCCTGCAGAAAAGTGCACCGTGGAAGCACGCAGCCATCTCCGGCTGGATCCTGGACCCGGACAGGAAGAAAATGTCCAAGTCCAAGGGCAACGTGGTTGTCCCCACGGACGTGCTGAACGAGTACGGTTCGGATGCCGTGCGCTACTGGGCCGCTTCGGCCAAGCTCGGCGCCGACACGGCCTATGAGATCGCCCAGATGAAGATTGGTCGCCGCCTGGCCATCAAGCTGCTGAACGCCTCCAAGTTCGTCCTGAACCTCGGCGCCACGGAAAACTCGGTGGTGGCTTCCGACCTCTCGGTGCTGACCAACCCGTTGGACCGCGCGCTGCTGGCGCAACTGTCCGACGTCGTCACCCAGTCCACCAAGGCCTTCGACAACTACGACTACGCCCGGGCACTCCAGATCACGGAATCGTTCTTCTGGCAGTTCACGGACGACTACGTGGAGCTCATCAAGGACCGGGCCTACGGTGCCGCTGGAGAAACCGAGCAGGCCTCCGTCCTGGCTGCCTTGGCGACGACGCTGGATTCCCTCCTCCGCCTTTTCGCACCGTTCCTGCCGTTCGCCACTGAAGAGGTCTGGGGTTGGTGGCGCACCGGATCCGTTCACCGTGCCGAATGGCCGGCTGCTTTGGACATCACCGACGGCGACACCACCATGCTGGGTACTGTGGGCATCGCTCTCAGCGGTATCCGCAAGGCGAAGTCAGAGGCCAAGGTCAAGCAGCGCACAGAGGTGCTGTCCGCGTCCATCACAGCCTCGGAGGTCTTGGTGGCACAGTTGAAGGCCGGCCTCGGTGACTTGAAGGCTGCCGCCAACGCCCAGGAGATCACACTCCAGTCCGGCGAAGGTGAACTGACGGTCAGCGATGTTGTCCTGGCACCTGCCGAGGAGAATCCAGCCTGATCAGGCTACGGTGAGCCCGGCAGTATCCGGGCAAAGGGGAAGCCCCATCAGCGTTTTGCCGTTGGTGGGGCTTCGACTTTTCGGCTGTCTGGTGACGTCTTGACAGTCTGGCGGAATCCTTGGAATTTCAGGTCTTCCTACCTCGTCACTGGTAGCTTGCTTCCAACTTTGCCAAAGGCTGCGTTGGTTGCATATCACTGAATCTTTGGTTTCCGTGTCCCTCTTCTTTCGAAGTGGGTAAGAACCATTGTTGTCCCGCCGACAGGGATGCACAAGGCCTTGGAACGAACTACAATCCTGTAGTTTTCCTGCGCCCTTGGACCTACCTGTGGCAAAGTATTGTCCATGCCGGAACTCCCCGAAGTGCACGGCCTGTGCATGTACTTGGACACCCAACTCCATGGAGCTGTGCTGACCGAAGTCCGCATCAACTCCATCTCCGCGCTCAAGACCGCGGACCCTCCCTACACCGCCCTGGAAGGCCGGACCGTCCAAGGCGTGCAACGCATTGGGAAGTTCGTCTGCATTGACGTCGACGGCCTGTTCTTCGTGTTCCACCTGGCCAAGGCCGGCTGGGTCCGCTACACGGAGCATCCGTCATCGGCCGGCTTGCGCATGGGAAAAAGCAACATCTCAGCACGGCTCCTGCTCCACCGGCCCGCGGATGATGCCCACATCGGGGTGGACCTGACAGAGGCGGGAACCAAGAAGAGCCTGGCCATCTATGTCGTCAGGGACGCCCAGGACGTCCCGGGCATTGCTACCCTGGGGCCCGAGCCCCTCAGCCCCGACTTCGATCTTGACGCACTGGCAGTAATCCTTGGCTCCAGTTCCCAGCAGATTAAGGGATTACTCCGCAGCCAAAGCGTGATCGCCGGGATCGGGAACGCCTACAGCGATGAGATCCTCCACGCAGCGAAGATTTCACCCTTTGCCAGTGCAAAATCATTGGACAGGGAGACGGTGGCCCGGTTGTACGAGTCCATGCAGGAGGTATTGGTGGGCGCCGTCAACGCGGCCGCCGGGAAACCTTCCAGCGAGCTCAAGGACACCAAACGCAGCAACTTCCGGGTGCATGCGCGGACCGGCCAGCCATGCCCGGCGTGTGGTGACACGGTCCGTGAGGTGTCCTTCGCGGACACCTCACTTCAGTACTGCGCAACATGCCAGACCAACGGGAAGATCCTTGCTGACCGGCGGACCTCACGGTTCCTTAAGTAGCGTTTCCCTTCACGTGTGTTAGTTGAATTCAGGGCTTTCGGTGCGGCTGCGCTTCAACTCGAAGAAGTGCGGGTAGCCAGCCAGGGTGACGGTAGCGTCCCAGATACGGCCTGCTTCCTCGCCGCGCGGAATGCGGGTCAGCACAGGACCGAAGAACGCGGTTCCATTGACGGCTACAACCGGAGTACCTACGTCCTGGCCCACCAGCGAAATGCCGGCCTCATGGCTAACACGCAACTGGGCATCGTACTCATCCGAGTCCGCAAAGCGGGCCAGATCAGCCGGAAGTCCGGTCTCCGCGAGGGCCTTCTGAATCACCGAAGCGCGGTCCTTGTTGCCCTCGTGGTGAATCTGCTCCCCCATGGCGTCATAGAGAGGCTTGACGTAGCTGCTCCCGTGCAGCTCCTGGGCAGCAATGATCACACGGACGGGACCCCAGCTGTCGTCCATCATGGCCCGGTAGTCGGCGGGGAGGTCGCGGCCCTCATTGAGGACAGAGAGGCTCATGACGTGCCACTCAGTTTCGATGCCCCGCACCTGCTCCACTTCACCGATCCAGCGCGACGTGATCCAAGCGAACGGGCAGACGGGGTCAAACCAGAAATCGGCTCGGTTGGTTGTCTGTTCTGGGGCAATCGCTTCGGACACAGTCTGTTCAGGCACAGTGAACTCCTCGAAAAGGGTGGGAAGGTGGCATGAGGCTCGCGATCCCGGAGGAACCGCTCCTTGTTTAGGCCAACAGGCGGCTAGGCCGACTTATTCCGGCGCTTCGCCACGACGTCGTGGGCGATCATGGTGGGCTGGGCCTTTTTGGCTACCACGTCAGCTGTGATGACTACCGTAGCGATGTCGTCCCTGCTGGGGAGATCGAACATGACGGGAAGCAGCACTTCTTCCATGATTGCCCTGAGGCCACGTGCACCAGTGCCGCGTTCCAGGGCCTGGTCAGCGATGGAATCCAAGGCGTCGTCATCGAATTGCAGGTCCACACCGTCCAACTGGAACATCTTCTGGTACTGCTTGACCAGCGCATTCTTTGGAGTGGACAAAATCTGAATCAGGGCAGGGCGGTCGAGGTTGGACACCGTGGTGATGACCGGGAGCCGGCCAATGAATTCCGGGATAAGGCCGAACTTGAGCAGATCCTCGGGCATGACTTCGCCGTAGGTATCTACGTTGTCCCGGGCCTCGTTGAGGGGTGCACCGAACCCGATGCCCTTGCGCCCCGAACGCGACCCAATGATGTCTTCCAGGCCCGCGAATGCTCCGGCAACGATAAAGAGAACGTTGGTGGTATCGATCTGGATGAATTCCTGGTGCGGGTGCTTGCGCCCACCCTGCGGGGGCACGGAGGCCACTGTTCCCTCGAGAATCTTCAACAGCGCCTGCTGCACGCCCTCGCCGGAGACATCGCGGGTGATCGACGGGTTTTCGCTCTTACGCGAGATTTTGTCGATCTCGTCGATGTAGATGATTCCTTGCTCAGCCTTCTTGACGTCGTAGTCGGCGGCCTGGATGAGCTTGAGCAGGATGTTCTCGACATCCTCGCCTACATAGCCGGCCTCCGTCAGGGCCGTGGCATCAGCAACCGCGAAGGGAACATTGAGCCGCCGGGCCAGCGTTTGTGCCAAGTACGTCTTGCCACAACCAGTGGGCCCGATCAGGAGGATGTTGGATTTGGCGATCTCCACGTCTTCGTGGTGTGATCCCTCACCAAGGCTTCCGGTCTTGGGAGCATGCCCTGCCTGAATGCGCTTGTAATGGTTGTAGACGGCCACAGCCAGCGACCGCTTGGCGGGTTCCTGGCCGATGACGTATTCCTGCAGGAAATCGAAGATCTCACGGGGCTTGGGCAGTTCAAAACTACCCAGATCCGAGACTTCCGCGAGCTCTTCTTCGATGATCTCGTTGCAAAGCTCGATGCACTCGTCGCAGATGTACACACCGGGCCCGGCAATCAGCTTCCGCACCTGCTTTTGGCTCTTTCCGCAGAAAGAACACTTCAGCAGATCCGTGCTCTCGCCAATCCGAGCCATGTGGGAATCCCTTCGTTGCATGCGGGTGATGCGGCTCCGCGCCGTACTCAAGTGTGCGGCCAAGCCGCGGATGGCACCACCGTGACAACATCCACTCTAGGTCACAATGGGCTGCTTGCGTGGAAACAGAACGCCGGTGCGGTCCATATTTCTTGAACCGCACCGGCGTCGATTTCCGTGTGCTACCGGGCGATTGCCTGCGGCTTGATCTTCCGGGAGTCCAGAACCTGGTCGATCAGACCGTAGCTCAGGGCGTCCGCAGCAGTGAGGATCTTGTCTCGCTCGATGTCGTTGTTGACCTGCTCGGAGGTACGACCCGAGTGGTGTGCCAGCGTGTCCTCAAGCCAGGTGCGCATGCGCATGACTTCCGCTGCCTGGATCTCGAGGTCGGATGCCTGTCCGCCTTGGCCGCCGGACAGGGCGGGCTGATGGATCAGGACGCGGGCGTTCGGCAGTGCCAGGCGCTTGCCGGGTGTACCGGCGGCCAGCAGGACGGCAGCAGCACTGGCTGCCTGGCCCAGGCATACCGTCTGGATCTCCGGGCGGATGTACTGCATGGTGTCGTAAATCGCCGTCATGGCGGTAAACGAGCCACCCGGCGAGTTGATGTACAGGGTGATGTCGCGGTCCGGATCCGTCGACTCGAGCACCAGCAACTGGGCCATGATGTCGTCGGCGGATGCGTCGTCAACCTGGACGCCGAGGAAGATGATGCGGTCCTCGAACAGCTTGGTGTACGGGTCCTGGCGCTTGAAGCCATACGGCGTGCGTTCCTCGAACTGGGGCAGGACGTAACGGCTGGACGGGAGATTACCGGCAGACCATCCGAAGTTGTAGTTCATGTTCTTTACTCCTGGGGTTTCAGTGGCTTTTTGGTGCCGGTTAGTTTTCGGAGTTCGACTGGTTGGCCGTACCGCCGCCACCGGCAACGGAACCGGCGTGGGCGGAGATCTTGTCGAAGAAGCCGTACTCCAGGGCCTCGGTGGCCGTGAACCACTTGTCGCGGTCGTTGTCCTTGAGGATGGTTTCCACGCTCTGGCCAGTCTGCTCGGCCGTAAGTTCAGCCATGACCTTCTTCATGTGCAGGATCAGTTCCGCCTGGATCTTGATGTCCGACGCCGTGCCGCCGATACCGCCGGAGGGCTGGTGCATCAGGATGCGGGCGTTGGGGGTTGCGTAGCGCTTGCCCTTGGTGCCCGAGGACAAAAGGAACTGACCCATGGACGCTGCCAGGCCGGTTGCCACCGTGACTACGTCATTGGGGATGAACTGCATGGTGTCGTAAATAGCCATGCCGGCCGTGACGGATCCACCTGGCGAGTTGATGTAGAGGTAAATGTCCTTCTCAGGGTCTTCGGCCGAGAGGAGCAGGAGCTGGGAGCAGATGGCGTTGGCGTTCTCGTCACGCACCTCAGAGCCGAGCCAGATAATGCGCTCTTTCAGCAGGCGGTTGTAGATGTAGTTGTCCTGGGCTGCGGGATCGACAGTTGCCATCCGGGGAGCCTCTGATTGCTGTGACATAAGTACTTACCTCTCGCTGGTGCCAGTGACCTCACTGAACTTCACTACTTGGACACTAACCGTTTTCAAGGACGATTTGTTCGCCGAAATCGCACTGTTCGCTGACGGCGCACGTCTGCGTCCGGCACCTATGTTCAGGCTTAAAGCAAACCGACCCCGGATCCAGAGATCCGGGGTCGGTTGAAGTCGTTGACTAGAACTTCACTGCTGCGGGGTCGTCGCTGGCGACGGTCTCCGCTTCCTCCGTGGCTTCAACGGCTGCAGCCTCTTCGGCTGCTGCTTCGCCTGCAGGACGGACGAAGTCGGTGAGGTCAACCTTGTTGCCCTCGGTGTCGACAACCTCGGCCTGGCCAAGCACAACTGCCAATGCCTTGCGACGACGAACCTCGGACACCATCATGGGAACCTGGCCGCTCTGATCAATGATCTGGGCGAACTGGTTGGGGTCCATGCCGTACTGGCTTGCGGTGGTGACGATGTAGTCGATCAGCTCGTTCTGGCTGACATCAACTTCTTCCTTGTCCGCAATGGCGTCAAGGATGATTTCGTTCTGGAAAGCACGCTCGGTGTTGGCCTTGACCTCGGCGCGGTGCTCCTCGGTGTCGTGGTCACCTTCGCCGTGGGCGTTCTCCGGGTTGAAGTGTGCCTCGATCTGCTCTTCGACGACGGAGTCCGGAACCGGAACCTCAACGAGCTCAACGAGCTTGTCCAGGACCTTGTCGCGCGCCTCTACGCCCTGCTCAACAACCTTTGAGTCGGCGGCCTGCTTGGCGAGGTCCTCACGGAGCTCAGCCAAGGTGTCGAACTCGGAGGCGAGCTGAGCAAAGTCATCGTTGGCTTCAGGGAGTTCGCGCTCCTTGACGGCCTTGACCACAACCTTGACCTGGGCGGCTTCGCCGGCGTGGTCGCCACCGACCAGAGTGGTGTCGAAGATCGCTTCTTCATCGGCAGACAGGCCGGTGACGGCTTCGTCGAGGCCTTCAAGCATGGTGCCAGCGCCCACCTGGTAGGACAGGCCGGACGCGGAATCGATCTCGGCGTCATCGATCGTGGCGGTGATGTCGATGGTCAGGAAGTCATCGTTCTTCGCCGGGCGCTCAACGGACTTCAGCGTGCCGAAACGGCCGCGCAGTTCGTCCAGTGCCTTGTCGACGTCAGCTTCGGAGGACTCAGCAGCAGCAACCTCGACCTTGATGCCGGCGTACTCCGGCAGCTCGATCTCGGGGCGGACGTCGATTTCCACCTGGAACTTGAGCTCGCCGTCGGTTGCGGACGGGTCCGGAACCTCGGTGATTTCAACCTCGGGGCGGCTCAGGGGGCGAACACCGGTTTCCTGAACTGCAGCCTGGTACCAGCCATTGAGGCCATCGTTGATGGCCGTCTCCAGAACGTAGCCACGGCCAACGCGCTGGTCGATGAGCTTGGAGGGAACTTTGCCCTTGCGGAATCCGGGAACCTGGATCTGCGAAGCAACGGTCTTGTACGCGGCATCGATGCTCGGCTTCAGTTCCTCAAAGGGAACCTCAACGTTGAGCTTGACCCGCGTTGCGGTGAGGTTCTCGACAGCGCTCTTCACAGTCTAAGTACTCCTGATTTTGTGGGTATGGGGTTCTGTTGCGTCCCAGAAGCGGACACAAACACAGAGTCGGGGTGACAGGATTTGAACCTGCGACTTCCTGCTCCCAAAGCAGGCGCTCTAGCCAAGCTGAGCTACACCCCGAATGCACAGGACAGTCTACGGGTAAGCGAGCCAGGAATGCACATTTGACACTGCCGCCGGAATTAGGTTTAGTTGTACCCGGCTTCAACAGCCACCGGGAAGTTGTCCTGAAAGTGGATATTCCTCCTGGGGACGTAGCTTAATGGTAAAGCCTCAGTCTTCCAAACTGATTACGCGGGTTCGATTCCCGTCGTCCCCTCCATGTGAAACGCCCCGATCCGCGGATCGGGGCGTTTTTGTTTCGGCGAGTTTCTGCTTGGCTCGGGAGCAGAACCCGGAGGGCTCACACTTGGCAGCCCGGGCACCAATACAGTTTCCGGGCACCGATTTCCGTTACACCCACGAGCGTCCCGCAGGCCCGGCAGGGCAGGCCGTTGCGCTTGTAGACAAAGTGGGCATCGACGTCGGGCGCTGTTGCACTGCCCGAAGTCCACAGCGCGGCGGGCGTCGTAACAATCCGTCCGTCCCGGACGCCGTCGGACATGGTGTTCACGGTGTCGTCCCAGAGTCGGCCGGCGGTCTCGTGGTCAATGCTGCTGCCCGGCGTCCAGGGATCCACTGCCTGCCGGAACAGGACTTCGGCGCGGTAGATATTCCCGACGCCGGCCAGCACCGACTGGTCCATCATCAGCAGCGCCACAGCCGTTTTGCGGCGACGGAGACGACGGATGAATTCGTCGCGATCCCCTGCCCTGTTGTGCAGCGGGTCAGGACCCACGCGATCCAGCACGGTTTGCGCCTCAGCCGCGGTGATGGCTGCGCAGGTGGTGGCCCCCCGAAGATCCGCCCAGCCGTGGCGGGAGACCAACCGGACCCGTACGGCGCCGACCGGAGCGGGCGGGCCGGCATACTCGCCGTCTTCGCCGGCAGAGCCCCTTTCCCGTTCGCCAATGCGCCGAGGGGCGCCGATGCTGGAGGCACCCGTGAAGGAGCTGTCGCCGCCAAAACTCCACGCGCCGTACAGACCCAGGTGAACGTGCAGGTACAACCCATGATCGAACCTGAGGAAGAACTGCTTTCCATGTGCCGTGGCTTCCACCATGGTGTGCCCGGTCAGCAGCTCCGCACCGGAGGCAAACCGCCCCTGGGGGCTGGAGACGTCCAAGGGCTGGCCGCCAAAAACGTCCTGGAATTGGCGCGCCAGCCTATGGACCGAATGCCCTTCAGGCACTACTCGACGATTTCGCCGGTTGTTTCGTACACCGCGATCTTGCCGATGCGGCGGACGTGGCGTTCGTCATTGCTGAACGGTTCCTGCAGGAACGCTTCGATGAGTTCGGTGGCTTCCTCAACACTGTGCTGGCGGCCTCCGACGGCCACGACGTTGGCGTCGTTGTGTTCGCGGGCCAGCTTGGCGGTGGAGAGGTTCCAAGCCAGCGCAGCGCGGACGCCCTTGACTTTGTTGGCAGCAATTTGCTCGCCATTGCCGGAGCCACCCAGGACGATGCCCAGCGCGTGCACGCCGGCCTCCTGGTCCGCCACGACGGCAACGCCGGCGTTGATGCAGAAGGACGGGTAGTCATCCAGGGCGTCGTATTCCTTGGGCCCGTGATCCACCACTTCGTAGCCCTTGGCGGCGAGGTGGCTGACCAGGTGGGCACTCAGTTCCATGCCGGCGTGGTCCGTAGCGATGTGGACGCGGGGTGTAGTCACAGGAAGTCCGTTTCTTTGTGGCGCGCCGGTACGGCACTGGGCAGCGGCACAGCGCATGCCGGGCGCGGCGATAAGGGATGCGCTACCTAGGGTACCGCTACCCGGGTTGTTGGGCCTGACCTTCGTCCTGGGCCCGGTGGGCGGCCCTGTTGAGGATTCCGGCGAGTTTGTCAGCCGAGGCAAGAGTGCCGGCGCTGAGCGCCACACGCCCACCGTTAAGTTTCCTTACGACGACGGCAGGACCGCTGCTGACCAGCATCGCCGTGGCGTCATCATGGTGTCGCCAGCCCCACCCGCCGTAGTCGGCGGCCCTGACTTCTGCGGGGGCCGCCGCTGCGATCTCGACGGCGGGAACGGCCAGGACGCGCACGATGCCACCGGCGAACACCTGGAGTCCTCCCCTGTCGGCGCGCACCCTGGCAAACAGGAACCCGGCGCCGACCAGCGCTGCCGCTGCCACCAAGGCACCCAGCCACGGGACCGCCACAGCTATCAACGCAGCGGGAAACAAGGCCGAGACAATGATCATGATGAAAACCGAGCTCCGGGCGTGCACCCACAGCCTGATGGTGTCGCTGGCGAGATCGGGGTCCTCGAGCAGCTGAAGCTCAGCCTGGAGCGCCGCGTCGTCCTCGTGCGTCCAGCGAGGATCCGGTTTGAAGGCAAACATCATGACCACGCCCAGGGCCAAAGCCGCACCACTGCCCATGGCCAAAACGATCGGGTCCACATGGGATTCCCGGGCGTCAGCAGCACCGGACTGCCCCACCAGGCCAGCGGCCAGCACTGTGGTGATGAAGAGACTCACCATGAGCCCCAGGCCCATCATGACGCGCCTCATGATCACGGGCCGGGACAACGGCACCGACTGGAGGAAGGCCGCCCACCCGCAGCAGACGATGAGGGCTGCGCCGCCGGCCACATAGGCGCCAAACGGGGCGAAGGAGGTACCGCCGTCGGAATTCCACATCACCGCCACCGGGTTGGGGAGGTCGTTGCGCAGCATCTGCGCGCACACTACGAAGCCAAGGGCGAGCAGCAGAGGAAAGGCCACCGCGAACCTCAGTGCGCGGAAGTCGAGAGTGTCCCGGAACTGTCCCATGGTTCAACGCTACTCCGTGGGGGCGACACTGTGGTGATGGCTCCTTGCCTTACGGGCGCGGAGTGAAAGAATGGCTTCACACCAGCGACCGGCCTGTCCGGTCGGCCATGCCAATCCCCGGAGGCACCACTTGCCAGGCCTGAACCTCACGCGCGACGAAGCCGCGAACCGCGCCGCCCTGCTCAACGTCGAGTCCTATGACGTCGCCTTGGATCTCACCAAGGGTCCGGAATTTTTCGGATCCACCACTGTGGTGAAGTTCTCAGCTGTGCCGGGAACGTCCACGTTCATCGATGCGATCACCGAAAGGGTCCACAGCGTTACGCTCAACGGCACCGACCTGGACCCCGCCGAAATCTCCGATGGCATCCGCATCCAGCTGCCTGGGCTGGCGGAAGAGAACGAACTCACAGTCGTAGCTGACGCGCCCTACATGAATACCGGCGAAGGCCTGCACCGCTTCGTAGACCCCGTGGATGGCGAGGTGTACCTCTACACCCAGTTCGAAGTTCCGGACTCCCGGCGCATGTTCGCCGTCTTCGAGCAGCCCGACCTGAAGGCAAGCTTCACGTTCACGGTCACTGCGCCGTCGCACTGGGACGTCATCTCCAACTCCCCCACTCCGGTTCCGTCCGCAACCGCGCCCGGTGAGGACGGCGGCGCCCGCTCCGTGTGGGAATTCGCGCCCACCCCGCGTTTGTCTTCCTACGTCACGGCCTTGATCGCCGGCCCCTACCAGTCCGTTCGCTCCGAGGTTACGAGTTCCGACGGCCGGGTCATCCCACTCGGAGTCTTCGCCCGCAAGTCGCTCATGCAGTACCTCGACGCGGACAACATCTTTGAACTGACGCGCCAGGGATTCGAGTTCTTCGAGGCCCAGTTCGGCTGCGCGTACCCGTTCGAGAAGTACGACCAACTGTTTGTACCGGAATTCAATGCCGGCGCCATGGAAAATGCAGGCGCCGTCACCATCCTGGAAGGCTACGTCTTCCGCGGCAAGGTCACCGGTGCCCAGATTGAGCGCCGCGCCATCACCGTCCTGCACGAACTGGCGCACATGTGGTTCGGAGACCTCGTCACCATGCGCTGGTGGAACGACCTCTGGCTTAACGAGTCCTTCGCCGAATACATGTCGCACCTGGCTGCCGTGGAGAACACTGAGTTTGACCGGGCCTGGACCACGTTTGCTTCGGTGGAAAAGTCCTGGGCCTACAAGCAGGACCAGCTGCCCACCACACACCCGATCTTCGCCGAGATCAACAACCTTGAAGACGTGGAGGTCAACTTCGACGGCATCACCTACGCCAAGGGTGCATCCGTGCTGCGGCAATTGGTGGCCTGGGTGGGCCCGGAGCAGTTCATGGCCGGTGTCCGTACATACTTCGCCAAGCACGCCTGGAAGAACACCGAGCTCGCTGATCTCATGGTGGAACTCGAAGCCGCGTCCGGACGCGATTTGGACGCCTGGGGCAAACTCTGGCTCGAAACCGCCGGTGTGAACACCCTCGCCCCCGACCTGGAGGTGGCAGACGACGGCACCATCACCGGTTTCGCGATCCTGCAGACCGCGATCGACGAACAGCCCACCCTCCGGCCGCACCGCCTCGCCGTCGGCTTCTACTCGCTCTCCGGTGACGGCAAGCTGGAACGCACCCACCGCGAGGAACTCGACGTCGACGGACCCCGCACCGAAGTCCCCGCCTTGGTGGGCAAAGTACGCCCGGACCTGATCCTGCTCAACGACGACGACCTCGCTTACGCCAAGGTCCGCCTCGATGAACACTCCCTCGCCACTGCCAAAGCCCACCTGAAGGACTTCGCGGCCAGCCTGCCCCGCACCCTGGTCTGGGGCTCGGCATGGGACGCTGCGCGCGACGGCGAAACCCCGGCCCGCGGCTACGTGGACCTGATCCTGGCCAACATCGCCCACGAAACGGATTCTTCGGTCATCCTGGTCCAACTCCGCCAACTCGCCACAACCCTGACGTACTACGTTGCCGCGGACCACAAAGCCGACACCACCATCGCGGCCGCGGACAAGCTCTGGGAACTCGCTTCCTCCGTGGAGGCCGGCTCCGATGCCCAACTCCAATTCGCCAAGTCCTACGCGCAGCTGTCCCGCAGCAGCGACCAGTTGGACCGCATCCAAGCCCTCCTGGACGGGACAGAAACCCTCGAAGGCCTCACCGTGGACCAGGACATGCGCTGGGAGCTCCTGACCGCACTGGTGGCCGGCGGGCGCCAAGGCCAGGAACGCATCGACGCCGAACTCGCCCGCGACAACACCTCCAACGGCCAGAACGCGGCCGCCCAAGCCACAGCAGCCATCCCCACCCCGGAAGCCAAAGCAACAGCCTGGGACTCGATCGTGGTCACCGGAGAGCTGTCCAACGCATTGCAGTCCTCGGCCGTGGCCGGCTTCATGCGGGTCCCGGACACCTCCCTGCTGGAGCCCTACGCGGAAAAGTACTTCGAAGCGGTCCCTGGAATCGTCAAGGAACGCACCCACGCCTTGGCACAACAGATCGTGGTGGGTCTCTACCCCGCCCAACTCACCACCCAGGCGACGGTGGACCGTACTGATGAGTTCCTGGCCGGGCTCCCCGAAGAAAGCGCGGCCCTGCGCCGCATGATGCTCGAAAACCGCGACGCCGTAGCCCGCGCCCTGCGCGCACGGGCAGCGGACATCAACGAGTAGCACCCTGTGAGGCCCGTGCGGACAGTCGATGGTGCTTGGCTAGACTGTCCGCATGGGCCTCAACGAACATCACTACGCGCTGACCGTCCGCTGGACCGGAAACCTCGGCGAAGGCACCGCAAGCTACCGGGGATACTCGCGCGACCACGACGTCGAGATCAGCGGACTGCCAACGTTGAAGGGATCGGCCGATCCCACGTTCCATGGAGATCGGACACGCTACAACCCTGAACAACTGCTCCTGGCCGCACTCTCGCAGTGCCACATGCTGTCCTTCCTGCATGTGGCGGTCAAGCATGGCGTGGTGGTGACCGGCTACGAGGACAACGCTGAAGGGCTCATGAAACTCAACCGCGACGGCAGCGGACAATTCGAGAGCGTAACGCTCAAACCGAACGTCACCATCGCCGATCCCGCCCACACCGCCTTGATGCCGCAGCTTCACCACGAAGCGAACCAGGTGTGCTTCATTGCGCGCAGCGTCAACTTTCCGGTGCTGCACGAGCCGATGACGACGGCGGAAGCGGCCTAGGGCTGACGTTCCCGCCAAAGTGCCACGAGCTTCTGCTCGGTGTCACGGCCTAGGCCGGCTTTACGGTCCCGGTCCAAACCTCGTCGTTTTTCATCCTCAAGCGTCGCCGCGAGCGTTTCCTGCCACGGCCGCAGAACCATCCCGCGCTCCCGCGCGGCCCGATTGGACCGGGCTTGGAAACCGTCGTGTCCCGGCGGCAGCCATAAGGGCAATGAATCAGGCCCGGCCCAGTAGTCCACACCCTGCTCCACGAGCCAGGCTTCGCTGGGCCGGACGACGTCCTCCTCCACAGTTCCAGCCACCTGCTGGGATCCGTCGATGTAGTCGCCAAACCTCACCACATCCCCCAAGGCGTTGTAAGTACCCACTAGCCCTTGTTCTGCGGATCGCAGGACCCACGCGGCGAGGTCCCGGACGTCGATGATCTGAGTCGCGGCATCGGGAATGTCCGGCACCAACACCGTGACAGTGTTCGCGGCGAACCGGGCGGGCCAGTAGCCATACCTGTCAGTGCCGTCCCCTGGACCTCCGATAAGCCCTGCCCGGACGATGTGCGCTTTCTCCCCCACCAGGGCCAGCGTCATCTGCTCGATCGCTGATTTGGACTCTCCGTAGGTTTCCGGGCTGCCTGGCTGGCCCTCGGGCAACGGCTCCAGGAGAGCAGCACTTTCATCCGCGCCAGGTACGGAGTGGTCCGCGTACACCGAACAGCTGGAGACAAAAGTCCAGTGCTGCGTGCCCGGCCCCAGCACGTCCAATGCAACGCGCGCCTGCACGGGATCCCGCGACACGTCCACCACGGCGTCCCAGCGGCCAGCCACGTCCGCGAAGGCTGCGGCACCCAACGTCCGGTCGCCCCTTACCCAGGTGACGCCGTCGGGCGGGTCCGCTGAAGTACCCCGCGCGAAACACGTGACACTATGGCCGGAAGCAACGGCCTGCCGAGCGATTTCAGCCGACAGGAAGGCGGTACCGCCCAAGACCAGGATGCGCATACCGTCACGCTACGGCGCTAGGGTTGTAGGTGGACAGAGTGTTCCGCGCCCGGCGAACACGGGCCGACGACAAGGAGTTATTCAACCTTGACCTCCATCCCCCTGGCGGAAGCAATCAACATCGAACCCGAGAAGATCGACCTCATGTCAATCCTCATCACAGTAGGCGTGGGCCTGGCCGTGTGGATCGTGGCACGCTTCATCATCCTGCGCATCACCCGACGGGTCTCCGCAGGCAGCTCTTTCTTTAAGAAGCCGCATTTCAAGTGGGTACAACCTGCCATCCGCGCACTGGACCACGAACGCCGATCACAACGTGCCGAGACCATCGGTTCGCTGTTGACGAGCCTGGTGAGCGTCGTAGTGGTGGTAATCGTGATCATTTACGTCCTCAAATACATGAACGTGGATGTCGCACCGCTGTTGACGAGCGTGGGTATTTTGGGTGTCGCCATCGGTTTCGGCGCCCAGCAGTTGATCCGCGATTTCCTCGCGGGAATCTTCATTACCATTGAAGACCAATACGGGATTGGCGATGTGATCGTCACCAGCGAAGTCATTGGTACCGTTGAATCGGTAGGCCTGCGCATTACCCGTGTCCGTGCCGAAGATGGAGCCATCTGGTACCTGCGGAACGGTGAAATCCTGAGGGTCGGAAACCGTTCCCAGGGAGACTACGTGCCGCTGGAGACACCTGACACCAGCGACGAACCCGGCGCAGCAGCAGCGCCGGTGACAGCAGGCGCCCCGCGCGTCACCAAGGCCGAGGAGAAGTCCAATGAGTAGTACCGCAGGCGGGCAACCCCCGGCACCCCAAGCGGGCCCCCGACGCCAGCTGATGCAGAACGACCCGTTCAGCCAGCCGGCTTACACGGACAGCTTCTACGCAGCCGTCGGCGGGCACCAGACGTTCGTCAAGCTCATCGATGTCTTCTACGACGGAGTAGCAACTGATCCCCTCCTGCGCCCCATGTACCCGGAGGAGGACCTTGAGCCGGCAAAGCGCCGTTTCCTCATGTTCCTGGAGCAGTACTGGGGCGGCCCCACCACCTACGGCGAGGAACGCGGCCATCCGCGCCTTCGGATGCGTCACATGCCCTTCCGGGTCACCCCCGAGGCCAAGGATCGCTGGCTTTTCCACATGCGGAGCGCCGTCGATTCCCTTGAGCTGTCCCCGCTGCACGAGGGCACCCTGTGGGACTACATGGAACGAGCGGCGCTGACCATGGTCAACAGCCCATCAGCCGGACCGGACGCCTAGGGCCTAAAAACCGAGGCCCAACCCCGCGCCCGTGCGAACAAGCACGTGGCCGCGGGGACCACTCAAGCGGAACCAGCGTCCGTTGCGGAAGACCTGCTGCTCTGCGTCGCCCAGGAAACCCAGGGCAAAGGCGGCGAACGCGGCTCCTGCGGGCAGTTCACCCGCACCGGGGAGAGCCCGGCCCCAGACAGCGGCCCTGGCGCTGTTGACGACGGCGGCACCCGCCAAAGTGGGTATCACGCCAGCCACCTCCGCAATGCCGGCCTCGGCCGCGGACTTGAGGTCGGCGTCGAGCATGACGCCCTGGGCCTCCCAACCGCTGCGGGGTGCGCCGACACCGGCCCATGACTCGGAAACTGTCGACGGCGGAATGGGTAGTTCCACGTCCTCGGCACCGGAGCGGGCCAAACGGTCCATCACGGACGCGAGCGTCACCGTGACGTCCGCGTGGGCTGGCTCCGCCAAGGCCATGGTTCGCAGGCCAAGGATCGTGGGCGTGGACTCCCCCAGAATGCGGGGCCTGAGGACACACACATAGGCAGCCAGGACATTGCCTGCGGCCTGGAGGCGGATGGCGCCGTCGTCGATGCTTTTTGCCCGGGTGACGAAGGTTTTCAGGTCAGCAAGGTCACGGGGATCGGCGAAACGGAAGGACTGGGTCAAGACGTCTGTCACATGATCGACTCTACCGGCATGTCCTCGGTTGAGAGGGGTCGGGGCGGCGTCTAAAGTCGAACCATGACTGAGACGAACGCTGGCCTTGACGTGGAAGCACCCGCAGAAGACCCCATGGAAGTGCTGATAGGCCTGCTGGACCTTGGTGACTTCGATGGTGCCCGGACCAACGAGGACATCTTCCTGGGCCCGTCCCAGAAGCAACCCCGCCACCGCGTTTTTGGTGGCCAGGTTTTGGCCCAGTCGATGATGGCCGGCATGCGGACCGTAGAGCCGGACAGGGTGGCGCACTCGATGCACGGCTACTTCCTGCGGCCTGGCGACGCCAACAAGCCCATCACTTTTGGTGTTGAACGGCTGCGCGATGGCCGGTCGTTTTCCGCCCGACGCGTGCACGCCTACCAGGACGGCGTCCCGATTCTTTCCATGATCGCCTCATTCCAGGTGGAAGACACCGGACTGGACCATCAGGCCACCATGCCGCAAGGCATCCCTGATCCCGAATCTCTGCCCAGCACGGCCGAGTTGTTGTCCCACTTCGACCACCCGATGGCCCGGCATATGTCATCCGAGCGACCGTTCGATGTTCGCCACATTGACCCCGCCCTGTACGTATCGCCTCCCGCCCAGCAGGTGGCTACCAACGCAGTGTGGATGAAGACCATGGGCCCCTTGCCCGACGACCCCAACCTCCACCGGGCAGCGCTTGCCTATGCCAGCGACTACACGCTCCTGGAGCCAATCCTGCGTGCGCACGGCCTTGCCTGGATGACGCCGGGAATGAGCGTCGCCAGCCTTGACCACGCCATGTGGTGGCACCGCCCTGTACGCGTGGACGAATGGATGCTGTACGTCCAGGAGTCGCCCAGTGCACAAGGCGCGCGTGGGCTCGCCACTGGCCGGATCTTCAACCGCGACGGTGTGCATGTTGCCACGGTGGCGCAAGAGGGCATGGTCAGGATTCCGTAAGCTTCGCAAGCGTAAGCTTCGGAAGCAAACGCAGAAAGGCCGGCCCCCCAAGGGACCGGCCTTTCTACATTTGTACCCGCCGGCGACGGTAATTAGTCGCGGGTCAGGCGGCGGTGCGTAACGCGGTGCGGCTTGGCAGCATCGGGGCCAAGGCGCTCCACCTTGTTCTCCTCATAGGAGTCGAAGTTACCCTCGAACCAGTACCACTTGGACGGGTTCTCGTCGTCACCTTCGTAGGCGAGGATGTGGGTGGCCACCCGGTCGAGGAACCAGCGATCGTGCGATACCACTACGGCGCAACCCGGGAATTCGAGAAGGGCGTTCTCAAGGCTGCTCAGGGTTTCGACGTCGAGGTCGTTAGTGGGTTCGTCAAGGAGCAGGAGGTTGCCACCCTGCTTGAGCGTCAGTGCCAGGTTGAGGCGGTTGCGCTCACCACCTGAGAGGACACCGGCCTTTTTCTGCTGGTCCGGACCCTTGAAGCCAAACGCCGATACGTATGCGCGGGACGGCATCTCGACCTGGCCCACCTGGATGAAGTCGTGGCCTTCGGAGACAACCTCCCACAGCGACTTGTTGGGATCGATGCCGCCACGGGACTGGTCAACGTAGGAGATCTTCACGGACTCGCCGATCTTGAGCTCACCGTCGTCCAACGGCTCCATGCCGACGATCGTCTTGAACAGTGTGGACTTACCCACACCGTTCGGCCCGATGACGCCGACGATGCCGTTGCGCGGCAGCGAGAAAGAAAGGTCCTCGATCAGTACGCGATCGTCGAAGCCCTTCTTCAGGTTCTTGGCTTCGATGACCAAGGAGCCCAGGCGCGGTCCCGGCGGAATCTGGATCTCTTCGAAGTCCAGCTTGCGGGTGCGCTCGGCCTCCGCAGCCATTTCTTCATAGCGGGCCAGACGGGCTTTCGACTTGGTCTGGCGGCCCTTGGCGTTGGAGCGCACCCACTCAAGCTCTTCCGTCAGGCGCTTGGACAGCTTTGCGTCCTTCTTGCCCTGGACCTCGAGACGGGCTTTCTTCTTCTCCAAGTACGTGGAGTAGTTGCCTTCGTACGGGTAGAGGTGACCGCGGTCGACTTCTGCAATCCACTCAGCCACGTGGTCCAGGAAGTAACGGTCGTGGGTTACGGCAAGAACGGCACCGGGGTACTGGGAAAGGTGCTGTTCCAACCAAAGAACGCTCTCTGCGTCCAAGTGGTTGGTGGGCTCGTCAAGGAGCAGGAGGTCCGGCTTCTGGAGAAGGAGCTTGCATAGCGCAACGCGGCGGCGCTCACCACCTGACAGGACGGTGACATCCGAATCTGCCGGCGGGCAACGCAACGCGTCCATGGCCTGCTCGAGCTGGGAGTCGATGTCCCAGGCGTCGGCAGCGTCAATGGCTTCCTGCAGCTTGCCCATCTCATCCAGGAGCGTTTCGTAGTCCGCGTCCGGGTTGGCCATTTCCTCGGAGATCTCGTTGAAGCGCTGGATCTTGCCGTAGATCTCGCCCACGCCTTCCTGGACGTTGCCCAGGACGGTCTTTTCCTCGTTCAGCGGCGGTTCCTGCAGGAGGATGCCCACGGTGTAGCCGGGGCTCAGGCGGGCCTCGCCGTTGGAAGGAGTGTCCAGTCCGGCCATGATCTTCAGGATGGTGGACTTACCAGCACCGTTCGGTCCCACGACGCCGATCTTCGCGCCAGGGTAGAACGACATGCTGACATCGTCCAGAATAAGTTTGTCGCCAACGGCCTTGCGAGCCTTGGTCATCGTGTAAATGAATTCCGCCATACCCTTAAATCTAGTGGCTAGGCGTACTTAACTCACATTCGGGTGCTGGAGTGAAGCTAGCGGGCATCTCCCACGAAGCATTTTCCGGTGGCCAGCACGGGCAGCACTGTCACCACCACTCCACCATCACGGATCTGCCCCATGACACAGCTTTCACCCGTGAGGGCGGCGGCTTCCATGGCGTCGACATCGAGCCCGGTTGGTGTGCGGCTGACAGAGACTTCAAGGCTGGCTTGCGGGATGCCGGCGGCCGCCAAAGCCGCACGTACTGCTTCGCGGTCCGGTTTGGGGCTACTGGCCACAAGCTTTTTGAGGGCCGATTCCACAGCGGCGGTGGTTGCAGCGACGGCGGGGGCCACGCTTGGTGCGGTTTGGGACGTGGTGGAAGGTGCTGGCGTAACAGCAGCTTGGCCCACCGGCGAAGCCGAAGTTGCCGTGCAGGCTGTCATCGCCAAGGCCCCAGCGACAAACAGCGACAACCCTGCCAGGCGGATCCCCGCCGCTGCTTGCCAGCCATGTTCCGGTGTGCTTTCCCTGCATATCACCTAGCTATTGTGCCATTCACACATGACGCTGACCGGCGTAGCGTTGCCACCGGGAGTTTCGCAGGGACGCATGGGAGATGGAGCAATCACATGAATCAACGAGCCGCTGACGCCGTGGTCTCCTGCACCATCGCGGTGCCGCCCGAAAATGTCTGGGAGGCTCTGACTGATCCGGCCCTCATCAAGCAGTACTTCCTGGGTACCAACGTCACCACCTCCTGGCAGGTGGGCGAGCCCATCACCTACTCCGGCGAATTCAACGGCAAGTCTTATGAAGACCGGGGCACGATCCTTGTTTTCGATCCCCCCGTAGTGCTGAAAACAACTCACTTTAGTCCGGCTTCCGGGCGACCGGACGCTCCGGAGAATTACCACACCGTCGAATACAGCCTTGCGGCGGCCCCCGAAGGAACCACCGTGACTATCACGCAGGGCAACAATTCGAGTGAGGAAGAAGTTGAACAATCCACCGCGACCTGGCGGTTGGTGCTCCAGAACCTCAGGCGGTTCCTTGAGTTGAGGCCTTAACGGCGCATCCCCCTTGGACGGTTCCAAGGGGGATTAACTGTGCCCCAGGAGGGAATCGAACCCCCGACCGGCGGATTAGAAGGCCGCTGCTCTATCCCCTGAGCTACTGGGGCGCACTTGGCGCCATCACCATCGCAGGCCGCTGGCGCCACAAAGAGTTTACAGTGCGATCAGCCAGCGGTCCGCCATCCCACACCGGCTGTGTCCGCTCCTCCACAGCGAGTCGGTAGGGCTGCGTTATCCACATAGCCGGATTCATCGCTCCCTTCCCCGACTTCGTTGGACGAAGCTGAAGGAGCCGGACAGGCACTTCCCTACACCGAGAAGGACCACCCATGAACGACATGATCACCGTCCGGGGCTTCGTGGCCTCGGAGGTCAAGAGCTCCACAACTACGCGCGGCACGTCCACCGCTTCATTCCGTTTGGGCACTACCGAACGCCGCTACGACCGCGCCAGCAATACCTGGGTGGATGGGAACACAAACTGGTACACAGTGCAATCATTTCGCTACCTGGCCGGGCACGTTGGGTGCAGCGTCAAGAAGGGGCAACGGGTCATCGTCGTTGGCAAACTCCGCCTCCGGCAATGGGAGCATGAAGGCCGCGTTTACCACGTGGCGGAAATCGACGCAGAGTCCGTTGGGCACGATCTTATGTGCGGCTCCGCTAACTTCACGCGTATGAACGGCACATCAGCTCCAGCCGGGTCCGCACCACCCGTCGAGACAGTCAGCGCCCATGAGGACAGCCCGGGGTGGGAGTCGGATGACGAAGACGAACAGGTTCCCCCGGAACACGAATCCGTGACGACCGGGCTGGAAGAGGACGGCACCGGTACCCTCATGGTCGACACCACCACGGGTGAACTCGTGGGTGCCGGCGCTTGAACAGCCAGCCGGGCCGCCACCAGCTTCAAAACCAACCCCGGGGATGAGCCTATTCTGGGTTCATGGCACACCACGATGCAACGTCGAGTGTTGAGACTGCTCCCGCCTCTTGGGCAGCTGTTGAAGAATTGTTCGGAACCAAGGGCGAACCCTCCCGGTGCTGGTGCCGGTGGTTCGCCCTTTCCGGCAAAGACTGGTCCTCCACATCTCCGGATGATCGTAAACAGCTACTGAAGACAGCCTTCACAACTGGTCCGGCACCAGGAGTTCTCGCATTCCGGGACGGCCATCCAATTGGTTGGTGTGCAGTAGAACCACGGATCAATTACCCCCGGCTCAAGAGATCCCAAGTCCTGAGGGCCGAATATCCCAGGCCCGAGGATAGCGTCAACCTTTGGGCCGTGAGTTGCTTCGTGGTCGCCCCAAGCCAGAGGCGCAGAGGTGTGTCCGCCGCTTTGCTTGCTGCGGCGGTGGACCATGCTTTCGACAACGGCGCGCAGGTCATTGAGGCTTACCCGGTCGACACAGAAGTCAGGGCCAAGGCAACGGCCGCGGATTTGTACCACGGCACACTTTCGCTTTTTACTGCTGCCGGGTTTTCGCCGGCGTCCGAGTCCGTGCCGGGGAGGCCGGTTGTACGCCTTGAAAAGGCTGGAGCATCCCCTAGGGCAAGGTCAGGATCATCGGGCCTTCGGCGGTGACGGCTACCGTGTGTTCGCTATGGGCAGCCCTGCGTCCGTTCGCAGACCGCAGGGTCCACTCGTCCTCATCGTGGTAGTAATCGTCCTTGCCGCCAAGGATCAACATTGGCTCGATGGCGATGACCAGCCCTTCCTCGAGTTTGATGCCTCGACCCGGCCTCCCCATATTGGGGACAGGGGGCTCTGCGTGCATCGTCCTGCCGATACCATGCCCGCCATGATCGGCCAAGAGGCCGTATCCGGCACGCTTTGCCTCGCCGCCGATAGCGTAGGCAAGGTCGCCCATCTTGTTGCCCGTGCGGGCCGCCTCGATGCCCCGGCCCAGTGCGGCCTCCGTCGCGTCGATCAGTTCCTGGTCTACAGGGTCCGGCGTTCCTACAATGAAGCTGACTGCCGCGTCCCCGCACCAACCTTCCATGAAGGCGCCGCAGTCAACGCTGAGTAGATCGCCGTCTTCCAGGACGTACCCATTGGGGATTCCGTGCACCACGGCATCATTGACACTGGCACAGATCACACCGGGAAAAGGCACGGCGGCCCATCGAGGATGGTAGTCGAGGAAGGCGGGCTTGGCTCCGGCGTCGGACATCACCGCGGCCGCCACGTCGTCGAGTTCCTTGAGCGTGACGCCCACGGCAGCGTGTTGCCTCACGGCTGCCAGGGCATTGGCAACTACCCGGCCAGCCTCCCGCATTATCGCTATTTGATCCGGCGATTTCAGCATTGACATCGGAATTCCTCCGTAGCGGGGCATGCAATGGGAGTTGGGTCTGGCACCGGGGCATCGCTTTGCCGGCACTCCTACTCTACGGCGGCCCTTTGGCAGGCGCGAGGACAGCCAGGTGGAGGCAGCCCACACGCGTCCGTCATGGCCCAGCCCTGGAGTTAAGACGTGACTACCGAGGATCTCGTCCAATCCATCCGTGCCACGCTTCGCTCCGAAGGGAACGCTGAGCGTGCGCGCGGGGCCCAGGCCTACATGAAGTCCGATATGCCCTCCTGGGGCATCCGAGTTCCCGAGGTACGCAGAATTGTGAAAGCGGCTGCAAAAGAATTCCCGGTTTCTTCACCGGCGGATCTGAGACAGGCCGTTCTCTCCCTATGGCGCCAGGCGGAGGCCCGCGAGGAGCGGTACGCAGCCATTGACCTCACGGGCCTGCGGATGGTCAAGACAGACTTGGACATGCTGCCCGTCTATGAGGAGATCATCCGCACGGGTGCGTGGTGGGACCTCGTGGACGGGGTATCACACAGGATCTGCGCTCTGCTGCTTGCCCATCACGACAATATGGCTCCCCTGCTGTTCCAGTGGTCCACCGACCACGATATGTGGGTTCGCAGGGCGTCCATCACTGCACAGTTGGGAGCCAAGACCAAGACCGACCCCGCCTTGCTGGCAGCGGTTATTCAACCGAACCTGCCGGACAAGGAATTTTTCATCCGCAAGGCCATTGGCTGGGCCCTTCGGGAGTACGGCAAAACGGACCCGGAATGGGTCCGGGCTTACGCTGCAGACAACGCGGATGCCTTGAGCCCATTGTCCCTGCGGGAGGCTTTGCGGTTGATCCTGCCCAAGTGAACCGGTTGCCGGCGCTCAGATGATGGGCCGCAACCCTGGTTCGTCGCGGTTGCGGAACAGGCTCTTCGTTTTGGGGTCAATGAAGATCAAATAGACCGCGAAGAAGATCGCGATGACTGCCGCTGCGATGCGGGCCAGCAGCAGGGCCAGGCCCAGATCTTCACTTTGCAGATACGGGAACACGTCCAGTTGGTCCGAGATGGCGTAAACCATGAAGAACGAGACCACAAAGTAAAGTGCCTTGACCTGCCAGTCGTTGCGGATTCCGGTCACGGCAAACAACGGAATCAACCACACGACATACCAGGACTGAATCATCGGTGCCAGCAAGACAATGGCAGCGAATGCCAGCGTAAGGCGCCGCATCAGACGGTCGTAGTCACCCCGGAAAATCAGCCAGGCGAGAGCAGCCACCATCAGGACTTTACCCGCGTCATAGACCCACTTCGCGATGACCCCACCGTCAAGCCCCAGAACGTTGGAGATTGATGCGACAGCCAAGCCGATCAAGCCAACAGGCGCGTACCAGATAGCAACACTTCCGGGCGCTGACAGGCCCTTGATCCACCCAAAACCGAACCCGTTAACCAAGCTCAAGGCATAGAGGAGTCCCAGGCTCAACGCAGCCGTGAAGAACCAAAAAACAAACCTGCGGGGCCACGAAGCACCCTTGCCCGCCCACAGAAGACCGATGAAAGGCAGGAAGACCACGGTGATGGGCTTGACCGAGATGGAAAGGGTGACCAATATGATGCCGAGGATGACCCGACGGGTTGCGCAGTAGTAAAGGCCCGCCAGCGCCAAGCCAATCATCAAAGCATCGTTGTGGACGCTGGCGATGAAGTTGGTCAGGAAGAGCGGGTTGGCGGCAGTGAGCCAGAGTGCCCTGTGTGGGTTCACACCGTGGAGTTCGGCCAGCTTCGGCACGTACACGATGCACAAAACCACACCCACCGCCGCGACAAGACGGAAAAGCATAACGCTTGCTTCCGGCTGGACGTTGGTCACCCACACCACAAACTGTTCAATCCACAGGAACAGTTGCCCGTAGGGCACTGGGGCTTCGGTCCACTGCTTGTCCGCACCCAATTGGAAATAGTTGGGCAGGGCCGATATTCCGTTTTCGTAAGGGTTAATGCCCTCAACCATCAACCGGCCCTGGCCGATATATGCGTAGACGTCCCTGCTGAAGAGGGGAACCGAGAACATCATGGGCAGTCCCCAGGCCGCCACGGCCTGCAACGTAGCCTTCCGGGCCTCCGGCCCCCACACCCTGACCCTCTGTCCGAGACGGAGCCAGGCCCGGACCAAGAGCATTCCACCAATGGCCAGCAGGACAATGGACAGCGCGACGCCAACACCTTCGGTGCGCATCCAAATGAACAGCGGGAGCCGCCGCAACTCCGAGGCCGGGGCAAGCCATCCCACGCCCAGCGAACCAAACATCAGGAACATCGAACCGATGAATCCGGCGATCAACGGCGAGCGCGCGTTATCCACCTCGCTGGCAGCAGAATCCGGCGACGGCGCCGCCACCCCTGCCATCTGGGCGGCGGGTGCTGGCACCGTCATGTGGTCGTTGTCCAATCGTTCGCCCGCTCTGTTCGGGTCAGAAATTCTGAGTCATGGGGGCTTTCCACGGCAGGTGGAAACGACACTGCCGCGCTCAAAAATCGTACCATCGGAGCACTTGGAAGCGCCTGAAGGATAGGCTAGGCGCGTGCCTATTACTAATGAACGCATCGTCTGGATCGATTGCGAAATGACCGGCTTGGACCTGAAGAACGATGCCCTCATCGAGGTGGCAGCGCTGGTCACGGATTCCGAACTCAACATCCTGGGTGACGGCGTCGACGTCGTCATCAAGCCGGACGATGCCGCACTGGAACAAATGAACGACTTCGTGCGCGACATGCATACACGCTCCAAGCTCCTTGACGAACTCCCTCTCGGCAAAACCATGGCCGAGGCTGAGGCCCAAGTCCTTGAGTACATCGAGAAATGGGTTCCGGATCCTCGCAAGGCTCCCCTGGGCGGCAATTCAGTGGGAACGGACCGCATGTTCCTGGCCAGGGACATGCCAAACATCGTGGAGCACCTCCACTACCGCGTCATTGATGTGAGCACCATCAAGGAGCTCTCACGGCGCTGGTTCCCCCGCGCTTACTTCCAGTCACCGGCAAAGCACGGCGGTCACCGGGCGTTGGGTGACATCAAAGACTCCATCGATGAGCTCCGCTATTACCGGGAAGCCGTTTTCGTGGCCGCTCCCGGGCCGGACACGGCCACTGCCCAGCGCATCTCCAAGGACATCATCGCTACCGCCGAGACCTTGGGATCCAGCGAAACGGTGTGATCTGCGCCATTTTTGAAGGTTTTTTTGCCAAAACCGGCAAAAGTGGACTTTGCACCCCAAAACAGCAGGTAAGCTATTTGTCGTTGCCTTCGAGGAAAGCCGGTCAAACGGACTAGCCAAAAAAGGCACATGGTGGGCTTAGCTCAGTTGGCAGAGCGCCTGGTTGTGGTCCAGGAGGTCGCGGGTTCAACCCCCGTAGCTCACCCCACCGAGATTGGCTCCAGAGCCGGTTTCCACAAAGGCCGCACCGGTTATCCGGTGCGGCCTTTGCTTTTAACCCGGGTAGCGGTCAAGGCCGCACCGGACCGTTGCGATCAACAAAAGGAAGAACTGACATGACCGTCCTGCCAGTCACCATTTGGGGCGAACCTGTTTTGCACCGCCGGGCAAGCGAAGTCGATGTCTTCGACGACGAACTCCGCGCCCTGATCGCTGATATGTTCGAGACGAATGACGCCGCGAACGGAGTGGGCCTCGCAGCCCCGCAGATCGGCGTGGGCAAGCGGATCTTTATCTACAAGTACGCCAATGACGACGACGTTCCGGAACAGGGCGTGGTGGTCAACCCCGTGCTCACCCTCTCCAAGGTCTCGGGAGCCCTTCCGGATCCCGACGAGGATGTTGAAGGCTGCCTGTCCTTCCCCGGAGAGTACTACCCTTTGCAACGAGCTGAGTGGACGCGCGTCCAAGGCTTCGATGGCAACGGCAACCCCGTTGATTTTGAAGCGACCGGCTGGTTCGCCCGAATCCTGCAACATGAATTCGACCATTTGGATGGCAAGCTCTACGTCAACCGACTGGTGGACAAGTACGCCAAAAAGGCCCTCAAGCAGGCCAAAAGGAACGGCTGGGGCGTACCTGGACTGACCTGGATGCCCGGTGTCGATCCCGATCCCTTCGGACACTAGCCCATGGCCACTCATGCCCACAGGGCGCTTTTCGAACTTCTGGATATCACCGATGAGGACGCACTGGAATGCGCCGCCCTGCTGGACACTCCGCCAAGTGAGCCCGTACTGCGGGCAATGAGGGCCATGCGGGAGAGGCTTGGGTCCTGTTCGTCCGAAAGCCTACCCGCAGACGGCGCCAGCGAGACGGAATGGATCGAGGCACTCCTGCGGTTTGCCCCGTCCGCCCACGCCTACCATGTGGAACTCGGGATCAGTCCGGCAGTGTCAGCGGCTTCACTGGCCGATGTGGGGCTGCAGCTCCGCATTAACCGACGCGTCCACGGGCGCTTTGGGCTGGATACCTGGAGTTGGCTCACTCTGCACATGGCCGGAAACCTGTTCCGACTCGGCAGGCTGCAGTTCCACCTGGTCCGCGCTCCCCAAGAAGCCGGACAGGCTACCCACACCGCCGAAGAGTGGGTGCTGGGCGTGCACATTCCGGAGGACGGCGGTCTCTCCCCTGCCCTGGTCGATGCCAGCTTCGCAGAGGCACGCACCTTCTTCCCACGCTACTTTCCGGACAAGCCGGTTGCGGTGGCTACGTGCGACTCCTGGATGCTCGACCCGTATTTGGTGTCGCGCCTTCCGGGCAGCAACATCGCTTCCTTCGCCAAACGCTTCACCTTGGATCGTTGCACCGATGCGCCCACCGATGCCGTGTACTTCACGTTCCGCCAACGAGGGCTTCAGGATCTGAACAAACTCCCGCGTGATACCTCACTTCAGCGCGTGGTTCTGGAAAGAATCGACGACGGCGGCACTTGGCAATTGGGCCACGGTCACCTCGCGTTGTAGATCGTCTGCTGTTCCGGGCAGGCGGATAAGACGCCCTTCATGGCGTCCTTCTCCGCTTGGGTGATCCAGAGTTTGTAGGCTGCCTTTACCGAAATCTGCCGGGCTACGTAGTGGCACCGGAAGTTCTTGTTCGACGGCAGCCACGTTGCGGCGTCACCTGCGCCCTTCTTGACGTTCGCAGGACCATCAACAGCGATCAGATTCAAAGGATCGTTCGCAAGGGTCTGCCTTTGCTGCGCGCTGAGCTGCTGTGCACCCTTCTGCCAAGCGTCAGCGAGGGCCACTACGTGGTCGATTTGAACGGCGGCACTGGTGTCTTGTCCCCGTAGAAACGCCAGGTGCGCCCCGGTGTACGGTTCGTGGAATTCTCCTGCGGCCACTTTGCAGGATGAGCCCTGGGTGAACTCGACCGCTGAGAGGTCCCTGCGCAGGATGTCGTTCCTGGTATCGCAACCATTGCGATCAGCGTCCGCCCATGCCTGGCCAAACGCCGCCCGGTCGTAGTCGGTTTTCGGAGCCCTGCCCTTGACCGGGAGGTGCTCCAGGGCCTCGCTTGCCTTCTCGGCGGCAACGGGGGCTGCTCCGCTGATGGGCTTCATCCACGCGGGATTGTAGACGGGGGCTTCACTGGGGCCCGATACCCATGGCTCAGCAGCATTGAATTGTCCGGTGGTGAAGAACCATGACAGCCCCGCCACGACAGTGGCGGCCGCGAGGCCGAGAATGGCCCATGCTTGGCGCGACCTTCGCCGGGCACGTTTATAGGCAGACCAAGTGATGCTCAAGGGACTCCATCCGGTGGTGCAGGCAGTGTCCTTTGAGCGTATGGCAAGGCTCTGACAGTCAGAGCCGGTATCCACAGTGTGTAGGAAAAGTCACACTGCGGTCATGGGTGAATGCTCGGGTTTACTGCTCCCGCATCACTCGTTGCAGGTCCTCGGTTGCCAGGGCGAGGAGCCCACGCAATTGTTCGACGCGCTGGTCGGGGACGTCGCCGGCAGCGTTGGCTGCGATGGCCTGGTCCAGGAGTTTCTGCGCTTGTTTGTGGTTGGCTTTGGCTACGTCCAGAGCGTGTTCCAGCGTGGTCTCATGTTCCAACGTTGATTCGTTTTCCATGGACCCATTTTGGTCAGGTTTCCCGGCTGATACCAGTAACTCAGCCGGGAAACCCACGAATACTTCGAGCGGCTAGGCGCCGGCAGTCTCAAGGACTGCGATGGGTGCCACGACGTCGCGCGCAGGGAACGACGGCGGATTGACGCCTGCCATTTCCTCCATGACGCGGACAACCTGGCAGGAGTAGCCGAACTCGTTGTCGTACCAGACGTAGAGCACGAGGTTCTTGTCGTTGGAGATGGTCGCGAGGCCATCCACGATGCCTGCGCGGCGCGAGCCTACGAAGTCGGTGGAAACGACATCCGGCGAGTCGATGTAGTCGATCTGCTTGCGGAGATCGGAGTGCAACGACATTTCGCGGAGGAAGTCGTTGACTTCGTCACGCGTGGTCCCCTTCTCCAGGTTGAGGTTCAGGATTGCCATGGAGACATCAGGGGTAGGAACGCGGATGGCGTTACCCGTCAGCTTGCCCTGGAGTTCGGGGAGGGCCTTGGCAACAGCCTTGGCAGCACCCGTTTCCGTGATGACCATGTTCAGCGCAGCGGAACGGCCACGGCGGTCGCCCTTGTGGAAGTTGTCGATCAGGTTCTGGTCGTTGGTGAACGAGTGAACCGTTTCCACGTGGCCGTGGATGATGCCGAACTTGTCGTTGATGGCCTTCAGCACCGGCGTGATGGCGTTGGTGGTGCAGGATGCCGCGGTAACGATCTTGTCGTCGTCCGAGATGTCGCGGTGGTTGATGCCGTGAACGATGTTCTTGAGTTCGCCCTTGCCCGGTGCCGTGAGCAGGACGCGGGCAACACCCTTGCTTTGCAGGTGCTGGGCGAGGCCATCGGCATCGCGCCAGCGGCCGGTGTTGTCCACTACCAAGGCATCCTTGATGCCGTAGGCCGTGTAGTCCACGGTGGCGGGGTTGTCCGAGTAGATGACCTGGACCTGCACGCCGTTGGCGGTGATGGTGTTGGCTTCCTCGTCCACCCGGATGGTGCCTTCGAAGGATCCGTGCACGGAGTCCCTGCGCAGCAGGCTGGCGCGCTTGACGAGGTCGTTGTCAGCACCCTTGCGAACCACAATTGCACGGAGGCGCAAACCGTGACCGCCGCCGGCCTTTTCAATCAGGATGCGGGCCAGGAGGCGGCCGATACGGCCAAAGCCGTACAGCACGACGTCGGTGCTGGTGCGGTCGTCAGCGCCACGCTTTCCGACGATCTCGGCGAGCTCGGCACGCAGGTATTCGTCCAGCGAGGCTCCATTGCCTTCGGCCCGGAACTTCTCCGTCAAGCGTGCAATATCAATGGCTGCAGCGCCGAGTTCCAGCTCGGACAAGGCGTTCAGCAGGGGTGCGGTTTCTTCGAGCAGGAGCTCATGGTTGCTCATTCGGCGCGCAAAGCGGTGTGCCTTGAGGATGTTCATGGTGGACTTGTTGATCAGGCTGCGGCCGTGGATGCTGGTGACCACGTTGTTTTCCCGGTACAACCGGCCGATCACCGGAATCATGGCCTCGGCGAGAGCCTCCCGGCCCATCCACTTATCAAGACAAGAATCTGACGTCTGGCTCACAGAACTACCTTCCTTGGGTCAACCACATACGTCCTCGTATGCAGATGGCAGCGGCCGCCCGGAGTAATCCTGCGGCACATGCGCCGGCGGGCTTCGGTCCACCCACAGCGCCTTGAACGAGAGCAAAGAAAAATCCGCCGGCTGCGAACGCAGTCCCGGCGGCAGAACATCTACGTTCACTAACCATTCTAGGGCGGAAGGAAGGGGCATAGGCATCCCAGGGGCGTGAAATCACTCACACGCCAGCAAACCCGGCGGTCATAAATGGATGGGTCGACCGATACGCCGGGTTCTGTACGAACCCCGCAAACTCAGGCCACTTCGGCGCCTAGGGAGTTTTCAGGGAGTTTCTGCTCCGGCAGAATCACCAAACCGTCCGAGGCCGCGACCATCCGTTCATCGTCGTTCGGCCACAGGTGAGCGTACGTTTGCAGCGTCTCCGTGGCGTCCTTATGCCCCAGCCTGTGAGCCACGGCGACCGGTGAAAGGCCAGCCGATATGAGCAGGGACGCATGATGGTGGCGGAGCTGGTGCCAACCGTCCCCAATGAAAGGCAGAATCTTCCGCGCCTCAGTCCACACCTCGGACCGAGTGTTCCGACTCATGCCACCGCCGATAGCGTTGGTGAACACCAGTGACTCGGGATGCTGCTGACCGCGGCCTTTCAGCATCAATATGCTTGCTGAGCCGATCTTCACCGACCGGTACGACGCCTGGGTCTTTAGGGGCCCGAAGTTTGGGATGTCACCGCCAGTGATGAGTTGCCGGTCAATTGTGACGACTCCGCTTTCGAGGTCGATGCGGTCCCATGTGAGGCCGAAGAGTTCGGACGGCCGCAAACCTGTTGCTGCCGCGAAGACCACCGCTTCGCGTTGCGCCGGTCGGATCACGCCTACGAGGCGTTGGACCTGTTGCACGTCCAGCGGGCGCACAGGGGCATGCTCGACCCTTGGCAGCCGGACGCCGACCGTCGGTGATCTTTTCAGGTGGTCATCCAGCACTGCCGCTTTGAGGAGCCCGGAGAGGTACACATAGGCAAGCTTTATGGTTGACGGGGCCAGAGTGCGCCCCCAAACCGCGATAGCGGCCTGGATGTCAGCGCGGGTCAGGTCTCGCAACGGGATCTTCCCCAAAGTCGGAATGATGTTCAGGTCCAGCCGTCGGCGGATCTGATCCAGGGAGCCGGCACGTTGGTGCACCTGGGCGATGAACCAAACCTCCGCCCACTCCGCCACGGTCAGGGTCCCGGAATTAAGGGACTGATACGTGCCGTTCTGGATCTCCGCTTCCATGAGAGCAGCGTGAGTTTTTGCCGCGTCCTTGTTCGTGAAGGACTTCTTCTTTTCGCTACCATCCGGCTCCGTCCAGACAGCCCGCCACCGCTTGCCCTTGCCATACTCCGCTGAGCGTTTCTTGTCCTTGCGGATCCACCGGTCTTCGACGCGGGCCACTAGAACAACCTCCGGCGGATCGCAGTCCGGCCACGGCTCGTGCGTTGGCGGATGAGTAGCGCCGTGCCGTGCGGGTCATACGCCCGGGCGGCGGGGTTGTCGATGATCCTATTGACGGCCTGCCAGTACTGCGTGGGCGTAAGTCCGAACTGTTCGGTGGCGTCGGCTTCCCGTGCTGCAGCGTATTTGTAGGGTGCAGTGGCCAACTTGAGGATGGCCTTCTCTTCATTTGTCACGGTATCCCCCATCCGATGCGCTTCCTGAGCGCAAGCATTTCTTCGAAACTCAGTGACTTCACGAAGTTCCTTACGTCACGGGGTAGGACGAAGAGGCGGTGAGCTATGGCGATGACGTCGTCATCGATCTGCGCGGCGGCCACGAAGGCGTCAGGGCTGATCAGGTGACGGGCTGCCCACATGCTGGCTTGCGCTTCCTGCCGAGGGTTGCATCCGACGTGGCGGAAATACGCGTGGCCCAGCTCGTGCCACGTACTGGATCGGCGCTGTAAAGCGGCCAGCTCCACATGGCGGAGGATCGTGTGCGTGTCGGGGTCATAGCATGCCCACCAGCCGTTGGGCGGGTAACCATCAATGATGGTCACTCCCAACTCTTCGGCTTTTTCTTCGTACCCCATGCCGGAGGACTCTATGAGTGAGCCCTGACGTTTTTTAGTCAGGATCAACCTCTGTGTCAAAGCTCATACCCTTTTCGCCCTTGTCGGCTGCCAGGCGGTAGTCATCCCGGGTGACCGGCTTTGTCTTGGTGGTTGCCTTTGCTTCGGCTGCTGCTTCGGCGAGGCCGT
The DNA here is from genome assembly GCF_007786235.1 of Paenarthrobacter nitroguajacolicus. GTDB lineage: Bacteria > Actinomycetota > Actinomycetes > Actinomycetales > Micrococcaceae > Arthrobacter > Arthrobacter nitroguajacolicus_A. The sequence goes on along the minus strand of NZ_VNFK01000010.1, from coordinate 61,972 downwards.
TGAGCTTGAGGAGTTCTCTGGACATGGATGCGAGGACGTCCTGTGCGCTGGCGGGGAGGCGGCGGGCGTGTGCCAGGACAAGTCCGTCTTCAAGCTCGACGCCGACGCGCAGGCCGACTTCCCGTGCGCAGACGTCCACTACATCGGACTCAAGGACGTTGAGGCCACGGGCTAGGCCGCGGATGGTGTCCGGGTCCGGGAAGTTTTTGAGCTGGCGGGTGACCATTTGCTGGAGTGCCTTGTGGGTTGGTTTGCCGCCGCAGTCTTTGGAGAGTTCGACGTAGGTGCGGGCGCCTCGTCGTCTGTTGATGAGGGACGCGAGGCTGTTCGCGACGGGTCCGTCTTCGGTGTTGTTTTCCATGAGCTGAACTCTCCCAGCAGGTTTGAGATGCCGACAAACTGTAAACGCGGCTTGACGCCTACCATGCGTTTAGATCCAAACATACCCTTCACGCCTACTAAATGCCTTGAAGAAATTTCCAGTTCCCAAGCGGCAGTAGGGGCATCCGGGCATATCGGAGTTGACAGGGTGCCTACCACTACGCAACCATTGGCATATCCCAGTTGCCAGATAGGCGCCTACCATGGGACTATGGAGAGGAAGCGAAATGATCTACCAGCCCCGAACGCGGTACCCGAAAGGCACGTACATGAGACTCAAGAACAGGGACCTCCTGCGGGCCATGGTCATCGTCCAGGAAGACGTGGACACTGCACGCAAAACCGGGCGCCCCATCCCCGCATCAAAGACACCGCAACGGGCGCTGGCAGATCGAGCCGGAGTCACCGGCGGCTTCATCAACCACCTCACCTCCGGCCGCCGCAAATCCTGCGAACCACGGACCGCCGAACGCATATCGGAGGCGCTCCAAATTCCGCTCGACGTTCTCTTCGACTCCGACGAGACGCATGGCAGAAGTAAAAAAGTCAGCCCCAAGAAGTAGAGTCCGAAACACCACGAAAGGAATCACCATGGGCCAGCCCATCGCAATCGAAGAACTCGACTGGAAGAAAAAAGGCATGGAACTCATCGAAGAACTTGCCGCCACCGGCGCGCCGTTCGACGCCTACGCGCTAACAGAGCGTGGACTGGCCGACCCACCACACCCCAATAAGTGGGGTTCCCTGTTCCGTGCAGCCAGGTCACGGCGTCTCATTGAGCACGCGGGGTTCCACCGCTCCAGCCGTCCCAGCCGATCCGGCGGGGTGTGCCAGCAGTGGCGCGGACTTCCGGAGGCTGACCGATGAGCACCGCCGTCCAGACACTCCCCCGCTTGGCCCTCACGCTCGAGCAGGTTGCTGAGATGTTGCAAGAGCCCCCGGCAACAATCGCGAAGCACTGCCGCACCCAAGCACTCAAAGGCGCGTACAAGACGGGCGGCCGCACTTCACCGTGGCGGATTCCGCCGGCGGCCATCGACTACTACCAGCAGCACCAACCGAAGCAGTGAGGGCATCTTTGATGACTGAGAAGGATCCGCAGGCCGCGGCTCTCCGGAGGCTGGATGTGGCGATCACCATCGCGCACCAGGCGCAGCAGAAGGCCGCTGACGAGCGGGCGCATATTGAGGCTGCTGTGCGTGAAGCGCTGGCTTCCGGGGTGAAGGTGTCCGAGATCGCGGCCCGCCTGGGCGTGACTGTGCAGCGGGTGTATCAGATCAAGAACGCGAAATCCTAGAGGGATGTGCGGCGAGACGTTTTGTAGTTGCCAGATAGGCATTTTGAAAGTACCATTTACATATGGGCATAAAGGTGAGGCCCCGGGACTGCAATCCCAAGGCCTCGCAGCCACCGAACCCACGAAAAGGAAACATTCGATGACCGATCTTCACTTTACCAAAGCCCACGCCGCCGCGGTCCTCCGCTTCGAAATCGGCACTTTCTCCGAAGAAACCCCACTCCACGGGTACACCGAAGCCGAGTACCAAACCTTCGCCCGCCGGCTCTCGTACTTGATCGACGCCGACGTCCATTGGGTTACCATCGAAGACGCATGGCAGGCGTTTCAGGACCTTGTCGCAGTTGCCAACTGCACTCACGAGGACATCAACCTCAACCGCTCCGGCAGCATCGACAACCGCCAGGAGCTCACCGAGCGCATCGAATCGAAACTCGCCGAGGATATCCGCCACATCCTCGAACGCAGCTCCTTCCGCGCTCACTGGGAGTTGGCAGCATGAACGGCCTCGAGTACTTCAACGGCATCACCCTGCTCGGGATGGTCGTCTCCATCGGCCTGGCTGTCGCCGCCCGCTGGTCCCACACGGAAGAACGTGCCGCTCACCTGCTGCACAAGCCGGGATCCGGATGCATCGAATGCGAGGACCAGGCATGAGCCGCATCGAACCCGAAGAGTGCGACCACGACGAGATCTTCCGCGGAGTCTGCGAAGACTGCGACGCGATCATCGAACCCGACTGGGAACCGTCCGACGCTGACCTCCCGAGGCCGGACTACGGCTACACGAACCCATCCACTTCCCGCCTCGAAGCCTGGGCCAACAAGCAGGAGCTGACCTCATGAGCGTCAAGACCAAGACCGCGCCGAAGGGCCTGACCTTCACCCACAACGGCCACCGCTACAAGCTGGACGGCCTGCCCGTCACCGGTGTCACAACCATCCTGAACGGTGGGGTGCCGAAGCCGGCACTTGTGTACTGGGCTGGCAAGACGGTCGCTGAGTTCGTGGAAGCCAACCCGCTCGAGGTCGAATCGCTCCGGACCCGCGAGGGTGTGGACTTCGTGCGCGAACTGGCTGGCGTTCCTGCCAAGGTCCGCGACGACGCTGGCGTGACCGGTACCGCCGTGCACGACTTCGCCGAAGCCCTTGCCGCCACCGGCACTGTGGAAGACGTCCCGGAGGAACTGGCCGGATACGTGGAGGGTTACGCGGACTTCCTTGACCGCTTCCAGATCACCCCGCTTCTCATGGAACGGCCGTGCGCCAGCCGTAAGGACTGGTACGCGGGCAAGTTCGACATGATCGGCACCTCTCCCCTGCTCAACGACGGCCAGCCGATCATGATCGACCTCAAAACGTCGAAGTTCGTCTACGGGGAGACTGGGCTGCAGACCGCCGCTTACTCGCTGGCTGAGTTCTACATGGACGAGGACGGCAACGAACAGCCCCTTCCTGAGATCGTGGCCACCTACGTGGCGCACGTGACGCCCATGGACCGGATCGGCCAGAACGCCCGCTACGGAGAAGCGCCCCTCGGAACCACCCTCTACCCGCTGGCCAAGAACCGGGACGAGATGAAAGGCCACTACGCGATGTTCCTCGCCGCGGCCTACACACACAAGACCACAAAGCTCCGGGACTCCATCGTGGGCGAACCCGTCACCACCGAACAGAAAGCAGTAGCAGCATGACTGACGTAGCAATCCCCCAGCAGCAGGCCGCCGGCATCGCCATCGCAGGCGCGCCCATCGAAACCCAGGCCACCCTCAGCCTCGTTGGCTGGGCCTCCGAACTGGACGCCGCTTACAAGCTGGCCTCCATGGTGTGCCAGACCGCGTTCGTACCCCAGCACTTCCGGAACAAGCCGGAGGAAACCGCCGTGGCCATGCTCTACGGCCACACACTGGAAATGCCGCCCATGGTCGCGGTGAAGTCCATCTACGTCGTGCACGGCACCCCAGCCCTGTACGCCCAGGCAATGTATGCCATCGCACTGTCGAAGGGCCACGAGATTGAGCGTGTGGAAGCGACCGAGCACCGTGTTGTGTTCCGTGCCCGCCGTCGTGGTGTGCAGGCTTGGCAGAAGGTGGAGTGGACCATTGCCCGGGCCACGCAGGCCGGGTACACGTCGAACCAGAAGTACCGTGAGAACCCCATCGGCATGCTGACTGAGAAGTGCAAGGCCGAAGCTGCGAAGCTCGTAGCCCCGGACGCACTGGCTGGTATGTCCTCGGTGGAAGAGATCCAGCTCGGCGACTTCGACGAGACGAACTACAGCGACGCCCCAGCCGAGGAAGCACCGGCGCCGAAGGCTAAGCGCACGATCAATCGTGCCAAGGCCCCGGCCCCTGAGCTGCCCGAGATCGTCCACGAAGCACCCCAGGATGAGGTAGCCGAAGAGGCGCCAGCGGAGGAACTGGCCACGAAGGCGCAGCTCACAAAGATTCACGTGATCCTCGGCAAGCTTGGCGCCAGCGAACGCGAAGCAGGACTCGCGGAACTGTCCAACTTCACCGGCCGGAAAATCACCACCTCGAAGGACCTCACCAAGGCCGAGGCGTCCCGCTTCATCGAGGATGCCGAAACCCCGCCGCCGGCTGACGAGAACGGCGAACTCACTTCCGACGAAGCATGGCTGGCCGGAACGAGCACGAAGTAATGGCGGGCGAGACGACCATTACGGTCATTGCCAACCTGACGAATGATCCAGAGCTCCGGTTCACGCCGAACGGTTCAGCGGTGGCGAACTTCACCCTCGCCTCCACGCCGAGGACGTTCGACCGTCAGAGCAACGAGTGGAAGGACGGGGAAACCCTGTTCCTCCGTGCCAGCGTTTGGCGGGAGGCAGCGGAGAACGTGGCCGAGTCCCTGACCAAGGGCATGCGCGTCATCGTCACCGGCCGCCTGAAGTCCAGGTCTTACGAGACCAAGGAAGGCGAGAAGCGCACCGTCATAGAGCTGGAGGTCGACGAGATCGGCCCCAGCCTCCGGTACGCCAACGCCAAGGTCAACCGCACCCAGCGTTCCGGTAACGGTGGCGGCCAGGCACCCGCCACTACGAGCGGTAGCTGGGGTGGTGGCCAGCAGGAGGACGCCTTTGCCTCGCAGTCAAGTAGCGGCTGGGGCAGCGGGCCGGACTCCGAACCCCCGTTCTAAGCAATCCACCACCCATGAAACCCGAACCGGACGCCTGTCCTTGGCAACAAGACACAGGCGTCCGGCACGTCCCCACCAAGGAGAACACTTTGACAGTCACAGACCTCACCCCACGGATCGAGGCCCGCGACGGGGCCGCCGTCGTCCTCTACAGCAAGCCCAACTGCGTTCAATGCGACGCCACCAAACGGAAGTTCAAGAAGGAAGGGCTCGTCGAAGGCACCGATTACACCGTCGTCGATGTGAGCCAGGACGAAACCGCTTTGGCGTTCATCAAGTCCCTCGGCTACTTGCAAGCGCCTGTCGTCTACGTCTCCACTCCGAAGGGTGTCCATCACTGGTCCGGGTACGACGTCGACGAAATCGACGAGCACATCCTCCAGAATCGGGCGGCCGCGTGAAGACTATCGCTCTAGTCCCGCCGAGGCCGCCCCGGGCTGTGCAGAAGCCGGAACCCAAGGTGCCCACGTGCAGCTCCTGTGAGTGGCCGCTGAACGCCACCGGTGAATGCAAAGGCTGCACCTGATGCCCGGGCAGCTCAAGCGGCCGCCGTCACCGGAGAAGCTGAGCCAGGCGGCGACATTGCTGCAGGGCGGCGCATCGCAACGGGAAGTCACCCGCACCACGGGAATCGCCCGCGAAACCCTCCGTAAACACTTTCCCGGGCAGGGCTGGACCTACCGCGAAGGCGGGTCCTTCCGAGCCCTCACCAGACACTCCCCCATCCACTGAAAGGAACACCATGAGAGTTAGCCCCAAAGCCACTCGTGCCACGCTGGAGGTAGCACGATGAGCACCGCACTACTCGAACGCCGCACCATCCTGGACGACCTCGTCCAGCTCATGCAGGCATCCAACAACGAACTCACCGCCACGGACATGTTCTGCGGCGCCGGCGGATCGTCCACGGGAGCGCTGGAGGTCCCCGGAGTAACGATCAAGACGGCCATGAACCACTGGGCCCGCGCCATCGAAACACACAACGCCAACCACCCGGAGACCGATCACGTTTGCGCGGACATCCAGATCACCGACCCGCGCTACATTGCGACATCGGACATTCTCTGGGCATCGCCGGAGTGCACCAACCACTCAGTGGCGAAGGGCAAGAAGCGCATCACAAACCAGGCGGATCTCTTCGGGGACTCCATCGCTGACGAGGCCGCCGACCGGTCCCGCGCCACCATGTGGGACGTGCCCCGGTTCGCTGAGTGGCACAAATACAAGCTCATCATCACCGAAAATGTGGTGGACGCTGCCAAGTGGGTCATGTTCGACGCCTGGCTGATGGCCATGGACGCCCTCGGCTACAACCACCACACCGTCTACATGAACAGCATGCACGCACAGCTCGGCGGCCTGCCCGCCCCGCAGTCCCGAGACCGGATGTACGTGATGTTCTGGCTCAAGGGAAACCCGAAACCGAACTTTGACCTCCTCATGCCACTGGCGCACTGCACCACCTGCGACGAGACCATCCGGTGCATCCAGTCATGGAAGAACCCGAACTACCGATGGGGCAGGTACAAAGCCCAGTATGTCTACCGCTGCCCGAACACCCGCTGCAAGAACTCCATCGTTGAACCCGGCTGGCTGCCCGCCGCATCCGCGATCGATTGGAAGCTCCGCGGCCAGCGCATCGGAGACCGTACCAAGCCCCTCGTGCCCAAGACCATGGCCAGGATCGCTGCCGGTCTAAAGCGCTACCACGGCAAGGCGGTCAGCATCGATGCCGTACGCGGCGCCGAAATCATCAGCCCCGTCCACGCTGAACCGTTCCAGACCCAGACAACCAGCTACACCCGTTCGCTGCTGATCCCTGTCGAAGGCCGGGAAGGGAAGCAGGCAGCCCATGTCGGCGACGTCCTCCGCACCCAGACCACCCGCAACGAAACCGGGCTGCTGGTTCCTGCCGGGGGGACTTGGAACGATGACGCTAGGCCGCTCACGGATCCCATGCGTGCACTCACCACCCGGGATGCCAATGCTGTCGTCATGCCGCCGCTGGTCATGCGGAACAACTCAGCCCCCGAAGGGCAGGAAGCTTGCATGTCCACCCCCGCCACTCAGCCGCTCGGCACGCTCACCACAGCAGGACACCAGTCGCTCATCGCAGCACCCGGAGCGCACCTGCTGATGGAGTACTACGGCAACGGCCAGATGCACCCAGTGTCCAAGGCCATCCCGACAATCAGCACCACGGACCGGTTCGCCATGGTCACCACCATGCGCGGCACCTCACCGGAGCACCTGGCCGCATCCAACGCACCCACCACGGACCCCTTCGGAACGTTCAGCGCCGGCGGCCAGCACCACGCCGTCACCGAATGGACCGTCCCTGAAATTGAGGACTGCGAGTTCCGGATGCTCGAGCCTTACGAGATCAGCGCGGGCATGGCGTTCCCGAAGTCGTACATCATGACAGGGAACAAGCGGGAGCAGGTCAAACAGGCTGGAAACGCGGTCACTCCCCCGGCCGCTCGGGATCTCTTCATCGTCGCCGCGCTCTCGCTCTCCGGTGCAGGGCTGGAGCTGGCAGCATGACGGCCCGAGACGATTCGGTGGCAATCCTGCACGGCAGCGCTGACAACTCGCTGCGGTGGGTGTGGCTGTCCAAGAAGTCCGGATCGATCACCATCGCCCGGGTAGACCACACAGGGTTCTTCTTCCGGGAATTTGGCGCACCAAGCGGAACGGACATCGCAGCAGCGCTGCCTCGGCTCTGGTCCTACCAGCTTGCCGGGGTGAACCTGTCCGGGCACGCCACGCATCACCTGGCGCCGCCCAGCATGCAGAGCATCGAACCGATCCCCGTAGCTGCTGTGGTGGATGTTTGCACGACTCAGGCCATGTTCTGATGGCCGCTGTCACATGGGATGAGCCCAAGCATGTGTTGACGTGGTTGGAACAGGGCGGGAGGGGCAATTGGGAGGTTGTCGCTCGTGCTACTGCTGACACGATCATGGTCCGGTCACGGCCGTCCATTGAGATTGTGCAGTCCGTCGTGAAGGCGCATTTCCTGCTCCGGGACGACATCAACCTATCCGCCTGGGCCACCCACACACGCGGCCCACGACCACAGGACATCACCCCACTCACAGGGGTTTAGCTTTGCCCTCGTAGACGCGTGACAGACGCCAGAAAACGCCTGTCACGCGTCACGGTCTCAACGAAAGGTCACACACCAACCATGGCTGGCGACTACGCGCAGATGCGCCGAGATATCTGGGGGGACTCGGACTGGACTGACCTGTCCCCCATGGCCCAGTGGCTGTACTGGGTTATCACCACCGACCCCAAGATCGAACTCACAGGCGTCGCTGACTGGCGACCCAAACGCATGCTGAAGAAGGCCGCGGCGTTGACTGTGGACCTGTTCGAAGCGGCCGCCGAGGAACTCCAGGCGAAGGCTTTCATCGTCGTTGACGAGGACACCGAAGAGGTCATGATCCGCACCTATGTGAAGCATGACGACCTGTTGAAGTCTCCGAACATGGGTCGGGCTATTGCACGGCTCTACCCGACCATCGCATCCAAAACACTGAGGGGTGTGCTCGTTCATGAGCTACACAAGCTGAGGGATGAGCAACCGGATTTGAAGGGTTTCCCGGCCCTGGCACAGGTCATGATGAACGCCCGGATTGATGCCCGGGAACTCGTCGCGGAACGGTTCGCAGCATGAACACGAACCCATCGGTAAAGGGATCAGGAAACCCTTCCATCAACCCATCGATAAACCCATCCACAAACAGTTACCCAAACCCATGGGACAACCCATCCAACTGGCAACAGGAACCCTTTATCGACCCCTTCGGTAACCCCATCGGGGAACCCATGCCCCACACCAAGCACCTAACACCTAGCAACCATCAACCATCACCTTGGCAGCCATCAACCCAGAATCGTCACCTAAGTGACAACGAGCGCGAGGAGCGAAAGTTGAGCAGCGAAATCCACACCGAACGAACCATGCTCGATCTCCTCCTGGCTCGATACAACACCGAACGTCAAGGGACCATCGCTGACCGTTGGGTCAGGGCTGAGCATGTGCGTTCATCTCAAGGCGTTTGGGAACCGCTGAGCATCGCCGACTTCATCGCCATCGACAAGTACGCCAGCAGCCAAGCGATCCACGGCCACGAGGTCAAAGTTTCAAGATCAGACTGGCTCACCGAACTCCGCGACCCATCCAAGGCCGAACGCATCAAACGCTTCTGCCACCGCTGGTGGCTCGTCGTCCCGGATGCCAGCATCGTCAAGCCAGGCGAACTCCCCGAAGGCTGGGGCCTCATGGTCAAAGCCGGGAATGTCCTCCGAGCCAAGACCCGGGCACCGAAGCTCAACCCCCAACCACTGACGCTTGACTTCGTAGCCGGCCTCACCGCAGCAGTCCAACGAACAGCGATGCGCGAACCCCTCCACCGCGACGCCCGCACCATCGCAACCTGGAACGAACGCCTCGGAAGCCGCCAACTCTGCCAAGGCTGCGGCGAAACGGCACCGTGCCAACTCCACCAACCACGAGCAATCAAGGAGCAAGCAGCATGACCACGCAGACCCTCCCCGTAGGGGCAACCAAACACCACACAGAAGCGACCCTCAAAGCCCGCCACCAAGAGGCCTTGGACATCTTCGAGGCGTGGTGTGACAGGTGCCGGGATTGTGGTGGTTCGGACCTGCGGGCGGCTGAGTTGCAGCGTGATGAGGCGTGGGATTGGGTCGAGCGGACGAAAGCGGACCTTGACCTTTACCGGAGCGTGTTGTGTCAGCGGGGCACTGTGTGGGGTAGGACGGCTCCGCATAGGCGGTCTGGGGTGATTGGACATGGATAGTCTTTTGCGGCCCACAGAGACGCATACAGCGCGTTACGCTGGCAACCAACAAATGATTACTAAGAGCCTGGGAGGGCCGGCATGACCCGCTACCACCGCCAGAAGGGCGCCACGTTTGAGCGCATGATCGCCGACTACCTCGCGAAGTGGGTGGATGACCGGATCGACCGGCGCGTGAAGACTGGCGCGAAGGACCGCGGCGACATCGCAGGGCTCCGGCACATGGGGCAGCGCGTGGTGCTGGAGTGCAAAAACACCGCGAAGACGCTGCTGGGTCCATGGTCTGCTGAGGCTGAGGTGGAGCGCGGCAACGACGACGCCCTGGCCGGGCTGATTGTGCACAAGCGGCACGGGAAGGGCCGGCCAGAAGACCAATGGGTGACCCTGACCGTGGGCGAGTTGGTGGCGTTGTTGACAGCGTCGCGGGAGCACTACGACGCCGAGTAAAGCCGCGCTCCTGAACACGCATTACAGTTGTTGAAACGGCATTTGCTATGCGATATGCTGGGTGAACCACCCCGGCCACGCGGACTGCAATCCCCGCCGGACCACGAAAAGGACAAACACCATGACTTCAACCATCAAGATCCAGCAGGCAGAGATTGCCGGCGTACTGCCCTACCCGTACTTCATTGACGTACCAACAGGGAATGTTGGCCGCCAAGACTTTTGGCGCGGGCACCCGGCCAAGCTGATCGGCTTCGCCTCATCGGACGAGTTCGACGTCGCACTGACCCTCCCGGATTTCATTGACAGCCCGGGACGCGCACATGGTCTCCGCCCGATCTTCGAGAACAGCAACGGTGCATGGTTCACCCACCCCCAAGCCGTCGAGAGCACCACCGTCCAAGGCGCAGCAGCATGAGCGCCCGGGACGATCTGGCCCAGATCATCACAAACAACCGCACCATCTGGGTGACGAATACCGAGCACTTGGCAATGGAGCAGGCACAGGCTGACGCGATCATCGCCGCCGGCTACTCCAAGCCCACCAACGAGCAGACAGCCGCCGTCACCGCCATGGCTGGCATCTCGGAAGCCATGGACTCCATGTTCCGGGGCCAAGCCACTCAGCAGGAAACACTCAACCAGATCGCCAAGACCCTGGGCGCGTACGAGATCGAGCGCACATGAGCGGGACCACCGTCCGCCGCAAGGCACGCAAAGCCCATCGCTGCGGCTGGGGTTCCTGCCGAATGATCCAGCCAGGCGAGGCGTACCTGATCCACACCACGTTTCCCGGTGACGACAGCGGCTACGCCACCACCACTGGCCACCCGATCAAGATCGCTGAATGCTCCGACTGCGCCACCCGCTACGGGAGAGCCGAACTGCTGGCAGCGTCATGACCACCGCCCAGCGTCTCGCCCAACTCGCCGCCACGTGCCCGCACCTCGCCCGCAACCTGGGACTACTCCCACCCGAACAACTCCAAACCATCCTCACAGACCCGAAGGAACCCAAGCGATGAGCGAAGAGACCAAGCGCCGCACAAAGCGCCGCTACGCCCACGAGCTCTACCCGCACGGCGAAGAGTTCGAAGTACGCCCGCTCGAAGTCGAACTGCCATACCTCTACGCACGGGCCATCGGTTTCCAAGTGTGGGGAACAAGCTGGTTTGACGGCGAGACCGAACTTGCCAAGGAGCAGGCCCGCGCCCGCACCCTACAGATGATCGACGCCTGCCACATCGCCTTGATGGCAGACGCAATGCATCAAGGACTTACCGGCCAAGATGCATGGGCGTGGGCTGAGAGTCGCATGGATGAAAGCGGCGAGTGGATCTATCAGCGAGCTGTTCATTACGGCGTGGACCCCGCACTGATCAAGCCCTATCAGTGCGGACCTGAGCCTGACAGCCACGATCACGACGAAGCAGTTGAAGGCGTCACGTGGACACGCGTGCATCGCATCCAGGGTAAGGAAAGCGAATGCCCGGACTGCACCGAACCTGTGGAGGTGACGGCATGACCGCCACTGGTATCCCTGCCCTGCTTGAACCCATCCAGAACCGACTCAACGCCGCAACACCCGGACCATGGGAGGTTATCGACTTCCACGAAGGTTTCCGCCGAATGGAACCGCTCTACGGTGTCGTGAACATTGACCCCCGGAAGCCTGTCATGGCTGCGGACAAGCAACTGACGGTGCAGGTTGAAGAGGGCGAACGTGAGGATGCCGAGTTCATCGCTGCGGCGCCCATGGATCAGGCCCGCCTACTCGCCGCCGTACAAGCCGTGGTGGCTGAAATCGAAGACACCGACCTCGAAACCAACGAAGCCCAGCAAGGCGACCTCGCAGACCGGATCCTGTCCGCTGTTGCGGCCGCGCTCGGAGGTGAAGCATGAGGTTCCTTTGCGCCATAGGTCTGCACCTGTACCCGCGATACGTGAAGGCCTACCTGCAAGCCCCGGCGCCAGTCCGGTGCGAACGATGCGGAAAGGCAGCATCATGAGCCAGGAACGCATCGTGGCTGCAGCGAAAGCGATCGCTAAGCAGGACCGAACCGAACTCAACACATACCGGGACCAGGCCGAAGCAGCATTAACCGCTGCTGATGCGGTGATGTTCTCCGACGAAGCCATAGAACGAGCCGCACGGGCAATGCTCGACGCGATGTACGACGACAAGACTCTCCGGGTTGACGATGGGGACCGTGGAATCATCCGTGACGTGGTGGCCGCGTTGAAGGGAGAACAATGAGCGCCGTTGAAAGAATGCGTGAGGACTTGCGCTACGCGGACCATTACCGGAAGCAGGCCCGCGCCGCTGATGGGCTTGGGGTGCTGCTTGAGTGTGAGTACCCAGGCACCGTAAGCGAAGTCAAGGTGAAGAAGGGCCGCTGGTTCCGGCGCAATCCCAGCAACGACCGTCCGGAAGAGGAAATCATCCTGTCCACTGACGAGCGCCGCGAGTTCGCCCAGTGGTGTAAGGAACGCGCCACCACGCTCAACAAACAGGCCGACGAAATAGAAGCACGGTACGCAGGCGGTGAATCATGAGCGGATGCCGGCAGAAGGTAGGGCCCGTGTGGAAACTAGGCGGCGAGACTTGCACCTGCACTAAGGTCGAAGGCCACGACATGCCGCATGAGTGCAGTTGCGGGGCATGGTTCGAAGCCCCGGAGACGGAGCTTGCTGACGACTACGCCCGGAACGATCACCGATGAGTGAGCTTGATGAGGCAATGGCCGTACTGATGGATGCGAAGCCATCACCGGAGGCGGTAAGGAAACTGGCCGCTGACACGATCCACAAGCGGGACAACCCGCACACCCTTGAGAGTGTCTTCACCCCGCCAGTGAACAGCAACCCCATCCCGAGGTACCTGACATGCCTGCTGTGTGGCATCCAGATCAACAACGAAATCATCTACATGGGACGGCCACCCGCGGATATGGCAAAGCACCCCGCGAGTGTTCACGTGGCTTTCCACAACCAGATCCACCAACTCACGAACCCTGATGCCTGACATCCTCCCGGGTATGGGTGCCACTGACGCGTGGGCCCGGCGGACCAACACCTATCCCGGCTGCACATGCCCACCATGGCGCTACTCACCACAGCACCCCAAACCAACCAGCCCAGACTGCCCACAACACGGGAAGCAGGAGGCCATGTGACCTGGGTCGTGCAGAACATCTTGTCTTTGGCGAGTTCGCCTACGAGGAGATCCAGATCTCTGGAACAACCTGCGCATGGCCGCTGGGCGTAGCGGCCATGCGTTGCTCAGGCTAGAACCAGCCCCAGTCCTTCCAAATCTTCCACGCCTTCTCAGCAAGGTATCCAGCCGATGCCAGTACGGAAGCCCAGTCCTTGGGGGTCCACTTAGCCATCCCGCGCTTAGGTTGCTCATGTCTACCCATCTCACACCTCGTTTCCGAGGCCAACCGACCAGCAACACGGCAAGTTGGTTGTTGCCCCTGGGCGAACAGCCTGCGTACCATGAAGCCAGCAGCGGACCTCTATCTACTGCTCTTTGGCCGGGAACGCTCCTCGCTTCGTTTGGCGACCAAATGGGGAGCGCCCCGGCCCGGTAAGAACCACGCTATTCCTCAGCACATACATTTCAGCAACTGTTAACCGGCATGTTGATTGTCCGGTTCGTTAAATTTTGGTGAACCGGGGTCCATTCGGTGTGCGCTACCTCAAAAGCTCATGCAGGACGACAGCTACAACCGTGCGGACCAGGCACAGCACGCCTGCAATGAGCGTCGACTGGTTACGTGCGGAGCAGTTCGGGCAGTGGCTCGATGATCGGCGTGAAGCCATGGTGTTTCATCCTTCGGTAAGCGAGTCCTCAGCCCACCGGGCATGGCAAGTAAGCCCAGCGGATTGCATTGCTGCTCTCCCGGCGCCTACGATGACCATGAACGGCGAACTTCGAATTCGTTGTTCTGGTGGCCGGACCCCCTCTGTTTTCTCAGGACGAGTGGGGGTGCCGGCCTCTGTAGTTAAAAGCCTAGTTGGCTTGATGGACAATTGTTGGGTACTGGCCAGCTCCGCAGTAGATCCGCACCTACCGCCATGCTGTGATATGGAAACTTCTTGCAACATGCATTCACCCGGACGCCCCGCTGCTGTGCAGAACTCAGCAGAAAAATGTTGCATTAACTTTCCCTACAGTTGTGACGCAACTGTTATGAGGCTGTTGTCATAGGTGTGGTCAGTCAGCCCACCCAGGATCTAGGAGTGAATAGTAATGGCGAGTGATCCGAAATACGCGCCCGGCCAGATCGTGAAGGGTAGAACGATCTGCGGGGCGAAGAACAAGCAAGAAAAGCCCTGCGGACTGTCACCCGCTGAGGGTGCCACGCGTTGTGGCCGCCACGGTGGGAACTCACCACAAGCCCGGAAGGCTGCCGAACGGCGGGTCGCTGAAGCGCAGGCCCAGAAGGAACTAGAGCGCGGCGTGCGTACCCTCGGCCTGCCCATCGACATCGACCCAGGCAAAGCCTTGCTGGATGAGATCCACTGGACCGCCGGCCACGTCGCCTGGCTGCGGGAGAAAGTCCAAGATCTGGACACCGTGGATAAGCTCACGCGTGGCACTGAGGACCGGACGACATGGAACAAGGATGGCGACTCCGAGTTCCATGAAGGCTCTGATGAGTCCGGGAACCCCAACGCTCATTCCCTCGTGTGGGGTCAGACCGAGTATCGGGACAAGACCGGTGGTGAAGACGCGGGCCAGACTGTCGTTGAACAGGCTGGCATCAACATCTGGTATCAGCTCTACTTCAAAGAGCGCGACCACCTCGCGAAGGTGTGCGCTCTCGCTCTGAAGGCTGGCATTGAGGAGCGCAAGGTCAAGCTTGCTGAATCCCAGGGCGCCCTCGTGGCTGAGGCGATCCGGCGTATCCTCGCCGCCCTCAATCTGTCCCCCGCGCAGCAAGCGTTGGTGCCGGAAATCGTCCCTCAACAGCTCCGTCTTCTTGCCGGAGGAAACGCATTGTAGATGTTAAACTGGCGCTTGGTAAAGGTCTTGGGGATTGGGGAGTGTTTTGGGGGTCATCATGCACGCAAGTCAGGTCATCACGGGTGGAAGTCACAGCACCGGCTCACCCGGCACGGAATGTGGGAACTGCGAAGCACCCTTGCATGATGGGTTCACCCTCTGCCACCAATGCACCACTCCTTTGGAAGAGGACCTTCGCGCCGTGGCTGGGGTGTGGGAAGACATCATGGTGTCCGGCTCACGGCTCGACGTCGGGGCGCCCTCCGTGGGCGGCTCCGGCGGGCACGCGGGTTCGCGGGAACCCGCGAACCTGGACGCCCTCGACAAAGCTCAGACGCTCCGAGTGATCCTTGGCGGTTGGAAGTCGCAGCTCCCCACCGTCGGTCCGTTCGGGGAACCGCCGGTCATCGCGAAATGGCTGCTCACCCAGATCCCATTCATCCGGAAGATGGAATGGGCGGCCACACTGAAGGAAGAGCTGCGGGAAGCGCTCAATGACTGCCGCTACGCCACCGACCGGAGCGCGGAACGGGTCAGCCTGGGCGAATGCTGGAACGAAATCGGAGGCCTCCCCTGCGGCGGGACCATGATGTCCATCGTCGGCGGGAAGATCGCCAAGTGCAGGCTCTGCGGTGCTACGGACGGCAGCCGGGAGCGCCAGCGATGGCTGATCTCCGAGGCTTGGCACGTCCAAGCTTTCCTTCCGGACATCGCCCGATGGCTTACCACCTCAGGGCACGCGAGGATCGACATCAAGAAGGCCCGCAACTGGGTCAACGCCGGAAAGCTCGAACCCGACGCATGCGACGTGGACACCCGCCGGGAGCTCTACACTCCCGCGGCGGTCATTGCGGCATACCGGGAAACACCCACCGGCAGGCGAGAACAACTAGCAAATGCCGCATGACGCTTGACAGTTGCCAAAATAATCCATAGCCTGTTCATGATGCGATTACTGGCTTTGGGGCTAACCACCGCAACACCGTGAGAACCCGCCTTCCCCCAACGAGGCGGGTTCTTTCGCGTCCAGGGCTGAACGGGTTATGCAGGTAACCACCCCTGCCACATCAGGGTTCGATTCCCTGTCAGCCCCTCTAGCCCCGCCGAAACAACGACATGCAAGCGGGGATACAGGGTGATGACCCACCATCCGGGAAGCGCCCGTAACAGCGCTGCATCGTCCCGGCCTGTTCCGAGCCGCGCTGGGCGGCAGTCACCACGGAGCCTTATGGCTGGCACCAAAACCGGGCACGCCCACACCAGCGGAAGAAACTGGCGGGGCACACACTTTCTTTAGTCGTTGAAGATCGATTTCAAGATGACATTGCGGGGAAGCTCATGATCGTCCGGGTTCGGGGCCAGATCCTCGCGCATGGCAACAAGAGCCCGACCAAACGATTGTTTCAGCAATTCGGATTGCATGGGAGTCAAAGCGCTCCCATCGACATCGGACAGAAGCGATTGCCAGTAAGCGAGCATGTGTACTGTGCCCGAACTGGCCCACAGCGCCGCGTGGGTACGCAATTCCGCATCCGTCTTGCGATCTGCCTTCACCTCTTCGGGTGTGCGGTCAGTCGCGATGAACCGCTGAAGCATGAACGTTGCGATTTCGGAGTAGACCTTCTCTCGACGCTCAAATTCCTTTGATTCTCGGTCACGCTTCTTCTGTTCCTGCCAGCTAACAACGCCGCGGGACGCGATGTAGGCAGTCAGGGCCACTGTCATCAAGACGGCGCCGGGCGCAAATAGGTCCTTGCCCCAAGCGGTTCCCCAGACCGCTACGAACGCTACCCCAGTCACGGCGGCGCCGACTATGCCCAGCGCTGCGCAATAGGCCCCCAACGGTCGGCTTGAGAACCAGATTTTCAGTTTTTCCACCACTGAATCCTATTGGAGGCCCACCGTGACCATCGACATGTGGGAGCACGCGGCCCGCATGTTCGAGCCGGCACCGGAACCCGAAAAGATCGAGCGCCCGCACTGGGACTCCCCCGGGCAGCTTGCTAAGGCCGTGGACCCGTCGACGATCCAAACCCCCGCGCTGGACTTCATCGACCAGGCACTCATGGACGTTGAGAACGGCACCTGCGACCGCCTCATAATCTCCATGCCCCCGCAGGAGGGCAAAAGCACGAGGGTCACGAAGATCGGCCCACTCTGGTTCCTCACCCGCAACCCAGAACGCCGCATCGCCGTCGTGTCCTACTCCGCTGGGCTGGCACTCACCTTCGGCAGGGACATCCGCCGATTCATCACGGACAACCAAGGCCAAGAGGGAACTCTCGATCTCGGCCTCCGGATCAGCGCTGACAACGGCGCAGCATCCGAATGGCAGCTCGACGGGCACAAAGGTGGCGTGAAGGCTGTCGGCCTTACTGGCGGCCTAACGGGTAAGCCCGCGGACATCCTGTTCATCGATGACCCCGTGTCGAACCGTGAACAGGCAGAATCACCCACGTTCCGGGAACGGGCCAAGAACTTCTGGCGCTCAGTCGGTTCAACCCGCCTCGCACCCGGCGCACCGGTGATACTCATCCTCACCCGCTGGCACGTCGACGACATGGCAGGCTTCCTCCTGTCCCAGCCGGACAAGGCACGTTGGCGGGTCATCAACATCCCCGCACAGGCAAACCACGACCCGGACGCCGGAGAAACAGACCCCCTCGGCCGGCAACCCGGCGAATGGATGAAGTCCGCCCGAACCAACGAACGAACCGGCCAGTCCCGCACACCTGACGAGTGGGAACAGATCCGCATCCAAGCCGGACCACGGGACTTCTCTGCGCTTTACCAAGGCTCACCGAATCCAGAAACGGGCAACGTGTTCCCCAAGGAATGGGCGCGGTACACCCAGCCGCTCTGGATCGAGCACCCAGACGGTTCACGCACGGTCCCTGGTATCGGGCGCGACGATCACGAGCTGGTGCAGTCCTGGGACCTCACGTTCAAGGACAAGCCCACCTCTGACTTCGTCGTTGGGCAGGTCTGGCTGCGGGTCGGCACGTCCGCGTACCTGTTGGATCAAGTCCGCCGGCGCATGAACTTCAACGAGTCTCTGCTGGCCATCAAAGCGCTTTCCGCGAAGTGGCCGCAAGCCATCGCGAAGTTCGTAGAGGACAAGGCCAACGGCCCGGCTGCGATCAATGCGCTCAAGTCCCAACTGGTCGGCTTGATACCCATCGAGCCGGAGGGGTCCAAGTACGCGAGAGCCTCAGCAATTTCTCCGCTGGCCCACGCGCAGAACGTAGTGCTCCCCACCGAGGAACTACTTCCCAATGTGGAAGAGCTCGTCGAAGAGGGCAAAGCGTTCCCCAACGGCGCCCACGACGACACCATCGACGCCATGTCACAGGCAATCAACCGAGTCCTCCTCATGCCCCTCACTGAAGGGCTGGGCGACCAAGTTGAGGATGACGTCTACGAAGAAGCGGACCTGAGAGGGTACGCGATCACCCCGTACTGATTGGAGGGCCCAGTGCCTGGCATCATGGAAGCCCTCGGACTCAAGAAGGCCACAGAGCAGGAACCGACCGTCGAAGCGTGGCGGCTGGAGGACGCGGCCTACCGACTTGAAACGGCGAACGAGAACCTCGCCCGGTTGCAGCTCATGTACGAGGACACTGGCTGGGAATCCCTCACCGCGGCAGGGCAGCGCGAGTTCACCCGTGAAGGGCTGACCCGCAACGCTGAGCTGTGCCGGGTGATGTTCCTTGCCAATCCGCTTATGAAGCGTGGACTCGGGATCCGGGCATCGTACGTATTCGGGCAGGGCGTGGAGATCAACGCCCGCGCCACCGGCGACGACGGTGAGCAGGACGTTGACGCTGTCGTGAAGGCCTTCCTGGACGATGAAGGCAACATGGACGCCGTCACCGGCGCACAAGCTCGGATCTCACTGGAGAACGATCTTGGTACGGACGGGAACGTGTTCCTCGCTCACTTCACCAACCCGCTCACGGGCAGGGTGAAGGTCCGGCCGCTGCCGTTCGACGAAATCGTGGAGATCATCTCAGAACCGGGAGACAAGACCACCCCGTGGTTCTACCGTCGCCGTTGGGTTGAAACCACTCTCACAAACACCTTCGGTTCCCTGTCCCGCGAGTACGAGGCCCTGTACCCGGCGCTCAAGTACCAGCCGGCCACGAAGCAGAAGTCCTACAACGGTGTTGAGGTGCGGTGGGATTCCCCCATCCTGCACGTCAAGGTCAACCCTTACGGGTCCAAAGTGTGGGGTGTTGGTGACGGGTTCGCCGCGCTGCCGTGGTGCCGGTCGTACAAGGAGTTCCTTGAGGACTGGGCCACCCTCTGCCGGGCATTGTCTCGGATCGCGTTCCGCGCCTCATCCTCGAAGGCGAAAGCCTCCCAGGTGCAGCGTGCCGGGCTCGAGGCGCTCAACAAGATGGGCGCCGGATCTTCGGTGTCCCTCGGTGAAGGCCAGACGCTGGAGGCTGTACCGAAGACAGGTGCGACACTGGACTCCGAGTCCGGGCGGCCCCTCGCCGCGATGGCTGCGGCCGCTCTGGGCGTGAACGTCACGATCCTGCTGGCGGACCCCGGCGTGACCGGCGCCCGTGCTGTCGCTGAGACACTGGACCGGCCCCAGTACCTTGAGCTGATGAACCGGCAAGAGGTTTGGTCTCAGGCTTACCGGGCATCCTGCGGGTACGTCATCGAGCAAGCCGTCATCGCCCCACGAGGACCCCTGAAAGGGACCGTGACCCGGGAGGATGACCGCCTACTCGTGGATCTGGGCGACACCGACGCCACCGTAGAGGTTATCTGGCCAGAGCTCGAAGAGATCCCGCTGGACATCCTGATGGGCGCCCTTGAGAAGGCCAACGACATGGACGTCCTTCCACCGGTGGAGAAGTTCAAGCTCGTGCTGCGTGCCCTCAGAGTCCGCGACATCGACGACCTACTGGCAGCCATGGTGAACGACGCCGGGGAATTTATCCCCCCATCAGCCGCAGCGGACGCCACAGCAGGCGACCTTGCCGCCAAGGCATTCCGGGACGGCAAAGACCCAGCAGCGGCGCTGAAGTAATGGACGGCACGCAGATAATGGCCGCTGTCGTCCTTGCTGTCCTGCTGGTGCTCGCGCTCATCTACCTTCCGTAGGTGATTTTCAGGAGGTCTGATGGCGATCACTCAGGAAACACTGCGGATCGTCGCGGACCTACGGGAGCGCTTGGAGCGCACGACGGACGCCCAAACCCTCGCCCTTACCCGGGCGTGGGTGGAAGCGTGGGACGCTCTTGCCCCGGACTTCCAAGCCGCTGTTGTGGACCTCATGGCACAGGCCAGCAATGGTGTCGTGTCCCGTTCCGTGGTGGCGAGGAACATCCGCCTCCGCGACTCGCTGCAGGCCACCCGGACAATGCTGGACAGCCTCGCAGCTCAAACAAACACGATTGTGGTGAACGACGTCGGCGCCGCGGTGCTGGACGCCCTGGACACGCACTCCGCGCTCATCAGTTCGCAGCTCCCGGCGAACGCCGCCCAGGTCGGTGTCTCGTTCACCCGGATGTCCCCGGAGGCACTGGCAGCCATCGTGGAGCGCACCACGCAGCAGATCCACTCCACGACTCGGCCCCTGCCGGCGGACGTCGAGCGGATCATGAAGCGGGAACTGATCAGGGGCATCGCAGTAGGTGACAACCCTCGCCGTACAGCGTCCAAGATCATTTCCCAAGCTGAGGGCCGGTTCAACGGCGGACTCACCCGGGCACTCACCATCGCCCGCACCGAAACGCTGGACGCCCACAGGGCAGCCACGCAAGCTTCGGAGAAGGCAAACACGGACATCCTCGCAGGGTGGGAATGGCACGCAGCGCTCAGCGCCCGCACATGCCCGTCCTGCTGGTCCAAGCACGGCACCCAGTACGAGAACGACGTACCCGGCCCGCTAGACCACCAGAACGGCCGCTGCGCTCGCGTCACGCTCACGAAAACGTGGAAGGAACTGGGCTTCGACATCAAAGAGCCCGCCTCAGTCACGCCCAGTGCGCAAGATGCGTTCAACAACCTCACGCCGGACACGCAGAGAGCGATCATGGGCGCGCAACGTCTGGAGCTACTTCAGTCAGGGCAGATCAAATGGGCGGATCTGTCCACGAAGCACAGCACGGACGGTTGGCGGGACTCCTTTGGCGCGACTCCGGTCAAGGACCTGATCAGTCGCTGAGGCCAGGCTCGAACTGCACGGCCCCGCACCACTTGCACTTCACCTCAAGGGACCCTCCGGCGGCACGCAAGTGGATCACTGACGCCTTCCACTCGTGCCCGGGGCACTCCCCAGGCACCCCCGCACTGTCGTTCCGGTCATCAAGGCCCACACAACCATTCTAGGAGGCTGTCAATGGCCAAGCTCATCACCGAGGCAGGCAAGCTCAGCGCCCCCTCTTCCACCGGCAAACTGATGATTACCCTCATCACGCCTGGCTGGGGATCATCCGGCTACTACTCCGACAAAGTTCTCGAGCAGGCAGCCAAGGACAAGGTGTTCCCCGAGGGCACTCAGATGCACATCGATCACATGTCCTCCTCGGATGAGTACGAGCGGCCCGCTGGGTCACTCACGACTCTCGCTGCGGTGCTCGAGGAAGACGCAGTCTGGGATCCGAACTACCTCGACGCAGAGACCGGCAAGAAGGGGCGCCTCGCTGCGCCCGCGCTGCTTGGCTCCAAGTACCGGCCGGAAATCACCGAGTTCGCCAAGTACATCGGCACATCCGTCGCCGTTGGCGTGGACATGAAAGCCGGTGAAGCCGAAGGCCGGCGCGGTCAGATCGTCGAAGCGATGTACCCGCACAAACTCAACCGGGTCGACTTCGTCACGGTCGCGGGGCGCGGCGGAAAGATCGACAAGGTCATCGAGGCGTTCGCCATCAAGGCGCACGAGGTCACAGCAAACGATCTCCGCAGCCAGCTCCGCGAACTCGTCCGGGGTGCCTACGGCGACGACCACACCTATGTGTGGCTCGAAGACCACGACGACACCAACGTGTGGTTCAGCCTCCAAGCCGAAGCGAAAGCCACCACATACCAAGTCGGCTACACCGTCGCGGACGACGTCGCTGCCCTCTCGGGCGAATCCACGGAAGTCCGCAAGGTCACCCAGTACGTCCCCGTAACTCCCGCCCAGGAGTCCAAAGATTCCGCTCCGAACCCGGCAGCGGTAACCGAAAATCAGGAGGAAGCCACCATGGCAACCATTGATGACGCCGAGCTCAAGCAGCTCCGCGAAGCCGCCAGCCGGGCCACCGCGCTGGAAGCTGAGAACACCACCCTCAAGACGGACAACGCGAAGCTGGAAGGCGACAGCCGGAAGTCCGCCGCTGAGGCCATCGTCGCCGAGGCATTCGGCGATGTTGAGGCAAAGGTCACCCGAGCATCGCTCGTTACAGCCGCCCTGGCCGCTGAGACGTTCGACCCTGCCGCGCTCAAGGACACCGCCGTCGAGGCTGCCGCCGAGATACGCGCTGCCCGCGGCGAAGGAAACGTTCACGGCGCCGGCCAGACCAACGCTCCCGGGAACGCCCAGGAAGCAGTCGCCATGGAAGTCGGGGACGCCGACATCCTCAAAGCCCTCAAGGGAGGCAACTAAGCCATGAAGAACCAGCGCTACACCCACGGCAAGCACATCGAAGTCACGTTCCCGTACGACCGCCTGTCCGGTGAACCCGTCCGCGTCGGATCCATTTGCGGCGTCGCCGTGAAGGACACCAAGAGTGGCGAACGCGGCACCATCTGGCTCGACGGGTCCTACGACCTGACCGTCACAGGTGCTGTCGCATCCGAGGGCCTGCCTGTGTACATCACCGCAGCGGGCGCCCTGAACGTCACCGCTACCAGCAACTACCGCTTCGGTACCGCACTGGGCACCAAGTCCGCCGCCGCCGGCCCACTCGAAGTCGTACCCATCGGCTACACCGACCAGACCGCCGTCGGCGCGTAAGGAGAAACGCAATGAACGCACTGAATACTGGCGACATCCTCGCCAAGGAGGGCTTCCGCATTGCGCCCTCCGTCAAGGGCCGCATCCTCGAAGCAGCCAAGCTGTTCAACGAGGGTGTCGCGGGAAAGTCCGCAGGCGCCGAGTACCGCATGAAGGAAGCCTTCAGCACGTCGGACTTCCCCAAGCTTCTGGGCGCAGCCTTCCAGATCGAGGCCCGCGATACCTACCAGAACACCGAACCCGAGTGGCAGACATTCGTTCCGGAGAAGAAGGTCAAGGACTTCCGCCCGGCCAAGAACGTCGATGTATTCGGCGGCCGTGACGCATTCGACGACGTCGCCGAGGGTGAAGAGTACAAGGGCCGTTCCCTGAATGAGTCCGAGTTCACCTTCTCCGCAGGCAAGACGGGTAACTTCTTCGCCCTGACCTTCGAGGCACGGAAGAACAACGAGTACTACCAGCTCCTCGACTTCCCTGGCCGCTTCGGCACGGCGGCCCGCGCTACTGAAGACCGCAAGGTCTTCGAGAAGTTCGTCGGCGCAACCGGCCCCATCGCGGAGTTCTTCGGCGGATCGGTCTCCAACAAGATCCTCAACGAGGCGAACCTTCTCGCCGCGTACAAGACCATCATCGGCCGTAAGAACGCTGACGGCCTGCCCGTGAACTTCAACGGCCGCCCGATCACGCTGCTCATCCCCCAGTCGCTCCAGTTTGAAGCTGAGGCACTGATCAACGAGCCCCGCGTGGACGCCGGTGGTGGTACGTCAAAGAAGAACCCCCTGTTCGGGAAGTTCAACATCGTCGTGTCCTGGCGCTTGTCCGTCCTCGACGTCTCTGCCAACTCGGCCACGTCCTGGTACCTCTTCCCGCCCAAGGAATCCGACTTCGCCGCTCTCGGCAAGGTCACCATGGTCGGCGAAGAGACCGTGGACATCCGCGTCAAGCGCGATCAGGGCGAACGCGTGGATGGTGGCGCCATCGGCATCGAAGAGGGTTCCATCGATGACGACACCATCACCTACCGCGGCCGCCACATTACCGGCGGCGCGAAGCTCGACACCACGTTCGCGTACGCCTCCACCGGCACTACCGCGTAACAACGCACCACCAAGGTGCCGGGGTGACAAATAGGGCAAATCAACCCCACCCCGGCACCACCCAAACTTTCATAGGAGGCACCATGGCCATCGACTTCACAACGGACGTTGGCAAGGTCCGTCTCCTGATCGCTGACCTCGATGAGGACGCTTTCCTACTGCCCGCTGACGTCATCGGCGGGTACCTCGTACTCAACGACGACGCCGTCCTCCTCGCTGCCGCGGACTCTCTCGATGCCATCGCCACGTCCGAGGTGCTGCTGGCAAAGAAGATCCGCACACAGGATCTCTCCACGGATGGCCCGGCGGTGGCTGCTGAACTTCGAGCGCAAGCTGCCAAGCTCCGCGACAGGTTCGTCGATGACTCAGGCACCCAGGCGTGGTTCGACGTCGTGGGCTACTCTCCCGCCCCACATGCCGAGGGTGAGGAGTATCGCTGGTGAGCCCACTCCCCGGTTATAAGGTCATCCCGCCGCGCTGGGCTGAACACCACCGCCCGGTGGCGAACTCCACGATGGGCGCCCCATGCGTGATCAAGCGCATCAGCGACGGCCCCCCACCGTTCCCGCTCCCTGAGGACTGGTCGAACGATGAGACTATTCACTCCACCCTGTGCCGTGTGCAGGAGCTCAAGAACGAGGGTGGCGGTACCCCGGGCGAGCAGCCCACCACGGAACGCCGCTACCTCGTGCCACTCCCCCTGACCAACACGGAAGGCGTGGCCCTCCCGGAACTCCGGGCAGGTGAGCAAGGCGACGTCATCCACACCATTGGCCGGCAGCTCCGCATCGTCCAAATCATGTTCGGATCCCTCGAATGGGAACGCGACGTCATCTGCGTGGACAACCAAACCCAGCAGAACCCCGACTAGGAGGCATCCATGGGTGCTGACGCCTCGGAACTCCGCAAGCTGGCCGCCGACCTTGGAAAAGGTGCACGGGAGACCGGCCCCAGGGCGCAGATCGTCGTCCGGAAGACAGCCGTTGATGGGACCCGGATCGCGAAGAACAAAGTCCCGGTCGACACAGGCAACCTGAAGTCCACCATCGGGCACAGCGACCTCCGGAACGTGGGCCAATCCGGCACCATCGGCGCCGAGTTCGGACCCACCGCCGAATACGGCCCCTACGTCGAACTCGGTACCTCCCGTATGGCCCCGCAGCCTTTCATGGGCCCAGCCGCTGACGAGATCTCCGGACCGTTCGAACAGGCAATGGCCCAACTAGGCGCGGAGGTCCTCGGTGGTTGAAGTCACCCCCCTGGCCACGGCCATCATCACCAAACTCAAGACCGTCGCCGGGATCAGCGTCTACGACGGATTTGTTCCCAAGGCAGTTCCGGAAGCGGGCGGGTTCATCCTCCCGTACGCGGTTCTGTGGCTTGGCGCCGGTGACAACCCGGACGAACCCACGTCCTGCGGAACCCACAACACCGACACTCTGGTCCTCGACTTCCAAGTGACCGTTGTCGCGTCCAACACCCCCGCAGTGCGTGCCGTCGCCGAGGCAGTGAAGCAAGCCCTCACGAACCTCCAGGCTGGCAAGGGCCGGATCAAACCGAACCCGGACGGCTTCAACCAGCAAGCCCCCATCCTCGACACCCAAACCACCCCCGCAAGGTTCATGCTGCCCCTCCAGTGGCGGCTCATCACCAACTAGGAGACCCCATGGCTAAGGACGGATTCGTTACAGCAGCGCCCCCGAACGGCGGCGAGAAGCGGCGCGTGCCTGAGCACTACCTGCTTCCCCCGTTCAACTACAAACTCCCGCCCTCGAATCGAGTGCAGGAACCGGCCACCCCGGCCACCACCCAAGTCAAGGAACCGGCCGTGCCGGGACAGAAAAAGGAGGTCGCAGAATGAAGCGTTCTGCAGACGGAAAGAAGAAGTGGGCGCTGCTCACTGAGAAGCCCGCCGCGGCTTCCGGAATCCCCAACGAAGACGAACTGAACGCAGGGATCGACTTCTCCTGCGTCGTGCTCGAATCCGACATCTCGTGGTCCCCCACCGCGTCCGACACTTTCAACGAGAAGACCTCCTGCCAGGTCGGCAACTCGTCCGCGTTCGGCGCGTCGAACTACGACACCGCACTGACTTTCATCCGCGAATACCTCGAGGCCGGCGGCCCGGATTCGATCGCCGGCGACAAGGCTTATGAGGCTGTCCGCGTCAAGGGCTCCGAGGTGGGGATCTACATGCGCGAGTCAGACAAGTTCTCCACCGAGCCTTGGGAGGCCGGGGACATCATCGATCTCGGCGGCAAGGTCCGTTCCGACAACCCTGCACGTGTGAACAACGACGGCGACATCAAGCGCCGCGTACCGTTCGCCGCTCAGGACATGATCGTCGAAAAGGCCGTCCTCGCGGGCACGCCGTAACAAGAGCTGCCGTGGTGCGCGTGATTCAGGCTCCGCGCACCACGGCCCCCAAACCTTTCAGAGCCTGCCACCCACCCCCAACTTAGGAGCCTGAACCCCTATGACCACTGCACCCGAAACGTTCGACGTCGAAGCATTCATCAAGGGCGCGAACCTGCCCACGGAATCCGCCACCGTCTACATGCGGGCCGACGTCATCTCAGACATCACCGCGCTGAAGCACAAGATCGACGTCGCTAGGGCTACCGACAACAGCGAACGGACGTCCAGCGATAAGTCCGAACTGAAGCAACTCGAAGCAGAGTACGTGCGCCTCCTGACCGTGTTCTCCGAGTCCGCGTCCACTGTGCACGTCCGTGCTCTCACCCGGCAGGAGCTCAAGGACCTCCGCGAGACTCACGAGAAGGCAATCGAGGGCAAGGAAATCACCCCGAAGGACTCGAACGAATCCTTCGGCTATGACCTGTTGGCCCTCGCCATCGTGGCCGTGGAGCCTATCGGCAAAGAAAAGCAGTCGGCCGCTTTCACCCCGGCCCAGGTCCGGGCGCTGGAAGAGGGCATCGGCGCGGCGCAGATGCAGGCCATCCTCGAGGCCCGCCAGATCGCACAGAACAAGCTCCCCGAGGTGGACGCGGATTTTTTGCTCAGGCTCTATGGCACCAGCGCCGGTTCGCAGGGATAGTCCAAGTCCTCCGTACCGCCAGGGCCAGCGGGAAACCACCCTCACACTGGTTCACCAGCAACCGGGGTGACTGGCTGGAAATGGACTACGTCCTAACCCTCGCCCTGCAGGTGTACGAAGACGGGCTGTGCGCCTGCGGGCAACCGACCATCCTCGCGCACCACAAACAGAACGACGGCTGGTACGACGCCGAGAAGGTCCAGTGCCACTCCTGTGCCGCCCGTGAAAGAGCCACCGCCGGGAGCGGCTCCGACCGCTACGTGCCGGAGCCAGGCGAAAAGGTCTACACGATCTACACCCGCCCTGGAACCAAGCCCCTCCTGACCGTGGAGGGAAAAACTTCATAGGAGGCCTCCGTGTCCGAGCGTTCAGTTGTTGTACGGCTCGAAGCTGAAGTCTCGAAGTTCGTCCGGGGTCAGGAGCAAGCCAAGAAGGCCACCGACGAGACGACCAAAGCTCAGGAGGCCCTGGGCAAAGCTGTTGATGAGGCGGCCAGCAAGTCCGAGAAGGGTTCGGAGCGGGTAGCTAAGGGCAACCGGAAACAAGCCCAGTCCTCCGAAGACGCAGCTAAGTCTTCGAAGAAGTCCGAAGATGCCTCCAAATCGGATGCGAAGGCAAAGGAGCAGCAGGCTGACGCAGCCGAGAAGGCCGGCAAGGGCCTACTCATTTTCGGGACGACCTCTGTAGCGGCCCTCGGCGCGTCTGCCAAGGCTGCCATGGACTGGGAATCGGCCTGGGCCGGTGTCACCAAGACCGTTGACGGTTCCCCGGCGCAGATGCAGGAACTGGAGGGTGGCCTCCGGCAACTCGCCAAGACACTTCCCTCCACTCACACTGAGATCGCAGCCGTGGCTGAGGCTGCGGGACAGCTTGGTGTGAAGCGGGAGGACATCCTCAAGTTCACCAAGACAATGGTTGACCTCGGCGAGACCACCAACTTGACCGCCGAGGAAGCGGCCACCTCGATAGCCCAGATCGCAAATGTGTTCGGAACACGCGGCGAGGACATCGACAACTTTGGTGCCACCCTCGTCGCACTCGGCAACGATGGCGCGTCCACCGAAAAAGAGATCCTTTCTATGGCCCAGCGGATCGCTGGTGCAGGTAAGACCGTGGGCGCTACCGAGGGTGAAGTGCTGGCGTTGTCCAACACTCTGGCCTCCATGGGCGTCCAGGCTGAGCTGGGCGGTGGAGTATCGACCCGTGCGCTGCTGAAGATGTATGGCGCGGTGCAGGACGGCGGGCCCAAGCTAGAAGCTTTCGCCAAGGCCGCAGGCACGTCAGCGGAGGACTTTTCGAAGGCATTCCGGGACAGCCCAGTGAAAGCCCTCGACTTGGTAACCAAGGGCATGGCCCGGACTAACGCCGAGGGCGGCAACGTCGTGGCGATGCTCCGCGACATGGGCATGAAGGGCACCGAAGAAATGCAGGTCATGCTGGCACTTGCCGGCGCCGGTGACCTGCTTTCGGATTCGCTGTCTCTGCAGTCGAAGGCATGGGTGGAGAACACTGCCCTCGCCAACGAGGCAGCCAAGCGGTACGAGACGACCGAATCAAAGGTCAAGGTTGCTTGGAACAACATCAAGGACGCGGCCATCGACGCCGGGGCGGCAACTCTCCCTGTGATTCAGGGCCTCGCTGAGGGTGTTTCCGGGCTGGCTCAGGGGTTTGGTTCCCTCCCGGCCCCAGTGCAGGGTGCCGTCACTGTCCTTGCCGGAGTAACCGGCGGTGCCGCGCTACTCGCCGGCGGGCTGCTGACAGTGATTCCAAAGATCCGCGACACGGCCGAGGCATTCAAGGTTCTGGATACGAAGTCTGACGGTTCATCCCGTGGGCTCGGGAAAGCCGCCAAAGTTGCTGGGGCCGCCGCCGCAGCGTACGCGGCACTTGCTACGGCTGCGGCGCTGGCTGCGGCTGCCACGGACGGAAGCCGGTCCAAGACCAGCGTTGAGGACTTCAACAATGCCCTCTCCGGTGTCGCAACCCGGGGTGACGCTGCGAAGAAGTCCCTGGACGGGGCATTCAACGGCGTCACGAAGCCGGGGAACTCGACGTTCACCGCCGTAAATGACCTCGACTCGGCAATGAAGCGCATCTTCAACCCGCAGTTCAACGACAACATGAATGACTTCTGGTCAACTGTGACGGGCCAGAACGCGACGTCGGGCATCAACGTCACTAAGGCCGCCTTGGGCGATATGGACAAGTCACTAGCGTCCATGGCTCAGTCCGGGAACCTTGAAGACGCGGCGGCTGGGTTCAAGCTAGCTGCAGATGCTGCCGAGGCGCAGGGCAAGCCTGTATCGGCCCTTGTTGAGCTGTTCCCGGAGTACAAGGCTGCCATCCTCGCCACGAAGACCGCCAACGGTGAGACACAGGTTTCGCAGGAGGCGCTGACCGAGGCGATGCTCAAGGGAGACCCGGCTGCGGTTGGAGCTTCCAAGGCTCAGGAGGTCTTGAAGGGTTCGCTGGATGAAACTGGCGTGGGTCTGGACGCTGTCATCGAGGACATGGACAAGTTCCTTGAGCAGCTCTTCGCGTCGGGCATGATCACGATGTCCGCGAGGGACGCGAACGCAGCGTACAACGACGCGTTGCGGGGCATTCCGGAGACGTTGAAGACCATCGCTGAATCGCAGGGCAAGCTGGGCCGAACGCTTAATGACACGGCCACAGACTTCGACCTGACCACGGAGGCTGGTGCAGCAGCAAACAGCGCATTGCAGGACGTAGCCCGCAAGGGCATGGCAGAGGTCGAGGCGAAAGCCGCCGAAGGACTCGGCCAGGACGAGCTGCAAGCCAAGCTGACCACCACCTACGACGATTTGGTGAAGTCCGCCGACCAGATGGGCATCCACGGCCAGGCCGCCGTCGATCTGGCCCGGGACATCCTTGGCATACCTCCTGGTGTCAGCATCGAGTCATGGATGTCAGACAAGGCCAAAGCCACGGCTGATGAGACCAAGAAGTCCATGGATGCGATCGATGGGCGCGTGGTCAAGACATACACAGAGCACCAAGAGAAGACCATCCGGAGCATTGAGACTCAAATTTCGCAGTCTGAGTACAGGGACGACCCTTCGATGGTGGGGTTCCGCCCGGGAACCTTCGCCCCCGCAAGGGCCGGTGGCGGTGATCTTGATATTGCTCCGGGCCCGAAGGGTCAGGACTCCCAATTGTTTTGGGGCGCCAAGGGTGAGCACGTGTTCACGGACCGGGAAGTGGATCTCATGGGCGGCCAGCAGGCTGTCTACCAGTTCCGCGCTGACCTTCGGGCAGGGAACATCCCACGCCACCAGAAGGGCGGCGCCATGGGCTCTGTCGGTTCGGTGGCAGCCCCGTCTTCGTTCGGCGGCGGATCCAGTGTCTCAGTGAGCCTCGAACTCAACGTGAATGGCACCACCGCGCCGCGGGAAGTAGCTGATGAGGCCATGGGAATGATCCGCGGCGAACTGATGAAGCAGGGGGTGAAGCTCGGTGGCTGATGAGCACATCACCTGGGGTGCACGCACACTGGCCGGGGTTGACCGCTACGGTCGCTGGTTGGTCACGGACGGGTTGGAGAACTGGTGGGGTTCGCCGGACACGCGGGGCGATACAGAGGACCGCCCTGACGCGGACGGCGAACTTGACCTCCCGGTCTTCAACCAAGCCCGCCTCCTGACGCTTCAAGGTCACCTGCACACGAACGGGCATGACCTACTGCACGAGGCTGGGCACTTTCTGTCTAGCTCCATGTTTGGTCGGTTCAAGGTTCAGGGCCACGGCCCGACCCTTTGGGCGGATGGGCGGCGGAACAGTGGGTTCCTTTTCAACCCGGTCACGGACGCGTTCGCTCAGTGGCAGGTGCGCATCAAGTTCGTGGACCCCTGCAAGTACGGGGATACCCGGACGTGGTCGGCTTCGGTGGGCTCGCCTATTGGCGGGATCTTCCACCGGGGCAACTACAACGCCGTTCCGCGCTTTGTCGTGGCTGGGTCCATGCCAGGCGGCTACCGCCTGACGATCAAAGGCCAAGTCTTCACCGTGACGAGAGCACTGGTTGCAGGGCAGCCGCACAGTATCGACTACGGCACCGGGCGCCTGCGGGTGAACGGGGTCATTGTTCCCGGCGGGCTCGGCTGGGGCTTCAAGCCGCTCATCACACCGGGCCTACCAACGGCCCTGGCTATCGAGCCGGTCACCACCGGAACGGGAACCGTGACTCTGACCCTGACTGACACCTACATTTAGGAGCCGCCCCATGTGGAAGTTCTACTCAGTGAGCACATCCACATGGGGCGACAAGATCGAGCTCCCGGCCAGCACATTCACCGGCGGCCGGCGCCTGAACGGCGGTTCTCAGGGCACGGCGACGTTCAACCTCAAAGACCCGGGCGTCGCCGAGGTACTCACGAAACAGTCAGTGATGCCGTGGGAACGCATGCTTGTGGCGCAGTGGGAGGGCGAAGCGGTTTACGCCGGGTTCATCACCAACGTCCAGCAGCTCAAAGGTATCGTCACCGTCACGCACAAGGACGTCTGGGCGCTTTGGGAGCGGCGGCATATCCTCACCGTCCGGGGTGACGGGGACCAGTCCGCGGCGCCGATCACCTGGACGAACAAGACCCTTGCCACACACGCGAACCTCGTGGTGAACCGAGGAATGACCGGCTCCCCGGCGGGCCGGTATAGCCTCCCGCTGATCATGGACGCTGACGTCGTGGGCCCGGACACCCGGACATGGTACGGGTACAAGTTCACGAAGGTGTCCGAAGCTCTCAAAGAAATCATGGAGTCCGAGGGCGGCCCGAACGTTGACTTCGACCCCCAGTGGGACAACGCCACCGAGACTTTCCGGTGGGTGATGCGCTCCGGATCACTCACCCAGGGCGAGTGGGAATGGGACGCCACCGCCCCAAAGACAGACGTGAAGGACTTCGATCTGGAAACGGATGCTGACCACCTCACAAACCGTCACATCGGCACCGGCGAAGGCTCCGAACGGTCACTACTCGTGAGGGATGCTGACTCCTTCACTGGCAGCGGCCCGGCACTGGAAACAGTGGAGTCCTACGACACCCCGGACGGCGGGATCCTGCAAGGCTGGGTGAACGCCAACCTGTCCGTCGCGGACGAGTACACGCAACAGGCGAGCTTCAAAATCCCCACCACCGGCGAGGTGCCGATCAAGGACCTCCTTCCGGGCGGGACTGTCAACCTGCAAACCACGGGGCAATTGTTCCTCGACCACGGCTGGCACGAATGGCGGCTGATCGGGTTCACATTCGACAAGAAAGAGATCACGTTGCAGATGCAGCAGATAGGCGGGTAGCCCGTGGCGAAGATCAACGACCTTAGCCAAGGCAACCTGGGTAAAGTCTGGGATGCGATCCGCAAACTCCAGTACGCCACCAACCAGAACGCGATGGCCATAGGCCGCGGCGGGCTGACCGTCTACGGTGGCGGCGGGATCACTATTGAGAATGGTGGCCTGTACGTCACCGGATCTGCATCGATCACGGGGCTCCTGGAAGTTGCTGGCACGATCAACATGACTGGCACATTCACCGCCACAGGTGACGTGAATCTAAACGGTCCGGTGGACATCGCCGGCAACACGAACATCACTGGTGACGTCACCTCGGCCGGCCACTTCACCCAGACCGGCCCAACGGACCTAAATGGCGTCACCACCATTGCGGGGGACACCACCGTCACCGGCGACTTCACGGTTACTGGACCAACGGATCTGAATGGGACAACGACTATCGCTGGTGACACGACAGTCACTGGTGACTTCGACGTCAACGGGCCGATGAAGACCACTGGAACACTTTCCGTGGAGGGTGTGACCACGCTCCGGAACGATCTGAATGTGACCACAGGCGGGAAGATCACGGCGGGCAATGTGTCCATCGATCCGTCATTGCACAGTGGTGCAGTGAAGTTCTCTTCCGGCCGCGTGCTCTACGACACTGGCTCTTCGCTCATCATGGCGAACGGAACAGGGTCCGCATCCGTTAGCGTCACAAGCTCGCAGGTAGTAATTGAGGGCGGGACGGCCGACATCCACATTCTCAACAACCTGGTTGGCATCAACGCGGACTTGGAAGTCACAGGAAACACAACACTGAACCTAACCACGACCGGTAGTGCGGCGAATGTCTTCTATGACAGCTCTTCCGGCCGGTTGTACTACAAGCCCTAGGGGCAGTAGACGGCTTTGGCGTACTCCGTGATGCGCTTGGCGTTCTCTCCGCTGGCTGGAAGAGCCCCCTGGCAGGCTTGCTGACCCATCTTTACGAGCTCAGTATTGCTGGGCTTCTCCCCGATCCATCCAAGCTTCACCCCGGCGATGAAGAACTCATCAGCGGAGTAGCTCTCGTCGTAGGACGATGCCACCGCGGGGTCTGGGGTGACCGGTTCGACGCTGGCCGCCGGTGAGGCGCATGCACTCAAAGCCAAGACGGCGAGAACAGCTAGTCCCCCAATACTTCTCATGCCCTGCATCTTAGTGCCAGGGCGCTCGAATTAATACACTCGGAGGCCCCTCTTGGACGAAGCACTTCAACTTGCGCATGACAGCATCCACGCCGAGTACAGGCAGAAGCTAGCCAATGCGGACTGGGCCCTGGCCAACGCGAACGCCCAGTGCAAGGTCAAAGATGCCGTGATCGCAGTCAGGGACAGGCGGATAGCTGAACTGGAGGAGCTGCTTGACCAAGCCACCCGCACGGACGCCTGACCCCCAACTTCACAACCATCAAGGCCCCGCACTCCGGGGCCTTTTCCATGCCAGGAGGCACCTATGGCTACAGCCCCGGTGGTTGGCAACGTCACCGACGTTGCCGGGACGCACTTGAACGGGAAAATTCCGGAGCTTCACTTCACGCTCAATTCTCCCAATGCCAAGGCAGGGAAGGTGATACCGACTGAGCCGCTAACGGTGCAGCCCGCGTCTGACGGTTCCTTCACGGCAAGCCTTGAGACCACTACGGACATGATGGACGACGCCTGGTACACGGTCTCCATCCAGTGGCTTGATGCTGCAGGGAATTACGTGAAGGCCGACTTCCCGGACTGGCAGTTGCAAGTCCCATCCGGCGGGGGTTCGTTTTCGAACCTGTTCGGCAAGCCGCCAAAGAACACACGCATGGTCTACGTGTCCTTGACTCCTCCAGACAATCCTCGGCCATTCACGCTCTGGCTGAAGGCCAACCCGGCTGATGATCTCGATCCGCTGAATACGTGGGATCTGTACGAATGGAGGAACGTCTGATGGCATTCGCATGGGAATTTCTCGCGAACCTCAAGGGCCTGAAGGGTGATCTGGGTACTTGGTTGCAGGGTGTCCTGCCGGACGAGTCCAACCTGAACAGCATCAACGGCACCAACCACGTCGGGCTCTGGTACGTTCCCGTCACTGGCGTGGCGACCATGACGAACCTGCCGCCGTATGCTGGGGCTGCCAACGCCACACTGGTAGTTGAACGCGGGCCAGCCAGTTACGGGTTCACCACGCAGACGTACACGGTCATGGGAGCTATCCCGGCCAAGTGGTGGCGGCAGATGCTCACCGGGTCCACTTGGTCCGCGTGGAAGCGCCTGGACAATGCCTCGACCTTGCTGGCAGATGGCACTGACTTTGACACTCTCTCCGGCTACGACAAAACCGGAACGTACTACATCAGCAGCGGCACCTCAGCCGCCACGATGATCAACAAGCCCGCCGGATCCGCCAACGGGGCATCCTTGCTGGTGGTTCGTGGCGGACACGCTCCTGGCTTCGGGTTTACTGAGCAGGTCTTCACGGTCCTGTCCACCCCGCAGCGCTGGTGGCGGACCCTCATCTCCGCAGGCGTCTGGTCCGAATGGGACCGCATTGACGGCACTGCTGCGTTCGTCCTAAACAGCGGTCACTACGGCACCCCAAACGCGGCGCTGATTGAGGACTTCAAAGCCCGGCACCCCGTGACGTCCACGAACGGCAAGGGCGCCGTGGTGTTCCGCTTCGACCACGGCCTGACGTACTTGAAGAGCACCATCCTTCCGATGCTGAACTCAGGCGGCCGGAACTGGAAGTGCCTGATCGCAATGAACTCCCGCAACTGGGCCAAGACCGAGAACAGCGGCATGTCCCAGGCGGAAGCAACGGCCTTGATCGACGCCGGCCACGAGTTCGCCAACCACAGCGCGGACGGCAACCCGGACGGCACCACCCACAAGGAGATGGACTCCAAGGCCGCGATCTGGGATCAGATCGTTGTCGGCAAGCAGGAACTTGAAACGCAGCTTGGCCGCCCGATTGAGCGGTTCATCATCCCTGGAACGGTCAATGGCATGGGTGGTTTCACGACCGGGCCCAGCATGGACGTCTACTCGAGCACCTACGCGGGCTCAGTGATCATGGCCTTCCATGCAGTGTTCTCCGGGGCCTTCCCGAACACCCGCTTCCGGAAACTTGACGGCCGCCTCAAGCAAGGGCAGGCGTACTACAACATCGAGTCCGAAACAGTGGCCTCGATCAAGGCGCAGATCGACATCGCTGTATCCACCAAGACGGCGCTGGAGATCATGCTGCACCCCCGCAACATCGACCAGCCGGGTTTCCTGTCACTTGCCGGGCTCACGGAAGTGTTCGCGTACATCGACACCACGGTGGCCGCCAACCAGCTTGTGGTCCTCGGCAACAGCCAGGCTCTAGTGGCCACCACGGAACCAGTCGGCACGTCACTCATTCGATGAGACAGACAACAACGCCACGTCAACGGGGCGGGCTGATAACGGCCCGCCCCTCAGTTTCTAAGGAGGCCACCCATGGCTGAAGGTATTCCCGGCCTACTCCGGTGGGCACCGTCCACATCGTTCAAGGCCGGTGAGAAGCTGGCGGCCCCCAATGGCGATATCGTCACCGCCAACATCGACTTCACCACAGGTGCGACCTACAGTGCCACCAACCTGACGCCATCAAGCCAAGACACCCGCCTCGGCGGCGTCGAAGGCGGCCTCGCCCAGACACGCAAGCAGGTGCCGGATATCAACGGCGTGGCTGGTGGCTTTCTTGACCCCACTGGCCGACTTTCAGAACTGGTCATCGGCACGGATGGTCGCGTCCCAGACTGGGCGCTTGCGGCATGGAACAAGCGCCTAGGCGTCAAGTCTGCCGCATTCCCGCTGACCGGCGCCGACAGCTCAACCTCATTGGACACGCGTACGGCCGTTGGTGCGCGTATTCCGTTCAAGCTGCCGGCGGATGCCATCGCCTTCCGGGTGCATATCCATAACAACAACAACCGCTACGTGTTCAATTACGCCGGAGCCCTATCCTTCGACGGCTTAGCGTTCGGGCCCCACGACATGGGTACCACTGGCACGCACACGGGCAAGTTCCTCGGGACTCCAACCACCATTGCCACAGGGTTCACCACCTCTGCGACAGGGGCCACCGAGTGGGTATCGCCATGGGTGGAGGCGGACCTGGCTGCCAACAAGGACTACCTCCTGTCCTATGGGTACACCTGTGCAGCGCAGAACAACGCCTCCACCGTCGCTGGTTCCTGGCAATCCACCAACAACACGAGCTGGAACGCGGTCGAGGACGTAGGGGCGGTCCTTGCCAGCCACACGCCATGCGATATCTGGCTGGAGCTCAAAGTTGCCGACAGTGTCCGTTCGGTAGCTTTCCTGACTGACTCGTTGGGGCTTGGCGTCTCTACGCGGCTGCCGGTGTATGACTCCTTTCCGATGCAGCACGCCCGGGCCAACGGCTACTTGCCTCTGATGTACTCGCACAGCGGATCCACCATGGACGGCTGGGCGGCAGCGCCCACATCGCTCCGATTCACCAAGTGGGCAGCCATGGCAAAGCCTGACGCTTTGGTGTGGTCGTTGGCGCGTAACGACATCTTCGCTTCCGGTGCCGATCTGGCCACCCTCCGGTCCAGATTCGCTGCCTTGTACCCGATCATCACTGGCGTCACCTCAACGAACGTGTACCTCACGACGGTGCTTCCAAGCTTCGATGCTGCCGCTCCGGCTGAGGCTGTCCGGCAGGCGTGGAACAACGTCTTGCTGGATGAGCTTCCGGGGAACGCTGTCACGGCATTTGACCTGGGCAAAGCGGTCGAGTCTTCCACAGTTGGCGTCCTCGATTCCCGCTACTCCGCTGGACCGGGCAATATCCACCTCAACCGCCAAGGTGATGCCCTCTGCGCCAGGACGATCAACCAGCCGCTTCATCGATAGGAGCTTCCCCCATGGCTTTCCTCTACACAACCGAAGCCGCTTTCACTGGGCCAAAGATCACCAGCTTGCCGCTGGCGGTCCATGACCTACCGGTTTCCGGCTACAAGCGCCGATACCTCGCCAAGAACTTGCAACTTACAGATGGTGCCGCCGTGAACGCTTGGCCGGACATGGTGGCTGGAGGTGCCGCACTGGAAACCGTCCCCACCTATGGGGCGGCCCCGACCGCGGCCACGGTGGGCACAATCAAGGCCGTCAGTTTCAACGGGACCACGCAGGGACTCAAGACTTCCGCTGTCATGAACCAGCCCCACACGCTAGTGATCGTGGCAAAGCTGCAGGACTCGGGAGTCACCGGCATTCGGATCATTGCGGGCGGGCGTCTAGGGTCTGATACCGCCGTCGAAAACGCGGTTCTTGGAACATCCGGGACGGCCCCCAGCAAAATCCTTTTCTTGGAGGGTGGGTCTACGGTCAACGGCCCTGCGGCAGATCAGGCATGGCACGTCTTTATCGGCGTGTTCAACGGTGCTTCCTCGGTGCTGTCTGTTGATGGCACCGAGGTATCCGGCAACACAGGAACAGCCCGCCGGGACATCCTCACTCTGGGCTACCACCGCGCCGGGCAGTGGACAAACATGGCCGTCGCTGAAGTCGCTCTCTACGACAAGGCTCTTTCTGCCGGTGAACGAACATCCACAGTCAACGCACTCCGCGCACAGTACGGCCTCTAGGAGCGCCGTGGCAGGAACTCAATTCAAAGGGGCAGGCGTGTGGATCCAGCGCTCATTACCGCCATCGTCGGAGGCCTCATGGCCTTCGGCGGCGGCGCTTGGAAGCTCATCGACAGGGCGGACAAGAAGCGCGAACGGAGGGAGGTTGCCGTGGAAGCACTCCTGACAGCGCGCATCGCGGAACTTCTCAAGCGGGTCAAGTCTCTCGGACGGTACAACTCTCGAATCAAAGCGGCGGCTGGCAAGTGGCGGGAACAGTTGATCGCGAATGACATCCAACCCGACCCCGCCGAATGGCCGGAGGATGACCATGACGACAGTGAATGACCCGGAACTCGAAGCGGCGCAGGCCGAGGCTGCGAAGTCCAGACAGACTGACAAGCGGGTGAAGCTGCTACTCGCGGGCCTGTCTCTGTTACTCCTAGCTGTTGTGGTCTTCGCAGGCTGGCTGGCATTCGACAACCACCGGCTGGCCGTCGTGAACGCCCAATATGGGGCTGAGCAGGCGCAGGAGAAACAGAACCTCGCCCAAGCCGCCACGGACGCGCTCTGCCAAGCAACGGACCAGACAGCGGCTGCTTCGGAGACTTGCCGGAATCTGGAGAAGGCAGCAACCGAGCCGACCCAAGGCCCACAAGGTGTTCAAGGGGTCCAGGGTGTTCCCGGCCCCCAAGGTATCCCGGGAGTGCCTGGTGAGAAGGGCGACAAAGGCGACACGGGAACTGCTGGGGCCGCTGGCACTGATGGTTCGGACGGCGCCGCGGGCGCGGATGGCGCTGACTCCACAGTCGCAGGCCCGCCTGGGCCTCAGGGAGAGCAGGGACCTATCGGCCCGGTTGGCCCAGCAGGTCCCGCCGGAGCCACGGGCGCCGTCGGCGACAATGGTGCAGACGGTCGAGACGGCGCCTCGCCCTCGTCCATCACCTTCACGTCAGGCCCGATGGCCGGCTACACCTGCACCGCCGACCCACCCGGGTCCAGCACCTACACCTGTGCCGCGCCGGCGGCCTCACCACCACCTACGAAGGAGTCATGATGGCGTTCGAGCTCTCAAGGTTTCAGTTCTGGCTCACTTCAGTCCTCGGCGCGTACATCGATGTTGACCAGTTCGCGGGGGCTCAGTGCTGGGACCTTCATGCGCACTTCGCCAATTTCTTCGGGCTGCCTGTCATCAACACGACAGGGGGTGCCGTGAAGTGGTCTGGGTTCGCAGGAACCATGTACCGCGATTACCCACAAACCAAGGCCATCGAGGCGGCATATGTCCGAATCCCACCCACGGAACGGGCCCTGCCCGGCGATACGGCGGTGTGGGGAGATTCGTTCTGGTACTACCCCAAGACGCACGTGGCCCAAGTGATCGAGGACCCCGGCTATGAGTACGTCCGGTGCGCATCGCAAAACAGTTCCGAAAGCCGGTGGGACAACCCCTTCCCAGGGCAGTCGTCCGGCCCGGTACTTGATCAGTGGCTCCCTAAGCAGGGCCTCCTCGGCTACCTGCGCCCCCGCAATGGCCTTGTCCTGCAAGGCGAAATCATCCAACCAGAGGAGGATGTCATGGCATCACTCGAAGAAGTACGCACCGTAGTCCGAGAAGAAATTGCCGCTCTCACGCAGGAAGGTGAGGCGAAGAAACGCAACGCAGGCCCCCTGTTCGGGGTTGCGGGCAATGCCAAAGCTGCGAAGGACGCCGCCGAAGAGGCGCGAGACCTTCTCCGCCCGGGCGTTGAGAAGGTCCGTTTCGCAGGCCCGATCCCGGGCATGCTGGCATCCATCCAAGGACAGCAAGCGGGCCTGCTGGAGGCCGTGAAACAGCTCGCGTCCAAGCCAGGCTCGCCCGTTGACCTTGCCGCTGTGGAGCAAGCGGCAAAGGCTGGGGCGGAATCAGCCCTCTCCGACCTTCAGGCCACCGCAACGACCACCGTCACTCTGAGCCAGGAAGGCTAAGCCATGGAGAACACTGAACTGCTCATCACCGTCATCACGGCAGTGCTGACAATCTTCTCCCCTCTGGCCATCGCCCGCGCCAAGAACGAGTCGTGGTCCAAGACGGTCCGGGTGGCCGTGCCCATCATCGTCAGCCTGATCCTGGCCACGGTTTACCTCGTTGCCCGCGGCCAATTGGTGCTGGTCACCCCGGATGACTGGCTGCAGGCTGTCCTTGCCGTCTACGGTCTTCAGCAGCTCGCCTACACCACGATCCTGCGATGGTGGTCCACAATCCTCGAACAGCGTGGCCAGGTACCTGCGGACGATGCGCCGGAGCACCGAGCCGAACAGCAATAGGCGGCGGCACCATGACGGCCCCCACTCTCAGATTTGGGAGTGGGGGTCTCGTCGCGCTTAAGGCCACGTCCCGCTGGGTAGGATGACTGCATGCAGAACGCCGACAGTCAATCCTTGAGCAGAGAATTCCTGCCCAGCAATTATGAGCCGTGGCCGGGCGGCCATTTCCGATGGTCATCCATCAAGGACTTCCATCAGGCTGGTACGTGGGCTGATGGCATCCATACAATATCGCTGGAGTCCGGCCCAGACCTCGATCTCTTCTTCCACGGGAACCCACTCGCTGATGGCAGAAAAGTTGTGCCGGTATTCTTCAACGGTGCAGTGACTGCCCGCGAAACCAAGACGGGCCCGTTCTTTTCGGGGCGCAAGATCGCTCACACGGCTAACGTAGGGTTCATTGCAGTGTCGGACCCCTCTCACAACATCGACCATTCCTTGGGGCTGAGTTGGTACGCCGGCAACCGCTACCAGGATCTGCAAGCCAGCATCACCGAAGTACTTCGGGCAATTGCATCCGAAGGGGCGCACGAGTTGTTGTTCATTGGCGGTTCGGGCGGCGGGTTCGCGTCTCTGTACTACGGACACCAGATCGGCGAACACGCTTCGGTGCTTGTCTGGAATCCACAGACGAGCATCACGGAATACGACATCCGATTCGCTAAGAACTATTTCGCCCAGGCGTTTGGTGCAGGGGCCGAACTCGACGGCGATAACTGGAAGCCGTTCGCGAAGGACCTTGCTGCAAGTTTCGGCGTCGAGACTGAAGCCCTGCAGTCGAAGCCTCGACGGCTGCTGTACATGCAGAACGGCAGCGATTGGCACACCCCGGTCCACGCCGTGCCATTCATTCAAGCCGGCGGGTTCCAGCACCTTGGCCACGGCCTGTACGCAACGGACGAGAACCACATCGTGTGGGCAGCCAACTACGGCGTCGGGCATGCCCCGCTTCCGGAGAGCATTCTGCTCGTTGCCCTCAGCC
Organism: Paenarthrobacter nitroguajacolicus; assembly: GCF_007786235.1. GTDB lineage: Bacteria > Actinomycetota > Actinomycetes > Actinomycetales > Micrococcaceae > Arthrobacter > Arthrobacter nitroguajacolicus_A. The sequence goes on along the minus strand of NZ_VNFK01000010.1, from coordinate 20,506 downwards.
TATTGCTCAACCCTGAGATTACAGTTTCTGCGGCCGCTGCACAGATGGTGGACACATTGGCCGAGGGTGCCACGGCGCTTGCCCCAGGATGGCCGCGGGTCGCCGGGGTGCTGCCGATTGACACCGAACTGCACAAATTGTCCTGATGCCACATACAAAAAGGGACCCCCTCGCAGAATAGCGAGAGGGTCCCTTTTTCGGCTTAGTACCAGTAAGTGTCTTTGCAATCGGGACAGAACCAGAGACCAATCTCCAGCTTCCATGAACTGCCGTTGCCGTTCACCCGTGAGTTGCAGTGGCCGCATGTTTGGTTCGCCCGCGGTAGAGGAGCAGTGTGCTCGCCTGCGTGACCTGCCGAGCCTACACACTCGGCGTCGGCGCCAAGCGGACCACCACAGAGTCCCTCTACTGGGGCTAGGTCGCCGCCCACAACCGCGGGCTCAAACGAGCGCTCGGATGGAAGATTGGCCGCGGAATCGCGAACCGTGAAGGATGTGGATTGATTGCTGTGATCAGCGCTTTGAAGTGGCCCCATAGATGCAAGATAGCCGAAGGAAAGCGTTTGGAGTAATTTGACTTGTAAATTGACAGGACTTGTCGTACGTAGGGCTAGTTAGGCTGAAGCTCCGGGACAGGCCATGTGCGCATCGCCCACTGACGTTCAGGCCAAGTTTCCAGGCGCAAGCGCCTCATGTCTCGCTCGATAATCAACCGGCCCGAGCGCTTCTGCCAAAGCCAAGTCGTGATGAAATTCACGTAGTCATTGGTCCTTTTCCGCGCCACGAGGATCTCTTCAGTGTCGTGGTCTCCATCGTCAGGGCGGGCTCCCAGGGCGATGTAATCGACTTGGAGCCGTTTCATCCATTCCATCAATTCGATCACAAAGGCTTCGTGCTCATGCATCACTTCAACAGCTAAGACTCGAATTGCGATATCGAGGTCTGACATGTGACTGCGAAACGCCACTATGTCGCGGTGGCTGGCTCGCATGGCACTGAACGCCGCACGGATCACGGCCCCCGCCATCGTGATGACCCTCTGCTTGGCCGCTTCGTCACGCTGGTGTGCGTTGCTGATGGAAGCAACGTACAGCGCGACCCCAATGGCCACAATGCTGATCAGTGCAGGCAGGAGTGCCAACGAAAATGCCAGTGGGTCGAAGGCCCTAGTACAGCTGATGCTGTTGTCAGTCAGGGTGCAGTAATCGGGCAACATTCCTCATTTCACGTCCAAATTCTATGGCGTCAGTCTATTTTGCCTGTCATACCCCAGGCGTACGCTGCCCGCATGAATGAATTCGAAACCAAGGCCCTTGCTGGCGACTGGCGGGCGGCATCCATGGTCCTCTCCCGCGCTCACGTGCGCCCTGAAGTCCTAGCGGCCCTAATGACCCCAGACGCCCACCTGGAGGTCGTCCTGGGCGTGCTTGGACGTCAGGACGTGACTCCGGAGCATTTGGCGTGGGCCGCGACCTTTGACAACGCGCTGATCCTTGGCCGTGTGGTGTCAAACCCGAAGACGCCAACTTCATTGGTCCGCGAGATCCGGGATCGGGTGGCTGATCGCGATGCACATATTTGGATCCACCTCCGGGAGTACGCTGCCAGGGTCTTGGACCGGACCGCCCGGGATTCCGGGCTGCATGGAGGCTAGGGAGTTTTTCAGGGAGTTTTTCCCGGGAGTAAGCCTTAGAAATAGGCAGAAACACGCGGAAGCAGTAAGAGGCTTCTAAGCCCGGAAACACGCAGCAAAAAGGGGCCGATCCCCGCAGAATCACGGGAGATTCGACCCCTCAGGGTGGATGGGTCGACCGATACGCCGGGTTCTGTCATCCCCTGCCGTTACCGGCAAGGGAGTGGCGGCCATCCATCTACGAACGCCGTTGCCGACGCCCTCCAGCAGCCTACCCGGACACTCGGGCGAGCAGCCCTCAAGCGTGTCCTGTCTGGCCTTGCTCCGGGTGGGGTTTACCTAGCCTCCCCGGTCACCCAGGGAGCTGGTGGTCTCTTACACCACCGTTTCACCCTTACCTGCGCCCGGTGACGCAAGCGTCACTGGTGCAGGCGGTCTGTTCTCTGTGGCACTGGCCTGCGGGTTACCCCGAGTGGGCGTTACCCACCACCCTGCTCTGCGGAGCCCGGACGTTCCTCGAGCCACTTTCGTGGCGCGCGACCGCCTGGTCGACCCATCCGTCGTCAAGTCTACCGGCGTTGGGACAGCCCAAAGACCCCGGTAATATCGACTGGTGCTGATTCTCCTGCCGCCCTCAGAAGGCAAGACCCCCGCTTCCAATGGTCCCGCCATCGAATGGGAGTCGCTGAGCTTTCCGGAGCTGAACCCCGCCAGGGCGAAGGTCCTCGAAGCTTTAGGAACGGTGAGCGCGCACGAGGACGCCCTGGCGTTGCTGGGCGTCGGCGCCTCGTTGCGGGACGACGTCGAACGTAATACCCGGCTGCACGCCGAACCGGCGGCTCCCGCGCACCAGGTCTACTCAGGGGTCCTGTATGACGCCCTGGGCTACAACAGCATGACCCCCGCGCAACGCCGCAAGGCGACCGAATCCATCCTGGTGGTGTCCGCCCTGTGGGGCGCCATCGGCTTCGGCGACCATGTGCCCGCCTACCGGCTGTCCATGGGAACTGCACTGCCCGACGTCGGACGCCTCGCCTCCTACTGGAAGCCGCAGCTCAACGCTGCCCTCACCCAACGGGCCGAGGGCGAACTGTTGGTGGACTGCCGCTCCAGCACCTACGCTGCTGCTTGGGCTCCCCCGGCGACGCAGACGGTAAACGTCAACGTGTTCAGCGAGTCGAACGGCAAGCGCACGGTGGTCAGCCACTTCGCCAAGCACACCCGGGGTGAACTGGCGCGGCACCTGCTGACGCGGCGTGGCAAGGCACCGGCTACTCCAGCTCAGCTGGCGAAGGCAGCCAGTGAAGTCTGGACGACGGAACTCGTCGAGGGCACGGCCCGCAAGCCGCACGCGCTGAACATCATCCTGCCGAAGTAGGTCCGGGCCAGCCAGATTGGTCCCGGCTCAGTTCCATTCAGCCGGCTCAGTTCCATTCAGCCGAGCGGACCAGGATGACTCCAGAGTCCGGGCAGAAAACGATCTCGTCCTCGGCTGCCGCTTTGACCTCGGCGAGGTCGCCGGGGCTGAGCATCATGCCGGACCCTTCGGATTTGCCATGGAACAACCTGGCGGCGCCGACACCCCTCTTGGCTATCGTCTTCTCGTAAACCGCCAGCAGTCCCCCTTCCAAGGTGTCCGCGAAGGCGGCCCTTTGGCCACGCACCACCGTCTCTTCGGCGGCAATCTCTGCGATTGCTTCGTCCAGTTCGGCACGGATACTGCCGAAAGATCCCTGGATATCGTCGACGATCGCCTGCTGCGCCGCCTGACGTTCCCGGAGGGTATCCAAGCGCTCCAGGATTTCCAGCTCGACATCCTCGAGGTCGGAACGCCGCTTGTTGAGTGAGGCGATGTCACTCTGCAGCGCCACCAGGTCCTTGGACAATCCGGTGCCGCTGTTCAGCCGGGTTTCGTCGCGTTCGATGCGTGAAGCAACCTGTTCCACGTCGGCTTCCGCGCGGCGCAGTTCGGCCTCGGCGTCGTGCACGGCAACCTTTGCCGCGCCCAGTTCACCATTGGCCACGCTGAGGGCATCCGTCAGGTCCGTGATGCGGGGGTCCGTTTCAAGTACCTTCCGACGGCCGGCCAGCGACTTGAGCCTGGCATCCAGTCCCTGCAGTTCAAGCAATTTCAATTGTTCTGCCGGTGCTGCTTTCGCCACGCTTACCTCCGCTTGTCGCCGCCGTTCCTGGAGATCAGGTCCGGCCGGACGGCCTGTTTCTGTTGGGGCCGCCCATATCTTTCTAGACTCTAGTCCCCGCCGGGAGTCAGTATGAAGTCCCATGGATCACTGTTGGTGCTGCTAACGCGGATCTCGACGTCGTAGCCCTGGTCTGCGAGCACGTTGCCCAGTGCTTCGGCAGCGGCCGGCAGCCACAGCCACTCGCTGGCAAAGTGCGATACGTCGATCAAGTAGGGCCGTCCGTTGGTGGCGCCTTCACGCGCTTCCGACGCCGGGTGGTGACGCATGTCTGCCGTCACATACACATCCGCATGGCTGGCCCGCACGGCGTCGAACAGGGAGTCGCCGGCGCCGCCGCAGACAGCGACTCGCCGTACCAGGCCATCCTTGTCCCCAGCGACGCGGACTCCCCCGGCAACTGCGGGCAGCATCTCAAAGACACGGGCAGCGAAGTCACCCAGAGTCATGAGTTCCCGTAGCTCGCCCACCCTTCCGATCCCTTCCTCCGGCAAGCCGTTGGCCGCCACGGTGAGGGGCGTGACATTCTCCAGCCCGAACGCATCGGCCAGGACGTCCGACACTCCCCCAACGGCCGAATCGCCATTGGTGTGCACAGTCAACAGGCCAGTGCCCGCTTCAATCAATCGGTGGACCGCGAGGCCCTTGGCCGACGTTGCGGCAACGGAGTTCACCCCTTTGAGCAACAGGGGGTGATGGGTAATAAGGAGTTCGGCGCCCCACTCGATGGCCTCATCGATCACTGCCAACGTGGGGTCCACGGCGAAAAGTACCTTGGTGACTGGGACCGTGGGACGGCCGACCACAAGGCCTACCTCGTCCCAATCCTCGGCCAGCGACTCCGGCCAGAGCTCCTCGACAGCCAGCAACACCTGACCGAGCGTGGGATCACCGCTGGCTTCAACTGTTTGGTCGTCTTCTGTTTCGTCATCTTCGACGGAATCCGCATCAGAAATGCCAGTGTTTACAGCTTCCATACCCATATTCTTCCCTACTGCGCTGGATCAGGCAGTTTTCCGTCCCCGCGACACCTGCCAGGTGCCGTAATTCTCCCGTAAGGTGAACCGGGAATCATCAGCCCCTCCGATCCATTGAAGAGAACATGAAAACTTTCGTACTTGGCGGCGGCTGCTTCTGGTGCCTGGATGCCGTTTACCAGAAGACCCGCGGCGTTAGCTCAGTTGTGTCGGGTTACACCGGCGGCCATGTCCGTAATCCCGATTATTACGAGGTCTGCTCTGGAACCACCGGGCACGCGGAGGTGGTGGCCGTAACGTTCGATGAAACCGTGGTCCCCGAAGAGGTGATCCTGGATATGTTCTTCGCCCTTCACGATCCCACCACGCTGAATCGGCAGGGCTACGACGTCGGAACCCAGTACCGCTCATCGATGTTTTACTCCACAACGGAGGAAAAAGTGCTGTTCGAAGAAGCGATCGAGCGAGCCCAAGCCCTATGGTCCGATCCGATTGTGACCGAAGTAAGCCGCCTTCCCGAGTTCCACGAAGCCGAAGAAGTCCACCAGAATTACTATGCCAAGTTCCCCTATCAGGGGTACTGCCAGGTGATCATTAATCCCAAGCTGGCGAAGGCCCGGAAATATTACTCTGCATGGCTTACTGCTTAGCAGGGTTTCGATCCGGCTCGTTAGGCTGACCTCAGCATTCCCTCTTCAGAGATAGGCGTAAATTTTCATGGCAAGGATCTACGACGACGTCACGCAGCTGGTCGGCCGCACTCCACTGGTTCGCCTGAACCGGCTTACCGAAGGCCTCGACGCCACGGTTGCAGTCAAGCTTGAGTTCTACAACCCGGCCAACAGCGTCAAGGACCGCATCGGTGTGGCCATCATTGACGCAGCTGAAAAGTCCGGCGCCTTGAAGCCAGGCGGAACCATCGTCGAGGGCACTTCCGGAAACACCGGTATCGCCCTGGCACTCGTTGGCGCAGCACGCGGTTACAAAGTCATCCTGACCATGCCTGAAACCATGTCCACCGAGCGCCGGGTCATGCTGCGTGCCTACGGCGCCGAAATCGTCCTGACCCCTGGATCCGAAGGCATGCGCGGCGCCGTGGAGAAGGCCCAGGAAATCGTGGCCAACACGGAGAACTCCATTTGGGCCCAGCAGTTCGCCAATGAGGCCAACCCGGCCATCCACCGCACCACCACGGCCGAGGAAGTCTGGGAAGACACCGACGGCGAAGTGGACATCTTCGTTGCCGGCGTGGGCACCGGTGGAACCATCACCGGCGTGGGCCAGGTCCTCAAGGAACGCAAACCGGGTGTCCAGATCGTGGCCGTCGAGCCAAAGGACTCTGCCATCCTCAACGGTGGCGCTCCCGGCCCGCACAAGATCCAGGGCATCGGCGCCAACTTTGTTCCCGAAATCCTGGACACCAACGTCTATGACGAAGTCCTGGACGCCACCCTGGAGGATTCCGTCCGCGTTGCCCGCGACCTCGGTGCCCGCGAAGGCATTTTGGGTGGCATTTCCTCCGGCGCCATCGTCTGGGGCGCCCTGGAGCTCGCCAAGCGTCCTGAGAACGCCGGCAAGCTGATCGTCGCCGTCGTCTGCGACTTTGGAGAGCGCTACATTTCCACCGTGCTGTTCGACGACATCCGCGGCTAACACCAGGCACGCACACCTTCATTTCCTGTAGAAAGGTCTTTGTGAGCTTCTTCGCAAGGCTTAAGGAAGACCTCGACGCCGCCCGGTCACATGACCCGGCGGCTCGAGGCTCTTTTGAGAACTTTTTCGCCTATTCCGGCCTGCACGCAATTTGGGCGCACCGGCTGACGCATCGGCTGTGGCAGAATCCGGCACTTCGCTTCCCTGCACGCCTGATCTCGCAGCTGGCCAGGTTCCTCACCGGCATTGAAATCCATCCGGGCGCCACCATCGGCCGCCGGTTCTTCATCGACCACGGCATGGGAGTGGTGATCGGAGAAACCTCCGAGATCGGCGAGGACGTCATGATCTACCACGGCGTGACGCTCGGCGGCCGCTCCTTGGCCAAGGTCAAGCGCCACCCGACCATCGGTGACCGCGTCACGATCGGCGCAGGTGCAAAAGTCCTGGGGCCCATCACCATCGGCGCGGACAGTGCAATCGGCGCCAACGCCGTGGTGGTCAAGGATGCGCCACCGGAGTCGATCATCACGGGAATTCCCGCCACGTGGCGGCACCGTGACGCGAAGTCGGAGAGAAAACCGGCAGTGGATCCGGCGGAGTACTACATCGAGTACCGGATCTAGCCGGCCAGCCTCTTGTAGAGATTCAAGAAGACGGCGTCGAAAATCCTGTCCGGAAGAATTCTGCGCATTGCCAGGACGCTCCAGGCTCCCCTGCCCACCGGGTAGCGGGTCCTGGGGCGTCTTGCTTTCGCAGCCCGAACAATGGTGTTGGCCACAACCCGCGCCGGCGTTGAGAGCACATGGCCCGGTCCCGAGGTGGATGCCAGTGCAGCAGCCACAATGTGTGCATGCTCTTTGTAAGGCCCGTCACCCGAGTTGGCCAGCAGGTTCCCACCAGCGATGGTTCCCCATTCGGAGTCCGTTCCCGACGGTTCAATGACCACCACGTCGATGCCGTGGGGCCTCAGCTCCAGGCGCAGGGAGTCGCTCATGCCCTCGACGGCGAACTTTGTGCCGTGGTACCAAGCGCCCAGCGGCTCGTAGATCTTCCCGCCTATGGATGAGACGTTGATGATCCGGCCCGAGCTCCTGCTGCGCATCCCGGGAATCACCAGCTGGGTCATCCTGGCCAGGCCCATCACATTAACCTCGAATTGGCGCCTGCCCTCGGCCATGGGAACCTCTTCGAGGGAGCCGTAGGAACCGTAGCCGGCATTGTTCACCAGGACATCGATCCGCCCGTAAGCCGCCTCCACCAGACCCACGGCGGACACCATGGATTCCTCCGACGTAACGTCCAACAACATGACCGTGATGCCATGCCGCTTCAGGGGCTCCATCTTGTCAACGCGGCGTGCCCCTGCGTAGACGGCGTATCCGGCGGCCCTCAAGGCGATGGCCGTTTCGAACCCGATTCCCGTGGAGGCGCCGGTGACCAGTGCGACGTGGGCTGGCATGGCATCAATCCTTCGCTGGCGGCCACCGCACCGGCACCCGGTACGGCAAAGGCCGGCTCCTCCCAGCGTAACGGGGAGGAACCGGCCTTGGGCACGGGGGTGCTAGTGGGTGTCGACTGCCGAGATCTCGGACTTGTCTTCGCCCCAGAGGGTGTGGAACGTGCCTTCGGTGTCTACGCGGCCGTAGGTGTGTGCACCGAAGAGGTCGCGCTGGCCCTGGATCAGGGCGGCGGCAACGCGCTTGCGGCGCAGGCCGTCGTAGTACGCCAGCGAGGAGGAGAACACCGGTACAGGGATACCCAGCTGCACAGCCGTGGCAACAACGCGACGCCAAGCCGGGAGTGCCTCTGCGATGGCCTTGGTGAAGGCCGGTGCGAACAGCAGGTTGGCGGGCTTCTCTTCGGCAGCGTAGGCCTTGGTGATGTCCTTGAGCAGTTCTGCACGGATGATGCAGCCTGCACGCCACAGGGACGCGATTTCGTCCAGCTTGAGGTCCCAGCCGTATTCCTTGGCAGCGGAGGTCAGCATGTCCAAGCCCTGGGCGTAGGAGACAAGCTTGGAGGCATACAGGGCCTGGCGGACATCCTCGACGAAGGTCTCCGGGATTTCCACGGAAGCTTCTTCACCTGCCAGGAGCTCCTGGCCAAGCTTGCGCTGCTCGGTCTGGGAGGACAGTGCGCGGGCGAACACGGACTCGGCGATGCCGGAGACCGGTGAGCCGAGTTCCAGGGCGGAGATGACCGTCCAGCGGCCGGTGCCCTTCTGGCCAGCGGCATCAACGACGACGTCAACGAACGGCTTGCCCGTCTTGGCGTCAACATGGCCCAGAACCTCGGCCGAGATTTCGATCAGGAAGGAGGAAAGGTCGCCCTTGTTCCACTCAGCGAAGATCTTGGACTGCTCGGCCGGCTCAATGCCCGCACCGGAGCGGAGGAGGTCGAAAGCTTCGCCGATGACCTGCATGTCGGCGTACTCGATGCCGTTGTGGACCATCTTGACGAAGTGGCCGGCGCCGTCGGTACCGATCCAAGCGCAGCAAGGCTCGCCGTCTACCTTGGCGGAGATTTTCTCCAGCAGCGGGCCGAGGGCGTCGTAGGACTCGCGGGAACCGCCGGGCATGATGGAGGGGCCGTTCAGTGCGCCTTCTTCGCCTCCGGAAACACCGACACCTACAAAGTGCAGGTCCTTCTTGGCCAGTGCAGCTTCACGACGGCGGGTGTCCTCGTAGTGGGAGTTACCGGCGTCGATGATGATGTCGCCTGCCTCGAGCAGTGGTTCGAGCTGCTCGATGACGTTGTCAACGGGAGCGCCTGCCTTGACCATAATGAGGACGCGGCGGGGCTTTTCAAGGGAGTCCACGAGCTCCTGCAGCGTTTCCGTACGGATGAAGTCGCCGTCCGTGCCGTGCTTTTCCAGCAAGGCGTCGGTCTTTTCCACGGAGCGGTTGTGGAGAGCCACGGTGAAGCCGTTGCGTGCGAGGTTGCGGGCCAGGTTGGCGCCCATCACCGCAAGGCCGGTGACACCGATGTGTGCTGACATCAAAACTCCAATTCGTTCGTGTACAAACAGTCCTGCGGGCACGCAGGAAGCGGATTCAAAAACCAGGGGCTGTAATAAACCATACGTATTTAAGTCTGGGGCGGGAAAGCGGAGCCCACGTTGTGGAACGGTTCCGCGTCATAAACAGTCTATGATGCCGGCGTGACGCCGTTGGCGCCCGAGGGCACTGCGACGCCGGTTGCTGGACGCGCGAGGTCTCCGCGCCACTATGCTTACCTCTATGTCAACCAGCCTCCACCACCGCGCCGTTGAGCATCTGGGAACCCGGATTGTCGGTGGCGCCCTTCCTACCGGCCACGTCATGCTGGCTGAGCATCTGGAAGACGAACTCAATGTCTCGCGCTCGGTGGTCCGTGAAGCTGTGCGGGTGCTCCAGTCGCTGGGGCTGGTGGAGACCATCAAGCGCGTGGGCATCCGGGTGCTTCCGGCACACCGTTGGAATCCCTTCGACCCTTTGGTGATCCGTTGGCGGCTTGCCGGCGAGGGGCGTGGCGCCCAACTGCGGTCGCTCGCCGAGCTGCGTTCCGCCGTCGAGCCCGTTGCGGCTGAGCTTGCCGCGGGCAACGCCCCGGAGAGCCTTCGGCAGGAGCTGGTGGGAATTTCGCTGGCCATGAAGGAGGCCGGCGACGCCGGGGACATGGCAACGTTCCTCGATCTCGATATCCGCTTCCATGCCTTGGTACTCTCCGGTTCGGGCAACGAAATGTTTGCCAACCTCATTGGCCAGGTCACCGAGACCCTGACCGGTCGAACAGTCCACGGCCTCATGCCCGAGCACCCCCAAAAGCAGGCGCTGCAGTGGCACATGGACGTAGCCCATGCCATCGACGCCGGTGACGGTCCCCTCGCGCGCGACGCCGCCGCCAAGATCATGCGCCAGACCATCGCGGAGCTGGCCCCCAGCTGGGACGACCAGCCCCGCGTCTTCGTTCCGGTCTCAAAGAACTAGGGCACCCACGTTACGGCTGGAAGTTCAGCAACACCTTGCCGGATTCCGCAGAGTTCTTCGCCACTTCGAAAGCTTCCAAACCATGGGCGAGGTCAAATTCGTGCGTCACCACGGGATCGACAAACAGCGAACCATCGGCAAGCGCCGCAATGACCTCATCGATCTCGTCGTTGAAGCGGAAGGAACCCAGCAGCTCCAGCTCGCGGGTGATGGCCAGGGAGATGAATACCGGCTGGGGCCCGGACGGCAGGAGGCCCACCATCACTACTTTGCCGCCGCGGGTAGCTCCCTTGATGGCCGAGGCCAGGCCGTAGTGGCTGCCTGAGGATTCAATGACGACGTCGGCGTCCACCGCTGCGATGGCCTCGGCTTCGTCACCCTTGAGGACCACATCCGCTCCGACCGCTTGGGCGATCTCCAGAGGCTTGTCATGCATATCGACGGCGACAATCCTGGCCGCGCCAGCGCGCTTCAGGACGGCGACGGTCAAGGCGCCGATAGGGCCGCTGCCGATGACAAGGGCCGTTTTCCCTTGGACGTTCCCCGCGCGGGCCACGGCATGCCAGGCGACACTGGCAGGCTCCACCAATGCGGCAGTGCGCAGGTCCAGGTTTTCCGGCAGCGGCCGGAGCATCCTGGAGGGCAGGTTTGCGTAGCGGCTGAAGGCCCCATCCGTGTGCGGATACCGCGCGGCACTTCCCAGGTAGGTGCAGCCTGGGGAAAGGTTGGGCCGGTCCTCGGGGTATCTGACATCGCCGGGCGCAGGCGTTGCCGGGTGGACGGCCACGGGCGTTCCTGCCGCCGGCCCAGTACCGTCGGCTGCTTGCTGGACAATTACACCGACGATCTCGTGACCCAGGACCAAGGGCTCTTTGAGGACGGACTCCCCCGCGGCACCGTGCAGCCAGTAGTGGAGGTCCGAACCGCAGATGCCGCCATAGGCGATCTCCACGATCGACTCATCCTCGGCAGGGGTGGCCAGCGGGATGTCTTCGATACGGAGATCGCCCTTGCCATGGGCAACAACAGCGGGACCGGAGGTGGGAAGGGTGATACTCATCAGACCACCACCGTCATTCCGCCGTCGACGAAGATCGTTTGTCCGTTGACGAAGTTGGACGCTTGGGATGCGAGCCACACAGTGGGGCCGGCGAGATCGGCAACAGTCCCCCAACGGTTGGCCGGAGTGCGGCCAAGGATCCAGGAGTTGAAGTCTTGGTCATCCACCAGGTTCTGCGTCATTTCCGTGTGGATGTAGCCCGGAGCGATCCCGTTGATCTGCAAGCCGGACGCAGCCCATTCGGCTGTCATGGCACGCGTCAGGTTGCGGAGACCACCCTTGGCAGCGACGTACGGCGCGATGGTGGGGCGGGCGAGGTCGGTTTGGACCGAGCAGATGTTGATGATCTTGCCTTGCTTCCGGGGGATCATGTGCCTGGCCGCTTCCCTGCCCACCAGGAAAGCGCTGGTGAGGTCCGTGGTGATCACCCGATCCCAGTCCTTGACGTCGAGGTCCAGCATGGGAACGCGGTGTTGGATCCCGGCGTTGTTCACCAGGATGTCCAGCGGCCCGACGTTCTGCTCAATCCATGCCACTCCATCAGCGGCGGCCGTGGCGTCCGTGACATCGAACGCAAGGCTGTGAACCCGGTCCTCGGAGTAGTCCGCGGCCATGGCCTTCCGGGCGGCGTCTAGCCGTTCGGCGTTGATGCCGTTGAGCACCACCGTTGCTCCGGCGTCGGCGAGGCCCCGGGCAAGGGCGTTGCCGATCCCCCGGCTTGAACCAGTGACCAGGGCAACGCGCCCGGTCAGATCGAAAAGTCCACTCATAGTTTGTTTTTCATTCCTTCTTCGGTTGCGCCGGCTCAGTTGCTGTTCGACGTCGCGGCTGGTGTCAGGCTCAGGTTGGCGATGGTTTGTCGGACGACGGCGAGGTCCTGGTCACCGAGTCCTTGGCGCTTGAGTTCGGCGTAGAGCTCCATCGCGGCCGTAGCGAGAGGCGCAGCTGAGCCCACCGCTTCAGCGCTGTCGAGGACGAAGCCGAGATCCTTGTGCATGAACTTGGCCGGCCCTGTGGGGGCATAGTCCTTGGCGGCCAGGCGTGGGCCGACATTGTCCAGCACCCGGCTTCCGGCCAGCCCGCCTGAGAGGACCTCAAAAAGGGCTTCCACGTCCATTCCGGAGCGTTCGGCGAGTTCGGCCGCTTCGGCAAGTGCCGCCGTCGTGGTTCCTACGATCAATTGGTTGCAGGCCTTGGCCAGTGAGCCCGCCCCAAGGGGCCCCATACGCCGGACGGTGGTCCCCATGGTCTCGAAGAGCGGCCTAAGCGCTTCAAAGCGCGATTCGGTGGTGCCGACCATAATGGCCAGCGTTCCGTTCTGAGCGCCGGTGGTACCGCCGCTGACCGGGGCGTCCACCACCACGGCATTGCCGCTGCTTGCTTGCCGGACTGTTTCGCCAAACCGCTGGACCGCGGTTGGGGAGACGCTGCTCATGATGACGACGGCGGTACCTGACGTAGGTGGCACGCTCCGCCAGGATTCGAGCAGGGCGGCGGAGGCTTCTTCGATGAATGGCAGGTCCGGGAGCATGAAGATGATGGCATCTTCATCGCGGAGGTCGGCGACCGCAGCTGCGCGACTGACGCCTGCCAAGCCGTCGAAAGCGGCATCGGAGCGGTTCCAGGCGGTGACTCCCCACCCTGCCTTGGCGATGTTGGCAGCCATGGGCGCTCCCATGAGGCCCAAGCCGACGAAACCGACTCGTTTGCTGGTCATGGTGGATTCCTCACTTCTTTGTGTTCATAGGCGGCGACGTAATTCCTCGAAATCTGTTCAATATCCTAGCCGCCATTCAGTATGATGAACACTATGACGACTGATGAACTTACCATCGCCATCGCTGTACCGCTCGAAGCAGAGCACGTAGAGCTGATTCGCGCAGTAGATCCCTCCGTAACAGTTCTCTACGATCCCGAACTGCTGCCCCCCGAGCGCTTCCCCGCCGATCACGCCGGCGACCCCCATTTCAAACGGACGCCCGAACAGGAGGAACGCTACTGGGCCATGCTGAACCGCGCGCAGGTACTGTACGGCTTTCCCAACGAAAGCCCTGCCGGACTCGCCCGGATTGCCGGCAGCAACCCGCACCTGCAGTGGATCCACGCCATGGCAGCCGGCGCAGGAGGAGCAGTCAAGGCTTCCGGATTGGACACTGAGACCCTTCAGAAGTTCCGCGTCACAACATCTGCCGGAGTTCATGCCCCGCCTTTGGCAGAGTTCTCCGCCTTCGGCATCCTCAACGGCTTCAAGCGCAGCGCGGAGATGGCACAGGATCAGGCTGCCAAGTTCTGGCCGGAACTGCGGACGCCCACCAAGCTGGTCAATGGCTCCACGCTGGTCATCACCGGCCTGGGTGAAATCGGTCTGGAAACCGCAAGGATCGCCCGAGCTTTGGGGATGAAAGTCAGCGGCACCAAGCGCAATGTCGAGGCCATCGAAGGCATCGACGAAGTGACGGACAACGACGGCCTGGCCGGTCTTTTGGCAAACGCCGACGCCGTGGTCAACACACTTCCCGGAACGCCCTACACCGAGAAGCTGTTCAACGCTGCCGTCTTCTCGGCAATGAAACCGGGAACCGTGTTCGTCAATGTGGGCCGCGGCACCGTGGTGGATGAGGAGGCCCTGCTTGAGGCTCTCGACAACGGGCAAGTCTCCTTCGCATGCCTTGACGTCTTTGCCGTTGAGCCATTGCCCCAGGACAGCCCGTTGTGGAATCACCCCAAGGTCCTGGTGTCACCTCATACCTCGGCCCTCAGCACAGCCGAGAACCGCCTGATTACCGAACGCTTCTGCAGCAACCTGCGCACCTTCCTGGACGGCGGCGAACTCCCCCACTTGGTGGATCCGGTTCACTTCTACTAAACCGGCAGACCTCCCACTTCGCACGCCCGGCAGCCGGATCACGGCTTCTGGGCGTGTTGTGGTTAAGGCATCCCAAGCGCCATTGTCGTCGCAGGTTCCCGTCCCGCGCAGTACCATCCCCCTATGGAAAAGCCTGCGATTGTGCGCATCTTTCCGGACTATGCAGACACAGTGTTGTGGCTCGACCGGCCTGTCGACTACGAGCTCGCCGGGCTCACACCATCCTTGGAACAGGAGCTCAAAGACTGGGAGCAGTTCTACTACGACTCGTTGACGCGCGATTTCGCTTGGAAAGCGCCGGACCTGCCCTCCTTCTACGCAGCTGAAGGCAACCGCTTGGCTCAACGCTTGGCCGATGAACTCGGCGACGGCTACGAAGTCCAGTTCACTCCATATGAGGAAAACGCAGTGGCACGTCGGTTCCGCGGTACGAAATCCCCCAACTCACGGGCCGTTGCTGCGTTCGATGCCCTCGTAGCCGCGGCGCGCGCAGAACAAGACAGGATCTCCCGCGCCCTTGCAGCCCACCCACCTGAAGAAGGCACAGGTTGGTTCGCTGCCTCGCCGCTTTCAGGAAACGTCTTCAAGCCGCCGCGGGCCGGCCAGGAATAGTCCGTCCGCACATGGCCACACCTCACAAAGCAGCGCGGCACCCTCCGCCGGGAGGCTGCCGCGCTGCTTTGCTGGGAAGGACCCCGAAGGCTACTTTGCGTCTTCCGTGCTGACGAGGTCGCGGCCGGCTGTCTCCGGGGTGAAGAACGTGGTCACGAAGGAGATCAGGGCCAGGACCAGGGAGTAGATGGCCAGGACCAGCCACGAGTGGTTGGTTGCAGCGAGCATGAGCGCGCCGAGCAGGGGCGCGAGGCCGCCAGCCAGGACTGCGGAGATCTCCCGACTCATGGCGACACCCGTAAAGCGGTACTGCGAGCCGAACAGCTCTGGCAGGAGCGGGCACTGAGGCCCAAGCATCGACTGGACACCGATGGCGATACCCACGGCCATCACTACCCATACCAGGGTGACGTTGCCCAAGGTGACCAAGTAGAACGCGGGGACGGCGATAATGGCCTGGAACAGGGCACCGTAGCGGTACACCGGAACGCGACCGTACTTGTCGGACAGAGCGCCGAACGTGACCACCATGACGGCAGCGAAGCCAGCGGCAATCAGCAGCCCAACCGGGCCAATGGAGTTGTTTCCAGCAAAGACGCCTGCCGGCATGCTCATGAACGACACCAGCAGCGCGGAGTAGATCGAGGAGTTGCCGTTCTCACCCATTCGGAGGCCGATGCCGATCAGGACGTTCTTCTTGGAATGCCTCCACAGCTCACCGATGGGGTTCTTGACCACATTTTTGTGCTTTTCCAACTCTTGGAACGCAGGCGTTTCCTTGAGCTTCAGCCGGATGAAGATGGCGACGGCAATCAGGATGAAGCTGGCCAGGAAGGGCACCCTCCACAGCCAGCCCTGCAGGACGGACTTGTCCGCCATGGCGATCAGCGCGAAAGTACCCGCGCCCAGAAGCGTGCCCAACTGGATGCCGACGAACGGCAAGGATGCGAAGAAACCACGACGACGGCGCGGAGCCACCTCTGAGATCAAGGTGGTGGCGCCTGCCTGCTCAGCACCTGCGCCAAGACCCTGGACGATGCGCAAAGCCACCAGCAGCACGGCTCCCAGCATTCCGGCCTGTTCAAAGGTGGGCAGCAGGCCGATGGCGAAACTTGCCGTTCCCATCAAGGCGATGGTGAGGATCAGGACCATCTTCCGGCCGAACCGGTCGCCGATGTAGCCAAAGAACAACCCACCAAACGGCCGGGCAGCGAAGCCGACGCCGTAGGTTGCGAAGGACGCAATCAGCGCCCCATCCGGGCCCAAGGGCGAGAAGAACAGTGGTCCGAAGATCAGTGCCGAAGCAAGCCCATAAATGTAGAAGTCGTAGTACTCCAGGGCTGAACCAACCGAACTGGCCAACGTTGCCCGCCGAAGCTGTTCCGGCTCAACTACAGCGTCGTCGGCCTCAGCCGCGAGCTTTGCATTAGTACGAGTTATCACAAGCACTCCCTCAAAATCACCCCGGGCCCCCGTTGGCCCAGCGAGATAGCGATGGCATCACCGCCAAGATCACTATGATGAACAGAGTACAGCTTGTTGAACTCACTGCCAAGGTTGTAATCAGATTTATTTGGTCAGCCCATTGGATTACCCAAAGAGCGGGCAAGCTCCTTGAGCTCCTTGACCATGAGGGCGCCCTGCTCCTCCGAATACGTAGCCTTCAGGGCTGTTACGGACAGGCCCAGGCTGGGGCCGTGGGCCCCGTGGGTGGGCACCGGCACGGCAAGGCATACAACACCCACCGTGGACTCTTCGTCCTCGAAGGCGAACCCCTGCTTGCGGATGGTCTTGATCTGCTCCTTGAGCGCCTCGGCTGTTCGCAAGGAGTTCGCGGTCATGACGGGCAGTTCCATGCCGTCCGGGAACATTCCATCAATGTCGTGATCGTGCAACTGCGCCAAGAGGGCCTTTCCGACGCTGCAGAGCGAGACGGGCATTTTGTCACCGATATTGGATGTCAGCCTGACCGCAGGGTGACCCTCATAGCGGGCGAGGTAAATGACATGATCGCCGTCGAGCATCGCGATCCGCACGGTTTCACCCGAAAGAGTGGGCGCCTGCTCACAGTATTTATAGAACTCCTGCACCTCATCGAGGCGACTAAGGTAGGCGGCCCCCAGTTCAACGAGCTTTCGCCCCAGCGCAAAGTCGGCGCCCTGCCTGGTGATCAGGCGTGCCTCTTCCAGCGCGAGGAGCAAGTTGGACGTGGAGGATTTTGGAATCCCGAGTTCGCGCGACAGATCGCTCAGTGTCAGACGCCCGGAAGGCGATCCTGCGAGGGCTTCGAGCACAGCGGCAGCGCGGGTGACAGCAGGTGCCGGCGACGACGCGCCCAGCCCTTCGGAGCGGGTAGTGCGGGAATCGGCCATGATTCTCCTTCGTCAGAGCAATCTGTTCGTTCAATCTGCTGAACACTACCCATCATAGTGGCACTGGGATGGGCCTGGTCGGTACTTAAGGGGGCAACTGGAGGGTGTTATGGGGCGGCACCCCGTTGTGTGGGCAACGCCAGACTGCTCCGCTTTCCAAACCCAAGAGTTCGCTGTATATTCATTTTCGAGCTCTCCACCGCGGCATCCCCCAATAGTCGTGGTGGAGAGCTCATCCATTTCCTGCGCGGATAGCTACGCCACAGCGGCTTCTTCGCCCCTCAGGCTCCAGCCCCCTCCAGAACCGTCCCGCACCAGTTGCCAAGTGACGAGGGCTGACCTCACATTGCCACCCAAACGAACCTGGACCTGCCAGACCTCTACGTCCACTCGACCCTGCCCCCGCGGCATACGCGTGGACGCTTCCCACCATGAGACGCGCTCAAACCAGCGGACTGGCTCCACTGCAATCTGCCATTCCCGGCTCCCCCTCACTACGGTGGCCGGGATTCCTTGGGCAGTTGTGCGGATGTACACGTGTTCCATGGACGAAACCATAGGGGCCAGCTCCGACATTTAAGGCGGTTCCGGAAACAGTTCACAGGCAGCAAAAAACCCCGCCCTCCAAGCCGTTTGGCTTGAATCGACGGGGTTTTTCTATGGTGGGTCCTACCGGGATCGAACCGATGACATCCACGGTGTAAACGTGGCGCTCTACCAGCTGAGCTAAAGACCCAAACAATGGTTTTGACGCTTCCCCAGTGCTTATTCACTGCTTCAGCGCTTCAACCAACGAACAATGACTCTACATGATCAATTGCCGGAAACGCCAATCGGTTCAGAAGCCTCTGGCAGATCCGGCAGAGTGCGCGACAGAAAGTCCAAGGCTCCGCTCACTCCGAGCTCCAGTTTCAGCACGGCAAATTCATCGCCACGAGTGGTGCCCCTGTTGATGATGACTACCGGCTTTCCGGCTTTTGCCGCGTGACGAACGAAACGCAAGCCGCTCTGTACCGTCAAGGATGATCCCGCCACGAGCAGGGCATCGGCCTCGTCCACCATCCGATAGGCGCGTGCTACACGCCCTTTGGGCACGTTCTCGCCGAAGTAGACAAAGTCGGGTTTGAGCGTCCCTCCGCAGACGGGACAGACAGCCATGACAAACGAGGTGATGAGTTCCGGATCCTCAACCGTTGCATCAGCATCAGGGGCCATCTCCACCACCCCCGATTCCACCGCAGCCTCCAGGAAGCCGGGATTGATTTCCTCAAGAATGGCTGCGATCAACCGCCTGCTGAAGGTATGCCCGTTGTCCAGGCAGATCACTTGGTCGAAGCGTCCGTGGAGGTCCACCACATTGATGCTTCCTGCGTCTTCGTGGAGCCGGTCCACGTTCTGGGTGATAAGCCCGGTCATCAGGCCACGACGCTCCAACAGCGCGACGGCGGCATGTCCGGCGTTGGGATCGGCGTGCCGGAGATGGGACCAGCCAATATGGTTCCGAGCCCAGTACCTGCGGCGGTTGGCCTCACTGCCGATGAACTCCTGAAAGGTCATGGGGTTGCGCGGCGCGGATCCGGGTCCTCGATAATCAGGAATACCGGAGTCGGTGCTCAGCCCGGCTCCCGTCAGCACAGCGAGGCGCCTGCCGCCCAAAATTTCCAGGGCCGGCCTCATGGCCGCCAGCTCGTCGGAATCGAGCTGCACCTCGCGAGCAGGCGGCATGCTGGCAAAACCCGTCATACCCACTCCGGGTCTGGTGCGGCTCACGGCTGGTGTTCGCCCAGCGCCAAGAGGGCTTGCCGATATTCGGCGAAGTCCCTTGCCTGGCCGCGCGGATTGACCACGACATAACGGATGATTCCCGACACGTCGATGATGAATGTACCCCTCAGTGCCATCCCACTCGCGGCGTCGAAAACTCCGTACTCCTGCGCTACCGCTCCATGCGGCCAGAAGTCGGCCAGAAGGTCGAAGTTTAAGCGTTCTTTCTCTGCGTAGGCACGTTGGGCGAATTTACTGTCCACAGATATCGCCAGCACGGTGGCGTTCGAATCCTTGAAGGCGGCGATGTTGTCGCGAATCTCACACAGTTCTCCGGTGCAAATGCCGGAGAAAGCAAAGGGGAAAAACACCACAACTACGTTGCGGCCCCGGTAGTCCGACAAACGGACGGGCTCACCGTACTGGTTCAGCAGTTCGAATTCCGGTGCAGGCTGCCCTATTCCAGGAACGAACACCGAATCAGGCGCCTGTCGGACTTCCGTCACTTGTTCTTCTTGGGCACCAGGCGCGTGGCACTCCAGTCCTTCGACACGCCGGCCGAGGTGGTGAGGTGCAGGCCGGACGTAGGCGCGGCATCCTGGATGTCGGCTGGAGAAACATAGTTGTCGCGGCCTGATTTGGGGGTCAGAACCCAGACAACTCCGCCTTCCTTCAGCGTGGTGAGCGAATCCATGAGGGCATCAACAAGATCACCATCGCCATCCCGCCACCAGAAGACGACAGCATCTACAACGTCATGATCGTCTTCATCCAACAGCTCGGAGCCCGTGACATCTTCAATATCGTCACGCAAGTCGAAGTCGACGTCGTCGTCGTAGCCGCGCTCCTGAATCAGATCCCCATCTTTGAAACCCATTCGTTCCGCCACATTTACCGATGTGGCGGCGTCGGCCTCGCTCACGTTTCCTCCTTTTGAAGTGACTTCCATTACTAACAGCCAACACCCTTTGGGCGTGTGCTTCAAGCCATTGTCCCTGCCATGAGGCACATTCCGCACCACCTAGGGCGTTTCGGGGCCGTGACAATCGAGTGCTTTCCGTCACGGAACCCTGCTGGGTGTGACATACAACGCCCTGCGGGGCTCGCGGCTACGCATCGCAGCGCCGCGAAAGCTAGAGTGGCCATGAGCGTTATGGCTGCAGGGCGATCGCCCCGCAGAATTCTACTGGGCAGCCATGCGCTCACAAGACCTGCCCGGCGCATCCGACCGGGCTGTTGAAACCGAGATGTCGCACACGACGCGTTCACGACGGGCAGTTACCCTGCCAGACCTGAGGCGCCGATGCATGCGCCTAAAGGAAGGTTGGACGTGGCTGCAGGAGAAGAGACCTCACACATCCTCAGCGGGTTGACTGCCCAGCTGCCTGATCGTGATCC
>NZ_VNFK01000001.1 GCF_007786235.1 Paenarthrobacter nitroguajacolicus | reverse complement strand
AGACGGGCAAGGACATGTCCGATAAGTACAAGGAAACCGCGATGGGCGGCCTCGCCGTCAACGTCGTCGAATGCTGAGTCTTTTTACTGTCTGTGCCTAGTGCCATGCTGTATCCATGAGCGGGGGATACGACAGGGATTTTTTGCGGGCACGCCTTGAACTGCCCAGTCCGTCGGCAACGACGATTCTTTTGGACTACATCCACTTCTCCGTGCGTTTCCGGGCTGCCCGGAAGCTCGCGGCGATCGTGGGGGTCAATATCAGCGGCGCGGAACTGAACCCACTGGCCCGCGAGGGGACCTGGCATTTCGATGACAGGATTCCGCGGGAACAGCAGGCAGGCCCGGACGTCTACAAGAACAACGCGTTCGACCGCGGACACTTGGTCAGGCGCCTTGACCCCGTCTGGGGTGATGCTGCCACGGCCAAGAAAGCCAATCAAGACACCTTTGCGTTCACCAACGCAGCACCGCAGGTTGATGACTTCAACCAAGGCAAGGAATTGTGGGTGGGGCTCGAGGACCATGTACTGGGGCATGCGGATGCCCATGACGCGAAGCTCAGCGTCTTTACGGGACCCGTCTTCCTTGATGACGACCAGCCATACCGTGGCGTGCAGATTCCGCGGAAGTTCTGGAAGATCGCCGCCTGGACCAATGATGCCAAGCTGGCCGCCGTCGGATTCGTCCTGGACCAGTCGCCGCTGTTGGGCAAGGTTGAACTGAAGAAAGCAATCGATCAACGGCTGCTGGAAGGCGAACCACCGCCGCTCGGGCCGTTCAGGACGTTCCAGGTTCCCATTGGGCAAATCGCGGACCTCACGGGATTAAGCCTCAGCAGGCTCACTACCGCGGATCGCCTTGTCAGCGGGCAGCGCGAACTGGGGAAACAACCGAAGGCCATCCAGCTGGAGAGCATGCAACAGATCCGTTTGTAGGATCCCGGAAGAGCGCGTTTCTGCTCGGAAACCAGCAGATTTTTCTCGGCCCGATAGACTTGGGGCTGCATGTCCGCATGCGCACCACGCTTTTGAACACTGCACCAAAACCCTGAGATTGGACACGGCCACCTTGCGAGAATTTACCGCCCGCTTTGCCACCGCCGAGGAAATCGATAACTGGGACAAACACGTCACGGCTAATCCGAACGGCGGCAACATGCTGCAGTCGGACGCCTACGCGGCAGTCAAGGACGGCAACGGTTGGTTGGTCCGCCGCTTGGTGGTGGAGACCGCCGATTACGCCAGCTACAACTTGCTCCTGGAGAAGAAGTTCCCAGTGATGGGCCGACTCTGGTATCTCATCAAAGGCCCCGATGCCGCCGCCGTCGAAGACATCAGCCCCATGCTCAAGGCGATCGCCGCATTGGCCAAGGAACAGAAGATGAACGTCTTCACCATCAAGATCGAACCCGACGTAGTGGAGTCTGCCGAGGCAACGTCCCATTTGACGGCTGCCGGTTTGGTGAAGGCCCCCAACATCCAGTCCAACGACTCCACCGCGCTACTGGACATCTCCGCGCCAGCCAATGAAGTGCTCCGCAGTATCTCCTCACGGGCCCGGAACGCGGTCCGCAGGGCAGAGCGGGAGGGGTGCGAGGTCCTCCCGGCTGAGCCCGGCGAAGACAGTTACCGCAAGCTCTACGCGCTCATGCAGAACACTGTAAACGCCAAGGGTGCCATGCCGCTGCGGAGCTACGAGTACTACTCGAAGTTCTGGGAAGAGTTCTGCAGCCGCGGCCAGGGGCATTTCTTCTTCGTCCACGAGGACGGCGCCCCCAGCGTTGGCGCTTTCGTCATCAACTACGGTTCCAAGGCCACGTACAAGGACGGCGGTTCCACCCAGAACCGCAAGCAGTACGGTGACTCGCACCTCGCCCAGTGGGCGGCAATACAGCGCATGCAGGAACTTGGCTGCGTGGAGTACGACTTCTGCGGCACACCGCCTGCCGCGAGGATCAAGGACAAAACCCACCCCCTTTATGGAATGGGCCTGTTCAAGACGAGCTTCACCAAGACCGTCACGGACTTCGTGGGCTGCTACGACCTCGTGCTGGGGCCTGTCCGGCACAAGTTGTGGCTCAAAGGTGCGGAGCGCATCTTCCGTCGACTCGAGACCATGCGCACAGGCGGCCAGTTCTACTGACGGTCAACCACAGCCAGAACGCCAACTTCAGGCCCGCCCCGGCCACCAACGGGTGCAAATCTACTTTAGGTGAGGTATTTTCTTTGACTCCGATTGAGGCTGGAACCGACATGGAATTCGTGATTCTCAGTGACGCTGATTTCGAGACCTTCGCCAAGGGCCATCCGCAAGGCAGCTTCATCCAGTCCATGGACCTGACGCGGTTCCAGCGCGCCCGCGGGCAGGAAGTCGAGCTCTTCGGCGTGACCCGCAGCGGCACCCTGATTGCCGCAGGGAAGCTCGTCTACACTGCCAATCGCTTTGGCTACAAAGTGTGTGACTGCGCCAAGGGACCACTGATGGACTACAGCGACGCCGCCGCGGTGCGCTTCGTCGTCGAGCAGTTGAAGAAGCGCGCGGCCTCGAAAAAGGCCGCTGAGCTGCGCATCTCGCCCAACATCCGGTACATCGCGCGCGACGAAGAAGGCGCCGAGCACCCGGAGGTTGAGGACAATCGTCCGCTGCTGAAGGAGTTCGAAGGCCTGGGCTTCAGGCACCAGGGCTTCGACATGAACTTCGCGAACATCAACTGGATGTTCATCAAGCAGCTCGACGGGATTGCCGATTCCGAAGAGCTGATCATGGGCATGAACTACCGCACCCGCAAGGCCATCCGGAAAGCCGAGAAGAACGGCGTGTACCTGGAGCAGGCCACGCTGGAAACACTGGACGATTTCTACACGGCGTTGAGCACCGCCGGCGACGAGAAGGGCTTCACGTACCGCGAGCGCGAGTACTACGAGCAACTTCTCCGCAACACCTCCGCTGAGTTCACCAAGCTCATGATGGCCAAGATCAACATCCCTGAGTACCGCGCGTCCATCACTGAGCGCCTGGATGCCGAGTCCAAGACCCTCGCGGACCTCAAACGGGAGGTAGAGGAGACTGGCAGCAAGAAGAAGGCCAACCGCGTCAAGGTGGTCCAGGACCTCGTCGACAGCTACGAGCGCAGCCTCAAGGACATCGAACGGTTCCCCGATTCCGTGGGCGTTGCGACTGTGGCAGCCATCCACTTCGCCTGCTCGGGCGACGAACTGGTGTGCGTCATTGGCGGCACCGTGCAGGACTACATCTACTTCAACGGCGCCACGTCCCTTTATTGGGGCATGATGCTGCACGCGCTCAACAACGGGTATTCCCGCTACAACTTCTACGGCACGTTCGGCATCCAGGGCCAGGACGAGACCGGACATGGCGGCTATGAGTTCAAGAAGGGCTTCGGAGGCGAGGTAGTGCAGTTGCTCGGCGACTTCGTCGCCCCCGTGAACCCCTTGGTGTTCAACGCCTACCGCGTGGTCAGGAAGCTCGCAGGAGCCGCCCAGACAGTACTGGGACGATTGCCACTTGAGAAATTGCCAGTAGTGCGAAAGCTTCGGGGGAACCGCTAATCAAACAAGCCAAAGGAGGATCACCGCGTGACTGAACGCCCCGAGGGGTCCGCCAGCCGGCCCCACACCGACGGTTTGCCCAAGACCCAACCGTTGCGTCCGTCGCAGGTCCGGCAGAACGTCAACGCCAAGCGCATGCTCATGCGCCTGGTCCAAGGTGATAGTCCGCCCACCGCCCCCATGAACATCGTGGACCGGCTTGCGGGGAGTCCTTACGCCAACCCCACCATCCAGGTGGTGGGGGTGGATGCCTCGGCCCGGAAGACCATCGACTTCGCCCTTCATCTGGCAGAGGTCATGTTCCGATACGGCGCTGGGGC
Source organism: Paenarthrobacter nitroguajacolicus (assembly GCF_007786235.1). GTDB lineage: Bacteria > Actinomycetota > Actinomycetes > Actinomycetales > Micrococcaceae > Arthrobacter > Arthrobacter nitroguajacolicus_A. The sequence goes on along the minus strand of NZ_VNFK01000001.1, from coordinate 443,975 downwards.
CTTGGAAGTTGAAACCAGCATGATTGCGGTCACTGCTGCGCTTGGCCTGAAGAACATTGAAGTGGACATCACCAACCAGTCGGTGGCCATCAACTATGCTCCCAAGGACCAGACTCCCATCACGCTGCTGCGCGTGGTGCGCTCCTGGACCAACAACTACGCAGGCTTGGCTCAGGTGCACCAACTGGTCACGGACATCGTGGCCGGTGGAGTGGGCCGCGACGAAGCCGTACGCAGGTTGAACGAGATCATTCGCAGCGCCAAACCGTTCCCGCGGTGGATGGTCACCATGGCCTTCGGCATCTTTTCGGCGGTCTTTGTGGGCGTCCTGGGTGGCGGGCTGGGTGCATCGGCCGTGGCTTTTGGCTCTAACATCCTGATCAGCCTGCTCTCCCGTCAACTTGCCAGATGGCGGACGGCGGACTTCTTCAACACCATGGCGTGCGCGTTTCTGGTCACCTTCATCGCCCTGATGCTCGGCTGGGCGGGTGTGGACATCCCTCCGTCCATTGTGGTGGCGGGCGGAATCCTGCTGTTGCTCCCAACGGGCCGCCTCGTTTCGTCAGTGCAGGATGCCATCAACGGCTTCCCGGTCACAGCGGCCGGCCGGTTCCTCTCCACGGCGCTCACCTTCGGAGCCATCGTCGCGGGTATCGGCGTCGCCGTCGTGGTCGGAACGCTGATGGGCAGCGAAGTCCTGGACGTCACGCGAACATTCCCCGACGCGTATCCGCTGTGGGGCCAAGCGGTCCTGATCGCGATCGCGGTGGTGGCCATCGGCGTCACCGAACAAACGCAGATGCGTCTGTTACTTCCGACGGCGGCAGTCGGCATCGTGGGCTTCTTCGTTTTGTGGGGTGCCGGGGCAGCTGGTCTCGGCGATCGCCTGTCGCCGGCCGTCGCGGCGGTGGTGATCGGTCTCCTGGGCCGGGTTGTGGCGCTCAAGCTGGGTGCTCCGCAGCTGGTGGTGGCCGTCCCGGCGGCCCTGATCCTATTGCCCGGCCTCACTATATTCCGGTCGATGTATGTTTTGACCGTGGAAGAGGGAGACATCCTTGTGGGTGCTGGCGGCATGCTCAACGCCGCGGCCATCGTCATGGGGGTGGCAGCGGGCATCGTGCTCGGCGACAACCTCGCCAGGCCGCTGACCAAGGGCCTGTCCAGCAATGAACGTCGCCGGGTCAGGCGCCGCTAGGCATATCAGAGCAAACGGAAAGGGCGCCGCATCTTCGCGGCGCCCTTTCTGCACTAAAAGCTAGATCTGTCCTACGGGAAGTTTCTTCTCTGCCTGGAAGACTTCCTCAACGCGGCCTTGGGCCCAGTAACCGGACAGGGAGACCTGCGAACGCTCCAGCCCGCGCTGTGCGAAGAAGATCTCGCGCAGGCCCTTCATGTAGCCACGCTCGCCGTGGGCGAAGACGTCGACCCGCCCGGGCAGCCATTCTGTGGTGCGCAGTGCCTCAAGCAGGAGATCGCTGGATCCGGCGGGAGTTCCCTTGCGGAGCAGCCAGTGCAGTTCCACGCCGGCCGGTGCTGAGATCGGCAGAATGTCGGCCTCGCTGTCCACCTCAAGGTAGGCCGTTCCACGGGCGTTAGCACCCAAAGCTTCAACGCAGGCGGCGATGGCCGGGATAGCGGCGTCGTCTCCGGCGAACAGGTACCAGTCCGCGTCAGGGGCGGGGTTGTAGGCCCCGCCCGGGCCTGTGAAGATCATGGAGTCGCCTGGTTCGGCTGCGGCTGCCCAGGGCCCGGCGAGACCTTCGTCGCCATGCACCACGAAGTCGATGGCCAGTTGCTGGGCTTCGAGGTCCACCCAACGGATGGTGTAGGTCCGGGTGTGCGGCCACTGCTCACGCGGCATGGTGTCCCGGATGGTCCATAGGTCCAGCGGATATTCGTAATCGACACCCGGCTGCGGGAAGACGATTTTCACGTAACGGTCCACGTACTCGTTGTTCGCGTAGTCGCTGAATCCTGGCCCGCCGGCAACGATCCGCACCATGTGCAGCGAAAGTCGTTCCTTCCGCAAGACGGTCAGATTGACCTGGGGGCGGGTTTTGCGTGAGGCGGACGAGGTGACGGGGAGAGCAGTCATGAAGGTAAGCCTAAGCTAATTCACTGAACGCCTGCTGGGTATGAGTCGAAGGTTACAGTTCCGGGCTAGAGCACGGGCAGTTCCCACTTGATGGGGTCGGCGCCCTGCGCGCGCAAAAGGTCATTCGTGCGGCTGAAGGGCTTGGAGCCGAAGAAGCCCCTGGATGCCGACAGGGGGCTCGGGTGTACCGAGACAACCGACGGCGCTCCGGCCAGCAGCGGCGCAACTCCTTCGGCATCCTTTCCCCACAAGATCGCCACCAGTGGCCTCTGTCGACCAGTCGCGTCGGTTCGATTGGCCACAGCGGTGACGGCCGCCGTCGTCAGGGCCTCCCAACCTTTGTTGCGGTGTGAGCCGGCATTCCGCGCTTCGACGCTGAGGACGCGGTTCAGCAGCAGGACGCCTTGGTCCGTCCAGGCGCTGAGGTCGCCGTGGACCCGGGGTGGCAGGCCGAGGTCGTCATGAAGTTCCCGGTAGATGTTGGCAAGGCTGCGGGGGATGGGTCGCGTTTGCCGTGACACGGCAAAGGAAAGCCCGACGGCGTGTCCCGGCGTCGGGTACGGGTCTTGGCCCAGAATGAGTACTTTGACGTCGGTAAGCGGCTGGCGAAAGGCACGCAACAGATTGTCGGCGGCAGGAAGGACCTCGGCGCCGTTCCCGGCCTGGCGCGCCACGAAGGCCAGCGCGTCCCGGAGTTGTGGTTCAACAGGCCGCAAGGCCTCTGCCCAGTCGGGGGCCATCAGCTCCTCAAGCGGCAGATCAACCAGCGCGTCAAATCCGGGATCCGCCACGCCCGTGGGTTCAAGGTCAAACAGTGCATCCTCGCCAGTCACCACGCCATTGTCTCCCGGCTGGCGCCGGCAGGGCGAATGACAGCGTTGTTATTCGCCCGTAACATAGGGGTAGGACATTTTCACCCAACAAGCGTCGAAGGAGTGTGCCGTGGCAGAACCAGCACCGGAACCGATGGCGCCGCAGGCTACCGGGTTTGCCCTTGAAGATCTCGCGGCCGAGACCCGCAGCGACTCCCCGCTCAGTGAACGGGACCAGCAGATGCTGGCCCTGGAACGGCAGTGGTGGAAGTACGCCGGCGCCAAGGAACAGGCTATCCGCGAACTGTTCGATCTCTCCGCCACACACTATTACCAGATCCTGAACGCCTTGATCGATACCGAGGATGCGTTGGCCCACGATCCCATGCTGGTCAAGAGATTGCGTAGACTACGTACGTCCCGCCAACGTGCGCGGACGGCACGTCGCTTGGGGTCCGACGCGTAAATCGCCAGGCTGATCTGTCAGCAGCAACCAGCAAGGACAACGCTTCACCATGACCAAATTTGCCAGGGACGAATTCGACCAGGTCCCACAGAACACCAACCGGCAGGGCGTGCACCGCGACGCCCAGGAGACCGCCCGCCCCACCCTGTGGCCGGTCCTGACCGTAGGAGCCGTAGCTTTGGTGCTCGGCCTGGTGGCCTTCCTGATCCTTCCGAACCTCGGCTTGGTGGCCCCGAGCGCGTCCTCAAACGTGTCGACGCCGGCTCCCCAGCAAACTGGTGCCTCACCATCTGCCGAGCCCACCGAGGCAAGCAGCGACCCCGCCGCCTCCGGCGAACCCAGCCCGGAAACGACGCCATCGGACGTTCCGTCCGAGACGGCGTCCGCAGCGCCGGTGGACAAGACCACCCCGGTGGCGGTTTACAACGGGGCCGGTACCGCGGGCCTGGCCGGCCGAGTGGCAGGCTTGGTCGAAGGTGACGGCTGGACGTTAAGCACCGTAGGCAACTGGGGCGGCGTACCCCAGCAGACGTCCGTCATCTTCTTCAATGCTCCTGCGCAGAAGGCCAACGCCGAAGCCCTTGGCGCACTCCTGGGCATCCAGGCGATTGTGGAAAGCCCCGACGTCCAGCAGCCCTTGGTGGTCGTGGCGGGACCCGGCTACCAGTAGCCGCGAAACGGTCCGAAAAGGCCCAACTCGGTTAAGCCTCAATAACAAAAGTGATGCCCTCCCCGTTCATGGCAGCGCCGGCATAGTGACAGTGGTTACAGTGGATTAATTCCGGTACGGAGATCCCGGCAACCGGTCTTGGCTACTGCGAAAGTGTGGGCATCATGGCATTGGGAACCGTCAAATGGTTCAACGCCGAAAAAGGCTACGGCTTCATCACTGTGGATGAATCCGGGGACGACGTCTTTGTACACTGGTCCGCCATCCAAATGGACGGCTTCCGCGCCCTGGAGGAGGGGCAGCGGGTGGAGTTCGAACTGGGGGAGGGCCAGAAGGGGCCGCAGGCCGAAGGGGTCCGGGTCGCGTAGCTCGCCGCGAGTTCAGCAGTTCCCGTCAGCTCATGGCTGAAACCCCTTTGTTTATAGCGTAAATGGGCATCCCTGCTTGCACTCTCCCCGGCCGAGTGCTAATTATTGATTTAGCACTCCTACGGTTCGACTGCTAAGTCCGGCCCGGTTAATCCCGGTGGCGGATGGCTTTGGGCCGCTGGAGGATCAAGAAAAAACCTTGGTGGGGTGAGGTTCGGAGCGCGGGGCATACATAGGCCGCAAGCAAAGGACCGTCCGTCGCGGGCACCCCATCTGACAGGTACCTTCTTAACGACTGTCCCGAAAGGACTACCGCCGTTATGGCCAAGATCATTGCATTTGATGAAGAGGCACGCCGCGGCCTCGAGCGGGGCCTGAACATCCTCGCTGACGCCGTCAAGGTTACCCTCGGCCCGCGTGGACGCAACGTCGTCCTCGAAAAGAAGTGGGGCGCTCCCACGATCACCAACGATGGCGTTTCCATCGCCAAGGAGATCGAGCTGGACGATCCTTACGAGAAGATCGGTGCAGAACTGGTCAAGGAAGTTGCCAAGAAGACGGATGACGTCGCTGGCGACGGTACTACCACTGCAACCGTGCTCGCCCAGGCACTGGTGAAGGAAGGCCTGCGCAACGTTGCCGCCGGCGCCGACCCGCTGTCCCTCAAGCGCGGTATCGAGAAGGCTGTCGAGGCAGTCATCAGCGAACTGCTGGCCTCCGCCAAGGAAATCGAAACCAAGGAAGAGATCGCAGCTACGGCTTCCATCTCCGCCGGTGACCCGGAAATCGGCAGCCTGATCGCCGAAGCCCTGGACAAGGTGGGCAAGGAAGGCGTCATCACTGTCGAGGAGTCCAACACCTTCGGCCTGGAGCTCGAGCTCACCGAGGGCATGCGCTTCGACAAGGGTTACATCTCCGCTTACTTCGTCACGGATGCTGAGCGCCAGGAAACGGTTCTCGAAGACCCGTACATCCTGATCGTCAACTCCAAGATCTCCAACGTGAAGGAACTCGTCACGGTTCTGGAGAAGGTCATGCAGTCCAACAAGCCGCTGCTGATCATCGCCGAAGACATCGAGGGCGAGGCTCTGGCCACCCTGATCGTCAACAAGATCCGTGGCACCTTCAAGTCCGTTGCCGTCAAGGCTCCGGGCTTCGGTGACCGCCGCAAGGCTCAGCTCGCCGACATCGCCATCCTCACCGGTGGCCAGGTCATCTCCGAAGAAGTTGGCCTCAAGCTCGAAAACGCTGGCCTGGAACTCCTCGGCACCGCCCGCAAGGTTGTTGTCACCAAGGACGAGACCACCATCGTTGAAGGTGCCGGCGACGCCGAGCAGATCGCCGGCCGTGTGGCCCAGATCCGCGCCGAGATCGAAAACTCCGACTCCGACTACGACCGCGAGAAGCTGCAGGAACGCCTGGCCAAGCTGGCCGGCGGCGTTGCAGTGATCAAGGCCGGTGCCGCAACCGAAGTTGAGCTCAAGGAACGCAAGCACCGCATTGAGGACGCAGTCCGCAACGCCAAGGCTGCTGTTGAAGAAGGCATCGTTGCCGGTGGTGGCGTTGCCCTCATCCAGGCCGGCGCCAAGGCATTCGCCAACCTCACCCTCCAGGGTGACGAGGCAACGGGCGCCAACATCGTCAAGGTTGCCATCGACGCTCCGCTGAAGCAGATCGCCTTCAACGCAGGCCTCGAGCCGGGCGTTGTTGTAGATAAGGTTCGCGGCCTGCCTTCCGGCCACGGCCTGAACGCTGCCACGGGCGTCTACGAAGACCTTCTGGCTGCCGGCGTCAACGACCCCGTAAAGGTCACCCGCTCGGCTCTCCAGAACGCTGCCTCCATCGCTGGTCTGTTCCTGACCACCGAGGCTGTAGTTGCCGACAAGCCTGAGAAGAACGCTCCGGCTGCCGGTGGCGACGAGATGGGCGGCATGGGCGGCTTCTAAGCCCCTAAGCTGTAGCGATACAGCGCCAAGCATCACGCTTTAGAGCAAACGACGGCGGTCCTCACCTACTGGTGGGGGCCGCCGTTTTGTGTTGGTTCCCGAGGGCCGGCTCCCCAAGGAGGTAGCAGCAGAGGCCCTTATGAACGCTCAAAACGGCATCCCGTGCTGCTTAGTGGAGTAATAGCACGGAATAAGTGTCGGTGCGTTCTGGCAGGATTAACGCTATGACGATTATTGCTGCCGCCGATGGGTCCGCCCTCGGTAATCCTGGACCGGCCGGCTGGGCCTGGTACGTTGATGACTCCTGTTGGCGCGCAGGTGGGTGGCCGCACGGCACCAACAACCAGGGCGAACTAATGGCTGTCCTGGACCTGTTCAGGTCCACTGCCCATGTACCCCAGGAAGAACTGCTGATCCTGTGCGACAGCCAGTACGTTATCAACTGCGTCACCAAGTGGATGCCGGGCTGGAAGCGGAAAGGCTGGCGGAAGGCCGACGGCAAGCCTGTGCTGAACGTGGACCTGCTCAAGGACATCGATCAAGCAATCGTTGGCCGGAAGTACACGTTCGAATGGGTCAAAGGCCACGCCGGCCACGACCTGAACGAAGCCGCGGACGAGCGCGCACGCGCCGTTGCCACGGCCTACCAGCAGGGCGTGGCGCCGAAGGTGGGTCCCGGCTTCCCTGGCGCTGGGCAAGGGGCGCAGGCCCAGCAGGAGAGCCATGTCCAGGCCGCCGAGCCGGTTGCTGCAGCAGCATCCGCCAGTGCTGGCATTCCTGCCGGTGCCAGCGCAGCAGCGGCAGTGAACGCAGCTTCGACGCTTGCCAAGGCGGGCCGGGCCATGAGGCCGCATTTCGAGCCAACCCTCTTTGGAGAGTCGGGCATCTTTGGCCAAGCAGATCTTTTCAGCGAGCTCGACGACGACGCTTCCGCTCAGGAGCTGTCCGCGGAAGATACAGTGCTCGCCCTGGAGCGTGAACTCCTCAGGCCTGATGTGCGGGCGGACATCGGCCGGATTGGCATCCTGTTGCACCCCGATTTCGCGGAAATCGGCAGCTCCGGACGGTTCTGGACACGGGATGCCATGATGATGGCGCTGGAAGAGGATCCGGGCGAACCCACCGAGTTGGAGCTTCTCAGTGCCGACCGTCTCAGCGACAACACCATCCTGCTGAACTACCGCAGCTTCGCCCATACGGGCTCAGCGCTCCGGAGTTCCGTCTGGATCCTGGACCGCGGCCAATGGCGGCTGAGATTCCACCAAGGGACTGTAGAAAACTAAAGCGGCCATCGAAAACTAAAGCAGCCGTCGAAAACTAGAGCAGCCGTCGAAAACTAAAGCAGTCGAGCTTCAGGGCCGTGGACTATCGACCTGCGAGGCCGGATGTACAAGGGGGAAGACACCCGGCCCCGCAGGAGTTCATTGGTGCGGGCGCCGGTCGCTAGTACATAAAGCGCTGGGTGTTGCCCTGCTCCACTTCCGAATAGCTGGTTGCTGCAGAGGCCAAAGCCATAGTGATGGACGCCAGTGAGGCTTCAACTTTGCTTTGAGTCGTTGACCACTCCAGGACGAGAGCCTGGAAGTTGGTGGCCGCTGTCCCTTTCCATGTGGCCTCGAGTTCCTCGAGGCCGCGTCTCATGGTCTGCACATCCGAACTGATGCGATCAACAGTTCCTTTGACGTTCGCAGACTTGAGCTGGAGCAACTCGGTGTCGACGGAGATGACGCTCATGGGTAATGCCTTTCGATGAGATGTTCCGCAGGTTGCGGCGGGAAGCGTGGGCCACAACAACGAGCCTAGGAAGCCGCGTGAAACCACGAAACAGAACATCGACGCTATGTGGACAACAGCGCTATGTGGACGAAAGCGCTATGTGAATGAAAGCGCTAGGTGGAGAGCAACTCGGCAGCTTCTTCGTGGAACGGCAGGCTGACCACCAAGGTGGCCCCGCCGCCGTCGGTCTCTGTGACCCGGACTGAACCACCGTGGGAGCCAACAATTGCGGCAACAATCGCGAGTCCGAGGCCGCTGCCGCCTGTTTCGCGGGTGCGCGAGGTGTCGGCCCGATAGAAGCGTTCGAAGATCTTGTTGGTTTCAGCGTCAGGGATGCCGGGCCCGTGATCGCGGATCTCGATGACCGAGACCGAGCCGGCAGGCGTCGTCCGGACACCCACGGCGAGTTCGATCGGACTTCCCTCGGGCGTGTACCGCAAGGCGTTGCCCACCAGGTTCCCGATGACCTGCCGAAGCTTGGCTTCATCTCCCTGGACGGGCGCAGCGGCGGGGGAGCCGCCGTCGAGTCCTGTGAGCGTAATGGTGCGGTCACCCGAAGAGGCTTTGGTGTCCACCATGGCGTCGTGCGCCAGAAGGTGGAGGTCAACGGGTTTGAGTTGGAGCGGCCGTTGCTCGTCCAAGCGGGCCAGCAGCAACAAGTCCTCCACCATGGAGCCCATGCGTTTGGCTTCGCTTTCGATCCTGCCCATGGCCATCGCGATGTCTTCCTCAGTGGTGAGGGCGCCGTGGCGGTAGAGCTCCGAGAATCCGCGAATGGTGACCAAGGGCGTACGGAGTTCGTGGGAAGCGTCGGCCGCGAAGCGCCGCATGCGCCCTTCTGAAGCAGCGCGTGCTGCGAAGGAAGCTTCAATGTGTGCAAGCATGGCGTTCAGCGAACCACCAAGACGCCCCACTTCGGTATGCGGGTTGTCGATTTCCACGCGTCGCGACAGGTCTCCCGCGGCGATGGCAGCAGCCGTCTTTTCCACCTTCGCCAAGGGGCGGAAGGACCGGGCCACCGTCCAGGTGGCGATGAAGAAGGCCAATACGAGGGTCAATAAGCCCACGCCGACCACCACCAAGACGGCATGCTCCATGACTTTGTCCACCGGTGTCAGCGGCAGACCAATGATGACCACGCCGTTTTGTCCATTGGCAACGACGCCCACGGCAACGACGCGCCAGTTGGTGCCTGCGGTGCCCCTGACCTGGAAGGGAGTGTTGCCGCGCTGCTTGGCCTCTGCTGCGGTGATGTTCGTGATCGCTGGACGATCGGTTTGGCTTCCGCCGAACGTGTAGGGTTCCAGCCCGGGAACGTACAGTGTCAGCGAGTAATCCGTGGGCACTGCAGAGTCGGAAGGGGCAGCATCGTTGGGGCCAGAGCCGGAAGGGGCGGAGTTGGGCCTGGTGAGGTCGTCGAAACCCTGCTGTTCCTGCGCCAAGGCGACGGCGGCCTTGAGTTTATCGTCCACTTGGCCCTGCAGGTAGCTCTTGACGAGCGTTAACGTGCCGGAGCCCGTCGCGGCCAGGGCCAGTAGGAGAAGGCCCATGATGATGGCGACGAGTTGCGACCGCAGGGACGCCGATTTCCAGCGTTGCAGCAAGGTCAGCGCTTCTCTGCCGTCCGCAGCACGTAGCCCACGCCGCGCTTGGTCTGGATGAGGGCTGCGGCATCGGGGTCGATATCCACTTTGCGGCGCAGGTAGGAAATGTAGGACTCAACGATCGAGGCATCACCGTTGAAGTCGTACTCCCACACGTGGTCCAGGATTTGGGCCTTGGACAAGACGCGGTTGGGGTTCAGCATGAGGTAGCGCAGGAGCTTGAACTCGGTGGGGGACAGCTCGATCACGGTGCCGCCGCGGCGGACCTCGTGGGCGTCGTCGTCGAGTTCAAGATCGTCAACACGGATCACGGCGTCGTCGTCTTCCAGCGGCTGGGTGCGGCGCAACACGGCGCGGATGCGGGCCACGACCTCGTCGAGACTGAACGGCTTGGTGACGTAGTCGTCGCCACCCACGGTGAGGCCGGTGACTTTGTCCTCGGTGTCGTCCTTCGCGGTGAGGAACAGGACGGGGAAATGCTTGCCGGCCGCACGGAGTCGGCGGGTGACCGTGAAGCCATCCATGTCCGGCAGCATCACGTCCAGGACAGCGAGGTCCGGGGCATGGAGATCGGCCGCGGCGAGGGCTTCGCGACCATTGGACGCGGCCACGACCTCGAACCCTGCGAAGCGCAGGGACGTGGAGAGCAGCTCGCGGATGTTGGGTTCGTCATCGACGACAAGGAGCTTGGCTTCGGGGCCGTTCTTTTTCATGACATCCATGATGCTCCCAGAAACTGGGAGTTGTCTGGGTGCTGCATGTGAGCGAACTGCGCGGCCCGGCCAAGCCTCCTGCCAAGAGCCACGAGGTCGCTCAGGCACCCAGCACCAAACCGGCCCCCAGCGCGATCATGGTCACGGCTATGCCGCCGTCCAGGAAGCGCCATGACAGTGGCTTGGCGAAGAATCCCCGAAGGAAACGTGCCCCAAAGCCCAAAGAACAGAACCAGAGAATACTGCCCAGCATGGCCCCGGCGCCGAACCACCACTGCAAGGGAGTGCCCTGCGCGCTGGCAAGTGAACCGATCAGCGCGATGTCCAGGTAGACATGCGGATTGAGCCAGGTCAGGGCCAGGACAGTGGTGACCGAGGCTGCGAGGCCCCGCTTCGCGCCGCCGTCGTTCCGGGGGCCTTCAGCCGTCAGCGCCTGGGGCCGCAGCGCGCGCCGGGCGGCCATGACACCGTAGGTCACCAGGAATGCCGCGCCCACATAGCGGAGGACCACGACGGCGGCAGGGGCTGCCGTTATCAGGGCGCCGGTGCCAAGGACACCGGCACCAATCAATACAGCATCGGACAGCGCGCACACTGCCACGATGGGGCCAATGTGCTCTCCGCGGATTCCCTGGCGGAGAACGAAGGCGTTTTGTGCCCCGATCGCGACGATCAGTGCGAGGCCTGTGGCAAGGCCGAGGCCCGTGGAATGGAAGAAGTCAGTAAAAGTCACTCTTTGAAACTACGGAGGGGAATATCTTTAGACCAGCTAAAGTTCCTCATGCCACGTAAGATCTGCTTATGCCACAGTTCCCCTCCGAGCAACTGCTCACCTTCGCCACCGTCCTCTCCGAAGGAACACTGGATGCCGCCGCGCGCCTGCTGCACATCACACCGTCGGCGGTTTCGCAACGGCTGAAAGCGCTGGAACAATCGGCCGGCAGGGTGTTGCTGCAGCGAAGCAATCCTGCTCAACCCACCGAGGCGGGCGAGGTGGTGCTGCGACTGGCACGCCAGGTGGCACAGTTGGAGGCCGATGCGGGCAGGGAGCTTGGCTTGGGTTCCGATGGGGCGCAGCTTGCCGTCCCGATCGTGGTCAACGCGGATTCCCTGGCGGTGTGGTTCCTGCAAGCGCTGTCCCAGATTCCCGTGGACCTCAATGTCACCTTCGATCTCCACCGCGACGACGAACAGCATTCCACCTCGCTGCTGCGCTCCGGTACCGTTATGGCCGCCGTCACCGCTACACCGGAGCCGGTGCAGGGGTGCCGGGTGGAAAGCCTCGGGGTCATGCGTTACCTGGCCGTTGCGGCGCCCCACTTTGTGGACCGCTGGTTCCCGGGCTTGCCGGATGGCTTGGAAGCGAAGGTGCTCAATGCAGCCCCCACCGTGGATTTCGACCGCAAGGACACGTATCAGTGGGCCTTCGTGCAGTCGCGTTCCCGCACCGGCGGAGAACCGCTCCCCGTACGGAAGGGCCCGCGCCACTATGTTCCGGCCTCACAGGACTTCGGCGATGCCATACGGTTGGGCCTCGGCTGGGGACTCATCCCGGAAGTCCAATGCGGGCCGGACATCGCTGATGGCCGGCTGATTGAGCTTGCCCCTGAACGGCCCTTCGACGTGCCACTGTACTGGCAGCGGTGGCGGACAGCATCAAGGGTGTTGGACGTGCTCAGCGAGACCGTTCGCAACGTGTCGGGGCAGTACCTCAGGAAGCCTTGAGGGCTCCGAAATCCGAACACGCCCACGGATGCTTCCTAAATTGTCAGTGCCCCGTTCCACACTTGAAACATGGCAAAGACAACAGCTCCAGTCAGCATTCACCAGCACCGCAGCCGTGACGACGTCGAGTTCCATGTGACGTACTTGGATACGGATACAGGCCGGGTTCGGCGCGAAGACTTCCATGACCTCGCGGCGGCCGAACGCTTCGCCAGTGCCCAACTCCGCGATGAAGATTCCTGGGCCGTAGTGGATCAAGTCAAAGCCCACCACACCAGCCGCATGGTTGCCTGAGAGGGTCACTCCGGCCGGTTGCGGGAGTGACCGCCGTGGACGAACGGTGATGACACCCCTTCGTACTTCAACAGCATCATCATTCCCTCGGCTGCATGATCCAGGTTGTGGCAGTGGTCCATCCAGATGCCGGGGTTGTCGGCATGCAGCAGCAACTCCCACACTTCGCCCGGCAACACGTCCACCGTGTCCAGTACCAAGGGTGAACCGCTGGGTGCCACACCGTTCCGGCTGAGCACCTGCACGTGATGTCCGTGTGGATGCATTGGATGCGGCTCGGCTGTGCGGTTCACCACCGTTACTTTTACGGTGTCGCCCTCAGCCACGTCCATGGAGGGAACCAGCGGATACGCGGCCCCATTCACAGTGAACGCGTAACGCGGAATCCCATCCACAAAGCGGAACTGCCGGTCCAAAACCACCACCTCTTCCCGGGTGATCCTGCGGCTCCCCGCAGCAGCGCCCGTAGAGCCACCGGATGGTCCGACCAGGGGCTTGCCATACTCCAACAGGTCGAGCACGGGGGTGGTGGCGAACGCGCCCGCAGGGGCCTTTTCGGGGATCCCGGGCTCAGCGACGCCCGAACGTGACGGAGAGACCACCACTGCGGCGCTGGCAGCGGCGTCGGACCGCACGGTCACGGGCGCATCCGGCATGATGAAGGCGATGTCCACCCGGCCCCCTGCACCAAGACGGACCAGCTTGCCGTTCACTTCTTCCGGCTGGTTCACGTCGGTTCCGTCCACAGCCACAGCCTTGAAGGCAGTGCCCTCCACCAAGTAGCGCTGCGGCAGGGAATCGGTGTTGATGAGCCGCGCCCGCACCATCGAACCAGGTACGGCGGAGTGGCCACTTACACGGTCTGAGGAGCCCAGCAACCCCAGACCGCTAAGGTCGTGTCCGGCCACCACGATGTCCGTTTCAGCACGGGGCAACGAGGGGTGGTGCACGACGAATGTGCCGTAGAGGCCTTTGCGGACCCCTTCGGCCGAATCCTGATGAGTGTGGTACCAGTAGGTGCCCGCTTGGGCAGCAGTAAAGCGATAGGTCATGGACTGTCCGGGCATCACGGCATCCTGCGTGGCGCCGGCCACTCCGTCCATGGCATTGGGAACGTCGTACCCGTGCCAGTGCAGCGTCACGCCCGCAGTGACGTCGCGGTTCTTCAAAACCACCTCCATGACTTCACCCAGTTGAGCTTCCAACGCTGGGCCCGGAAGGCTGCCGAAGGTCCAGGCCTCCGTTGCCTGCCCGGATGGCAGCGTCACCTGTTCCACGCGGGCGGTCAGTTCGTAGTGCCGCACCACGGCGTCGGCGGGAGGGTCGCCCAGCAAGCTGGTCACCGGCGTCGGGTCCGTCACTGTGGTGGCTGTGCCGCCGTTGTGGTGGCCGACGGCGGCACTAATCACGGTGCCGTCGGCGGACCGGCTCCCAAGCCAAGCGAAGACTCCCGAGCCCAGAGCGGTGCATGCCATGAGGCCGGCAACCGCGGCAGCCGCCGTCGGACGCCTTCCTGCGGGGGAGGCGCCGCGTGTTCCTGTAAGTCCTGCCTTTACTCCGCGCCCCGGTGTTAACAGGGCGAGCCGTGCCAGCAGCACCGTTCCGGCCACCATCAACAGCAGTAGCGCAATGCTCCACGGTGCCGGAAACGGACCAAGGATGAAGGTCAGTGCGAGTGATGCCACCGACGACGCTGCCGCGGCCACCATGGCGAGTACGGCCCATTCACGGGATCGCCCACCACGTTCCCGGTCCTCTTCGGCAGGTTGTGAGCCGGTGTTCCGCCTCCTCAGCAAGTACGGAACACCGGCCATCGCGGCCCAAGCCGCGGGGATGGCGGTCAGGGGAAGGTTGATGGTTGTGCGTTCGCTTGCAAACCACCAACTGCCGGCCACCAAAGCAGGGAGTAACGCGTAGCGCGCCGCCGTCGCTACAACGGCGACACCGACGAAAAGGATCGCCAAGTGGATGTTTCCAGTCTTGGTTGTCCGCCCGTCACTACTCAATGAAACGGTCTTCCAGACGGCGGCGATCCAGGCGCCGGCCGCCAGGACGGACAGCACCAAGTCCACCGCCAGCAGCTGTGAGATGGTCACAGCTGCGGGTGGTCAGGCTGCGCTGGACGAGGCCGAAGCATCCGATGCCGCGGCCTTGGGAGGCAACGGTTGCGGGTTGAGTGCCGCAGCACGTGCACGGTTGAACAGCCAGTACGACATGAAAATCATCAGCACGCCAACGATCGGGTGGATGGAGACCACCCACGATCCCGCCGGGGTGATGAACTCCGGCGAAGAACCGGTGAGCATGCCGCCGATGATGAAGATGAACAGTTGCAGCCAGGTCAGCAGGAAGATGCCTGCGGCCAGCCAGATGGTGCGGGAGCCAACTTTGGCAATCGCCGCTACGATGGCAGCCAACAGGGCCCCGTACCGCAAGACGTACTGGCCGTTTACTGCATGGAAGACGCCCGCTTCACGCTGGGCTTCGATGGTGTTCTGGAAGTGGAAGTAGCCGGCAAAGAACAACTGGGCCAGTGCTGACAGCAGGACGATCGCCGACAGGACCAGGAGGGTCTTACGCATAGGGAATCCTCTGGTAAAAAATTCACAGATTCTTCAAGGCCTTCAAACCGTCGGCTCCCTGGCTGCGGGCTTCCCCCACCGCCGACGGCTGGCCGCCAAGTTGCCTGGACCAGGGGCAACCAAAAGGGCGGAGAGCTTCACTAGGAATCGTAAAGTCGCTGGAGATGATTGGCAAGGGGCCTGAGGTTCTTTGGTTCCTTGGCCTGCTGCCTATTGTTCCTGTCCGACGTCCTTACCCACATCCTTGGCGTCCATGATCCGGTAGGCGTAGCCCTGTTCGGCAAGGAAGCGTTGGCGCTTGGCTGCGAAATCCTGGTCCAGTGTGTCCCTGGCAACCAGGGAGTAGAAGCGGGCGGCCCGGCCGTCCTGCTTGGGTCGCAGGAGACGTCCCAGCCGCTGGGCTTCCTCCTGACGCGATCCGAAGGAGCCTGAGACCTGGATGGCCACGGATGCTTCCGGAAGGTCGATGGAGAAGTTGGCCACTTTGGACACCACCAACGTGTGGATCTCGCCTTTACGGAAGGCATCGAAGAGTTTCTGCCGCGCCTTGACGCTGGTTTCGCCCTTGATCAAAGGAGCGTCCAACCGCTCGGCAATCTCGTCCAGCTGGTCGATGTACTGGCCGATCACCAACAGTTGCTCGCCCCTGTGAGCGGCCACGAGTTGCTCCACCAGCTGGGTCTTGGTTTCCGACGTCGCGCAGAGCCGGTACTTGTCAGCGTCATCGGCCATGGCATAGGCCACCCGTTCGTCCCGGGGGAGATCCACGCGCACCTCCACACAGTCGGCCGGTGCTATGTAGCCCTGTGCTTCGATGTCCTTCCACGGAGCGTCATACCGTTTAGGACCGATCAGGCTGAACACCTCGCCTTCGCGGCCATCCTCGCGGACGAGTGTTGCCGTCAGGCCAAGCCTGCGCCGTGCCTGCAGGTCCGCTGTCATTCGGAAGATCGGGGCAGGCAACAGGTGGACCTCGTCATAGATGATGAGTCCCCAGTCGTGGCCGTCCACGAGTTCCAAATGCGGGTAGAGGCCGCCGCGCTTGGTGGTGAGGACCTGGTAGGTGGCGATGGTAACGGGCCGGACTTCCTTGACCGCACCGGAGTATTCGCCGATTTCGTCCTCAGTCAGCGACGTCCGTTTGAGGAGCTCGTCCTTCCACTGCCGCGCCGACACAGTGTTGGTGACAAGGATCAGCGTGGTGGTGGATGACGTTGCCATCGCAGCAGCCCCCACCAACGTCTTTCCCGCACCACACGGAAGCACGACGACGCCGCTGCCGCCGGCCCAGAAGTTCTCCGTGGCCACCTTCTGGTATGGACGGAGCTGCCAGTCGCTTTCGTCCAGCATGATGAGGTGGGGCTGCCCGTCCACATAGCCGGCCAGGTCTTCCGCGGGCCACCCCAGTTTGAGCAACAGCTGCTTCAACTGTCCCCGCTGCGACGAGTGCACCACCACGGTCTCGCCGTCGATCCTTGGACCCAGCAACGGGGCGATCTTCTTGGCCCGGATGACTTCTTCCAGCACGGGGTAGTCATCAGTCCGCATCACCAGGCCATGTTGTGCGTCCTTCTCAAGCCGCAGGCGTCCGTAACGGGACATGGTCTCTTCGATGTCGATCAGCAGCGCATGCGGCACGGGGAAACGCGAATACTTCAGCAGGGTGTCCAACACCTGCTCGGCGTCCAGGCCGGCGGCGCGGGCGTTCCACAGGCCCAGCGGCGTGAGCCTGTAACTGTGCATGTGCTCGGGGGCGCGTTCCAGCTCAGCGAAGGCGGCGATGGCGTGCCGGGCCTCGGTGGCGAGTTCGTGGTCGACCTCAAGCAGTATGGTTTTGTCGCTTTGTACGATCAGCGGACCGTCGGTCACTGTTGAATCCTCACTTGCGCAGTTTCACGGCGCGGTTTTCATGAACGCAGTTCACCTGCGGGTTCCACATCGATGATCCGGTGGATGGACAACACCCGTTCGGTGTCCTTGGCGGGATCGAACACCCGGACGCGTCCCCCGGAGACGGAGACAGGAACAACGGTTTCGGTGTTGGCATTCCCCAGGCTGTCCACCACGTTCATGGTGACTGCCTGTTTGAGCCTTATTGCCGTCTGCAATGTCTCCAAGCCAAGCTGTGTGGACGCTTCGCCCGTCCCGCCGGCGGGAACCCCGCGGTGCTGCCGCAAGACCGAAAGCTGCGCCTCGACGTCGTCGTCCGGCGGAGCGGTCCGCGGTGCCGTGTAGACGGGCCGGGCGCTGCCCGGCACCGCTGTGGTCCGCTTGAAACGCACGACGGCGGGTTCGGCCTCCTGCACCGCCGGCGAAAGTCCCAGCTCGCGGAGGACACGGGCCGTTTCGCGGGGGCTCGCCGAGGAAGTTAGGACAGTCGGCGCGATGCGCACCAAGCTCAAGGCCGACGTCCGGGCCTCCTGCAGGAGATCGGTAATGGCGGTCTCGTCATCGCTCTGGATGAAGCTGGCACTCGTGCCGATCCGCAGGCGGCCATGCCTGGACGCCGTGTCCTGGATGAGGTACGCCAGCGGCTGGGGCACGTCCGTCGCGGAGTGCTCACGGAGGAACGCCAACAGCGACTCCGCATCCTGTCCGGCGTCGAGCGCCCTGCGTATGGTGACGGCAGAGAACCGGTAGATGGACGCCGGACCTTGCCCCTCGGCGTCGGCCATCAACAGCAGCGTTTCGCTGAGTTCGGGCGCAAGGTACCCAGGTGCCACGGCCGTCAGGTCCGCCTGCAGGAGGATGTGGTTCACGGCAGCGGGCAGGTGCTCGCCCAGAATAGTCATGGCCTGCTCGGGCTGGGCATCGGCAATGGCCGAACCCAGCTGGGTCAAAGCACCGGAGCCCATCAGTCCCAGAAGGGCGGCTTCTTCGAGGATCCCGCGGACCAGGGAACTGAAACGACGGGACATCCTCGGCTGGGACCACTCGGCGCGTTGAAGTACGGCACGGGCGTCCAGGACGGGAGCCTTGCCGTCCGGCGCTGCGGCCTCCACCGTAAGCTCATTCAGGATTTCCAGGACCCTCCGCCGAACCACTGGGGCGTCGGGCCGTTGGGCCTCCGCGGACAAAGCATTGATGGTGGTGCCGGCCGCCCCCTGATGGGATGCGGTGGATGAGGGACCCGTGAGCGGTTGCCCCACCAGCGACGGGGCGCGCTCGCTGGCCAGCCAGGCGTTGACCAGCCAAAGCCATTGCTCCTGCCGGGGCAGGTTGAGCCATTCCAGCGACGGCGGCTGGACCCAGGTGGAACTGTCCACATCCAGCCGCAGCAGTCCGGCCATGGCACATAGCTCAAGGAAAATGGCGGTCTCGTGCACGCCGCAGCGGATGGACTCGGCCAGGCGCCGGAGTTCCCGGACGCCCACCCCGCCGCTTCGGAGCGTCGCCAGGGGTTGCTCACGAACGGCGAACAACAGCTCGCCGGCCAGCCGCAAGGTTTCGGCGATTGCGCCCATGGCCGCATTGCGCCGCAAAGCAGCACTGGTATGGCCCAGCTCCGGGACGGGTGGGGCCAGCGTAAAGTCATCCACGATCGCCCCGCCACGGAGGGCGATACCCACGCTGTGGGGCAGTTCCACGTGGCCGGCGTCCAGGGGGACCAGCAGACCGCGCGCCAACAGCCAGTCGATAGGCCCGACGTCGGCGCTTTCGTGGGTGACGGACGCACGGCGTTGGGCTTGGGGTACGGCGCCCATGGCCCAGCTGCCGAACTTGTCCAGCAATCCAAGGGTGCGCTCCGGTGCTGTCGCCAGGATGGTGCGCAGGTTCTCCGGACTGGACGTCCACCGCTGCAGCGCGAGCGCCGCATCCATGGGAGTGCTGGCCAAGTGGATGCCCAGGCCACTGTGGTGGAGTTCGGCTACCAATTGCACCACGCGCTGGGCAAAAGCCGGCTGCAACCGGACGAGTTCCGTATAGCTCCTGCCCAGGCCTGCTGGATAGATGCCAATGACGTCCTTGAGGCTTCCCACGGGAAGGTAGAAACGTTGCCGTGAGCTGGTGGCCGGTGTTCCGGCGGGCGGATCGGCCCGATGGACCAAGGCAAGTTCCTGCAACTTGGCGAGGATGGGGTCCAGTGCTGAGAGCGTTGAGCCGGCAATGACCTTCTTCAGCCCGGCGGCGGAAACGCTGTGGCCGGTGTCGGCATTGGTGCAGAGGTGGAGAGTCTCCAGGACCTGCATCTCGGGCTTGTTCAAGCGTTCCAAAGCCCTCTGGACACTGACCCGGGCACTGGCTCGTGCGGCCAAGGCCGGGAAGTCCGGCGCCATGGGGGAGATCAGGTCCGGTCGCGCGGCAAACAAGGCCCGCAGCGAGTTGTCGCTGCGCGCTTCCAGTTCCTTGCTGAGCGCGCGAATAAGGGACATCAATCCAACGTTACCGCCCCCGGGCCGCTCGTGCCCGCCGACGGCGCCGGTGGTTACTGTCGGCGGCGCTGGCGAACGGCGTCGAGGACCAGGATGACGGCCAGCATGAAGGCCACGGGAAGTCCATAGAGTGCGGTGGAGGTGACCCAGACCGGCGCCACGCCGCCGTTGTACGCCACTGCCATGACTGCGCCAACCGCGGCCAGGGAAACGATTGCGATGACGGCGGCGATGATCATGAGGGGGCGACGGTAACCCGGGGAAGTCATGCCATCAACGCTAGCAGCAGCATCCGTTCGGGATGGATTGCTGCTGATCGGGTACGGCGTGGACGCGACAAAGCGGGATTAGGGGGCTGGGCAGGATAACCTTGAAGGAACAGACCAACACGGACCGGGCTGCCACCCTCGATCCCGCAGAACCCTGCGGATGCGGTGTTTGGCCCGACGTGTCTCCCAAAGCAAGAACGAAGAAGGTTGATTACGTGCCTACCGGCAAGGTCAAGTGGTATGACAAGGAAAAAGGCTTCGGATTCCTCGCGGCTGAAGATGGCCAGGAAGTATTCCTGCCCAAGACGTCCCTGCCCGCGGGCGTGACGGAGCTCAAAGCCGGAACCCGCGTGGAGTTCGGTGTGGCCGACGGCCGCCGTGGAGCACAGGCTCTGGGACTGCGTGTCCTGGAGAAGACTCCGTCCATCGCCAAAGCCAAGCGGATGAACGCCAGGGACCTCGCACCGATGGTGCAGGACCTCGTCACGGTGCTGGACAACCTCTCCGGTTCCTTGTCATCCGGCAAGTACCCCGACGGCAACAAGGCCAAGGCCATCTCCATGGCGCTGCGCAAGGTTGCCGACGAGCTGGAAGCCTAGGACCCGCCATGACATCGGAATCCGCACAGGACACAAAGGCCGGAAGGGACGAACAGGCAAACCCTGTGGCCGGCCCTGACGCTGCCAAGGCTCCTGGAAACGGGGATGCCCCCGGGCGGAAGCCGGTTGCGGCGAAGTCGCGCGCCGGCTTGCCCGTGTGGCGCACCGGCAAGCCGGACGCATTCCTTGCCGCCGCCGTCGATACTGCCCGCGAAGCAGTAGAGAGCATTGCCAACCCTGGCGAAGTAGGGGCGCACCTCGGCGCGAAGTCGGAGGGTGACCGCGTGGTCACGCACCTGTTCGAATCCAAGCTTGCCGGCTATGGCGGCTGGCAGTGGTACGCCGTGGTGACCCGTAACTCACGTTCCAAGATCGTGACTGTGAGCGAGCTCGGGCTGCTGCCCTCCGAGGATTCCATCCTGGCACCCGAGTGGGTTCCGTGGGCCAAGCGTGTCCGTCCCGAGGACGAGACGCCCCTGGTGGAGGAGACCGTGGAGGACGTCACGGAGGAGTCGGTGCAGGCGGCCGAAGACGAAGCAACCGAACCCGCTGACTCGGATGCCGATTCGGACGAACCCGACGCCGATGCGTCGGATGAATCCGACGACGTCGACCCTGAATAAGGGCTGTTGTCACCGGAACAAACAGAGCTAACCGGAACAAACAGAGCTAAAGGTGGACACTGATGTCCACCTTTAGCTGTTTAATCAGAGCCCGTCGTTAATCGGAGCCCCGTCGCCGTAACGTGGCAGCGCCTTGGACGGCGGCCCCTTAAACGGCGGCGGCGCCGTCCGGGAAATACCGGAACGACGCCGACCCTCACGTTGCGCGGAAATCGCGCCCGGGTTACTTCTTCAGTTCGCCCACCACATAGTCGATGCTGGCAAGCAGCGCTGAGATGTCGTCCGGCTCGATCGCCACGAACGTGGCAATGCGCAGCTGGTTGCGGCCGAGCTTGCGGTAAGGCTCGGTGTCCACAATGCCGTTGGCGCGCAGGATCTTGGCGATTGCCGCAGCGTCAATCGAATCGTCGAAATCTATGGTGGCGATGACGTTGGAGCGGTCTTCGGCGTTCGCGACGAACGGCGTGGCGTACTCGGAGGCTTCGGCCCAGGAGTAGATGCGGTTGGCTGAATCCGCCGTGCGCTTGCTGGCGAAGTCCAGGCCACCGTTGCTGTTGAGCCACTGCACCTGCGCGTCCAGGGTCACCAAGGTGGACAGTGACGGCGTGTTGTACGTCTGGTTCAGCTTGGAGTTGTCAATGGCGGTCTGAAGGTCCAGGAAGTCCGGGATCCAGCGGCCACTGGCCTTGATCCGAGCGGCGCGCTCCAACGCGGCGGGGGAGAACAGGCCAAGCCACAGGCCGCCGTCGGAGGCGAAGTTCTTCTGCGGGGCGAAGTAGTAGACATCCGACTCGGCGACATCCACGTCCAAGCCGCCGGCTGCTGAAGTGGCGTCCACCAGTACCAGTGAGCCCTCGTCCGCGCCCTGGACGCGCTTGACGGGAGCTGCCACGCCGGTGGAGGTCTCATTCTGGGGCCAGGCGTAAACATCCACGCCTGCTTCCGCCTGTGACACCGGACGAGTGCCGGGTTCGGACTTAATGATGGAAGAAGCATCGAGGAACGGTGCCTTGTTGGTGGCCGCTGCGAACTTGGAGCCGAACTCGCCGAACGAAAGGTGCTGTGCCTTCTTCTCAACCAGGCCAAACGCAGCAACGTCCCAGAACGCGGTGGAGCCACCAACGCCGAGGACAACCTCGTAGCCTTCAGGAGCGCGGAAGAAGGAGCTGAGCCCTTCGCGGACCGAACCCACGAGGTTCTTGACTGGAGCCTGTCGGTGGGACGTGCCGAGGATGGTGGCCGATGCGGCAGACAACGCCTCGATCTGTTCCGGGCGGACCTTGGATGGTCCTGCACCGAAGCGTCCGTCCTTGGGGAGGAGGTCGGCGGGGATGGTGATGCTGTTGTCGCTCACGTGTGGCTCCAATGGGTATCGGCTCGAGATGGGTCGTGGCAGGTGGCATCAACTGCCCCTTCGACACCCCAATTCTGCCTGACGCCGCCCGGGCGCAGGAACCTGCGGTCGTCATAGTCCGCCACGTGGAATGCCGAGGAACCATATGCGACCGGAATTATCCAGAGTAATTCCAAATAAGCTAGGCTGGGGGTTGGCGTCCATGGGGCGGCGGAGCACACCGCACGCCCTGGCAGGGGACGCTGTACGGTGGAGATTACGCAAGAAACTGCGTTCGAGGAGAGCTGAGCTGGATGACGGATCTGATCGATACCACTGAGATGTATCTTCGGACCATTTTGGAGCTTGAAGAAGAGAACATTGTGGCTCTCAGGGCCCGCATCGCGGAGCGACTGCGGCACTCCGGGCCCACAGTCTCCCAAACCATCGGACGCATGGAGCGCGATGGCCTGGTGATCGTTTCCAACGACCGGCACCTGGAGTTGACCGAGGTCGGGCGGAAGCGCGCCACCGAGGTCATGCGCAAGCACCGCCTTGCCGAGCGCCTCCTGGCGGACGTGATCGGTCTTGACTGGGCCTACGTGCACGACGAAGCGTGCCGCTGGGAACATGTCATGAGTGAGCGCGTTGAGCGTCGGTTGTACGAGCTCCTGGAGCACCCCACCGAGTCTCCCTACGGCAACCCGATTCCAGGACTGGAAGCACTTGGCGGCCTGGCCGGCCAACCCCTCCCGCGGCTTGACGTCAACCTCCTGCAGGCCATGGACGGGTACGCTTCCGATTCCCGCGTCGTGGTCAGCCGCCTTGCTGAGCCCATCCAGGTGGAGCCCGAACTGCTCACCCAGCTGGACGAGGGCGGAATCCGTCCGGGGGCCTCGGTGTCCTTGGAGCGTGTGGGCGAGTACATCTCCGTCCGCGTGCCCGGGATTGAGGGCGCCTTGGAGCTGCCTCCCGAAGTTGCCGCGCACGTCTTTGTCTCCCTCAGCTGATCGCTGTCTCCCTCAGCTGATCGCTATCGGTTCCAGGTGTCAAACCTCACTTTCGCACGTTTCGCGGGCGTGTGACCTGCGGTTTTCCGCTATTGATGATAAGGGCCTCCCGGAACACGCGCGTTTCTGTTGATAACGAATTTATTACTACGGCGTTTAATCCCCTATAGTTATCTACTAGCGCTGATACCAAAGCGTTACCTGATCCGGAGCCGAGCTCTGCCAGCGGATCAGGTGTGTCACCCACCACTGGCAGAGGCGGGGGAACCACAAGCGGCTGTCTAAAGAAGCAGCCTTGGGGTGAAGTCCGCAGCAGAAGTGCCCACTTACGCAAGTCCCTCCTGGGATACCTGTGTGCCGTGAGCGCCTCGTGCGGGCCGGGTCTTGAAACTCTCTGACCCGAATCCGACAGCTAACTTCGCAGGCTTTTTAGAGAGGAACAGAGTTTGACATCGCAGAACGTCAGGGGCCGCCGCCGCGCGTCCGGCCCCGCTGTTGAGCTGCGGCCAGCCCGCGCCACTATGGAGATCCGGCCCCGCGACACTGAGCGTCAGGTCCGCCGCCGTAAGAGCCCGTTGCGCCAGGTAGCCGATTTTGCCGCAGCCAGTGGCGTCGGGCAGAAAGCCGGTGTAGCGCTTGCCGCCACCGGACTTGCCCTGACTGTCGGTCTGCCGGCCACCAGCCCGGTCATGGCCACCTCGGAGTCCGGCCAGACTGAGGCCGCCCTCGCCGTCACCGGCGGGAGCCAGCCCGAGGTTTCCGCAGCCGCATCCGCCAAAATCGACTTCAGCCGCGCCGCCGTTGCCACTGCCGCGGATCCCGACGGAAAGCTGAAGCAGCTCCTCAGCGCCCAGTCCGCCGGAAGCATCCAGCGCGCCTCGTCCGTTGGCACCATGGCCAGCCCCTTGGATACGCTCACCACGGCATCACCCTTTGGTTACCGCATCAGCCCCCTCACGGGCGGTTCCGGTGACTTCCACCGCGGCCAGGACTTCGTAGCCCAGTGCGGCACAGCCGTCCATGCTGCGGCCACCGGCAAGGTCACTTTCGCAGGTTGGCACGAGTACGGCGGAGGCAACCGCGTGGTAGTGGACCACGGCAACGGCCTTGAGACCACGTACAACCACCTGTCGTCCTTCACCGTCAAGGTGGGCCAGACGGTCAACCGTGGCGACACCGTAGCCCTGAGCGGCACCACAGGCGCTTCCACCGGATGCCACCTCCACTTCGAGGTTCAGGTCAACGGCGAAGTTGTCGACCCCATGGGCTGGCTCTGAGCTAGTTGATGGTTGTCTCTCGCATTCGTGACACGCCCCGTGACCTGAATGTGACATTCACGTTCAACTGTTGTACCGTACAAAGCGCATCGGCTTTTTAGGGGGCCGGTGCACTTGAGTGGATTGCCTAGCTCTGCCACCACTCGAGGTCCGTTCGCATAAATCGTCTGGCAGGGGCGGGGGAACCACTTCTGGTCTTCGAGAGAAGGCCTTGGGGTTAAGTCGCAAAAGCTTCCTTGAAGCGGCGCGGCCGGATGACTCCCATCCGAATCCGACAGCTCACCTCGCAGGCATTGGGAGAGGCTACCTTCGTGTCATCACGCACTACCCCTGCGCGCCACCGCGCCGAATCGGTTCGAACGAACCCTTTGAACAACCTTTCCAAGGCTGTTTCATCCAACGCCGGAACTGTTGGTCGCCAGGCCGCCGTATTGGCAGCAGCCTCGGGCCTCGTCCTTAGCGTCGGCCTGCCGGCACAGGCAGCGGACACCGACGTCACCAAGTCGGAAGCCTCCAGCACCCAGCAGCTGGTCGCCACGGCAGTCGTCACCGCAGAGCCCACCGCCACCGTTTCCTTTGAGAGCCCCGTTGTGGTCACCAAGGAAGCCCCCAAGGTAGTCCAGCGTGCTTCGCAGACCACCCAGCGCACGGCGGCAAACAGCACACAGGAAACCGCGGGTGCCGTCACCGCGAAGTCCTCCGAAGCCAAGGACGCTGCTTCCAGCGCCGCCGCTTCCGGTCTCGCCGCGATTGCCTACACCGGCATTGGCCACCCCTATGTTTGGGGCGGCACCACTCCCAACGGCTGGGATTGCTCAGGCTTCACCCAGTGGGTTTACGCGCAGGCCGGCATCAGCATCCCCCGCGTCAACGCCTGGACGGCCATGAAGCCCACCAGCACCCCTGCTCCCGGCGACCTCGTCATGCAGAACGGCGGAGCCCACGTGGGCATCTACGTCGGCAACGGCATGATGATCAGCGCCTTGAACCCGGGCCAGGGCACGCTGCTGCACTCAGCGGCTTCCACAGGTACGTCCTCCTTCTTCACCCTCCGCTAGAAATCATCCGGTTCGGGGTAAGCCAGCATGCCCCCAAGTGCTGGCCTGCCCACTACCCGCGTGTACCCCAACTGCCCGCGGATACGAAAAGAGAAAATCATGACCAGTGCAAACAAGGTTGCACGGCATCGCGCTGAGGCCCCCAAGACCAGCTCGCTTGCCGTTATCGCCAAGGCCGTCAGCGACAACGCCGGTGGCGTTGGCCGCCAGGCAGCAGTTATTGCCGCAGCATCAGGCCTGGTCCTGACCAGCGGTGTGGCAGCCAACGCTGCCGACACCAATGTCGATCGCGAATCCACGTCGACGTCCACCCTTGACGTCCAGTCAGTGGTTCAGGCCACCATCGCTGCGGATTCCACGGTCGCCATCTCCTACGAGCGCCCCGTGGTCACCACGGTGGAAGCTCCGGCTCCGGTCGAGAAGAAGGCCCCCGCCAAGGCTGAGACCAAGAAGGCTGCGGAAAGCACGGCAACAGCCGGCAACGCTACCCTCGCGGTCAACACCGCAGCCCCGGCCGCCAAGGCTCCTGCAGCCTCGAGCGGGCTCGGTGCGGCTATTGCCGCTGCTGCCTACGCACAGCTCGGCGTGACCCAGGACTGCACCATGCTGGTGACCAACTCCCTGGCAGCCGTCGGCATCAACTTCCACGACTGGCCGGCCGGTTACCTCTCCCTGGGCCGCACCGTCAGTGCAGCAGAAGCCCAGCCGGGCGACCTCGCCTACTACGCCAATGGCGGCTTGGCCGGACAGGCCCACATCGCTGTATACGTCGGTAACGGCATGGCAGTCCACGGTGGATGGAACGGATCCACTACGGCACTGTTCAGCGCCAACGTTGGCTCCGGACCGGTTTTCATCCGCGTCAACGGCTGATCCAAGCACCTCCAAGAACACCCCGCAGGCTGAGGCCGGCGGGGTGTTCTGCTTTTAAGAGCAGCCCGATCCAGCGACCAGCATTGATGCGTCGGGCGGCCCGTACCGTCCGCAACAACTCTCAGCCTGCGGGTCACCCGACACGCCGTCATCCTTGGTGTGTCCTCTTCGGTCGCCGGTCAAAGTGGGTGGTGGAGGCCCGCTTTCGCAGCCCGGCGATGCCGCACATCCCTTAACCACGCATGAATTTTTGCCGACACCGCACGCGAAACGACAGAAAAATTCGTTGATACGGCATATAAGTGCTTACCCTTATGGTGTCGATCCACAGCCCGTACAAGCAGAGGGCAGCCGGCCCTCGTGCCCCTGACGGGTGCGGCCGTGAAGAGGTACGTGCATGCGCACACTCGTTCTGAATGCTGGATATGAACCGCTGGCGGTAATAACATTCCGCCGGGCGCTGGTCCTTGTGCTGACTGGGAAAGCAAGCGTAGTGGCCGAAGGCGACGAGCCTGTCGTCGGGCCACAGGAGATTCTTGGACGCCCCTCCGTGATCCTCCTTAACCGCTACATCCGCCCCAGGTACAACAGGATTACCGCCGTGAGTCGCCGCGGGGTCCTTCGCCGCGACGGTCACCGCTGCGCCTATTGCGGGAAAACAGCCCACACCATAGACCACGTCCACCCCAAATCCAGGGGCGGCGCGGATTCCTGGGAAAACCTGGTTGCGGCGTGCTTGAAATGCAACAACGCCAAGAGCGACCATACGTTGGCTGAAATGGGATGGAAGCTCCGTTTCAAGCCAGGCGTGCCCCAGGGAACCATGTGGCAGATCAAAGAACTCGAGAAACCTGCGCCGGACTGGGACCCGTTCCTGTTGCCGGAATCCGCTGCCTGATCGATTTCTGCTGAACTCCGCCCGCCCGGGTACTCTGGGCGGATGGAATTCAACGCCGTGATTCTGGCGGGTGGCAAGGCCACCCGCCTCGGGGGCGTGCCCAAGCCGGCGCTGAAGTACGACGGCGCCACTCTCCTTACGCATGCGCTGCAGGCGGCCCGGGGTGCTTCTGCCGTGGTGGTCGTAGGACCGGAGGCGGAGGCGTTGCCGGGAGAGATCCTGCGGGCACGCGAGGAGCCCGTGTTCGCAGGCCCTGCAGCTGCAATCGCCGCCGGCCTGGCCGCGCTGAAGACGAGCGCTTCGAGCCAGGCATGGACGCTGGTGCTGGCATGCGACATGCCACACGCTTCCGGTGGTGTCGAGCTCCTTTGGGCTGCGCTGGCGTCACATCCCGGCGTTGAAGGGGCCATGGCGGTCTCCACTGATGGCCGGAAGCAGCCTCTCCTGGGGGCTTACAGGACCGCCGCCCTGGAACGGGAAGTGGCGGCAGCTTCCGAGGGAGACGGGTTAACGAACTCTTCAGTGTTCCGACTGCTTGCTAGGCTGAACCTGCTGGACGTTGACGTCCCCGCGGGGTCCACTGATGACGTGGATACGTGGGAGGACGCTGCGGCCTTGGGCATTGACTACGAGTTGGAGGCGGACGTGAAGAGCCAGGAAGAGACGCTCGAGGAATGGTGCCGCACACTGCTGCAGGCGTTTGAGCTTGAGGGCGTTGACGTGGACGTCAACGAGGTCCTCGCGGTTGCAGGAGTCGCCGCGCATTCAGTGGTGCGCCCCGCCGCACCCCTGACTACGTTCATCGCCGGGTACGCCGCCGGCATGGCCCGGGGCATCGGCCAGGCCAGCGACGACGCGTCCATGAAGGCTGCCTTGGAGTTGGCCCGTAAAGTTGCCAAGGAATACGCGGAGCCAGGGACTGACACCGAATGACAGGGGCCCCCACCGAGGGCCACCACGCGGCACACACTTGGCATGAGGCCCGGCAACGCGCGTTTGATGTTGCCACTCCCATCCCGCCCGGGCCCGTGCCCCTCAGGTCCGCCCTTGGTCGCACACTCGCGTCGAATGCGCTGGCGCTTCAGGACATGCCGCACTATGCGTCCTCGGCCATGGACGGGTGGGCCGTTAATGGAAGCGGCCCCTGGATCCTCAGCGAACCAGGGCAGAGGCTGGCCCCGCATCAAGCCAGCCCCATCGTCACCGGCGGGCTGATACCCCCAGGTGCCAAAGCGGTGCTGCGCAGCGAGAGCGGCGTCATCTCCACGGACGACGACGGACTGCCGATCCTTGCCCTGGGCGGCACGGCCAAACCAGGGGAGCCCCGCAACGGCCAACACATCCGCAAGGCTGCCGAGGAGGCAGCCGAGGGGGACATCCTGCTCAAGGCCGGAACGCTGCTGAACCCGGCCCATGTAGCACTCGCCGCGCTTGCCGGGTTGGATCACTTGGAGGTTCTGGGTAAGCCCCTGGTCAGGTTCCTTCTGACGGGATCCGAAGTCATAGCGCAGGGGGTTCCCCAGCCAGGACAGGTCCGTGACACGTTTGGTCCTCAATTGGGCGCCGTCGTGGAGCTTCTGGGCGGCATCGCAGGAGAACAACTCCGGGTAGGCGATAGCTACGAAGAGTGGGTTGCCGCGCTCCAGGATACAGAGCCCCTGCCTGGCGAACCGGAGACGGAAGCCCCTGCCGACGTCGTGATCACCACCGGAGGGACGGGACGGTCGGGGACGGACCATTTCCGCAAAGCGGTGGCAGAGCTGGGCGGCCGGTTGCTGATCGACGGCATTGCCATGCGCCCCGGCCACCCGGCAGTGTTGGCCGAGTTGCCCGATGGGCGCTTCGTTCTGGGACTGCCCGGAAATCCACTGGCGGCGATGATGGCCCTCTTCACCGTGGGGTCGCCGTTGCTTGCCGCTTTGGGGAACGGACAGCTGCAGGATGTGGCTGAAGTTCCCTGCGGAGCGATGATTGATGCGGATCCCGGACGAACCCGTCTGATGCCGTTCACGCTGGTGTACGGTCTGGCATCTCCGGCACAGCACACCGGCCCGGGAATGATGCGAGGACTGGCCGGCGCCGACGGGGTGATGGTGGTGCCGCCGCACGGGGTCCAGCTGGGTGAGTTGGTGCCCGCTTTCGCGTTGCCGTGGGGCAAGCCCCTGCCAGCGCCCAAGAGCGCCGAGGACAAGCCCCGGAAGGCGACGGTGCGGCCACAGAAGAAGTCTCCGTCAGGGCCAGTGGACTGGAGCGCCCTGGACGCCTGAGGGCGGCGCCCCTGGCCGGTGGTCAGCGACCACAAAGTGCAATGATGGACTCATGAACAGGCATGCTCCAGAACAGGACATCAACGAAGATGACCTGCAAGTCCACCCGCCCAAACGCGCCGCTGCAGGAGTCAAGGCCGTCACCGTCGCCCTGGAACGTGGCTACGCCCAGGCTGGCGTGGCCCGGACGGTCCGCTCCATGCTCAGGGTCAACCAGCACGATGGCTTTGACTGCCCGGGATGCGCGTGGCCGGAATCCATTACAGGACGGCGAAGCCCCGCAGAGTTTTGTGAGAACGGTGCCAAAGCGATCGCCGAGGAAAGCACCACCAGGACCGTAGGTGCAGAGTTCTGGGCGAAGCATTCGCTGGCCGACCTGGACCACAAGACCGAGTACTGGTTGGGAAGCCAGGGGCGGATCTCCGAGCCTGTGGTAGTCAGGCCGGGCGACACCCACTATTCACCGATCAGCTGGTCTGAGGCATTCGCCCTGATCGGGCAACACATCAACGCCACTACACCTGACAAGTGCGTCTTCTACACCTCCGGCCGGACAGCCAATGAGACGGCTTTCATGTATCAGTTGTTTGCCAGGAGCCTCGGTACCAACAACCTTCCGGACTGCTCCAACATGTGCCATGAATCCTCCGGCAGCGCCCTTAACCCCACCATTGGCATCGGCAAGGGCACTGTATCCCTGGAGGACATCCACCACGCCGAGCTTGTCCTGGTGGTGGGCCAGAACCCGGGAACCAACCACCCGCGCATGCTGTCCGCCCTGCGCGACTGCAAGAACAACGGCGGAAAGATCGTTGCCGTCAATCCCCTTCCCGAAGCCGGACTCTTGAACTTCAAGGACCCGCAGTCCCTTAACGGCGTCATCGGAGGCGGTACAACCATTGCCGACGAGTTCCTGCAGATCAAAGTGGGCGGCGACCTCGCACTGTTCCAGGCGCTGGGCCACCTCCTCCTGGAGGAAGAGCAGCGCAACCCGGGGACCGTCGTCGACCATTCCTTCATAGAGCAGCAGACCGAAGGGTTTGCTGCCTACAAAGAAGCACGTTCGGTACTGGACTGGGACGAAACCGAGCGGGCCACCGGCCTGACGCGTGAGGAAATCACCAAGGCGGCCGGGATGATGGCTGAGTCGAAGGCAACCATCATCTGCTGGGCGCTCGGACTGACGCAACAGCCGCACTCGGTGGATACCCTCCGGGAGATCATCAACCTGCTGCTGCTCCAAGGCAACTTCGGTAAGCGTGGGGCAGGGGCCTGCCCGGTCCGAGGTCACTCGAATGTTCAGGGCGACCGCACCATGGGCATCTGGGAGAAGCCCAAGGAGCAGTTCCTGGCCGCTTTGGACAAGGAATTCGGTTTCCACATGCCCCGTGACCACGGCTACGACTCCGTGGAAACCCAGCACGCCCTGGAAAAGGGTGACGTGGATGTTTTCGTATCCATGGGCGGAAACTTTGCTGCTGCGGGATCGGACACGGCAGCCCTTGAGGCAGGCCTGAAAAGGGCGGGGCTGACCGTCCATATTTCCACCAAGCCCAACCGCGCCCACATTGTGCACGGCAAGACATCGCTGATCCTGCCCACGCTCGGCCGGACAGACACCGACGACAAGCACCCCAAGGGCAAACAGTTCCTCTCTGTCGAAGACTCGATGTCCGTCATCCATAAAACGCAGGGAAGGCTGGAACCGGTCTCCGAACACCTGCTGAGTGAACCGGTGATCGTGGCCCGCATGGCGCAGGCAACGTTCGGTGACGATCACAGCGTGGACTGGCGGGCCATGGCCGAGGACTATGACGTGATCCGGGACCACATCTCCCGCGTGATTCCAGGATTCGAGGACTTCAATGCCAGGGTCCGCACCAAGAACGGCTTCGTGTTGCCCAACCCGCCACGCGATACCCGCACCTTCGCCACGGACATAGGCAAGGGACGGTTCTCTGTGCGTCCCTTGGAATATCTGGAAGCACCGGAGGGCCACCTGATCCTGCAGACAGTCCGCAGCCACGACCAATACAACACCACGTTCTACGGCTTGGACGACAGGTATCGCGGCGTCTCCGATGGGCGCCGGGTGATCCTGGTGCACCCTGAAGACCTTGAGGAGCTGGGCTTCCAGGACCGGGACCTGGTGGACGTTGTCTCCACGTTCTCAGGCACCGAACGGCGTGCCAACAAATTCAGGCTCATCGGCTACCCGACGGCCAAGGGATGTGCGGCAGCCTACTTCCCGGAAGCCAACGCCTTGGTGCACCGCGAGCTGGTGGCCCGCGAATCCAACACCCCTGGCTACAAGGCCATGATGGTGCGCTTCGTGAAGCATGACGATGCAAACCCCAACCAGACGAAGGGATCCTGACGTGGGACGCGTGACGCAACGCCGCAAGGTGCACAAGTTTGTCCTGGATGGTTCGCCGCAGGCATTGGAACATCCCGTCCGGTTCAAGGAGGACGTGCTGGCCGTGGAGGAGCCTCTGGAGATCCGTCTGGGGGACATGTCCTTTTCAGTGACCATGCGCACCCCGGGAGACGACTTCGACCTCGTGGCGGGATTCCTTGTCTCGGAGGGGATCATCTGGGAGCCGTCCCAGCTGATTTCGGAGCGTTTCTGCTCGGGGGAGGACGAGAACGGCGTGCAGACCTTCAACGTGGTGGATGCGCAGCTTCGTCCGGATGTTGAACGCCCTGACACCGGGCGGAACGTCTACACGTCCAGTTCATGCGGGATCTGTGGAACGGACTCCATTGAGGCCGTCCGCAAGTCGTCCCGGCACAGCCCCAGGGAGGACGACGTCACCATCCCGGTGGGGGCGCTCGCAGCCCTGCCGGATCGCCTGCGGGAGGAGCAGGCGGTCTTCGCCAAGACGGGGGGCGTCCATGCTGCCGGGCTCTTCAGGATTCACGACGACGGCACTACGGAACTGCTCTGCCTCCGAGAAGATGTGGGGAGGCACAACGCGGTAGACAAAGTGGTGGGCTGGGCCTTGCGGGCCGGAATGCTGCCGCTGAAGGGCACGGTGCTGCAGGTTTCGGGCAGGGCATCGTTCGAGCTTGTCCAGAAGGCGGCAATGGCTGGAATCCCCGTGCTGGCCGCCGTCAGCGCGCCCTCCAGCCTGGCGGCGGAGTTGGCCGAGGAATCAGGCATCACGCTGGCTGGGTTCAGTCGTGGGTTGAGTCTCAACGTGTACGCGGGACGGGAAAGGATCGTGGCGGATCCTGCTGGCCAGAACCCGCAGACCGCCGGAGATAGCATCCAATCACTTGGCTATTGAGCTGGAACAACGTAGATTTTATCCATCGATTGGAAGCACGGTGATCCTGGAACCACCGTCCTCTCCCAGCACGATGAGGCCCGGCTCCCTGGCCTTATCACCCAGCCGAAGCCCAAAGGGGAATTAATTGCACGACGACCGCCGGATCACTGAACAGCGTCTCGATCGATTCGTTCGGGAACGACTTCTTCCGGCCATTTACGGCAGGGCAATCCCACTCCAGCTCAGCAGCTGGGAAGCTCCGGGCGAGCCGGTACCGGCCGCCGAAGCCCTGCGCCAGCTCTTCACCCCGCAGGAGCCAGGAGCACTTTGGGGGAAGGCCTGGAGCACCAAGTGGTTGCGCCTGCAGGGCGAAGTGCCCCAGGACTGGGGCATGGCCGATAACACCGCAGTGGAAATCATCGTAGATCTCGGGTT
Source organism: Paenarthrobacter nitroguajacolicus (assembly GCF_007786235.1). Classification (GTDB taxonomy): domain Bacteria; phylum Actinomycetota; class Actinomycetes; order Actinomycetales; family Micrococcaceae; genus Arthrobacter; species Arthrobacter nitroguajacolicus_A. The sequence continues at coordinate 410,637 of NZ_VNFK01000001.1, read as the reverse complement.
CAACAGTGACGTGCCGGGATTCCAGTGCGAAGGCACCGCTTGGCGTGCAGATGGCAGCATCATCAAGGCGATCTCGCCGAGGAACTACCATGTGCCACTCAAGCTTCTGGGTGGCGGGCTCTCCGTGGATTTCTACGTGGAGGCCGCAGCCAACCCTGACGTTGCCCAAGGCTGGTCGTTCGCCCCCACTCCGCTGGGAGATAAGGCCACCTCCGGAGAAGAACCCCGGTATCGCTTGGGCCGCATCGCCATCGCAGAGCTGAACGAAACGGTCTGGGAGCTCAACCAGGACATTTGGACCCTCACCGGCCTCATGCACGAGCTACCCACGGAGCTGCCGCGACGCCACGAGATCCTGCGGGCGCTGGAACGCATGCTGGACATCATGGACCCGGACGACGTCGCTGGAACCGCCGCAGCGGGCCGTGAAGCCCTCAAGGAGGTGCTGAACCGCCCTGCGTACGCCTCTGCCCATGAGCTTCTGGCTACTGGTCACGCCCACATCGACTCGGCGTGGTTGTGGCCGGTTCGCGAGACCATCCGGAAATGCGCCCGTACATTTTCGAATGTGGTGGCCCTCATGGACGAGGACCCGGATTTCGTTTTCTCCTGTTCCTCAGCCCAACAGATGGCGTGGATCAAGGAGTACTTCCCGGAGCTTTTTGTCCGGATCAGGGAGAAGGTCAAAGCCGGCCAGTTCGTCCCCGTAGGCGGCATGTGGGTGGAATCCGACACCAACATGCCCGGCGGCGAGGCCATGGCCCGGCAGTTCGTGGAAGGAAAGAGCTTCTTCCTCAAGGAGTTCGACGTCGAATGCCAGGAAGCCTGGCTGCCCGATTCCTTCGGCTATTCCGGTGCCATCCCGCAGATCGTCAAGGAAGCCGGTTCCCGCTGGTTCCTCACGCAGAAGATTTCCTGGAACAAAGTCAACCGGATGCCGCACCACACCTTTACGTGGGAGGGCATCGACGGCACGCGGCTGTTTACGCACTTCCCGCCAGTGGACACCTACAACGCCGAATTGCACGGCCGCGAACTGGCCCACGCGGAGCGTAATTACCGCGACCATGGCCGCGGCACCATGTCGCTTGTGCCGTTCGGCTATGGCGACGGCGGTGGCGGACCTACGCGGGAAATGGTGGCTGCCGCGCACCGCACGGCAGACCTGGAAGGCTCGCCGAAGGTCCGTATGGGCACAGCCAAGGACTTCTTTACCAAGGCCGAGGCGGAGTACGCCAACCTGCCGGTCTGGGTGGGGGAGATGTACCTGGAGATGCACCGCGGTACATATACCAGCCAGGCCAAGACCAAGAAGGGCAACCGACGCAGCGAACACCTCCTCCGCGAGGCAGAGCTGTGGTGCTCAACGGCCGCTGTCCGGCTGGGTGCGGACTACGCGTATCCCCAGGACGAACTCAAACGGCTCTGGCAGCTGGTCTTGCTCCAGCAGTTCCACGACATCCTGCCTGGCAGTTCCATTGCGTGGGTCCACCAGGATGCCGAGCGGAACTACGAGGCCATAGCCCGCGATGTGGAGGCGATCATCCAGGAGGCCTCCAGCGCCCTGGTGGGTTCCGGCGACAAGCAACTGCTGCTCAATGCCGCACCCCATGAGCGCGAGGGGGTACCGGCTTTGGGTATCGCCGAGGCCCGTGGAACGGCCTCCGGCGTCCAGGTGGACGATTCCGGCGATGGTTTCGTGCTGGACAATGGCGTCATCCGCGCGGTCTTGAACTCGGACGGACTGGTGACGTCTTTGGTGGACCACGCCAGTGGCCGTGATGCCATTGCTCCGGGACACGCCGGCAACCTTCTGGAGTTGTTCCGGGATACCCCCAATGAGTGGGACGCCTGGGACATCGAAGAGTTCTATCGCAGGAACGTCACCCAGCTGACCCAGGCGGACGCCATCGACGTCGAGCGCACGCCGGCGGGCGCCGTCGTGGTGGTCAAACGCAAGGTTGGCGCTTCCACCATCACGCAGCGAATAACGCTCGACGCCGGTGCCAAGTCACTGGGCATCGCCACCACGGTGGACTGGCAGGAACGCGAGAAGATGCTGAAGATCGCCTTCCCGCTGGACGTGCGGGCAGACCGTTCAGCGTCGGAGACACAATTTGGCCATGTGTTCCGGCCGACCCACACCAACACGTCCTGGGAAGTGGCCAAGTTCGAAATTTGCGCGCACCGATGGATCCACGTCGCCGAACCCGGTTACGGCGTGGCAGTGAGCAACTCCTCCAGCTACGGGCACGATGTCACCAGGGCGGTCCGCGAAGACGGCGGAACCACGACGACGGTCCGCACCTCGCTGCTGCGTTCCGCCAGGTTCCCGGATCCGGAAGCGGATCGCGGTGAGCATACCCTGGAGCTGTCCATCAGGCCAGGAGCCGGTATTGCTGATGCCGTGGAGGAAGGCTACCGTACCAACCTGAAGCCGAGGTTCGTCACGGGTGGTCACGCAGTGGAACCGCTGCTGTCCGTGTCCAACCCCGCGATTGTGGTGGAAGCGGTGAAGCTGGCCGAGGACGGTTCCGGGGACGTCATTGTCCGGCTCTACGAATCATTGGGCCAGCGCTCAGCCGGTTCTGTAGCGGCCGGGTTCAAGGCCACCGGCGCCATGGCCACGGACCTGCTCGAACGCCCTGTGGAGGCGCCTGGGGTGGCTGTGGAGGAAGACTCCACCGTGAACCTCGTGCTCCGTCCGTTCCAGTTGGTCACGCTGCGCTTCTCCAGATAGTCCGGAGAGCCCAGGGTTGAGGATCCTGCGCAGGGTTGAGGGCCCTGCACAGAACTGCGGGACCCTCAACCGTGAGCTAGTTAGCGGTCAGCTCCACGTCGATCGTGTCCTTGAGGATCTGTTCCCTGGCAGGGATCACTGAGTCGAAGTGCTTGATATCGGCTGAGATTTCCTTGGCAAAGACGTTCTCCACCAGCGACGGCATTTCCTTCACTCCGGCCAGGTAGCGCTTGGCTGCGAAGTCGAACTCGGAGCGGTTGGCACGTATTTGGGCGTTGACGGCCTTGGCGTCGTCGGCAATTTTCTGCACTTCCGCGTCGGGGGCGTTGCGGGCTTCAGCATCGTCTGCTCTTTTGACGAAGTCATCCTTGAGCCGAACGAATTCAGCGTAATTTTCCTCGCCTTTGGCCGTGACCTCGGCGCGTTCCTCCAGCTCAGCCACCTTGTTGTTGAAGCTTCGGGCGAACTCCACGTAGGCATTGTTCTTTGACTGCAACAGCTCGCTTGCCGCTTTTCGGCACGGAGCAGCAGCCTGGGCCAGCAGGGTTTGGCGCTCCCGCAGACTGGCAGCTTTAGAGCCGACGAACAGTCCGTTGCATCCGGCCGCATCATCACCGCGGAAGAGGCCCTCAAATTGAGGGTAGGACTCCACCAGGCCTTCCATGTAGTCGAAGTAGTCCTCATGGGATTCGACCAGCTGCTGAACTGCCACTCCTACGGGGGTGTCGCCGGAGCCATTCCCTGACTTCAGCTCCTGCAGGGCAGACCGGGCGGAATTCGAGGCCTGCTGGAATTCTTCTTTTTCTTTTTGGCTGTCCTTCTGGGCCTGGTCCCGCGAGGCAGGGGCGTTCCGGGCCTTCTTGTAGGCGGCCAGGTACGCGTTGGCTGCCGGCTGGACCTTGCCCCTGGCATCGCCCAGTGCGTTGAGGCGGTCCCCCTTCAACGCGGAGAGGCTTTCAGACTTCTGCTGCCCGGCGAAGTTGTTGACGGCCACAACGGCACCGATGGCAATCACCAGAACGGCAAGGACGATGCTGGCCACCAGGATGACGGGGCGGCGCCGCGGGCGGGCAGCGGCGGGGGTGATGCCGGGGTTCTCGTTGGTCATGGCTTATTTCCCCTCCTGGCCGGCGGCCCCAAATTGGTCCAGCCGTGATTTCAGGACACGTTCGAGCTCGGCATTGGAGGCATTCGCGTCATCGACGAGCTTGGTTGAGCTGGCCTTCACGGCGTCCTCATACGTGGTTCGAACCTTGTCCAGGGCATCGTTGATGTCCAGCATGGCAACCCCTGCCGTCGTGCGTTTGGCAAGGCGTGCGAGGTCGTCCGTGGTATCCAGGACTTCCTGCTGTTTGTCACGCTGTCCTCTGACGACGCCTTCGATTCCCTCCAGGAGTTGCACGGTGTCCGCATCCGCCTTGTCCTTGGCGCTTGCCAGGGCCAGCAGGCAGGAATCGGCCGTCTCGACGTACTCCTGCGCATAGTTCTCGCCGCTGACATTCAGGTCTTTGTGGAGAGGAGCGCAAGGGCCGCCCATCGAACGGGTGATGTTGGCCGTATTGATGAGCCGCTGGTCGTTGTAGGCGATCACGGCCCCATAGTGTTCCTTGAACCGCCGGAACGCCTCAGCGATCTCCGCCTCCTGCGTCACAGGGGAGTGGGCCATGGCATCGAGCCTGCCGGTGTTTACGTCCGACTCGCGTTTGATCAGATCGCTTTCCTGGTTGAACACCTGCTCTTTTTGCTGGTCCCCTTCCTCCTCTGCGACCACGTTCGTGTATCGTGCCGTGAACTCCTCCAGCAACGGGTCGTAGAGGTTCATGGACCGATCCACAATGCCCCGCTGCTTGTCCAGGCTCTCCACGTCCGCACGCTGCACTCCGGACGGGCGGAAAAAGGCGAACCAGGCGCCGAAACCACCGGCAACCAACGCAATGACGACTGCCACCACAATGATCCCGGTACGCCGGGAGCTGCCCCGCCCGGATTCCTTGCTTGTCTCTTCCAATGTCTGATCCCCCAAAGTTTTTCAGAAAGGCTAAACGTCGTGCTGCAACCGCTTGACGAAGAGCTTGGTCCGTTCCTGCCGGGGTGCTCGCAGCACTTCGGCGGCGGGCCCCCGCTCCACCACAACGCCGCCGTCCATGAAGATGACTTCGTCAGCCACGTGCTGGGCGAAGGCGAGCTCATGGGTCACGATGACCATGGTCCAGCCCTCTTCCGCGAGCTCCTTGATGACCCCCAGGACGTCTCCCACCAGTTCCGGATCCAAGGCGGACGTGGGCTCGTCGAACAGGAGCAACTGTGGCTTGAGGGCCAGTGCCCGCACGATTCCCACACGCTGCTGCTGGCCTCCTGAGAGCTCGAAGGGATAGGCATCGCGTTTGTCGGCCAGGCCCACCCGCTCCAGCAGGCGTTCGGCCTCTGCGATGGCCTCCGCCTTGGGGCGCTTCTGCACCTGCACCGGACCTTCGATGATGTTTTTGAGCACTGTCATGTGCGGGAACAGGTTGTAGTGCTGGAAGACCATGGCACTGCGGTCGCGCAGGGCGGCAATGTCCTTCTTCCCAACCTTGCTTCCGAAATCGATGGACAGGCCTCCGGAAGTGTCGCCATTGGTGCCGGTACCGCCAAAGGTGACCGTGCCGCCGTCGGGAACTTCAAGTCCGTTGAGTGAGCGCAGGACGGTGGTCTTGCCCGAACCCGAAGGCCCGATCAGGGCCACCACCTGGCCGCGGCGGATATCGATGTCGATGTCCCGCAGCACCTTGTTGCTGCCAAAGGCCTTGGCGAGATTCCTTGCCTTCAGGACCGAAGCTGCGCGGGGTTCCGGGTTGTTAGTGGGCGACATAGCGGTCCAATCTCCTCTCCACGGCGGACTGCGCTGTGGACAGGACGAGGCAGATGACCCAGTAGACCAAAGCTGCCTGCAGGTACAGGGCCATGAACTCCTGGCTGAACGCAGCGATCTGCTGGGCGTTGCGGAACAGTTCGGTGACCAGGATGAGCGAAGCGAGGGAGGTGTCCTTCACCAGCGAGATAAACGTGTTGGACAGTGGAGGAACAGAGACGCGGGCGGCCTGGGGCAGGATGATGCGCACCAGCGTCTGCGGGCGGGACATGCCAATGGTGTGGCCCGCCTCCCACTGGCCCTTGGGCACCGAAAGGATGGCAGCGCGGATGATCTCGGCCGCGTAGCCACCCACGTTCAGTGAAAAAGCAATGATGGCACTGGGCCACGGATCAAGCCGGATCCCGATGCTGGGAAGGCCGAAGAAGATCACGAACAACTGCACCAGCAGAGGAGTGCCGCGAATGACCGAGACGTAGAAACGGCCGATGCCCGAGAGCAGCCAGTTTGAACTGAGCCTCATCAAGGCAACCACCAGGGCCAGGATCAGGCCAAAGGCGAAGGAAGCGAGCGTCAGGGGGATGGTCCCCGTGACGGCCCCTGTGATGAGCGGTCCGAAGGAACTCCAGATGAGGTCCCAGTTCATCTACTTGGTGACGTCCGCGCCGAAGTACTTGTCCGAGATTTTTGCCAGGGTTCCATCCGCCTGGAGGTCGGCCAACGCCTTGTCCACGGCCGCTGTGAGCTCCGTGGAGCCCTTCCGGAACACCAGGGCACTCTCAGTCTTGTCCGGTGCCTCTGCAGCCACCTTCAAGCCCGAATCCGGGGTGGTCTTGGCGTAGTCGAGGTACGTGAGTTTGTCGTTCACGGTGGCATCCACGCGCCCCTGCTGCACCAAGGTGGCGGACTGGGCCCAGCCTTCGACGGCCTGGACGTTGGCGCCGGCTTCCACGGCCATCTTGTAGAAGTTGCTGGTCAGCGACTGGGCGGTGGTCTTGCCCTTGAGGTCGGCGAAGCTGTTGATGCTGCTGTTGTCCGACTTGGTGACCACGACGCCGGTGGAGATGGTGTACGGCGTGGAGAAATCGTACTTGGCCTTGCGCTCGTCATTGATGGAAATCTGATTGGCGATGGCATCGAAGCGCTTGGCGTCCAGGCCGGCAAAGATGCCATCGAACTGCGTTTCCTGGAAGGTTGCTTTGACGCCGAGTTTTCCGGCTACGGCCTGCGCAATCTCAACGTCGAATCCGGTGAGTTCCCCGGCCCCGTCTGCATGGAAACTGAAGGGGCGGTACGTGCCCTCAGTGGCGACGACCAGCTCACCCTTGGATTTCACCTCCGACAGGGAGGTGTCTCCGCCGGACTGCGCCGGTGCTGAGCCGCCGCCGCACGCAGAGAGGGCGAGGGCAGCGGAAGCCAAGGTGGCGGCAAGGATGGAACGTCGGGTGCGGAGGCTGTTCATGGAGCCATCTTAGTCACCGGAGGGAACGGGCACGGCGGTGGACACCGGCACCGGGTAAAGGTGCGTTAAAAAGGCTGAGTGGGGGCGGTCCCCAACAGCCCGCCACCACTCATCCCCCCAATTGTGATCCCGTGGGCGCCACATCCACCGGAAACCCGTTCTCTGATTCCGGTGTCAGGCTGCAGCCGCGTTCACACATTCATGATTGTGCCACGGTCTAATGGTTTTGTGAAAGTCTTACGCTGAAAGTCGTCGTTTTCGTCTCGCATAGGCCTTGGAGAACCAAATCCCGGCCAGACCGATGCATGTGGACATGGCGGCCGAATAATTGATGAGGACCCGAAGCCACGCCTCGGAAAAGGGGATCAAGGGGAAGAATTGGGACAGCAGGAGCAGGCACAGCCCCAAAAGCAGCAAAGCTGAAGCAACGCGGAGCAACACAGGTGCCGGGCTCACCACGGTGCGCCAGATGGCAGGCACCAGGCAAGCTGCAACGAAGCCTGGGTAGAAGCGGCCCATGAACGCATAGGCCTCCAAGGATGGCCCCCATCTCAATCCGCTCATGCCGGCCGATGAACCTTGGGTGTCCGTGATGACGAAGAAGTACACGGTCAGGACTGCCACGATTGCCGCCACGGTCAGGCCGACAGGTCCTCGGATGGCTCGGACGGCTGATGACGAGCCGAACGCGGTGGCGATCTTGATGCCCATCAGGAAGAACGTGGTGTACAGCAGGAAGCGCAGGATCAGGTTGCCGATGTTCATCCCACCCAGCCAGCTGTCCAGGACCAGGTACGGCGCCTCGATGCTGATGAAGATGCTGAGGGAGATCAGCGAGAAGATGTAGAACACCACCCGGTTCTCTCCGCGCAGTGCACTGGGGATCCGTGCAACGGTGACAGCAAGGCAAACAACCAGAGTTACCCAAGGCAGGACGGCCGTCATCCGAGGTTCTCCCAAATTCTTTCAGTTCGTTCGTGGTCTTGTTCCTGGCGGCGCAGCGTCTTTCCCAACGCCAGGAGCCGTTCGCCTGCCAGGGTTACCAGCGCGCTCTGGGACATCCTGTCGAGGGCTTCCTGACGGGCATTCGGTGGCCAACCGGCTTCGGCTTCTGTAATGAGTCCTCCGGCCACCAGGCCTCCTGCAGGGCCGACGCCGGCTGCACGGGAGGTGGCGATCGCCAGTTCGGGGGGGAGCCTGTTGGCGGTCAGGTGGGCCGAAAAGTTTTGGGGTGCGATCCCGGTGGCGTCACTGACCCGGTGCCGCAACTCGCCGTCGTCGATCGCGTCCACCCAGTTCCGCACAGACGTAGGGTGCGGTGGCTCGGAGAGGGGTGCAGCAGCGGCGGAACCGGGCTCGCTGCGTTCAACCACTGCCCGCAGCAGGTCGATGGTGGCGACCTGGCTCACCAGTTCGCAGCCTGTGGGTGGGACGGGGTCGCCGCGGAGTTCGGAGTAGAGATCGAAAGTGGAGAGGGCTTGGACAGGATTGATGTGGAAGCCCCGGCTGATGCTCACCAAGGTGGACTCGGCTACCTTGCCGCGGACCAGTTGCTGGGCCAGGGTTGTTCGTTTGATGCCCGCGATCCTGCAGACGTCAGCGGTGCTGGCATCGGGCGCAACGCCATGAAGCCAGCGCTGGAACGCCTTGGATTGCAAGGGCATGTGGAACCTTCTGGGACGGAGCACGGGGCAGGGCAGTGGTAGGCCGCAAGTGGGAGTACGAATCGATTTTACGCCGACGCCACATTGAATTATGCTTGATGCTTGAACCCGTTGGTCCGTACACCCCCCAAGTCCGGACCAACGGGTTTTTCCATGCCCGCGGGAATCGCGGCCTGATTTTCTGCGTTTCCCTGCTGGAGGATACACAATGACAGCAACCTTGGTGGCCAAGGATCTTGCCGGCGGCCACGGCCATCGCACTCTTTTTTCGGGCCTCTCCGTGACCGTGTCGCCCGGCGATGTGGTGGGCGTGGTGGGCGCCAACGGCGCGGGCAAATCAACGCTGCTCCGCATCCTGGCCGGCGTCGACCAGCCGCAGGAGGGAACCGTCAGCCTGGCTCCATCGGATGCTTTTGTGGGCTGGTTGCCGCAGGAACACGAGCGCACGCCGGGCGAGACCATCGCAGCCTACATCGCACGCCGCACCGGCTGTGCTCAGGCAACATCGGAGATGGAGTCCACCGCCGAAGCCCTCGGCTCCGGGGCCCCGGGAGCGGATGACGCCTACTCCCTGGCTTTCGACCGCTGGATGGCGTCCGGCGCGGCGGACCTTGAGGACCGTGTTCCCGCTGTCCTGGCCGATCTCGGGTTGGACCTGGGCGCTGATGCGTTGATGACGGGACTCTCCGGCGGGCAGGCCGCGCGGGTGGCTTTGGCCGCGCTGCTGCTCAGCCGTTTCGACGTGGTTCTCCTTGACGAACCCACCAACGACCTTGACCTCGAGGGGCTGGCGCGCCTTGAGGCGTTTGTCCTGGGCCTGCGCGGCGGGGTGGTCCTGGTGTCCCACGACCGCGAGTTCCTGGCCCGCTGCGTCACCACAGTGGTGGAGTTGGACCTCGCCCAGAACTCCGTGGCCGTTTACGACGGCGGTTACGAGGCCTTCCTGGAAGAACGCGCCGTGGCCAAGCGGCATGCCCGGGAACGCTACGAAGAATTCGCCAACACCAAGGCCGACCTGGTGTCCCGTGCGCGCACCCAGCGGGAGTGGAGCTCCCAGGGTGTCCGGAACGCAATGAAGAAGAACCCGGACAACGACAAGATCCGTCGCGCTGCCAGCACCGAATCGTCCGAGAAACAGGCACAGAAAGTCCGCCAGATGGAGTCCCGCATTGCCCGGCTCACGGAGGTGGAGGAGCCCCGCAAGGAATGGCAGCTGCAGTTCAGCATCGGCCAGGCGCCGCGCTCAAGTGCCGTCGTCGCGACCTTGCGTGACGTCGTCGCGCGCCAGGGCGACTTCACACTGGGACCGGTCAACCTCCAACTCAACGGGGGCGAGCGCATCGGCATCACCGGACCCAACGGCGCCGGCAAGTCGACGCTCCTGCGTCTGTTGTTGGGGACGCAGGAACCGGACGACGGCGAGGCTTCCATGGGTGCCTCCGTTGCCATTGGCGAAATAGACCAGGCGCGCGGACTGCTCGACGGCGGGCGGCAGCTTGGTGACGCAGTGGAAGCTGTGCTGGTGGACTGGAACAGCGCGGATGTCCGCACCCTCTTGGCCAAGTTCGGACTCAAGGCAGACCACACGTCGCGCACCGTGGATTCCTTGTCCCCGGGGGAGCGGACCCGGGCCGCGCTCGCACTGCTGCAGGCCCGGGGCGTCAACCTGCTGGTGCTGGACGAGCCCACCAACCACTTGGACCTCCCGGCTATTGAACAACTGGAAGAAGCCCTGGAGAGCTACGAGGGCGCACTGTTGCTGGTCACCCACGACCGCCGGCTGCTTGAAAACGTTCGTCTCGATTCGCGCTGGCACCTGGAAAACGGCCAGGTCCAGGAACTGCATCACACCCCAAGCCAGGAGAAGTAACGCATGAGCATGGACCGCGTGGCCTGGAGCTCGCTGTACAACATCACCACCGCCAAGAGCGGGTCGAAGCCGTTCTCCAAGGAGACGCTGAAGCGCGTCATGGCCTTCGCGGCCCCGCACAAGGGCAAGTTGATTGCCTTCGTCATTGCTTCCATCGCGGGTGCATTCCTGGCTGTTGCCACGCCCGTGCTCGCAGGCCAGGTGGTTGACGCCATCATTGCCAACGCAGGTGTGGGCACGGTCATTTGGTTGGCCGTCCTGATCGCCATCGTGGCCGTAGGTGAAGCAGGCGTGGGCCTCGTGACGCGTTGGCTGTCCTCCATCATTGGTGAAGGCGTCATTGTGGACCTGCGGACCCGCGTGTTCGATCACGTGCAGCGCATGCCCATCGCCTTCTTCACCAGGACCCGGACGGGTGCCTTGGTCAGCCGCTTGAACAACGACGTCATCGGGGCACAGTCCGCGTTCGCCGGCACCTTGTCCGGTGTCGTCAGCAACGTGGTGGCCTTGGCCCTCACGCTGGTCGTCATGCTTAATACGTCCTGGCTGGTGACCGTCCTGGCCATGGTGCTGCTGCCGATCTTCCTGATACCAGCGAGGCGGATGGGCTCCAAGCTGGCGGACCTCCGCCGTGAAGCCGCGGCCCACAACGCCGCCATGGGCACGCAGATGACAGAGCGGTTCTCCGCTCCGGGTGCCACGCTGGTGAAGCTGTTCGGCCGCCCGGATGAGGAATCGCGTGAATTCGCGGCCCGCGCGGGCCGTGTCCGGGATATCGGAATCCGGACCGCCATGCTGCAGTTCACGTTCGTCACTGCCCTGACGCTGGTGTCGGCCCTGGCCCTCGCCTTGGTGTATGGATTGGGTGGTTGGCTGGCCATTGGCGGTCAACTTGCTCCGGGCGATGTGGTGGTACTGGCGCTCCTGCTGACCCGCCTCTACGCGCCATTGACTGCGTTGTCCAACGCCCGCGTGGAGATCATGAGCGCGCTGGTCAGCTTCGAGCGCGTGTTTGAGATCCTGGACCTCAAGCCCCTCATCACGGAGAAGCCTGATGCGGCAGTTGTTCCTTCCGGTCCCGTGGCCGTTGAGTTCGACGACGTCCGTTTCTCCTACCCCTCGGCGGAAAAGGTATCGCTGGCTTCCTTGGAGGACGTAGCCACCCTGGACACCCGCGGTGGGGAGGAAGTCCTCCACGGGGTCAGTTTCCGGGTGGAACCCGGACAGACGGTTGCCCTGGTGGGCTCTTCCGGTGCGGGCAAGTCCACCGTGGCACAGCTGCTTTCCCGTTTGTACGATGTTGATTCCGGAGCGGTGCGCCTTGGCGGCGACGGCCCTGGTACAGGTACTGATGTACGTGATGTCAGCTTCGACTCACTGCGGGAGACGTTGGGCATGGTGACCCAGGACGGCCACCTGTTCCACGAAACCATCGCCTCCAACCTGCGGCTTGCCCGGCCCGAAGCCACCGAAGAGGACATGTGGGATGTTCTCCGGCGGGCTCGCTTGGAGCCGATGATCCGGTCCTTGCCCGACGGCCTGGAAACTGTGGTGGGCGAGCGCGGTTACCGGCTTTCGGGTGGTGAACGCCAGCGGCTCACCATTGCCCGTTTGTTGATCAAGCAGCCGAAGGTGGTGATCCTCGACGAGGCGACGGCCGCGCTTGACTCCACCAACGAGGCCGCCGTCCAGGCGGCCTTGGGGGAGGCGCTCGAGGGGCGAACCGCCGTCGTGATTGCGCACCGGCTGTCAACCATCCGTGCCGCTGACGCCATTTTGGTGGTGGAGGACGGGCGGATCGTGGAGCGAGGCACGCATACCGAGCTGCTGGCCGCGGAGGGCCGCTACGCCGAGTTGTACCAAACCCAGTTCGCTGAAGCCACGGCTGTGGCGCAGGAAGCTGTCCCGGAGCTGTAGCGCTACTTGAGCGCTGGAAGGACGTGGTCCGTCAGTAGCGGCGCCAGGTCTGTGGGCAACGGCGCTTCAAGGTCCAGCCAGCGGATTTCCGCGATCTCGGCCGAAGGGTGCGCTTCCCAGGTTCCGGGCGCGGTGAAGACAGTTGCTTCGATGGTGGTGGCCGCTTCGTTGGCGGCCACGGCGAGCCAGACACCCAGTGGCTCCAGATGCTCCGGCGATACCTCGATGCCGACTTCCTCGGACAGCTCCCGTGCAGCAGCTTGGGCCGCGGTTTCGCCGGGTTCGGGTTTGCCGCCGGGGTGCATGAATTTGTCTGTGCCGCGCTTGCGGACGGTCAGGAGGTGCCCGTCGTTGTTGTAGACGCAGACGGCGCTGACCACAATAAGGTGCGTGGCTGTCACTCTTGCCTCCCGGCGTTGATTCGGACAAGGTGCGATTCAAGCAACAGATCCTTGGCGGGTCCACGGACATCCCAGGTGAAGCTGAATGAATCCGGGCCGTTGTACGTGTAGGTGACCCGGTAGTCGTCGGGATCGCACCAGTGCTTGTCCTCGTGGCCCTTTTCGGAGAAGGCCATGACGTGGAAAGGCCGGCCGTCGGGGAAAAACACCTCCAGGGAATCCGGCGCAGCACCCGGCGCGAGCACGTACTCGCGGAACGCCGGGCCTGTATGAGTAGGCCAATGCATGGTGCCGTCTTCGCGGTAGTCCAGGCCGCCGTCGGGGTTTTCGGTGTACAGCACGACGCCGGAAAAGCTTCCGCGGGTGCCTGAGGCCCGATCCAGGAGGGTTCGCTCCACAGCCCAGCTGCCGGCCAGATAGGCCCGCAAGTCCTGGATGGGCTGCTGGTGGTTCAAGTGCCCTCGATTGGAATCGAACCAACGACACCGGCTTTAGGAGAGCCGTGCTCTATCCACTGAGCTACGAGGGCCTGTGTGTCCATGGCTCAGAATCCCACTGCTGGAGCTCAAGGGCCCGGACACGACTACAAGCATACAAGCTGCCGGGGCGCTGCCCGAACACGGCTAGGCTGGCGATCATGAAAGGGCATTCAGCGGCGGCGGTTCAGGCCGGATCCTTCTTTCCCGATGTCCGCAGCGTCCGGGCAAACATTGGCGGCTGGGCGCAACTGAGCGTGGTCCAGTACTTCGTGGCGGAGGCCGCCGTCATCGAGGCATGGGCTGGGCCGGAACCCTATAGCAGGGCTACCGGATACATCAGCGACCTCGGAGCGGTGTCCTGCGGTGTGTACGAGGACAGGGCCGTTTGTTCGCCTTTGCATTGGCTGATGAACGCCTCGTTTGTGGTCCAGGGTCTGGGCATCCTCCTGGGCGCCGTATTCCTGACCGCGGGTCTCCTGTGCGTCGCGGCACGGCCGGGCGTGGCGGCCAGGCGTTTCCGCGCTGTAGCCCATGATTCGTTGCCCACCCGAGTGCTGACAGCGCCTTGGATGGTAGCGGTTGCCATCCGCATCCTTACCGCAGTGGCCGGCATTGGGACGGTCATTGTGGGGTTGGTGCCTGAAGACCTGGACTCACCCTGGCATTTTGCAGGAGCGCTGATGTTCTTCATCGGCGGAGGGTTTGCCCTGCTCCTGTTGGGCATCCTGTGGTTCCGTCAGACGCCCGTTAGCTGGTTCCTTTTTGCCTGCGGACTGAGCTGCCTCGTGGCGCTGGTGATCGGTGGCGCTACCGGAATGGACGTGCCCCAGCCGGGCACCTTGGAGCGGTTCATGGGATACCCGGTGACAATTGGGCTGGCAGCTGCGGGACTGGTGATTGCCCAGAGGCTCTACACAGAACGGAAGGGACTCAGGAACCGCTGAGGAAGTAATCGCGGAAGTTGCTCAGCGATTTTCCGCCGGTATAGCCAAGCGCGGATGCCCCTGCCGAGACTGAATCGTCCGGGGAGAAGATGCTGATGGCGAAGGACCCCGATTCCACGTCCTTGGTTTTCTCCAACATAGGTGGCAGGGCATTGCCCAGTACGTCCGCAAGGGCGGTTTGATCTGTGCTGTTCCCCACCAATTTGACGCTGATGAAGTTCCCGGACGTGTTCATATTGACGTTCACGCTGGCCGACTCCACACCAGGGACTGACATCGCTGCGTCCTTTATGTCCTTACCAAGACGTTCAGCTTTGGAAGCGCCTCCGGGTCCGCAAGCGCAAAGGCCAACAAGGAGCAGCCCCGCGAAAGCGGCAGACAGGACCGCCGTGAAGAGTGTGCGCACGTTTACTGCTTTCGGGAGATATTGGACACCGTGGAGGTGACCTGGCTGGCATTGCTGGTCAGAAATTGTTGTGTGGATTCTTGTTGACTGTACTGGGCAATCGGACCCCCGGCCTCCTGCTCCGCCACGGAGGCAACGTAACGATAGGAGTCGTGGTAGCTGATCCCGGCGATTCCCGGTTGGATGTCCGGATTAGGCAACGTCACGACCGTGGCGTTGTTGTCCCGGCTGGCAGTGACGCCTACGCCCGGCACCACGGTGGCATCTTCCAAATCCACCCGCGGAACAGGATCCCCACTGTGCTGGAGGGCCAGGACGTCGATGGACGGCGGAATCGGTGTGGAGTCAACGGGGGAGCCGAACGTGACCACGTTGGTGACATTAAACTGATCGGTGAACCCACTGTCCGCCGCCAGGGCTGTGGCGATCATGCCACCTTGGGAGTGCCCGGACAACATGACGGGAGCGTCCTGGGGGATGCCGGCTTTCTCCATGGCAAGTTGAACGGCCTCGGCGGCGGTGGATAAGTTGCCGCCCGCAAGTTCGAGGTTCCCGGTGAGGTCGGTGGGATTTGCCGCACCGTCCGGCAACCATCGAGTGGTCCCGGGAATGCTGACGATGTAGGCGGGTGGCTCGCCTGGTTTCTCGACGGTGGTGATCCGGATGCCGGTATCCGGCGTCCCCGCCATTCCGGGGTCGCTGTAGGCGGCGTCGGTGGCGGCAAGGATGGCGCTGATGCTGGAAGGGGCGGGTGTGACTGTTCGCCCGTTCTGGTCTGTTTCGTCCTGGTTTCCTACACCCACGGGGATTGGCTCCCCGGCGACCGGCCTGCCGTCATCGAACAGGTGGGGGTTGAGGAAACCGAAACTGCCGGCAGTGGCGGCGGTGTTCCAGGTAGCAGCCAGGAACAGGACGCCGTTGGAAAAGAGTTCGGTGACGGACGGCGGTTCGCCCGTTGCGAGCCAACCCCACCCCATATTCACAAAATCACCGAACCGGGAGGCATGGTTCTCTCCGGCATCCATCAGGTTCCCCAACGGACCGGGCATCGCATCCTGGACCACGTGCCACGCGTTCAGCGCTGGATCCTCGAGCACTGACGTGACCACTCCGGCGGAGTCCCACAGGTCCTCCGCCGCGTCCGCTGCGGAGTCGAAGAGCCGATCAAGCAGTGATGTGCCGCTGGACCGGCCGGCGCCAGCAGTCGTGCTGCTGCTGACAGTTGCCTGCTCCTCAACGTTCCGTTTCACAGCCTCGGACGCCGCAGCGAGGGCATGGGCCGCGGCGACCAGCTGGCGGCGGTACCCCATCCAGTCATTCGTGAAACGCTGACCGTCCTCGCCCCGCCATTCGACATTGCTGATGATGGGTGTCAGGTTGCCGCTCAGATCCAGGAGCCGATTGCTGCTGCGGGCAAACTCGTCGCTGAGGCGACGCCCACTTTCCACATCCATACCGTAGAGGCTCATGCGCGGGCCTTCCCGTCCGCAGCGCTGGCCAAGTACTCGCGGGCGCCCAGCAGGCGCCAAGCAAACTCGCGGCCGATGTCAGTGCCGGGAACGGCAGTCAAGGTGGGCGTGTTTCCGTCTGCTGGATCGGTTCCCACAGAATAGAGTCGGTCCGTCATTGACCACATGTGCCGGCTGGCAAAGGGGTGCCCGTTCCACCCTGGCCCTGCCTGGCTGGCCGAAACCTCAAGATGGATGGTGGTGCCGGTGGCAACGGCGTCGTGCGGCACCGTGCGATGTTCCGAGAGGTCGGGGAAATGGCGGCTGAGGGCCGCCCAGGCGTCTTCCTCCTGGAAGAAGGAAACCTCCACGGCGTTGCGGACTTCCGTCACCGCTGAACCGTCCGGCTGGTGCCGGATCCGGCGCCGATAGGTGACGCCGACACCCCGCCCTCCCGCCAGTCCTGTTTCCGTATGGATGGACTGGTCCGGCCACTGCACCACGGTGGCGGCCTTCACGGGAGCCGTGGCGGCGATGCCCACGGCCAGAATCCACTGGGGTACGAGGACCCCTTGGGAGTCTACGATTCCAGCCCGGCGCAGTTCGGCCCTGACGTCCCGGTGATCCACGCCATCCAGTTCCCGGCCGATCCGGACCTGCGCCGACGCCCAGAGCCTGGACACGTCGGCATCCGGTTCAAACGGCATCGACTCCATGGCTCGGCGGACCGTTTCGGCCCAAGCGAGTCCGCTGACCTCAAGGATGTTGAGCGCTGCATCCGCCCGTGGTGCCCCCATGATTTCCCCCAATGTCGATTCGCCGGCACGCGACGCCGACGAGCTTCACCCTACTCAGGGGGTCGACGCGGGAGGAATGGGGAGATGTGCCCTTGGCGGAACCACCCTGGGCAGTCGGCGGTTCAGCTGCGGTTTTTCCTCCCCAGGAACACAGCCACTACTCCGCAGACGAGGCTAAGCAGGAACAGCACCCACGACGCAACGGTGAGGCCGGAAGCCAAGGCCACCGAGCCGGCGTCGGGCGTTTCCGCTGCCAGCATCGAATCGATGGCGACGTTGGACCAGAGGTGGGCCACGGCGAACAGCAGGGGCGCCGCCCACATGGCCCAGCGCCAGGACTTCCGCGCTACGTTAGTGCCGATCAGCAACAGCCAGCTGAACCCGAAGATCAACGGGAACAGCGTGCCGGCGGTCTTATGGACATAGTTCAGTTGGCCGCGCGCCGACTCGTCCATCGCATCGCGAAGCTGGGCCACGTAATCCTGCGAGAATCCGCCGATCAGCGAGTCCGGCATGGCCAAGCCGCCGGAGAGCTGAGTCATCTGATTCAGGGTCAGCAGGTGCAGATACCAAAAAAGGAACAGGCTGGCCACAACGCCGGCGATCACGATGAGCTTGGAGTTGCTCTGCGCCTTCTCAGGTGTGCGCTGCGTGGTGTTGTTGATCACGGGAGGCAGCGAGTGGTCCGGAACCACTGCCTTGGATCCGTGCTTCTTGATGCGCTGGGCTGGTGTCTTGGCCATGTCATTCATTATCCCGCCACCTAAGCTGGAACCATGACCACCGGCAGGCACACCGCAACTGAACTCGATCCTTCCCTCGATGACTACCAATTGGCCAGTGCGCTGGTCCGTGAAGCAGGCCAGCTGGCGCTGCTCATGCGGATGGGCGGCCTCCAGGGCGAACGCAAGACGTCCATTTCCGACGTCGTCACGGCCGCGGACCACGCGGCAGAGGCTTACGTCCTGGACCAGTTGCGGCGCTGCCGCCCGGAAGACGGCATCCTCGGCGAAGAAGGCGCCTCGGTGGCGGGCACCAGCGGACGCACCTGGGTGATCGATCCTGTTGACGGCACCTATAACTTCCTGCACGGCTCCACATACTGGTGCTCGGCCATCGCCCTCAAACGTGACGATTCCGACCACGGCGGCAACCCGGTGGTGGACCCTTCGGTGCTGTTGGGGGCCATCTACCAGCCTGAACTGGACAAGCTTTGGCTGGGTGGTGAGGACCATCCGGCCACTCTCAACGGCGACCCCATTTCCGGCGCGGGCGATGCTGCTGTTGCCGAAATCTGCGCTGCCACCTACATCCACCCCACCTGGCTTGCGGACCCTCGCACTGCCATGCCGTGGCACGCAGCGGCAGTCTCCGCCGCATCCCTGCGGATGTTTGGTTCCGGTTCCTGCGACCTCGGCCGCGTCGCCGACGGCGAACTCGGTTGCTGGTTCCAGCACAGCTGCCCTGAATGGGACTGGCTCCCGGGTAAGGCGATCGTCCGAGCGGCAGGCGGGGACACCGCCGTCGTCAAGGTCAACGGGATGAACTGGTTCGTGGCAGGAGGCCCGACGGCGGTCCGCGAGTTGAGTGCGGCCCTAACCTCCGTGCCCCAATTTGCCTAGGAGCCGCCGCGGCTGACCACCGCGCCCCAATTTGCCTAGGAGCCGCCGCGGCTGACCACCGCGCCCTATAGTGTCGGGGGCACCGCCTAGACTGGTAGGCACCATGGATATGTTGTTTGACCCCTACGCAGACGGACCCTTCAAAGCTGGCACCAAAGCCGCAGTCAAGGCTGCCCCGGAGCTTTCCCACTCCGGCGGTGGCGCGTCCGGCGCCCGCCTCCAGGACGGAAACGGCGCGTCTCCGGACAGTCCGCAGAGCCCGGCGTCGGGAGGGTGGGGCAACCAAGGTGGCTCCGGCCTGCCAACTGCCGACGCCTTGCTTCAGGGGCTGAATCCACAGCAGGAAGAGGCAGTCAAGCACGCAGGCAGCCCCCTGCTGATCGTGGCCGGGGCCGGCTCCGGCAAGACCCGTGTGCTGAGTAACAGGATCGCCTACCTCATTGCTACCAAGCGGGCACACCACGGCGAAATCCTGGCCATTACCTTCACCAACAAGGCAGCGGCAGAAATGCGGGAACGCATCGAAGCCTTGGTGGGGGCCCGGGCCAAGGGTATGTGGATCTCCACCTTCCACTCCTCCTGCGTCCGGATTCTCCGCCGGGAAGCAGCCAACGTTGGACTCAACTCCAACTTCTCCATCTACGACTCCGCGGACTCGCTGCGCCTCATCACCCTGGTGGCCAAGAACCTGGACCTTGATCCCAAGAAGTTCGCGCCCAAGGCCATTCAGCACAAAATTTCGGCCCTCAAGAACGAACTGATCGACGCCGATTCCTACGCTTCTTCCGCCAACTACAACGACCCCTTTGAAACCGCCGTGGCCGAGGTCTTCAAGGGCTACACGCAGCGACTCCGCCAGGCGAACGCCATGGACTTCGACGACCTCATTGCGGAAACCGTGTACATGTTCAGGGCTTTCCCGGCGCTCGCAGAGTCCTACCGCCGGCGTTTCCGGCACGTCCTGGTGGACGAGTACCAGGACACCAACCACGCCCAGTACGCCTTGGTCAGGGAAATCGTGGGCCTGGGGACGGATACGGACGTCCAACCCAGCGAACTGACGGTGGTGGGCGACTCCGACCAGTCCATCTATGCCTTCCGCGGCGCGGACATCCGCAACATCGTGGAGTTCGAGGCCGACTACCCCAACGCCCGCACCATCAAACTGGAGCAGAACTACCGGTCCACGCAGAACATCCTCAGCGCGGCCAACTCGGTGATTTCCCGCAACCCCAACCGCCAGGAAAAGCGATTGTGGACCGCGGAGGGCGACGGCGAGAAGATCGTCGGCTACGTGGGTGAGAACGAGCACGACGAAGCCCAGTTCATTGCCAAGGAGATTGACCGCCTGCAGGACGAGGAAGGCCTGCGTCCCGGCGATGTCGCCATCTTCTACCGGACCAACGCACAATCCCGATCCATCGAAGATGTCCTGGTCCGGGTTGGCCTGCCGTACAAAGTTGTTGGCGGCACCCGCTTCTACGAACGCAAGGAAATCAAGGATGCGCTGGCGTACCTGCGCGTCTTGGTGAACCCGGACGACGACGTCAACCTCCGCCGCGTGTTGAACGAACCCAAGCGGGGGATCGGCGACCGCGCCGAGGGAGCAGTAGCTGCCCTCGCGGAGCGTGAGCGCACATCCTTCATGGCTGCTGCGCGCCGGGCGGACCAGGCGCCTGGCATGGCTACGCGCTCGGTCAACGCTGTTTTGGGCTTCGTGAAGCTGCTCGACGACCTCGCTGAGGTAGCGTCCGGCTCGGGAGCCGCAGCGGCGCTCGAAGCCGTGCTGGAGCAAACCGGGTACCTTGCAGGATTGCGAGCGAGCAATGATCCGCAGGATGAATCCCGTGTGGAGAACCTTGCCGAATTGGTGGCCGTAGTCCGTGAGTATGAGCGCGACAACCCGGACGGATCGTTGGGCGAGTTCCTGGAACAGGTTTCGTTGGTGGCAGACGCCGACCAGATCCCCGACGCTCCCGGCGCGGACATTGATGCCGCGGTGGCAGAAGCCAAGCGCATGGGAGTCGTCACGCTCATGACGCTTCACACCGCAAAGGGCCTGGAGTTCCCTGTGGTCTTCTTGACCGGCATGGAGCACGGAATCTTCCCGCACCAACGCTCGGCCACGGATCCCAAGGAACTCGCAGAGGAACGTCGGCTGGCTTACGTTGGCCTGACGCGTGCACGCAAGCGTCTGTACGTCACCCGCTCGGAGGTCCGCAGCATGTGGGGCCAAAGCCAGTACAACCCTGCCAGCCAGTTCCTCGAAGAAATACCCTCCGAACTGGTGGAGTGGAAGCGCGAAGGCATGAGTCGCCAGGCGGGAGGCTGGGGCAGCGCACCCATAGGTTCCAACCGCTATGGCGGTTCCTTCTGGGGTGCGGGCACCTCCCGCGGAGTTGCCGCCAGCCCCACAGCAGGGTTCGACGCCGACGTTCCTGCCGCCGTCGCACGCAACAGGGTCCAGCCGCAGAAGGAAGTCATTTCCGTGGTGGTGGGGGACAAAGTCAACCACACGAGCTTTGGCAATGGCGTAGTGCTGGGCGTCGAGGGCGCTGGCGACAAGACAGTTGCCAAGGTGAAGTTCGACGTCGGCGAGAAGCGTCTGCTGTTGCGGTATGCGCCCCTGACCAAACTGGATGCTTGATCTTCGCCGGCATCCGTAGCCATTGTCCTGCTTTCCCTCCCGGCTTAGACTGACCGGGCGTTGCACAGGGGACGACGATTGTTTGCTGTCCCACCCTGCAACGCCCAAAGGTTGTATTCCTGTGGGGGAGGACGCGCGTGGGCGCTTTTGTGGGGGAACGTCGATTATTTGGTAAGGCCGCGAGGCTGCTGTTGGTTGGGGTCGTGGCGAGCGCCCTTGCGCTCCAGTTCGCTCCGCCTGGGATCGCCGATGCGGAGCCGTCAGCGTCGTCCAGCGAGCCTGCAGCAACCGCAAGTCCGACGCCAACGGCCGGCGCCATCTCCGGGGCGCCCCAGCCGGCCGTCGTCGAACCAGTGGTGACCGAACCGCCCGCCACGAAACCCCCGACGAATCCGGCCGCCGAGACGCGGCACGAGGCCCGTGCACAAGCCGATGCGGACCTCTCTGATCCCTTGGCTGTGCGGTCTTACGTGGACAGGGGATACCTCACCAAGGCGTACGATGCACCGCTGGTGATCTCCGGCGGAACTGCTCCGTACACTGCTACTGTCAGTGACGTCCCGCCCGGTCTGACGTTTGACCCCGCGAGCTTCAGGTTCACCGGCATGCCCACTCAAGAGGGCTACTTCCGGATGAGCGTCACGGTGTCGGATTCGTCAGACCCCGCGCAAGCACTGGTCCAAGAGGTCACCGTGGACTTCTACGACTACGCACCTCCCCAATTCAGAACCGCGACAGGCACGGAGAAGTTCACTGACGGCGTCGTTGGAGCCTGGTACAGCGAGAGCATCCTGGTCTGGACAGTGGGTGCCCAGCCATACAGCACGGCTGTGGTTGCAGGTGCTCTTCCGCCGGGGATGTCGTGGGGGCAGAACGCCGCTTCCGGCACTCCGACTGCCGCGGGAACATACAAGTTCACCGTGCGGTTCTCCGATCTCCATGAATCCGTCGATGCGGAGTTTACGTTGACTGTTCGGGCCTCGAGGCCACAGCCGATGGGCTTCGCCGTTCCGCCGGCAGTCTTGGGTGAACCGTATTCGGCGAAGATCGCTTCCGTTACCGGGGGCGTGGCACCATATGATTTTTGGTGGGCGACGCCACGCCATATGGCTGGTAGTTTGTCGTGGCACGATCCGGGGCCGGACGGGCTCACCATTGATGACAACGGTGTGTTGCAGGGCATCCCTACCAGGGCTGGGTCTTTCCAGATCTTTGTGTACTTCAGTGACTCCGGTCTGTACAAACAGTGGGTCTTCTCTACAGTCGTGACCGTCCTCGAAAACCGGCCACCCGTCGTTGCACAGCCTCCGGCGGCGAACACAACCGCGGCCCTGGAAGTTCCGGACGCCCCAGCACCTCCAACGACGGTGACTCCGGCAGGAGCAGTGGTCCCGGCGTCGGGCGCTGAACTTACCAGCGCTGAACTTGCGGCGACCGGTTTGGAGTCCGGAAGGCTGCACACCATGCTGTGGGCTGCCGCGGGTCTGCTGACCGCCGGCGCCACACTGATGGTCTTGAACGGCCTCCGGCGCCGCCGAGGCAGTCCGGCGTAAGGGTACCGGCATAATTGGTGGCATGCGACGGACTGTTCTGGGGATTTTTGCTGCCGCGCTCTTGGTCTTGACCACAGGGTGCTCCTTCGCCACCGAGGACCCGGACTATGTTCCGCCGGCCCCCCTGGCGCCCCTGGAGCAGTTGCAACAGGTTCCCGTCACCGAGCAGACCACCTTGTCCGCCGGCGAGGATGTCACCGCCTTCGTCACCACGGACCGGACCATCGTGTGCGCCCTGACATCCTCCAAGGGTGGACACCTGAACCTGCCCTACGAGGCCAACTCCTACTCGGACGCCGCCAACAACAAGTTCGCCGTGGTCCCGGTGGCTCATTGCGAACTGGCGAAGTATGCCAAGCCGGAGTTGGCCGACATTGCCGATGATTGTGCCGGAACGGGCCTGGGCTATCTCGGCGGCACAGTTCTCCTCTCACCGGACAAGGCCGTCTACGGCTCATGTCGTTCCGGCGTAACACAAATGGAGTCGGAGTTTGGGCCCAAAGGCAGCCGCAACGGGCCCATCTCCAAGCTGCGGGAGTTGGCCGAGGGGCAGAATATTGAGCGGAACGGTTTGCGCTGCTCTGCGTATAACGGCGGTGTTGCCTGCGGAAACGTCTCCGGTGGGGTGGCCTTCTTCGTGACTCCCGAGGGGTACCAGCTGATTTCCGACGGCGGCAAAACGGTCCGCGGGAGCCTGAAACAAGCGTCCTGATCGCCTCCGGACAGCCGTCGAAGAGCCCAAAAACCGCGTCATTATGCGGTTTTTCTACATCCGATAGAAGTGTAAGGTTACTCACTTAACAGGTAGTGTGTAGCTGGCGGGACTCCTCAAAGGGCTAAAGTTCCGAGAGGACCTTACGCAATGTGACCGGCTTCAATCCCGGTTGTTTACCGCGTACTTTCCGCAGCTGGCTATCGCGGTCATCGCGGTTCCCGGCTGAACAGAAAACTACTTCGACGTAGAAGGACACTAAACCGTGGACCTGTTTGAATATCAGGCGCGCGATATGTTCGAAGCGCACGGTGTACCCGTGCTCGCCGGCATCGTGGCGCACACTCCTGAAGAAGCGAAGGCAGCTGCCGAGAAGATCGGTGGCGTAACTGTCGTAAAGGCACAGGTTAAGGTTGGTGGCCGCGGCAAGGCTGGCGGCGTCAAGGTTGCCAAGACTGCCGAAGAGGCGCTTGAGCACTCCACCAACATCCTGGGCATGGACATCAAGGGCCACACCGTCAACAAGGTGATGATCGCCCAGGGTGCAGACATCGCCGAGGAATTCTACTTCTCGGTCCTCCTGGACCGTGCAAACCGCAACTACCTGGCCATGTGCTCGGTTGAAGGCGGCATGGAGATCGAGCAGCTTGCCGTTGAGCGTCCCGAGGCCTTGGCCAAGATCGCCATCGATCCCGCTGTGGGCATCGACCAGGCCAAGGCTGACGAGATCGTCGCAGCTGCAGGTTTCGCTGAAGAACTGCGCGGCAAGGTGGCCGACGTCATTCTGAAGCTTTGGGACGTCTTCAAGAAGGAAGACGCAACCCTGGTTGAGGTCAACCCGCTGGTCCGCACCGGCGCAGGCGAGATCGTTGCCCTCGACGGCAAGGTTTCCCTGGACGAGAACGCTGACTTCCGCCACGTGCACCACGCAACGTTGGAAGACAAGGACGCAGCTGACCCGCTCGAGGCCAAGGCCAAGGCGCAGGACCTCAACTACGTCAAGCTGGACGGCGAAGTGGGCATCATCGGCAACGGCGCCGGTCTTGTGATGTCGACGCTCGACGTCGTTGCTTACGCTGGCGAGAACCACGGCAACGTCAAGCCCGCCAACTTCCTGGACATCGGCGGTGGAGCTTCCGCTGAGGTCATGGCCAATGGCCTTGACGTCATCCTGGGCGACTCCCAGGTCAAGAGCGTGTTCGTGAACGTCTTCGGCGGCATCACCGCATGTGACGCCGTTGCCAAGGGCATCGTCGGTGCACTGGCTGAGCTGGGTTCCTCCGCGAACAAGCCGCTGGTGGTTCGCCTCGACGGTAACAACGTTGAGGAAGGCCGCCGCATCCTGACCGAGGCCAACCACCCGCTGGTTACCCTGGCCGCCACCATGGACGAGGGCGCCGACAAGGCCGCCGAGCTCGCCAACGCAGCTAAGTAAAGGGACGCGACAATGTCTATCTACCTCAACAAGGACTCCAAAGTCATCGTTCAGGGCATTACCGGCGGCGAGGGCACCAAGCACACCGCCCTGATGCTCAAGGCAGGCACCAACATTGTTGGTGGCGTCAACGCCCGCAAGGCCGGCACCACGGTCCTTCACGGCGACAAGGAAATCAACGTCTTCGGCACCGTCAAGGAAGCCATCGCTGAAACCGGCGCAGACGTTTCCATCGTCTTCGTTCCGCCGGCATTCACCAAGGACGCCGTGGTTGAAGCCATCGAAGCCGGCATCGGCCTCGTTGTGGTCATCACTGAAGGCGTACCGGTGCAGGACTCCGCCGAATTCTGGGCCCTCGCCCAGTCCAAGGTGGACGCTGACGGCAAGCAGATCACCCGCATCATCGGCCCGAACTGCCCCGGCATCATCACTCCGGGCGAGGCCCTGGTTGGCATCACCCCGGCAAACATCACGGGCAAGGGCCCCATCGGCCTCGTGTCAAAGTCCGGTACCTTGACCTACCAGATGATGTACGAACTCCGCGACCTCGGCTTCTCCACCGCGATCGGCATCGGTGGCGACCCCATCATCGGCACCACGCACATCGACGCCCTGGCTGCGTTCGAAGCTGACCCCGAGACCAAGGCAATCGTCATGATCGGTGAAATCGGTGGCGACGCTGAAGAGCGCGCAGCCGACTTCATCAAGGCCAACGTCACCAAGCCGGTTGTCGGCTACGTTGCCGGCTTCACGGCTCCTGAGGGCAAGACCATGGGCCACGCAGGCGCCATTGTTTCCGGCTCCGCAGGTACGGCCCAGGCCAAGAAGGAAGCCCTCGAAGCCGCAGGCGTGAAGGTCGGCAAGACGCCGTCCGAGACCGCCACGCTGCTGCGCGAAGTTTTCGCAACGCTCTAGGGTTTACAAACAGTACGACGGCGGCCCGGTGCCTTCCCCACGGAAGGCGCCGGGCCGCCGTCGTTCTTTAAGCCAGTCCTCAGTGACGCGCATGTTCGCTGGTGACGCGCATATTCGTTGGTGACGCCCGGATGTGGGTGTCCTGTGTCGGGTTGGGTGTCGCGTACGTGTTTGTGTGTCATTTACGACGGCGGCACGGTGCCTTCCCGCGGAAGGTGCCGGGCCGCCGTCGTACTTTAAGCGTTCGTTGTGGGGCCGGCTGTGCGGGGTATTCGCGTGTTTTGGGGTGCAGCGCGGGGACGAGTGACGCGCAGGTTCGCTGGGGACGCGGATGTTCGCTGGTGACGCCCGGATGTGGGTGTCCTGTGTCGGGTTGGGTGTCGGGTAGGAGTTTGTGTGTCATTCTCGACGGCGGCACGGTGCCTTCCCGCGGAAGGTGCCGGGCCGCCGTCGTGCTTTGAGTGTTCGTTGTGGGGCCCGTTTTACGTGCTACTCGCGTGTTTTGGGGCGCAGAGTGGGCCTCGCAACGCTCGAGCAAAGTCCCGTTGGGTGTTTCCGATGGGACTTTGTTGTTTCGCCGAGCAAGTATATTTGTTAGTATGTCAGGACAAACTATTTCAGGAGGGTGACAATGCCACTTGTTCGAATCGACATCAACCAAGGCCGCTCGTCTGAGGGGCTGGCAGCCCTGAGTCGCGCCATCCACGACGCGATTCTTGCCGAGTACCAGATTCCCGAGCGGGACTACTTCCACATCCTCACCGAACATCCTCAGGGCCAGATTGTGGCGCAGGATGCAGGGCTCGGCTTTGAGCGCACGACCGGCGTTGTGATGATCCAGATCTTCACTCAGGGCGGTCGCAGCCAGATGGCCAAAAGCTCGCTGTTCGAGGCCATTGCGAGCAGCCTGGCAGAACTGGGGATCGCCGGGGAGGACGTCTTCGTGGGATACGTGGAGAACACTCCAGGGGATTGGTCGTTCGGCTTCGGGCGCAGCCAGTATGTCACCGGAGAACTGGCTGTGCCACGCAAGTAATTGCTGTCCGTGTCATGTTGTAAATATGTCAGTACAAACCTTTGACAGGACATGAAATCTGGTGCAAAGTAGTCATGTGGCCCCGCTCACTGAGGGGTGGCAAGGCATTGGGGCCCAGCGCTCAAAGGTTCAGAGTTCACAAGAGAAAGGTCAACGATCACCGTGACCCACGAACTACTCACGATCGGGCGCATCAGCGTTGATATCTACCCGAATGACATCGGAGTGGACCTGGAGGACGTCACGTCCTTCGGCAAATACCTGGGAGGCTCGCCCTCCAACGTGGCTGTTGCGGCAGCCCGCCACGGCCGCCGCACCGGTGTCATCACCCGCACCGGCGATGACGCCTTCGGAAAGTACCTGCACCGCGAACTTCACAAGTTCAACGTTGACGATTCGTTCGTTTCTCCGGTTACGGAATACCCCACGGCAGTGACGTTCTGTGCGATCAAGCCCGCAACGGACGAGTTCCCGCTGTACTTCTACGGCCGCTTCCCCACAGCGCCTGACCTGCAGATCAAAGCCGAAGAGCTTGATCTGGAAGCCGTCCGCGAAGCAGGAATCTTCTGGTCCACCGTCACCGGCCTGTGCCAGGAGCCCAGCCGCAGCGCACACATCGCCGCACACCAGGCCCGTCCCCGGACCGGCTTGAAGCCGGGCCAATTCACCATTTTGGACCTGGATTACCGCCCCATGTTCTGGGCCTCGGAAGCCGAAGCCCGCGCCGAGGTTGCCAAGATCCTCCCGCACGTCACCGTCGCGATCGGCAACGACAAAGAATGCGCTGTGGCCGTCGGTGAGGGAACGCCCGACGAGCAGGCAGACCGCCTACTGGCGGCCGGCGTCGAAATCGCCGTCGTGAAGCTTGGCGCTGAAGGCGTGATGGCTAAGACCCGCACGGAGCGCGTGGTCTCGGCGCCTGTCCCGGTGGAAACCGTCAACGGCCTGGGCGCCGGCGACTCCTTCGGCGGCGCTTTCTGTCACGGACTGCTGTCCGGCTGGCCGCTGTCGGAAGTCCTCGACTACGCCAACGCTTCGGGCGCGATTGTCGCCTCCCGTGTGTCGTGCGCGGATGCGATGCCGACGCCGGACGAGGTCACCTCGCTGCTCGCGGAACGCGGCCGGCCCGTCCCTGGTGCCACTCTCGCAGCCTCCTCGACTCTCGCAGCCTCCTCCACCCTCGCAGAAGGAGCAGTGCGTTGAGCCTCAACGATGACCCACGCCGTTATGAGCACCTGAGCCGGATCAGGCTCGAAGACCCCGAGGCTGTTGCCCGCGCTGCGGCCACCCGCCGCAAGCACCCGGGCTTGAAGCACGACACCCAGAACTTCATCGTCGCTGCCGACCACCCCGCCCGCGGCGCCCTTGCAGTTGGCACGGAGCCGATGGCCATGGCTGATCGCCGGGACCTCCTGGACCGCCTCCAGATTGCGTTGGCCAACCCCGCCGTGGACGGCATCCTTGCCTCGCCGGATATCATGGATGACCTTCTGCTCTTGGGGGCGTTGGACGGCAAACTCATCTTCGGCTCCATGAACCGCGGCGGCCTGGCCGGTTTGGTCAACGAGTTCGACGACCGCTTCACCGGGCACACCGCCGAAGCCCTGGAAGCACTCGGCGCTGATGGCGGCAAGATGCTGACCCGTATCTGCCTTGGCGATCCGGACACGGTGGCCACGCTTGAAGCCACAGCCAAGGCCATCGATTCGCTGGCCGCACGCAAGCTGATCGCCATGGTTGAACCCTTCCTGTCCGTTCGTGATGCGCACGGCAAGGTCCGCAACGACCTCCGCGCAGACGCTGTGATCAAGTCCGTTGGCATCGCCGAGGGCCTCGGCTCCACCAGCGCCTACACGTGGATGAAACTGCCGGTTGTAGCGGAGATGGAACGTGTCATGGCCTCCACCACGCTGCCCACGGTTTTGTTGGGCGGAGACCCCGATGGAACCCAGGACGAGGTGTTCGCCAGCTGGCAAGCGGCGCTGGCGCTTCCCGGTGTTCGCGGCCTGACTGTCGGCCGGACCCTTTTGTACCCGCACGACGGCGACGTTGCAGGCGCCGTTGCGACGGCCGCCTCGCTGCTGAACAACAGCGGGCCCGTCCCGGCAGTCGTCGAACCGGCCGCTGCAGAGCGCTCATCGTCCAACCGCATCCCCGTGAAAGTATCGGAGTAAAGAAAACCATGGGAACAGCAACCCGTCGGATGACCGTGGCGCAGGCCGTGGTCGAGTTCCTTTCCAAGCAGTACACCGTGGATTCCATTAATGGTGCGGAGTACCGTGAGCGCCTGATTCCGGGCACCTTCGGCATCTTCGGACACGGCAATGTTGCTGGTGTGGGACAGGCCTTGAAGCAGTATCAAGCCGCGGACCCCGCCATCATGCCGTACTACCAGGGTCGCAATGAGCAGGCCCAGGTGCACCAGGCTGTGGGCTACGCACGGCACACGCGTCGCCGCCAGACGTTCGCGATCAGCACTTCCATCGGCCCGGGTTCCTCGAACCTGCTGACCGGTGCTGCGTTGGCCACCACCAACCGCCTTCCCGTGCTGCTGCTGCCGAGTGACACCTTCGCCACCCGGGCTGCTGACCCTGTGCTCCAGCAGTTGGAACTCCCGTACGCCTACGACATCACGGTCAACGATGCTTTCCGTCCGTTGTCCAAGTTCTTCGACCGGGTCTCGCGTCCGGAACAGTTGTTCTCCGCGTTCCACCACGGGTTGCGTGTCCTGACGGATCCGGCCGAAACCGGCGCAGTCACCATTTCACTGCCGCAGGATGTCCAGGCAGAGGCCTTCGACGTCCCGGAAGAGTTCCTGGCCGAACGTGAATGGCGGATCCGCCGTCCCGAGGCCGAGGATGACGACATCCGCCGCGCCGTGGAGGCCATCCGCGCGGCCAAGCGCCCGCTGATCATCGCCGGCGGTGGAGTCCTCTACGCCTACGCCAACGAGGAACTCGCCACGTTCGCCGAACTAACCGGCATCCCGGTAGGCAACACTCAGGCTGGCGTCGGCGTCCTGCCGTGGGACCACAAGTTCTCCCTGGGTGCCATCGGTTCAACCGGCACGACGGCGGCCAACGCCATCGCTGCCGAAGCTGACCTCATCATCGGCATCGGGACCCGCTACGAGGACTTCACCACGGCGTCCCGCACGGCGTTCCAGAACCCTGACGTGAAGTTCGTGAACATCAACGTGGCTGCGATCGATGCCTACAAGCACGGCACCACACTGCCGATCGTCGCCGATGCGCGCAAGGCGCTGGTGAAACTCAACCAGGCCCTGGGTGGCTACCGCGTCGGTGCTGACCTCGAGGAGAAGGTCGCGGCGGAGAAGAAGCGCTGGAACGCGATCGTGGACGAGGCTTTCGAGACCCGTTACACACCGCTCCCGGCCCAGAACGAGATCATCGGCGCCACCAACAAGGCCATGGATGACCAGGACGTCGTCATCTGTGCCGCCGGTTCCCTGCCCGGTGACCTGCACAAGATGTGGCGTGTCCGTGACCCCTTCGGTTACCACGTGGAATACGCGTACTCCTGCATGGGCTACGAAATCCCCGGAGGGCTGGGCGTGAAGCGCGCAGCACTGGCCGAAGCCGCAGCAGGCGGCCCGGAACGGGATGTGGTGGTCATGGTGGGGGACGGCTCCTACCTGATGATGCACACCGAACTGGTCACCGCCGTCGCCGAACGCATCAAGCTGATCGTGGTCCTGATCCAGAACCACGGCTACGCCTCCATCGGTTCCCTGTCCGAATCCCTCGGCTCGCAGCGCTTCGGTACGCAGTACCGCGTCCTGGACAAGGAACAGCACAGCTTCGACGCCGGTGAAAACCTTCCCATCGACCTCGCCACCAACGCAGAATCCCTGGGCGCCAAGGTCATCCGGATCGAACCGGGGGAGAACGTCATCGAAGCCCTCGGCGCGGCCATCAAGGAAGCCAAGGCAGCCCCGGAGACCGGACCGATCGTGATTCATGTCGAGTCCGATCCTCTGTTGGACGCACCGAGTTCCGAGTCCTGGTGGGACGTTCCCGTCTCACAGGTCTCCGACCTCGAATCAACCCAGCAGGCCTACAAGACCTATACAGACCACAAGAACCGCCAGCGCAAGCTGCTCGGCTAGTCACAGCCCCGCCCTAAAAGCCACAGACCAAAAAGGAAGTCCGCACATGTCGACGACGACCACACTGACCACCATTCACCACTTCATTGACGGCGCTGAAACCACTGGTGAGGGCGACCGCACCCAGCCGGTGTACAACCCGGCCACCGGGCAGGTTTCGGCGGAGCTGCGCCTGGCAAGCGAAGCCGATTTGAACACCACGGTTGCTGCCGCGAAGAAGGCCGCCGAGTCCTGGGGCGATATTTCCCTGGCCAAGCGCACTGCGGTGTTGTTCAAGTTCCGTGAGCTCGTCGCCGCCCATGTCGATGACCTCGCCGAGCTGATCACCGCCGAGCACGGCAAGGTCCTCTCCGATGCGAAGGGCGAGATCGGCCGTGGCCTGGAGGTCATCGAGTTCGCCTGTGGCATCCCGCAGCTGCTCAAGGGCGACTACTCGGACCAGGTCTCCACCGGCATCGATGTGTTCTCCTTCCGCGAACCCCTGGGCGTCGTTGCCGGGATCACCCCGTTCAACTTCCCGGTCATGGTGCCGCTGTG
This sequence comes from Paenarthrobacter nitroguajacolicus, assembly GCF_007786235.1. Classification (GTDB taxonomy): domain Bacteria; phylum Actinomycetota; class Actinomycetes; order Actinomycetales; family Micrococcaceae; genus Arthrobacter; species Arthrobacter nitroguajacolicus_A. Next base: position 379,072 of record NZ_VNFK01000001.1, on the reverse strand, counting down.
GATGGCCCCGATGGCCATCGCCACCGGCAACGCGTTCATCCTCAAGCCCTCCGAGCGTGACCCGTCCGCGCCGATGCTGCTGGCCAAGCTCTGGAAGCAGGCCGGCCTGCCCGATGGCGTGTTCCAGGTCCTGCACGGCGGCAAGGAAACCGTGGACGGGCTGCTGACCCACCCGGACGTGGACGGGATCTCCTTCGTCGGCTCCACCCCGATCGCCCAGTACGTCCACGAGACCGCCACCAAGCACGGCAAAAGGGTCCAGGCCCTGGGCGGGGCGAAGAACCACGCCATCGTGATGCCCGACGCCGACCTGGACAACGCCGCCGATCACCTCGCCGCCGCCGCGTTCGGTTCCGCCGGTGAGCGCTGCATGGCCATCTCCGTCGCCGTTGCCGTCAGTGACGCTGCGGACCTGATCGTCAAAAAGGTCCAAGAACGCGCCCTGGCCGTGAAGGTCAAGAACGGCACCGAACCCGACGCCGAGATGGGCCCGGTCATCACCCCGGCGTCCAAGGAACGCATTGTCAAGATCGTCACCGAAGCCGAAACCGCGGGAGCTGCCATGGTGGTGGACGGCCGCGATCTGGTGGTCCCCGGCCACGAAGACGGTTTCTGGGTGGGCCCCACCGTGATCGACCACGTCACAGCCGAAATGACCGCCTACACCGAGGAAATCTTCGGACCCGTCCTGGTGGTAGTCCGCGTGGCCGACCTCGAAGAAGGCATCGCCCTGATCAACTCCAACCCGTACGGCAACGGAACCGCGATCTTCACCTCCTCCGGCGCGAACGCCAGGAAGTTCCAGCGCTCGGTGACCGTGGGCATGGTAGGCATCAACGTGCCCCTGCCCGTCCCGGTGGCCTACCACTCCTTCGGCGGCTGGAAGAACTCCCTCTTCGGCGACAAGCACATCTACGGCCCCGAAGGCGTCTCCTTCTACACCCGGGGCAAGGTCATCACCTCCCGCTGGCCCGAGCCCACCCACGCCTCCGGCGCCTCCTACAACTTCCCCTCCAACTAACCGCCCGCTACACCGTCGCAAAGGAAGACAACGCTGTCATGACTGATGTCGAGAACAAGCTGATCATCGGCACCGCCCCCGACTCCTGGGGCGTGTGGTTTGCCGACGACCCCCAGCAGACCCCGTGGGAACGGTTCCTGGACGAAGTTGCTGAATCCGGCTACAAGTGGATCGAACTGGGTCCGTACGGTTACCTGCCGAACGACCCCACGCGCTTGGCCGAGGAACTAAAGCAGCGCGACCTCAAGGTCACCGCGGGAACGGTGTTCACGGCTTTCCACCGCGGCGCCAAGCAGTACGACGAGGCGTGGGAACCGGCCCGCAAGGTAGCCGAGCTGACCGCAGCCATGGGCGGCGAACACATCGTGGTCATCCCGGCGATGTGGCGTGACGATGTCACTGGAGAAGCCGTCGAAAACGGTGAACTCAGCGACGAGCAGTGGGCCGACCTCTTCGCCGGCCACAATCGCATGGGCAAGGTCCTGCTGGAGGACTTCGGTCTGCACCAGCAGTTCCACTCGCACGCCGACTCGCATGTCGGGGCGCAGCAGGACATTGAAACCCTCCTGGCCGCCACGGATCCGCAGTACTTGAACCTTTGTTTGGACACAGGGCACGCAGAATACTGCGGCGCTTCCAGCTTGGAGCTCATCAAGAACTATCCGGACCGCATCGGCTACCTGCACCTGAAGCAGATCAACCCCGAGGTGCTGGCTGAGGTCAACGAGAAGAACATGACCTGGGCTGCGGCCAACCTGGCCGGCGTCATGACCGAGCCGCCGAACGGCCTCCCGGATCTGCGCGCTGTGATCGAAGCGGTGGAAGCCCTCAACCGACCCATCTTCGGCATCGTGGAACAGGACATGTACCCGGTAGCGTTCGATGTGCCGATGCCTATCGCCAAGCGAACCCGCAACTACTTGCTTTCCTGCGGCTCCCGTACGCGAATCCAGTAGCAGCTCCCCGACACAGCACCCCAGAAGAACCTCACGAAGGACAGATACAGTGACACAGACTCTCCGCGTTGCCGTCATCGGCGCAGGCCGCATGGGTGCGGACCACATCAAACGCCTCAGTACCCGCATTCACGGCGCTGAGGTGGCCGCCGTCGTAGACGTTGACCTGGCCCGCGCGCAAGCCGCCATCGAGGGCATCGACGGCGCCGTGGCGCTGGCCAGTGCTGATGAAGCACTCAACAACGGTGACGTGAACGCCGTCCTGATCGCCACTCCGGGTTTCCTCCACGAGGAAATCCTTTACAAGGCGCTGGAGAAGGACTTCCCGATCCTCTGCGAGAAGCCGCTGACGCCGGACGCCGACAGCGCCTGGAAGGTTGTCCAGGCTGAGCAGTCGCTGGGCCATAAGCGCATCCAGGTGGGCTTCATGCGTCGCTTCGATGCCGAGTACTCGGCGTTGGGGGCAATCATCCGCAACAGCGAATTGGGGGAGCTGTTGATGTTGCACCACCAGCACCGCAACCCGACCACGCCCGAGGGCTTCACCAACGAGATGCTGATCAACGACTCCGTGGTCCATGAGTTCGACGCGATCCGCTACTTCACCGGCGAGGAAATCACCTCCGTGCAGGTCCGCTTGGGCAAGCCCACGCGCAGTGCGCCCAACGGCCAGCACGATCCCCAGCACGTGTTGCTGGAGACCGAATCAGGTGTGCTGGCCGACGTCGAAATCTACGTCAATGCCAAGTTTGGCTATCAGGTGGCCACGCAGGCGTCCTTCGAGGACGGCATCGTGAGCATCGGCGGGGACAACGGCCCGTACGTCCAGTCCGCGGGCAAGTGGGGCGGCAACGTCACCCCCGGCTTTGAGGAGCGTTTCGGAGCGGCGTACGACGTCGAGGTGCAGGCTTGGGTGGACGCCGCCCTTCGCGGCGAAATTGGCGGTCCCACCGCGTGGGACGGTTACGCCACCGCAGCTTGTTGCGAGGCAGGCGTCGAGGCCCAGAAGTCCGGCGAGAAGGTCAAAGTCCAGCTGAACACCAAGCCGGATCTCTACAAGTAGGGGTTGACCATGAAGATCGCACTTGATCCCACACCGTTCCACCACAGCCACAGCCTGCTGGAGTTCCCGCGTGTTGCGGCAGATCTCGGCTACAAGTACCTGCAGATGACCCCGCACGCGGACCTCATTCCGTTCTTCAACCACCCCAAGGCCGACGACGAGCTGGTGGGGAAGTTGAAGGCCGCGTGCAAGGACGCCGGCGTTGAAATCGCGTCGGTCCTGCCGGTCCTTCGCTGGTCAGGTCCGGACGAGGATGCCCGCGAGGCCGCTGTCCGCTACTGGAAGCGTGCCATCCAGATCGCCGTGGACCTGGGTGTCCAGACCATGAACACGGAGTTCAGCGGCCGCCCCGAGAAGGCAGAAGAGTCGGAGCGGGCGTTCTACCGCTCCATGGAAGAACTCCTGCCCATCATCGAACGTGAAGACATGGACGTGCTGATCGACCCGCACCCGGACGATTTCGTGGAGGATGGCCTGGCTGCACTGCGCGTCATCAGGGGCATCAACTCGCCCAACATCGGCATGGTCTATGTCGCTTCGCACACGTTCCACATGGGCAACAAACCCTTGGAGATCATGCGGGCAGCGGGAGACAAGCTCCGGCTGGTGCACGTCTCGGACACCATGAACCACCATGCTTCGCACGGCCTGCGCTACATCACCAATCCGCCCGGCAACGCCGTCCGCGTCCACCAACACCTGAAGATCGGCGACGGCGACGTCAACTGGGACGAGTTCTTCGGCGGACTGAAGGAGATCGGCTTCCTGGACAAGGCGAACACCGTGATGGTGTCGTCCGTGTTCGCCGAAGACGACAACGCGGAAGAAGTCTCCCGGTACCAGCTCAAGACGATGACCGACTACGTCGCCCGGACAAAGTAAGGACAGGTAGCGAGAAAAGGTACCTATGACCAAGTCTCCTTCATTCGAGACCGAAACCGGCCGGCTCCCAGCTCCACCTGCACCTTCCGGGAAACCCAGCAAGCCGGTCAATCCCAAGAAATTCCTCCGCAAAGTCGCGTTGTTCTCCACGTTCGGTGGGCTGCTGTTCGGCTATGACACCGGCGTGATCAACGGTGCCTTGCCGTTCATGCAGAAGGACCTTGGCCTGACGCCATTGACCGAAGGCCTGGTGACCTCCACCCTGCTCTTCGGCGCGGCATTCGGCGCGATCAGCGCAGGGCGGCTGTCCGACCGTTTCGGTCGCCGCAAGACCATCATGGGCCTCGCCCTGATCTTCGCTTTTGCAACCATCGGCTGCTCCTTGGCGCCGACCACTGAGCTTCTGGTCCTTGCCCGCACGGTCCTGGGTCTCGCCGTCGGCGGTGCCTCGGTGATTGTTCCCGTGTACCTGGCGGAAATGTCTCCGGCGGCGCAGCGCGGCAGGATCGTCACGCAGAACGAACTCATGATCGTCACCGGGCAGTTCCTTGCCTTCACGTTCAACGCCGTGTTGGGCAACCTCTTCCCGGAAGAGCTGCACGTGTGGCGCTGGATGCTGGTGATTGCCACGCTTCCGGCCGTAATCCTATGGTTTGGCATGCTGATCCTCCCGGAGAGTCCGCGGTGGCTCGCGTCTTCAGGGCGATTCGGCGAAGTCATGGAGGTCCTGCGGCGCACCCGCGCTGCAGGCGAAGTTTCCGAGGAGTTCGACGACGTCCGGCGCGCCGCCCGCGAGGATTACCAATCCAAGATGGGGACGTTCAAGGACCTGACCGTTCCGTGGATTCGCAGGATCTTCGTGGTGGGACTGGGGCTTGCCGTGATCAACCAGATCAGCGGCGTGAACGCCATCATGTACTACGGCACATCCATCCTGTCTTCGTCCGGCTTCGGCGACCAAGGTGCATTGCTGGCCAATGTAGTCAATGGCGTGACGTCCGTGGTCGCCGTGATCGTGGGTATGTGGATGATGAGCAGGCTTCCCCGTAAGGCCATGCTGATCGGTGGCCTGTGTGGCACGGCCGTGTCCCTTACCGCCATATCGGTGATCTCGTTCGCCGTGCCGGAAGGGACGCTCAGGGCCTACCTTGTGCTGCTGTTCATGGTGACGTTCCTGGCGTCCATGCAGTCGTGCATCGGCACTGTCACCTGGTTGACGTTGTCCGAGATCTTCCCCATGCATGTCCGCGGCGTGGGCATGGGTATCTGCGTGTTCGTGCTGTGGATCTTCAACTTCATGGTGGGCTTCTTCTTCCCGCAGATGGTGGCCTGGATGGGTGTTTCCGCCACGTTCCTGGTGTTTGTCGCGCTGCAGTTGGTGGCCATCGCCTGGGTGAAGCGCTCCATGCCGGAAACCAAGGGCAAGAGCCTGGAGGAACTGGAAGCGTTCTTCAAAGCCCGCACCAAGGCGTAGTCGCCCCCAGTTCAAGAGCAGACAGCGAAGGCCCCCTGGAAACCGCCGAAATCCAGGGGGCCTTCGCTGTTGGGGCTGTTGGGCTTATGCGCCGAACGGGAGCCGCGGATCGATGTCCTGGTCCTCCCACGTCCGGCGGATCCAGCCGTGGTGGGGGTCGTCGCTGATCAGCCACTCGCGGACCCGGCCGGGGCCGGCCATCACGTTGAGGTAGTAGAGGTCGTAGCCGGGGGCTGCCATGGCCGGACCGTGCCAACCGTAGGGGACCAGGACGACGTCGCCCGTACGGACTTCGGCGGAGACGTCGATGGGCCGCTCGTCGGAGGCGTAGACGCGGGCGTAGCCGATGGCGTCGGAGTCTTCGGGGGCCGGGGATTCAGGCGTGACGCGGGTTTCGAAGTAGTAGATCTCCTCGAGACTGGTCTCGCCGTCTTTCTCCTCATCGTGCTTATGGGGAGGGTAGGAGGACCAGTTGCCGCCCGGCGTGATGACTTCGCACACGATAAAGCGGTCCGCTTCCAGCGCTGCAGGGGTGCCGAAGTTGTGCACTTGGCGTGAGCAGTTGCCTGCCCCGCGCAGTTCAACGGGAGTTTCCGCGGCCGTGACCAGCCTGGTGGGGTACCCGGCCTTTGCCGGTGCGGTAGCAACCGCAACCCTTCCGCCGTCGTTGGAGCTAATGGTGACGGCCTTATCGATTCCCGTGTACAGGACGTCGCTTGGCCCGTGGAAAACCGACTGCCGCCCCGCGAGGCTGTACTCGCCGTCGTCGACCGTTACGGTGAACGAGCCGCTCAGCGGCACCACGATCCGCTCTTCCGCAGCGGCGGGAAGCTCGACGGCGGCACCTGCGGCGAGCGTCGCGACCTTCAGGCCCGTATGGGCCCAGCCGTCGATGGCCAGGGTGGAATCGGAGGTCCCCAGCGAGATGTCCCATTTACCGTCATTGGCTGTTCCCAGTGGGTATACCCAGTTGGCCATAAGTGTTTGTCCTTGCGTTAGCGCTGTACGAGTGTCATTTCAAAGCTGTAGGAATCGGCGCGGTAGACGTGGTGGCCGGTTTCCACCATGCGTCCGGTGTCGTCCACCGCCGTGCGTTCCATTGTGACCAGTGCCGACCCCGCCTCGGTTTCCAAGAGGGGAGCCTGGTAGTCGTTGGCGATCATGGCGCCGATACGTTGGGATGCCAGCCTGAAGTTCACGCCACCCCGCCTAAGGATGGCGTAGAGGCCTTCGTTGGCAAGCTGGGCTTCATCCATGCTGGTGATGTCATCGCGGACCCAGTTCTCCATGAGCGCCAGCGGCTTGCCGCCCACTTTGCGCAGGCGCGTGAAGTGGTAGACCTTGGAGCCGGTGGGCAGTTGGAGGGCTGCGAGGGTGAGGGCGTCGGCCTCGACGTGGGAGAAGCTCAGGACCTCGGTGGTGGGCTTTTTGCCGTTGTTGCTGAGGTCGTCGTAGAGGCTGGACAGTTCCAGGGGGCGGCGGACCTGGCTGGAGACCACTTGGGTGCCCACGCCGCGTTTGCGGACCAGGAGTCCGGCACGGACAAGCTCGTCCATCGCCTTGCGCATGGTGGGACGGGACAGATTCAGCTGTGCTGCGAGGTCGATCTCGTTGTCCAAGCGGCTGCCGGGTTCAAGGATGCCGCTGTGAATCGCGGCCTCGATGCCTTGAACCACCTGGTGGTAAAGGGGCACAGGGGACGAACGATCGATGCTGAGGCTGAGTTGGTTCGCCACTGGATTCTCCTAGACGCCTGCTGAAGGCCGGCCGGGGAGCGGGTTGCGGCTCCTCTGCCGGATGGGATGGGTATGTCCGTTCATGTTCTCTTGATAGGACATACTGCCTATTTCCGATAATAGCAGCCGGGTTGCGACGGTCAAGGAAACCTCCTCGGGCCGAGTCGCCAAGCCCTCCACTCGAGGAGATTACGTTAAAACATCCTAATGTCAGGACAAACTATTGACAAAGTGTGAGGCGAGTCACCATGATCTGAGTAGTAGGTCATCCGGATACGAGTCTCCGGAGGCCCGAAGCTGAAATCAAAGGAGATAACGGTGGCAAAATTCTCATGGCGCACAGCGGCGGTCGTCGCAGCAGTGGTTCCCCTCGTGGCACTGAGCGCCTGTTCCAGCCAAGGTGGCAAGCCGGCAGATTCCGGCGGGGGAGCCGCTGCCGGCCAAGTGGCGAGCACCGACCGCATCAAGATCGCGCTGATCACCCACGCCCCTCCCGGTGACACCTTCTGGGACACCGTACGCAAGGGTGCGGAAGAAGCCGCGGCCAAGGACAACGTGGAGCTGCTGTACACCAGCGATGCCGAAGCGGGACGCCAGGCCCAGTTGATCCAGCAAGCGGTGGACCAAAAGGTTGATGGCATCGCGGTCACGCTGGCGACTCCCGACGCACTCAAGGATTCGCTCAAGAAGGCCACCGAAGCCGGAATCCCCATTGTCAGCCTGAATGCAGGCGAGTCCGTCTCCAAGCAGCTTGGCGCTTTCACGCACTTCGGTTCCAACGAGAAGCTTGCCGGCGAAGCTGTGGGTGAGCGGCTGGCCGCGGAAAACTTCAAGCACCCCATCTGCGTCATCCAGGCTCAAGGGCACGTAGGCCTGGAAGCCCGGTGCGCCGGTGTTAAGGCGAAGGTTCCTGGAACGGAAATCCTCTACGTCAACGGCGCGGACATGACCTCCGTGGAATCGACAGCAACCGCGAAGTTGCAGGCTTCCAAGGATGCCGACGTGATCATTGGCTTGGGTGCCCCGATCACCCTCACGCTCATCAAGTCCGTGTCCACCGCCGGAAGCTCCGCCAAGGTGGCCAGCTTCGACCTGAACAAGGAACTGGCGCAAAAGATCGCGGACGGCGGAGTGCTGTTCACCGTGGACCAGCAGCCGTGGCTGCAGGGCTACGGCGCCATCGATGCCATTTGGCAGAACAAGCGCGGTGGTTTCACCATCGGCGGCGGCCAGTCCGTCCTGACGGGCCCGGCCATCATCGACAAGGCCAATGCCACCGACGTCCTGAAGTTCGCTGAGCAGGGTATCCGCTAGCACTGACTCGCCGGGCCCGGTGGAAACCGGGCCCGGCAGCAAGGAACACCATCATGACTATGACCCCCACCGCCGCAAAACCAATCGCAGCTGACGAGCGCGTCGGACAACGCAACCCGCTCCAGAAGCTCCTTGGCCGTCCGGAAGTCGGCGCCCTCGTTGGTGCCGTCGTCCTCTTCATCTTCTTCGCATCCGTTTCGCAGACGTTCATCCAGCCGAACGCTTTCGCCACGGTCCTCTACGGAAGCTCCACCATCGGCATCATGGCTGTTGGCGTGTCCCTGCTGATGATCGGCGGTGAGTTCGACCTTTCCACGGGCGTTGCCGTCATCTCCTCGGCGCTCACGGCCTCGCTCTTCAGCTGGTACTTCACCACCAATGTCTGGGTGGGGGTCATCCTGGCCTTGGCCGTTTCGCTGGGGATCGGCCTGATCAACGGCTGGATCCTGGTCAAGACAAAACTGCCCAGTTTCATCGTCACCCTGGCGTCCTTCCTCATGCTCACCGGCCTCAACCTCGGCCTCACGCGACTCATCGGCGGATCCGTATCGTCGCCGTCGATCTCGAACATGGACGGCTTCGACTCGGCGCAGGCCGTGTTCGCCTCATCGGTGTCCATTGGCGGCGTGGACGTCAAGATCACGGTCTTCATTTGGATCGCCCTGGTGGCGGTAGCCTCTTGGATCCTGCTCCGCACTCGGGTAGGCAACTGGATCTTCGCAGTAGGCGGCGATGCCAACGCGGCCCGCGCAGTAGGCGTCCCGGTCACGAAGACCAAAATCGGCCTCTTCATGGCCGTTGGTTTCTGCGGCTGGATCCTGGGCATGCACAATCTCTTCGCCTTCGATTCGGTGCAGTCCGGTGAAGGCGTCGGCAACGAGTTCCTGTACATCATCGCTGCGGTCATCGGTGGCTGCCTCCTGACCGGCGGCTACGGCTCGGCAGTGGGTGGCGCGATCGGTGCCTTCATCTTCGGCATGGCCAACAAGGGCATCGTGTACGCACAATGGAATCCGGACTGGTTCAAGTTCTTCCTGGGCTTGATGCTCCTGCTGGCCACCATCGTGAACCTGATCGTCAAGCGCCGGGCAGAGCTCAAGTAAAGGACCCGAACCATGAATGCACAACAGATTGACCAACAGACCCTGCTAAAGGATGAGAAGGACCCGTTGACGCACACACCAGTGCACCTGCTCTCCCTGGAGAACGTGGGTAAGCACTACGGCAACATCATCGCCCTGCGCGATGTCACCATGGCTGTGGACAACGGCCGCGTCACCTGCGTCCTGGGCGACAACGGCGCCGGCAAGTCCACCCTGATCAAGATCATCGCCGGGCTCCACCAGCATGACGAAGGCACTTTGCATGTGATGGGCGATGCCAGGAAGTTCTCGTCGCCCAGGGAAGCCCTGGACGCCGGCATCGCCACGGTCTACCAGGACCTGGCCGTCGTCCCCTTGATGCCCATTTGGCGCAACTTCTTCCTTGGCTCTGAGCTGACCAGCGGGTTTGGCCCGTTCAAGAGCATGGATGTCCAGAAGATGAAGGACATCACCAAGAAGGAACTCGCGGACATGGGCATCGACCTCCGGGACGTAGAGCAGCCCATCGGCCAGCTCTCCGGTGGTGAACGCCAGTGTGTGGCGATTGCCCGTGCGGTGTACTTCGGCGCGAAGGTGCTGATCCTGGACGAGCCCACGGCTGCGCTGGGTGTCAAGCAGTCCGGCGTCGTGCTCCGCTACATCCTGCAGGCCCGAGACCGTGGACTCGGAGTCATTTTCATCACCCACAACCCGCACCATGCCTTCCCCGTGGGCGACCGGTTCCTGCTGCTCAAACGCGGCAAGTCAATCGGCTACTACGACAAGAAGGACATCACCCTGGATGAGCTGACGGCCCAGATGGCCGGCGGTGCCGAACTGGCTGAACTGGCCCACGAGCTGGAGCAGCTCGGTGGCCACTCCGACGCTCTTGAGGAAGTGAAGGCCGAAGTGGCGGGTGTGGCTGACGCTGCCCCCGAGAGCCCCAGCAAGAAACACTAGGCTTTCGCTGAAAGTACTCTGCCCGGAGCCCTGGCGGCTTCGGGCAGAGTCGTTTTTACCGGAGGGCGGACGTCGTGCCACGCAGGACCAGCGTCGGCTCAATCAGCTTCCGCTCCGGTTGCAGCGACGGGTCCTCGATCCGTGCCAACAGCCTGTGTGCTGCGTCGATCCCCACGACGTCGCTTCGGTTGTCCACGGACGTGAGGTCCAGGTAGCGAGACTTTGCCAAGGGGGAGTTGTCATAGCCGATCACCGAAACATCATGAGGCACTGAGAGCCCGCGGGCCTTGAGCGCGGCAAAGGCCCCCAGCGCCATGGTGTCGTTGGCCGCAAAGATCGCAGTAGTGTCCGGGTGGTGCTCCAGCAGCCAGCAGGCTGCCGTATAACCGTCTTCTTCCGAGGTTCCGTCGGACTCGCTGATGATGGACTCGACGCCGGCCGTCTCCACAGCGCGGCGGAAACCCGCCCGCCGGTGTGCGGAGGCGCCGTCGGCACCGGAGAGGTGGCCTACGCGGACGTGCCCCAACTCCAGCAAGTGGCTGGCGGCCATGGCGCCCCCGCCGTCGTCGTCGTTGGTGATCAGGTCGGCACCTGCCGGGACCCCCTTGCGCCAGCCGGCAACCACGGTAGGAACCCATGTTGTGGACAGCATGGCTTCGCTGGGCTCGGCTGCGAGTACCAGGGCGTCCACGTGCATGGCGAGCAGGCCGTCCGTGGCTTCCTTGATGCGGTTCTTGCCGGGCCGCGAGTCCGCGAGCATCACTTGGTAGCCGAGGTTTGAAAGGACAGATTCCATGCCGCGGAGGAGATCGACGAACCAGAGGTTCCGGTAGTCGTCGATGACCAGGCCGATGCTTTTGGTTCGGGTGCTGGCCAGTGTAGTGGCGGCGCGGCTGGGCCGGTAGCCCAACTCGGAGATGGCTTTTTGCACGGCTCCCCGCCGCTTTTCGCTGATCCTTTCCGGGTCCTTGAGAAACAGGGAAACCAGCGACGGCGAAACTCCGGCATGGGTGGCGACGTCGTACAGGGTGGGACGTCGGCCGAGGGGACTGTTCTGCGTTTCGGGGCTGTTCAAGGGGATCTTCGGTGCCTTTCGTATCTCTTCTTGAGGATAGTCGGTCTGCCATTGACAGGACATATAGACATAGTTACGATCAAACCCAGCGTAAAAATTGTAGCGCTACAAAATGCCGCACAGCGCCCCACGCGGCGGCGAAATTTCGAAGGAGAAATCAATGGCTGAAAGCCTCGGCGTCGCCGTCATCGGTGCAGGTATGGCCGGCAAGGCCCACGCTGCCGCATACCGCACGGCATCTGCCCTCTACAGCCCCGTGCTGCCCCCAGTCCGCCTGGTCTCCATTGGCGACGTCAATGCCGAATTCGGTTCGCTGGCCGCGCGCCGTTTCGGGTATGAGCGCAACGACACGTCCTGGCAGGCCATTGCCGAAGCTGACGACATTGACGTGGTCAGCGTGGTCATCGCCAACTCGCTGCACCGCGAAGTGGTTGAAGGATTGCTGGCGGCCGGCAAGCATGTCCTGTGCGAAAAGCCGCTCAGCGATACCCTGGACGATGCCCGCGCCATGGCCGACGCCGCCCGTGCGGCGGAGGCCCGGGGAACGCTCGCCCGCATCGGCTTCACGTTCCGCCGCACCCCGGGCATCGCCTACATCCGCGACCTGATCGGCAACGGCACGCTGGGCAACGTACTGCACTTCAGTGGCCGTTACTGGACCGACTATGGCTTCAGCCCCGCCGCACCCATGAGCTGGCGCTACAAGGGCGGGCCCGGCTCCGGTGCGCTGGCCGACGTCGGAAGCCATCTGACGTACGTCTCCGAATTCCTCTGCGGCGACATCAAGTCCATCAGCGGCGGCCGCCTGACCACCGCGATCGACAAGCGGCCCCTGCCGCTCAGCGCTGTCATGGGCCACGACCACGTGGCTGTCAGCGACACCTACGAGGCTGTGGAGAACGACGACTACGCGGCCTTCAACGCAGAATTCGCCAGCGGCGCGGGCAGCTTCGAAGTCTCCCGTGTTGCCGCTGGTCACGCCAACAGCCTCCAGTTCGAGGTCTTCTGCGAGAACGGTGCGGCCAAGTTCGACCAGCGCCGCCCGTCCGAGATCCAGTTGTTCCTGAACGACGGATCCGGGAACGACAACGGCTACCGCCAGGTCATCCTTGGCCCGGGCCACCCCTACATCGCCGGCGGACTCGCCATGGATGCCCCCGAAGTTGGGTTCGGCCAGAATGACGCGTTCGGCTACCAGGCGCGGGCATTCCTCGAAGAGGTCGCAGGCCTCGGCGCGGAGTCTTCCCTGCCTCGATGTGCCACGTTCGACGAAGGCGTCCGCAACATGGAGCTCCTCGGTGCCGTCACCGAGTCCGCCCTCAACAACGGAAAGAAGATCACGCTATGAAGCTCGGCGTCTACAACGCGATCCTGCACGACCGCCCGTTGCCCGAAGCGCTGAAGGTCATTGCCGACCTGGGGCTGACGGGCATTGAGATCAACACGGGCGGCTTCCTCCCGGCCGTGCACGTGCCCACCTTTGACCAGATCCTGGAAAGCGACGCGGCCCGCGATGACTACCTGGGAATCTTCGAGGGCACCGGCGTTTCCATCGCCGGGCTGAACTGCAACGGCAACCCGCTGCACCCCAAGCGTGAAATCGGTGAAAAGCATGCGGAGGACATTCGCCGCTCCATTCGCCTGGCCAGCCGCCTGGGCCAGAACCGTGTGGTCACCATGTCCGGCCTGCCCGGTGGTGAACCGGGCGCCACCACCGTCAACTGGGTGGTCAACGCCTGGAACTCGGCAGCATTGGACGTCCTGGATTACCAGTGGGGAGTGGCCGCGGAATTCTGGAAGGAAACCGACCGCCTCGCTGCTGATCACGGCGTCAAGGTGGCGCTGGAGCTGCACCCGCAGAACATCGTCTTCAACACGGCGGACGTCTACAAACTCATCGAGCTCACCGGCGCCACGCATGTGGGAGTGGAGCTGGACGCCTCCCACCTGTTCTGGCAGCAGATGGACCCGGTAGCCGTGGTCCGCGAACTGGGACCCCTGGTCTTCCAGGCGGCCGCCAAGGACGTGCGCGTCAACACGGAGAATGCCGCGCTCTACGGCGTGCTGGACAACAGTTTCCGCAGGCTCTCGGCCGACGAAAACCGCACCAATCTGGGCGGCGACGAATGGGCCAACGAGTGGCCCAGGAACTCAGCCTGGGACTTCGTTGCGCTCGGCCGAGGGCACGATACCGCCTTTTGGACCGAGTTCCTCCGGGCTCTCCACGAGGTGGATCCGAACATGTTGGTCAACATCGAGCATGAGGACGTGTCCCTGGGGCGCATCGAAGGGCTTGAGGTTGCCGCCCAGGTCCTGCGGGATGCCGACGCAGCATTGGAAGCGTCCCTGAACGTCACTGCTCGATAAAGGCGGCGTGAGGCAAGGCGGCGGCATTGGGCCGCCGCCTTGCTGTGTAGGAAGACCATTTGCGAAGGGGACCGTGGAACCCCCGGGCTGCCGGTATATGGCAAAGTTGACGGTGTTTGACAGGACAAACTAACAAGGTCTAGTCTCGCCTGAGGAATCCCTCCTATGAGACAACCTTCTGCTGCACTGACGGAGACAGAACATGACGAAGCACGTGACCCTCGGCCTGGTGGGTGTTGGCCGGATCGGCGTGATGCACGCGAACAACATCAGCGCGCTCAACAAAGCCTTGGACCAGGACGGTGTGCAGGTCCGGCTAAGGCTCACGGACGTGGCGGAGGAACACGCACGTTCGGTAGCCAGCGATCTCGGAGCTGAGTTCCTGGGCTCCGTGGACGAGCTGATCGCCTCCGGAGTGGACGGATTGGTGATCGCTACGGGCACGGCAACCCACCCGGACCTCATCCGGGCCGGCGTGGATGCGGGCATCCCTGTCTTCTGCGAAAAGCCAGTGGCCGTGAACGTGGCGGAGTCACTCCCTGTCCTTGAGTACATCCGCGAGAAAGCCGGTGTGGTGCAGATCGGCCATCAGCGCCGTTTTGATGCCGGCTACCTGGAGGCCAAGCGCGCCTATGAGGCCGGGGAACTTGGGTGGATTCACTCCTTGCGGGCAGTCACCTGCGACATGGCCCCGCCACCGGTACAGTTCCTCGCGACATCCGGTGGGTTGTTCCGTGACTGCTCCGTCCACGACTTCGATATCCTCCGCTGGCTCACCGGCAAGGAGATCGTGGAAGTCTACGCAAAGGGCTCCAATAACGGCGACCCCGCCATCGGCGAGGTGGGCGACGTCGATACCGCTTTGGCTTTGGTCACGTTCGACGACGGCACGGTGGGAACAGTGTCGGCCAGCCGATACAACGGGGCTGGGCACGATGTCCGGCTGGAACTCCAAGGCTCGGAGCGTTCTGTGCTGGTGGGAATGGACCAGCAGATGGCCTTGCGTTCGGCGGAGCCCGGAGTCGCCTTCCCCACCGGAACCGCGCACGCGACCTTTGCCGAGCGCTTCGTTCAGGCATACCGCTCCGAGATGGCCGCCTTCGTGGAACTCGTGCTGGGCCAGCGCAAGAACCCTTGCACTCCCGAAGACGCCGTGGCGGCATCCAAGGTGGCGGATGCGGCTCAGGAATCTCTGGAGACGGGCGTACCCGTAAGGGTTGCCAAGTAGAAGAGGGTGGACATAGCTGACGCGGGCCGAAGAGTCTGGGGGAAAACTCCGACCCGCGCCAGGTCCTTGGGGCTGGCTAGCCGATGACTTTCATGGCCTGCCAGCCGGTGCCGAGGCTGATCGGCGGCACGTTGGTGAGCGTTCCGCCTCCCGATCCGGGATACAGCCACAAAGTGTCTCCGATGCGGCCCACGACGTCGTTCTTACCGTCGCCGTCAAGGTCCCGTGGTCCGGCGAGCGCAGTCCGGGTTCCCCAGCCCGCCCCAATCTGCGTCCACTGCAGCCAGCCCCCGGTTCCATTGCCCGGATATAGCCATAATGCGCCTGTGTCGGTACGCCGCGCCAGTACATCTCCCTTGCCGTCACCGTTGAAATCGCCGGTGCTGAAGATGGCGTTCATGACGTCCCAACCCCAACCCACCGTGTACGGCGTACGCTGCCCTCCGGTGCCGTTGCCTTCATACAATCGGAGCTCGCCATTGCTTCGGCGGCCGATGAAGTCAGGGATGCCGTCACCGCTGAAGTCGCCCGGGGAGAAGAGCTGTGTCATGGTGCTCCAGCCGGTGCTGACCTGTGTCCGCGCACCGAAGCTGCCGGCACCGTCACCAGGGTAGAACCACAGGATGTCGCCCGCCCGGGCCAACAGATCAGGCTTGCCGTCCCTGTTGAAGTCCCCGGGAGTAACTGTGTCCGTGATGGTTGACCAGGCCGGAGCGGCCAGGGCTACTTGGCGTGGAAGGAGCCCGCCCGTGCCGTTGCCGGGGTACAAGTACAGGTTGCCGGCCGTATCGGCCGCCAAGACATCAGCGCGGCCGTCCCCGTTGAAGTCATGGGCCGACGGCGGTCCGGCTGCGGGCACGGTATAGGTCTGGGTGCCTACGGCCGATGTGTTGCCGGCAGTATCCACGCCGATGTACTTGAGCACCAAGGTGGAGCTGCCCATGGTGATGGGTGCGGCAGCGTTGTACCTGAAGTTGGTGGCCGACTCCGTGGCCGTCGGTGCACTGCCGTTAGTGGTGTAGTAAATGGCGGCAGGTTCGTTGGCGGACAATGCAATGGTGGCGCCGCTGGCCAAGGCACGGCCAGTGGGGTTGGCCGTGACCGTGGGAGCAGCCGTATCCGGCGGGACGGTATAGGTCTGCGTCGCAACCTCGGAAACGTTTCCTGCAGTGTCCCGGGCAAAGTACTTCAACGTCATGGGTCCGGGACCGTTGAACGGTATGGCCGTGCTGTAAAGAAGGCCGGCGGTCAACGGGTCGGTGCCATCCGTGGTGTAGCGGATTTCCGCCGGTTCGTTGGCAGTCAACGTGACAGTGGTGCCGGGTGCATAGGCGCCGCTGACTGGATTGGCTGTGACCACGGGCTTGGTGACGTCCGGACCCGTGGAATAGGTCTGGGTGACCACGGAGGACGAGTTGTTCGCGGCGTCCACGGCGAAGTACTTCAGGGTCAGCGGACCGCTTAGGGTCAGCGGAGCGGTGTACTTGCTGCTGGCCGTGGTTGGAGTGCTGCCGTTGGTGGTGTAGTAGATCGTCGCGGTCTCGTTGGCTGTGAGGGTGACGGTCTGACCCACGGCGTAGGTTCCGCCTGGAGGAGCGGGCGTGACCACCGGTGCCACGTTATCCGTTCCGAGGTAGGCCTCGAACTCGGCCAAGCCCGCATTGGTGGTCCCGGAACTCACCGACGTGATGTTGAGCCTGACGGAGCTGACTGTCTTGGCAGGGAAGTTGATAGTGAGGCCGGAGCCGTTGTTGGGCAGGGCGGGCACGGGCACCGTGCTGCCATCGGAGAACTGCAGGTTGCCACCGGTGATCTGATCGGTGAGGAGCGGGCGATCGGACAGCGTGACGGCGTTGATGGTCCGTGTGGGGGAGAAGGTGTACTGGATCCAGCTTCCTGCTTTCTCGCCGGCTGAAACCCACTCACGGGTGGCGTCCATGGGAGCGCCCCAGTGGTAACCGTCCCGGACCTTCTCCGGACTCTGGGCTGTTGCCTTCTGCGATGATGCCGTGACGGTAGTGCCTGCCGATTTGGCGGCATTTCCCACCCATTCGATGGCTGTGATGTATTGCCGTTTCAGCCATTCGTCGTAGGGCGAATCAGGGCACCCTTCGCCCGGGCTGCTGCAAACGTACATGTCGAAATCGGCGAACCGGACAAACGTGTCCACTTTGGCCGTGAGTTCGGCCCCGGTCACGTTCTGGGCATACTCGTCAATGACGTAGGCGTCGTAGGCCAGGGACGTGTGGGGACCGGTGTAGCTGCGCGTCGCAAGCTGGGCGAACTTGGCGGTGGCCCAGTGGTCGCTGTGGTCGTAGGGGGTGTTGAAGTTGCCGGTCCAATCCTGGGTGCGGAACGTCGTTGGCTGGAAGTTGGCCACCAGACGGTTGAGCGCGGACTGGAACTGGGATTTGGTGAACGTTGCTGCGTTATCCACCGGGCGGATGGAGGACAGGCGTCCGTCCCACAGCTTGAGGATGCTCTGGCTGTTGTAGGCGGCGCTGCCCAAGCCGTTGGGGAAGCCGTCCGGCAGGCGCATGTACACCACCGAAACGTTGGGGGCGCCCGTCAGTGTGCGCATGGTCAAGGGACGGCCCGGGACCCCGGCATCGGACGTCGTCCACGTATTGGCGACACCGGCCATTTTGGCGTAGCTGGCCTGGATTCCGGATTCAAGGCTCCGCCAGTAGGTGGCTCCCTCACCGGCCTCGCCCGCCGTAGCGAACACCGTTTGGACGCAGCGCTTGGCTTGGATGTCCCTCATGAAGTCCGGACTGAGGAAGAGCAGGTCATCATCCGTGTGGGCCACGATCTGCATGGCCCCGCCGGTTCCGGCGCAGGGCGGAACTGCGGCCGCTGCAGGGATTGCCGTAGAAGTGATGAGTCCGCCGGAAACCAAAGCTGTCCCAAGGAGAATGCCAAGGACGCGTTTGGAGAAGGATCGGATGCTGAAGAGCGGGGATCGGGTCTTATGACGAGGATGACGACGAACGTATTTTGGACGGTCCACAACCATGCTCCTTGAGCAGATGTTGGGCCCCCCAGCCGGCAAACTTACGACGCCCCCCGGACGTCATTTTGGAAAGAGTGATGCCCTGCAGTACTCCCAGACGGCTGAAAGCGATGCAGTGAGCGCTACTGTACTCCTCGGCCCACATCCTGGGTAGGGGGCTGGCACGCCTTCACGAAATTCTTGAACGGCATCAACCGCTCGAAATCAGGAAGCTGGGCCGCCTCCGGATGCCACTGCACGGACACCACCCACCGCGAGGGGTCTTCCAGCGCCTCCACGGTCCCATCATCGGCAAGTGCAGTGACCCTGAGTCCTTCGCCCACCCTGGCCACTGCCTGATGGTGTCCCGAAGCGATCTTGATGGTGGTCCCGGCCGGCGAGTCGTACAGCGCGGCGGTCTTGGAACCGGCAGAGAGGAGCACGTCATGCCAGGCCCATTCGCTGGCGTTGGGGCGGTGCGGATCCAAGCCGTTGTGGTTCACCACGGACGGTTGCATATCCTGGATCAGCGTTCCGCCGTACAGCACATTCAACAGTTGGTGGCCACGGCAGACGCCCAATAGCGGCAACCCGGCATCGATGGTTGCGCGGGCAACGTCCATGTCCAGGTGATCCTGCTCCGGGTTCACGTCGTACAGTGATTCGTCCGGGTCCTGCCCGTAGAGGCGGGGATCGAGGTCGCCTCCTCCCGGAAGCAGCACGCCGTCGAGCGTTTTCATCTCCGTGGCCAGCCGCCCGGCACTGTCCGCAGAAACCGGGGTCAGCAGCACTGGCCGCGCACCCGCTTCGCGGAGCAGGTCCACGATGAAGGTGAAGAGCTCGTTGGCTTCACCCACCCGGGCGTCCGGGGTATCCGAACTGCTCAGGCGGACCGGGACACCGATGCGCGGGCGTACATCATCTGAACTCTTCATGCTTCATGATGCACCGCTCCGATGCCCCGCACACAAACGGCCGCGCTACTACGCTGAAACCATGAATCGCACCGGAGCCTTGAACCCGAGTCCGCGGACGCTCGACGTCGAAACCGTGGTCCACTTTGACCAGCTGGTCACCGCCGGCGCCGATTCCATGAACGGGTGGCGTGCCCAGTCCCTGGACCTTCGCGGCCACTCAAGGGAACTGAAGGCCTTGGACGCCCAGGGTGCCATCTTCCTGGGGTGCACGTTCGACGACGGCGTGGAAGAGAGCCTGCGCCGCCGTGGTGCGCTCCTCTTTCCCACGCTGCACGGAATTCCCTTCAACCCGTACCGGGGCAGCCTGTACACCGCCGCCGAACTCTACCCGGACATCTCTTCCACGGAGTACGAATCCACCCTCGACGCACAGGTCTACCAGTGGAGCATCCTGCCCGGCCAACGGGGCAACCTGGACGCCACCCTCGCAGCTGCGCTGCACGATCACGCAATCGGCGATGCCCTGGACGAACTGCTGGACCACGGCGCGCTCGCCGGGACAAAGATAGTGGGCGTCATGGGCGGACATGCCGCCCAGCGCGGTACACGAGAGTTCGCGGACGCCGCGCGCCTGGGCCGGTTGTTGGCGCGGTCCGGCTTCGCCGTAGCCACGGGCGGCGGACCAGGAGCCATGGAAGCGGCCAACATGGGCGCCTACTTGAGCGGACTGCCCGACGCCGGCTCCGCAGCCGCGCTGGAAGCGCTCGCCGCAGTGCCGGGGTTCAGGCCTTCGGTGACGGCCTGGGCGCGCCAGGCGGCTGCCGTCGTCGAAAGCCATCCGGAGGGTACCCCGACGCTCGGCATTCCCACGTGGTTCTACGGACACGAACCGCCCAACCTGTTCGCCACCCACATCGCCAAGTACTTCGCCAACGCCACCAGGGAAGCCATCCTGCTGGAGCTCTGCAAGGGCGGGATCGTCTTCCTGCCGGGTGCCGCCGGTACGGTGCAGGAGATCTTCCAGGACGCCTGCGAGAACTACTACGGGGCGCCTGAGACGATCACTCCCATGGTGTTGGTGGGGAGGGAACATTGGGAGCGGACGTTCCCGGCCTGGCCCATGCTGCAAAGCCTCGCCGCAGGAAAGCCCATGGCGGACAGGATTTTCCTGGTGGACAGTGTGGAGGAAGCGCTCGCTGTAGTGTCAGGGTAGTCCGGCGGCCGTCAGAAGTCCTTGCTGCAGGGACCCATGCCCAGCTGGGCCAGGCCGGTTCTGTCGCCGGCTGCGTATTCGCGGACCCATGAGGCTTCGCCGAACATCAGCTGCCGCGGATCATCCACATGGTCCAGGCCCAAGAGATGCCCCAACTCATGCATGATGACAGCCACGCCTACCTCTTCGCCGCTGGAGGTATCCACAATCCCGGCGAACTGGGGAGCATCCAAGGACACGGTGCCGGTCACGTAGGCCTTGTAGCCATTGCTCAGGCCAATCGAGGAGCTTCCACCCAGGCCCACGGTCTGGCCGGTCAAGCGGGGCACTTGTTCGGGGGTGCTCCAGGCTATGAGGACTGGAGCCCATCGATCCCCGTATCTGTCGGGTTGGTAGCCGGACCTGTTGGTGGAGGGCACCTCGGACGTGGGTCCGTCATAGATGAACCTCAACCCCGTGGCCACGCTGGCCCGCCTGATGGCTTCGTCCACCAGGGGCTGCCATGACGGGGGAGCCAGATCCGAATTCACGACGTAGTGGATGGGCCTGCAAGGCGAGTACGCCAGCGGTGTTCCATCTTCCTTGACGGCAAGGAACTTGTACGAGCCACTGGTCCGGTTCAAAGGTGCCGGGGTGCCCAGTGGCGCGTCAGCTTCTTCAAGTCCGGGCAAGGGGTCCTGGCGCTGGCCGAACGGCACCAGCCCAGGCCGGGCCGGTTGGCTCTGTGTGGCCGATGATCCGGACAGAAATTGTTGCAGTTCACCGCTGAAGTAGGCTCCGGCGCAGACCAGGCCAAGGATTCCCAGCAGGAACACGATGGCTGCGATGCTGCTGTGCTTGATGGGCTCCCGGGTGGGCGGAGGATCCGGTGGACGGGGGACGGCAGGCAGGTAATGAGGCCGAGGGGGATCAGGGTCTGGCCACTTGGACGACCCATAAGGTTCCATGGAACCCCCTGACGTGGCGGCTGCGACGGGAGGTGGGGCGCCGCCGTCGGCCGTATTCGCCAGCATAGGTCCGTCGCCGCTGCGAGTCCATGGCGCAACTGCTGGAAGGTGGGACTACCGGAAAGGGACGCGCCTAGATGTCTTTGCGGCAGGGCGCCGCGGAGAGGAGGTGCAGGCCGTTCAGGTCTCCCGCAGCGAGTCCGTCCGGCGCGCCAATTTCCGGATACATGAGTTGGACGGGGTCATCCACATGGTCCAATCCCATGACGTGTCCCAGCTCGTGCTGGATGACTGCCAGGACGTAGTCGGCGCCTTCCTCGTTGGCGAGCAACTCGGCCACCTGCGGGGTGTCGAGTTCCAGGCTGCCGCTGATGTAGCTTTTGGGCCCGTTGTTGAGGGAGTACATGGTGCTGCCGCCGGTACCGATCACCGAGTCGGCCAGCGCCGGGACTGCTTCCGGCGTGGTCCAGGAAATCAGCAACGGAGCCCAGCGGTCGCCGTACTTGGACGGTTGGTACGGCTCGCGCCTGTCCACGGGCAGCTCGTCCGTGGTGCCGTCGTCAACAAACTGGATTCCCGAAGCGGCGGAGACGTTGGCGATCGCCGTGGCCAGCAGGGCATCTGAACCTTCGGGCGCGGACGCTTTGTTCACCACGTAGTGAAGCGGCCGGCAAGGGGAGTACCCCACGGGAGTGCCGTCGTCGTTCGTGGCCAGGAACTTGTACGAATCGTTGGTTACCGCGGGAGCGGGCGGTGAGGCCAGCGGGGCATCGGCTTCCTCCAGGCCCGGGGGTGGGGCGTCAGTGGCGCGCGCAGGTACCGGTTGGGGCTGCCCGCCCTGCGGGAGGCCCGGCGCGCTGACGCCCGGGAAGAGTGCGGTGATGCGAGGGTCGCCGTGCAGGAAACCGCTCACCAGGACGGCGATCACCGCAGCGATGCCGGCCATGAGGACGCCGCGGAGGACGCGCCAAGCGAATCCTGTGCGCCGGTGCTTTGGCGCACGCGTTGCTTCCCGCTCCGAGTCCACGGTTCTCCATTCCTCATGCCCCGGTCACGCGGGGCAGCGCGGAGGACGAACCAACATTACGGTCTGCGGACTGAGCCGACCAAACTCAGACGATTGCTGCGCCGAACGCCAGCCCAAGCCCATACGTGGCAGCGGCGGCTCCCAGCCCAATGGCCAGCTGCCGCAACCCGCGGCTCAGCGGTGAAGTTCCGGACAACAAGCCAACGACGGCGCCGGTCGCCAGCAGCGCTATTCCCACCAGAACGCCTGCCACCAGCAAGGCGGCCACACCCGTCATGCCGAAAATGAAGGGAAGGATGGGCACAATGGCGCCCGAGGCAAAGAAGCAGAAGCTGGACAGCGCAGCGCCCCACGCCGAGCCCACGGATTCGTGCTCATCGGCAGGCGGCTTCTCGGGCTGCAGGGAGAGGCTCGGGTCGCAGTCGCAGCTGAACAAGCCCATGCGCTCCGCGGCTCGGTGTTCGGCGGCTTCCCGGGTCATGCCGCGGGCCAGGTACACCAGGACCAGTTCGTTGTGTTCGATGTCCAGGGACGGCGCAGCCGTAAGAGTGGCCTGCGTGGGCAACGTGGCGTTCAGCAATTCCCTCTGCGAGCGGACGGAAACGTACTCGCCGGCGCCCATGGACAATGCACCCGCCAGGAGTCCCGCCACGCCACTCATGAGGACTACGGGGCTGGGTACGCCGGTTGCGGCCATGCCCATGACCAGCGACAGGTTGCTCACCAGGCCGTCGTTGGCACCGAAGACAGCTGCCCGGAAGGTGCCGGACAATCTGTTGCGTCCACGCGTGGCCAGGCCCCGGACTACTTCCTCATGGATTTGCTCATCGGCCACCATGGCCGGGGTTGCGGCAGGCTCGGTGCCGTAAGGGGAGCGGCCTTCGGCGCGCTGGGCCAACGCGAGGACAAAGACGGAGCCGAAGTTCCGGGCCAGGAACCCCAGGAATTGGCTGCGCGCAGAAGCTGCCTTGGGCATCCCGGCGTGTTCCCCCAGGAGCTTGAGCCAGTGGGCCTCGTGCCTGCCTTCGGCCTCGGCCAAGGCAAGCAGGATCTGGCGTTCTTCGCCGTCACGTCGCTGGGCGAGTTCGCGGTACACGGCGGCCTCGGCGCGCTCATCGGCAAGGTACTGCCGCCAGCGCCTGATGTCCGATGCCGTTGGTGAAGCTGCGGTGTTTTCGGGGGCTGCCGATTCAGGGGTGGGGTCCGGAGCGGGGCTCGACGAGTTATGGGATTCCTGGTGCATCTGCACTTTGTCTCCTGTGCTGGGTGGGGTAGTTACGGCCCCATTGCACGCCCCACACTACCGCTTATTGACGGGGATTTTCGGCTGGTATTCCTTAGCTGGAATGTTCGGTGCACCGTAATTTCAACCCCTCCTTGACCCTCGCGTGGGCCGGTGCTCAGATGGAAGGACAGGGGCGGGGACCCTCCCCGCAATCGGTTATCGGGCTTTCACCGGCCCACGAGACGGAGGTTGCACCATGGACACCACCGAATCACACGCCAAGCACCCGGAACGGACAACCATCGAGTCAGACCCGGCCTACGACTACGCCGAAGACCAGGAAGTAGATGAAGCCTGGGTGGAGGAAGTGGACGCCCCCGAAGACGACGAACGTGTGGTCCCGCTCGATGAAACCGAGGAATTCCGTGAGGAGGACGAGGAAATCTAGGCCTGACCGTCCTGGCGGAAGATGAAGTGCCGTTGCCGGCCTTCGCGTTTACCGACCGCGGCCACGGTCACCGTCAGCGTCCCTGACGCCTCACACCATTGTGTTGGTCGTACTGCCTTGGCAAGCGCCCGGGCGATGAGTCGTGCCTCCGGATGCCGGAACCGTGCCGTGCCCAGCTTGGACAGGATCGTCACCGTGCCGAGGTAAAGGTCGACGGCGGGAATCACCGTGACGGAGCGGGCGGCAGTTTGGGGTTGGGTGCCGTGGGCTTGGGCGTTGTGGGTTTGGGCGTTGTGGGTTTGGGCGGGACCGCCTTGGTACGGCAAGGGACTGCTCCTTGGGAGAGTGCTCTTGCCCGCTCGGTTGTCTCTGGTCCGGGGCGGGCCGCTTCCTCATCCGAACCACCCGTGAACATGGGGTTGGTGTGTGGCCAGTCGGAGCTTGGCACCACATCTCTTGAAGCTGGCACCACCCTACCCGACATTGCGTTACCCGACACATCCTTGCCGGATACATCGTTTCGTTGCCTGAAACAGCGCAACGGCGGCGCTGCCCCGGAAAGGGGGAGCGCCGCCGTCGACCATTGCTCGGTTCTTGGTTCCCGACTACGAAGCGGGTGTGGTGAGCTCTTCCTCAGCCACGCGGGTGCCGGCCACGCGGTCGGTCCAAGCCTTCATCACTGCCGGATCGGTGGGCTTGCTCGCCAGCGAGACCACAATGTACACCAACGCCGAAGCGATCAAACCGAAGTAGATGGGCTCGTTGGCGTAGATGCCGTCGAGGGGAACCTCGGCATTGATCTCGAGGATGATCATGGTGCCGAGGGTTACCACTGAACCGGCCGCCATGGACCATGCTGCGGCGATGCCTGTTCCGCGCTTCCACACCAGGCCGCCGATGATGGCTACCAGCAGGCCGCCCACCAGGATGTCGTAGGCGATGGTCAACGCGGCCACAACGTCCTTGGTGGAGATGGCGATGATGATGGCCACGATCCCCAGTCCCAGGACCCAGTAGCGGTTGGCCTTGACGTCGTGCTCCGGGTTGTCGGAATCGGACGTGTCCACCTTCTTGCCGAACCAGCTGGCAACGAAGGGCATGACGTCTGCACGGGCCACCGTGGCGGCAGCAATGAGCGCGCCGGAAGCCGTGGACATCATGGCGGCGACCGCAGCTGCGAGCACCAGGCCGCCGATGCCGATGGGCAGGAGGCGGGTAGCAACCTCTGCGTACACGTCGTCCTTCGCAGCGATCTCGACACCGGAGAGGGCAACGCTGGCGGCCATACCGATCAGCGCACCGGCGAAACCGTAGAGGATGCAGTAGACGCCTGCAGTAGCGCCACCCCAACGGGCAACGGTGGGGGTCTTGGCGGTGAAGACACGCTGCCAAATGTCCTGGCCGATCAGGAGGCCAAGCGTGTACACCACGAAGTAGGTGATGATCGTCTGGAGGCCGATGCCGCCAATGTCAAAGAAGCTTTCGTCGACGCGGGCGCGGATACCGTCCAGGCCACCGGCAGCGTTCAGGGCGAACGGGAGCATCAGGAAGAAGATACCAACGGTCTTGATGACGAACTGGACCTGGTCGGCCAGGGTGATGGACCACATGCCGCCAATGGTGGAGTAGACCAGGACGATCGCGCCGCCGATCGCGATGGCGAGCCAGCGCTCCCAGCCGAAGAGGACCACGAAGATGGTGGCGTAGGCGCCCGTGGAGGTGGCGCACAGCATCAGCGTGTAGGCCAGCATGACGATGCCCGAGGTCTGCGTTGCCGTGCTTCCATAGCGAAGGGTCAGCATCTGCGAGACGGTGTAGATCTTGAGTTTCTGAATGGTCCCGGCAAACAGGAGGCTAAGGAGCAGCACACCGGATCCGATGGCCACAACCAGCCACATGCCTGAAATGCCGAACTTATAACCGAGGCCTACGCCGCCCACGGTGGATGCTCCACCGAGGACCACTGCAGCCATGGTTCCGGTGTAGAGGAACGGTCCCAGGCGGCGGCCGGCCACCAGGAAGTCGCTGTTGTTCTTGGTGCGGGACTTGCCCCACCAGCCGAATGCCAGCATGGCGAGCAGGTACACCACCACGATTGCGATGTTAATAGCCGAAGATTCCATGAACGGTCCTTGGAGCTGATGCACGGAGGTTGGGGGTTTCGACGATACTCCTGCGAAGCGTCGAAGTCTCTGTGCTGATGATTGGAGATTGGGGATGTGTTGTGTGCCTCACAGACAACACTTGTTGCCTATGAGGATATGTTGTGATCGGAGTAACAGTCAAGGCGCTTTGGTCATGGTTCGGCGGATTCTGGCCCTGTTGGCCTGTCTCCCGGCTACTATTGCTCCAATGACAGGGCCACATGACAGGCCTGAAAGGTTCGTGAATGAAGGCTCTCCCCGTTGAACCGAGCAATGTTCCCGTTGCCATCGGTTCCAGAATCCGCGCGGCCCGGCAGGCGCAGCGCCTCACCATCGAGCAAGTGGCGGACGCTACCGGGCTGACCAAAGGGTTCCTTAGCCGTGTCGAGAGGGACCTGACATCGCCGTCGGTCGCCTCGTTGGTCACTCTGTGCCAGGTCCTGTCCGTTTCGGTGGGCGACTTGTTTGCTGCACCTGAGACTCACCTGACCAAGCGTGACGACGGCCCCCGCATTTCCTTGGGTGGCCAAGGCATTGTGGAGCGATTGTTGACCGCGCGCTCGGAGCGTCGCCTGCAGATCCTCCAGGCCACCATCGAGCCCCGGGGTCGTGGTGAGAACGAGCTCTACGCCGTGGATTGCGATGTAGACGTCCTGCACGTCGTGAAGGGCCGCATCAAGCTCATCTTGACCAACGAGGAGTATGACCTTGAGGAGGGGGACACCCTTTCCTTCCCGGGACGCGAACCCCATACCTGGATCAACCCCACGGATGAAACCGTAGAGGTGCTCTGGGTGCTGGTGCCCGCAGCGAGCCGGTAATTTGCCCCGCCGAAGTGACAGATAATGCCGATGTTTCCTCGAAACATCGGCATTATCTGTCACTTCGCGGAGGGTATCAGCCCACGTGGACCCAAGGGCGCCGGGTGATGTCGGGTTCGGCTTCCCGGAGCACTTCGCGGGTGACGGGCGCGATCTCCCCTTCGCCGAAGAACAGGAAGCGGCTCAGGTTCGAAATCGGGTTGCCTTCGGTCCAACGGAAGTAGATGTGCGGCATGAAGCCAGTGACGTCGCGGATGTGGAGGAGAACTGCGGCCAAGGTGTTCGGCACGTTATTGCTGTGCACTTCCAGGATCTTGAAACCATGCCTGAGCTTGCCCACTACGTGGAGTTCCTGCTCAAAGTCCGAGCTGTCGTCCACGATGATCTCGATGAACACGGCATCGCAGTCCACGGGCAAGTGGTTGGCCTGCTGGGCGTGCTGCAGCTTCTCCCGGTAGCGGCTGGCACTGAGGTGTTTAGGCTCATGGGCGATGATCCGGACCGGACCGTCCGTGTTGTCCGCCGTGAATTCCAAGGCTTTCTGGTCCATCTTGATGTGCGTGGCCCTCAGTTCGAAGGCTCTTCCCATGCGCGAGATGAAGCTGACCACCATGATCCCGAGGATGAAGAGCCCAGCGATCTTGAGGCCGTCCGGTCGCTCGATGGAATTGACCACAGTGGTGAAGATGAACACGACCGAGACAAGGCCGAAGGCAAGGACCTGCTTCCTTTGCTTCTTCCGGCGTGCTGAAAGGGTTACGGCGACCGATGCCGAAGTGATCAGGACAAGCACGCCTGTGGCATAGGCGCCGCTCTGGGCGGTGACATCGGCCTGGAAGATGATGGTGATGGCAAAGGCTATGACTGTGAAGACGAGGACCAAGGGGCGCAAGGCGCGGGCCCACGCGGGTGCCATACCGTAACGGGGCAGATACCTCGGGACGAGGTTCAGGAGGCCAGCCATGGCAGAAGCGCCGGCGAACCACAGGATGGCAATGGTGCTGATGTCATAGACCGTGCCGAATCCATCGCCCAGGAACTGGTGCGCCAGGTAGGCGAGCGCGCGGCCCTCTGCTTTACCGCCTGATTGGAATTCTGCGGCGGGGATCAGCATCACCGTGGCGAAGCTTGAAGTGATGAGGAAGGAACTCATGATGATGGCTGCGGTGGTCAGGAGCTTGTGGGCGCCCTTGATGCGTCCCGCAGGGTTGGCGTCCGTATCTGAGGGGTGGCCTTTGATTTGGGGCATGACCGCCACGCCCGTCTCGAAGCCAGAAAGGCCAAGGGCCAGTCGCGGGAAGACGATGAGTGCCACAGCGACCATGAGGAAAGGGTCGCCGTAGGAGGTGGTGAGTGCGGTCCACCAGTCGGAGATGACGCGGGCTTCAGTGAACAGGTGGCTGACGGATACCACCACCACCACGAGGTTCAATGCAAGGAAGGCACCCACCAGCACAACGGCCACATTGATGGCCTCCTTGAAGCCGCGAAGGAACACGATGCCCAGGCCTGCGATCAGGGCCAGGGTGATGACTACCTGTTGGCCTTCCAGGAAGTGGGGAGCGAAGGGGTTTTCAATGACGTGGGCGGTGGCGTCGGCTGCGGAGAGCGTCATGGTGATCATGAAGTCGGTGGCAGCGAATCCCAGGAGGGCAAGAACAAAGAGTTTGCCGCCCCAGCGCGGAAGCAGTCGTTCCAGCATGGCGATGGAGCCTTCGCCGCGAGGGCTCTCCTTGGCCACCCGACGGTAGACCGGCAAGGCGCCGGCGAGCGTGACGATCACCAGCAGCAGCGTGGCCAGGGGAGACAACAGGCCTGCTGCTAGCGCTGCGATGGCGGGTTGGTATCCGAGTGTGGAGAAGTAGTCCAGCCCGGTCAAGCACATAACTTTCCACCACGCCTGCGGTCTGTGGGAGTCCGAGGGGCGTCCGTGGGGACCTTGCCTCTTGCCTGAAGTGTCCGGCATTCCTTCCAGCAACCAAGGTTTGAGCTTGAAGGAATTCTTTGGCCGGTTGGCCGGGTCGGCCGGAGGCCTCGACAGGGTGGTCACGGTGTCCTTTCGCGCAGCACGGTACTGCTTCCGCAAGGAGCGTATGGCGGCTTTCGACGCCGGGACCCCGGTTTTTATGGAATCTTTACGCCTGCTGTGACCGGCATCTCATGCGCGGAACCTCAAACCATACTTGTAAACAGGTGATGCATATTAGACAACTTCGAGTGTATGATGGGTGTCACAGCTAGTGATCCAATCCCCCAATGATGTTAAGGAGTGGCACATTTTGGAAGAGCTCCGTATTGAAGCCAACGGGAACCTCGGCCCCATCGACTCGTCCCGCATCCCGCGCTACGCCGGTGCCGCCACGTACGCCCGACTGCCCCGTCTGGACCAGGTCTCCAAGGCCGACGTCACGGTAGTGGGCGTCCCCTTCGACTCCGGCGTTTCGTACCGTCCCGGTGCCCGCTTCGGCGCAAACCACGTGCGTGAGGCCAGCCGTCTGCTGCGCCCGTACAACCCGGCCTGGGATGTCAGCCCGTTCGAGAACATCCAGGTGGCCGACGCTGGCGACATGGCCGTGAACCCGTTCAACATCAATGAGGCCATTGAGACCATTCAGCAGAACGCGCTGGATCTTACGGCCAACGGCAGCAAGCTGGTCACCCTCGGTGGCGACCACACCATTGCCCTTCCGCTGCTCCGCGCTGCAGCTGAGCGCGCCGGTGAACCCATCGCCATGCTCCACTTTGACGCCCACCTGGACACCTGGGACACCTACTTCGGCGCCGAGTACACGCACGGCACCCCGTTCCGCCGGGCAGTCGAAGAGGGCATCCTGGATACGGAAGCCATCAGCCACGTAGGTACTCGCGGTCCGCTGTACGGCAAGAAAGACCTCGACGACGACCACCGCTTCGGCTTCGGAATCGTCACCTCCGCTGACGTCTACTACCAGGGCGTCCTGGAGACGGTGGCGAAGATTCGTGACCGCATCGGCAACCGCCCGCTGTACATCTCGGTGGACATCGACGTCCTGGATCCGGCCCACGCGCCCGGCACCGGCACCCCCGAAGCCGGCGGCATCACCAGCCGTGAACTCCTGGAGATCATCCGTGGCTTCCGCGGCATGAACCTCGTGGGCGCGGACGTGGTGGAAGTCGCCCCGGCCTACGACCACGCCGAAATCACCGGAGTCGCCGGCAGCCACGTGGCCTACGAACTGGTGACCCTCATGGCAGACAACGCCGTGGAAGGCGACCGTCTCGGCGCCCCGAACGGCTACGCTCAGCAGGCCCTCGGCGCCCGCATCCAGGAAGTCGCACAGGCAATCGGAGACCGGCGATGATCGATTTCGATCCCGGCACAGCAGCCCCCACCAAAGGGACCAACCAGCGCAACGGCGGGGACCTCGTCGTCGAGACCCTTGAAGCGCTGGGCGCGAAGACCGTCTTCGGTATCCCGGGCCAGCACGCCCTGGGTCTCTTCGATGCCATGGGTCGCGGCAACCTGCACTTCGTTTCCTCCCGTGTGGAGAACAACTCGGCCTTCGCAGCCGACGGCTACTCGCGCGCCACCGGCGAGGTGGGGGTTCTGTTCCTGTCCACCGGTCCCGGTGCGCTGACCTCCCTTGCAGGCCTCCAGGAGGCCTATGCCACGGGTGTTCCGATGGTGGTTGTCGCCAGCCAGATCCCGCTCGACGGTTTGGGCGCACGCCGCAAGGGCATGTTGCACCAGCTTGATGACCAGAAGGCTTCGGCCGCGAACGTCACCAAGAGCCAGCGCCTGATCCAGCACGCCTCCGGTATCCCGTCGGCCATCCAGGACGCCTGGACCGAAGCTATCTCCTCGCCGCAAGGCCCGGTGTGGATCGAAATCCCGCAGAACGTCCTCCTGGATCCCATCATGGTCCCGCCGGTTGAAGACGCCCTCGCCGAAGCATTCGACAACCCCCCGCGTGTCGAGCTGATCCGCGAAGCCGTGAAATGGCTCTCGACGGCGGAACGTCCGGCGATCATCGCAGGCGGCGGTACCCGCCGTGGCCGGGCCGAGAAGTCGCTGCTCTCGATCGCCGAGCAACTGCGCGCGCCGGTCATTTGCACCCCCGGCGGAAATGGTGCGTTCCCCTGGACGCACGAGCTTTCCCTGCAGTCCTGGATCGAGGACCGGTATATGACCGACGTCCTCGAAGACGCGGACGTCCTGATCGTGGTCGGATCGTCCCTGGGTGAAGTGACGTCCAACTACTTCACCTTCGAACCCCGTGGCCGGATCATCCAGATCGATGCCGAACCCCGGGTCCTGGAATCCAACCGGCCGGGTCTGGGCATCCGTGCCGACGCCGGCCAGGCCCTCGCAGCCCTGGACGAAGCCCTCGCAGCAGCCGGTGCCGCGGACACAGTGACACGGTCTTGGCACGGCACCACTCCGGAGGACCTGGTCAAGGACTCCCTGGCCAAGGTCAAGGACCGCCTGGAGTCACAGGACCTCGCCAAGGAACTGAAGTTCATGGCCGACATCCGCGAGGCCGTCCCGGCCGACATGCAGACGTTCTGGGACATGACCATCTCCGCGTACTGGGGCTGGAGCTGTTGGGACGCCCGCCAGGGCCAGTTCCACTCAGCCCAGGGAGCCGGCGGCCTCGGCTACGGCTTCCCGGCGGCGATCGGCGGCGCCGTGGGACTGGAAACCACCGGAAAGCCCGGCAGAGTGCTCGCAGTTTCCGGTGACGGTTCCTCCATGTACTCCATCTCCGAACTCGCCACCGCAAAGCAGCACAACGTCCCGGTCACCTGGCTGATCGTGGACGACGGCGGCTACGGCATCCTGCGAGAATACATGGTGGGTGCTTTCGGCAAGGCCACGGCCACCGAACTCGCCCGCCCGGACTTCGTGAAGCTCGCTGAATCCTTTGGTGTCCCGGCCCGCCGGGTCGCCCCCGAGGAAGTGGGGGACGCACTCAAGGCGTCCTTCGAAGCGGACGGACCCAACGTCGTCGTGGTTGAAACGCTGCTCAAGATGTTCGGCCCAACGCACCTGGACTAGATCAAAAGCAGTCAGCCCCCGCACGGAAGACCGTGCGGGGGCTGACTGCTTTCAGCGCCTTAGTCGAGCTCTCGCTGGGTACCTTCCGGTGTGAGCCTCACGGCGACGGTCGAGGCCAAGAGCGCAACAATCCAGAAGATGGCGATCAACCACAATCCTCCGCCGGCGGCGAGGCTCAGTCCGGCGACGATCATGGGCGTGAAGCCGGCACCGATCATGGAAGCTCCCTGGTACGCCAAGGATGCGCCGGTGTAGCGGTTGCGGGTAGGGAACTGCTCGGCAACATACGCGGCAATGGGTCCATACAGGAATCCCTGGACCAGGCCATTGCCCAGGATGATGGCCATGGCAAAGCCCCACAGTTCCCCGTTGGTCATCAGCACCAAAATCGGGTAAACCAGCACGGCCCCCATGAGTGATGCGCCCATAAGGACACGACGGCGACCGATCCGGTCGCTGAGGCGGGCGGAGTAGAAGCAGATCACCAAGGTCAACAGTGCAGCGAGGGCCTTGATGTTCAGTACGCCGTTCTTGTCCGCGCCGCTTTCAACAGCTACGGAAACACCCCACACCGTGGTCATCGACTGACAGACGTAGAACGAAGTAGTGGCCAGCAAGCCCAGGACCACAGCTTTGGGGTTGTTCTTCAGGACATCCAGCAAGGGCACCCGGCGCTTTTCGCCCGCAGCCTCAAGGCGCTGGAACGAAGGAGTCTCGGCCACCTTCAAACGGATCACCATGCCAACCACAATGAGCAAGGCGCTCAGCAGGAAGGGTACCCGCCAGCCCCACACCAGGAAGTCATCGCCGGAAACGGCGGCGAACAAGGACAAGGCGAGCGTGCCAAGGATGGCGCCCGCCGGTCCGCCGGCGTTGGCGAAGGCGGCTGCGAAGCCGCGGTGCTTCTTGGGAGCATGCTCGATGGCCATGAGTGCGGCGCCGCCCCACTCTCCGCCGACCGCAACGCCTTGGACCAGCCGGAGTACCACCAGCGCAATCGGTGCGGCCATGCCAATCTGGGCCGTGGGAGGAAGCAGCCCGATCGCGGTGGTACCGAGTCCCATGATCAACATGGACAGGACCAACATCTTCTTGCGGCCCAGGCGATCGCCGAAGTGCCCGAAGATGAGCCCGCCCAAGGGCCTGGCAAGGTAACCCACGGCGAGGGTGACAAACGAGGCGAACAGATCGAATCCGGGGCCAAGATTGGCGAAAAAGACCTTGTTGAAGACCAGGCTCGCCGCTGTGGCGTACAGGACAAAATCGTAATACTCGATGGCGCTGCCCACGAAGCTGGAGGCAAGAATGCGCCGCATGTCCTTGGTGTTCAGGGATGGTTCCGCAGTGGCCACGGCGCCTTTGTCCGCGGCTGTTGGTGCTGAGCTCATATGCTTCCTCGGTTGTTTCGGGCCTCGTCAGCGCTGACGGGCGAAGTTGATGGTGTCCAGATCGTTCGGGACGGTGAACTTTCCTGTGAAGTGTTCTCCGGCTTCCTCCCACACGGCTGCGGAGGCGGAACCGGGGACAAGGTGGTGCAGGGCGAGGTGGCCGACGCCTGCCGCTTCCGCCAATTTGGCAGCATCCCGGACACTCGTGTGGGACTTGTAATGGTGGTCCCGGGAGGCCCGGCTGGATTCATCCGTCTTGTCTGCGTACAGCGACTCCACCCAGCCGAAATCGATCGCTTCATGCAGGAGGAGGTCGGTGTCCTGCGCCAACGTGATCATGTTCTGCGTGTAGGCGGTGTCGCCGGAGATCGTCACTGAACCCTCGGCGGTGTCAAAACGGAAGGCGAAAGCCGGGGCCACGGGAGGGTGCTCCACCAGGATGGCCGTTACGGTCACCAGTTCGTCACGGTAAACCTCGAACGGCTCCATGTCCGGCGTCGGGTTGTTGTTGGGGTGGTAGCCGGTTTCGTCGGGAATCCGGATGTCCTCAGCCTTGAAGATGTCCAGCGGGTTGGGCCGGAGGCTGTCAAGGATGCGGTCGTTGAGGTCGGTCGCGTGCGCCTTCATGAGCTGTTCGAACATTTGGCGCGTGCCCGGCGTCGGATTCTCCGGCGCCAGCGGTTGGGGCTCGACGACGGCGCGGGGCGAGACCGCGGGCAGCTCGCCACGGTTACCCGGGCCAAGGATGCGGACGGGATTCTCTGTGCGGTCACTGAGGGCGTAAAGCCCGAAGATCCCCAGTCCAGCGAGGTCGTACACGTGGTCCGAATGCAGATGGGTGATGAAGAGCGCTCGCAGGTCCTTGAGTTGCAGCCCGGACTGGCTCAGGCGGCGTCCGGCACCTTGGCCGAAATCAACCAGGTAGAAGGCATCCCCGACCACTACGGCGGTTGCGATGCCGGTACGCTCGCCGCTGTCTGCCGCCGCCCACCATCGAGGTCCACCGGCTGTGCCCAGGGTGACGATGTGGGGTGTGAGGGATGACGTCGGCGTCATGGTGCTCCTTGGTCGGGATTGGCTTTCTTCCAGTGTGGTCCGCAGCACTTCACTTGTATAATCAATCAATTCAAAGAAGTTCATAAGGAGAACTGATGGGTGAGTTCACGCTGCGGCAACTGGAGTACTTTGTGGCCGTCCTGGATCACGGATCACTGACCAAAGCGGCCAGCGAGAGCAATATCTCCCAGGCTGCTGCCTCCATGGCCGTCGCCCAATTGGAAAAAAGCCTCGGCCTCGATTTGCTGATCCGAACGCGGGCCAAGCGCGTGGAGCCCACCCCGGCAGGCGTGGAATTGGGTGTTCGAGCCCGCCGGATCCTGAGGGAAACAGCCGAGCTGCAGGGCGCACTCCATGGGTCCCATGATGAGATGCGCGGCCGGGTATCGATCGGGTGCATGATCGCGATCTCGCCCCGGCTGATCCCCGAACTGATACGGCTCTTCGCCGCGATGTGGCCCGAGGTGGAGCTCGACTTCGTGGAAGGAAATGCGGAGCAACTGCAGCGGGCCGTGGGGGAGGGGGAGCTGGACATCGCGTTCATCTATTCCCTCCAGGCACTGCCCGGCGTCGAAGTTGTCACGGTGGCCGCATCCCGGCCGCAGTTCATGCTCTCCGCGGACCACCCGCTGGCAGGCAGGGCGTCGCTGAGATTTGCCGACCTCGCCGAAGAGGACGTTGTTTTGTTTGACGTTCCTCCCAGTGCGGAGCGGGTCATTGCGATGTTCCACTCCGCGGGGATAGAGCCGAAAGTGCGGTGGCGGAGCGTGGTGGCCCAGACGATTCGCGGCATTGTGGCCAGTGGTCGGGCTTACTCGGTGACAAACGTGTGGCCCGGGATCGAATCGCTGTACACGGGGGCAAACGTGGCGCTGGTTCCCATCGAGGACAAATTGCCGGAGAACAAGCTGGTGGCAGTGGTTCCGCCCGGAGTGAGGAGGCCTCGACGCGTTGAGGAGGTTATTGCGGCTGCCCGGGAACTGACTCGGGAGACATCCTGACCCTTCTTTAGTTTCCCAAAGCAATCAATCTGCGTTATAGTTGCTTTAGGCAAACAAAAAGAGGGGTGTTTTCCATGTCCGTCGGTTCTGCCACGGCAACTGATCTTGTGCATCAAATCTTCGACCTCCAGCGCACCCTGCGCTGCGTGGTGACCGCCCACATGGCCCGCGTTCCCGACGTCGGAATGGCTGTGCAGGGAGTGATGCGATTCATCGGCGAGGGGGAGACCCGCGCCACACATTTGGCCACACGGCTGGGTGTCAGCGCTCCGGTCCTCAGCAGGCACATCACTGAACTCGAAGAGCTTGGCTTTGTGGTCAGGCGGCCGGACCCCGCGGACGGGAGGGCTCAACTCCTGGCCTTGACGGATGAAGGGGCAGCGAAACTGCGCGAATTCGAAGAACAACGCAGCGTGAGACTGCGGGATTACCTGGCGGATTGGAGCGAGGCCGACGCCCTCGAGGCCTCCCAGGTCATCAACAAACTCACTGTGTCCCTCAAGGACTCAATCCGGGCAACGGCGGCCGGCTCCATCACAACAAACCAGACAGCTTAGGAGCCCACGCATGGCTACACCAGCAGTACAACACCCGAAGGCGGTGGACGCCTCAGTTAACAGGGCCGCCGCGCCCATGACCCACCGGCAGATCATGGAAGCCCTCACAGGCCTCCTTGCGGCGTTCTTCACGGCGATCCTCAGCAGCACGATCGTGGCCAATGCGCTGCCCACCATCATGTCCGAACTCAAGGGCACGCAAACCGACTTCGCCTGGGTCATCACGGCAGCCTTGTTGGCGAACGCTGCCACCACGCCCATCTGGGGCAAGCTCGCGGACCTCTTCGACAAGAAGCTCCTGGTCCAGCTGAGCATCATCATCTTCGTGGCCGGCTCCGTTATGGCAGGCTTGTCCGAAACCATTCCGCTGCTGCTGACCGCACGCGTCATCCAAGGTATTGCCATGGGTGGCCTCACAGCCTTGGCGCAGGCGATTATCGGGTCCATGATTCCGCCGCGCGACCGCGGCAAGTATTCCGGTTACATGGGTGCCGTGATGGCCGTTGGTACAGCCGGTGGCCCGCTGCTCGGCGGTTTCATCGTTGACAGCCCGCTCGGCTGGCGCTGGACCTTCTTCGTCTGCGTGCCGCTGGCCGTCGTTGCGCTCATCCTTCTCCAAGTGACCCTGAAGATCCAGCACATCAAGCGCCCGGCCAAGATCGACTGGCTCGGTTCCATCCTGCTGACCTCCGGTGTGAGCCTGCTCTTGATCTGGGTTTCCTTCGCCGGCAACCCGGATTACTATGACTGGTTCTCATGGCAGTCGGCCCTTATGGTGGGTGGCGGCGTCGCGCTGCTGGCCCTCCTGGTCTTCGTGGAAACCAAGGTGGCCCAGCCCATCATCCCGCTGAAGATCATCTCCGAGCGCACCACAGCACTGGCCATCGTTGCGTCGGTAGCTGTTGGTATCGCCATGTTCGGTTCGTCCACCTTCCTGGGCCAGTACTTCCAGGTGGCCCGGGGGGCCACCCCCACCGAGGCCGGCCTGCTGACGCTGCCGATGATCGCGGGCAACCTCATCGGTTCCGTGGCGTCGGGCATCCTGATCAGCCGCTTCGGTAAGTGGAAGAGGTTCCTGATCGCAGGCTCAGTCCTCCTCATTGGTGGGCTCGCGTTCGCCGGAACCATGGACCACACCACTGAACTGTGGATCGTTGCCATCTACACCGGCGTGTTCGGCCTCGGCCTCGGCATGCTGATGCAGAACCTGGTGCTGGCCGTGCAGAACACGGTCCAGGCAAAGGACATCGGAACCGCGAGTGCTTCCGTGGCGTTCTTCCGCTCGGTGGGTGGAGCGATCGGTGTCTCCGTGCTCGGTGCCATCATGTCCAACCACGTGAAGGACCTCGCGGTTGAAGGAATGGCTGCAGCTGGTATCCCGGTTCAAGGCGGCGCCTCCGGAGCCAGCATGGATCTCGCTGACATGCCCGCACCCATTGCCGACATCATGCGCGCCGCCTACGGTGACGCCACCGCGCAGATCTTCCTGATCTCGGCGATCATCAGCGTGGTTGCACTACTGGCCGTGCTTTTCATCAAGGAACGTCCCCTGCGCCGTACCGTGGATGCCGCTCCTGAGAAGGAACTGATGGCCACGGCCTCGGGAGATGCCGGAATGCCTCTGGACACCGCGTCCCTGGACGCAGTGAAAGTGGACGACGGCGGCAGCCGCCTGGGTGCCGAACGCAGCGTCGCCGGGGCAGAACGTCAGGTTCCGAACCAGGACTCCGGATCCGACCTGGATCTTGAGTTTGCCCGGATCCTTACCCAGGAGCGCCCGCACGCCACCGCTGACGTGAAGGAAGTGCAGGAGCAGTTGTCCCGTACCCAATACGTCCTGGCCGAACAGCAGTTGCAGCTCAGCCGGGCCAACGTGGAACTGCAAGCGCGGTTGCGGGAGCAGCAGACCATCGCGGAGCAGCAGGCCAGCACGGCTGAGGAACTTGCGGCGATCCGCAAGGAACTCAAGCGCGAACGTCGGCAGCAGGAACGGATGGCGTTGCTGCTTCTCCAAGGAGTTGAAGCCCGCCCGGACCACGGCAAGCACGCCGGCTAAGTCCGTGGACGGTGAAGCGCCGGTTGGGATTCCAACCGGCGCTTTGCTGTGTGTCGGCGTGTTCCTGCACCAGGGAAAGCAGCCGCGACACGGGAAATACTCCGCTGGGATGATCTTTTCCTTAAGTTGTTTCGCCAGGGCAACGGATTTCGTAGAGTAGGGAGGCTAATACTGTCAGCCCCTGCTGCGAAACTTCTCTTAACTCATTCACGCACTCTTTCTAAGGACCCGTGGGCATGCTTGTCACCCTTATACGGCGCTATTCCAAGCCGTATTTGCCGCAGATTGTGGCCGTGCTGATTTTTCAGTTGGCGTCCACCATCGCCACGCTCTACCTCCCCAGCCTGAACGCCAAAATCATTGATGAAGGAGTGTCCCGCGGAGACACCGACTTCATTTGGCAGACCGGTGCACTCATGCTCGCTGTCGCCCTTGGACAGGTGCTCACCGCCATCATCGCCGTGTACTTCGGCTCCCGCGTTGCCATGGCCATCGGACGGGACCTGCGCCGCAGTGTCTACCGGCAGGTCAGCAGCTTCTCCGCGCAGGACGTCAACCGCTTTGGCGCCCCCACCCTGATCACCCGCGGCACCAACGATGTCCAGCAGGTGCAGATGCTGGTACTCATGGGCCTTAACTTCATGGTTTCAACGCCCATCATGTGCGTGGGCGGCATCATCATGGCCCTCCGTGAAGACCTGAATCTTTCCTGGCTTGTCTGGGTCTCCGTGCCTGTCCTCGTGGCCGTGGTTGGCTACCTCGTAGTCCGTCTCATGCCGCTCTTCCGCTCCATGCAGACCAAGATCGACGCCATCAACGGCGTGCTGCGCGAGCAGATCATTGGTATCCGCGTGGTCCGCGCCTTTGTGCGTGAGCCCCACGAAGCCAAGCGCTTCGGCGACGCCAACGAAGACCTCACCGCCGTCTCCGTGAAGATCGGCAACCTGTTTGTCCTGATGTTCCCGGCCATCGGAATGATCCTGCACCTGTCCACGGCTGCCGTGCTGTGGTTCGGCGGGCAGCGCGTGGACTCCGGCGACATGCAGGTGGGTGCCCTCACGGCCTTCCTGCAGTACCTG
Source organism: Paenarthrobacter nitroguajacolicus (assembly GCF_007786235.1). Taxonomy (GTDB): domain Bacteria; phylum Actinomycetota; class Actinomycetes; order Actinomycetales; family Micrococcaceae; genus Arthrobacter; species Arthrobacter nitroguajacolicus_A. The sequence goes on along the minus strand of NZ_VNFK01000001.1, from coordinate 340,005 downwards.
CTCCAGATCCTGATGGCCGTCATGATGGGCACCTTCATGGCCATGATGATTCCCCGCGCCTCCGTCTGTGCCGACCGCATCGGCGAGGTACTCGACGTCGAGCCTTCCATTCACAACCCCACCTCACCGGTGGTGCCGGCGGAGAAGAAGGGACGCGTCGAATTCCGCGACGTCACCTTCAAATACCCAGGTGCTGAGGCACCGGTGCTGAGCAACATCTCCTTCACCGCCGAGCCCGGCAAGACCCTTGCCATCATCGGTTCCACCGGTGCCGGCAAGACCACCCTGGTGTCCCTGCTGCCGCGACTTTACGATGTCGCCTCCGGTGACGTCCTGCTCGACGGCGTGCCTGTCACCGAGATGGACGCATCGGAAATCACCAGCCGGGTCTCCGCTGTTCCGCAGAAGCCGTACCTGTTCTCCGGGACCATCGAACACAACCTGCGCTTCGGCAAGCCCGACGCCACGGACGAAGAACTGTGGGATGCGCTGGAGACCGCGCAGGCCAAGGGGTTCGTGGAAGAGAAGTCGTCCGGCCTGAACCGGCGGATCGCCCAGGGCGGCACCAACGTCTCCGGTGGACAGCGCCAGCGACTGTCCATCGCCAGGGCGTTGGTCACCAAACCGAACGTGTACTTGTTTGACGATTCGTTCTCCGCTTTGGACGTCGCCACCGACGCCCGGCTCCGGAAGGCCCTGAAGGGGAAGACCAAGGATGCCACGGTCATCATCGTGGCCCAGCGTGTCTCCACCATTGCCGATGCTGACGAAATCCTTGTCCTGGACAACGGCCGCATCGTTGACCGGGGAACGCATGACGAACTGCTGGAGACGTCACCCACGTACCAGGAAATCGTTGAATCCCAGCTGAGCGTGGAGGAAGTGGCATGAGCGAGCAGAACCAGCAAAAGAAACGCGGCTGGGCTGCCAAGGCAGAAGCCGCCAAGGATACCAAGGCAACGGTCGAGGCCGAGGTGGCAACCGAAGCGCTCGATGACGACGAATTCGTCGAGGAGGAGTACGTCCCCTCTGAAGCCGACGGCGGCATGTTCGGAGACGTCCCTGCCAAGAAAGCCAAGGCTTTCTGGCCTTCGGCCAAGCGCCTGATGGGCCTGCTGAAGCCCGAGAGCGTTGGCGTGTACATCGTGATCGGCCTCGTCGTGGTCTCGGTGGTCCTCAACGTCATCGCGCCCAAGGTCCTGGGCAGTGCCATGGACGTCATCTTCGGTGGTGTCGTGGGCAGGCAGATCCCGCCCGGTGTTTCCCAGGAACAGTTCGTGGAGCTCATGCGCCAGCAGGGCCAGGGCAACTTCGCGGACATGGTGTCCAAGATGGAACTCACCAACGGAATCGACTTCCCCAAGCTGACGTTCCTGATTTCGATCGTGCTCCTGATGTACTTTGTGGCGAACATCTTCCTGTGGGCCCAAGGTTGGTTGCTCAACAGGATCGTCATGCGCGTCATCAAAAAGCTTCGTGATGATGTCCAGGCGAAGCTCAACCGGCTTCCGTTGAACTACTTCGACACCCGCCAGCGCGGCGACATTCTGTCCCGAGTAACCAACGATGTCGATAACGTCCAGCAAGGCCTCCAGCAGGCTTTCTCGCAGTTGGTCAGCTCCGTGCTCACTGTCCTGGGTATTACGGTCATGATGTTCATCGTGTCCTGGGAATTGGCACTGATCGCTTTGATCGCCCTGCCGTTGTCCGGGATCGTGGCAGGCGTCATCGGTGCCCGCAGCCAGAAGCTCTTCGCGGCGCAGTGGAAGAACACCGGCGCACTCAACGGCCAGATCGAGGAATCGTTCTCCGGCCACGATCTTGTGAAGGTGTTCGGCCGCGACGCCGACATGCTGGAACGGTTCGACGAGAAGAACGACGAACTGTACAAAGCATCGTTCGGCGCACAGTTCGTTTCCGGCGTGATCTTCCCGGCCATGAACTTTGTGTCGTACCTGTCCTACGTGGGCATCGCCGTTGTGGGTGGTCTGCGCGTTGCTTCGGGTTCCATGAGCCTGGGCGATGCCACGGCCTTCATCCAGTACTCGCGTGAGTTCACCCAGCCGCTGGGCCAGATCGCGGGTATGGCGAACATGCTTCAGTCCGGTGTGGCCTCCGCTGAGCGCGTCTTCGAGTTCCTTGATGCTGATGAAGAGGTGGAAGAGACCGGTACGCGCCACCTGCCCTCAAAGACCGATGGCCACGTTGAGTTCGAGCACGTCTCGTTCAGCTACGTAGAGGACAAACCGCTTATCGAGGACCTGTCCTTCAGCGCGGAACCGGGCCACACGGTGGCCATCGTCGGGCCCACGGGCGCCGGCAAGACCACCTTGGTGAACCTCGTGATGCGCTTCTACGAACTCAATGCCGGACGGATCACGCTTGACGGCGTGGACATCAAGGACCTCAGCCGTTCAGAGCTGCGATCCAAGGTGGGCATGGTGTTGCAGGATGCCTGGCTCTTCGGCGGGACCATCTACGACAACATCAAGTACGGCAAGCTGGACGCCACCGAAGAGCAGATCATGGAGGCGGCCAAGGCCACCTACGTGGACCGCTTCGTACGTGCCCTTCCTGACGGTTACCAGACGATCATTGACGAAGAAGGCAACAACGTCAGCGCAGGTGAGAAGCAGCTCATCACCATCGCCCGTGCCTTCGTTTCCGATCCGTCGCTGTTGATCCTGGACGAGGCCACGAGCTCCGTGGACACCCGTACCGAACTGTTGCTGCAGAAGGCCATGGCTGCCCTCCGCACGGACCGGACGAGCTTTGTGATCGCCCACCGCCTCTCCACCATCCGGGACGCCGACACCATCCTGGTAATGGAAAACGGCAAGATCGTGGAACAGGGCAACCACGCCCACTTGCTCACGCTTCAGGGCGCGTACTACCGGTTGTACATGTCCCAGTTCGCTGGTGAGGAAGAGACTGCTGTGGACGATTCGACGGCGGTGCACAGCTGAGCACGGATTCACTGGGTGCCGGTGTGAATGCCCAGGATTCCATGACACCCCAGCGCATAGAGGTCCTCGTACCCATGCGCTGGGGTGACATGGACGCCTACGGACACATCAACAATGTTCAGATTGTGCGCATGCTCGAGGAAGCCCGCATCGCAGCCTTCGGGCCACCCCGCGGTGCAGGCCTTCCCGGCGTGGAGCCACCGGCGGCCCTTTTCAACGACGTTGAAGAGGGCACCATGACCCTGGTGGTGGAGCATAAGGTCCGGTATGTCCGGACACTGGAATACCGGAACGTTCCGGCCGTCGTAGAGATCTGGGTGGGCGCTGTCAAAGGCGCAAGCTTCGATCTCCACTACGTCATCAAGGACCCCGTCACGCGGGAGGACTGCGTCAAAGCCACCACTCACTTGGCTTTCGTCGCCGAGGCCAGCGGGCGGGTGCTGAGACTGACCTCCGAGCAGAAGGAAAAGCTCGGGCGCTACCAAGCCTGACGAGTTTTTGTACAGGTGATGCCCTCAAGGAGCCATCTTAGGGGCATTACCTGTACAAAAACTCCGCGTAGAGTTCCAGCATGAAACTTGAAATCGCCGTGGTCAGCGCTGCCGGTGCCGGTACGGCCGCCGCTGAGGGAGCCAACCGTATTGAATTGTGCAGCAGCCTTGAGCTGGGCGGAATCACGCCCAGCCAAGGGTTGATGGAAGCCAGCAATGAGCACGTTGACGGCCGACTGGAAATCCATCCGCTGATTCGTTCCAGGCCCGGTGATTTCCGGTACTCGGCCTCCGACGTGGACACCATGGTCCACGAAATCCGCCACCTGCTGGCCCAAGGGGCGCACGGCGTGGTGATCGGAGCCCTCACTGCGTCCGGCGACGTGGATGTGCGGGCCGTGAGGCGCCTTGTGGATTCAGCCCGGGAGACCAATGCGGACGCCCAGTTGACGTTTCATCGAGCGATCGACCAGTCCCGTGATCCGTTCGCGGCATTGGATGAACTACTGGACCTCGGCTTTACAAGGGTCCTCACTTCGGGTCACCAAGCCACCGCGGGCGCTGGACTGGAAACCCTGTCCGAGATGGTGGAAAGGGCCGGCGGCGCCCTGGAAATCATGGCAGGCGGGGGACTGTCCCTTGACGACATCCCGGCGATGCATGCAGCAGGCCTGTCCGCCGTTCACCTTTCTGCCAAGAAGACAATCTCCACGCTGGGCAACGGGGCCATTTCGCTCGGCGCCCAGGATGGTGCCGACCCCTCGGCGTACACCGTGACAGATCGCGAAGTTGTGCGTGCCGCCAGGGCGGAGATCAATGCGCTGGAGTTGGGTGCACCGCCCGCGTAAACCGGGACACCAACCGGACCGGTTCCAGAGTGGGGAAGGCTGTGTCGGACCGCTTCATAGGACAGACACAGCCCCCCCGACCTCCTAGAGCGCTACTTCAACAGGAGAAGGGAGCGTCGCTGTGACTTCGATTTCCACCACGGCATCCGGATGGGGCAGCGCGGAAACTGCAATGCACGACCTGGCGGGGAAGTCCTCACCGAGCACCTGCTCATATATCCGGTTCACGTCCGCGAAGTCCTCGATTCTCGTCAGGAAGATGGTGACCTTAAGAACGCTCTGGAGGCTTCCCCCCGCATGGTTCAGGATGCTGGCTACATTGTCGAGGACCTGTCTCGTCTGGGCAGATGCGTCGGTTGGGCTCTCTATTCGGAGTGTCAGGGGATTGATCGGTAGCTGTCCGCTGACATAGAGGAGGTCACCGTGCCTGACGGCTTGGGCGTATGGTCCGGCCGCCGGCGGGGCAGTGTCTGTCGCGATCCTGCTGATGATGTTCGTTGCTCTCATCTTGTTTCATGGGCTCCTGGTCCGGGTGTGCTTGGGAAGATTCTTAGGCCTCCCAAGCACTTGGGGTTAGTGGGAAATGTCTTCGAGGACGGCGTGTTTTGTCTCCGGTAGTGCGATCAGGACTATGACAGCGGCCAGTACGAACAAGGCAGCGCTCGCGCTGAAGACCAAGCTCGTGCCCCCTGCTGCCAGCAGCAGGGGGACCACAATCGGTCCCAGCAGCGCGCCGAGACGACCCGCAGCCGTCGCCGTTCCGACGCCGATGCCGCGGGCTCTGGTCGGAAACAGTTCGGGGGTGAAGGCGTAGATGGAGGACCACATCCCGAAGAAGAAGAACTGCAGAAGTGAACCGTAGATCATGAGTTGGGTTTCGCCGGCTGCTTGACCGTAGAAGAACGCAGCGGCGGCGGACAGGACTGTGTAAAGGGCCAGGCAGTACTTGCGGCCAATGACTTCGATGAGGAAGGCTGCCGAGATGAACCCCGGGATACCCCACAGGGCCATCAGGAGAATGAAACCTATGCTCTTGACGACGTCGAACCCGCTGTCGGTAAGAAGCTTGCCGATCCACGTGGTGAGTCCGTAGTAGCCGAAGAGGATGCAGAACCAGACGAGCCACAGCATGATGGTGCGGCGACGGTACTCCGGGACAAAGAGAGCGCGAATACCGCGTGGTTCTTCGGAAGTTTTGGCCGCAACGCTCACAACGTCATAATCGGGGAGCGGTGAGCCCGACGCTTTGGCGACGGCTGTCTCTATGCCGGTCATCACACGGTCGGCTTCGATCGTAAGGCCGCGTGAGGCCAGCCAGCGCGGTGACTCCGGAACGCTGCGTCGGATGACCAATGCCCAGAGGGCGAGCACAGCCTGGAGGGCAAAGAAGCCGCGCCAGCCCCAGGCCGGAACCATGAAGTATGCAATGGCTCCCGCAGCGATGAATCCAACTGGCCAGGCACCCTCAAGAAGTGCCGCGTACCTGCCGCGTTTCTTGGCGGGCATGAACTCGGCGATAAGGGCTGCAGCGACAGGGAACTCGGCGCCCATGCCTACTCCCAGGAGGAAACGGAAGCTCGCGACGCTGTTGAAGTCCCAGGCGAAGACGAGCGCGAGGCTCGCCACACCCCAGATGAGGATGCTGTACTGGAAGACTTTCTGCCTGCCGATGCGGTCGGCAAGGGAACCGGCGGCAATGGCACCCGTCAGCATTCCGGCGAAGCTGGCGCTTCCCAGCAGGCCTGCCTGCGCAGCCGAGAGGTGGAATTCGGTACTTATAGGTGAGAGCAGGAATGTGATGGCGCCGAGGTCGATGGAGTCGAAGAGCCAAGCGGTGGCTACGACGAGGAAAATGCTTCTTTGGAACCGGCTCCATGGCAGCCGCTCCAGCCGTGCGGACACGGAGGACGGGGACCCGGGTGCTTGTTGCTTGGAACCAATGTTGGTTGTTGAGGGTTCTAACAAGATTTTCTCCCTATGAGTGAATGCGATCCTCGTTGATCGCAGAGACAAGCAACGTCACCCCCTTGGTAGGTGACGAACGCGTCATCAGTTTGATGTAATGTTCGTCACCGGTCAAGACGGTGACGCATAGTTATTGCAGGGCTGAGAAGGCTGGGGTTTCAGAAAATGCAGTTGTTCTCGGTCCAATTCCTCGCCGCGGCTCGCGTCGTGGCACAGCGAATGCGACCGAGAATGTCGAGGAGATTTGAGGTGCTGGTGGCAAAGTTGATGCGCGCGAACGTTGTGGTGTCCAGGCTCGTGTGTTGTGAGAATTCGGCCCCCTGGCTCAACCTCACGCGGGCTCTGCGTTCCAGATCGGCTGCGGGATCGTGCAGATCCAGGCCGGCATCGGAGAAATCGAGCCAGCTGAGGTAGGTCGCATCGGGCTCATGGCTCCGGACTTCGTAGGGCAGGTCCTGAGTCCACAGCTTGATGATCCGGCGATTGGCTGAGAGTGTGGCCTTGAGTTCGACAAGCCATGGCTCACTTTGAGTCCATGCGGCAACTGTTGCCACTCTGCTGAGAATGCTTGGTTGCCCAAAGTAGTCCAGCGGTTCACTCTCCAGCGCGTCCCACACGGCTTGTGGCCCGATATGGGCAACCGCACAACGCATACCCGCAATGTTGAAGGCTTTTGTGGCCGAGGTTGCAGTGATGGTCCGGTCCGCGGCGTCCTTCCCCAGTGACGCGAAGGGTATATGGCGGTGGTCGTCGTACGTTAGGTCCGCATGGATTTCGTCCGAGAACACCACAAGATCGAGTTCTTCGGATGTGTGCGCCAGGCTGGCCAATTCTTCCCCGTTGAAGACTCTGCCCGTGGGATTTTGGGGGTTCACCAACACCAGCATTCTGCAGTTCTCTCGCCGCAACTGATCTGTGAGCCCCTCGGTGTCGAATCTCCACTTTCCGCCGGTTTCGATCATGGGGATGGGAATTATTCGACGACCGGATCGCTCGATGGCGGCCAAAAACGGAGGGTACGTGGGCACGTGGATTGCGATGCCATCCCCAGGAGACGTCGAGTGTTCGATCATGACCTGGAGTACCTGGATCAGGTCTGTGTAGATCCGCGTCCTGCCAGGGGTGGGAGTCCAGTGGTGGTGGCTGCTCATTCGCGCTTCGAACGCTTCAATGACGGGATCCTCACCCGGCCAGAACGGATACCCAAGGTCGTGTCGTTCGACGACCTCTTGAATGGCCTCGCGGACCGCCGGGGGCGTTCCGAAATCCATGTCTGCCACCCAGGAGGCCAGGACGTCGGACTGAAGCGCGCCCCATTTCACTCCATAGCCGCCACGCAATCGTTCCCGGTTGATGGTGTCGAACTGTCCGGTGCTCATGACCGGACCGCGTTGTTCACGGTGATCAGGTGGCCGGCGTGTTCCGCGACGATGACGTCCCGCATCAGCTCCATCTGGCCGTGATGCTGTGCCAGTTCCTCGAAAACGTGTTGGAGCGCTCCGCCTTGAGTAAGCGTCCGGTCCGGGCCTTGGAAGTCGGCTGGTGGCACGCTGCGAAGGGGTGCTTCGGGTTCGGCGTTCAGTACGTCCTCGATGAGCTGCGCCTTCGTGGACCGCACCTCCAAAAGGAGTGGCTGGATGGGGCCTGAAGCGAGGAATTCCGCTTCGCGATCCCGATCGGTGTGCCGGCCGGCGATCAGGTATCCCACCCAGTAGTCGATCACGCCGACGCAATGGGTGAGGAGGGCGAAGGGTGAATTGGCCCCCTCGAGCGACGGTTTGCGGTTGGCCAGGTCATCTCCCAACCCGCGGACAATCGAAGTCATGCCGTCAAGGGCGCGCTCCGTGAAATACAAGTAATCCTGACGATCAAGCATTGCTGTTCCTTTAGTCGTAAACCGATATCGTCACCGGCTTAGGTGGTGACTCAAGCTTGCTGCGAGGTTCGTCACCTGTCAAGATGGTTACATGAGCTTTGTTTTCGTCAGCGGCAATGCCGCATTGGACTTCGCCGGCACCTTGAAGTGGCGTCGCTCGGACCTGGAAGAGTTGCTCAATTCGCCGCGTGACCTTGAGGTCTGGGCTGCTGAGGCGGGCATCATCACCACGCCCCTGGCCATATCCGACGTCGAATTTGCTGAGCTAATTGGATTACGTGAGGCCATCTATCGGATGGTGACCACCGAAATGGCGGGTTCGGCGCCCCTTGATGTCGACGTAGACGTAGTGAACAAGAAGCTCGAAGGCAGAACCCCGCGTCTCCGGCTTGAGGGCGCCGATTTGATTCGGGCGGGTGACTCGAGCAGTCTCGCTACCAGCATTGCAACGGCAGCCGCCGAGCTGCTGGCTGGGGACGAGAAGTCGAAGCTCAAGGAGTGCGGGCGGGAGAACTGCACGCGCATCTTTATTGATCGATCCCGTAGCGGTACCAGGACTTGGTGCGGCATGGAGGAGTGCGGCAATCGCATCAAGGCCGCAAATTACCGTTCGCGTCGAAAAGCAAAGTCAGGGCAACTCACTGCAGTCTCCTAACTGGAGCTTCCGGCGTTGACGCGGCCGCTCCTGAAGTATGTATAAGGCGCGGTTTGTCGATCCAATTTCCGTCGAAATGCCAGTGAGTACGCATCGTAATGACCCTTTACGATTCCAAGGAACGCCGGGATGATGTAAGGATTCACCAACTCGGTGAAAAGCCCCGGAAGCTACCTTCAGGAGTCACAGCGATGCCGCTGCCCTCGCCGGTTTCATCGGCCACCATTTCCCCGCCAGTAACCACCTCCCATGGCAAACCCGGCATTGGCCACCCGGAGGTGGAAGGCGGAACCGGGACGTGGGACAAACTGCTGTTGGGAAATCACCGGTTCGTCATGGAAGTCCATGCTGGAAGCACCGGTGCTGCCCCGGCCCACAGGGTGGTCCTGCCATGGCGTCGGCAGGACAAAGACCCGTCAGCGGTGGAGGTCATCGTTGTTTCGGAAAAAACGGCATTGAGGGTCCGGAACGTCGTGGTGGAACAGGCAACCCGGGAGTCTGGAACCTTGGTGTTCGAAGCCATCGACGGTGCGGGCATCTATTTCGCCTACTACCTGCCCTACGCGATGCTGGGTAAACCCCACTATCCCCAAGCCCAGTACCTCCCGCGTCGTCTGGCCGCGGAGCCGGCCTGGGCGGCCGCCGTCGTGCGCTCTGCCTGGGCGCCCGAAGAGCAACCCGAGTTGCCCCACGCCAGCGTCCTCCGCTACGAGGCCGCCAGTGAGCGTGACTCCTTCGCGCCGATGAACTTCACGGCCCGCACGGACGAGTTGGAGCGGCTCCGCAGCGGTCATGCGGGCGAAGCCTTCCTGGTGTTCCCGGAGGACCGGCTCAATCCCATCTCCATGCGTGGGGACCTGCCGGCGCACTGGGTGATCAACGGACCGGCCGGTACCTTCCAAGCGCAGGGTCACGCCGGGGAAGACTACGTGGTCCAACTGGGGCTCTACGCACAGGAGGACCTGGAGGGCGTCACCGTGGAGGTGAGATCCCCGGCCGGCGGGCACTGCATCAATACCCACGGCGTGGACCGTCATGGCGCGCCTTGGCACAGGACGCTGGCTGTACCGGCGGGGGAGGTACAAGCCCTGTACGTGATCCTTCCCGTTCCCAAGGATGCAGCGGGAACCACTCTTTCCGCGGTCCTGACCATCGAAGCGGCCGGGTGCCACGCCCAAAACGTCGCGGTCACGCTGGACGTGGCCCCGGAATCAGATTCGACGATCCTGTCGGGTGATTTCGGCGACCCACGTCTGCTGCGGCGCCTCGCATGGCTGGATTCGCCGATGGCCCAGGACACGGAGCTCGTAGCACCCTTCACGGCCGTCACGGTGGATGTACCAAACCGGTCTTTGGCGATTCTCGGCAGGTCCCTCCGGCTCTCGGAATCGGGACTTCCGGCTCAGGTGACGTCCACGTTCACTGCCGCTGTGACGTCAACGGATGGTCCCGCCGTCGAGCTGCTTGACGCTCCAGTGAGCCTGGAAATAGACGGGGTCGGCTGGGAGTTTTCGCCGATCGAGTTCACCGTGGACGGTCCGGGCCGGGTTACTTGGCGCTGCCATTGGGCAGGTCGGACGGATGGCAAGACTCCGGTAGCGCTGGAACTGAACGGCGTTCTCGACGCCGAGGGCGCAGTCACGTACGCCCTGCGCCTGACGCCGGAGGACACTTTGGACGTGAACGACGTCGGCCTGCAGCTTGGTTTCCACGAGGCTGCGGTTCCGCTCGCCATGGGATTGGGTGTCCCGGGCGGCAGGCGGCCGGAAAGCCTGGACTGGACCTGGGAGGTGTCGTCGAAGAACCAGGACGCGCTGTGGCTGGGAGGCGTCAATGCCGGGGTTCAGTTGGCCCTGAGGGACGGCAGCTACGAACGCCCCCTCAACACCAACTTCTACAGGGAGAAACCGCTGGTGGAGCCGGTGTCGTGGGCCAACCGGCAGGAGGACGGCAGCGAAAACACGGTCCGCGGCGGCGTCACCCTTCGGACTGCCGAGGGGAGCGTGGCTGTCCGCGCGTTCAGCGGTGCCCGCACCCTCAAGGAAGGTGAGCCGCTCGACTTCAATTTCCGTCTGCTGCTGACGCCGTTCAAACCGATCGAACCCGGAAAGCATCTGTCCAAGCGTTACTTCCACGAGCCCGCCAACCCGGCACATATCAAAGCCGCCGGAGCCACTGTGGTCAACGTCCACCACGCCACGGCTCCCGCGCCCTACATCAATGACCCCCTGCTGACCCACGAATCGCTGAGGGAGTACGTTGCGGGGTGCCATCGAAACGGACTCAAAGCCAAGATTTACAACACGGTCCGCGAGCTCACGTTCCACAGCCCGGAGTTGCTGCCGCTGTTGCACTTGGACCACGAGATCTTCAGCGATGGTCCCGGAGCAGGCCACATCTGGCTGCAGGAGCACGCCGGACGTGGTTACGTCTCCGCATGGTTCGCCCCGAACGTGGAGGACATCGCCGTGGTGACCACTGGCGAGTCACGGTGGGAGAACTTCTATGTGCGGAGCCTGGCGGAACTGGCCAAGGGCGAGGATGGCATTGACGGCATCTACCTGGACGACATCGCCTATGACCGGCACGCCATGGCGCGCGTCCGCAAGGTCCTGGAAAGGGCCTGCAGGGAGAGGGGAGTGGAGGGCCCGGAGATTGACCTCCACTCCGCGAACCAGTTCACGGCCCACGACGGATACGCGTCATCGGCCAATCTGTACATGGAGCAGTTGCCGTATGTGGACAGGCTATGGCTGGGGGAATACTTCGACTACGACACCACCGATCCCGACTATTGGCTGGTGGAATTGTCCGGCATTCCCTTCGGCCTCATGGGCGAGATGCTGGAGGGCGGTGGCAACCCGTGGCGCGGAATGGTGTTCGGTATGACCGGCAGGGCGCCTGCAGTGGATAACCGTCCGCTCTGGGAGTTCTGGGCCCGGCATGGCTTGGAACAGGCCCACATGCGTGGGTTCTGGGACCCCCACGGGCCAGTCACGGCAAGCCACCCGGACGTCCGGGCCACCACGTGGCTGACGGACCAGGGAATGGTTGTAGCACTGGCTTCATGGGCCGAGCAAACTGAGCATGTGACCCTGGATTTCGACGCCGGTGCTGCCGCCACGGGTGCCGTAACCAAAGCTCCGGCGATCCACGGCTTCCAGTCAGCCCGCAGCTACGCGCCGGGCGAAGCCATCACCATTGAGCCGCAGCGCGGCCTCCTTCTCACGATCGGATACTGACGTGGCAGACACAGCAACCTCCACCCTCACCGTCACCACTATCTCCCTGACCATGGCTGACCTCGGTCCGTTGAACCCCTTGCCGGTGGTCGCGGCGGAACTCGACCAGCCCTACACCGTGGGCGAGGGCGTGCCTGAAGACCTCCAGGCCTCAGCACGGTACGGTGTGGTGCCCAACGTGTACCCGTACCTGATGCAGGACGGTTACAGCCGCGAGACGGCACCCAGGGAACTGCCCGCCGTCGTGCTTGAAAACAGCAAAATCAAGGTGACGGTCATTCCATCGCTGGGCGGCCGCATCTGGGAGCTGCTCGACAAAGCGACAGGTAAGCAGCTCCTCCACACCCACGATGCCCCGCAATTGGCGAACATCGCGCTGCGAAAGGCTTGGTTCGCGGGCGGCTTGGAATGGAACATCGGTACCCGCGGCCATTCGCCCACCAGTTGCGATCCCCTGCACAGCGCGATCGTCCATACCCCCGATGGCAAGCACATCCTGCGGGTGTGGGAGTTCGAACGGCTCCGCGAAGTGGTGTTCCAAGTGGACATCTGGCTCCCAGCGGACTCGCCCGTGGTGTTCGCTGCGGTGCGGATCCGGAACCCCAATGACCACGACGTTCCGATGTACTGGTGGAGCAACGCGGCCATCCCGGAGACCGACCGCACCCGCGTCATCGCCCCGGCGGACGAGGCCTACGGCAGCGATTACACCACCGATATCACCCGCGTCAGGCCCACCGCCCACGAAGGCTATGACGGCACCTGGCCGGTCAACAGCCCGCACGCGGCGGACTTCTTCTTCGACATCGACCCTTCCGAGCGCCGCTGGGTCGTGGCAGCAGACGACGACGGCGACGGGTTGGCGATGCTGTCCACGGGACTCCTGCGGGGAAAGAAGCTCTTCGTGTGGGGCCAAGGTCAGGGCGGCAAACGATGGCAGGAATGGCTGAGCCCCGGCGCCGGTCCTTACGCTGAAATCCAGGCAGGCCTCGCCCAAACCCAGTTCGAACACCTCGCCATGCCCGCCGGAGCGGAATGGGCGTGGGTGGAGGCGTACGGCAACGGACACCTGGATCCCGCAACCTCGCACAGCACCGATTGGGAGGCCGCAGTGGCCCATGCCAGTGAGCGTTTGGAAGCGCTCCTGCCCCACGAGGATCTTGAGGCGATGCTGCCGGAAGCCATCACCAACGCCGACGTACCGCCGTCGAAGATGCTGCTGCGCGGAAGCGGCTGGGGCGTTGTTGAGCGCGCGCGGCGGCAGAAAAGCGGCCATGGCTGGGTGGATGAAAGTGGAACTCCCTTCGTGGACGAAAGCCTCACGGGGGAGCAGGAGCCGTGGCTTGGCCTGCTGCAGGGAAAAGCGTTCGACGGCGCGCCCAGCTTCGTCATGGGGGCGGATTGGGAGGAGTTGCTGGCGGGGCAGGACAGCCCGGGGGCCAAGTTCCAGCTGGCCACCATGAAGCATGCCCGGCAGGACCTGGATGGTGCCAAGGAGTTGTACCGCCAGGTCCTTGCTGCCGCCGAGGCAGTTCCCGGCGTCAAGGCTCTTGCGCACCGCGGGCTGGCGCTGGCCTTGCTCGCCGCCGCGAAGGACGCAGAAGGACTGGCTGAACTCCGCAGGGGCGTCGAGGCCGACTCCTCCAACACAGCACTGCTCACGGAGGCCGTGACGCTCAGCATCCGCCACGGTGACCCCGCCATGGCTCTGGAACTGGCGGAGTCGGCACCCACGGATGGTGCCGCCGTCGGACGTTTGCGTTTCCTGAAGGCGCTGGCGCTGGCACGAACCGGAAACCCCGGTGAAGCAGCCACGATCCTGAAGGCCGGTGTGGAGGTTCCGGACCTTCGAGAGGGCGAGGACGCCATAGCGGCGCTGTGGCAAGAGGTGTGTCCTGACGAGCCGGTGCCGGCCGCGTACCAGTTCGGAATGCATTGACGGGTGCCCCGGTGTGGCCTCCCGCACATCCGGGGCAACCTCTGAAAGCGTGTTCTGGACGAGTAAGCGACGACGAACGGAGCACGGATTGATTCCCGACATAGCAGGACTCCCGCCTTTGGAGTGGACGGCGTCCCCCGGTCACGCGAGCTATGACAACGCCGAGGGAACCCTGACGCTCACGGCAGCGCCCGGCGTCGATTGGACCAATGACTCCCTCGGTGGAGAACCGCAGCACGGGGCCACGGCGCTGGGCTTCCGCGCTCCAGCGGCTTTCTCGCTCTCGGCCCGGGTTCTGGTGGCCTCACCACGGACAACGTTCGACGCCGGTGTGTTGACTTTGTGGGCGGACAGCGAGCACTGGGCCAAACTGTGCTTTGAGTACTCGCCGCAGGGGGAGGCCATGGTGGTCAGCGTGGTGACCAACCAGTATTCCGACGATGCGAACGGACCCGTGTGGACTGCGCCCTGGGTCTACCTGCGCGTGAGCAGGGTGGGTTCCGCGTGGGCGTTCCACTCGTCCGCCGACGGCCGGGAATGGTCCTTCGTCCGCTTGTTCAGGTTGGCTACGGAGAAGCCGGTGCACGTAGGTTTCATGTCGCAGGCGCCCATGGGGCAGAGCTGCGAAGCCCGGTTCGACACCATCGAATTGAAGGACGAACCTCCGGCCGACTTGCGCGATGGCAGCTAGGCCGGGACGGTCTCCGCAGAGCAGCGGAGCTGTGGATATTCAGATGCTTAGGTAAGCCAAACAAGGTAAGTTGGCATGGTGACCCCCTCCGTGAAGCCTGCCATTGACCGCGCCCCCGGAATTTCCAAGGAGATCGAGGACGCGGCCTGGTATGTGCTCGGTCCGGCGTTGCAGGGGAGACCTTCGGTGCTGGACGGCAGGACACTGACGTGGACCGCGGATGCCGCCGGTGAGCTGCTCGAGAGGCTCGACCGCGGGGTGGAAGACTCCAAGGCTCCCATGATGACCAACCTGCGGCAGAACCTGGACGGAGCGTCCCGGGAAGCCAAGCTGCTTGCTGTGGAGTTGCTGTTCCTGCAGTCGCTGCCGCTCGCACATGAGGTCAAGTCCCTTAGGGTGAAGCGCGCCCGTGTGGCCGAGGCGGCGTCCTGGGTTGAGCCATCCATTGAGCTCCCGGAAGAACTCTACGAGGGCATGACGGACCATGGAGTGATCCGCGACCGAACCGCCGAATTCAACTGGACCATCTGGGACCACTTGAAGTGGCTGTGCCGCTTTGTGGTCCATGTGGACAGCCAAAGCACCGCCACCATCAGCCACGCGCTCGCGGACCCCCTGATGTTCCACGAACTCGCCGCAGGTACTCCCGAGGACCAGCCCGCCCTGCGCCGCAGCATCGAATACTTGGTGTGGCCCAGCTACTTCGAGCCCGTAGTGGCAGACGTTGAACGCCAAGAGATCCGGGATGCTTTTGCTTCGCTCGTGGGCGGAGCCAAGGGCGACTCGGACGAGGACATCACCGCGGACATCCACCGCATCCGCCTCCATTTGGATGAGCAAGCCGGGCAGCGCATCGACTGGTACGCCCGGCAGTTGGTGAGCCAATGGCGCAAGGTGGGTGATCCTGGTCGCCGCTCATGGCTGCTGCGCACTCATCACGACAATGCGGACCTCCTGGCGGCCTGGGTCGCCGAAGAGAAAGCCACGCTTGATGTGGAGCACCTGCGCACGCTCACCGCCGGCGTCACTGCGGGCGTCGTCCAGCATGCGGTGGACGAGGATTACAAGCACCTTGGCTATGTGGAACGCGAAGACACCAAGACAGCCGTCTTTGCCTTCCTCACCGTGATGAAGCCCGGGGACCTCACGCTGTACCAGCACGCCGGGCGCGTCCGGGTGGGCGTGGTCCTCGGCGAGCCCGAACACCACGAGGACAACCGCCGCATCCGCCGCAAGGTCCGTTGGTTCGATGACAGCTACGCCATCCCCGAGCTTCCCCGCCACGCCCAGCGCCAGTTGTCCACGCCCGGCATCCTCGTGGATGTCACCAGGGTCATCCAGGCCTTGCAGGAACTGCTCCCGGTGGAAGCCGAAACCGACGGCGACGACGAAGCGCCGCCCACCGCCGTCGTCGAGGTTGTCCAGCAGGGCTTCCGCCCGCTAACGGAGGAGTTCGCAGCATCCCTCCACATGGACCTTGAGCCACTCAAGGAGATCGCGGAACTGCTCGAAGAGAACCGGCAGCTGGTCCTTTACGGCCCGCCAGGAACCGGTAAGACGTACCTCGCCAAGCACCTCGCCGCAGAGCTCGCCGGTGACCACACCGACGAACGCGTGAAGCTGGTGCAGTTCCACCCGTCCTACGCCTATGAGGACTTCTTTGAAGGCTACCGGCCGGACAAGACCGACGACGGACAGGTCTCCTTCAAGCTCGTCGCCGGACCGTTGCGCCGGCTCGCCGAGGAAGCGGCAAAGCCCGAAAACTCGCACAAGCCGTACTTCCTGATCATCGACGAAATGAACCGCGCCAACCTGGCCAAGGTCTTCGGTGAGCTGTACTTCCTGCTGGAATACCGCGACGACCGCATCTACCTGCAGTACAGCCCCAACGAGCCGTTCAGCCTGCCGGACAACCTCTACATCATCGGGACCATGAACACGGCAGACCGTTCCATCGCCATGATGGACGCCGCCATCCGGCGCCGTTTCGCGTTCATCGAACTGCACCCCAACGTGGAGCCGGTCCGTGGTTCACTGCGCCGCTTCCTCGAAGCACGCGGGCTGGACACGCTCAATGCCGATCTCCTGGATGCGCTCAACGCCGCAATCGACGATTGGGACCGGGACCTCATGATCGGGCCGTCCTACTTCATGAAGAACGCAGCCCAGAACCCCACCGGGTTGCGCCGGATCTGGAAGTACGAGCTCATGCCGTTGCTGGAGGAGCACTACCACGGGCAGCTGAACCGCGCCCAGTTGGAGGAACGCTTCGGCCTGGACCAGTTGCTGGGACGTCTTGCGGCCCGCTAACGCCATCCCGCCGAAGCCTGGCAGGGCGCCTGCCAGCGCCGGCCGGGCCACCGCGGGTCCCCGGCACATCGTCATGGACGAGCTCTCCGGCGGTGTGGTGGACAAGCTCGATCCCGAGTCGGCGGCGTTCATCAACTCCAGCGGCCTGGCCAAGGCGTCGCCCATGGGCATGGGCCTTTACCGGATTGAACCCGTAGGCAAAGTGGGCTCGGTGCGCACTGCCTCAGTGCAACTGGAGGTCCGGCCCAAGGACAGGCTTGGGCTCAGCCGCCTTCTCTTCCTGCTGAGCTACGCCGGGGATCAGGGCTTCCGGGACCATTCCGTGGAGGCCGTGGAGCATCCGGATCTGTGGAGCGCACTGGCGGAGTCGCTGGCCCAGTTGGCGGACAGGGCCCTCAGCCGAGGCGTCCTGCAGGGCTACCTCACGGTGGAGGAGTCGTTGCGCACCGTCAAAGGCCGCATCCGCATCTCGGACCAGATCTCACGCCGTCCCGGCATGATGGTGCCGTTGGAGGTGTCCTACGACGAATTCACGGAGGACATTGCCGAGAACCGAATCCTTCGGGCTGCCCTGGAACGGATGGGGCAGGTGCCAGGTGTTCGGCCGGACGTGCTGAGCCGCTTGCGGCAGCTGAAGGGAAAGCTCGACGCCGTCACCCGCCTTCAGTCCGGAGCGCCGCTGCCGCCGTGGCGGGCCAGCCGGATGAACCTCAGGTACCACGCCGTGTTGCGGCTGGCCGAAGTCATCCTCCGCAACGCTTCCGCGGAAGCCGGAATGGGGAAACAGCAGACCGCTTCCTTCGTGGTGGACATGGGGCAGGTTTTCGAAGAATTCGTGGGCACCGCGTTGCGCAGCGCCATGGCTGCCCACCCCGGGGAGATGCGGCTCCAGTATGGCGCGCTGCTCAATGAGGCCGTCCATGACTCGGACCGCCTCACCGTCCGTCCCGACGCCGTCCACTTCCTGGGCGGTCGGCCCGTGGTGGTCTATGACTCCAAGTACAAAGCAGCTTCCGACGCCGGCGCCTCGCTGAGTGCCGACCACTACCAGTTGCTGGCGTACTGCACGGCGCTCCGGGTCCCCACCGCTTGGTTGGTGTACGCCGGTTCGGGGGACGTGAAGTTGCGGCGCATCCTCAACACAGACATAGACATCGTGGAGTATCCGCTGGACCTGTCCCTGCCGCCGTCGGAAATCCTCGCAGCAGTGGCGGACCTTGCAGAGCAATCGTGGGGTGAAGTAGTTCGCCAAGCTGTGGCGGGTCGCGCGGCGTCGGACTAGCCTGAGACATACACCATTCGCTGATTGGAGGCATCATGGCCCGCAAGAAGACATGGCGCGATATGGGGAAAGGCCAGCGCATCTCAGTCATGGTCAGCGGCGTGATGAACCTGGCGTTGCTGGTGGCTGCCCAGCGCAGCATCGCCAAGACCCCGGACTCGAACATCAGGGGCAAGAAAGCAGTGTGGCGCGCGGTCTCGTTCATCAACTTCTTCGGCCCCGTCAGCTATTTCCTGTTCGGCCGCCGTCGGGACGCCGTCACGCCCACACCGGCAAGCCAACAACGCTGAACTTCAAGCGGGCATCTTCACCGTAAAGGTGGTGCCTCGCCCGGGTTCGCTCTCCAGCGTGATGGTGCCACCGTGGGCTTCGACGATTGCCTTGCTGATGGGCAGCCCCAGGCCCACACCGGGAATGGTGCTGTTGCGCACTCCGCCGGCGCGGAAGAACTTGGTGAAGGCCTCTGCCTGTTCTTCCTCGTTCATGCCCATGCCCGTGTCCGTGACCCGGCAGAACACAAAGTCCTGGTCCTCCCAGGCAGCTACTTCCACGTCCCCGCCGTCCGGGGAGTACTTGATCGCGTTGGACACCAGGTTGTCCAGGACCTGCGCAATGCGGGATGAGTCCACGTGCGCTTCCAGAGCATCGGGAAGGTCCATGGAGAGCCGGATGCCGGCTTTGGCTGCGCGGGGTTCGGCGGAGGTAACGCTGCCGCGTACCAGCTCTGCCACGTCCACGGCATGCGGCTGGATGGCGATCTGTCCCGAACGCACGGCCAGGAGGTCGGAGACCAGGGTGAGCAGGCGTTCGGCATTGCGCCTGACGATGTCCAGCTGCTCGCGTGACCGGCCGTCAAGGACGTCGGGATCGTCGAGGATGAGCTCGACGTAGCCCAGGATGGACGTCAACGGCGTGCGGAACTCGTGGGAGACGTTGGCTACGAAATCATCCTTGGCAGCCAACGCGTTCACCAGGTCCGTGACGTCACTGAACACCACCACGGAGCCGGCGAACTTTCCGGCATCGTCCACCATGGGCCTGGCGCTGGTGGTGAAGGCGCGCTGCTCCGGTCCTGCGCCGAGCCACACGAGCTGGTCGGTGAACCGTTCTCCCAAGACGGCACGCCGCACGGGCCGACGGTCCGCAGGCAAGGGGGTGGTCCTGTCCGTGTCGAAAACCAGCAGCTGGGATTCGTTGGGGTCGTCGTTGTCCGGGGGAGTGGCCAAAGTATGGGTCTGGCGCTGGCGCCGGTTCATGAGGATGTCATGCCCCTCGCCGTCGACGGCCACTACACCCAGCGGCAGGGCCTCCATGACAGTGTTCAGGAGTCGCTCCTGTTTGGTGCTGACGTCCAGTGCTTCCTTGAGGGCCTCGTCCTTTTGCTCCAAGGCTCGCTGCTGGCGGACCATGCTTAGGGTCAGGACGCTGACGGAAACGCCGATGCCCAGAATAAGTATGGGGAAGAGCAGGGGCTTGGTGAGGGCCTGTTCCGTGACGGCGCCCCCGAGGAAGAGCGGAACCCAGACGATGCCCAGCGGGCCCAGGAAGGACATGGCGATGGCCAGCCTCGGATACAGCCCCGACGCGCACAACCAGATGACAGGCAGGACCACCAGGACACTGAGGCCCGTGAGTGCCTCCTGACCTCCTTCCCGTCCGAAACCGATCGAGACCATGTCCAGTATGGGAATGACCAGGAAGCTGGCGAAGGGCAGCCGGTGCCACGGCACAACAATGCACACCGCCAACAAAAAAGCCTGACTCAGAAGGAAGATCAGGAACAAAGGATTTTCGAGCGTGGCCGGGAAAAACAGCCACACCAGAATGGCCGAAAGACAAACACACACGGACAACGGCAGTTGGCTGAGGACAACACGCATTCTCAAGGTATGTTCGTGGAACGAGCGCTGAAAGACCAACAGTTTCTTCTTGTCACCAATATCCCAAGTGGAGGGGTGGGTCATGGCAAAACCACCACGGATGCAGAAGAAAGTCGGTTCATGAGATCAGCCTAACCATAATGGATATACTTCTGAGGTTATCGAAGGGGCTGAGGGGCAGCGATGAGTGAAGTACGTGTGGGGCTGGTCATTGAAGATGACCAGGATATTCGCGAGCTGGTAAGGGTGGTTCTTTCCCAAGCGGGGTTCGACGTCCATACTGCGTCCACGGGATCCGCAGGCGTAACGTCGGCGCGCGAACTGAATCCGGACGTTATTACTTTGGACCTCGGCCTTCCGGACATCGACGGTTTTGAAGTAGCCCGCCAAATCCGTAAATCCTCGGACGCCTACATCATCATGTTGACGGCACGCGCCGAAGAGCTCGACACCCTCATGGGCCTTGAAGCCGGTGGTGACGATTACCTCACCAAGCCGTTCAGGCCGCGCGAGCTGCGCGCCCGTGTTGAGGCCATGATGCGGAGGCCCCGCACGTCGTCGGACTCCAAGAGCGTCGCGGAAGAAGTGGATCCTGAGGTGAGCCACAACGGCCTTGCCGTCTCTGCGGGTTCACGTACTGCTGTCCTGAACGGAACCGAACTGAAGCTCACCCGGACCGAATTCGACCTCCTGTTGGCCCTGCTGGAAACCGGGCGGATCGTCCGGACCAAGGCCGACCTCGCCCGCCGCCTCCGCAATGAACCGTACGACGTCGGCAGTTACGTCAGTGACGCGGACGAGCGTGCCGTTGAGGTACACATGGGGAACCTGCGCAAGAAGCTCGGCGACAGCATCCAGGCACCACGATGGCTGGAGACAGTTCGCGGCGTGGGATACCGGCTGGCCCCCTCCAACAACTAGCCAACCCGCAAGGGTTCGGCCGCGACCACAGGATGGTCGCGGGCCGAATCCTCGAAGAACTCCGCGTTCGCCCGCACGTAGTCTGCCCACTCGTCCGGGACGTCGTCCGCGTAGTAGATCGCCTCGACAGGACACACGGGATCGCACGCGCCGCAGTCCACGCACTCCGATGGGTGGATATAGAGCGAGCGTTCGCCCTCGTAGATGCAATCCACCGGGCATTCGTCAATGCACGCCTTGTCTTTGACATCCACGCAGGGCTGGGCGATCACGTAGCTCATGGCGTGCTAAATACCCGTGTATACGGTTTTGCCCCACGTGAAGAAGTCCAAGGCGGACCGTCCTTGTTCGCGGAACGTGTTGGTGGAGGAGTCCTTCACGCCGCCGAACGGGACGTTAAGGTCCAGACCCGCCGTGGGACGGTTGACCTTCACCACGCCGGCCTGTGCTCGGGCGGCAAAGTCCGTTGCGAGGGCCAGCGAGTCCGTGCAGATGCCGGCGGTGAGGCCGTAGCGGGAATCGTTGATGGCAGCGAGGCCTGCTTCATAGTCGGGCACCTCAAGCACGGCGACTACCGGCCCGAAGATCTCCTCCGTCACGGCCGCGTCATCAAACGGCAGGTCGGTGAGAATCGCCGCCGGGAAGAACAGCGGGCCGCTGGGATCGCCGTCGACATTACCGTGCAGCAGCGTCGCACCGCGTTCGACGGCGGTCCGCACCGCAGCCTGGTCCTGCTCGAACTGCTGCCTGCTCACCACGGCGCCCATACGGACAGCGGGATCAAGGCCATACCCGGTGGTGTAGGCCGCAGCCTCTTCGGTGAGCGCCTGAAGGAACGCTGCACGAATGCCCGGGGTGACGTACACACGGGAGGTCGCCGTGCAGGCTTGGCCGGTCAGTCCGAAAGCACCCGCAGCGACTACCTGCGCGGCGTTGCGGGCGTCGGCGTCATCGAGGACCAGGACGCCGTTCTTGCCACCCATTTCCAGTTGGACGCGGGCACGGCGGGCATTGAGGATGTCCTGCAGCCCAAGGCCCACGTTGGTGGAACCGGTGAAGGACAGCCCTGCGATGCGGGCGTCGCGGGCCAGGGCGTCGCCCACCACGCGGCCCTTGCCGTGCACGACGTTGAATACGCCCGCGGGCAACCCGGCATCCTGGAGGGCGCGCGCCAAGTGTGTCGCGGACAACGGGGTCAGCTCGGCAGGTTTGATGACTACCGCGTTCCCGCTGATCAGGGCCGGAGCGGTCTTCCATGCCGGGATGGCGATGGGGAAGTTCCACGGCGTAATCAGGCCCACCACGCCCAATGCCTCACGGCGAGTGGTGATGGTGGTGTCCGGCAGGCCGCTGGGCAGTACCTCACCGGTAGCAGCCCAGCCGAGGGAGCCGAAGAAGCGCAGCACGTCCGAGGCACGCTTGACCTCGCCCTTGGCCTCAGCCAGGGTTTTGCCTTCTTCGCGGACCAAGTCCTCGGCGATGGCAGTCTGGCGTTCCATGAGCAGGTTGCCGGCCGCTATGAGGATGGCGCCGCGGGACGGTGCGGGGAGGGTCGCCCACGCTGGCTGTGCTGCTGCCGCGGCGGTAATGGCCGCGTCAACGTCATCGGCTGTGCCGCTGGGGGAGAGGGCCGCGGCTTCGCCTGGCCGCGCCGGGTTCATCCGCTGGGTGTCCGGTTCACCGAGCCATTCGCCGTTGATGAGGTGTTGGGCAGTGATGTCCTGCTGGGAGGTGAGGCTCTTCGCTTCGGGGGCAAGGGCTGTGAACGTCATCGTTTTCCTTTGAAGAATAGTGGGGGCTAGAGGCTGCGGATCAGGCCGCCGTCGCACCTGAGTGCGACGCCAGTGATGTACGACGCCGGGGCACTGCACAGGAAGGCGGCAGCGGCACCGAACTCGGCGGGTTCACCATAGCGGCGGGCAGGGATGGTCTTGCGCGATTCGAGCCGGATCTCTTCGGCCGTGGTGCCGCGCCGCTTGGCGGCGGCGTGATCCAGCTGGGCAACGCGGTCCGTCGCGATCCGGCCGGGGAGGAGCAGGTTCACGGTCACTTCGTCCAAGGCCACCTCGGCGGCGAGTGTCTTGAGGTAACCGGCCAAGGCGGCGCGACCGGTATTGGACACGGCCAGGTTGGGCAGTGGGGCTGTGACGCCGCTGGATCCGATGGCGAGGATGCGGCCCCAGCGCCTTTCCCTCATCCCGGGCAAGGTGTGGGAGACCAGCGCATGGTGGGGCTTGACCAGAAGGTCAAAGGCCGCAGCGATGTCGTCGGCGCTCAGTGTCGCGGCCGCACCCGGTTTGGGCCCGGGACCGTTGAGGACGAGGATGTCAATGGGTCCAAGGTCCGCTACGGTCTGGTCGACGGCGGATTCGATGCCCTCGTCCGTGGTGAGGTCGGCTTCGATGGCGATGGCGTCGAAACCTGTAGCGCTGGTTCCATAAGCAGCCTGCAATTCAGCCACGATTTCCTTGGCACGGTCCCGACGTCGGCCGACGATGGCCACCCGTACGCCTTCGGCCGCCAAAGCGCGGGCCACGGCCAAGCCCAGCCCACCCGTGGAAGCGGCTACCAAGGCTGTCTTTCCGGAGATTCCCAGATCCATCAGAAGCTCCCCACTGTGGTCTTCGCGGCATCGAGTGCCGCGGCGGCTTCGCGAAGGTGCGTGCCCATGCTGTTGCGGAGGCCTTCAGGGAAGCCTGCCGCGGGTGCCCGGACCCCGGAGTCCTTGATGAGGCCACGTTCGCGAAGGCATTCCTTGCGGATGGCCAACGCCACCTTGGCCTGCTGCTCGAAATTGATCAACGGCAGGTACGGAAGCAACTCGCGGTGGGCGGCCTCGTAGCCGTCCTCCTGCCACGCCTGAACACAGGCGATGAGTGCCTCCGGATAGGAGAAACCGGTCATGGCTCCCGCCGCGCCGGCCATGAGTTCGTCCAGCAGCCCCTGCCCGCCCAGGCCGCCGAAGATCGAAACCTCGACGGCGGCACTCAGTTCCGCGATCGCCACGCTGGTGGGCGGTGCTTCGGCCTTGACGGCAATAACGTACTCGCAGGCGTTCACCACTGAGATCAGGGCCTTGGTGGGGATGCTGACGCCACTGGCCAGCGGGTAGTCCTGCAAGACGACCTTGGCTCCGGTGGCGCGGTGGATGGCGTCCAGATGGGCGATCACCGTCTCTTGCTTGGCCGAGTTGGCCTGCACCATCACAGCTGCGAGCCTGGTTTCGGCCACGTCCTGTGCTGCGAGGACTTCTTCGATGGCCGGCCGGGTGGCCAGGGCGGTCACACCCACCACCAGCGGAAGGGAGGTGCACTCGACGACGGTTTCCAAGACCTGGCGGCGTTCCTCCACCGTCAAGGCGGCTGCTTCCCCGAAGACGCCCAAGACCGTGAGCCCGGTGGCCCCGATGGCTTGGTAATGTTCCACGAGCTCCGACAAGCTGTCCAGGTCCACATCCAATGTGCTGCCCTGGAACGGCGTGGCAACAACGCCCCACACGCCGGGGGCCAGGGATTCGCGCGCAGCAGTCTGCGTCACCGGTATCTCCTTCTGATCGTTCGTGTCTTGCATCAGCGGCCAGGCCAGACCGGCGGACGCTTTTCCTGGAAAGCCCGGACGCCTTCGGCTGAGTCCTCGCTGTCCAGGGCCGCCATCAGGGCGGGGAGGCGCAGCCCGCGAGCTTCCTTGGCCGTGAGATGGGTGGTCTGGGTGACCATCTGCTTCACGGCCCGGACTGACGTGGGGGCGCAGGCGAGGATCTGGTCCACCCAGCGCTGCACCGCGGCGTCGAGCTCTTCAGCGGGAACTACCTCGTTGACCAAGCCCATGGACCGCATCTCGGCAGCGTCCGCTTTTCGGCCGGTCAGCAACATGCCCATGGCCTGTGTGTAGGGGATCCGCCGCACCAACTGGTGGATGCCGCCGTCGAGCGCCAATCGCCCAACCCGGGGCTCGGTCAGGCCGAACTTCGCGGTATCGGCCGCCACCACGATGTCTGCGCCGAGCACCATCTCCATGCCGCCGCCCAGGGCGTAGCCGTTGACACGGGCGATCACGGGGACATCCAGTGTGGTGCGAAGGCTCAGGCCGCCAAAGCCGTTGGGATCCAGGCCCGCCCAGTATTCCAACCCGGTCTTGTCCACGGCTGCCGCGGACATGTCCGCGCCCACCGAGAAAGCACGTGAACCGGCACCGGTAATAACCACGGCACGGACTGAAGAATCGCCCTCCAGCTGGTCCCAGGTCTCATTGAGCTTGGCCTGGGCGGTGGCGTCCACGGCGTTGAGCACGTGCTGGCGGTCGATGACCACCGTTGCCACGTGGTTCTCGATAGTGAGGGTGACGGCGTCAACGCGCTCCTCAACCGAGGCGGTCATCGGAGGACTCCCAATTGCTGCAGGCGTTCGATGGTGTCCGCATCGAAGCCGTTCTCCAACAGGACCTCCACGTTATGCTCGCCAAGGCGGGGCGCGGCACGGCGGATCGTCGGAGGGGTCGCCGAGAGCCGGATGGGGGCGTTCAGCATGCGGACCGTACCCACGGAGGGGTGTTCCGCTTCCACGATCATGCCGTTGGCCTCCGTCTGTGCATCAGCAAGTGCCTGCTCCAGGGTGTGCACGGGAGCATTGAGCAGCCCCTGCTCCTCGAGCTGGTGAGTCCAGTATTCGGTGGAGTTGGTGGCGATGCGCTCGCGGAAGATCGCCTGCAAGGCGGGCTTGTTCTTGAACTGCTGCTCGAGGCTTGAGAACTCGGGACGCCGTGTCAGGTCTTCGTCCAGTCCCAGCGCGTCGGAGATCCTGGCCAGCGGGTCCGGGGTGAAACCGCCCACCATGCACACGGCGCCGTCGGTGGTTTCGAAGACGCCGCTCAGGGGCATGGCGCCCCAGTTGACCTCGTAGCCCCGGTTGAGCTGCATGCAGGCCTCCTGCATTTGCAGGTGCAGCATGGAGTCGTACATGGTCACTTCCACCTTTTGGCCGGTGCCTGACGTCTCCCGGGTTCGCAGCGCCAGCAGGATGCCCTGCATGAGGTGCATGCCGGTGATGTAGTCGCACAGTGTGGTGGGGTAGATGGCCGGTTTGGTGTCCTCGGACTCGCGGCGCCACATCACCCCTGAGTAGGCCTGGGCGATCGCGTCCTGGCCGCCCTTGTGCGAGTACGGTCCAGCGGGTCCGAAGCCGGTACCGGAGGCCCAGATGATGCCGGGGTTGGTGGCCTTGAGTTCCTCGTAGCCGAAGCCCATGCGTTCCATGACGCCGGAGCGGAAGTTGCTGACAACCACATCCGCGCCAGCCATGAGCCGGTGCAGCACCCCGCGGCCTTCTTCGGTGCGGGTATCCACGGAGACGCTGCGTTTGTTCCGGTTGATGGACAGGAAGATCGGGT
This sequence comes from Paenarthrobacter nitroguajacolicus, assembly GCF_007786235.1. Taxonomy (GTDB): domain Bacteria; phylum Actinomycetota; class Actinomycetes; order Actinomycetales; family Micrococcaceae; genus Arthrobacter; species Arthrobacter nitroguajacolicus_A. The sequence continues at coordinate 313,554 of NZ_VNFK01000001.1, read as the reverse complement.
TGTCCTGGCCGTCCTGGTCCGGGAACGAGTTGCGAGAAATGTCTCCGGCGCCTGGGCGTTCCACCTTGATGATGTCCGCGCCGTAATCGCCCAGCAGTTGCGTGCAGGACGGGCCCATGAACACCTGTGTGAAGTCCACGATCTTGATCCCGTCCAGAGGGAGCGGGGTAGTTGCCGGGGCAGCCGCGGCGAGTGCCGCCGTCGTGTTTTCCGTTGCCTGTTCCAGGGCCTCGGTATCCAAAGTCACGGTGCTCATGCCGGCACCGCTGCGGTCGCGTCGACGGTGGCGTTCGACGACGGGACGTCGCCCGGGTCTGCACTGTGGCGGCGCATGCCTAGCTGGATGTCCGCTGCCGCGACGTCGCGGACCAGGACGTTGTTCTCGACGGCGAGTGCTGCCGCCACGCCGACGGCTTGGCCCATGGCCATGCAAGGCGGAATTTCACGGGACATCTTCTGCGCCTCCGGTGTTGCGGAGTAGTGGCGGCCGGCCACCAGGAGCTGGTCCACTTCCTTGGGCAGCAGCGAGCGGTACGGGTAGTAGTAATCGCGGCCGCGGGCCACGGTGTCCTCGAAGTGGCGGCGCTGCGTGACATCGTCCTTGGTCATGACGTACTCGCCCTGCAGGAGGCGGGTCTGGCGGACACCCATCTGGGAGGCGACGTCCAGCATGTAGCAGTTTTCGAAACCGGGGAGGTTGGCGCGGACGTAGTCCACGGCCTCGGAGATGCGGTCCCGGGCGGCGAATTCCGCAGCCGTCATGTCGGCGGGGTCGACGCCGTCGAAGCCTGACATGTGCGGGGCGTTGCACCAGACCACGCCGTCGATGGGGGTCTTGAGCCACCACAGTTCCCAGGCACCGCCGAGGAGACGCTTGATCTTGCGGTTGATGGCCCGGGCTTCCTTGGGGTTGGCCTGCTCGAAGGCTTCTGCGGCTTTGGTGTCTACGTTGCCCAGGCGGAAGACCAGCGTGGTGAGGTAGTTGTCCTTGGCGTAGCTGGCGCCGGCACGGGAAGCGACGTCGATGTCGCCGGTGGTGTCGATGACGACGTCGGCCATGAAAGCCTGCGGGCCAAGTTTTGTTTCGCAGATGACGCCCTTGATCACGCCGTTGTCCACGATGGGACGGGAGAACCAGGAGTGCAGGCGCAGGTCCACGCCGGCTTCGCGGACGAGGTCGTTGGACACTCGCTTCCAGCCGTCGGGATCGAACGCTGCGGCGTAGCAGATGGGCTTGGGGTTGGTGTGGGAGTGGAAGTCGAAGGTGCCGTAGCGGCCCCACTTGTTCCAGAGTTCCTCGGAGGTCCTCCGGTCATCGGCGGGCGGAACGATGGCCAGGCCCAGCTTCTGCAGGCGTTCCACATACTCGGAGACGATGCCGGTGACGGTGATTTCCTGGCCGTTGATCATGTCGTCGAGCACCAGGACCATGCCGCCGGAGGCAAGGCCACCCAAGGAGGAGTAGCGCTCCAGGAGCGTGACCTTGGCGCCTGAGCGGGCTGCGGTGACGGCGGCGGCGACGCCTGCGGGGCCACCACCAACCACCAGGACATCGGAACGGGAGATGACCGGGGCAGTGAGGTCCGCCGTCGAAGTGCTGAGTTCAATGGATGTGCTGTGTTCAAGCGTGTTCATGGGGAGTCCTTACTTTCCGACGAAGATGCCGTTGGAGCGGCGTGCGGCGAGGTAGAAAACGATGCTGAGGATGGAGAGGACGGCCACGTAGACCGGGAAGACCCAGGTGAGGTTCAAGGATTGGAACCAGACCAGTAGGTAGGAGGCCGTGCCGCCGAAGAGGGCGACGCCGATTCCGTAGCCAAGGGCCACTCCGGTGCCGCGGATGTTCTTGGGCATCAGGGATGAGCTGACCACGTTGTAGAGGGTCATGTTCAGGACCAGGACAATGGAGCCACCCAAGAGGACTGCGGCGAAGCCACCGATGCCTGGCTGGACGTACATCAGCATGAGGAACACGGACGGGATGGCCAGGATGCGGGTGACCAAGAACCATTTGGACATCGCCTTGCCGTCGGCCAGCTTGCCGATGATCCAGCTGCCCACCACCAGGATGACGCCCAGGATGGTGGTAAGCGCGAAGACGGCGGTGGGATCTTCCTTGAAACCGCTGCGGGCTGCGCTGGGGAGGCCAACGTTCCAGGCGTAGTTGTAGGCCTGTGCTGCTCCCACCACGAAGATGATGGCGAGGACGGACAGCCAGTGCTTTCCGACCCCCTTCCAGACTGCGCGGGGAGTGTTGCTGGCCATTTCCTCTTGTTTGAGGGTTTCGGGCAGGGAACGCCTGAGGTAGAGCACCACGAAGCCGAACAGGGCGCCGATGATGAACGGAACACGCCAGCCCCACTCGGCCATCGCTGCACCGCCAAGGACCAGGCTGCACAGGAAACTGATCAGCGAGGCGAGCAGGATGCCGATGTTCACATAGAAGGACATGATGCCTGCCACGTAGCCTTCGCGGCCTTCCGGTGCCAGTTCCACGGCGTGGGAGGTGGAGAGCGGAGCTTCGATGCCCGTTGAAATTCCCTGCAGGACGCGGCACACCAGGAGGATGATGCCAGCCGCAGGGCCGATGGTGGCGTAACTCGGGGTGATGGCAATGATGAGGGTGGTGCCGGCCATCAGCATGATGGAGAGGAGCATGACCCGCCGCCGACCGATCCGGTCGGCCAGGGTTCCCAGGAGGATGCCGCCCAAGGGACGGAATGCGAATCCGACGGCGAACACCGCCAGGGCGTTCAGCGTGGCTGAGAGGGGATCGGTGTTGGGGAAGAAGTTGGGCCCGATGAAGGCGGACAGGAGGCCGAAGACCATCCAGTCGTACCATTCCAGGGCGTTGCCGAGGCCCAGGCCTAGGAGGCCTTTCCGGACTTCGGGAGTGAATTTTGCGTTCTTTTGGGGCGATGCTTGGGTTTTGGGTGACGGGACTACGCTGTCCGTCGTTTGTGTGTCGAGCATGGAAGTGTCCTTACGCTGACGCCCCGGAGGGCGTGGGAGGGTATGACGCAGCAACGCCTGGTTGAGGAGGCGTTTGATGCGAAAGTGGCAAGGAGTGTCGGCGGCCACGGTGTCGTGTCCGGACAGTTAAGGGAAAACGCTGGCGCCGTACGGGGGCGGCAGGATTACCACGCGTGTGGTGCGTTGACCCAGATGGCTACGCATACCTCTTCGTAGCTGTTCTTGTACCAGTGCGGGATCTCTGAGGAGTAGGTGATGGAGTCGCCCTCTTCGAGGCTGTAGCAGACGCCGTTCAAGTAGACGTCTTTACGGCCGGAGATGATGTAGCAGAACTCTTCACCGCTGTGCGTAAAAGGGGTGTCGCTGGTGTCATGCCCTGGGGGCGTGCTGATCCATTGTGCTTCGATGCTGCCATCGCGGTTGGGGGTCAGCAGTTCATGTACTGCCTCGCCCACGGACTCGCGGGTGACGTTCTTCAGGTTGCGTCGATCGGATCTGCGGACCACGGGGGACTTTGATTCATCCTGGCCAATGAAGAATCGCCCTACGGGGATGTCCAGGCCGTGGGCCAGCTGGGCCAACGTGGTGAAGGAAGGGTTGGCCATGCCGCGTTCGATCTGGCTGACGATCGCCTGGCTGAGGCCGGTGATGTCCGAGAGCTGGGCAAGGGTCATGCCCTTTGCCTTGCGCATGGTGCGCACCTTGTTTCCGACAGTCGCCAGCAGTTCGCTGGTGGCTGGTGGAGCAGGAGTCTCGGTGGTCATTGCCGCATCCTTCGTTGGTGAGCTAACTCACACAACTATAGTGAAGATCTTTAGCGAGTCAATGGTTTCTCTTCAATAAGGTGAAGAAATTTAGAGGATCGGTGTTTCCAGTTCCGAAATCGTGCCGAACACAAACTGGTCGATCTCCACCACCTGGGGCCTGAGCTCATCCAGATGGTCCGCGTTGGGAAGGAGCCGGATGCTGATCTCCAGCTCCGTAGCGCGGCGGTTCATGCAGACAGCCCCTACCATTTGGCTCGATGTCTTCAGGCTCAACACTGCGTCCATGGCGTCTTCCATGTCCAAGTTTTCCAAGGCCCGATGCAGCCGGGACACTCGCCACGGCAGCAAGGCTACATAGTTTCGGACGAAGGCACAGATAATGGCTTGGTCGCCCCCAAGCTCGGCCTGGAGTTCGGTGAGGACGGTGCGATCCACCAGGGCATCGGTGCATTCGTCATACTCAGACACCAAACCCCTCCCGCCTCCAAACAATAGATTCACGATTCAACATTAGGACCCGTGGAACTACGCAAGCACCAGAAACCCAAAGCTTGATCCAATCTTGAGCGGACTCAGAGGGAGTCTTGATGGCCCGCCCTGAAAGTAGTGAAGAGCAGGTTGGGGATCACTGATCTGGGGGATGTCAGGCTTGAACCAAGGAGCGGAAAACAGTATGAACAGTGGTGCTCGCCCATCACCGGGCCTTATGGTCATCATCGTCGTCTGCATGGCAGTGCTGCTGGGAATCGGTGGGACAGCTGCCGTCGCGCTGTGGGAACAGGGCAGCCACAGCGCCGGCGTCGATCAGCCCGTCGAGTCTGCCGCAACGTCCGCGCCGTAACCGGCGCTCGCCCCAATACCCGCCTCAAGAAACGCCGTTAGTCTTTCTTCGAGCATCGACCGGTCCTTGAGTTCGCACTCCCATACCGTCAGCACCTCCCAGCCCGCAGCGCGCAGTTGCTCCCGCTGGAGCGCGTCCCGCTCGCGGGTGCGGCTTCTCTTGGCCTCCCAGAACTCCGCGTTGGCTGATGGAGCATTCCTGCCGACTCTGCAGTCGTGGAAGTGCCAGAAACAGCCGTTGACGAAGATGACCTTCTGCCTGCCGGCAAACACCAGGTCCGGCCGGCCGGGCAGCTTGGTACCGCCTGACTGTCCGTGCAGGCGGTACCTGTAACCCTTGGCATGGAGGAGCTTACGGACCAGCAGTTCAGGCTTGGTGTTTTTGCCGCGGATTTTGGACATGTTGCGGCTGCGTTGCTCCTGCGTCAGCAGATCCCGGCTCTCGCCCATAAGACCACCCTACCCAGAGAGTTTTTGTACAGATGATGGCCTTATGGAGCGCTTTTAGGAGCATTATCTGTACAAAAACTCGTGAGGGGGTGGCGGGAACACTCGGCCGTCCACCCCAACGGCGTGACCTGGACTTTCATCCGCCTCCGGCACAGCGCGCAGTAGCGGGGCGGTTCCATCGCCAACTGCTGCCGACAGCTGTGGTGGGCGTCCGACGTCGGGCTGTCACCTCCGCAGTGTCCGCAATAGGCCGCCCCGGCTGCCATGGTCACAGCGATTTCTGGAATTCCTTGATGGGCATGTTCAGCTCCACCAGGAGGTTGAGGTCGGCATTGGCAGGGCGGCCGAGGGTGGTGAGGTAATTGCCAACGATGACGGCGTTGATTCCGCCCAGAAGGCCGTCGCGGGTGCCGAGATCGCCAAGTGTCAGTTCGCGACCGCCTGCGTAGCGGAGTACGGTGCGCGGCATGGCCAAGCGGAACGCGGCGATGGCGCGGAGGGCATCCTTGCCGTCCATGATTCCCTGGTTTTCCAGGGGCGTTCCCGGGCGTGGGTTGAGGAAGTTCAGTGGGACTTCGTGCGGTTCAAGGGTGGCGAGCTGAGCGGCCAGTTCTGCCCGTTGCGCCAACGACTCACCCATGCCGATCAGGGCGCCGCAGCACAGTTCCATCCCAGCAGCCTTGACCATGGCGCAGGTCTCGAGGCGTTCCTCATAGCTGTGCGTAGTGACGACCTCGGGGAAGTAGCTCCGGGCCGTTTCAAGGTTGTGGTTGTAGCGGTGAACGCCCCACTCAGCCAGCTGGTCCACCTGGCGCTGCGTGAGCATGCCCAGGGAACAGGCGATATTGATGTCCACTTCTTCGTTGATGCGGTCGATCGCGAACTTGATCTGGTTCATGAGCTTGATGTCGGGGCCACGGACTGCCGCGACGATGCAAAATTCCGTGGCACCCGTGGCTGCTGTTTCCTTGGCTGCCTTCACCAGTTCTGGGATATCGAGCCAGACACCGCGGACGGGGGAGTCGAACAGGCCGGATTGGCTGCAGAAGTGGCAGTCCTCAGGGCATCCGCCGGTCTTGATGGAGATGATGCCTTCCACCTCCACGTCCTCGCCGCAGTGCTTGAGGCGAACCTCGTGGGCGAGTTGCAGGGCCGCGGGGATGGCGTCGTCCGGGAGTTCCAGGATCTCGAGGAGCTGGCCTTCGTCCAGGCCCTCGCCGTGTTCCAGAACCTGCTCCCGGGCGGTGTCGAGGATGGCGTAGGCAGTACTTTCCCGGGTTGCCCGGGGTGCTTGGGTGGTCATGTCCTTGACGGTATCCGTGCTGGTGGCGGGCAATTTTGTGGGGTGCGCACAAACGGGGGCGCTGGATTTTGGTGGCGCGTGGGTGGGGGCGGCTGGTGCAGAAGTTACAGCTGTGAAACACGGACGTGACGGAATTGACGCGCTGCGTGACTAGCGTCGTGGGCGAGGCAAAGACCGCGACGAAAGCGACAACGAATGAGTGACGTAGAGACGAGTACCGCAACGCTGGAGCCGACGACGGCGGCCGGCACCGCCGTCGGAATCGGTGCCTCCGGTGTACCACCGGAAGGCAACGCCGACGCCATGAGTGCCGCGAAGGAGAGCCTGGAGGACTACACCCTCCGGTTCGCGCCGCGCTCGTACCGGAAGTGGAGCGCCGGCGTGGTGGCCACCAGCGCCTTGGGAGGCATCGCCTACCTGGCCGACTTCTCCATCGGCGCGAACATCGGCATTGCCTATGGAACTGTGAATGCGATTTTCGGCATCATCGTGGCAGCGGTGATCATCTTCGCGACGGGCTTTCCACTGGCGTACTACGCCGCCCGGTACAACATCGACCTCGACCTGATCACCCGAGGCTCGGGGTTTGGCTACTACGGCTCGGTGGTCACCAACATTATTTTCGCCACCTTCACGTTCATCTTCTTCGCCCTGGAGGGCTCCATCATGGCCCAGGGCCTGCAGCTGGGCCTCGGCATTCCGCAGTGGATTGGCTATGCCGTATCCACCATCATCATCATTCCGCTGGTGATCTACGGGATGAAGACGCTTGCCACGTTGCAGGTGTGGACCACACCCCTGTGGTTGCTGCTCATGGTGGTACCGGTGGGTTACCTGCTCCTGTCCCACCCCGAGAGCATCGACGCCTTCTTCGCGTTCACCGGTGCTTCCGGTGAGGGAGGCCCCAACCTGGCCTCGGTGATGCTGGCCGCAGGCGTGTGTTTGTCCCTGATGGCCCAGATCGCCGAGCAGATCGACTACCTGCGCTTCATGCCGCCCAAGACCGCCGACAACAAGGGCGCCTGGTGGCGTGCAGTGATCCTCGCCGGGCCGGGCTGGGTGATCTTCGGCGCCATCAAGCAGATCATCGGCCTGTTCATCGCGATCTACCTCATCGCCAAGCTTGATCCCGCAGCTGCTTCTTCAGCCAATGAGCCGGTCCACCAGTTCCTGGGCGTCTACGAAGAGATGATGCCCGCCTGGCTCGCCATGACGCTCGCGGTGGTGCTGGTGGTCATTTCGCAAATCAAGATCAACGTCACCAACGCCTACTCCGGATCGCTGGCCTGGACCAACTCCTTCACCCGCATCACCAAGACCTACCCGGGCCGCATGGTGTTCGTGGTGGTCAATCTGGTCATCGCGCTGATCCTCATGGAGTCGAACATGTTCGAGTTCCTCAACACCATCCTGGGCTTCTATGCCAACTGCGCCATGGCCTGGGTGGTCACGGTGGCTTCCGACATCGCGATCAACAAGTACCTGCTGAAAATCTCACCCAAGGTTCCAGAGTTTCGCCGCGGCATGCTGTACGCCGTGAACCCGGTGGGCTTCGTGTCCATGCTGGTTTCCGCGGGTGTTTCCATCGCCGTGTTCTTCGGAGCTTTCGGTAGCTCTGTCCAGCCGTTTTCGCCGATCTTCGCCGTGGGCCTGGCGCTGGTCCTGCCGCCCGTGTTGGCTCTGGCGACCAAGGGCCGTTACTACCTGCGGCGCACCGACGACGGCATCGACCTGCCAATGTTCGACGCCGACGGCAATCCCAGCGACGCTAAACTCCTCTGCCACGTCACCGGCCTGGAGTTCGAACGACCGGACATGCTCAGGTCAGGTCAGGACGGGCCCGACGGCGAACCTCAGTTCATCTCGTCCCTCGCCTTGTCAACGGACAAGTCGGGCGAGTTGGTCCTCCCGGCCCAGAAGTAGCCATTCGGTCGTATTGACGCAAACGCCCCGGCCTCCCTTGGGGGAGCCGGGGCATTGTGCTGTGTGGTTAGTGCTGTAGGGCTTACTTGTCGAAGGCGTCCTTGGCGGCATCCTTGACGTTCTCGCCGGCCTGCTTGGTCTTGGCGGCCGCTTGGTCAGCGACACCTTCGGCCTGCAGCTTCTCGTTATTGGTGGCGTCTCCCAAAGCTTCTTTCGCCTTGCCGGTGACTTCCTGGGCCTTGTTGCTGATCTTGTCTCCGAGTCCCATGGGATCTCCTTCGATGTAGTCCAACACTGACAATCGCTAGGCTATCGAGCAATTCTGGGTACTTCCTGAACGTCGGCAGTGCACTCGTTCCCGGCGATAATCAGGATGCTTAGACTGGGCCCATGGCCGAGGACGATCGCAACGAAGAAGCCGGGTTGACTACGGATCTTGACGAGGACATCGCCATGGCCCTGGCCACCAACGTGATCGTCGGCAGGGAAGAGCCGGAAGAACCAGACTCGGATCCGCCGGCAAACCCGCCGTCAGGGGAAATAGCTCCCCAGAGGCAGGGGGACCCAGGCTGGGCTGAGGCCGGGACACCCCATCCGGACCACGGTGAGCAAAGCTACGTGGGGCACCATCGGATGGTGGGGATGCGGACCCTGATCACCGGCGGGAACGGCGGAATCGGCAAGGCCGTAGCCATAGCCTTCGCCCGCGAGGGTGCGGATGTCGCCTTCACCTATCTGCCCGATGCGGAGCAGGATGCGGAGAACACGGTCCAACTGATCGAGGCCGCCGGCAGCAGGGCGCTGGCACTTCCGGGGGACGTGCAGGATGAAGAGTTCTGCCAGGAGGCAGTTGCCCAGACAGCGGAGGAATTCGGCGGCCTTAACGTCCTGGTGAATGCCGAAGGCCGGATGAACACCAGTACAGGATTCGAAGACCTCAGCACGGAACAATTCGACCAGACGGTCAAGACGAACCTTTACGCCCTGTTCTGGATCGTCAGGGCAGCCCTTCCGCATCTGAACCCCGGAGCGGCGATCATCAACACTTCATCCATCCAGGGCTACCATCCGAGTCCGGCGATGATCGACTACGCCGCCACCCAGGCCGCCATCAACAGCATGACGTTCTCCTTGGCAGAGTCGCTCGGGCCGAGGGGAATCCGGGTTAACGCCGTAGCCCCGGGCGCCGACCAGGGCGCCGCCCAGGACATCCCGCTGGGCCGGACTGGGCAGCCTGCGGACGTTGCGGCAGTGTTCGTGCTGCTGGCCAGCGAGGACGCCAGTTACATCTCCGGTTCCGTTGTGGGCGTCACCGGCGGCAAGCACCTTGCTTAGCCTGGCATGAGGGCATCAGGGCTTCAGGACCACCTTGATGCAGCCGTCCTGCTTCTTCTGGAATTTCTCGTAGAGCTCCGGGGCCTCGTCAAGGGATCCGGTGTGGGTGACCAACTGCATGACTCCCAGTGGATCGGCGTCGTCCTCTACCAAGGGCAGTAGCTGGTCAGTCCAGCTGCGCACGTTGCACTGGCCCATCCGCAACTGGATCTGCTTGTCGAACATGGTCATCAGGGGCATCGGGTCTGCTTGGCCGCCATAGACGCCACTGAGCGAGATCGTCCCACCGCGTCGCACCAGGTCAATGGCTGTGTGAAGCGCAGCGAGCCGATCGACGCTCATCGTCTCCATGGCCACCTGGGCCGGCTTATCGGGCAAGAGCGACACGGCTTTATGCAGGAAGGAAGCGACGGGCGAGCCGTGGGCTTCCATGCCCACCGCGTCCACCACGGAGTCCGGGCCCCGGCCCAAAGTTTCCTCGCGGATCTGGCCAGCCACGTCCGAGCTGTAGTCCAGGGTCTCAACTCCGTGCTTCTCGGCCATGGCCCTGCGCTCGGGAACAGGGTCAACGCCAATCACCCGGAAACCCTTGTGAACGCCAATCCTTGCGGCGAACTGGCCAACAGGTCCCAGTCCGAGCACAGCAAGGGTGCCGCCGTTCGGCACGTTCGCGTACTCCACGGCTTGCCAGGCCGTAGGAAGGATGTCCGAGAGGAACAGGTACCGCTCATCGGGTGCATCGGAATCGATCTTGATGGGGCCGTAGTCTCCGAACGGAACCCGCAAGTACTGGGCCTGGCCACCGGGAACTGAACCGTAGAGTTCCGAATAGCCAAAGAGCGCCGCCCCCGACCTCTTTGCCGTGACCTGGGTGGTTTCGCACTGCGACTGCAGGCCTTGGTTGCACATGTAGCAATGCCCACACGAAATGTTGAACGGAACCACCACGCGGTCGCCCTTCTTGAGCCGGTGGACTTCCGCGCCGATTTCCTCCACGATTCCCATGGGTTCGTGGCCAATGACATCGCCCTTATGCATGTAGGGGCCGAGTACTTCATAGAGATGCAGGTCCGACCCGCAAATAGCCGACGATGTGATCCTGACGATCACATCGGTTGGATCCTGGATGGTGGGATCGGGGACGTTTTCGACGCTTACCGAGCGCCGGCCTTGCCATGTCACGGCTTTCATACTGGTTCTCCCTGCGTTACGGCTGGGTTGTCCCGCGCTGCAGGAGACCCTCCCAGCGAAGCAGAGATGCCACCCCGGCACAAGGGCCACCGAGCCTCGACACTGCAGGCGCCCAAGCCTGGATTATGCCTCTGAGCGAAGAGCCGAACGAAGCCGACAACCAAAACCAGTAAGTAATCTGACCATTGGTGTTAATATGATGGGCAAGGGAGAGAGTTTCGGCCAGAGTTGACCGAGGAGTGTCCGCGTTGTCGTCCATGAAAAACCCTCTGGTGCCAGGCGATGCTACCCGTCCCCACGCCGAACCCCTCCAATGCCCCCGATGCCGGTCCAACGAGCATCTGGACTTGGACACGATCGAATCCATCGAGCCGCACGCAGGCGAACTTTTGGTGTTCGTGTCCTACACCTGCTCGCGATGCGAAGTGTCCCGCGCGCACACCGCCGCGTTCCATGACGTGGCAGGGGTCCTCAACCGCAACGGGACGGTGTCAGGGCTCTTGCAATTCGGCGGACAGTACTTCCACTGCGGAGAACCCATGCAGTTCGCCCAGTCCTCGGTGCGAAGCGTGTATGCCCCCATGTCCACAGAGGACGTGGACGACGGCCTGCTGGACGTCTATGTGAAAACCCGGGTGATCCAGTGCCGTTGCGGCTTCAGGATGGAGCTGCCGGCATGAGGGTCCAGCGTCGTTTGGGGGTGCCCTGATCGGGGTACACCCCCAGTAGTAACCACAGCGTGGGCAACGAGCGGCGCCCACAGAAGCCGCTCACCAGGGAGGTAATCCACATGGATACAGGACAACTGGTTTTGATCATCGTGTTGGCCGTAGTCGTCATCGCCGCTGTGATTGTTGCGGTAGTGATAGGGCGCAGGAAGAAAGCTGAAGTCAATCGCCACCGAGCCGGCGAATTGCGGGAGAAAGCCGCCGAAGAAGCCATCGACGCCCACCGGGCGAAAGCCGAATCTGCCCAGGCGGAAGCAAACGCGCTGCAGGCCGAAGTCGAAGCGAACCGGCTCCGCCAGGAAGCCGAACGCCACGCCGAGAAGGCTAACGAAGCCCATGGACGTGTCGAAGAGCACCTCCGTCATGCGGACAAACTGGACCCGAATGTTGCGGACCGCTCGAATGGCGACCGCTCGAGCGTCCCGGATCGCGCCGGTGATGCCGATCGAGTCGGCACCACCGGTCGTTCGAATGCCTCTGACGGCTCCAATGCCGCCGAGGGCGAGCGTATGACGCGGGACCGTACTGGACGCGATGGATCCTCTCGCGAGGGTGACAGGAACTTGTAGGTTCAGAGGAGGTAGGAAGTGAGCATCGTGGTGAGGCGAACAGGTGAGGCAGTGCGGTCGAACGAGTCGAAGGCCACACGGCATGCGGTGGATGTAGTCCTGGGGCACTTGGGCGAGATCGGTCCGGCCGTTGCGGCCCTGCGCCGTGAATCTTCCAGGCTTGCCGAATGGGGCGAAGAACTGGCGCTCGTCAGGCTTCGCGGGGGAACTGTCTTCGCCGCGGGCAGTGACGGGTCTTCGCACGAAGCGCAGAGATTCACGTCGGAGCTCGCCGCCCACGATCCCGGAGACGGGTCCGGCTTCAAAGCGATCTACATTCCCAAAGGCGCCAGCGGATCGGACGGCGCCACGGCCAGCATCAGCACCCAGCTGACGGATCAGGTTCGCCGCGGCGACATTGTGGTCCTGCTGGCCGCGAAAGGCATCACCGACGAACTCAGGGATGCTGCCGCCGCTGCCAAAGCGGGTGGTGCTCGGGTGTGGGCTTTGACCGGCAAGGAGTCCAAAGAGCTGGCCGACTCGGTGAACGAGGCCATCTGCATCAACACTGATCCACCGCATGCAGAGGAAGCGCATCTGGTGGCAGTACTGGCGCTCTGTGAGTGCTTTGACGACGCACTGAAGAACCGTAAACGGGAGTAATCCGCCCAACTGACTGGCAGTAGTGGTTGTTTTGACGGCCCAGAACAACCACTACTGCCAGCTACATGCGCTTCCTCCCACTGCAGCTGCCATGTGATCCGCACCTCTTCCGGAATAGTTGCAGACGCCATGCAGTTGGGCAGAATGAACCCGTTTCATTCTGAAAGGAACTGCGCATGCTGTTTTCCCCCTTGGCCCTCGGCGAGCTTGAACTTTCCAACCGACTAGTGATGGCACCCCTGACGCGTCTCCGTGCGGGTGACCAGGGCGTTCCGGGTTCGTTGATCGCCGAGCATTACCGCCAGCGGGCTTCGCTTGGGCTGATTGTCAGCGAGGGAACCTACCCGACCCCGGCAGGCCAGTCATACCCGGGCCAGCCGGGCCTCGTTACCGAGGAGCAGATCGCCGGCTGGAAGCAGGTGACGGACGCCGTTCACGCTGAGGGTGGCCGCATGTTCGCTCAGATCATGCACGGTGGCCGTGTTTCGCACGCCGACATCACGGGAGGCCACGAGATCGTAGGCCCCAGCGCGGTCGCCATCGAAGGCGAGGTCCGCACCCCTAACGGCAAGCAGGCCTACCCCGTGCCGCGTGAACTCCGCACCGACGAACTGCCGGGCGTTATCCAGGAAATCGTCACCGCCTCCAAGAACGCCATTGAGGCTGGATTCGACGGCGTCGAACTTCACTCCGCCAACGGTTACCTGCTGCACGAGTTCCTTGCCCCGAACAGCAACGTCCGCACCGACAGCTACGGTGGTTCCCCGGAAAACCGCGCGCGCTTCGTGATCGAAACCGTTAACGCCGTGGTGGAAGCCCTCGGCGCCAACCGCGTGGGCATCAGGATTTCCCCGGAGCACAATGTACAGGGCATCGCCGAGGTTGATGCCGCGGATGTCCGGGCAACGTACGAGGTCTTGGTGGACACCATTGCCCCGCTCAACCTGGCGTACCTGAGCATCCTGCATCACGAGCCCAAGAGCTCACTGGTTCAGGACCTCCGCGAGCGCTTCAATGGAACGTTCCTGGTGAACACCGGCTTCAGCGAGATCACCACGCGTGACGAAGCGTTCGCCATCATCGAAGACGGCCTCGCAGACGCCGTGGTGGTTGGCCGCCCGGCCATCGCCAACCCGGACCTCGCCCGCCGCTGGCGCGACAGCCTGCCGCTCAACGAGCCGAACGCTGCCACGTTCTACGCCGACGGTGCCGAGGGGTACACGGACTACCCGTTCTACGCGAACTAAAGCGCAGCACCCCAAGATAGACCACGACGTCGGCACCCGCCTGGGGGCCGACGTCGTGGTTTAACACGTGGCCGCTCAAGTGACTGGCAGTAGTGGTTGTTCTGAGCCTCGATAACAACCACTACTGCGAGCGGGTTGGGGAATGTGACAGGGCGCTTACCTGGTCACGGGCCCGCGTTCCTATAGGATTTGGGGCATGGCTGAACCTTCCCCGACCGCTGGCCGTGCTGGCTTTCCCGTCAGCCGCCAGGTGCTGGCCGACCACGTCTACGAGGCCCTTTTGGAGTGGCTCATGGACGGACGGCTGGAACCCGGGGCGGCAGTGAGCATTGACGGGATGGCGCGGGAACTGGACGTTTCTCCAACTCCTGTTAGGGAAGCGTTGGCCCGACTGGAGCATACGGGGATGGTCCGCCGCGTTGCGCTCAAGGGCTATCGCGTGGCTCCTGTCTTCACTCGGGAGGACTTTGCCGAACTGATGGAGGCACGGCTGTCCATCGAGCCGGTCAATGCCCGTTTGGCCTGTTCGCGCATGACGCCCGACGGCTTGGAGGCGCTGAAGCAAGCGGTCGATGACCTCAAGACCGCGCCGCGCGGAGGCACGTTTGCCGAGTACCGCAACTACCTCGAGGCCGACGAGCGGTTCCATCAACTCATCGCCGCGCAGGCGAACAACCAATTCCTCCTCGCCGCATACAACACCCTCGGCGGCCAGATCCAACGGTTCCGGCTGTTCGGGGGAGTGGGCATCACCGACGCAGAGCAGGCTATTGCCGAGCATCAGGCCGTGCTTGACGCCATGGCCGGTGGTGACCCGGAGAAGGCCGCAGAAATGATGATCGACCACGTCCAAAAGGTGCGTGGCCGGGCGATGGCTGACGCTCCGGAGGATTAGGCCTGCGCTCATCCTTGGGCTCGCTGGCAGTGCTGGCGGGCCCTTTTTACTGAGATCCGTGACCCTCTTCACAGGCATATGTAAGACATATAGGATCTAGGAAGTTTCGCAAAAGGGTTGACAGCTTTGCTTGGTTCGTAAATCCTATAGGAAACAGGATTCCACGAAGGAGTGATCATCATGGCGTACACCGCCGAGAATTGGCCCATCACCGCGGCCCTCCTGCAGTTCCCCGGCACCGACGCTGCGGGGCAGCACGTCAACGACGCCGACGCTTCCGTTTGGGCTTCTGTCCTCCAGGAAGTGAAGGACGCAGGTTTCGCGAACGCGGACCTCACCGATAGCTGGGTTCGTCCCGGTGACCTCAGCAAGGACCGCCTCGCCGAGTTCAAGAAGACGGCGGACCAGGTAGGCATCGGTATTCCGGTCATCTCCGCCATTCGCCGCAGCGTCATCCACACCGCGGATTGGGCCGACAACTTGGCGTACAGCCACCGCACCATTGACGCCGCTGCGGAGCTCGGCTGCGAAGTGGTGTCGTTCGGGCTCCATCAGGCCATCACCCCGGAGCAGCAAAAGCAGCTGTGGTTCTGGACAGTCGAGGGCTACAAAGATCCGGTGGGGGACAAGGAAGCGTGGGGCAACGCCGTCTCCCGGATCCGAGAACTCGGCAAGCACGCAGCAGAGGCGGGCATCCTGCTCTCCCTGGAAATGTACGAGGATACGTACCTCGGCACGGCGGACTCATCGGTTCAACTGGTCCAGGACATCGGCCTGGACAATGTGGGCCTCAACCCCGACCTCGGCAACCTCATCCGCCTCCACCGACCCATCGAGGACTGGCGCGAGATGGTGGCCAAGACGCTGCCGTACTCCAACTACTGGCACATGAAGAACTACATCCGCGACGAAGACGTGGCCCGTGACAGCTACATCACCATGCCGGCCCCGATGGAAAGCGGACTGATCAACTACCGCGAGGCTTTCAAGCTCGCGCTGTCCGTGGGATTCCAGGGCATCCTTTGCACCGAGCACTACGGCGGCGACGGCCTGAGTGTTACGGCCAGCAACCAGGACTACCTCCGCAGGCACGTCCTGCCGAAGACGGACGGCTATGCCCTCGGACAGAGCCAGGTTGCCCAAGGACGCCAAAAGCCCGCGGCCGAATTCGCAGGAGTCTAGGAAATGACCCAAATTTTCGATAACCCGGCAGACTTTGCCGATGAAGCGCTGGACGGGTTCGTGGCCGCCAATCGCGGATACGTGGCACGCGTCGATGGTGGCGTGGTCCGGTCCACCGAGGTCCCCCACGGCCAGGTAGCGCTGGTGGTTGGCGGCGGCTCCGGGCACTACCCGGCCTTCGCGGGGCTGGTAGGCCCAGGCCTTGCAGCGGGATCGGCGTGCGGCAACATGTTCGCCTCGCCGGCGGCCGGCCAGGTCTACCGCGTAGCCAAGGCAGCCAACGCCGGTGGCGGTGTCCTGCTCAGCTACGGTAACTACGCCGGCGACGTCCTGCACTTCGGCCAGGCACAGCTCCGGCTGAACGCCGAGGGCATTGAGACCCGTACGGTCACCGTCACGGACGACATCGCCAGTGCACCCATCGAACAACTCGAAAAGCGCCGCGGCATCGCGGGCGACCTCACCGTTTTCAAGATCGCCGGCGCCGCCGCTGAAGCGGGACTGGACCTTGACGGCGTCGAGCGTTTGGCCATCAAGACCAATTACAGGACGCGTTCGCTGGGTGTGGCCTTTGACGGGTGCACGCTCCCCGGCGCAACCGACCCGCTGTTCCACGTACCGGCCGGGCAAATGTCGCTGGGCCTGGGGATCCACGGCGAACCCGGTATCTCCGAACACCCCATGCCCACCGCTTCCGAGCTGGCCGAACTCCTGGTGTCCAAGCTGCTCGCGGACAAGCCCGAAGACGCCGGGGACCGCGTGGTCGCCATCGTCAACGGCTTGGGCACTGTGAAATACGACGAACTGTTCCTGCTGTTCGGCAAAGTTGAGAAGCTGCTCACTGCCGCCGGACTCACTGTTGTTGAGCCCGAATGCGGCGAGCTGGTGACCAGCCTGGACATGTCGGGGTTGTCCCTGACCTTGCTGTGGTTGGACGAGGAACTCGAGCAGTACTGGGCTGCCCCCGCTGACACGCCTGCGTTCCGCAAGGGCAGCATGGCGCCCCGAGCACCTCGCGCCGAGGCAGCATTCGACGACGCCGAAACCGCCGACGTCGAACTTCCCACCCCGGCTGCCGCTGAACTTGGGCGGCAGGCCGTGGCGATTCTCGCCCAAGTGCGGGACGTCGTCGTCGAGCATGAAGCGGAGCTCGGCAAACTGGATGCGATCGCCGGCGATGGCGACCACGGTATCGGCATGCGCCGCGGCGTCGATGCTGCAGCGGCCGCCGGTGAGGCTGCGAGTGGTTCTTCAGTGGCACGTGTCCTGGCGACGGCTGGCGAAGCGTGGAGCGAGCGAGCCGGTGGGACGTCGGGAGCGTTGTGGGGTTCGGCAGTCATCGCGGCCGGGCAGTCGCTTGGAAACCGCGAAACATACAGCGCCGATGACGCAGCTGCCGCCGTGAAGGCCTTCGTTCGCGCCATCACGGAACTGGGCAAGGCCGATCCCGGGGACAAGACCATGGTGGACGCGCTCCTCCCCTTCCGGGACGCCTTCCTGGCGGAGCTCGACGGCGGTGCTCCCGTTGACCGGGCCCTGGCAGTTGCCGCTGCGGCCGCCGAGTCCGCTGCCGCCAGGACAGCGGAGCTGCGTCCGCTCAAGGGTCGTGCCCGTCCACTCGCCGAAAAGAGCCTCGGCCACCCCGATCCCGGTGCAGTCTCCTTTGGGCTGATCACCGCCAGGATTTCTCAATTCATCGATGCACAACTGGCCCCCGCTTCTTCAGCGGCACCGGCCGGAAACGGAGCCTGAGCATGAGCAACACCCAAGGCTGGCGCATTATCGTCGGCAACGACGAAGCCGGCGTTGAATACAAACAGGCACTCGTTGCCCTGTTGGAAGCCGACCCGCGCGTGGCGTCCGTAACGGACGTGGGCGTTGGGCCCAACGATTCCACCGCCTATCCGCACGTCGCCGTCGATGCCGCCCGCAAGGTGGCCCAGGGCGAAGCCGACCGGGCACTCCTGATCTGCGGAACCGGCCTAGGTGTGGCGATCGCAGCCAACAAGGTCCCCGGGATCCGCGCCGTCACCGCCCACGACAGCTACTCCGTGGAGCGGTCCGTCCTCAGCAACAACGCCCAGGTCCTCACGCTCGGCCAGCGGGTGATTGGCTTGGAACTGGCCAAAAAGCTCGTAGGCGAGTGGCTCGACCACCGCTTCGACCAAAACTCATCCTCCGCCGCCAAGGTGGACGCCATCTGCTCCTACGAGCCCGACTACACAAAGGCAGTCTGATCATGACCATTTCTGAAGCAACCGAAGGTTCCGCGAACAACGCAGCCCGGAAGATCGCCGTCGTGGGTTCCGGCTACATGGGTGGCGGCATCGCGCAGGTACTGGCGCTCGGCGGCGCCCGCGTCGCGCTGGCCGATGTGTCGGCCGAAGTGGCGCAGAAGAACTACGACCGCCTGCTGGTGGAATCGGAGCAGTTCATCGCGGACGGACTTTTCCCGGAAGGCTCCACCGAGATCCTCAACCAAAACCTGTGGGCTGCCAAGGACATCGAAGAGGCTGTTTCGGATGCGGACTTCATCGAGGAGTGCGTTCCCGAAGTTTTGGAGATCAAGCACCAGACCCTCGACCGGATCAGCGCTGCGGCCCGCCCGGACGCCCTCATCGGATCCAACACGTCCACCATTTCCATTGCTTCCCTGGCCGAAGCCGTGACCAACCCGGAGCGGTTCCTGGGCGTGCACTTCTCCAACCCCTCGCCGTTCATTCCGGGCGTCGAGGTCATCCCGCACGCCGGAACCTCCGCGGCAACGGTTGCAGCCTCCCGCGAGCTGGTCCACGCCGCCGGCAAGCAGACAGCCGTCGTCAAGGACGTCACCGGTTTCGTGCTCAACCGCCTGCAGTACGCGCTGTTCCACGAAGCGGCGCAGCTGGTGGAGCAGGGCATCGCAACAGCGGACGACGTCGACACCCTGGTGCGTACGACGTTCGGCTTCCGCTTGCCATTCTTTGGTCCGTTCGCCATTGCGGACATGGCCGGTTTGGACGTCTACAACTTCTGCTACAAGTCGCTGCAAACGGGCTTCCCGGAACGATTCGCTACGCCGAAGATCCTGTCGGACCTCGTCGAAGCAGGCAAGCTCGGCACCAAGACAGGCGCCGGCTTCCTCAATGTCCCCGCCGAGCGCACTCCCGAACTCATCGCCTACCGCAACAAGGCCTACGTCGCCATGCAGAAGCTCATTGAAGAGCTCGGCCCGGCACCCATCAACTGACTCTTACCAGGAGAACACACATGACTTTCCCTAGTGAACGTACCGCAATCGTCACCGGCGCCGTCTCTGAACGCGGCATTGGCCGCGCCACCGTCAACTACCTGGCCGCCCAAGGGTGGAACATCGGCATCATCGACCTCGACGACGCCGCCTGCAAGATCGCAGCCAAGGAAATCGCCGCGGAATACGGCGTCCAGGCCCACGGTGTTGGTGCCAACGTTGCCAGCGAAGCCGAGGTCCGTGCCGCGATCGACGAACTCGAAAACGAACTGCCTCAGATCGTCGCCCTGGCCAACGTGGCCGGAGTCAGCTCACCCGTCGGGTACCTCGAACTCGAACCCGCCGAGTGGGACCGCGTGCTCAACATCAACCTCAACGGCGTCCACTACGCCACCCGCCGTGTGGCCGAGTCCATGGTCAAGCACCGCATCGGCCGCATCGTGAACATCTCCTCCGTGTCCGCGCAGCGCGGTGGCGGCACGTTCTCCAAGACCCCGTACTCGGTAGCCAAGGCCGGCGTCATTGGCTTGACCCGCGCCACGGCCCGGGAACTCGGCGAATACGACATCACCGTCAACGCCATCTCACCTGGTCCCATCGACACAGACATCATGGGCGGCACCCTGAGCCAGGAACGCAAGGACGAACTCACCAAGGACCTCGTGGTGAACCGTGTGGGCTCCACCCGTGACATCGCCGCCGCTATCGCCTTCCTCATCAGCGAGGACTCCGGATACATCTCCGGCCAGACGCTGAATGTGGATGGCGGACTGTACATGCACTAGGCCGTCATGCGGACCTGGACACGAGAACGCAAGATCTACCTTGCCGTGGGCATCCTTGCCTGCGCAGTGGGCATGGTGCTCATTTTCTTCCCGCGCTGATCGCGGCTGCATTAGTCATTTCCTGTCACTCAAAGAGGAGTTTCAATGTCTGTTGCCACCAATTCCACTCGGGAGTTGCTGGACACGCCGGTCCTCAAATCGGCGATCTCCAAAGCGTCGCGGCGGCTCATGCCAATGCTCGTCATCCTGTACGTGGTGGCCTTCCTGGACCGCACCAACGTTGGCTTCGCCGAAGCCGCGCTGGAAGTGGACAGGGGTATCACCGCAGGCGCCTACGCCCTGGGCGCCGGCATCTTCTTCATCGGCTACGCACTGTTCGAGATCCCCAGCAACCTGCTGCTCACCAAGTTCGGCGCCAAGGTGTGGCTTGCCCGCATTGCGATCACGTGGGGCATTGTGTCCGCGTGCTTCGCCTTCGTACAGGGTGAGACGTCCTTCATCATCCTTCGCTTCCTGCTGGGTGTTACCGAAGCCGGCCTGTTCCCCGGCGTCATCATGTTCCTCGCAGCCTGGTTCCCCAACAAGGTCCGCGTGAAGATGTTCGCCATCTTCTACCTGGCCCAGCCGTTCTCGCAGATGATGGGTGCGCCGTTGTCCGGTTGGCTCATCAACATCGGCGATCAGGTTCCGGGCGTCGCAGGCTGGCAGGTCATGTTCTTCGTTGAGGGCATGCTCGCCGTCCTGGCCGGTATCGCGGCGTACTTCTTCCTCATCAACAGCCCCCAGGATGCCAAGTTCCTGACCAAGGAAGAGAAGACGGCGCTGTCCGACGTCATGGCGTTGGAGGACACCGTCAAGGAAGAGACCGGTCCCCGCGGAGTCCTGGCGTCCATGCGGAACGGCCGTGTCTGGTACTTCACCGTCATCTACTTCTGCCTTCAGGTAGCGGTGTACGGCGTGACGTTCTACCTGCCACAGCAGGTGGCGCAACTGACCGGTCAAAAGGTGGGCATCGCCGTCGGACTTCTGGCTGCGATCCCATGGTTCTTCGGCATCTTCGCCTGCTACTTCATTGGCAAGGCCGCCAACACGGTGGCTCGTCGTCGCCGCTGGGGTACGGCGCTGTTCATTTCCACCGGCCTCTGCATCTTCGGGTCCGCTTGGGCCGGGGCCAACCAGCTCCCGGCGCTCGGGATTATCTTCATCACCCTGGCGGTGTGCAGCTTCCTGTCCACAGGTCCCATTTGCTGGTCGTACCCGACGGCGTTCCTCACCGGAACTGCCGCCGCTGCGGGCATCGGATTGATCAACTCGCTGGGCAACCTGGGTGGGTTCGTGGCTCCGATCCTGCGCACCACGGTCAACCAGGTCACGGCCTCTGACACCGGCACCATGGGTGTCTACGCACTGGGTGTGTTGCCGTTCGTCGCGGCGCTGCTGATGTTCGGTACCAAGCGGTTCAGCAACAAGGCCGACGAACTGCTGGGAAAGTAAACCGTGATGCTGCCAGCTCCTGACGCAGGCCTGAACACTATGTTCATCGGTGTCAGCACCAAAATGTACATGGGCTACGCACAGTCCTTGGCGTGGTTGGAGCACTTGGTGGCGGAAGTGGACGCCCGTCCGGCCCTGGCGGCCGGGCGGGTGTTCCCGTTTGTGATTCCGTCGTTTCCCGTGTTGCCCGAAGCCGCGCAGTTGGTGAGCGGCACGCCCTTGGTGCTCGGCGCGCAGAACTGCAGCTGGGCCGATGGGCCGTGGACCGGGGAGGTTTCACCGGGGATGCTTGCTGAGCTCGGCGTTGGGCTCGTGGAGATCGGTCACGCGGAACGGCGTCGCTACTTTGCCGAAGACGAGGCGATGATCGCGCTGAAGGTGGGTGCCGCCGTTGATGCTGGATTGACCCCGTTGCTGTGTGTGGGGGAACTGGAAGTCAGTGAGCCAGCGACGGCGGCCGATACTGTGTTCCGGCAGATTAAGGCAGCGGTATCGGGTGATTGGTCCGTTGCCTCGCATCTGGTGGTTGCTTATGAACCGGTGTGGGCGATCGGTGCTCCGGAACCTGCCTCGGCCACGTATGTTTCGCGGGTCACGGCGGCGTTGCGGGACTCGTTGGGTCAGCACGGACTGGGCGGCCTGCCCATCATTTACGGGGGCTCCGCGAAGCCTGGCCTGTTGCCGCAGTTGGACGGGGTTTCGGGACTCTTCCTGGGCCGCTTCGCGCATGACCCGACCAACTTCGGCCGGGTCCTCGACGAAGCCCTCGCCGGCCGACGCTAACTCCCTGCGCGCTGGCACAGGGCCACGAAGCCGCCCAGGTTTTCCAGGCCTTCTGGATGGGTAGGCAGGTAGTTGGTCAGCTCCGGTGAACGTACGACGACGGCACGCCACTGCCCGCGCGAGACCGCCACGTTGATGCGGTTGCGTGAGAGCAGGAACTCCATGCCGCGGGGGACCTCCCCTGCTGCGGAGGCGGCCATGGACACAATAACCACGGGCGCTTCCTGGCCTTGGAACTTGTCCACGGTACCTACGCGAACCCCGCCCAGTCCGGCGGCCCGAAGCTGGTGCTTGATCAGCTGGACCTGCGCGTTGTAGGCGGCGACCACCAGGATGTCGGTCTCCTCCAGAGGGCGTGGTTCGGAGAACTTTGATTCAGCGGACTGGGAGGGGTCGAGCCAGAGCAGGCCGAGGTGGGCCTGGACCTGCCGCACCACCTCTGCCGCTTCCTCGGGTGAGTTGGTGGAGTTTCCCGTGTGGGGGACATAGACACAGGAAATTCCCGGACCGGCCCCTTCCAGATGGCGCTCCTTGGCTGCCGGTGCTGCCTCCAACCGGTTGTCGTAGGAGAGCCCTGAGACTGCGCTGCAGAGATCGGGATGCATGCGCCACGACAACGCCAGGAAATAGCCCAGTTCAGGTGGCAAGGTGTTGTAGCCATCGGACAGCCAGCCGAGTGCTGACTCATCCACGGGCTCCGGGTGCTTGCCCTGCGTGACCTGCGGCAGCTGCTGCGGATCACCGAGGAGGAGGAGGCGCTTGGCAGCGCGGCTCACGGCCATGGTGTTGGCCAGGGAGAACTGCCCGGCCTCGTCGATGACCAGCAGGTCCAGCGAGCCGGCGGGAACCGAACTGCCCACCATTGTCCAGGCGGTTCCACCAATAAGTGCGCCGCCGGGCTTGGACAACAGCTCTTCGACATCACCCTTTCCGCATTGTTTCCACGGCACGGGGTCGCCATGTTTGACCTCCTTTGCCACCCGCTGCGGATCAACGCCGGCCTTTTGCACTGCTGCGCAGAGCATGTTCTCCACCACAGCATGGGACTGGGCCACCACCCCCACTTTCCATCCCTCAGCGACAAGCCGGGCAATGACGTGCGAACCCACGAACGTCTTACCGCTGCCTGGAGGCCCCTGGACGGCAAGGTAGGAGTTGTCCAAATCCTTCACTGCGCCGGCGATGGCATCGATGTAGCCATCCGGCCCGGCCCCCACGGGAGGCAATGAGGCCAGGGTGCGAAGCTGCGGAGGCTGCCGACGCACCAAGTCCAATGAACAGTCCCGGGGCCAGGACGGCAACGAGGCACAGAGCTTTGTGGCCAAAGCTGCCAGTGCCGCCCGCTGGCCGTCCGTGGAAATGGGACTGTCCGGGGTCAGGGCCATGGGGAGTTCGCTGTACTCGGCTGCGCCGCGGGGGAGCCGTTCCGAGATGGTGACAGTCTCGGCGTCGTCCATTTCACCGACTTCCAGGACCTCCGTACCGCCCCAACCGGCGCGGCCGAGCACGGACGACTCCTTGGCGGCCAGGGCATCGGGCAGGGGAGAGTCGAACATCCGGAAGTATGTCTTGCCCGGTTCCAGTCCTGAGCCGTCGCCGGAGCGGCCCACCAGCCGGGTGACGCGCACCGGATTCTTGCGGGGAGTCGGTTTCGCCCAGTCCTGCAGTACCACGCCACGTTCCACGGTGAAGATGTCACGGCCGTCCTCCCATTGGGACACGGGCTTCTCCAATCGGTCGAAATGCCCCCACCAATGCTGCTTGTCCTCGCGTCGGTGGTACCCGACACCAGCGGCGACAATCCCCACGGCACGGGCATCGGGCGTGGACCGTTCCGTCTCCGGCAGGCCGGCCAAATAATCCGTCAGGGCAGTCTCTTCGGGCGCGGCCTCGTACTTGGGCTGCGGCTCCCCGGAGGGCGGGACATCTTCAACCAATCCACCGGGCACGATGGATCGCTCTGCGGCCCGGGCGAGCAACCAGTTGCGCAGTTCCAGCGTGGACAAGCAGTCGTACTGGTTGTAGTCCCTGATGCCTTCCAAGATCGCAGCGGCTTCCTTGGGATGCCCGGTATCCCTGGCCGTGCAATAGTCCGCATAGGCAACTACGGAAGCGCCGGCGTCGGTCACATCACCGGAACGAAGATGCTGTCCCATGTAGAGGGGCTCGAGTTTCTTGATGCTGTAAGAATTCTCGGAGACCCGGATGCTGTGCCGGACGGTGTCGTAAAGGTCCACCAGGACTCCTTGGCGCAGGAGGTCGTCCACCGCGGTTTCGCCCACCACATGCGCCAAGGAAAGGTTTCTCAGCGCCGTCTTTTCGTAGGCAGCGTAGTGGTAAATGTGCATGCGGGGATAGGTGGCACGGCGTTTGGCCACGTAGTCCAGGAAGTCAACAAACGCTTGGCCTTCTTCGGCTCGGGAATGTGCCCAGAAGGGGCGGAAAACAGGTTCAGCCCCGGTTTCCACGGGGTTCTCGATGACGCCGAAGAGGTACTCAAGCCCCCACTTTCCTGTGGCCGGATCCTGCCACAGGGGATCGCCTTCGAAGTCGAAGAAGATATCGCCCGGGTCCGGCGCCGGGAGCCGGCCGAGGGTGTTGTCCGGGAGGACGTTGTAGCTGACGGCCTTGGCCTCGCCAGCTTTGTCCGTATACCTGACCGTGCCGTCAGGGGTACCGGTGCCGGTTTGAAGCCGGGCTTGCTCGCGGAGTCGCAGCATCATCGAATCGCCTGAAGCGGGCTGTGCCGCCAGTTGGTCGATGGTGGTGATGCCGGCCTCGATCAGCTTCTTGCGCCGGCTGATGCGCATACCAGCCACCATCAGGAGGTCCCGATGCAGCCGGACCTGTTCAGCGCAGTAGTCACAGCGGCCGCACGCAGAGTATCGGGCGTCGCCCCATTGAACCGGGCCATCCTCGGAAATATGGGTGGCCGTCATGCGGAGGAAGCGTTCGCGGCGTTCCTTGAACACCGGGAGGATTTGCGCGAGGGGATGGTGGCTGTGGACTCTGTTGCCGAGGACCAGCGTGACGGTGGGATCAGGCGTGATGCCGGCCTGCAGGAGCTGATCTCCATAGGCGGCCAATTGCAGAAGGGCTGTGACCTTGGCGTGCCTTGCGAGCTTGGTGTCGAAGACGGCGTACTGGCCGCCGGGGCGTTTCACCAGGAAGTCGGAGCGTCCGTGGAACTGGCCGTCGAAGAAAGCTGCCTGGAACACGATATCCGCCCCGGATCCCAAGGCTCTGATGGATTCCGCGTGCTTGGCCGAAAGGGCGGCGCGGTCCATCGCTGTGGCGGGGACGACGTCGTAAACGCCTTTTCCTGTCGCCGGATCCCACGGCCCGAACTCGGCCACGAACTCATCCAGCACGCGGTGCTCGTGGACGTCGCCCAGCTTGGCTGTGCGGTCCAGCATGGCGTCCGGTGCGAAATCCGGCTTGGTGGTGCGGTCGAGTTTTTCGTCGAGCTTCCGGAGAAGTTGGTATTCGCAGGTAGCAGCGATGACGAGGTCGCTGGCCGAGAAGACCAGGTCCTTGGGTGCGCCTGCAGTCTCCGGATCGAGAAAGAACACCGCGACCCACCTACCTTCCATGCTGTGGTTAAACCCTTGCAGCCAAGCTATCAGCGGGCTCTGACAATAGAGAGAGCAGGCAGCTTTGAGCGCCGTGCACTTTAGACTGCACCCATGACTGAAACAGCCCGCATCGCAGACCCCGCTTTCGAAGCCGCCTATCAAGCCGCGCAGAAGAGCCTCAGCGAGGGCGGGATTCCCATCGGGGCCGCACTCGCCCGCGGCGGCGTGGTCATCGCGAGTGGCCACAACGAGCGCGTGCAGCACGGTGACCCGATTGCCCACGGCGAGATGTCCGCACTGCGGGCCGCCGGGCGGCAGAAGAGCTACCGTGACACCACGCTGTACACCACCCTGGCACCGTGTGCGATGTGCACGGGGACCATCATCCAGTTCAAGATTCCGCGGGTAGTGGTTGGAGAGGCAGAGACCTTCCCGGGCGAATTCGAGCTGCTGCGTTCACGCGGGGTGGACGTGGTGGTCCTGGACGATTCCCGGTGCGTGGACATGATGCGCGCCTTCCAGGAGGAGCATCCGGAGCTGTGGGCCGAGGACATCGCGGAATAGCCGCCGGGAGAGGAGCGACGGCGGCACCCAAGGGCAAGGTGCCGCCGTCGCCGGCTACGGAGGAGCCATAGACCAACTAGCCATCCGACGGCTTTTTGGCAGGCTTCCTCGGAGCCGACCGGCGGGAACGGGCCGCCGGAGTTGAGGGGATCAGTTCTTTGACCTGGGCCAGCACCGAAGCGTTGGCGCCGCGTGCGCCCAGATCCTTGGCGAGGGTTTCCACCTCGGACTTTGCGGCCGCAGCGTCGTCCGCCTTGGCATGCAATTCAGTGCGCAGCTCCACGAGGCCGCGATAGGCCAAGTTGCTCGCCGCGCCCGCTCCTTGCTGATAACTGGCGAGGCCGGCATCCGTCAGCGCAAGCGCCCGCTCGGGGTCGGCGCTGTGGTGCTTGACCATCTTTTCGTCCTTGCGGCGGTAGAAGTCATCTCCCACGGATTGCGCGACGGCGGTGGCCGCCTTGATGCCCAAAGGCTCACCGCCGAAACGCTCGGCTGCTTCAGTGAGGGCATCCAACCCCTTGCTCAAGTGCGGCGACATGGACCCCTCGAAAGCCAAGGTCAGGCCCACCTCACGGGTAAAGAACTCGGGAGCAAACCTGTCCTCTTCCCGTGTGACCGGGAAGCCGACACGCACGGGCAGGGTGTTGGACGCCTGGACGATGCCCTCCGTGGAGTACACGGCCCGGATCAAGTACTGGCCGGGTTCATCGAATGCGAAGCCCTCCACTCCGTAGGCGAGTTGCACCAACTGGCTGTACCGGTCGCTGCCATCGCTGTCGCCATCCGGAGCAGGGCCCAGCGTGACCATCTCAGGGAGGCCATAGAAGCACACCACCGATTCATGCAGCACGATGGTCCCGTTGGGTTTCTGGACGTAAACCGTGGTGTTTCCGTAGCGCGGATCCAACCTGGCGTCCACCATCACCGGAACGTCGCTGGTGTTGCGCAGCCGGAACTCTATGGAGACCGGCTCCATGTAGTCGAAGAGGCTCTTCGCTGACAGTGTCAGTTCAACGTCGCTGCCCGGCCCGGTCACGGTCATGGCGCCCGCAGGGGATTCCAGATGACCGCCGGATGCCCAGGGATCGCCGCCCATGATCACCGCCGCGCGGTCGCCGTGACGCATATGGAGTAGTTCGTCGTCGTCGAACCGGAAGCGGAAGTTGCCCCAGAAGGCGTCTGTGCCGTTGCGCTGATCGTATTTCCAGTCGTAATTCATCCAGGACAAGGAGTCCGGCCTGGCTTTGTCCCAAGCATGCAGGAAGTTGAAAGCGTGCCCTGCCTCGTGGACCCAGGTGTACAGGAAGTGGCGCATGGCCCACGCCTGGTCCTGGTTTGCGGGGTTGGAAACCAGGTTGGTGAACCATGAGTGGTTGCGGAAGACCGCGAAACCTTGGCGATCCGGTCCGCGACCAGCGCCGCCGAAGCCCGCGGCGGCGTCGAACATGATGCCACCCACACCGGCACTGTCGAAAATCCCGGCCTGTATGCCCCACATGTTCCAGGCTGGCCAGCCTGAGTTGAACTTGCCGAACGACGTTTCCATCGCGTCGTGCAGTTCGCCGACGTTCCACGAAGCGAACCCGGCGGCGCTGTCGTCAATCACCGTATGGACCGGATCAACGGTGACGGCGATCCCGGCATCCCGGTAGGACGATTCGATGGTGATGGTCCGGTTGGATAGATCGGCAGGACGGTTATTGTGCGCGTGGCTGTTGTAGACCGGCACCTTTGGTTCCACATCCACCGATGAGCAGTAGTCCAGCTCCAGGGTGATGTCGCGGAAGGAATCCGAGCGGTAGGAACAGGAATACGGCTTTCCCGCCACGCCACCGGCCGTGAACGTGGCGACGGCTCCAGTGATGGCACCGCCGGACCATGACACCAGGATGTCCACGGTGGTGGCCAGATGGGTTCCTTTCCAGTAACGCACGGTTCCGGAGATACGGGCGTTGCACCGGGTGATGGACACCGTGGGGTTGTCCACGATCCAGGACTCGACATACGTCTTCACCAGTTGGAAGCGGCCGCCGACCCGTACGAACCGCGTGCTGTAGAAGTCGCCGCTGACCTTGTTCAGGACGGGAGATTCAACGTTCCGGCGCGGATCAACGTCCAATCGGAGGTCAAGCGAACTTCCAATCAGGGCAGGTCCACCTTGAGTCCCTTCGTAGCGACCGCTGATGGCTGACGAACGCCAGCATTTCCACCAATCGTCGGGTGGCCAGGGGATCGGTACGGGATGCGGAACGGGCAGCGGCTCCGGAAACGGCGAAGGGCCCGGTGGGAATGGTGGGACGGGGACGGGCGTGGGGCCGTCCGGGACAGGGGTGAATTGGGAACTGGGGACGTTGGGGGTGTCCATGGGGGGATCTTTCTCGCTCTGCAAGCAACCAGTAAAACGTCCGCACCGGCGCGGTCGCGCAGGTGCGATTTGACGGTTCGAGGCGTGGCGGGTGCGCGTGAGGAGAGCTCGAAAGGAGTCGATGTGGCCTATGCCCAGAAGCCGTATGTAACCCAAGTTGAGGATACTCCAGCGAATGGATTATATCTAGGGAATCCTTGGTGTTTTCTTGCTCCACAGGTGCCACGATCGTCTGGTCAGGGGTTCCCTCCGAGCGTAGGCTGACCTCATCGGCGTCGGTGCCGAGAGGCCCCTCGTCGATGACCCCAATCGATGAAGGAGTACCCATGAGTGCCGTACGTGAATTCATGACCACCAATGCCCAGTGCATAGAAGAGGACAAGACTCTTCAGGAAGCCGCCATGCTCATGAGGGACCTGGACTGCGGTTCACTTCCTATCTGCGGCCACGACGGCAAGCTCACCGGCTTCATCACCGACCGCGACATCGTGGTCAAGTGTTTGGCCGAAGGCAAGGACGCCCGCGAAGTCCGTGCCAGTGAGCTGGCCACCGGCAAACCGTACTGGGTTGATGCCGATGCCAGTGTTGACGAGGCCGTGGCCATGATGGAGGACCATCAAGTTCGCCGCCTGCCTGTCATCAGCGACCACAAGCTGGTTGGCATCATCAGCCAAGGCGACATCGCCCGCAACCACTACGCCGAGCAGCGCCTGGGCGAAATGGTGGAGCACATCTCCGCCAAGGAGCACATGGCCCACTAGGGCGCACCGTGACAACAACCGCCAGCCGCCGCGAGGCACTCCTCTAGAGGAACGCCTCGCGGCCCGTTCCTTCACGCAGCACGAGTTCGCCGTCTTCGATCGAGACGATCAAGCTTTTTGGCTTTCCTGCGAGCTTCTTCGTGGCGCTGAGTTTCCGGCTGCTGACCTCGACGCCCACGGTGGCACCTTTGGCCGGCAGTTCCACCGTGACTTCGTCAGCCATTCCCAACAGCATCTTGGTGGATACACCATGCTCGGACACGGCTTCCTTGCCGTTGACGGTCACAGTCACGTCATCGGAAACAAACCCGTCCTGAAGGATGATGAGCAGTTCCTGCATGGTCCAACTACAGCACTAACAGGGCCGCCGGGATAGGCCTGCCGGGTACCCGGACCTGAAACTGTCAGCCGGGTGAGGCAAACTGTCATGGTGACTTCAAATCTCCAACACCAGTCAGCTGACTCTGCCATCCACGCCCTGATCGCCGAAGAACTCGGCGTCAAGGCCTGGCAGGTCAAGGCCGCAGTGGAACTGCTCGACGCCGGATCCACCGTTCCCTTCATCGCCCGCTACCGTAAGGAAGTCACCGGGACGCTCGATGACACCCAACTGCGCGACCTTGAGGAGCGGCTTCGCTACCTTCGTGAACTGGAGGAACGCCGCAAGACTGTCCTCGAGGCGATTGCCGCTCAAGACAAACTAACCCCCGAACTGGAGGCCGCCGTCGTCGCGGCCGATACCAAGGCCCGGCTGGAAGACATCTACCTTCCCTTCAAGTCCAAGCGCCGCACCAAAGCCCAGATCGCCCGCGAGGCAGGTTTGGAGCCGCTGGCCGACGTCCTCCTCGCCGACCCGCAACGTGACCCCGCCACCGAAGCCGCCAAATACCTGAACGCCGAGCACTCCATCGAAGATGCAACCACGGCGCTCGCGGGTGCCCGCGCCATCCTGGTGGAGCGTGTGGGGCAAGACCCGGACCTCGCGGAAGACCTGCGAGAACGACTGTGGAAGCAAGGGCGCATGGTGTCCCGCGTCAAGAAGGGCATGGAGGCCGAGGGCCAGAAGTTCAAGGACTACTTTGAGTTCACGCAGGTTCCATCCGGCATGCCGTCGCACCGTGTGCTTGCCCTCTTGCGTGGTGAGAAGGACGGGGTGCTTGAGCTGGATCTCGCCGAAGCGGACCCCGCCGACGACGACGCCCTGGCCGCCGCTCGCGGCAAGTACGAGAACGCTGTGGCCAAGTGCCTTGGGGTCGCCAACCAGGGGCGTCCCGCCGATACCTGGCTGATGCAGACCGCGCAGCTCGCCTGGCGTGGCCGGATACTGGACCGCCTCACCACGGACCTTCGCGGGCGCATGTTCGCTGATGCGGAAGATGAAGCGGTCCGTGTTTTCGCCGCCAACCTCCGGGACGTGCTGCTCGCCGCCCCCGCGGGTAACCGGGCCACCCTGGGCCTGGACCCGGGACTGCGCACCGGCGTGAAGGTGGCAGTGGTGGATGGCACCGGCAAGGTGGTCACCACTGACACTATTTATCCGCACGCGCCCGCCAAAAAGTGGGACGAAGCCTTGGCCACCCTCGGCCGGCTCGCCAAGCAGTACAACGTGGAACTTGTGGCGATCGGCAACGGAACGGCATCCCGCGAGACGGACAAGCTGGCCACGGAGCTCATCAAATCCCTGGAAGCCGCCGGCTCCAAGGGGATCCAGAAGCTCGTAGTCTCCGAGGCCGGAGCTTCGGTGTACTCCGCGTCTGCGCTCGCCGCCTCGGAACTGCCCGGCATGGACGTTTCGCTCCGCGGCGCTGTCTCCATTGCCCGTCGCCTGCAGGATCCCTTGGCCGAACTCGTGAAGATCGAACCAAAGTCCATCGGCGTGGGGCAGTATCAGCACGACGTCACCGCAGCGAAGCTGGATCGCTCCCTGGATGCCGTGGTGGAGGATTGTGTGAACGCCGTGGGCGTGGATGTGAACACCGCCTCGCCGGCGCTCCTGAGCCGAGTGGCCGGCGTAGGCCCGCTGCTGAGCGAGAACATTGTGGCCTACCGGAACGAGAATGGTCCGTTCGCCAAGCGCAGCGACCTCAAGAAGGTTCCCCGGCTGGGCGCCAAGGCGTTCGAACAGTGCGCCGGCTTCCTCCGGATCACCGGGGGAGCGGAGCCTCTGGACGCCTCCAGCGTGCACCCCGAAGCGTATTCCGTGGCCCGCAAAATCCTGGTGGCAGCGGGAGGCGGACCCGCCACGGCGTTGGATCCGCAGGCGTTCGTTGATGGCATCTTCGGCCTGCCAACGGTCAAGGACATCATGTCCGAGCTGGAGAAGCCCGGCCGCGATCCCCGTCCCGCGTTCAAGGCCGCGTCGTTTTCTGAAGGCATCGAGAAGATCTCCGACCTCAAGCCCGGAATGATCCTGGAAGGCACAGTGACCAACGTTGCCGCCTTTGGCGCCTTCGTGGACGTCGGAGTGCACCAGGACGGACTGGTCCACGTGTCGGCACTGTCCAACAAGTTCGTCTCGGATCCGCGGGAAATCGTGAAGTCCGGCCAAGTGGTTCGCGTCAAGGTGCTTGAGGCCGATCCTGAACGCAAGCGCATCTCCCTGACCCTGAGGCTCGACGACGAACCGGGCGCTGCCGGTGGGCGCACCTCCGGCGGTCGTGCCTCGGGAGCGCAGCGATCAGGTGGACAGCAGGGCCAGCGTGGTGGAAACCAAGGCCGGCCCCCGCAGGGCAACCCCCGCCAGGGCAAGCCCCAGCAAGCGCCGGCCGCTCCCGCCAACACAGCCATGGCTGAGGCGCTGCGAAGGGCCGGACTCGGTAAGTAGCTCCTAGAGGCCCGCGGTCCTGGCTGCCCACTGCACTGCATCCGCCGGTTGCAGTGCAGTGGGCAGCCAGCGGCCTATGCGGGCGAAGGCATCCCGCCGAATGGGTTCGGGCGACAGGAAGATGTCGTGGAACGCGTTCGGTAACCGGCTCACTGTGACGGTGTCAGCCAACGACAGCGAGCGGTGGGCCACGGCGTCAACGTTCAGCGCGACGTCGGCCGTGAGGGCGTCCGCGGACCATTTTGGCTGAAGGTAGCTCTTGTCCGAGAGCAGCACCAGTACGGGTACGTCGATACCAAGGCCCGCTGCCACGGTGGCTTGGCCACGGAACACTGCGTCGAGGAAAGCCGGCGTGATAGGGAAACCTCTGTCCGGCCGCCACTCGAGGTTGTACTCCCATTCGCCGTCCAAAGCGGCGGACACGGCGCGGGTGTAGATGCCCGGATCCACCGGCGGCAGGGGGGCCAACGGATGGAGCTTGGCGTGGAGTCCCACCAGAGGCGCAATGGCACGCCGGCCAAGTTCGGTGGCTTGGAATTCCAGCCACGGGCTGTTGAGGATCAGGGCCGAAGCGACGCCGGGGTGACGATGGGCCCACAAGCTCAGGGTGAGACCACCCGTGGAGTGGCCCAGCAGAATGAGGGGCCTGTCCCGGCCAGGAACACCAGTACGACCCATGGCTTCGAGGGCTGCTTCGATGTCGGCGTCGTAGTCGGCCAGGTTGGTGACGAAACCTGGCACGAGCCCAGGAGCGAGACTGCGGCCGTAGTTGTGCAGATCCAAGGCGTAGAACTGTGCGCCGGCACGATGCCAGAATTCTGCAAGGTGGCGCTGGAAGAAGTAGTCGGACCAGCCGTGCACGTAGAGGACGTCAGCATCGATACGCATGCCTTCCGGCCCGTCCAACCATTGCGGACCGGAACCGACGTACCGCACCAAGGTGGCGACAGCGCCGTCGTCGAGTTTCAGCGTTTGCTGTTCAAAGCCTTCGCCAAGAATGTCCGGTCCCCACGGCTGCGTCATGAAGTTGATCGTAGCCTCTCACCGGCGTCGGGCTTTTGTTCTTTCTGCCAGGGCCAGCGGCCGGTGATTTCCAGTTCGAGGGAGAAACTGAGGAACGTACGGATCAGCACAATGATCGCCAGGACCCCGACGCTCTCAAAGGTGGGGGTGACCGCGACGGTGCGGATGATGTCGGCGGCCACCAGGAGCTCAAGGCCCAAGAGAATGGACCGGCCCAGCAGTTGCCGGTACGAGCGGTAGGGGGAGAACGGCGCGAGGCCGGAGGCGCGCTTTGGCTGGTAGCCCCTGAGGGCCATGGGGATGGAGACCAGGGCCCCGATCACCATGACTGCCACGCCGGCGAAATCCATGTACCGGCCCACTGCTTCGATGATGTGCTGGAAATCCATGGCCCTCCCCGGGTAGGTGCGTGCACCCACCGTCTCACACAACAACTAACGACGGCGGCAGCCGGGCTCCGTAGCTACGGAACCGGCTGCCGCCGTCGTTAGTCAGTGAAGAGTGCCGCTATAGCGCGGGCGCCGGGACCGGGAAGAACACCCGGGGATCCTGCAGCAGTGCCGGGTAGTCGAAGTCGGAGCGCTTGATCACGCTGGTGACCTCGAAGTTGCGGGCGAAGCGGCCATCAACCGTGATGGGCCGGCCTTGGATCAGGCCGACGGCGAAGGTCTGCCCACCGTCGAACGGAACGGCCAGCTCGGTCTTGCCGGGCAGGGTGTTGAACGCCTGCTCCTGTGCCTGGCGCTTCCGGGTGGGCTTCTTCTCGCGCTGCTGGACCGGACGCTTCTTGGGGCCGCCCACCTGCCGCCGGGACTTCTCCTCGGCATACACGAACTGGTATTCGTCGGGGTCTGCAGCAGGCGCAGCCTTGGCCTTGCCATGCGGCGGCATGCTGACGGTGGTGAGCTGCTCAGGGGTGAGGTCCTCCACGTTGGCACGCAGGATGAGCAGGCGGTCGTCCTCGGGGTCCTCCGGGTGGAATTCGTGCTTGGGCTCCGGCCAGACGTACTCGAGCTTTTCCTCGGTGCCCGGGAAGACCTGGGCGTAGTGCTTGGGGTCCTTGCCCATCAGCTTGGAACGGTGGCTGAGGTGCAGGTCCTCGTGTCCCAACCACGGCGGCATGATGATCCTGGAGGCGTAGTCCGGGTGTGCGGCCTGCGGGGCGAACTCCGCGATGTTGTCCCGGGTGTTGTCCGGGTGGCCGCGCTTCATCCACTCATCAGCCATCGCGAGGCCGTACAGGGTGAGCGCCGGGACGTGTCCCATCCACATTCGGACGGCCGGGTGCTGCTGCCAACCGTACTCCGGGATCACCAATGCGCGGAGGACCTGGAGTGCTTCGACGCGCTGTTTGCCGAGCCTTGAAGTGTCGAGCGCCGCGGCACTCTCACGGAAATCGGCGAAAGGGAGGAAAGTCTGCATCCTTTCAGTTTGAGGGTGCCGGGCTTGAGAACCAAGTTGAGTGCTCCGGGACACGTGCGCGGATGGGGCCTAGAGTTGTCGGGTGGAAACTTTTGGCGAGAAAACTACGACCACGGCGCCCCCGGTTGCCGAACTGCACCTGCACATCGAAGGGACTCTCCAGCCAGAGCTGATCTTTGCGCTGGCCGAACGCAACGGCATCGAACTGCCATACGAAGACATTGACGAACTGCGCGAAAAGTACCAGTTCACTGACCTGCAGTCCTTCCTGGACCTCTACTACGCCAACATGGCGGTCCTGCAGACCGAGCAGGACTTCACCGACATGACGCGGGCCTACCTCAAGCGGGCAGCGGCTGGGGGAGTGCGCCACGCGGAAATCATGATGGATCCCCAGGCGCATACCTCCCGGGGCGTGGCGCTGGAAACCTGCGTCAACGGTGTGGCCAACGCCCTGGCGACATCCGAGGAGGACTTCGGAGTTTCGACCCTCCTCATCGCGGCATTCCTGCGGGATATGTCCGAGGATTCCGCGCTGGAGGTGCTGGACCAGCTCCTGGCCATGCACGCTCCCATTGCGGGCATCGGGCTGGACTCCGCAGAGGTGGGCAACCCGCCGTCGAAATTTGAGCGCTTGTACCAGCGCGCCGGCGAGGCGGGCCTGCGAAGGATTGCCCACGCTGGTGAGGAAGGACCGGCCTCCTACATCACCGAGGCGCTGGACATCCTGCACGTGGAGCGGATCGATCACGGTATCCGGTGCATGGAAGACACCGATGTAGTGCAGCGGCTGGTGGCCGAGCAGGTGCCGCTCACCGTTTGCCCGCTGTCCAACGTCCGCCTCCGTGCCGTGGACACCTTGGCTGACCACCCCCTGCCCGAGATGCTCGCGATCGGTTTGAACGTTTGCGTGAATTCGGACGATCCCGCCTACTTCGGGGGTTACGTGGACGACAACTTCGAGCAACTGGTGAAGGTGCTGGAATTTTCGGTGCCAGAACAGGCCACGCTTGCTGCCAACTCCATCCGGTCCTCCTTCGCCAGCGAAGCCCGAAAAGCGGTGCTGCTGGACGAGGTCACTGAGTGGGTCAAAGCTTCGGTGCCGCACGCCTGAAGCGGGCAGCCGAGACCCGTAGATCACTTGCGGCGCCTGGGATGTCACACTCGGTCACGACACACGGTGTTTACCTTCAGCAGTCGCGGGAATTAACAATTCATTGGCAAACTGCAAGGGAGTATCCACCGTAGAAGGAGAAGCATGGGCGCGAACACCGCCGAGAACACCAACCTTCGTCTGAAGGCCGTACTGGACATCCTCGCTGAAGGCGTGTGGTCCGGGGCAACGCTGAACGCCGGCGAAGTGCTGGCCGAAGCGACTGCGCGCGTTCCTTTCAACGATCACGAGGCCGAATTGCTCAGTGGCGGGATTCCGCGGGG
Organism: Paenarthrobacter nitroguajacolicus; assembly: GCF_007786235.1. GTDB lineage: Bacteria > Actinomycetota > Actinomycetes > Actinomycetales > Micrococcaceae > Arthrobacter > Arthrobacter nitroguajacolicus_A. The sequence goes on along the minus strand of NZ_VNFK01000001.1, from coordinate 277,247 downwards.
GCACAAGACCCTGACCTCGGCGTCGGCCAAGTTGGTCAAGGCCGGCTGGCTGGTCAAGGGCCGTTCCGGCTGGACCATTCCGGAGGACGGTCTGCGTGCGACGGTTGCCTTCCCGGATGTCGCAACTTTTGCAGCAGCGCTCGACGCCGGAACGCCGGTTCCAGCCGATGTTCCGGTGCCCACGGCCCCGCCGGCAAAGGCACAAACAAAGAAGGCAGCGACGACTAAACGCGCCGCGACGAAGAAAACTGCTGCACCCGCAAAGAAGCCCACCACACGCAAGGCGCCTGCCAAGAGCAAGGCGGCCTCCGCCGTCGAGACTTTGCCGCAGCCGGACGCCGTTGCGATCGCGGGAGACTTCAACAAGATCCTCGGTGCACCCGAGGACTGGGCTCCGCAGTACGACGAAGCCCAGATGACGTTCAACCCTCTGGTCCAGCTATGGACGCTGACGGCCGAACTGCCCGCTGGCTTCTACACGTACAAGATCGCATTGAACCGCTCGTGGGACGAGAACTACGGTGCGTTCGGCACCCGCGATGGCGCCAACCACGAGTTGAACCACGACGGCGGAACCGTCACCATCACGTACAGCCACGAAACGCGTGACATCGTGATCGGCTAGCGTGGTTAGGGTGAGTCCATGACTAACGAAGCCCTTCGCCTCACAGCCCGCATCACCGGCGTTGTCCAGGGCGTGGGTTTCCGCTACTGGACTGCCCGAAGAGCCGAGGAACTGGTGCTGAGGGGGACCGTCCGCAACAACCACGACGGTTCCGTGCAATTGATCGCCGAGGGTTCAGCGGCCGACGTTGACAGCCTTGTGAAGTGGCTGCACTCAACGCGGGCACCTGGCCGCGTTGAGAAGGTGGAATTCGAGGTCTCAGACGGAACAGGGGAGTTCGACGACTTCCAAATCGTCGATTAGGTGCCGCTGGGTCCGGGCGACGCAGTCATGAGTCCGGATTCCTTGGCTGCCAGCAGCAGTTCCTGGTCGTATGCCACCACGGCGTCCACTTGCAGTCTGATGGCGGTCGCCAGATGAATTGCGTCTGCGCTCCGAAGTTGCCTGGGCAGCGCTGAGGCATACATCAAGTCCGAGCGGGTGACGTCTACAAGGTTGAGGCCGGAAAGAACATCGTTGACCTGATCGAAGGGCAGGCTGCGGCGGCGTGCTGCGCAGTGAAGCTCGGTGTACAGGAGCATCGAAGCCACCAAGTGGCCTCCCGCGACCCTGACTTCTTGGAGATGGGCGGCCAGGGCGTCGGATTCGTGCTCTTCCACAACAAGCTTCAGGATCGCGGACGTGTCCGCGTAGACGATCACCGATCCCCACGTAGATCGGACAGGATCTCGGCTGTGGTCATGTCGCTGCTGACGCGCTGCAGTAGGCGGAAATCCACGGGCGACTCACTGGCTGGCCGGACGCTCCCTGCTTGGAGCAATCGCTCGAAGGGCGAAGCCGAAGGTGGAATGAGGGTGGCCGTCACCTCGCCGTTGTTCGTGACGTCGATGACCTCGCCATTCTTGACGCGTTCGAGGATCTTACTGCTCTGGTTGCGTAGTTCGCGGTGCGGAATAGTGGTCATGATCTACCTCCGTAGCAATCGTAGCACTTGACGCTTTGGTTCGGACATTGCCGTAAATATATAGACTGGTCTATTATTTAGCTATGCCCTCTTCGTACCCCAAAGGACTCGCAACGCGGCAGCGCTTGGTCGACTCCATGCTCGCCCTCATTCAGCTGCACGGCTATCACGGCACAGGACTCAACACGGTGCTGGCGCGATCCGGTGCCCCGAAAGGCTCCCTGTACTTTCATTTCCCTGAGGGTAAGACCGAACTCGGGATTGCCGCTGTAGGGCTGGCCGGAGATCAATTCGGTGAGCTGATCGGCACGGCTGCCACGGCGGCCTCTTCGCCCAACACCGTGGTAGACGCCTTGGTCGCCGAACTCAAGGGCATCTTGGAAACCAGTGACTATCAGGCCGGTTGTCCGGTCTCCTCCGTTGCCTTGGACGCAGGTTCTGAGAACGAGCCGCTCAGGGAGGCGTGCAGCCAGGTGTATGGCGCCTGGGTCGGCGCTGTGTCCAGTTACCTTTCCACCTTCGGGCTCAACAAAGAGCAGGCGCAACCTTTGGCGACGTCGATGATCTGCCTGGTGGAGGGTTCGCTCATTCTGTCCCGCGCCCACAAGTCCACCCAACCCCTGGACGCTGCTGCCGGGACGCTCAAAATGCTGATGAAAGCAGTTCCCGGCGAGGCGGGCGCATGAGCTCCCGCCACGCTCTGGTGTTCGGGGCCACTGGCCACATCGGGCAATGGCTGGTCCGCGAACTCTTGCGGCAGGGTGTGGCCGTCACAGCTGCGGTGCGCACCGAACGTTCTTTCCGCCGGTTGGCTGACTGGTTGTCTCGCCACGACGCCAACGGAACCGCAACGCCGCTGCTGGTGGACTTCAGCATGGGCGACCTAGGCCTCGATCCGGCGTCGGGCGCCTTTCGGTCCGTGACTGAGGTCCACAACGTCGCTGGCGCATTCGCCTTTGGGATGGCTGCCGCGGATGCCCATTCTGCCAACGTGGCCAGCGCCGAACGCGTGGTTCGTTTCGCCGCGAAGTTGCCGGCGCTGACCAGGTTGGTGCATCTGTCCGGCTATCGGGTGGGCGGTCAGGATCCGGCCGAGGTTCCGTGGGCTGTAGAGCGCCGTGCCAGGGAGTACAAACGCCTGGGCGTCTATGAGGGATCCAAGGTGGAGTCAGACGCCGTCGTGCAGGCGGTCGCGCTCTCCTTGGGCGTTCCCTTCACCATGGTCAATCCGGCCACTGTGATAGGAGACTCCGTCAACGGCGAGTCCAGCCAGGTGCTGGGCCTCGCCAGCAGCGTCCTGGACCTCTTCCATGGAAAACTGCCCGCGCTGCCCGGGAACAACCGCACGTTCGTCCCGGTGGTGACGGCGGACTACCTGGCCGCATTCATGGCGCTGGCCCCCGTCACGTCCGAGGCAGAAAACGCCTCGTACTGGGTGCTCGATGACGCCACACCGCCGTTGCCGGAGTTGCTGAGGATGCTCGGGAAGCACTTGAATGTTCGGGCGCCGTGGCTGAAAATCCCCAGCGGTCTGCTGAAGAGGCTGCCACCCAAACTCACCGGCGCGGATCCGGAGACGCTGTCCTTCCTCTCGGAGGACCGGTATCCCACCATCCCCGCACTCTCCTTGGCGGAGCAACACGGACTGCACCATCCGCCCGTGGAGACGGCTTTGAGGCGATGGGCGGACTATCTGGTGGCGGCGGAACTCGCTGCGTCAAGCAAGTGCGTGGCCTCGATGTAGTGTTCCAACGGCTGCAAAGCGGGCTGGGAAGACGCATCGCGCACAGCATCCGCGCCAACCGCATTGGCTACCGCAAGGGCATGGCTGTGCTCAAGGCCGGAACCAAGTGCCAGCACCAAGGCTGCGCAGAAGGCATCCCCGGCTCCAATGGTGTTGGCAATGTCAGTGACGCGCACGGCCGGGGCTTCGGCCACGCGTTCGCCATCGACGAAGAGTGCCGAGCCATCGGCACCATAGGTGACGGCCACCAACGGAGCGTTCTTGAGGGCCGGAATCAGCTCATACTCGGTCTCATTCACGATCACCAGGTCGCAGCGTTCCAGGAGTTCAGGAATGATCGGCGCGGCCGGGGCGGCGTTGAGCGCAAAGAATCCCGGTGCGCGGCGGGCAGCTTCCAGCACCACGTCCTGGTCCACTTCGAGCTGGCAAAGCAGGGCCTCATCGTCACGGAAGGTGATGCCGTCCAAGGCCACCGAACCGTTGGCGCCCGGGCAGACGACAATTTGATTCTCGCCTTGGCTGTCCACCAGCACCAGCGCGGTTCCCGTTGCGCCTTCCACTTGGGCAATGTCCTGAACATCGACGCCGGCACCGGCCATGGCGCTGAGCAGTGTCCGTCCGGCTTCGTCCTGGCCCACGGCCCCCACCATGCGGGCGTTGCCCGCTAGCCGGGCGGCGGCAACAGCCTGGTTGGCGCCCTTGCCGCCGGGCTGCTGTCGGAGGACGGCACCGCCCACGGTTTCACCCGGGGAGGGGAGCCGGCTGGCGGTCGCGGTGATGTCGAGGTTGATGCTGCCCACAACCGTGAGCGTGGAGGACAAAGTAGGCGCAGAAGGCTGAACGGGAGTGCTCATGGAAGGTCCTTTTTGGAAGAAATAAGCTGAATGTCAGGAGGACTGAATAACGGAGAGGTGGCCGGCTTTGGCGGCCACGAGGCACTTGGCGAGGTAGAACGGGGAGCCATTCCGGCGCACGTATTGCGTCAGGACCAGCACGGGATCGGAGGGACGGAGTCCAAGTAACTTCGCACGGCTGGGACCGGCGGTGCTGAGGCTGATCTCGCACTCGCCGGGTCCTAGGTTTGCGCCGGGAAGCCCGCTGAGGACTTCCAAGAGAGTGGAAGCCGGGAGCGTGGGGGCCTCAGCTGCCTCGGCCAGTGCTTCGGCTTCAGGAATTCCCTGTGAGACGTTCTCCTGAAGGTGGGCCACGGGCTCCCCGTTCCGGATGAGAACGCTCTCCCAGAACCACACGTCCTCATCGGGTTCCACCCCGATGCCCGGGGCCACGAACTCCGATGCCGGTTGCTTGATGGCGGCTACCCGCTTGACCTGGATGTCCTGGTCCGGTCCGCCAAGAAGTTGATCGAACGGACGGATGTGTTCGATGCCAATGCGGGGCAGGGAATCTGCCACGAAACGCCCAACTCCACGGCGTGCCCGGGTGAGGCCGTCTTCTTCGAGCAACATCAAGGCCTCCCGGATCACGGTACGGCTGACGTCCATCATGGCGCCCAGCTCGGTCTCCGTGGGGAGCAGCGAACCAGGCGGCAGGATCTTGGTCCGGATCGCTTCGGCGATGCGGGAGTAGGCCGCGACGCGCAAAGGCTGACCCGGTTGGGTGGCGATGGGTCTGGACAGGAATTGGACGGCGTTGTCGGTCAAGGGTGCCTCACTTGAGATGGGTTACCGACACTGTACCGGAAGACTGTGACAGGTTGCACAAGCTCGTAATACATGCTTGTATAACAACTCACATCTCGTGGCGCCGCCCCGCGCCCTCGGACAAAGGAGTTTGATGTGAACATCCCCACCGCCACAGGCCAGCAGACTGCAGACCCGCAGTCCCCAGCCTCACCTCAGGCCCCTGCAGCAACGGCAAACACGGACGAAGGCCGCTTCCACGGCAAGGCCGCCGCCCTGCTGATCACCACGTTGGTCCTGGCCGTGCTGGCCTTCCAGCTCAACGCCAGCATGATCACTCCAGCCCTGCCGCACATCGGTTCCTTCTTCGGTGAGACGCCGGAAGCCGTGGCCCAAGTGCAGTCGATGTTCTTCCTCGCCGGTGCCATCGCCGGTCCCGTGATCGGCCGCTGGAGTGACTTCATCGGCCGGCGCAATGCGCTCCTGCTGGTGCTGGCCATCATGGGTGCCGGTACGGTGCTGTGCATCTTCGCCCCGACCCTCCCGTTGCTGGTCACAGGACGCTTCATGCAGGGTGTCTCAAGCGCCATCTTCGCGCTCTCCTACATCGTCCTCAACGAGTACCTTCCCGCCCGCCTCTTCGGCACGTCCATCGGCATCATCGCCGCCATCAACGGCGGCGTCGGCGGCGTGGACGGCTACTTCGGCGGGCTCATGGCCGAGACCCTTGGCTTCCAATCGATCTTCGTTGCAGTGCTCGTCCTGGCCGCGATCGCCGTCGTATGGGTCATCAAGGTTGTTCCGGGCGGTAGGTCCACCGTGGCTCCGGGCCGGATGGATTGGTGGGGAGCGGGTTCCCTGTCCGTGTTCCTGGTGTTCATCACCTACTTCGTGTCCACGGGTTCCTCTGCCGGCTGGACCTCTCCTGCCGCGCTTGGCCTGCTCGCCGGCAGCATTGCGTCCTTCACGGCCTTCTGGCTCATCGAGAAAAAGCGCGAAACCCCGTTGGTTGCAGTCCACCACCTCCGTTCACGCCAGGTGTGGCCCGTCATCGCCACCACCGTGCTGACCCTTGCGGGCATCTTCGCCATCATCAACTTCACCGTGGTATTGCTTAGCCAGGACAAGGAAAACGGCTTCGGATTGACCGCATCACTGGCAGCCTTGCTGTTCCTCACCCCTGCCGCATTGATCGGCGTGTTCGCCGCCCCGCTTGCCGGTTGGATCGCCGACCGCCGCGGCTGGATCAAGACCGTCCGCGTAGGCACCGCAACCAGCCTCGCCTGCGCGATCGTCGCCGCACTGTTCGCCCACAACCAGATCGCGGTCCTCATCGCGATCGCCGCCTTGGGTATCTTCTACAACGGCTTCTTCCTCACCGCCATCAACGGCCTGTCCGTCCTGCTTTCGCCCAAGGAAGCACCTGCGGCACTGCCGGGCATCAACGGTGCCTCCTTCGGCATCGGGGCGAGCCTCGGCGTCGTGGTTGTTGCGCCGTTCGCAGGCCAAGGCACCGCGGCCGGGTACTCTGCTGCCCTCTGGATTTCGGTGTCCATCACTGCCCTCGCGTTCATTGTCAGCCTGTTCATTGCCGCCCCGAAGGGCGAAAAGATCTAACGCACGACGCCGGCACGCGGCCCCGACGTGCCACCCGCCCCAGCTTCACCCCACCACAGAACCAGCAGTCCGCTACACCTGAAACGAGAGACCATGAACCAGCGCACCGCCGCCCCCTTCTTCCTTGACTGCGATACCGGCATCGACGACGCCCTTGCCCTCGCCTACCTCCTGGCCTCCCCGCGGGCGGACCTGGTGGGCATCGGCACGGTCAGTGGCAACGTCAGCGCAGCCGGAGGCGCCCGGAACACCCTGGACCTGCTGAACCTGGCCGGCCACCCGGACATACCCGTGGCGATCGGGGCGCACGATCCGCAGGTGGGCACCTTCCACGGCGGCGCGCCGCATGTCCATGGTGACAACGGCATCGGTGGAGTGGACCTGGTTCCGTCAGACCGCGAGCCGGTCAAGCAAACAGCAGCCGAACTCCTGGTCCAGTTGGCCCACCAGTACGCGGGGGAGCTGCGCCTGGTGGCCATCGGCCCGCTGACCAACATCGCCGAAGCCTTGCGCCTGGAACCCCAGCTGCCGCAGCTCATCGCCGAAGTCACCATCATGGGTGGTGCCGCGCTGGCGCCGGGAAACATCTCTCCTGTGGCTGAAGCCAACATCGCCAACGACCCCGAAGCGGCAGCCGAGGTTCTGGCCGCCGACTGGAACGTGACGTTGGTACCCCTGGACGTCACCATGACCAACGTCCTGGAGGAACACCACCGCCAGGAACTGCTCGCCACCGAGCACCCGGTCTCGCAGGCCCTCGGCGAGATGCTGGGTTACTACTTCGGCTTCTACATCGACATTTTCGGACGTGCTTGCTCGGCGATGCATGATCCTCTCGCGGCCGCCATCGCGGTCAGGGGAGTGGAGCTCACCCTGGCTCCGACCGTTCGCGTCCAGGTGGACACTACCCACGGCCCCGGTCGCGGCCAGACCGTCTGCGATCTCCGCGGGCAGTACGCCGGCTTCCCGGAGCAGCGCGGTGCGCGTTGCCGCGTGGTGCTGGGTATCGGGGAAGACTTCGCCCCTCACCTGCTCGGCACCCTGCAGGCGGCTTGGCTCACTGAGGAACAGGCAGCGGCGCCCGTCGCCTGACCGGCGGGAAACCAAGGCATGGACGACGACGGCGGCAGCGGCCCGCCGTCGTCGTCCTCGTTTAAGGCCTCTAGGCGTACATGAGCGAGCCTGGCGTGGTGAGTTTCTCGCCGGTCTCGAGCCAGGTCTTGAGGCCGGAGAGGATCATGGGCCAGCCGCCGTAAAGCTGGTCGTTGGCGCCCTCGCGGAGCTGGTCGTGCGTGACGGTGAGGTGGCAGGAATCGCCGACTGGCTCGATCTCCCACGTGATCCGCGATGTTCCCTCGGCCTTCACGTCCTCGCCCCAGAGCGCCCGCATGGTTTGAACCAGCCGGCGCGGGGGATCGACTTCGATGTTCTCGCCCTCGCCCAGCGGTGCATCGGCTTTGACGTTGTGCATCTCGAAGCGGCTGCCCGGGGTCCAGTCCGAAGTGAACGTGTTCCCGAACTGGTACTTACTGCGGATGTCGCTGTCCGTGATGGCTTCCCAGAGCAGTTCCGGCGTGGTCTTGATGTAAATCTCGAAGATCTTTTCCATGGGACTTTCCAATCTGGATTTGAGGTCGCTGAGCGCAGCGGCCCATGGTTCTGCGTATTTACTCACCCAGCGATCGTGGATGAGGCGGATGGGAACCGGGTTCAGGAAGTGCAGCTTTTCGCGCCCCCGACGGCGGGTGACCACCAATCCTGCATCTTCCAGCAGCTTGAGGTGCTTGGCGATGCCAAAACGGGTCATCTCAAACCTGGCTCCGAGGGCGGTGGCGGACTGGCCATCCTCGCGGAACAGCTCATCAAGCAGCTCTCTGCGGGTGGGGTCTGCCAAGGCCTTGAACACGGCGTCCATGGACTCATGATAGGTGACTGTTTGGTCACGTGTCAACGGATTGCAGCGAATCTGCCGGAGCGCTGCGAGACCGCCGGAACTCTGCGACCCCGCCGTTCCTAGCCGGTGTTCTCGCACGCTTCCCGCGTTATCGGGGCGACCTGGAGAAAACATAGTCCGATAGTTTCCAAGACAATCCGGAAAGTTAACATCACCCTGTGGCTCCCTCGCCCGTCAGTACAGTGATTCCGGGCTCGTAAACTCCCAGTCATGCGAGCAATTGCGCGGATTGGCTGACCTCTGGTTGCTCTGAATTTTCCGATACCGACCTGTTGTTATTGCGTAAACTTTACGATAGTTTCTCTCTGTGATGTGAGTCGCACTGCGGTGCAGGGCGACGACGGCCGAGTGAAGGACAACGATGACCATCCACCCTGAGGATTTGCGGACTGCCGAGGCGCGGCTGCAGCAATTGCATCAACGAATAGGCGGCATTGCGTACGGCGGGGATTACAACCCCGAGCAATGGCCGCGCGAAGTATGGCTCGAGGACGCCAAGCTCATGCAGCAGGCGGGAGTGAACCTGGTGACCTTGGCGGTCTTCTCATGGAGCCGTTTGGAAACCAGCAACGGCGTTTTCGACTTTGGCTGGCTGGACGAGGTCATGGACCTGATGCATCAGCACGGCATCGGGGTGGACCTGGCAACGCCTGATGCTGTCCCTCCGGCTTGGCTGGTGGAACAGCATCCGGAGATCATGCCCGAACGCCCGGACGGAAGTATCTTCGGATTCGGTTCCCGCCAACACTTCGATGTCTCCCATCCTGTGTACCGCGCCAAGTCGCTGGTCCTCGCCGAGAAAATGGGGGAGCGCTACGCCAGCCATCCCGCACTCCGCATGTGGCACGTGGGCAACGAGTACGGACCCACGTCTTATGGACCGTGGGCGGAGAAGGCCTTCCGGGAATGGTTGCAGCGGAAGTACTCCACTTTGGATGAACTGAACGAAGCCTGGAGCACTGCAGTCTGGGGCCAGCTCTACTCGGACTGGAGCCAAGTCCGAGTCCCCGCCCAGCCCCGCACATGGTCCAACCCGTCGCGTCGGCTGGATTTTCATCGCTTCACCTCAGACAGCATGCTGGAGCACTATAAGGCCGAGCGGGATATCCTCCGGCGCCACAGCCCGGACCTGCCGATCGTCACCAACTTCATGCGCTTCTACAAGACCAACGACTACTGGGCCTGGGCAGCCGAAGAAGACGCCGCCGCCCTGGATATCTACCCGGACCCGCGTGAAGAGGACGCGCATATCGCTGCTGCCTTGAACTTCGACCTCATGCGTTCCCTCCGCCAAGGCCAGCCGTGGATGGTGATGGAACAGGCCACCGGTGCCGTCAGCCAGTGGTCCGTGAACGTGTCCAAGCTTCCCGGCAAGATGCGCCTGGGTTCCTATCAAGCCATTGCGCAGGGCGCGGACTCGATCCTCTTCTTCCAATGGCGTCAGGCCAAGGGCGGGACTGAGCGCTACCACTCGGCCATGGTGAACCACGCCGGACCCAACACCCGCATCTTCCGCGAAGTTTGCGAGCTGGGGCAGGAGCTCAAGACGCTGGGCGACGTGACGGGCACCCGGTCCACAGCCAAAGTGGCCATCGTTTTCGACTGGGACTGCTGGTGGGCGCTGGAGTTGGGCAACTCGCCGCGCTCGGACCTGAACTACGCCCAGGAAGTCCTGCGCCTCTACCGCCCGCTTTTCGACGCCAACATCACCGTCGATTTCGTCAATGCCAACAGCGACTTGTCCGAGTACAGCCTGGTGATCATGCCGGCGTCGTACCTCCTCACGGACCAGGCCGCCGAGCGATTCGAAAGCTACGTGACCTACGGCGGTCGGCTGGTGGTCTCGTATCTGTCCGGGATCGTGGACCAGGACAACACCATCCGCTTGGGCGGTTACCCGGGTGCGCTGCGGAAAGTGCTGGGCGCCTGGAGCGAGGAAATGCACCCGCTCGCCGGGGATGGCGAGCAGGTGAAACTGTCAACGCTCGACGGCGGCACCTCCTCCGCGAGCTACTGGACCGAGCATCTGCACGCCGAAACGGCGGAAGTCCTGGCCAGCTACTCGTCCGGTCGGTTGGCGGGCGCGCCGGCCGTCACACGCAATTCATTCGGTCAAGGCATGGCACTGTACCTGTCGGCGCGCGTCGAGGACGGCCTGCTGGCGCAGCTCCTCCACGACGAACTCCGGAGCGCCGGTGTGGAGCCGGAACTGAACGCACCCACGGGAGTCCAGGTCCGCCGTCGTACTGGCTGCAGTGCCGACGGCACCAACAAGAGCTTCCTCATGGTGCTCAACCACAACGACGCGCCGTCCAGCGTGGACGTCCTCGACGGCGGCACGGACCGGATCAGTGGACGCACGGTTCAGGGGGCGGTCGAGCTCCCTGCGAACGGCGTCCTGATCGTCGACGAAACAGCAGGATAGGCGGGGACCATGGCACTACGACTGGATGTTCCACCCAAGGTGGTTCCGGGCACCGAGGCAAGCACAACGAAAAAACGTCGCGACAAGCCCGGGAGCTGGAAGCTGGCGATCAAACGCGACTGGCGTTTGTACACGCTGTTAGCGCTGCCACTGCTGTACCTTTTGATCTTCAGGTACCTGCCCATGGCCGGTAACGTCATTGCATTCCGCCAATTCCAGCCCGGCGGCAGTATTTTCGGCGAGAAGTGGGTTGGCCTCAAATACATCACCCTCTTCATCAACGATCCCAGCTTCTGGCAGGCATTCCAGAACACCATCATCCTGGGTGTCCTGACGTTGGTTTTCTGCTTCCCGATGCCCATCATCTTCGCGCTGATGCTCAACGAATTGAGGTCGCAGAAGTTCAAGAAATTCGTACAGACCGTGGCCTACCTGCCGCACTTCATGTCCGTGGTGATCATCGCCGGCATGATCCTGCAGAACTTCTCCATGACGGGCACCGTAAACCAGATCGCGGAGTCACTGTTCGGCACCACCGTGAACTTCACGCAGGACCCGGGATGGTTCCGGCCCATGTACATCAGCTCGGAGGTTTGGCAGACCATGGGCTGGGGAGCCATCCTCTACCTCGCCGCGCTGACGCGGGTGGACGAGTCCCTCTATGAGGCGGCCCGGATCGATGGTGCCAACCGCTGGCAGCAGACCTGGCACGTCACGCTTCCAGCCATCCGCCCCACCATCATCACGTTGCTGATCCTGAATATCGGCACGTTCATGGCGGTGGGCTTCGAGAAGATCCTCCTCATCTACAACCCGCTCAACTTCGCGACCTCAGACGTCATCTCCACCTACCTGTACCGGGTAGGCCTGGAATCCAGCAACTTCAGCTACGCGGCCGCCATCGGAATGTTCGAATCCGTCATTGGCCTCACGCTGATCCTCTCAGCGAACGCGGTTTCCAAGCGCCTCGCAGGAACGAGCCTGTGGTGAACAAGACAGCTACTGCCAACAAGGGTTCTGCAGCCCAAGGCGTCCTCCTGAAGGACATGCAGGTTTCGCGCGGCATGCGGATCTTCCGGGTCTTCAACCTGGTGTTCCTGCTGCTGGTGGTGTTCCTGACGGTGTATCCGTTCCTGAACATCATTGCCCAGTCGTTCTCCAGCGAAGGGTTCATCAACGCCGGGCAGGTGAACCTGTTCCCGATGGGCTTCAACACCGAGACGTACAAGTTGATCCTGGCCGACTCCACCTTCTGGAACAACTACGGAAACACCGTCCTGTACACGGTGGTGGCAACGGGCATTTCCATGGTCCTCACCACGTCCTTCGCCTACGCGATCGCCAAGAAGGACCTCAAGGGACGCAGCCTGTTCATTGGACTCGCCGTGTTCACCATGTTCTTCAACGGCGGGCTGATCCCCAACTACGTGCTCATCAGCTCCTTGGGCATGAGGGACTCCATCTGGGCCGTGGTGCTGCCGAATGCCATCAGCGTGTTCAACCTGCTCATCATGAAATCGTTCTTCGAGAACATGCCCCGCGAACTGGAGGAAGCAGCATCGATCGACGGGCTCACGCAGTACGGGATCCTCTTCCGGGTGGTGCTGCCGCTCAGCAAAGCGATCATGGCCACCATGGTGTTGTTCTACGCCGTGGCCAACTGGAACTCCTGGTTCCAGGCCTTCCTCTACCTCGATAACCCGGATCTCTTTCCGGTCACCATCTACCTGCGCAACATGATCGCCGGAGTCACCACAGCGGGCTCAGCCGGCGGCACAGCGGAAAACGTCGGTCAGATCGCCGCCAACATCCAGTCGGTCACCATCGTCCTGACCGTCATCCCCATCCTTTGTGTCTATCCCTTCGTCCAGAAGTACTTCTTCTCGGGCGTCATGCTCGGCTCCGTCAAGGAATAAGCCTTATGAAAGGAAACCCCATGATTCACACACGAGAGTTCCGCCGCCGGGACTTCCTGGGACTCGCTTCCGTTGTCACTATCGGACTGATGATGACCAGCTGCGACTCCGACACCTCCGAGAAGGTGGATACGTCCAAGTCCCGCAACGGTGCGATGGAAAGCTTCAAGGTAGGAGACACGTTCAAGGCGACGGTGCCGCTGACGTTCACCTTCTTGTTCTCCGACCAGCCCACGTATCCGTACAAGAAGGACTGGCTGCTGTTCACCAAGATGGCCAGCGACAACAACGTCACCCTGGAACCCACCATCGTTCCCAACAGCGATTATGAGCAGAAGCGCAGCCTGCTCATCAGCTCCGGCAGCGCCCCGGAGATCATCGCGAAGACTTACCCGGGCCAGGAGTCGGCGTTTGTGTCCGCCGGTGCCGTGTTGCCGGTCAGTGACTACGTGGACCTGATGCCGCACTTCCAGGAGAAAGTGAAGAAGTGGAAGCTCGAGCCTGAAATTGAAGCGCTGACCCAGGAAGACGGCAAGTACTACGTCCTTCCCGGTTTGCATGAGGAGCTGTGGCCCGACTACTCGCTCTGTATCCGGAAGGATGTGCTGAAGAAGGAAGGTTTGTCCGAGCCCGCAACGTGGGAGGAGTTCCGCGACGTGCTGCGCGCCCTGAAGAAGGCCTACCCGGACCTGGTTCCCTACTCCGACCGCTTCAAGGGCGATAGCGTCTTGAACATCGCCGGTGCGGCTTTCGGGACTGTGGCCGGCTGGGGCCTGGTGGATGGACTCCAGTTCGATGAGGACAAGAAGGAGTTCGGCTTCGCTGCAGGGTCGGGCAAGTTCAAGGACTTGGTGACGTACTTCAACTCGCTGGTGTCCGAGGGTTTGATGGACCCCGAAAGCTTCACCCAGACTGACGATTCCGCCATCCAGAAGTTCGTATCAGGCAAGTCGTTCGTCATCAGTGCCAACTCGCAGAACGTCATCACGTACCGCACCTCCATGGAACAGTCCCTGGGCAAGGGCAATTTCGAGATCGGCAAGATTACCGTCCCCGGAGGGCCTGCCGGCGATGTCATCGGCGGCACCCGGCTGGAGAACGGCATCATGCTGAACTCGTCCGTGAAGGACAAGGACAGTTTTGTGGCACTGATCCAGTACATCGACTGGTTGTTCTACAGCGATGCCGGGCAGGAATTCTCCAAGTGGGGCGTGGAAGGCACCACGTTCACCAAGGACGGCGGCAAGCGCAAACTCGCTGCCGACATCAACTTCCAAGGACTCAACCCGGCCGGTACCAAGGACCTGCGAGTGGACTACGGCTTCTCCGGCGGCAACTTCGCCTACGGCGGCGCCACGGAACTGCTCCACTCCACATTTAACGAGGAAGAGCTGGCGTTCCAAAAGGCCATGAAGTCCAAGAAGCCGCGCCCGGTCGCCCCGCCGGTGCCGTTCAACGACGTCGATCGCGAACAAGCCACGTTGGCGCTCACCCCGCTCAAGGACCACGTCAAGCAGAACACCCTGAAGTTCATCACCGGACAGCGCAGCCTCAGCGAGTTCGACGCCTACGTGAAGGAACTCGACAGCAAGGGCCGGACAAAATACGTTGAGCTGGCCAACAAGGCCTACAAGGCGTACGCGGACAAGAAGTAGTACTGATGGCAGGCAGGAAGCCGGAATACGGGTCCGGACCATTATTCAAAGCAGCCGGAATTGTCTACGGCGTCATGATCGGCGATGCATTGCTGGTACTTTCCAACGTGCTGGTGGTTCTGGTGCCAGTGCTGGTTGGCGTGATCGGTCCTGTGGCGCTACTGGGTTTTGTGCTGGTCGGACCCTCCGTTGTGGCTTCCTGCTACGCCTTCAATCGGCTCCTGTCAGGCGAGGACAGTGGGGTGTTCCACGACTTTGTGAAATCGTATCGGAGCAACTTCGGCCAAGCAGTGGTGGTGTGGTTGCCCTACCTGCTGTTGCTGGCCATCATCGGCTTCAACCTGGCTGTCCTGCCTGGATCCTTGGACGCCGGTCTCCTGACCGCAGCACGAACAGGACTGGTGGGGCTCGCGCTCATGGTCTGCACCGCAGCCCTGAACGCGATGCTCCTCCTGTCCCGTTTCACCTTCAGGACACGTGACATCTACCGCTTGTCCCTTTACGCCTTGGGGGCCCAGAGGCGGGTGTCCCTGGGCAACGCCGGAATCCTGTTTGTCACTGCCTTCGGCTTGCTGATGACCACGGCGTGGTTAATCCTCTTTGCCGGCGGGCTGGTGGCGTACCTGTTCTGCCTGAATTCCCGGCCCTTGCTGGCGTTCGTTGAGGGCAAGTTCACGGTGCCCGCTGGGCCTGCAGCGGCCGGCTAGAGATTCGTCCGCACCACAGCTCCCTGTGCGATGACAGTGCTGACCTTCTCCAGCGCTGAACCATCGGTCAGGGGATCGGTGTCAACCACCACGACGTCGGCCATTGAGCCGCGGACCAAGCGTCCCACGTTGTCGCCGCGTCCAAGCAGGCGGGCGGCGTTGGTGGTGGCGGCCTGCAGTGCTTCCAGGGGTGTCAGCCCCGCTTCTGCGAGCAACCGGGCTTCTGTACCGATCGGTGTCACATCCGTTCCGAACGAATCGGTTCCGGCCACGATCGTGACACCGGCATCCTTGGCTGCCCGAACAGCGGCCTGCAGGATCGGCGTGTATTCCTTGCCGCGGGCGGCCAGGATGGGATTGGTGGAATTGGCCATGCTGGTGATCGCATCCATGGTGGGCGTGAAGAATGTACCCCGCCGGGCCATATCGTGGATGGTCTTCTCCGTCATGAAGACGCCGTGCTCGATGCTCCGCACACCGGCACGGACGGCGCCGTCAATGCCCTCTGCGCTATAGGCATGGCAGAGGACGCCGGCGCCCTTGGCTGCCTTGACGATGGCGCCGATCTGATCCACGTTGTACACCAGCTCGCGGGGGTCCTGCTCGGGAAGGCCTGCGCGTGGGTTGGCGCGGGTCTTGATGACCTGGGCACCCCGCTTCAGGTTCACTCGGGTGAGGTACGCCAGGTCCTGGGGCTCCTTGACGCCACCGCTCAGTGTCGCCAAAGGTGCCAGATCCGGATCGGCCAGGAGGGAGTCGCCCTGATCCGGCGAAATGAACAGGCCCGCTGGAGTCATCCTCGGTGAGAGGCCGGGCGCCCACGACGGCAGGGCGGCCAGGGCAATGTCCTGATAGAAGGTACTCGAACCGCTGCGGACGCTGGTGGCACCGCCTTGCAGAAGCGCGCGGGCGTCGGCCAGCGCATTGGCGTGGACGTGTGCATCGACGAGTCCTGGAAGCACCCATCTCCCCGAAGCGTTCAGCACCCGGGCACGTTTGGCGACCGCGGCCACGGCTTTTCGGGTCTCGTCCCGGCTTCCGACCGCGGTGACTTTGCCGCCATCGAGAACCACCACGGCGTCGGACACAGCGCCGCCGGTCTTCGGATCCACCACGGTTCCACCCTCGATGATCACTGCCTGGGTGGGCAGCGGCCTGCCGGGATAGTTCGGTCCTGACTGCGGGCTGTCCGCAAGGGCCGACGGCGCTGAGGCCAGTTGGGCAGCGATTCCGGCTACGGAGATTCCTGCCAGTGCGGCGGCTCCGGCGAGGATACCGCGACGAGGCAGTTCACCTTGTGGTTTGGGGGCTGAGGCGTGGTCGTGAAGGCACATCTTTGTACTCCTGGGGAACGAACGGCTGGCGCCGTTGGGGACGAGCGTTCAGCTATTTGGTATTCCAGAATGCCCTATTGCAAAGCCTTCAGGCAAGTATTTATAGACGTGAGGCTCGAATGCTTCTATTTGGTATGCCAAAGCTAGGAGTCTGTAGTTGTCACTTGTTCCCGCAGGATGTCCGCATGTCCGCAGTGCTGCGCCAGTTCACGCAACATATGGAGGTAGACCCATCGCAGGGGGAGTGGGCCGCGGCGGTTGCCCAGCACGAGGTCGTCGAGTCCCAAATGCGCGGCAGCCCGGCGCGAGGCCTCGCACGCCTCCATATGAGCCGCCTGGATGCTGGCAACAGTGTCATCGTCGTTCAGGATGAATGAATCGTCGGGCGTGGCTGGGATGCCAATCTCCGCACGGGACCTTTGGGTGATGGCTTCGTCAAACCAGACCTTCTCCACGAAGATGGCGTGCTTCACCAAGCCCAGGAGCGTCGTACGCGAGGGGACCAGCCGCCGTCGTGCCTGTTCTTCGGTGAGCCCGTCCAGGCTGGCGTTCAGAGCCCTCCGGTGCTCGTCCAGAAAAGTGTCGAATTGCGCACGTGCATCCTGGTTGATGACGTCGTCGGCGAAGGTCGGAGGGAAGCCGCTCATCCGAAAGCCACGGTCCCGTCGTCGTTGATCTTCCAACCGGGGTTGTGCGCAATTTCCCAGACGATGCCGTTCGGGTCCTTGACATGACCGTGGAAGATACCGCCGAAGGCGCCGGCCTGGGCGGGCTTCACCACAGTGGCACCCGCCGCCACCAGCTGATCGATGGTGCTGGACACTTCCGCGGCGCTTGCCACGTTGTGCGAGAGTGTCACCCCGCTGACGCCGGCCGTGGGCGTAACGCTGTTGAGGTCCTGATCGAACTTTTCGGCGTCGAACAGCCCAAGCACCAGGCCCGGCGCGACGTGGAAGAAGATGATCTCGCCGGGCACGTCCATCAGCGGATCCCAGCCCAGCCCGTCCTTGTAGAAGGAACGGGCGTGGCCGAGATCCGCCGTGGCGAACGTGATGAAATGCAGTCGCTGGTCCATACCGGACATGCTAGCGACAAGGTACGACGGCGGCGCTCAGCTCAGGTGCTGACGCGCACCGTTAAGGTGGGTAGCCGGGGCATCGAACAGCGCCGAAACGTGATCACCCAGTTCGCTGACGTGGGTGTAGCCGGGGAACTTGCGGTGCGGTGCAGCTTCCCGCATGGCGTCGTCCAGGAGGGCCTTAACGACGAAGACCACGGCGGCGGAGGTCTGCTCCTTGGGTTCCGTTTTGTGGCCTGACTGGGCCTGGTGGAAGCCATCAGCGACGCCGAGGACCCAAGCTTCGGAGGCGGCCTTAATGGCTGAGTAGCTGGCGCCGGAGGCCGTGGGGTTGGCTGCGGCAGTAGCCGAGACGATGGCCAAGCGTCCCCGGGGAGAGGATTCCAGATCGGTGTAGAACGCGCGGGACGTGTTCCGGAGGGTCGTCATGATGCTGGTGTGAAGCACCTCCCAGTCCTCGTCTTTCTGTCCAACGATGCCTTCGCCGCCGCGCCAACCACCCACAAGGTGGATCAGCCCGTCCACGCTTCCAAGCTCGGCGCGCACCGACTCAGCCAGATCCTGCACCGCTGCCGCGTCCGCCAGGTTGCAGGTGTAAGGCACCACGTGGTGGTGGTTCCCGGCCTGCGCTTGGAGGCGTTCGGCGTCGAGGTCCACTGCAGCAACGTGAGCGCCCAGTGCCGCAAGCGACGCCACCACGGCCTGGCCGGCAGCGCTTGTTGAGCCGGCAACCACAACGGTGAGGGGTCGGTTGGCGGGCGTGTTGGCAGATGCCACGTCATTGTGGTCATTCGAAGTGGGCAAGGTGTGTCCTTCCAAACGGTGATCATGGTCAGAAGGAGCTTACCGAGCGGCATCGAATGCTTATGCTCCGATTACCCGAGAGTAAGAATCTTTCATGCTGAGACAAGAGGTGGCGGGCTAAGGACTCCCGACAGTGGGGCTCAAGTGGGAGGATGGATCAGTGGATTCCCTCTTCGACTTCCTTGGCAGTTACTGGTGGCTCATCTTCCCCATCGGCGGTATGGCCGGCGGTTGGGCCAGGTCGTGGTCCAAGGCCAGCGAGGAGCGCCACCGCCGCAAGGTTGAGCTGCTGAAATTGCGGAACCAATTGGCGGTGCACGAGGAAGCCAACCAGGCGGAGGTGGTCTCGCTGATGGCTGCGCACGACTCGGTGAATCACCGGTGGCTGGATTACGAGCTGGACGTAGGCAACCTCATTGATTTCCCGCTCATGACCGACGTCCGTGAGCCCCTCACGGTTGCCTTCCTGCGTGCCAAGAAAGAAGCCGACGGCCTGCGTCCCGAAGCGGCGGAAGACATTTCGACGCCGGCCCGCCTGGCTGAGTACCGGGCCGCCGTGCACAGCTACGAACTCGCTTTCGATGTTGCCGAGCGGGAGGCCAGGCGCATCAAGGACGGCAACTTCTCCGGTCCTGAGCGGCAACGGCTGGCAACAGCCAGGAAGCTGCTGCGCATCGCAGAGGATACCGCCGCCACCCCGGCCGAACGTCAAACGGCATATAAACGGGCCCGCAAGGAACTCGATGGTTTGATCGTCCTGCCGGAGGCAACGGTTGCCGCGCTGGAGAGCAAGATCATCAGCATGTTGGACACCCGCAAGGACCCGGACACGGACGTGAAGTTCGCTTGATGCGCAGCTGCGTACAAAAGTCCGTACCTTCGCATCCCGCTTTGGGTGGCTAACGGAGCTTGACGCCCATCACGGTCCGCACCATCGTCCCCGCCACGTCGTCTTCGAGGTGCCGCATTCCGATCCGTTCAGCTACCCGTCGCGAAGCCATGTTGTCCGGGTGAATGATGGCCACCAGGCGACCCGCCCCCACCACATCCCGGGCGTACTCCAGGCAGGCCAATGCCGCTTCCGTGGCATAACCGCGGCCCTGAAGCTCCACGCGCACGTGATAACCGACCTCCAGCTCCAACCGGCCATTGACGTTTTGCCACGTTAGCCCGCAGTCGCCCACGAATTCGCCGTCGTGCGTCTCCACGAGCCACAACCCGTATCCGTGGCGGGCATAGTTCGCCTGGTTCCACTCGATCCAGGCGGTTGCTTCATCCCGGGTTTTCGGCGCCGGGTAAAACGTCATCACCTCGGGATCTCCGAGCAAAGCGCTCATCGCTCCGAGGTCGGGGAGCGTCATCTCGCGGAAGCGCAGCCGGTTCGTAGGGTGGGGAAGCATCTCCGAAGCCTACCTGCCGCTGAGCTGTGCCTTCACTACCTTCTTTGAACCCTGCCGGGCCACTTAGCAACCAAAATAGGCTGACTTTGGGCCTTGTGGAAGCCAAAGTGGGTGGTGGCGGCACAGGCCGGTGGTTAGCCCAAGCCGCGCACCTCCACCGGGGTCAGCATTTCCCGCTCGAACCCCACAACACGCCGAGGCCCGTGCAGGATGACCTCGTGGGAAGCAGCATCGGAAGCACTGGATGTGCAGACGTGCAGCTTCACCAGCCCGGGCGTCACCACGCGCTGAAGGTCCAGCCCAGTGAAAGACGTGCGGTCGGCGTGAACCACAAAATCGACGACGGCGGACGCGCCGGCTTCCAGCTCGACGCGGGCGTAGCCGATCAGCTCGCGGACCGGACGAACCACTTCGCCCACCGGATCTTCCATGTACAACTGGACGATCTCGGCTCCGCTGCGGGATCCGGTGTTCGTGACCGTACAAGCGACGGTGACCGAGTCCGACGTCGACATCGTGGGAGTGCTGCATTGGTGATCCGACAGGTCGAACGTCGTGTAGGACAGGCCGTGCCCGAACCCGAACAGTGGCGAGGGGTCCAATGCGCTGACTCCGCTGGGCCCGGCGAGCTTCGAATGCAGGTACGTGCCTGGCTGGCCACCGGACGTTCGCGGCACCGAGACGGGCAGCTTCCCGGAAGGATTGACGACGCCGGTCAGTACGTCCCAGAGCGCCTCGCCGCCCTCTTCGCCCGGGAAGAATCCCTGAACGATCGCGTCGGCACGGTCCACGAAGTCGCCCAGCGCGTAGGGCCGGCCGCTGAGTACCACCACCACGGCCCGGGTCCCGGAGTCGGCGCAGGCCTTCAACACACGGTCCAGCATCCGGTGCTGGTTGCCCGGAAGGCGGAGGTCGGCGGCGTCGTTCCCTTCGCCCGAGGTGCCCCGACCGAACAGTCCAGCATTGTCACCCACCACCACCACGCACGTCTCCACAGCGGAAGCCACCTGGCAGGCCTCAGCAATCTGTTCCTCCGTGGCTGACTCACAATTGCCCGTGACGGACGTGGCCACGGAGCCGAACCGCTGAGCAGCAACCGCCGCCACCGAAGGAACAGAAATCCCCATGGGGACGTCAGGGTGCGACGCTCCCACGTGGGCATCGAAGGAGTAGCAGCCCAGCATCGCGAACGGGTCGTCTGCCAGGGGCCCGACAACAGCAAGGGAGCCGGACGCGGGCAACGGCAGGGAGGGAGTTCCGTCAAAAGTCCGGTTGCTCAGCAAAACCAATGACTGCGCCGCCAGTTCACGAGCCAGCGCCCGGTTGTCCAACGGATCCAAGTCAATCGGGCCGGACAATGCCGGCGGAACAGCGGAGAAATCTGCGGACAACAGTCCCACTTGGGCCTTCTGCGTCAAGACCCGCCGCAACGCCTCGTCAACAACGGACTCGTCCAGCCCGCCTTCGCGGATGCGACGCAGCAGCGGCTCACCAAAGCAGTTCACAGTAGGCAGTTCAACGTCGACGCCGGCACTCAGGGCCAGCACGGCAGCGTCACCGGAGTCCGCGGCAACGCCGTGGGTGACGTCCAGGAACGCGACGCCGAAGTAGTCCGCCACCACCGTCCCGCCGAAGCCCCAGTCCTCACGAAGCAGCCCGGTCAGCAGTGCGCGGTTCGCGGCGGCCGGTACGCCGTCGACG
Source organism: Paenarthrobacter nitroguajacolicus (assembly GCF_007786235.1). GTDB lineage: Bacteria > Actinomycetota > Actinomycetes > Actinomycetales > Micrococcaceae > Arthrobacter > Arthrobacter nitroguajacolicus_A. The sequence goes on along the minus strand of NZ_VNFK01000001.1, from coordinate 255,683 downwards.
TCGGTATAAGCGTGCATCACCGAACGGGCGCCGCCGTGGCGGAGCGCCATTTCAAACGGCGGCAGCATGACGTCGGCGAGTTCGCGGGGGCCCATGGAGACGGGTGCGTGGTTGCGGCCGGCCTGGGAGGCGGAGTAGCCGACGAAGTGCTTGAGCGTAGCGACGATTCCCGTGGACTCCAGGCCCTGGACGTAAGCGGTGGCCACGGTTCCCACCAAGTAGGGGTCCTCACCGATGGTTTCCTCCACGCGTCCCCAGCGGAGGTCGCGGACAACGTCCAGCACGGGAGCCAAGCCTTGATGCACGCCGAGGGACCGCATGCTGGTGCCAATCCTGGCGGCCATCTCCTGCACCAGTTGGGGGTTGAACGTGGCACCCCACGCCAGCGGCACGGGAAACGCCGTCGCCTTCCAGGCGGCCAGCCCGGCCAGGCATTCTTCGTGGACCTGTGCGGGAATGCCGAAGCGGGAGGCAGCCATGATTTGCTCCTGCGCGGCGGCCAAGCGTCGTGCGCCCTCGGCCGGATCCACGGGAACGGTGCCATACATGCGGGTGATCTGGCCCAGCCCGTCGGCGATGATGTCGTCCCAGGAGCGCGTGTCTCCGGCCATCTGGCTTTGCAGGGGAGCAACGGAGTCGCCGTCCGTGGAAGCGTTGACCCAGACGCCCACCAACTGCGCGAGCTTCTCCTCGAGGGTCATTTCACGGATGAGGTGCTGGACGAGGTCCGACGCGGGAACGCGGGCAAGTGCTTGCTGATCGGCGGCGCCGGTGCTCACAGGCTTCTCCTTGGATTCTGCTGATGTTTTTTAGAAACTATCAGAAACTTGCATTTACTTTCTAGCCTTGAAAAGTGTTGATTTACGAACAGAATCTCCCTAGCGTTGACGGAGTGCCACGCAGAAGCGGAAGAACGGCACCGAGATAAATCCGAAACTTTCGGAACTTTCTACTCAAGAGACCTAACGGAGAGACGCGCATGCAGACGTACAAAGTGGCCATCGTGGGAACGGGCGGCATCGCAGCCGTCCACGCATCCAACCTGGCCCGCACCGACAACCGTGCGGAGTTGGTGGCCGCGTGCGACGTTGACGACGCACGCCTGCAGGCCTTCGCCGACGAACACGGAATAGCCGGGCGGTATCAGAGCCTCACCGAGCTGCTGGCTGAGGCCAAGCCAGACATCGTGCACCTATGCACCCCGCCGATGATGCACATCGACCAAGCGATCGAGTGCCTTGAAGCCGGCGCGCACGTGCTGTCCGAGAAGCCGCCGGCTCTCAGCTTGGCCGATTTCGACCGCCTCAACAATGCTCAAGCAAAGGGCGGCGCGCAGTTCTCCTGCGTCTTCCAGCACCGGTTTGGCGATGCCTCAGCTGCGGCCCAAACCCTGATTGGTGGCACGGACTTCGGCCGCCCGTTGGTGGCCCGCTGCGACACCCTTTGGTACCGGCCCGACGAATACTTCGACCTCCCGTGGCGCGGAACCTGGAAAGCGGAAGGCGGCGGACCCACCATGGGCCACGGCATTCACCAGTTCGATCTCCTCCTCCACCTGCTGGGACCGTGGGAAGAGGTGAACGCCATCGCGTCACGGCAGGCCAGGGCCACGTCCACCGAGGACTTCTCCGCTGCGTTGGTCCGCTTCGAAAACGGTGCCGCAGCTACGGTCATCAACTCCTTGCTCTCGCCGCGCGAAACCTCGGACATCCGGGTGGACTGCGAATTCGCCACCATTGAACTCAGCCACCTCTACGGCTACGGCACCAAGGACTGGACCATCACCGCGGCACCCGGACACGAGGACACTGTGGCATCCGCATGGGCTGGACAGCCGTTGGAGCGGGGAAGCGGCCACTCCGCCCAGTTCCTGGCAATGTATGACGCGCTCGACGCCGGATTGCCGCTCCCAGCCGGCGCGGACTCAGCGCGGCAAACACTGGAGTTCGCTGCCGCGATTTACGCCTCCGCCTTCACCGGCCAGCCCGTGCGTCGCGGAGAAATCGTCCCCGGCCACGCCTTCTACGAGGGAATGGACGGTGAGGGCCGCGGCACCCGCGTCCTGGCCTCCTCAGCCCGTGCCTGATTCCACACCCAACAGGAGTACCCCAATGACCACCACAGCGCAGCCCACTCTGACCGACACCATTACCTATGCCGACGACGGCCGCTCCCTGACGTTCACCGTCGGAACCCGGGACATCGCCACCTATACGTACCTCCCCACCGATGACCAGTACGAAAGTCCTCGCCCGTTCTTCCACCCGCTCACCACCTTGGAAGGGGACGATGTCACCATTTCCAGGCCGTGGGACCATGTCTGGCACAAGGGACTTTCCTGGGCACTGCCCAACGTGGGCGAACACAACTTCTGGGGCGGAGCAACGTATACCCGCCAGACCGGCTACGCGAACCTGGACAACAACGGGGCCATGAGCCACCAGGCCTTCACCAGCATCGATGACACCGGCAAAGGCATCACCGCTGCAGAAACACTGCTCTGGACCGGGCAACCCTCCGAAGCCGGGCAGGACGGCCGGCCCCTCATCGCCGAGAAGCGCAGGTTCGGCATCCAGCTCCTTCCCACGGTCAACGCGTGGGCACTCCTCTTCGAAACAGAGATGAGCAACGTGTCCGGGGCCGAGATCGGCATCGGGAGCCCCACCACCGAGGGTCGGGACAACGCAGGCTACGGCGGACTGTTCTGGCGTGGGCCGCGTTCGTTTACGGGCGGCGAGTTCCGCTCCGCGGCCGGGACAGGCGCCGACGAATTCATGGGCACGCGTTCAGAGTGGATCGCCTTCACCGGTCAGCACGATGTCACGTGCCGGAAGTCCAGCATCCTGTTCGTCGAGGACCAAGCCAACCCTGGTGCCTCCAACCAGTGGTTCGCCCGCTCCTCCATGTTCGCTTGCCTCGGGTCGGCTCCATTCTTCAGCGAAGTAGTCCCGCTCAAGGAGAACGAACCGCTCACGTACCGGTACGCCGTCGTGATTGCTGACGGTACTGTCCCGGAAGAGCGCGCCGCAGCGCTCGCGGACGCCGCCAAGGCTGCACTGGAGGGCTGGGCCTGACATGTGCACCTCATTCCCGGGAGCCACGGCCGTATCCGAGGTCAGTATCTACGACTGGCCGGGGGCGGATGGCGCAGCCGGCGGCTCACCGCACGTGCATACCGCGTCTACGGAGGCCTATGTGGTGCAGCAGGGGGCTGGCCGCTTGGAAACCCTGGACTCGCGAGGGTTCACCTCCACGCCGTTGGCGCCCGGAACGGTGGTCTGGTTCACGCCCGGTACCGTCCACCGCGCCATCAACGACTCCGGCGATTTGAAGGTGCTGATCGTCATGCAGAATGCCGGGCTTCCCGAGAACGGCGACGCGGTAATGACCTTCCCGCCCGAGCACCTGGTGGACGTCGACGCTTATGCGCGTGCTGCGTTTCTTCCGTCCCGGAATGCCGACGGCGGTGACGCGGCGGCGGAAGCAGTTGCGCGCCGTCGTCGGGACCTGGCTTTGGAGGGTTATCTGGCGCTGAAAGCCGCTGTGCAGGAGTCAGGTGTCGGGGCGCTCGCGGAATTTCATGCCGCGGCCGCGAAGCTGGTGAGCGGCAGGACCGGAACCTGGCGCGATTACTTGGCTGGGGGCGCCGAGCGGCAGGCGGACCTGACAGGGCGGCAGTTGGAGTCTCTCGAATCCATGGAAAGTTTCTACTTGCAGGACGCGAGGACTACGATGGGCGAACGGAAAACCCGCAGGATCTACGGCATGTGCGGCCGGATCCAGGCGTGGGAACTTTCCGAAACTGTCGTCGCCGGGACCTGATTCCCGGCTTGAAAGGTGGGGACCCATGGTGACCAAGCAGGACTCGGGACGGGCTACGATCAGCGAGATAGCCCGGGAGGCCGGCGTCTCGGTGCCCACGGTGTCCAAAGTCCTCAACGGCCACGCCCACGTCGCCGCCGCCACCCGCGCGAGGGTTGAAGAAATCATCGCCAAGCGCGATTACGCCCGCCGGCCAGCCAAACGGCGCCAGAAGGCCGGACTTATCGACCTCGTGTTCCCGGGTATGGGCTCGGAATGGGCATGCGAGATCATCGAAGGCGTGGAGCGCGTTGCCCAGGAAGCCGGGTACGGCACAGTGGTCAGCAGCCTCTCCCTGGACGGCTCGCGGATCCGCCCCTGGCTGGCGAACCTGGCTGAGCGAAAGTCCGACGGCGTGCTGCTGGCCGTGTACGAACTGGACTCGAAGCAGATCCAACGCATCAAGTCGCTCGGCATACCGGTGATCCTGATCGATCCCGTGGGGCAGCCTGGGCCCGACCTCATGACCGTTGGTGCGGCCAACTGGGACGGAGCTTTCTCGGCCACGGAGCACCTCTTGAAGCTCGGCCACACGCGAATCGGCATGATCGGCGGCCGCGAGGATTTGCAGTGCAGCAGTGCCCGCGAAGACGGGTATCTTGCGGCGCTGCGCCGTGGCGGGGTTGAGGTTGATCCTTCGCTGATGGTGCCCGGCGACTTCTCCACCGAGTCGGGAGCGCGGGGGACCGAGGCTCTCTTGGCACTGCCCGAGCGGCCCTCTGCGATCTTCACCGGCAACGACGCTCAAGCGTTGGGCGCCTACCGGGCCGCTCGCTCCGCGGGGCTGCGGATCCCCGAGGATCTCTCGATCATCGGCTTCGACGATATCCCGGCCGCGGAGTGGATCGAGCCCGGCCTCACCACCATCCGTCAACCGGTGGTGCAGATGGCCGAAACCGCCATGCGCGCACTGCTCCGGCACCTTGAGGGCGACGAGGAGTTGCCGCAGCGGATCGAGTTGGGAACTGAGCTGGTGGTGAGGGGCTCGACGGCGGCGCCTGCTGCTTAGTCTGTTTTGGTGCGCCGCTTAGCTGCGGCCCATGCTCGTTGACGGGTCGCCGCCGCCTTCAGAGGGATCCGCGCGCAAGTCGTCCGGGTCGCCACTCGGAAGTCCAGCTGGACCCGCGACGTCGCCCTCGGCTTCGGGGGTGTCGTCGCTCATGGGGCGAGTTCCGCCGTCGCCATCTTGCGTGCGGGACTGTGTTCCGCCGTCGGGTTCTCCGGGCGCGCGGTGACGACCAGCGGGCGGAGTGCGCTCCTGGGACAGGTCCTCGTCCATGGCGTTGGACCCTTCGCTGATGGACGAGTGGACTTGGATGTCGTCGTCCTTTTCGCCCGGCTCGGGGACGCGCCCGTCGTTCACGGGGTCCGAGGTGCCGGCAAGATCTTCCATGGCATTCTCGGTGGCCTTGCGGATGCTGTCTTCTACGCCCATCAGATGGCTCCTTTGCACGAATGGCCCGCACATCGGGCCCGGATAACATAGTAAGCCTACTTAGTTATTGCCCCATGTGACACCACCTCGGGGTTTGACAACGCGGTGGTTTGCAGGTCTTGTGCCCGCAGGTCAACGCGTCCCGGGGCCAACTTTGTACCGTCGATCGTTGGGCGCTAAGGTATTTCCAGACCGTTTTGCAGAGGGCGGCAATCTTCGCTCCTTTGCTGTCTGCTGGGGACGCTTTTCAGTCAGTAGGAACGTGCCATGGTCAACCCCCGCCCCGAGCAGGAAGCTCTCCAAAATGGATACTTCCTGGATCTCGTTCTCGGCAGCGAAGATGTCGAGGCCTTTCTCAGCGACCTTGCTGCCTTCTCCGCAGAGAGTCTCTCCCACCCGGACGCCCCCATGTTTTGTGGCATTACCGTGCTGCGTCGGAAGAGGTCGGCTACGGCTGCCAGCAGCGATGAACGCGCCCGCGTGATGGATGAGCTGCAGAGTACCTACGAGGGGCCCTGTCTCACCGCCATGGACAAGCTCACATCCGTCCTGGTCCCGGACCTTCGTGGAGAATACCGCTGGCCGGATTACGTGGCGGCGGCAGCAGATCAGGGACTGCGATCCATCCTCAGTGTTCCGCTGCTCGTGGAAGGTGACACCCGTGCAGCGCTGAACCTGTATTCCGAGCAGACCAACGCGTTCAGCGACGACGATGTGGAGCGGGCCGAGGTCTTCGCCTCCCACGCTGCCAAGTCGCTTCGCCTCGCATTGAAGATCGCGCAGCTCAGCGACGCTCGGAATGACCTCGCGGCCGCCATGCAGTCACGCACCGTCATTGACCTCGCTGTCGGTGCGATCATGGCCCAGAATCACTGCAGCCAGGACGAAGCCTTCACCATTCTGCGCACGGCATCCAGCAACCGCAACATCAAGTTGCGGCATTTGGCGGAGTCGATCATCTCGGCGGTTTCCTCGGGGAAGATTACGACGCACTTCGAAGAGTAGGGGCGACTTTCTGCTGGATCATTCGCGTCAGCAATGCCCGGCAACGGCAAAAACGGGTGGGCGCCTCGGTATCACCCTGAATGATCCAGCACAAAGTCAACGCCGCAACGCACCCTCCCACACCAGTTTCACGGCGTTGCGCACGCGCTGCTGGGTTTCGGCCACCGATGCTGTATCTGGACGCGGCGGCCGCACCACGAACTGGTAGTAATAGAGCCCATTGATCAGGTCGATCATTGCCTCGACATCAACGTCGGGAGAAAGTTTGCCAGCGGAGATGCCGCGACGGATTTCCGCAGCGATCGGTTCACGGCGTCGCGACACATGCCGATCCCATGACAGTGCGCGGAGTTGGTCGTTCTCCAGGCCCATGGCAACGCGCTTCTTCACCAGCACGCCCACCCGGCCGTCAACGTCGATTGCGGCCTCCTCGTAGGAATTGAGGATGGTCTCCAGGGTGGTGCCCGCGCGCTTCAGCGCGATGCCTGTGCGAACACTGTCCAGGGCAGCCGCCAGAAGTTCCTCGCGGCTGCGCCACCGCCGGTACAAGGCGGCCCGGCTCACGCCTGAATGCTCGGTAATCGCGGACACCGTGACTTCCCGGGTGTCCCGTTCCAGCAACAGTTCCACCGTGGACGATAGGGCCGCGGACTCCAGTGCAGTGTCGCGGGGCCTGCCGGGGTGTCGTTCAACAACCCTGCGGCTTCTTCGTCGAGAACCCGGTCCGGCATGAGCCCGTTTGGGATGGGATGCAAATTTTGCTGGATCATCGCTGGCCGCACTCCTCCGTGCCCGCGGAATTCCGGGGCTTGTTCCTGAGCCAACCCGGATGATCCAGCAAAATGTCTCGCCCCTGAAAGTCCGCACTGCGGGCCCGTTTCGTGACCCGAGGCAACAATGGACCAGACTGGGTTGGGTGACCGCCAACAAACCCCGTCCCGGCCTCGCAATCGCCGCGCTGAGCCTCGGGACGGCGCTGAACCCGCTGAACTCGTCCATGATCGCCGTCGCGCTGGTGGTTCTGCGGGAGCACTTCGAACTCGACGTCGCCAGCGTTACCTGGGTGATCACCTCGTTCTACTTGGCGTCCGCTGCGGGGCAGCCCCTCATGGGCCGGCTGGCTGATCGCTTCGGCCCGCGTCGCTTGTTCATGTTCGGGATGGCGCTCGTTGCGGTCACGTGCGCGATCGCGCCGTTCCTGCCCAACTTCGCGCTGGTCTGCGTGGCCCGCGCACTCATGGCTGTGGGGACCGCGACGGCGTACCCGTCCGCGGTCGTCATGGTTACCGAACTGAGCCGGCTGGCTAACCTGCCGTCCACGCGACCGCTTGGCCGGATCCAGATGGCGAATACGTCCGCGGCCGCCGTTGGCCCGGTAGTGGGCGGCCTGTTGGTGAGCCTTGTTGGCTGGCAGGCCCTGTTCGCCATCAACGTTCCCATCGCGTTGCTCGCCATGATCGTGGTCTATAAGGCGGCGCCGGTGGATACAGGCCGGGAGACAGGTTCGCTTGGGACGCTGATCCGCGATTCCGACATTCCCGGCATCCTCGCGTTCGTCACCTCGCTCATGCTCGCCATGATGGCGCTGCTCAACGTGATGCCCGGCTACCGTTGGCACCTCCTGGGCGCGGCCACCGTGATCGGCGCGCTCTTCGCCTGGCGCGAGCTGCGCTTCCAGCCACCCTTCCTGGACCTCCGTCTACTCGGACGGAACCGGCCACTGCTGCTGGTCTATCTGCTGTTCGTCGTGTTCAGCGGCGTCTACTATTTCGCGTTCTTCGGCCTTCCGCAGTTGCTGCAGGAAGCAGGCCACTACGACGCCGGTGTGGTGGGCCTGCTGATGCTGCCCCTTGCGGCGTTGTCTGTGGTGGTGACGCCGCTGACCGTGCGGTTCATTGAGCGGTTCGGCGTGCGGTCCGTGCTGATCGCCGGGGTGCTGATTCTGACCATTGCTGCGGGGACGCTTGGCTTCCTGACGTTGACCTTGTGGGCACCGTTGGTGTTCGTGCTGGCCGCGTTGATGGGTGTGCCCTATGGGGTAGTTAGTACTGCGTCGAACCAGGGCCTGTACGTTTCTGCCCGACCCGAGGAGAGGGGGGTGGCGGCCGGAATCTTCCAGACCTGCCGCTACCTCGGCGCAATCACGGCCACCGTGCTGATCGGTGTGCTCTACGGCCCTGGTGTGAACCAGGCGAACTGGGGGCTTATGGTCCTGGTGATGCTCGGGCTCAGTGCCGTGGTGCTGGTGCTCGCGGTGATGTGGCGTAAGCCTGCGGTTTAAGGCTCCAGTGGGATCAGTAGTCCCACGGCTCCGGTGATCGAAAGGGCCGCGCGAGCATGATTGGCCGGTACTCGACCCCGCAGGAACTGATCCCAATCTTGACTCGGGCCGAGGGCCAACCGGTTATTGAGCGGCACATTGATCGCCATGGCTGAGGCGAATCCAAAAGCCATTTGGAAACATGGCTCGAGACTACCTTGACCAAATAACTGAGTGCACTCATAATTGAGTTAAGTCAGAAATCTAGTAAGGGAGAATCGACATGAAAGCCTTCGTCCTCACCCAGTACAAGGAACAGCTGCGGCAGATCGACGTACCTGAGCCTGAGCTCGGGAATCACGATGTATTGGTGGAAGTCCACGCAGCAGGCCTGAACCAACTGGACGAGAAGATCAGGTTGGGGGAGTTCAAGCAGATCCTCCCGTACAAACTGCCGCAGGTCCTGGGGCACGATGTGGCAGGCGTGGTTCTGCAGGTCGGCCCAGAGGTGCGGGCCTTCAAGGCGGGCGATGAGGTCTTTGCACGCCCCCGCAAAGACAGCATTGGCACGTTCGCTGAACGCATCGCCGTCCCCGAGGAAGACCTGGCCATCAAGCCGGCCACGATCAGCATGGAGGAGGCTGGCTCGCTCCCGCTCGTGGCCTTGACGGCATGGCAGGCGCTGGTGGAACGCGGAAACGTTGGCCCCGGCCAGAAAATACTCATCCATGCCGGCGCTGGGGGAGTGGGCTCCATCGCCATCCAGCTGGCCAAGTACTTGGGAGCCACGGTAGCCACCACGGTCAGCGCAGGGAACAAGGACTTCGTTCGTGAGCTCGGCGCTGACGTGGTGATTGACTACCGAACCGAGGATTTCGTGGAGATCCTTCACGACTACGACCTCGTTCTTGACAGCCTCGGCGGCGAAAATCTGGAGAGGTCCCTGAAGGTCTTGAAGAAGGGCGGCAAGGCCATCGGCATCGCGGGGCCGCCGGATGCCGGATTCGCCCGACAGTTGGGTGGAAATCCTGTGCTGGTGGGTGTGACCACCCTGCTGAGCTCGGGTATTCGCCGCAAGGCCCGCCGTCTGGGTGTGATCTACGAGTTCCTCTTCATGCGTGCCGACGGGAACCAATTGAGGGAAATTGCGGCGCTCATCGATGCCGGGGACATCAAGCCGGTTGTTGGCCGTGTGGTGCCGTTCGACCAGACGGCCGATGTCCTTGCTGCCTTGGAAAAAGGCGGCGTCCGCGGCAAGACCGTCGTCAGCCATCAGTAGCCAAACCACAAACCGACAGGACAAACATCATGAGTGAGCAGAACATCCAGGCAAGCGGGTACCTGAACGTACCCGCTAAGACAGTGACGGCCGACGGCATCAGCTATGCGTACCGGGAGATGGGGCCCAAGGGCGGGGTTCCGGTGGTCTTCCTGATTCACCTCGCCGGGACCATGGACAACTGGGATCCGCGCATCATCGATCCCATCGCGGCGAAGCACCACGTGATCACCTTCAGCAACCGGGGAGTGGGCGCGTCCACTGGTAGCGTTCCGGACAGCATAGAAAGCATGGCCGACGACGCCTCCACCTTCATTCATGCACTCGGCTATCAGAAGGTGGATCTGTTCGGCTTCTCACTCGGTGGAATGATCGCCCAGTCGCTGGTCCTCAAGCACCCATCCTTGGTTCGCAAGCTGGTGCTGGCCGGTACGGGTCCTGCCGGTGGGGAAGGCATCCAGAAGATCATCGGAACCACCTACTACGACATGCTCCGCGCCACCCTTACCCGGCAGGATCCCAAGGAGTTCCTGTTCTTCAACCGGAACGCCGCCGGTAAGCCGGCCGCGCGAGCCTTTATCAATCGGCTCAAAGAACGCACCACCAACCGTGAGGCGCCCATCAAGCTCCAGGCGTTCCAGACGCAACTTAAGGCCATCAGACGGTGGGGGCTGTCGCCGTCGGCCGATCTGGGCGTCATCACCCAGCCGGCGCTGATCGCCAACGGGGATAACGATCGCATGGTGCCGTCAGTGCTTTCAAGTGATATGCACCGACGGATTCCCGGCAGCGAACTGGTCATCTACCCCGATTCCGGACACGGTGGCATCTTCCAGTTCCATGACAGGTTCGTCCCTGCAGTCCTTGAGTTCCTGGGCCGCTGATACGGTAGCTGAATGCAGCCTGCGCCCCAGACCCTTGGCCGACGCGAGCGGAACAAGCAGGAAAAGCTTGACCGCATCACCGCCGCCGCACGAGAGCTTTTCACCCAATACGGAGTGGACGAGGTCACCACCCAGCAAGTGGCGGAGAAGGCCGACGTCGGATCGGGAACCTTGTTCCTCTACGCCAAGACCAAGGCGGAACTGCTGCTGCTGGTGCACAACATGAAATACGCTGAGGCGCTCGCCTCGGGCGTCGATGCTGCTTCCACGGAAAAGGCTGTTCTCGACGCAGTGATGGCCATCATCACTCCCATCGTTGAGTGCAATCGAGTCCAGATCGAGAACGGCCGAACCTACCTGAAGGAAATCGTCTTCGGAGATCCCGCCGAGCCGCACCATGCAGAGGCGCTGTCTCTCACCATTCGCACAGAAGAAGCCATCGCCGAGGTCCTTGGTAGGGACGAGGCTCTGGTTGCCCGCGATCCGTCGAAGCTGGCACGGATAGTCTCCTCCATCATGTTCGTCAGCATGTCGTCGTCGGCCACCATGGGACTCACGGACGCCCAGGTTGGCGATGAGATCCGGGATCAGATCAGCGTGCTCCTGGGCGCCTGACCTCGAACGGGGACTAGCGGTTGAGGAACGCCTCGTGCTGGCGGTGCGCTTCCTTCACCTGCTCGCGGATCTTCTCCACGTCCTTGGCCTTGTTCCGATACTTCAGCGGCATCTGGACGATCTGCGCCTCTTCCGCTGTCAGTGCGCGGTAGATACGCTCGCGCTCGTTGGCGTCGGCGGTGTAGTCGAGGTCGAGGTAGTCCACCGCGTGACGGCGGGCGTTGTTGATGGCCGTCTGGGCCTTGCCCGCTGGGCTGATCAGTGAGAGCACCACGGTGACGACCAGGACGCCGATGATGACGCTCAGGGAGAGCCCGGTGGTGATCTCGATGACGTTGACGTGTTCGCCACCATTGATGAACGGAAGGTTGTTCTCGTGCAGGGCGTGGAGGATCAGCTTGACGCCAATGAAGGCGAGAATGGCTGCCAGGCCGTAGGAGAGGTAGATGAGGCGGTCCAGCAGTCCGTCGATCAGGAAGTAGAGCTGGCGCAGGCCCATCAAGGAGAAGGCCGTCGCGGTGAAGACGATGAAGACGTTCTGGGTGAGGCCGAAGATTGCCGGGATGGAGTCGAGCGCGAAGAGGATGTCCGTGCCGCCGATGGCCACCATCACCAGAAGCATGGGAGTCAGGGCCCGCTTGCCGTTGACGACGGTGAAGAGCTTGTCGCCGTCGTACTTGTCCGTGGTGTGGAAGAGCCTCTTGGCCAGACGGATGATGAAGTTGTTCGCTTGGTCGTCGCCATGGCCGTCCGGCTTGAGCAGGTTGCCTGCCGTGAGCAAGAGGATGAGTCCGAAGATGTAGAACACCCAGGCGAACGAGTTGATCAGCGCCGCACCAAGGAAAATGAAGCCAGTACGGGCAATCAGCGAGAACACGATGCCGAAGAGCAGGACCTTCTGCTGATCTTCACGCGGCACGCGGAAGCTCGCCATGATGATCAGGAACACGAACAGGTTGTCTACCGACAGGGCCTTCTCCGTGATGTAGCCGGCGAAGTATTCCGAGCCCATTTGGGCCCCGCCGAACACCAGGACCAAGATTCCGAAGACCACCGCCAGGCCAACGTAGATAGACGACCAGATGGCCGCTTCCTTCAGGGACGGGACGTGTGCCTTCCGGATGTGGAAGAAGTAGTCGAAGGCCAAGAGCGCCAAAATGACGACGATGGTAATACCCCAGATAAGGGGAGAAACGGTCATGTGATCCTGCTTTCGTGAGGCTGGGGCGTGTAACTCACCGAGGGTCAAAAACTCTTGGGTCCAAATTTACCGGGACTGGTGGGGTGGGTGGTAACTAGGTGGCCGAATGTTTGGAAAGTACTTGACAACATGGAAAGTACTTTCTAGTGTTCATTTACTGATCATTCAACTTTGGGGGAACCATGAACGAGACCACAGGCAACTTGTCAGCAGCTGAAGCACGCGAACTCCTGGCCAAGGCAGACTCACTCGGCGCAACGTCAGTCAACGCGGCTGCCTGGCCTGTGGCCGTGATGTTCACCAGCCTCGCGATCATGGGTTCCCTGCTGATGATCGGGATGCACATCGTCCTCCACACGGGGTACGGCGCGGCCCTTCTGGCCTGCTCGGTGGGAGCTTGGGGTGCCATCACCGCGTGCGTCTGGCCCATGTTCCAAAGGTCAACAAAAGCCGGGTACACCAAACGGTTCCTAACGTCCCTGATCGCCTACTTCGGCCTGTACGTTGTGGCGCTCGTTTGCGGAGCCTACTTCTTCCCGAGTGGCAACCTCTGGTTCTTCATTCCGGCTGCTGTTGCCTTGGCTGCCATCGGCATGGGTGCCGCGTTCCGCGAGCTGCGCGCATGAGCACGCCGGCCGAACACCCGCGCCACAAGCTCAATGAGCTGGTCCATTCACCAGTGCGGTTTTCCATCATGGCCGCGCTTGCTAAGGCAGAGTCGCTGGACTTCAAGGACCTGCGCGATGCAATCCAGGTCAGCGACTCCGTTCTGAGCAAGCAGCTCGCGATTTTGGAGAAGGCCGAGTTCGTGAAGATCAAGAAGAGCTTCGCCGGCAAGATGCCCAGGACGTCCGCAAGCCTGACGGCCGCAGGGCGGGACGTGTGGGCAGCGCACCTGCAAACGCTGCGGGAAATTGCGGGCGGCTGACCTGCCGCACCCGCGCGAGGATGTACGACGGCGGCCGCGTCCGGTTTCGCGGTTAGTCGCCGGAGGCCAACTCCCACTCGTCCTGGTTGTGTTCCCGGTGCCAGTGCTGGCGGGGCTCCCCGGATTCGCGGACAACGTCGTTGAGCCAGAACGTGGAGTCGGGGTTCCACCCGGCGATGACACTTGCCGTTCCTTCGTCCACTGTGAGCGCGCGGCCGGCCAAGCGAAGGTAGCCCACGACAGTGAGGTGGACGGCGTCCCATCGTGAGCTTGCCCTTTCCCAGTCAGGGATGACCCAGCGGCCATGGCGGCCCGTGGTCCGGAACCAGTCGTGCCTGCGGGAGGCAGTGACCTCCAATGGGAAAGCGCGGCAGAGTTTGGTCCAGTCCTCTTCTGTGCGAATCTCCAGAATCCGGCCTGTCCCGCTGACGGCGATGGTGGTGGCTTCCTCCCAACCGAGGGAATCCTCCACAAGACTGAGCCCCTCGGGGATTCGCGCCACTGTCTGGATCAGCCCGTGGGGGATCGACCACCACTCGCCGCCCACGTTGGCCCTAATGTCTGCAGGGCGTTCCCACGCAGCACGGACCTCCCCGGCCCGTTGGTTGCGCGCCCACTCTGCCAACTTCTGGCGGGGATTTCCTGGGAGGGGCGCAGGGTCTTCCGATGAGCGCCAGTCGATGGCCCACTGCCGCACCTGAGACTCGCGGGTCCATGATTCTGCGGCGGATGTCCTCAGAACGCCGCCTGCGACGTGGGCTAGCGCCCTTGATGTTGCGGGCGCGGCGGCAAGGACGTCCTCGCCGTCGGGCTCCTGCCAATACCGCGCGGTGTCAACGGCCCGCTCCAAGGCTTTCTGAACCTGCCCGTTGGTGATGCCGGTGAGGTCCAAGGACGTGATCATTGCTGCGAGTTCATTCACGGTCGGCTCTGGAGGGGGAGGTGGCGCCTCGCCGTACGGAGACATGGTCAACATCTTCCGTGATCTCCCGGCCCCAGGATCGAGGTTGAAGCCGAGGTGGAAGAGGGCGATCCGAATGTCCTGGTCCATTTCCATCGCGAGTTCAAGGCACAGGCGCCGCCCACGCGGTCCGCCTAACAGCTGCTCGACGTTTGGCTCCATGAAGTCATCCTTGCAGCTGAACTCCCAGCACGCTGAAGCACGACGCCGGAACGCGCCCTGGGTGCCTGCAGCGTGGCAAATAGTTGTGCAGGCTCCGCTGGGATTACTCTGTGCCCAGACCCCACCTTGCAAGGCTGCCGCCAGGAGTGGAAACCAACAGCAAGCCGTCAGGCCCATTGAGAGTCCACGCCTCGTATTGTTCATCGGCCGGGACAGCAATGGCGCTACCGTCGGCGAAATCCAGGTGAAGGGTTCCACGGTCGTCAGCGATCCCTGCCGTGACTGAGGAACGTGCGATCGAGAGTGCTGGACCCAACAGGGAAGGAACCCCGGCGGGGTCGAGACGATGAGTCAGGCCGGAAGCTGTCTCGTAAATGAATTCATTCTCGACCCTGAGGACAATGCCGCCTTGGGTCTCGATGCTGAAGGCATAATCGACCATGCAACGGACAATCTCGTCCGGCCCGAATGTCGTGGGCCACGTCCACAGCATGCGTGAGGGCTTCATTGGCTCGCCGCTCCTGGGCGCATCCACTTTTGAATCTCCGGCCCGGCTACGTCCATAAAATTAGTGACCACCTGCATGGCGTCGTCGGGTTGCCCACCCCATCCGTCATACGCATCATATGCGTCATCAAGTTCAACCAACTCTTGCGCTATTGGGTGTCCTTCGTGGCCGACAATCCGGTGCGCCCACGATGCGAGTTCCCTTAAGGGCAGGGTTCCATCGATGGTTTGGCTGGCGTAATGGTAAGCCGCCACAAGCTGGGCATCGTCCTTGCTCATGTCGCCCGTCGCCACGCCCAGCTCTCTGAGAGCATCGTCCATAAGTACTCCGAGCTCGAAGACGTTGATGTTCGGCGAAGCGCCGGCAAGTTCGCGGAGGGCCGGACCGTCGAGCCCTTCGACCAGGGCGTCCGTCGCGGCCGCGATAGCCGCTGCTGCCGCATCTTGCCTGATAGCCCACAATGCTTGTGCGGCAATCAAAGCCACAGTGGCTGTACCCAACACCTAAAGAGTCTTCCGCAATCGCAGGCGACTACCCAAACCATTTAGACGTGGCTTGGCATAGAGCCACACCACAACCCCGAACAGCGGCATCACGAACAACAACAGCACCCAGATGACCCGGCGTGTTTGATCGAGGCGGTCCTCCCGCAGGACATCGAAGATTGCCCAAATGTTAGATCCTATGACGAAGACGGCGGACAGTCCCGCCAACACTGCTAGAAGCCACTGCCAAGCTTCCACGCCGTCCCCCTCAAACCAACTGGTTCGGCCCAAAATAGCACTCGCTTTATAGGAGCACGACGGCGGAACGCGCCTTCGTACCGAGGGTTCCGGCTCGCGCTTTGCTCGCTTCAGACCAAGGCGGTCATCACATTCCAGCCTTCGCCGATCTTCTTCCGTGGTTCAAGGAAACGGCTGCCGACACCGGGGTAGAGCCAGAGGTCTCCGTTGGTGTCGCGGGCGATGATCTGCGAATAGCCGGGGTAGTTTCTGTCGAACCGTCCGGTGGCGATGATGGCCGTCATGGCGTTCCAGCCTTCGCCTACCTGCGAGCGGGGCAGCCACCCGCCCTTGCCGTCACCGGGGTAGAGCCAGAGCCGCCCGCTGGTGTCGCGCGCCATGACGTCCCGCTTGCCGTCTTCGTTGAAGTCGCCGCGACCGATCAGCGCGGTCATCACGTTCCAGCCGACACCGATTTGGACCCTTGGGTGCCAGCCTCCTTGGTGGTCGCCCGGGTACAACCAAAGGCGGCCCTCCACGTCGCGGGCGATGACGTCGGCACAGTAGTCGCCGTCGAAGTCGCCAGGTCCCATGATGGCGGTCATCGCGTTCCAGCCGACGCCTACTTTGGTTCGTGGTTTGAGGTACCCGTAACCACCGGGGTAGAGCCACAGATCGCCGTTGATATCGCGGGCAAGGAGGTCATCGTTGAACTCACTCTGGAATTTCCCCGCACCGATGATGGCGGTCATCACATTCCAGCCTTCGCCCATTTTGGAGCGGGGTTTCTTCCAGCCACCCAGACCATCGCCGGGGTAGACCCAGAGGTCGCCGGCTGCGTCGCGGGCGAGGACGTCGTCGTCATAGCCGGTGTTGATGTTGACGTAGTCCCAGTTGTTCGCAGGGACACTGAAAGCACGCGCGTTTGGCTGGCTCGCGTGTGCCGGAACCGCAGTTGGCCCGACGAGAAGAGCAGCCGCTGCGAGAGCGGTTCCCACGAGCAACGGGCGTCTCTGCTTTTCGGGCGTTTTCCGGCATGGATTCGTGGTCGATTTTGATCGGAACATCACTGTTACCCCCATTAGCAACATAGCCATCACGCGATGCACCGGAGCATAGTCCGATCGGGCGGATTTTGTTAGAGGCGGCAGCCAAGCACCCGAGCCGCCAGCGGTCTGGCGGCGATTCTCGCTGTTCATACCTGTGCATTTCGTTGCCCCCACCGCGCAAGGAACAGAAACTCCTTGAGGAAACCCACTCAATGAGGAGCCTCACTTGCACCCACAACCCATGGCCAGGCGTCTGGCAGCAACAACTGCTTCGGCGGCACTAACGGCAGCATTGCTGGTCACCGGAATCGCAACCAGCCCAAGCGCCACCGCGGCAGAACAACCACCGCCGCCCACCGGCGTCGTCTATGCCAGCGACGTTCCGTGGGCGAGCATGACCAACGGTTGGGGGCCGGCGGAACTGGACATGAGCAACGGGGGCCAGGCCGCCGGTGACGCGAACCGCCGGCCGCTGACTATCGGTGGCACTGTTTACGCGAAGGGGATCGGCACCCACGCGGCGTCGTCCATTACGTACAACCTGGGGGGTCAGTGCAAGCAGTTCCTTGCGCAGGTGGGGGTGGATGACACTCAGGGCGACCGCGGACGCGTGGACTTCAAGGTGTTGGTGGATGGCGTGGAGCGGTTCGCGGGGGAGCGGAAGGGGACCGATGGGTCGCTGCCCGTCAACGTGGACCTCAGCGGCGGCAACACGCTGCAGCTGAAAGTGGAGACCGGCCCGGAAGGGAATGGCAACGACCACGCCGACTGGGCAGATGCACGGATCAACTGCTCGGACGCGTTCATCGCGGCGCCGCTGCGCGTCGAGGGCTCAGCCGGGACCAACCTCAACGGGCTGGTCCCCGGGACGCCGGCCACCGTCGTCGTGCGTGACCTCAAGCCGCTCAGTCCTGTTAGCTTGAGCCTTCGCGGCGAAAAGCTGGCCGACGCCGTCGCTGACGCCACCGGCGCTGCCACCATCACCGTCGTGGTGCCTGCTGGAGCCGCGGGCGGGGCCACGGAATTCGTCGCCACCGGGACGGGCCCCTTTGATGTGGCCACGACAGGCAAGATCGGCGTGTTCATCGTGCAGCTCAGCGACGCGAAGTTTTATGTGGATTGCTCGGCCCCTGCGCCCGGTGACGGCAGCCAGGGAAGCCCCTTCAACTCGATCGCACAGGTCAACGGGCACGGGGCGTTCAACGCCGGCGAGTCGATCCTTTTCCGGGCGGGCACCGACTGTGCCGGCGCGCTGACCCCGGTAGGTAGCGGCGTCGCAAACCATCCCATCACGCTCTCCAGTTACGGCGATGGCGAGAAGCCCACCATCAACGGTGGCGGCGCAGTGGCGGCCATCCAGATCACGAATGCCAGCCACTGGACGGTCAGCGGCCTGCGTGTGGTGAACCCTTCGGACACTCCGGTCCGCCGGGTGGGGATCCTGTTTGAGAACAGTGGAACGGCGCAGACCGCCGGAATTGTGGTCACGGGAAACCATGTGGAAGACGTGGCAGGGTGGCGCAATAAGGCCACGAACGGCGCTGGCTTTGCGCAGTCGGCCGGCATCATGGTGCGCACTTGGGGCAAGGGCTCAGTGGACGGCATCACCATCACCGATAACGAGGTCAACGACACCGCCGGCGGTGGTGTCAAGATCTCCGCGCCGGACACCACCGAGCGCTACAACACCAAGGTCTACGTTGCGCGGAACGAGATCCATGACGTGGGCGGCGATGCGATCGTGATCCACAACTCGGACGCGCCGCTGATCGAACACAACAGGGGCCTGAACCTCGGGCAGGGCGCCCACCCGTATGAAGGCGGCAACTTCGCGGGCATGTGGCCGTACAACTCCAAGAACCCGGTGTTCCAGTTCAACGTGGTGGGCAACAGCACCACCTCCACGTACGATTCCACCGCCTGGGACTGCGACATGAAGATCGTGGGAACCTGCCTCTTCCAGTACAACTACTCGTACGGGAACGCCGGCGGCTTCTACCTCAACTGTGTGTCCAATTGCGGCGGCGGCGCTACTGCGGCGAACGTGGTGCTTCGTTACAACATCGCCCAGGACGATTGCCGTCTGGGCGGCAGCAGCAGCGGCACCGGCAAGCACTACATCTACAACAACACGTTTTACTGCCCGTCGCGTGTGTTTTTGGATGACATGACCGGCCCACGCGAGGTGCGGAACAACCTGTTTGTGGCGCCGGGCGGCGTTCTTAAGTCCGCTGCTGCTGTGTATGCGAACAACGCGTACTTCGGCGGGATCCTGCCACCTGCTGGAGAGATGGGGTCGGTGCTGGGTAATCCGCGGTTGGTTGCGGGTGGTTCGGGGCAGGCTTCGTTGGACGTTCCCGGATACCGGTTGCGGTCAGGCTCGCCGCTGTTGGGTGCCGGCACTGTTGTGGCCGACGACGGCGGCAGGGACTTCTTCGGTAACGTCACCTCTGGCGGGGGTTCTGTTGGGGTTCTTGTTGGAGCGCCGAACATCGGTGCGTACCAAGGGCCGGGAGTTGCTGCTTCTGCGTTGCCGTTGGGCGCGTTGGTGAATCAGACGTCGGTGGCGAACGCGGCCAATCCGCGGAACGGAGCTGTTAGTTCGGATCGTCGGACGTTCTCGGAGGAGGCGCTGGCTGCGGCCGGGCTTGTCTCGGGCTCGTCGTATTCGGCCTTTGGTGTCTCGTCCGTGTGGCATCCGACGGCTGTGGGGACTCCGGACACTGTGAAGGCTGCCGGGCAGGAAGTGGCACTGTCAGGGCGCGGCCGGACTTTGCTGGTGACTGGCTTCTCCACCGGCAACGTGTCCTCCGGGGTGGCGACGGTGCATTTCACCAACGGGCAGAAACGCGACGTGGTGCTGTCGCTGCCGAACTGGCGCACGGGGGTTGCTTCGGATACTTCGGTGGTTGTAGCTTCCTCGGCCTATCACCAGCGGCACACGCAGGCCTACATCGGTGGCCCGTCGACGGTGGTGCGGGTGGATGAACCGGCCCGGGTGTTTGCCACGAAGATCGACATTCCGCCGGCTTTCGAGGTCTCCAGCGTGACGCTGCCGCAGGGGAACGCGCTGGTCAATGAGGGGCTCAACATCATGGGCATTGCCGTGGGTAATGTTCCGCCGGGGTTGAAGTAATTCGTTGGTTGCTTGAGGTAGGTCAGGTGTGGGATCCGCTGGTGGCGGGTCCCGCGCCTGTTTCATTCAGCGTTGAGGCCACCACCTAGACGCTGCGTTTCACCACTCATTTTTGGGCTTCTCGGCACCTAATTTGGCCCTGGCAGCACTCATTTTCCGGGTTTCCGCCACCTAGAGGGCATTCTGCTGGCGCAGGCTATGCGAGTCAAAGCAGGATCGTTCGTCACTAGGAGTAATCGTGACCCTGAAGCGCATCAGCACCACAAGAACGAGTATGTCCAGTCCTCATACGTTGTCCGTCTCCTGGAGGAAGCAGGGACTTCAGATAGCTGCCGTCATATTGACCACTGCAACGCTACTGGCGTCAGTTCCCCTGGCGGCACATGCCGCTCCTCCGGAACCCGTAGCGTCTCACGACAACAAGACTGTCAGCACATCTACTCTAGTTGTGAACCCAGATCGCGTTGCATCTGAAGAACTCCACCACGCCATTGAAAAGGTAAAGGCGCAGGACCCGCTTGGGTTTGAAGTTCGGTTGAACCTCATCACTTCGTCTAAGGCAGTGTCCAAGTACCTGAAGAGTTTCAAAGGACTCGACAAAAACATGCAGATTGAGGGATTGGCGGCATCGATGCCAACTGATGCTCTCACTGGCATGGTCGATCTGATGGAGAAAAGGATCCTGGAGTACAAGGTCCGGCCCGCTTCGGACTCCAGCAACTGGGTGACAATGATCGTCCATAAAGACGCTATGGCGTCGTACACCAACGACTCCGGAGCGCTAACAACTTTTGGGTGGGGTTCGCTTCCTCAGTGCCCATCGGCGTGGGCAGCGTTTTGGGCTTGGTTCGCCTTCAACACCGCTTTCTGTGGTCCCTTTGCCGCCTACCCTCCAGCGGCAGTTGGCTGTGCTCTCGGGCTTGGTTTGGCAGGGATGTTAGTCGACTTCAATAGAGGTTGCTGAAGGGCAGGTAGGAACTTGAGTAGAGCCAAGCAATACTCAGTTGTTTTGTCTCTAATTATGGGAATTGGCATGGCGATAGTGGGACTGGTCCCCAGTTCGCTGGTTTTCCTTGCTGTTCTAGCGCTTATCGGCCTTCTCGTGGCTGCGACGTTCTACTACAAACGCTTGCGATGGGTCCCGGTCGAGACGGGACGACCGTATTCTGCCGCTTTGGGTGGGGGATGCATGATGGCGATGACTTCAGCGCTACTTCTCAGAGGATATGAATGGAGTTCCGTTCTGGTTCCCCTGCTCAGCTCGGCCGTCTCCATGGCTGTGCATAGGTGGATGACGAGGTTCGGGCACTTCTCAGACCCAGACGATGGTGGTTCGTCAGAATCTGGAGTGCCACAGTGAGGAGCGCTGGGCGTCGTGGATCTAACCACCAGAGCGTATTCACCGTCTTAGGGGGGAAATGGTGAGCAGGGTTCCGCATCCACTGCAAGTAGTGATGTTCTTCGCTATGGCCGTCAATTTCGCGGCCTGGCAGCCGTTTGTTTGGTGGCGTGCCGGTGCTGCTGTACTCATGCTGGGGTTCGGTTGCTACGGCGTTTATGTGTTGAGGCGGAGCAAACGTAAAGAAACCAACCAGGAGCCTAGCGAGCTTGAGTGACCGGGAAGTTGATGATGGCCTGTGGACTGACGTCTGCGGGCCATCTCCTTGTCAATGGGTGTTTTCGTCGGGGCGAAGGCGATTCTGCAAGTCTGGGTCACCGAAGCCGGACACGAATCCGAAGTCGTGTTCTCCGTTCTCCGGAGGGAGCTCGCGCTCCAGTTTCAGTGCCGTCGTGGGGGAAAACAGTGTTTTCGCGATTCCGCTTTCTGTATCGAAGGTGAAGGACCCGAAAATTGTCCGGTCTACCCTGTGCCTCAGCAGGAGTGTCGTGTCCGAGCCGTTCACTTCACAAGCGACAGGGTGGTAGTCGTCCAGTTGCCGACCCCATATGGGCAGGGAGAGCGGGAATGAAAGCTGGACGGCTTCAGGAAACGAGAACGGGATGCGGTCAATGGAAAGGCTGAAATCATCGACGCCATCCGTCTGAAGTGTGAGTGAGCGGGGTTCGAACGTTCTCGTTGGCCCGTCCGGTAACTCCTTCGCAGACCAGATGAAGGCCCTTGGGTGCACCGAAACTGCATGCCTCACCAAGTGGTTGCCGCTCTGGCAGTACGAGGTGCCGGTGTAGGCGCTTGCCTGTCCGCCGCCCAGCGCTTTGCCGATTGCGATCGCCAGCTGCTCAGAGGAAGTGTCCACGCCTCATCCTCGCATGGGTGACGCTACCCGCTCAGGAGGGTTCGCCGTCGTTGTTTGCCAGGAGGAACTTCCGCAAGAGGTTCGCCAGCTGTGTCCTCTCAGTCTTGGACAGGCCGTCGAGCATCTTCTGCTGATTCTCCACGTGGTGTTCCACCACCTCGTCAACCAGGGCAAGTCCCTCGGGCGTGAGGCTGACCAGCAGCTGACGGCGGTTCCCGGGGTTGGTCTCGCGGTGGAT
Source organism: Paenarthrobacter nitroguajacolicus (assembly GCF_007786235.1). Lineage (GTDB taxonomy): Bacteria > Actinomycetota > Actinomycetes > Actinomycetales > Micrococcaceae > Arthrobacter > Arthrobacter nitroguajacolicus_A. The sequence goes on along the minus strand of NZ_VNFK01000001.1, from coordinate 233,184 downwards.
CAGGCCGCGGTTCACCAAGCGGTCCACGCGGTTGGTCATGGCTGCGGAGCCGATCATGGTCAGACTGGCGAGCTGCCCGGGCGTGAGTGGCGCCTCGGTCGCGGACCGACGCAATGTTGCCAGGACGTCGAACTCCCAAGGCTCCAGCCCGAACTGGTTCATGAATTTCTGGACATCGAGTGACGCCAGACGGTTCGCCCTTGCGAGCCGGCCCAAAATGCCCATGGAACTGACATCCAGATCGGGGCGCTCCCGGTTCCACTGGTCAAGAATCGTGTCCACTGCGTCGCGGTCCATTGGCCTCCCATGCTTGACCTCAAACAGTACAACACCTAGATTGTCATACATCAAATAGTTCGACATCAAAATGTATGGAAGTGAACAATGGCTCGGATGTCTCCCCGCGACCTCTTCATCACCGCGCTCGCGCCGATGGTCTGGGGCTCCACCTATCTGGTGACAACGCAATTCCTTCCCGCCGACAGGCCGCTCCTTGCCGCAACCGTGCGGGCCCTGCCTGCCGGGATCGTGCTGATGCTCGTCACCCGGACGTGGCCGCGGGGATCCTGGTGGTTCAAGGCCGCGGCACTGGGCGCACTGAACATCGGGCTGTTCTTCTTCCTGCTGTTCTTCACCGCGTACCAGTTGCCGGGTGGGTTGGCGGCGTTGGTTGGGTCGATCCAGCCGCTGTTCGTGCTCTTCCTGGGTGCGTTGCTGCTGGGGGAGAGGATCCGCCTCGCGCACATCGTGGCGTGCGCTGTGGGAGCCGCCGGGGTCGGTTTGCTGGTCCTGCGCTCCGACGCGTCGCTGACGGTCATTGGTGTGCTTGCCGGGATGGCGGGTGCGCTGAGCATGGCGGCCGGCATTGTCCTGACAAAACGTTGGGGAAGGCCCGACGGCGTGGGGCTGCTTGGGTTTACCGGCCTTCAGTTGGCGATGGGTGGGGTGATGCTGCTGCCGGTGACGCTGGTGGTTGAAGGACTGCCGACGTCGGTTACCTTGCCCAATCTTGCCGGCTTTGCGTACCTCAGTGTCATTGGTGCGTTGGTGGCTTACGCTGTGTGGTTCCGGGGGATCCAGCGGCTGCCCACGATGGTGGTCTCGTTCCTGGGATTCCTGAGCCCGCTCGTGGCGACCGCGCTGGGGTTCGTATTCCTGGGGGAGGCGTTGTCGGGCTGGCAGATTGTGGGCGCGGTGTTGGTACTGGGGTCGGTGTATCTGGTGCAGCGGGCTGGGGCCGATGCGGGTCGGCCGGTGCCGGCGAAGGTGAAAGTGCTTAGCTGACGGGAGTGGAGTTCTGATGCTTGTCCCGCAAGGGTGGCGGGAGGACGATCAAATTAGCGGTAGCGCTGGAATGCGCTCGCGGTGATGTGTCGTCGCGGCCCTGAGCCGTATCCAGGAGGCAGTGCTCATTGGCTGGACGTAAGCCGGATTGGTGCTGGCCCCGAGGTCTTACTTCGCGTTCAAGTTGGTGCGTTGATGAACCGCATGGCTGGCTCGTTCGACTGACTGGAGTGATGGTCGCGTCGGTGCTAGCCGGATCGGTGTTTGCCGGGTGCACTTCACCGGGCCCGCCGCCGTCGCCGTCTCCATCGCCTTCGGCCTCGCCGTCGGCGTCGTTCAGCGACGCAGAGGCCATCAGCTCCCTGGAGTACGCGATGCAGACCTTCATGGACCAAGACGCTGTGGCTGTCCTCGCCCAGCTGCGGTGGCCGGGTGGTGTATGGTCGAAGGCTTACGGAGTGCGCGACCTGGACACGAGGCAACCGGCCCGGCCGCAGGATCGAGTCCCCGTTTCAAGCGTTACCAAGACCATGACGGCGGTTTCCGTGCTGAAACTCGTCGACGATGGACTGATCGCACTTCATTATCCCGTCAACGGGCTTTGGAGAGATTTGGGGTTGGTCTCAAAGCTCCCGTGCCGATCACTCTGAGGCAATTGCCCTCCCAGACGTCGGGAATGCCAGATTACCTAGACGTCATGATCCGGAGCTTGGAGGACTTTGTGTCTGCTTCCTCTCAGGGGCTGACAACTCCGCAGGCTCTTCAGCTCGCCGGTACGTTGCCTTGGGAAGCGCGAACTGTCGGGCTATTCCACTACTCCGACTCGAACAACCTGGCCTTGGGACTGATCCTGGAAAAGTTCCGTGGCGAGTCGTATCCGCAGATTCTTCGCGACGACATCATCAGCCCGCTCGGGCTGACCCATACGACTATCGACGAGGAGGAGCCGGACGCTCCTGACTTGGTCAAGGGCTACGTGAGCGTCCGAGGCAAGCGCGTCACCGGTGGCCCGGTCCTGGAACAGCTGGGTTCCCCGCTGCCAGTAGTGGTCTCGACCATGGCCGACGTCAATGACTTCATAGCTGCACTCTTTGGTGGCCGGGTCTTGTCCGCCAGTTCCTTGACGGAGATGAAGAAGGTGGTGATCGGACCCTTTGCGTTGGGGCTGGTCAAATGGTCCCCGGACTGCGGCGGCGCACCGCGTTTCTTCACAAAAGGCGGTTTCGTCGACTTCCGGACCGTCGCGCTCAGTTCCGACGATGGGCGATACCAAGCGTCAATGGCCGTGTCTCCTGCTCCGGAGCCGTCGTTGCGGGCGGGTGAGGACTTGGTGGACGAACGCGATTTGATGAGCAGTCAGATGCTGTCGGCTCTGATGGAGGTGCAGGATCGGTTGTGTGGGTAGGGGGTGGGCGATGGGTGGTGAGCTAGCGAGTATCCGGACGGGCTCCCGGTCTGGGGCTTCGTGATTAGCAGATTGCGGACTTGTGCTTACAGCATCCTTGAAGGGAGAGCGTACTGTGCTCGCCGGGCATCGAGCTCAGTAAGCGATACATGATTCGTTGCTTTGCCCCTGAGGTTCGAGGGCATCACCATAACCAGAGACGCGATCGTGCTGCCCAACAGCGGGCCGAAGTTGGGCATGGGCAAATATTGGTTGATCGCTGGCAACTCCGGCGGGATGTGGCCGTAAAACTCGCCCAATGCCCTGTTCCAGTACAACGTGGTGGGAAACACAGACGCCTCCGCCACCGAGGCTTCTGGACATCGAGTGTCGGGGGTCGACTCGCCCCGTCGAGCCGACCCAGGATACCCATGGAACTGACATCCAGATCGGGGCGCTCCCTGTTCCACTGGTCGAGAATCGTGGCCCCGGCCCAGGTCTGGCCAAGACGGGACTAGTGCTACGCCTTGAACTTGTCGAATTCCTGTGGCAGCAGACCGATGATTTCGGCTGGTGTCATGGCCGAGGTGTCCCAAGTCTGGTCGAATTGGGCCAGCACCTCCGCCAGACGGCGGGGAGATCCACCGCCGCTGCTCCCTGAACCGCGTTTGAGTTGCCGAGTCGCAGGATCCACATAAAGGCCGGTGACTACCCCCATTAGGGTGCGATTGCTGATGATTTCTTGATTTGACGCGATCTGTTCGACGACTTCGCCGGGACTCGTGACGGGCGTTGCCAGAACGGCCCTGGCACTGTTTAGGTCGTCTTGGTGGGCTTTGTAGATTCGATAGGGGCCGGAGAGGTAGTGGCGGTAGTACGTGGTGTACGAACGGGGGTTGAGCACGTAACGCTCGGTGGCGCGGATGGTCCTGGCGCCGGTGCTCACGTCCGACGGTGCCAGGATATCCAGCCACTTGAGCGATAACCACGTCCAAAGGCCGGCGTCGGCCGCCAAGTCGGGGTATTTGCCGGTCAGTGGACCAAGCAACTTGAAAAAGTACTGTCCGGCGTGTTCCCGGTCATCGAACGAGCACACCTCATAGTCGATTCCATCCGACATCAGTACCGTGTTGTGCTCGTTGGTCAGGAGGGCGTCGATGTCAGCAGGTTCGCCTCGCCTCAGCTGGATGAGCAGCTCCCGAGCTGCAATAAGGCCGGGTTCTGTAAAACGTCGCATTTCAGTCATTATCGTCCTCTCCTTCCACCTCGGCTGTGCCATTCAGCAGCGCCAAGGAATTGATTTGGGTGGCAAAGGTGGCCGCCGCCGCTTGCGCCCAGTTGTTGATGATGTCCTCGTTGCTCGGGTCGTCGGCTTCGAGTGCATCCAGCTCGTCGAGATCCACGCCGATGCTCTCGAAGTAGATGAGCCAATGCCTAACTGTTGAATGGGGATCCTGAGAATCGTCGAGGTTCCGGGCAATCCACAGGCATACCTGTCGGAAGAACTCCGGAAGAATAAGCGCCTTGAAGTACGGGGCATTGACGATCCCATCATGGTTCTGCAGATCCTTGTTCACATACAGGATCGGCTGGTCTCCGTCGAGGCCGAATTTCCAGACCAGGTCTCCCAGCTCGTCTCGCTGGAGCTTTAGCAAGGGCTCGGAATTCTGCTCGTCTTCAGTGGCGCCTCTCAGGTGGTCTGCCACTGCGAGAATTTTGCCGTGGGACGAACCTTCCGTTCCAACGACTCGCACTCTCAGCTGGATGGTCTCCATGACGTCAAAGTCAGTGATGTGGAGATTCTGTGGTTTCTCGAGTGCCCCTACCGATCCGCAGGGAATGCGGACTTTGACCGTTTGGCGATATGCCTCCACGGTGACTGCGGCCGAAGGCGGCAGCTCCAGACCGTCCAGATCCAACCTGAGAACGTCCAGCATGATCTTGCCATCGTCTTCGCGGAGGCGGATGTGGACTTTTGACCTGTCGATTTTGAGTCGGCCTGTGAAGTTGATCGTTGCCATTACTTGGAATGCCCCCTTGCTCGGATATGAAGGTCGCGGTTGACGTCGAAACCCATGATGGTCAGTTTGAAGTTTTCGGCATCGTGAACGATTGCTGAGAGCAAGTTTCCTGCCTGCTTTTCAATTTTTCCTCCCATGACCACGGGGGCGAACGCGGCAAGGTCAAAGTCTTCCTTGCGCCATTTGGCCAGGGCATTGCCACGGCGTGTTTCGTACGCGACAGATACTTCGACTCGCTTGAGGTCGCCGCCGCGGCCGTGGTTGGTCGGAAGCACCGTGAAACCGCCCCCGGGCTCGGCTTGGATCCGGGTGAGCGGGACGGCAGAGGACTTCTGGCCGCCCCCGGGAGGCGTGATCCGTTTGCCACCTGACTTTGTTCGTCCAGCAGGACTGCGGCGCTTCTTGGTGGCATCGGGGTCTTCAAGGGGGACTGCGAAGATATCTGCGAAGATAACGCGTTGTTCCTCCAAGGCGGCGTCGAGAACTAGCTGGTAAATCTTATGGGGTGCCGCCTTTACCAATGCGAGCAGATCACTGCCGCGGACATATCGCGCCCTGATCTTGTCGTTGGCTGTCCACGTTGTGTGGGCGGGGTTTTCAGCGTCGCCGAGCATCTTAGTCAGCGCTTCGTCCTCGACAATGCAGATAGCTCGGATCCCAGGCAACGCAGAGCGGGATGCGTCGGAGACGATGATGCCGCCTCGCATGTACAGCGGTTTCTGTCGCAAGGACTCGTTCTGCTGCAAGAGCACGTGAAAGTGGGATTCCACCGAGGTCTCGCCTGAGTCTTCCTTCAGACGGATCTCAATGGGGACAGTGACGTGGACCGGCTGTCCGGTTTCGAGAAGCCGACGGACGTCCCTAGCCATCTCAGCATCTATGGTCGCCGAAGACCATCCCTTGTCAGGCCTTCCGGCCACCATTGCCGTCGTGAAGCGGTTTTCCTCGGGGATGGCGTCCTTAGCCTCCATCAGCTGAATCTCGCTGACAATGCGTACGCGCTCATCTCCGGCGAAGTACTGCTCTGCAAGTGGCAACAGATTGCCGCTCTCGATGTTGACGGTACCGGCACCGCTGGGGTCTTCGACCTCAACAGTGAGGCGCTTTGCCAAGATGGCGCCGAAGTAGGCTCGGATCACGGCACGCAAGAAATCCGTGCCGTTCAAAGCCGCATCAACATAGGGGATCACGATGCTGAGGCCTGTTTCAGTGGTTCGTGAAATGTTCCACCGGGCGATAGTCTCTTTGACCAGCCCATGATCCGTAATCGGCATCTGAACGCCGGGGTCGGGGTTGGCCCACCAGCCGTCAGGGTCGTAGTCTTTTCCATCAAGGCTGTGATTCATCAGCACAGCCTGACCGACTAGCAGTCCGGGGCCCTCTTCCCCTGCACGGTTGGTGTAGGCCAAGAAGGCATTGACGCCACTAGTCTTCGGGAACACATACTTTCCAACACCCCAGCGGCCGAGACTGGAGGATTCCTTCTGTGAGATTCCTTCTGCTCGCATGAAGTAGTAGTAGTTATTGGAGACTCCCTTCGGCACACGTGTGGCAGCCGGATCCCCCGTCAAGCCAATCGTGCCGAAGTCCTCGATGACCACAAAACGGCAAGGGCCCTCTTGAAGGGCCGATACGACCTGCCCGCCGTTTTCGCATTCGTTGATGTGGGGCCAGAAACCCTGAAAATATGGGGCGGCCTCGTCCTTCGTGAGGGCGCCCGCATCACCTGAGACATAGATCCGGATCCGGACCTGCTCGGTGTCGGGGACTTTGGCGTCCAAGGAGTTCTGAATGCTCTCCCTGACTAGGGCATCGGCCGGGAGAAATGACTCTTGGTTGAGGAGCTCGGATTGCAGCGGATCACGTGACTTTGCTTCCGGGTGGTGTTCGACGAACTTCCAGCCCGGGAAGAGTGGGTTACTAGACATTCTTAAGTATTTCCTTTCCGAAATCAGTGAGTTGGTAGCTTCCAGCAACGAGCTTGGGCTCGACCAAGCCCCATTCACGGCAGCGCGCTATGTAGCCTTGGGTTGCCGAAGCTGCGATCGACGTGCTCCAATCGCGCGCGGACTCCATCTTGGCCAGGAGCTCGTCCCGGACTGGCGACGCGGATACCTCGCGGACTGTCGTTTCAAAACCCCACCAATCCTGCGGCGAATGAACTTTCAGATAGTCGAAGAACTCCAGCGCTACGGTCCGTGGGTTCGGCGGCAACGGTGATAGACCCCGGACGATCTTAAGCAGGCTCCAACCGGCAGGAGTCAGAGCTATTTTCGGCTTTGAACTCAGCTCTGAAAAAGCCACTGCGCCCCACTGGGGGAGTGGCCCCGAGACCTTGTATCGGCCTTGATGGGCGGCCTTGCTGGAGATCGAGCCGATGGCAAAGCTTTGAAATCCCGTGTCGGCGGACTGCTTCTTCAGGCTGTTGGTCGGAAGCATCTTCAGGGCAGCTTTCTCATCAGTCCCTACGGTTCCCCGGAAGCCTTCAGCTAGCCGCCACGCCTTTTCCGTCACGTCATCAAGGAAGCCCCTGAAGTCAATGGGTTGTTCCGCCGACATTGCCGCAAGGTGACCGAGTGCCCAGAAGGAAGGCCAGTCTCTGTTGTGCAGGCCCAGCATCGGACTCTTCTCGACAAAGACGGGCTCGCCTTCAGTGGTGAAGACCGATTCCGGACAGTGGATGGTCGACAGCTGCGGACCGTCTGTGGTGCCGACCAAAGAGACAACTTCCGTCTGAATCTTCGGTCCCGTTGAGGGCCTCGGCATGAACGACTTGTCCTGCTCATCTCCGCCTTGAATATCGTGGAGCTCAGCAATGTATGCATGCAGGGCTTCCCGCACGATTTCATCACGGGACTGGAACCCACCCAGACCAGACCGAAGGACCTCATCCATCTCCCTGATCATGTCAGCGCTCAACAGGAAGCGTGCGGGCCTGTAGCTCTTATCCATCATTGACCTTCCGAGTTTCAGGATTCCAAGGGGAGCGTTTCTCCGCCGCCTACACAATATATAGCTATATTTTGCTTATAGTCAATATAAGGCGCCGTATATTCTAGGTAGCAGTGGTATATCGGGACACCTCCCAGCATTCCCTGACAGTCGGGGCCCGGGAGCGCCAGACACGCATAGCCCACGGCGGCTTCACCGGACGGCCGAAACACGGAGTGTCATGGAGCCGCGCCGGCCGGCGGCCGTGCCCCCCCGCGACGACCGCCCCAGTCAAACACCAACAGCCGCGGCCGTCTGCTCGTGCCGAACCAAGCAGGTCCCAGCCGCCGGAATAGAGCAGACACGATGGCTTCGACACGCAAAGTGCCGCTGCCCGCTACCAATTCAAAAAGGCCCTGACCTCGTTGCTCCTGCATCACGCTGCCGCGGCATCACGACACGCTCCCTCAGCGTCGGAGGCCTCCAATCATGCTCATCTACGAAGGGCCACTTATGCCGCAGCCGTCGAGACAGAAAGGAAGCTTGGTCATGTTCAATTAGAAGTGCGCTGGCGATACTAAGCCGCCTCTGGCGCTGGGCGAAGTTCAAATATGGGCTTTCGGCGTAAAGCGGCACCGACACAGCCAGCAACGGAAGGCTCGGGTGTCACGCAGGGGGCAGCTCTATGGCATGAAGAGTAGGCTCAACGACGGCGTCTTAGGACGAGTTCATTACTGTGCGGCAAACTGGAGTGCTGCCGTATAGCGGCTCGGCGACCATCCGCCGAAATACCGCCACTTATTCAAAGCGGGCTCCATTTAGTCACGTTGCGGCGTGGTATGCGAGCGGGCGGTAATCTAGCGGACATGGGGATACCACTTTGGCAGGATGACATCACCGAGGAGTCGGTGCGGCTGATTTTTATGGATTACGGTGTGAACTCCATTCAAATCAAATTTCTGCAGCGCAACCACAACTCCAAAAACCAAGTCTATCTGGCTGGTGATCTGTCCGAGCTGGCCACACTCCCATTGGGTGACATCCGGCCGAGCAGTGGGACCTCGGCAAAGAAGACAGCAGGGGCGCCAATCTATCACGCGCCGATACCGTGGACTTGGATTGGTCCTTTCGGGTCCAGTCCTGCACCCTCGGCCCAGCTCGTCTTCTACCCTCAGTACCCCGAAGTCCGTTTGTCTGGATTTCTGCGGGGTTCGCGTGACGCACCGAACGTCTTGATGTCCCCGACGAGCCGTGGCCAAGAAGCCGGGCGTGTGTTGATCTTCGGCGTGAATACAACTGCTGACAAGATTTTCGGGCTGGTCGTCTCGGGCTTTTCGCCCGCTGCTCAGGCCTTTAGCCGATACAAGGACGACTCGGGGAGAATTACAACCATCCCGGTACGGGAGGAAATCTCAACAGATTCGAGGCTGAACCTTATCCGAGAGCTGGCCCGGATCCATGCCATGGGTTGGTTGGAGGCCTGTGAGCTTCCTGCATCGGGAATACCCAGGCCCTGCCGTGGGCCGCGGTGTGGAGGACACACGCTGGAGGCGCACCTTGGCATTCCTCTAAATGGAGCTCCTGCGCCGGACTTTGGCGAATGGGAGGTAAAGCAGCACGCTGTTACGTCATTTGATCGTCCTGGCGTTGGGACTATCACGTTGTTTACCCCGGAACCAGATTTGGGCGCGTATGCCTTGAATGGGGTCGATTGGTTTGTTCGCACGCACGGCATCATGGGCAACACCCAGATCCGGTATGACTTCACCGGCCGTCACATGGTTACCGGTGCGCCACACCCTAAGACGGGTCTGGAGCTGATTCTCAACGGTTACAGCTCTCGTTATAAAGCGATGACGGCGGACGGGTACGTGGGACTGGTAGACAGTCACGGCGACCTTGTCAGCGGTTGGTCCTTCGCAAAGCTCCTCCAACACTGGCAGGGAAAGCATGCTTTTGCTGCGTATGTGCCGTCTCAGAGTCAGAGTGATTCAGTTCCCCGACTCTACAGATATGGCAACCGTGTGATCTTGGCCGAAGGGACGCGTTTCGGTTTGTTCCTCGAAGCCATGGCTCGCGGGGCTATCGTGTACGACCCTGGCATCAAATCCGAACTGAATGGAAACGGCCGTTGGACGCCGAAAGCTCGCAGCCAGTTCCGCATAGCGACAAAGATGCTTTCGTGCCTCTACGACGAATTCAATGAGGTTGACGTTCTAAGAATTTGAAGTTTGTTGCTTGGGAAGTGTGGGCGGATATTCTCTTCCGCCCACAGGCATTCCTAAGCCGTCTTAGCGATGTCGGTTTCCGCGTTTTTGATTTTCGCGATGTGGGGGGTCATTATTCGAGCCACCTCGTTCATCACCGGCATGACCACACTGTTACCGAACTGTTTGTACGCTTGGGTGTCACTGACCGGAATGCGGTAGTCATCACTGAAACCCATGAGACGGGCGCATTCCCTGGGGGTCAGACGACGCGGGCGCAGGCCGTTTTGGGAGACGAGTATCTCCGATCCGTCCTTGTAGTACCGGGCTGATAGAGTGCGGGTTGTCCCGTCAGGGTGAGCCAAGCCAAATCCAAAACCGTTTCCGGCTGCTTTGTGCTTTTCGGCATAGCCTTGGAGGTAGGACCACAATTTTGGAGTCAGGGTGTACTTAGGCAGCACTTCGCCATTTTCATGGTCAAAGAATCGGTCCCCATCCCATTCCAAGAATGGCTCGGTCCCATCAGTTTTATGCAGAACTGTTCCTAGTTTGGGGCCGTGCAGCGGAAGTTCCAGGTCGTCCCAGGTGAAGTCTGTAGACTCGCGAAAGCCGACAATGATGATACGTTCACGGTTTTGAGGCGTGAAGTGCTTTCCGTTGATGACTCTGTGGTGGACCTCGTAGCCGAGCTCTTCCTCGAGGGTTGCCATGATTACTGAGAAGGTTTTGCCCTTGTCGTGAGACTTCAGGTTCTTTACGTTCTCCAGCATGAAAGCAGCCGGGCGCTTCTCGTCGATGATTCGGGCGACATCAAAAAAGAGAGTCCCTTGAGTAGCGTCTTCGAAGCCATGGGCGCGTCCAAGAGCATTCTTCTTGCTCACGCCAGCAATGGAGAACGGCTGGCATGGGAAGCCGCCTAGCAAGATGTCGTGATCGGGGACCTCAGAGGCAGGGTGAATCTGAATGTCACCCACGAAGGTGTGGTTAGCGTCCTGCTCATCAGGAAAGTTTGCCAAATATGTCTTTTTCGCCCAGTTGTTCCATTCACTTGTAAAGACGCAGCGACCCCCATTTTTTTCAAATCCTTGGCGTATTCCTCCGATACCAGCAAATAGATCGATGAAGGTAAAGTCGGTGGCTGACGTCTGTGACGGCAGTCCCAAGAGTTCCCTGAGGGCGGGAGCTAGCATAGTTGGGCATTGCGTCTCACCGCTTTCCCACCTTGCCACCGTTCGCGGAGTTACGTTTAGTTGCTCGGCGAGCTGGCGCTGCGTGTACCTTGCTCGCGCCGAAATGAGCAGGTCGATTGAGTGTTCCATGGAGTCCTAACTGGGTCATTTACCCGACATTCTGTCTTACATTCTTCCCTTAGGCCAACTGCCGCGCCGAAGCTTCCGAGTGCCCTTGGACTCACTGTTGCATGAGGGTATGACAGCGCGCTTGCTCCCAACGTCCGTGAGGGTGGGCCCACTACTCATCCAAAGACGCGATGAGATCCAAGCATAAATGTCTGACATGACTGCGCGTGGGTCGTCGTGATGCGTATGCCAAGGACGGCTTTCGCGAACGTCGCTGAACGGTGGGCCAACGTTACGCTGCCCGCTGCAGCGGTCCACTGAGGACGTCGCGCCCTGCAGGGGGCTGTGATGGTGCCATTTTCCAATAGGAGTTGTTGGCGAACTCAAGTCGTGAATCTGTGCCTGCACCAGAAATCCTCTGAGCTTGACGGCACCGGCCCGCGGATTAGGGAAGACCAGCACCTTACGAGGGGAGCATTGATGACGACGTCTGGGCCATCTCGGTGGTTCTGTGCATTTCGTTGCGGCTGCGGCACCCAGATGCAGCGTCACATATTGACTGTGACCCGGCTCACCCGTCACAATAAATGAACGCTATTCATTTTGCGTTCACATGGCCTGCGCCCTCCATCCAGATCTCGCCAGCCACCCCCAGCACTTCAGGATCTCGGCCACCCTGTAGATCCAGTCGCAGCTACGAAGTTCTGCAGCGCCGCAGCTTCAAAGCACATCAGCATCACGACCGAGGACCCCAAATGACCCCGACATCCAACACAGACACACCAGCAGGCGAGAAGCCTGTGGGGCCGACATCCGACCAACCAACCGCCCAAGGCTGGCGCCGCGTCCTTGGCGTTCCATCGCTGGTCCTGCTGGGCTTGGTCTACATGGTCCCGCTGACCATCTTCAGCACCTACGGCATCGTCGTCGAGCTGACCGGCGGCCGCCTTTCCGCCGCCTACGCCGTGACCTTGGTAGTCATGCTGTTCACCGCCCGCTCTTATGGCCGGATGTCGCAAGCATTCCCGTTCGGGGGATCCGCGTACACATACGCAACCCGATCCTTCGGAGCCGGACTGGGCTTCATGGCCGGCTGGTCGCTACTCCTCGACTATCTGTTGCTCCCTATGATCAACTACCTGCTCATCGGCATCTATATGGAAGCTGCGTTCCCTGCCATCCCCGCCTGGGTATTCATGATCGTCTCCATCGCGGCGGTGACGGTGCTGAACATTCTCGGCATCACGGCGATCGCCAAGGCAAACTTCGTTGTCGTGGGACTGCAGGGGCTGTTCATAGTGCTGTTCGTCGCCCTGGGACTCTCGTCCATCACCGGCGCGGGCACCGTCAACGTGTGGGCGCCTTTCACCGGCGTCGATGGCGCCGACGGCCTCTCGCCGATCTTCGCAGGCTCCGCCATCCTCTGCCTGTCCTACCTGGGGTTCGACGCCGTGTCCACGTTCGCCGAAGAGACGAAGGACCCCAAGCGAAACCTGCCTCGAGGCATTATGATCACCACCGTCCTGGCCGGCGTGATCTTCCTAGGACTGGCGTACATCAGCCATCTGGTTCTCCCGGTCAGCACGTTTAACGACGTCGACGCTGCCGCGATCGAAGTGATTGGCGCAGCCGGTGGGAACCTGTTGGTCGCCTTCTTCACTGCTGCCTACATCGCAGGCAGCCTCGGGTCGGCCCTGACGTCCCAAGCATCGGTCTCGCGCATCATCCACTCCATGGGTCGCAGCGGCGTCTTCCCAGCTGCCCTCGGCAAGCTGCACGCCCGTTTTGGCACGCCCGTGCTGCCGATCCTTTTGACCTCAGCTGTTTCGCTTCTGGCCTTCGTTTTGGACCTTCTGACCATCTCATCGCTCATCAGCTTCGGCGCCCTGGTTGCGTTCTCCGTGGTAAACCTCGCCGTGATCAAGCACTACTTCATTGATGAGAAGGCCCGCGGAGCCAGGGGAGTCGTTCACAACCTGGTGCTGCCCGCTATTGGGTTCGCGCTGACGGTCTGGTTGTGGACGAGTTTGAGCGGGTTGTCCATCGGCTTCGGTCTGGCATGGGCTGCGGTTGGTTTGGTCTGGCTCGCGTACATGACCCGCGGGTTCCGCCGACCGGCACCTCAGCTGGACCTGAAAGAAGCCTAGAAAGTCGTTGCTTTCCGCGGATCACGTTAGGCTTCTTGCACGACATCGTAGGGGGACGATTCCGAAAATGACTACGGCACGAAAGCTCCGCATTTTGAACAATGCAGCCACAGTCCTGCTGTTAGCTGTTTTGACTCTGCAGTTCACCAAAAAAATCGACGGGGCAGTTCGCCAAAGTGATCGACGGGTTCTGGAGCATGACGCTCCTGGTGCTTGTTGGTGCCCCGACGACGGTGGCTTGGGTGATTCTTGAGCGGCGCCACGGCGCCGAGAAGATGCGGGACTCGGCTTAGCCTGTCGTCTCATCTACCTAGGCCAAGACGGTGGGCCGGTGCCAGCGCAAGATGCTGTCGGCGTCGTCGTATCTTTCCGGTGACCATTGCCTGACAGTCCCTCCTGTGGAACTCTCGACTTGATCCTGTCGCCGGGGTGACGACAGGCAGCAGGGAAGGAACCCGACATGGGACTGATCCACATTGACCTGTTCACCACCCTCGATGGGGTCGCGCAGGCACCGGGCGGGCCGGAAGAGGACACTGCCAACGACTTTGCGTTCGGCGGCTGGCAGGCGCCGCTGATCGACGAGGTTGTCGGCGAGCAGATCGATTCCGGTATGGCTGGGATGGACGCACTGCTATTGGGCCGGCGGACCTATGACATTTTCGCCTCGTACTGGCCGCACCAGAATGGCAAAATCGCGGAGCTGTTCAACCGGATTCCGAAGTACGTGGCCTCGCGTCAGTCGCCGGAGCTTGAGTGGGAAGGATCCACACTCCTAGGCCCGGACACAGAGGCTGAATTGCGGGAGCTCCGCGAGAAGCACCAGAACGTCCACGTCATCGGCAGCCTCGATTTCGTCCAGACTCTTTTCGCTGAGCGCATGTTTGATCAGCTGAATCTATGGGTTTATCCGATCCTTCTGGGTCACGGGAAGAGGGTGTTTGCCGATGGGGTGGTGCCGACGAACCTCAGGCTCGTCGAGCCCGTAGTTGCTTCACCGAAGGGTGCCGTGATGCAACGCTACGCCTTGGTAGAGGGAACTCCCGGCGTGGGGAAAATGGTGGAGATCGATCAGGCGGAAAACCAGTAAGGCTTTCAGCCCCCAGCAACCCGCCCTGCCACATACTCCGCGTCCAGCCCCACGCCTCCAACAATGGAGGAGTAGTGCCGGGTCAGCCACGGCAGCCCCACCACGAACAGACCGGGAATCTCCGTAACTCCCCGCGCGTGCTTCGGGTAGCCCCATTCATCCACCAGCGGCAGGTCCACGAACCCGAAGTCGAGCTTGTAGCCGGACGCCCACAGAACTGAAGTGATGCCCGCCTCCGCAATGCTCACCCGTGCAGGCTCCGCAGGCGGCCAGTCATCCGCCTCCGCAGCCGCCTGCTCCGGAGCATCGATCCCCGCTGCCGCGATGTAGGCGTCAATCGCCTTGCGTGACCGTTGTCCAAAAGCGGACTCGACGGCGGCGAGGCGGTCGGGGAGGTCGTCACTGAAGGTGATGACGCCGTCGTCGACTGATTCAAGGTGACCGTGCAGGTGTATGCCGCGTCGGCCGAGTTCGCGGAGGTGGATACTGTGGCCGCCGTCGGTGCCCGAGAGCAGGGGATTGGGCGCAAACCGCAACGCGGGGGAGGGCAGTGCCTCACGGGTGAGGGCATTGACGCCGTAGTCGGGTCCGTGTTTGCCGGTTTCGAGCATCCAGTAGATGAGGTCCTGGCCGCGGTATCGGCGTGGAGCTTCGGGAACGATGGAGATGGCGAGGTGGACGTCGCGGCCGGCGTCGTGCAGCTCCTCGGCGACCTGCCCGCCCGACTGGCCGGTCCCTACGATCAATACGGCGCCATCGGGCAGCTGCTCCGGATTGCGGTAATCGTGGGTGTGCAGCTGGGTCACGCCGGCGGGGAGCTTGGCGGCCGGGGCAGGAACCTTGGGCACCTGATAGGCGCCCGTCGCCAGGACCACGTTCCGGGCTCGCAGGCTCCCCTGGGAGGAATCGATCAGGAACCCGCCCTCCGGAGAAGCGGACAACCGGGTCACGTCAACGCCCGTGTGGACCGGCGCCGCAACCAGTTCCGCGTATCGCCTGAAAAGGTTCACCGCGGCGTCGCGGGAGATGAAGGCGTCACGGTCGCTGTC
This sequence comes from Paenarthrobacter nitroguajacolicus, assembly GCF_007786235.1. Lineage (GTDB taxonomy): Bacteria > Actinomycetota > Actinomycetes > Actinomycetales > Micrococcaceae > Arthrobacter > Arthrobacter nitroguajacolicus_A. The sequence continues at coordinate 217,773 of NZ_VNFK01000001.1, read as the reverse complement.
GTCGAAGGGCATCCCCGGAAGGTCCAGCGAAAGGTTGGGCGTATTCATGTAGAAGCCGTCCCAACGATCCTGAAAAGCGCCACCCAAAGTGTCGCGCCGCTCCAGGAGCTGATGCTCCACGCCGAACTGCGTGAGCCAATAACTCGTCGTGAGGCCGGCTTGGCCTGCGCCGATGATGACCGTATGCGGGGTCGGTCCCATGAGGTGGAGTTTACGCCTGAGGGCGCCTGTGGGGGATGGGTTCAGCTGTCTGCTGCCTCGAAGAACGCGGCGAGTTCGAGGTCTGTTGGCTCTCGTATTTCCACGGGAGTTATTGCCGGGCTTGGGGGCAGGAAGTCATTTATGGACACTTGGCCCTCGAGGTGAGGGATGGCTTGTAACGCTGCGTCGTCTAGCATGAGCCACTCCTGATCTTGGTGTTGAAGCAACCATATTTCGATGGAGCCTCAACGCTCGGGAGGCAGCGCCTGCTGGAGGTACCCATGGCCACCCTCAGGCTCGGCGGCTTTGCTTCGGATTCCGGCCGCTCCACACTCCGGACTCGAAGAATTCAAGCAGGACCGTCTCGCCGCCATCTGAAATCCGGACCTCCCGCCCCAAAGCAACAAAGAGTGGCCGAAAGCCCTTCATCCGTGCCATGTGGTTAGCAACCTCCAGTGGCCCCCTGTCGTTTGGAGTGAGAGGTTCGCCCGCCAGGAGCCGTGCTACGGCGCCTTCGCAGCCGGCCATCTGCATGATGACCCGGAGCTCAAAATCCCGAAGTACGTGAGGTTCCCAGATGCTCTTCAGTTGTAGAGGACCGATTGTGGTCTCGCTGGCCCGCTGCTCCCTAGTCATGCCCTCACTCCTTGTCGCCTGACGTGTGTCTCCGTTTGAATACGTGAGCCGTCTGGGAGGTTCGTGACGCGCATCCCCGTCATGCCGCCGTCGTTCGCGTCACTCACCTATGGGCAGGCACCTGCCCAGCCGATTGACGACGAAAGGTTGCGTATGGATTTCTGGGCCGATCTAGGAGAGCTCATTGGGGCAGTCGCTGCATGCGTGACCCTGATCTTTGTGGTGAGAGCAACGCGGCACTCAGGCCAAGCGGTGCAGGATGCTCAACGGATGTTGCAGTTGGAAGGTGATCGCGACGAGCGTGCTGTCGCGTTGGAGGAGCGCCGACAGGCATCGCAGCTGGCGTTCTGGCCAGTCAGGGGTGAGGTGGACGGAACCTTCCAATGGGGGATTGAACTGCTGAATTCAAGCGACGCTCCCGTCTTTTCGGTGGAGCTCCGAAGGCCGGAAGGCAAGAGTGGCAACGGAACTCTGATCCCCGAGATTCGAGCGGCTGCCAAGATCCTTCCCCCAGGCCGATATTTCTTTAGTGAACGAAAGCACTGGCCCGTTCACGTCGAACCACAGCGGGTGCTGGAACCGATCCCAGGGAACACGGACTACATGCCATCAGTCCGCTTCAACGACAGCGACGGCAGGGAATGGAGCAGAGGCTCAAGCGGGAGACTGGAGCAACTGGCCGGCTGACGGTCGGCACATTCCGCGTGCTCCGAGAGCCCGGTCTTCACGCTGGATTTAGGCACCGGATGGATAAATGTTTCCCTGCACTAGCTATCTGCTCAGAACTCTGTAGACTTGACGGTGTTGTTGTGTTTGGCATTTGGTAGTTCAGGCAGTCCCCACGGTCCCTCTGGATCGTGACCTTCTGAAGTAACGGTGGAGAACACCCCACACCGGAGACCCGAAAGTCGGGACAATCTCCACCTTCAGTAAGGACTGAAAAAATGGCTACAGGTACCGTGAAATGGTTCAACTCCGAAAAGGGCTTCGGCTTCATCTCTCCTGAAGATGGCAGCCAGGACGTTTTCGCTCACTACTCTGCGATCAACTCCTCGGGCTACCGCTCCCTCGAAGAGAACCAGAAGGTTTCCTTCGACGTCGAGCAGGGCCCCAAGGGTCCCCAGGCAGTAAACATCCAGGCTATCTAGTCTTCGGATAACTAAGAAGCAGGGCCGGTCATTGACCGGCCCTGTTTTTTGTCTGCCCTGACATCGAAGATAGGTTCTATGGCGGCGTGAAGTCATAGAACACATATCCACATAGCGAATTACACCAGTGTAATTCGCTTCCCGTGGCCCCTAGCGTGAAGAGCAAGCAACCACCACGGCAGGGGTCCTGATGAACAACTCGAGCACCTATCCAAACGACGAAGAACAAGCCCTCCACCACCTAGACGACGATCGCCATCACCTACTTTTGCCAAAATCACCACCTAGAAGGCCCAAAAAACGTCTGTGCAAGGCAGTTTTTCCACCTAGTCCCAATTTCTCGAACTAGCCTGCGAAGTGAGCCGCATGTCGGGCATCCAGAGAAACAGAAGGTTGGGTCGAGTGTTCGATTCAGAGGTTCAGCGAATCCTCGACTTCGTTGCAGGGGGCATCGGAGTACGTGTGGTCGGTGCGCCGGGGAGCGGTAAGTCGTCCGTTGTCCGCGCCGTCATGGCCAGTCTTGAGAAGACCGGTGTTGCCGTGCACTTCATCAGCGGCCTCCGTACGCACCGCACCATCCCGTACTCGGCCATCAAAGGCCTCGGGTTGGATATGCGGCCTGGTCGCAGCGGCGTCTTCGACATCGCGGACGTATTCTCGAGCCAGCTGGCCATGTCCGGGAAACACTTGCTGGTAGTTGACGACCTCCACCTCGTCGACAATGAGTCGCTGGCTGTCCTGGAGACCGTGAGGCGGAGGTCCGATTGTCCAATGGTGGCCACGGCCCCCGAAACATGGGCATTCTCAAGAGGTCAGCTTGCCGTCCTCAACAACGGACGTGAAGCCCATCTGCAACTCAATCCGCTGCACTATGAGCAGGTTCACGTCCTCATCGCCCAAGTTCTAGGTGCCCCACCAAATGCGGACACGACGGCCCGCATACTGACCAAGTCGGCCGGCAACCCGCGGCTCATAGTCCGAATCGCAGAGACAGCCTCGCTCAGCAACCTCCTGGTAATGCAGGACAACCACTGGGGCATGGCCACCAACACGTTGTGGAACGAGCACCTGCGAGGCACCCTCGAGGCACTGCTTGCCGAGCTCAACGTCGAAGATTTCACGGCGCTGCAGACGATGGCGATCCTCGGCACAGCCCGGGTGGACGTGCTGCAAAAAGTGATTCCCTCCGACGCACTGGAGAGTCTTGAGCGACGGGGATTTCTTTCCGTTCTGGACGACCACCACAGAGGCTCAGTAGCTGTCATCACGCCACCAGTCATAGCGGACTACTTCCGTGAAAACGAAAAGCTCAGGGACCGGAAGTTACTCCGCAGCAAGATCGCTGGATTGCTTGAGACGGTTCCGCAGATGCCACAAAGGAACAGCACCCCTGCAGATCGCCTCTCCTCAGTGCTGGCCATGCTGCGGCAGGAGAAGGGCGGCGACGACGCCATCAGTGCCCGCCACTTTCACGAGCACAGCGCCGACCGCGAACGCATACGCTTCGAGCGTTGGGAAGCTCACAAATCGGCGGCCAATGCTGCGGCCCTCCTCCGGATCTATTGGGGTGCGCCTGTAGACTTTCGGCGCGCCAGCCGCGTCTGTTCGGAAACGAGAACTTACGACGCCGACCCCAGCGATCTCCTGTTTGTCACCATCACCAAGGCCATGCTTGCGATCAATGCAGGACAGGGACCGGCTGCCGCCGTCGAAATTCTTCAAAGGCTCGCGGACGATAACCCGCAGCTCTCGACGGAAGCCGAAGATGCCATCACCTTCTTGAGTGCTTCCCACGGTCGGGTCCCAACGGACGCGCAAACCTGCCTCGGGGCGCCTGATGAGCGGCCATCCGGGATGAGAAGCCTGGTGCGGGGCCTGCTTGAGCTCTACCGCTTTCGACCGTCCGCGGCGCTCGAAGCCGTTGACGGCGAAGACGAGGATGATGCCTTCCCGCACCTGCGCCCGTTCATCCGAGGATTCGCAATGTTTGCCGAGGGCCGCATCGACGAGTCTCTGGTGTTCGCCTTGGAATGGCGCGCCGAAGCCCGGAAGAACCTCGACCAGTTCGGTGTGGTGACCAGCAGCTACATTGCAGCACACGGATTGCTCTACCGCGGGCACTTCGAAGAGGTGGAATACCTCATGAGCAGCGTCTTCGCGATGGGTCGTCCCGGGTTCGTGGTCGACTCGCTTTACGATGCCATGCTGCGGCTCGCTGGGCTTCGGCATGCGGCGGCCGTTATTCCGCCGGCGTTGTCCATAGCAGCCCAAGCGCGGACGGAAGTACCTGACGTCGGGCCATTGCCAGGCATCGGGAAGGGAGCCTACGAACTCGTCGCCCACAACAGCGCCCAACCTTCTACGTTCGACCGCAAGGCCACGAATCTCATCAGGCGGCAACTGAAGACCGGGTACGTCCTTGAGGCAATGATGACTGCCCTCCTCTGTACGTGCATTTGCCCGAGCCGTACGGTCCTGGACCTTCTGCAAAAGATTCTGCGGGACAGCGGAGTCACGGTTCACGACCAGCTGATTGGCATCGCCAACGCCGTAGTGGAAGGTGACCGTAAGCTGCTTGGCTTGCTCTTGAAGCACTATGAGCCCGGTCCGGACACCTACCAGGTGGGCATGCTGCTCAGGGGTGCCCTCAAACGCCACGTCATCGAGGGCGATGCCGCCGCCGCAGATGCCATGGCACAAGCATCGGCGATGTTCGCTGACAGATTCCCTTCCGCAAACGAGCAGCTCTCCTTCAACTCGTTCAGAACTACGCCACTCACGGATAGAGAAACAGAGGTGGCCGTGATGGCCGGGCATCGCAGCAATGTTGAGATCGCGGAGTATTTGGGCATTAGCACCAGAACGGTTGAGAACCATATTTCCAACGCGCTTCGAAAGACCGGCGCAACGTCTCGCAACGGTCTTTTCCTGCTGGTGGGGAATTCACTTCCGCCCCGCTAAGCCGGGATAGGCTGAAACCACTTCCTTAAGCCGGTCTCGGGAGCGAACTATGAGCCCGGCCCCACAGCTTGAAGGGTTTCCGTGAGTAATTCCCCGGCTTTGGCCCGCAGGCTCGGCACCTTCGATGCCTCCCTTATTGGGCTCGGATCGATGATTGGTGCCGGAGTATTTGCAGCCTTCACGCCAGCCGCTGCCGCCGCGGGCTCGGGGCTGCTTGCCGGTCTTGTGGTGGCGGCCTTCGTGGCCTTCTGCAACGCGACCTCGTCTGCCCAGCTCGCGGCGGCGTACCCAACCTCTGGCGGGACCTATATATACGGTCGCGAAAGGCTCGGATCCTGGCCGGGATTCCTGGCTGGCTGGGGATTCGTCATCGGCAAGACCGCCAGCGCCGCAGCCATGGCCATGACGTTTGCCGCCTATGCCGCCCCGCAAGGCTGGGAGCGCCCGGTGGCGATTGCCGCCGTCGTAATTCTGACCGCTGTGAACTATCACGGGGTAACCCGAACAGCAGGGCTGACGCGCATCCTGGTCCTTGCCGTTCTGGCCGCCTTAGCTATTGCCATTGCAGCCACCTGGGGTGGGTCCGGTCCGGACTTCGGGAACATCGTGGGGGAGGGGCTGCTGGCCCACGGCTGGTACGGCATTCTGCAATCAGCCGGCTTGCTGTTCTTTGCATTCGCTGGCTATGCGCGGATCGCCACCATGGGCGAGGAAGTCCGCGAGCCGCGACGCACCATACCCAGAGCGATCAGCATCGCGCTGGGTATCACCATCATTATCTATGTGGTGATCGCAGTGACCCTGCTGGCCGTTCTGGGCCCCGCGGGGGTGGCGGACAGTCCGACTCCACTTGCCGACGCTGTGAGTGCAGGTTCACTGGCATGGGCCGCGCCAGTGGTTCGCATCGGTGCCGCCGTGGCATCTTTGGGGGCGCTGTTGGCGCTCATTGCAGGGCTGGGAAGGACCAGCCTGGCGATGGCCCGCGAACACGACCTGCCGCATTGGCTCGCTGCGGTGCACCCCAAATACAAGGTCCCACACCACGCTGAACTCACGCTCGGTGTGCTGATCTGCCTGGTCATCGCCGTGGCTGACCTCCGGGGAGCAATTGGCTTCTCGTCGTTCGGTGTACTGCTCTACTACCTGGTGGCCAACATCGCGGCCTTCACTCAACCCGCTGAGGACCGCCGGTATCCCAAGTTCCTGCAGGTGGCAGGTGCGGCTGCGTGCGTGGCGCTCGTCGCGACGCTGCCGCCGCTCTCTGTGGGGCTGGGTGTGTTGATGTTTGCAGTGGGCGGCGTCTTCAGGCTGCTCCGGCTCCGGATGCGCCAGGCTTAGCCAAACGAATCGGCAAGAAACGTCGAATCGCTACGGCCGAAACAACGGCGACCACAGCTGTGGTTAGCCACGGTGACGCTGCCGCCGTCGCCGGTTGGTCCGCCAGTTCGTAAAGCGGTCCCATGAGCGTGTTGCCTACCAACACCATCACGCCACCGCAGCTGGCCAGGAGGCCGTAATACGCGCCGGTTGGCCGCGTGCCAGCGAAGTCCAAGACCAGCCGCATGGCAGTGGGAGTGGCGCACATGTTCCCCAAGCAAAGGCCCGTCACCAGGGCGAGGGACGGCAGCGCTTCAAAGTGCTGGATGGGCGGCAGGGTGGCCAGCACGGCGACGGACGCGAAAGCTGCTGCCTTGAGACTGAGTCCCAAGGTGAGGGCATTGCGCTCGCCAAACCTGCGCATGAGCCGCGCAATGGGCCACTGAAGACTGACGGTCAACAAGGAGGCATAGGCGAACACGAAACCCAGCACACCGGCGTCGAGGCCACTGCGTCGAAGTTCTACAGGAAGGCCGAAATACAACTGGTTGTGGGCCAAGAGACTGACGCTAAAGAAGCAGGCGAAAGCGACGAAGCGCTTGTCCCTCAGGCAGGCCAAGAGCTGATGGTTCTGATCCTCGGCGCCGGGGGCAGCGTGACGGCTCCCGGCTGCCCGAGGTAGGAATCGCCAGAAGACGATGGCCATTGCCGCGAAGATGCAGGAGGCGACGTAGAGGGACACATCGAAACCGAATCCCAGCAGCAGGCTGCCTAAGAGGGGACCGGCCACTGCACCGAATTCACCAACGATCACCAACCAGGCGAAGAGGGTTGGCCGGTGTGGATTCGCTGCTGGTTCCCGCTTGGCTTCCGCGGAGGCAACCAAGCTCTCCAGCGCCGGAGAAAACAAGGCACCGCCAACACCTGTAACAATCGCGCCCGCTAGGAAAAGAGCGAAGTTATCGGCGGCCGCGAGAAGCAGGTAACCGGACACACGAACAAGGCAACCGGCCACCATCGTGTAGCGGGCACCCCAACGATCAGCTATAGCGCCCCCTGCAAGGAACATCCCTTGCTGGGCAAACGTCCTGGCCCCCAAGACGAAGCCGATGGCCACCGCGCTCATGGCGAAGTCATTGGACATCGTGAGGGCGATGAAGGGCACCACTGAGTAGAAGCCGATGTTGAAGATGAGCTGGCTGGAAAGCAGGAGCCGCGCATTCGGCGCGGGGTGGGAAGGCATCCCCTCAGAAGTGACAGGTGTTCCCATGGAGCTTTTCGCGGAGTTCATGACCGGCTTTCATAGAGACATGCTCGGTCGAGATTATCAATAATCGTTCTCGTTAACCCGCGTGACGGCGCAATGGTAAGGCTGGGCACGACTCCACCTGGGGGTAGTTCGGTGGAGCCGTGCCGTAGTGCCTCCTACGCCTGGAGCGGGCGGGGCTCCCGCCGGACACCGGGATACCCGCTCCGGAGGCACATAAGGAGACTATGGTCGGTTTTCGGTCTCTAGGTGGCAGAAGGCTGCGCCTAGGTGGTGAATTCACCACAAATAGGGGCGGCCGGAATCAAAATAGGTGGTGGTTCGGAGGCACCTAGGTGTTCGCGCGGCGTCGAGCATTTTTACGTTCCACCGACTCCATGTAGGCGACGATGCTGGCAACGGTAAGTGCCAGGGAGCAGATGACGGCCAGCAGCGTAGGGGTTTCCTGAAACGGAACCACCAAGAGCGGACTGAGCATCATGGCATTGCCGAAACCCGACGCCGCAAACACAGCCGCTTTGAGAAGCAAACACCTGAGGGGATCTGCGATCAGCACAGCGACAGGTGCCACCACACCGAGGCTTATCGTCAGAACGACGGCGGTGGTCCTTAGGTCCGTAGGGTCAAGGACCACCAGACCTTGGGGTGGCGGCGCCGTTCCAAGGAGGGTGGCGGACACCGCCGAACAAACGGCTACTATGCAGGTGATGATCCGAAGGGCCGTTGGGTAGAAATGCGTGATCACTGGCAAGTCCTTGTCTTAGGTGGTTACCCCCTCCATAGAGGTAGTAGTCCGAACCGAGGACCTATGACGCCGAGCCTTCCACGCGCTTGAATTACATCTCGTGCCGTCATTCGGATCAAGAGTCAGATAACCTGACATCACCCGCAACATCACGCACATCATGGGGAACAATGAACGACCAGAACCTGCCGTCCGCGCCACCGCCGTACCCCTCCCAGCCTCCCCAAGCTCCGCCATACGGTGCAGCCCCTAGTGGGCATCCGCCCTATCAGCAGGGATACGCACAGGTTCATCCCACGTACGGTCAGCCACCCTACCAACAGCCGCTTCAGGGGCAGCCCGCCTACGGGTACAACAGCTACCCAGCCCAGCCGTTCAGACAGAGCGGCCCGCAGTCCTCTGGGTACCGAGTGGCGTCGGGCATCTTGGGCATCGTCTTGGGTGTTTGGCTCTTCTTCTCGTTCCTTGTGGGAGTCTCACTGCAACAACAAGCCGTGCTGCTTCTGACGTTGCTCGCGTGCCTCGGATCGATTGCTGCGGGGATCGTCGTTCTGGTCAAGCACCGGCAACGGGGCCGGGCTGAATCTATCGTTCTCATCTGCGTGGCCGGGGTTGCGTTGCTTTTCTCGTTCGGAACCTTCGCTCAGTTCCTGTTCACCTTGATGTTGAGCACGCCCATCTTCATAGTGATGGGCATCGGGCTGGCACGAGAGTCAAAGGGTTACTAACGCGGCGCCATCGTCCTTTAGGCCCGTGCGTGCTTCTTCCCTGCAACACGCACCGCCGCGTCGCCCTCGCCAGTCACGGAAGCCCCGGTCCCCAACCCGCGGACCGTCCACCCCGCACTCCGCCAGGCCTCAGCGTCCAGGACGTTGCGTGCGTCCAGCACCATCCGGCGTCGTACCAGCGCTCCAACTTCAGAAGGCGACAAAGCAACGTACTCGTCCCACTCCGTCAGCAAAAGCACCAGCTCCGCCCCTTCGAGCGCGCGTTTGGTGGAGGCTTCGAAGCGGATCTGGGGGTAGCGGATCCAGGCGTTGTTGATGGCTTTGGGGTCGGTGACGGTGACGTGGGCGCCCGCGGCGGCGAGTTGCTGGGCGACGTCCAGGGCGGGGGAGTCGCGGATGTCGTCAGTATCGGGCTTGAACGCTGCGCCGAGGATGGTCACCGTGCGGCCGGACAGGAAACCGCGGCACATTTCGCGGGCCACCTCCACGGCGCGGGAGCGCTGGTCCAGGTTCACTGAATCAACCAGGGCCATCCACTCATCCACGGACGGGACGGACAGTTCGCGGGCCTGCGCCCGGAACGACCGGATGTCCTTGGGCAGGCAGCCGCCGCCGAAGCCGAGTCCGGCGTGCAGGTACCGGTTGCCGATGCGCGGATCCAGGCCCATCGCCTCGCTGAGCTCGCTCACGTCGGCGCCCGACGCGTCGCACAGCTCGGCCATCGCGTTGATGAAGCTGACTTTTGTTGCCAGGAACGCGTTCGACGCCGACTTGATGAGTTCCGCCGTCGCGAAGTTGCAGACCAGGCGCGGAATGCCGGCGCAGATCAGCGGCTCGTACACGGCGTCGAGAACAGCAGTGACAGGAGCACCGGCTGCGGCGCCCTTGCCACCCGGGACGCCGTAAACCAGCCGGTCGGGCACCAGAGAATCCTTCACGGCCGTGCCCTGGCGCAGGAACTCGGGGTTCCAGCCGAGCAGCACGTCCGAGCGTCGGGCCAGGACAGCGCGGAGCGTCTCCACCGTACCTACCGGCACCGTGGATTTACCGACGACGGCGGCGCCCTTGGCCAGGTGCGGCAGGAGGGATTTCGTGGCGCCCATCAAGTAGGAGAGATCGGCCGTGTCAGAGGTCTTGGACTGCGGGGTACCCACGCAGAGGAAATGCACCTGCGCATCTGCCGCCTGGGAGAAGTCCGTAGTGAAGACCAACCGGCCCGTGGTGCGGCCGTCCTTGAGGAGCTCATCCAAACCGGGTTCGTGGAAGGGTGCCATCGCCTTGTTGAGCTGTTCAACCTTGGAGGAATCGACGTCTATACCCACCACAGTGTGGCCCATGGACGCGAGCGTTGCAGCATGAACTGCGCCGAGGTAGCCGCAGCCGATCACGGAGATCTTCATGAGAATGGTCCTTTGCTTGAGGTGAGTTCGGTGGGGCCGGTTCCTTCAGGCACACCGGAGATGACTTCGGCGTAGTGGCGGACCAGGTCGGCGCTGAGCACAGGCCACGTCCGTCCCTGGACCGAAGCGGTTGCTGCCGCCGCGAACGCGCGGCGCTTGGCGTCGTCGCCCATCAGGTCCTGCACGTATTCACGGAGTTGGGCGAGGTTCCCGGGCTCGTACAGCCAGCCGGTTCGTGAGTTCTCCACGAGGTCCAGGGGGCCGCCGCGTCCAGTAGCCACCACGGGAACGCCCGATGCCATGGCTTCCTGGATGGTTTGGCAGAAGGTCTCGAACTCGCCGGGATGGACGAAGAGGTCAAAGGAAGCAACGGCCTCAGCCAGCGCATCGCCGCCGAGGAAGCCGGCAAAATGGGCCTCCGGCAGCTGCGCCTCAAGGGCCCCGCGCTGCGGGCCATCGCCCACAATTACCAGCTTCGTGTTGGGCAGATCAGCGAGCACAGCGAGGTCCTCAACCTGCTTCTCCACGGCGAGCCGGCCGACGTAGCCGATGATCCGGTGACCGTCGGGCGCTACAGAGCTGCGCCACGCCGTCGAACGTTTTGCGGGGTTGAAGCGCGCGGTATCCACACCGCGACGCCACATGTCCACGCGCAGGATGCCGCGTCCGCGCAACTGGTTCAGCGCGAACGTGGACGGCACAAGGGTTCGGGTGGCCAGGAGGTGGATGTTGTCCACGCGGTTCCAGGCCCAGTTCTCCAGGAATGGCACGCCATAGCGGGCGGCGTAGCTGGGGACTTCGGTTTGGTAGATCGCCACGGTCGGGATGCCGAGTTGATGGGCGGCCTGCACGGCGCGCCAGCCGAGGACGAACGGGGAAGCGAGGTGCACCACGTCGGGCGAAAAATCGGCAAGGATTCGCTTGACCCGATTCACACCGCCCAACGCCACCCGCACATTCGTGTAACCGGCCAGCGGCACCGAGGGAAGCCGGTGCACATATGCACCCTTCTCGACGCTCGAAACATCAGTGTCCGACGTCGACGGCGCGATCACCATCACCTCATCCCCGCGCTCCTGCAGATGCTCCAGCACCCGCAGTATCGAGTGGGTTACCCCATTCATCAATGGCAGGAATGATTCGGCGACGATTGCGATCCTCACGCCTTCAACGGTGGTCGGGGCGGTTGGCTTTGCGGGTTCGAACGGGTGGCCTGTGGAGGAAGAGTTGGTTAACAGGTGGGGCATAAATTTGTCCGAGCCCACGCGTAGACTTCCTTTATCCGACGCGCTGGGCGTCTAAAGTTCTGGGGGTTTCAAAAATGGGTGCTGTTGTTGATGTTTCGCGCGCGCTTGGGGGAGTAGACGTACGACGACGGCGCCGGGCAGCGGCGCGATCAGTCGCCGTCGGCTTGGGCCTGGCACTGTTGCTGGGAACCGTTGGTTCCCCCGCGTCTCCCGCAATAGCGGACGCTGTGACGGATTTCGTTCCCGTCGGCGAACGGCCGGGATCAATCGCCGTTAACCCGGTGACGAACAAGGCCTATGTGGCCACCTTCGAAGGCGTGTCCGTGATCAACGGTGTGACCGCTTCAGGCACCCTGAACGTCGGCGATATGCCCTGGGACGTTGACGTCAACAGCGTCACCAACAAAATCTACGCAAGCCAGATCGGCGGGACCGTCGCCGTGGTGGACGGGGTCACGGAGACCACGACGGCGACAGTTACCGTTGGCGCTGATCCGTACACCGTGACGGTCAACGAAACGACCAACAAAATCTATGTAGGCGTCAAGGGCGGCGTCACCATTATTGACGGTTCCACCCTCGCCACCTCGTTCGTGCCGCTCGCCGGCGGTGCGCAGGACATCGTGGTGAATCCTGCGACTGGCAAGGCCTACGTATTGTCCAACGGAACCATCAAGGTCATTGGGGCGAGTGGGACCGTAACAGGAAGCATCGCTCCTGGCGGGACTCCCATCCTCGCGCTGGCAGTGAACACCGTGACCAACAAGGTTTACGCTTCGACGCTCGCCAACCCGGCGGCCACCCTGCTGGTGATTGACGGCGCAAGCGACACGATCACAGCAACCCTCCCGTCCTCCACCAAGCTGGGGATCGTCGCCGTCAACACTGCCACCAACCGGATTTACGTGGCTGTGGACGGCGCGTCCGTCGACGGCGGCGTGAAAGTCTTCGACGGTGCAACCCAGACCGAAACCACCATGATCAACGCGACCTCCCGTGTCAACGAAGTCGTGGTGAATTCCACGAACAACAAGATTTACGCTGCTTCCTACGGAGGCGGAACCACCGTTATCGATGGACGGGATAACAGCAGCTACGTCGTCTACACGGGGAACCAGCCTGTTGCTGCCGCCGTCGACACCACCACGGACAGGGTTTACGTGGTCAGTTACGCACGGACCTCCGTGGGTGTCATCGACGCACGGGTGGAACAGCCAGTCAAGAACGACTTCAACGGTGATGGCTTTGCTGACGTCCTGGCTCGGGAATCCTCGGGCGTGCTGTGGCTTTACCCGGGCAACGGTTCAGGCGGTTGGCTGTCCCGGGTCCAGGTTGGTCAGGGTTGGAATGTCATGAATGCACTGGTCGCTCCCGGTGACTTCAACGGTGACGGTAACGCCGATGTCCTTGCCCGTGATGGCGGTGGGCTGCTGTGGCTTTACCCGGGCAACGGTTCAGGTGGTTGGCAGCCGCGTGTTCAGGTTGGTAGCGGCTGGGCCGGCATGACCGCGATTGAATCGATCGGCGACTTCAATGGAGACTCCTTCGTTGACGTTGCGGCCAGGACCGCCTCGGGCGTGTTGTGGATTTACCGCGGCAACGGCTCCGGTGGTTGGCTGTCACCTATCTGGGTGGGGACTGGTTGGAACGGCATGACCGAGATCACCGGCGTGGGCGATTTCAACAGCGACGGCACCCCCGACCTCACTGCCCGCGACTCTTCCGGTGTGCTGTGGCTCTACCCCGGCAACGGGTCCGGCGGCTGGCTCCAGCAGCGCGCGATCGGCCAGGGCTGGAACGTCATGAACTCGCTGGTTGGTCCCGGTGACTTCAACGGCGACGGACGTGCAGACATCCTCGCTCGGAACTCCGCTGGCGAGCTGTGGCTGTACGCGGGCAGCGGCGGAGCAGCGTGGCCTACGGGATCCCGTATCGGCACGGGATGGAACGGGATGACGGCGATTCTCTAAGGTGCGCATGCCACCGATGCATCTTTGCGGCGGCGCCCGGGGTGGGCGCCGCCGCATTCGCGCGGTCTGTCATTCGCCCCTCGTACGACGTGAGATTATCTAGGCATCATTCGCATCATTCGCATCATGCACTAAATGGGGTTCTCCAAAAATGAATACAAAAAGATTGATGTCAGCCCTTGCTGTGATCACCGCGCTGGGGCTGAGCCTTTCCGCGTGCGCCGCAGCAAGCCCCAGTCCGGCGGCCACTGTTTCAGTGGAACCTCTAACGCCCAACACGCCCAGCCCGACGGCCTCGACTGCCAAGTCCCCGCGAGGCAACTTCGTCAAAGAAGTCGGAAGCTCGGCCGGCATTACCAACAAAGACTCAGATCGCATCGTAACTTTCACCGTAAACTCACTTACTCCGGATGCTCCCTGTACTGGGCCATACCCCCAGCCTGTGGTGAATGGGCACGTCGTAATCCTGGATGTTTCCATTGAGACTTTCCCGGAGTTGGCAGACCCTAACGGCGGCTACTCAGAGTTCGACATGAACGCTGGGATGTTCAAGTTCGTCGGCACCAACGGGACCACCTTCAACGGGGATCTCAACACCCAGGGCGCGTACATGTGCTTGGCTGACGAAGAAAGTATCAGCCATAACGGGCGGGGAATAGGTCCTGCAGAAAAGGTAACCGGCAAGATTGCGCTGGACGTGCCCGAGCCCCATGGAACGCTGATCTTTAGGAGTCACCTCACGTCCGGTAGCACCGGTTGGGAATGGACCTTCTAGCAATGAGCGCGGATGGTTTCTGCTGGGAGTCGTTGATGCTGTGACGAGGTAGAACGTGCAATTTCCCGAATACTAAAGCGTGGCTACTCCTCAGGGAGTGGCCACGTTTTTAGTCCATGTTCCTATTCTGTGGCGCCTTCTGTGGCGCCGGAGTTACTCGGTCTCGGCCACCCCGCGCCCGCTTCAGATCCTTCCGCAGCCCACGATTGTCTTCCCGCAGCCCTTCGTTGTCCTCAGCCAACCCACGGTTGTCCTCGCTTAAGCCCCGGTTCTCCGCTTCCAACTCCAGCACCAGCTTCACTCCGGCCAGGTTCAACCCCTCGTCCAGCAACACCCCGATCCTCCGCAAAGTCGCCAGGTTCCGTTCGCTGTAACGGCGGGTTCCGCCGTCGGTCCTCTCGGGAGTGAGCAGCCCTTTCCGCTCGTACAGCCGAAGGTTCTGCTGGCCGGTGCCCACGAGCTCGGCAGCAACCGAAATCGCATAGACACCCAACCCCTCCCGCTCGACAGCCGACGCAGAGCCGCCGTCGCTCGCTGAGGCGCCCTGTTCGCCGTCGTACTCCCCAGCAACAGGGCTCCGTGAACCCGCCATCAAGAACCTCCAAAAATCTTCGAAAACCTACTTGCACCACTCTCTCGCCAGTGCTATAAAAAAATCTATACCAGCCACCACAGATCAGGAAGGCTGGGACAACAACAAATCAGCATCAAGACCAGAGGAGTGAGAACACAATGCTGATGCGCACTGACCCGTTCCGCGAATTCGACAGGCTCGCCCAACAGGTTTTTGGCACAACAGCACGCCCTGCCGGCATGCCCATGGATGCTTGGCAGGAGGGCGAGGAGTTTGTCGTCGCTTTTGATCTGCCCGGTGTGAATCCTGAGACCGTTGACCTTGATGTCGAGCGCAACGTCCTCACGGTGAAGGCAGAGCGCAAGTCGCCCGCTGGCGAGAACACTGAGTTGATCGCCGCCGAACGACCCCAAGGCGTCTTCAGCCGGCAACTGATCCTTGGTGACACCTTGGACACCGAGGGCGTCAAGGCCAGCTACGACGCGGGCGTGCTGACGCTCCGCATCCCCGTCGCCGAGAAGGCAAAGCCACGGCGCATCGAGATCACGTCCAACGGACAACGGCAGGAAATCAACGCATAAACCGTCCGCTCCGCTGGAGGGTCCGCCCGGGGGTGGCCCACCAGCGGAGCGCCGGACCGGGAGCCTCCGATCGGCCGCAGCATCGGAAAGAGGGCGCAGGCTTCGTGCCACGCCACAGCGCTTGTCGCGCAGAGGAATAAGCGGTCCCTGACGTCGTCTCCCGATCGATGGCCCTCGGCTCACGCCGGGGGCCATCCCCAATCCACGGCACCCCAACGGACCAGCAGTGAACAGCCAACCTGACTACTACGCCACCCTCCATGTGCCGCCCGACGCGACAGCCCGCGACATCGCCCGCGCTTATCGCCGCTTGCTGCGGACACGTCACCCTGACACGCGTCAAACGGTGGACGGCGACACCACTGGTGCGTACGACGCCCAGGAACTGCACGCCATCATGCAGGCGTACGTCGTTTTGTCGGACCCAGGAAAGCGGGCGGCTTACGATCGTGCGCGCTCTGGCTTGCCTGCCCTTGCGCCGGGAACGCCGGTGAAGGTCCGTGTCCACGGCCACGAACCGGGCGCCGACAAGCAGGCAGCCACCGGGAAGCAAGCGCCGATTTCGTTCGGGCCACCCCGCTGGGAACCATCACCCGGAACCCTCAGAAACCCAAGGAGTCATTCATGAGTGCCTGGCGTCCATACGACGGCCACATCATCCCCGCCTTCTACGAACGGTTTGAGAAACGCTGGGGTAGGGGGACGGCCCCCTTCCTGGACCCCGAAGTCCACGAACAGCCCATGCCGCGGGCGCAGTGGATCAACCCGGACACGGGGGCGGCAGTCGCCGTCGTCCCCATCTGGACCGACGACCCCGAACACCGTTCCTTCGGAGTCTTCTACCTTCCGCCCGCAGGAGACATTTGGATGCTCCGGCCCGGCCCCACCGCATTCCTGGAACCCGGCGAGGGAGCCAGCAAGCAACAGGTGACGCTCCGCAACGACGCCTTCCGGAAGGCCGTTGACCACGCCAAGGAGTTCATCTACGGGCCGCAGCCCTGAGGGACGTCCTTGAGGGGTGGGGCCTCGAGTGGAGGAGTGCCCCAGAGTCCCGATATCCCGACGTCGGCGAGGTAAATCGCGGACCAATCCTGACCTCGAACGGTCATAGGCTGAAGCCACTGAACCCCGAGGAAGAGGACACAGCCATGACCGCGGCAAACCCGAGTATCAGCACCGTCCCTACCGGCTACTCCAGCGTCAGTCCCTGGCTCATCACACGTGACACCAACGCCCTCTTCGAGTTCATCACCGCAGCATTCGGCGCAGAGGAGATCGACCGCGTCGTCGGGGAGGACGGCACCATCGGGCACGCGGAGGCGCGGATCGGCGACTCGGTAGTCCTCGCTTTCGACAGCCGACCGCACTGGCCTGCAACGCCGTCGTACCTCCGCCTGTACACGCACGACGCCGATGCCGCCTTCAACGCCGCCCTCACCGCGGGTGCCACGGTGGTTTCGGTCCTGGACAACAGTGCCTGGGGCGATCGCGGTGCCAGGATTCAGGACCCGTTGGGGAACGTCTGGTGGATCATGTCGCATATGGAGGACGTCTCCGACGACGAAGCCGCCAACCGTTGGCAAGCACCGGAGTACGCGGCGGGGATGGCGTATGCCATCGACTCGCTTCACCGGCACATGACTGGCCAAGAGGACGCGCCTGTCCCGGGCGAAGTCAAGGCCATGGCCCCGCCGCTACGTGCTGAAGGAGTCAGTGCCGTGCCCGTCGGCTATCGTTCCGTTGAACCGTGGATCATTACGCCCAGCACGCCTGAACTCCTTGAGTTCATCGCCGCCGCGTTCGGCGCCCAGGAAGCGTTCCGAGTGCCCATGGAAGACGGGTCCATCGGCCACGCGGAGGCGAAGATCGGCGATTCCAACGTCCTCGCCTTCGACTCCCGCCCGGACTGGCCTCCGACTCCGGCGTTCCTTCGCGTCTACGTCGACGACGGCGATGCCGCCTTCGCTGCTGCGCTCGCCGCCGGTGCCACGGCAGTGACGAACATGACGGAGATGTTCTGGGGCGAACGGGTGGGCAGGGTCCGGGATCCCTTGGGGAACCTTTGGTGGATCCACTGCCGGGAGGCTGAGCTCACCGAGCAGGAAGCCTACGCTCGGGCGGGTGATCCGAAGTTCGTGGAGGCCATGGAGTACGTGTCGGGCGTCGACTTCTTCGCGAGGGGTTAGCCCCGGAAAGCAAAAAGAAGGCTGGTGCAGCCTAAGGAGAGAATCCCAAGGCGGCTGCACCAGCTGCTAGTACGACTTTCTGCTATGAGTTGTGACACCTATCCATTGGCCGCTCCTAGTTCCCGGCTTCGATTGTTTCCGGGCCTTGCAATGTCAGCTGGGGGCGATCATGGCGTTCTGCATCCGCCCCGTGAGAACACCTCCAATCTTACGGCGACCCAAGGGAAAAAGCGCATGGATTCGCGGTATTTCAGGGGCGCCTGCCGGGGGAGTGGGGCCCACCGTGGCACGATAGATCACGATGAAACTGCGCGCTGATCAGACCGGAAACCGTGGCCTCCCCATGCCCCTTTGGCTGCAGGGCGGTTTGGAAGCGGCGCAGGCAGCCTTCATTTCAGCCATCGTTGTGGTGTTGCCGCTGGTGGGAGTGTGGGCCACGGACGGTTTCCAGGACCGGAACGTGGACTCCCTGGCTCGCCTTGCCGGTCAGGCTTGGTTGCTGATTCACGGCGTCCCGTTGGAACTCGCCCAGGTCAACCTTGGTACGGCTGCCCAGCCGGGCTCGGGCCTGCTGTCCCTGATTCCGTTGGGCCTGACTCTCATCCCGTTCATGTTGGCGTGGCGGGCCGGCCGTCGACTCGCCCGCGCCTCCTATACGGACCAGCTCTGGCAGGCCTTCCTCGGCGCCTTCGTTGTGTACGCCGCGTTCGGCGCAGCCACGGGCTTCGTGTGCCGCACCTCTGAAGTCGTCATTAATCTCTGGTTGGCCATGACCATCCCCCTGATCTCCTTCGGCCTGGGCATGATCGTCGGTGCACGGCGCGAAGCGGGCTCCTGGAGCCGACTGATCGGCGTCGACGCCGTAGCCTGGCTCTCAAAGACCAGCCAACACTCCCGCTGGGCAGGCTCCTACGTTGGCTCGGCGTTGAAAGCCGGCTTTGTGGCCGCGGTGGCAGCTGTTTGCCTGGCCGCAGTGCTGCTGGCAGTGACCATCGTGTGGCATTGGACGGACATCATCGCTGTCTACGAAGGAATCCAGGCGGGCGCTCTGGGCGGTGCAGTGCTCACTATCGCCCAGCTCGGTTTCCTGCCGAACCTGGTTGTTTTCGCGTTGGCGTGGTCCTCCGGGGCGGGCTTCTCGCTCGGCGTCGGATCGACCGCTGGACCGCTTGGTACCGCAGTAGGACCACTCCCGGCAGTTCCCATTCTGGGCAGCCTTCCCGCCGGGCAGCTCGAGTTCGGTGCCATGGCCCTGGCGCTCCCCGTCGTCGCCGGCATCCTTGCGGGCTGGTGGTTCCTGCGAGAAGGAGAGAACCACTTTGACGAGTGGCTCTCCATCAAGATCAAAGCCCGCTGGTTCACCGCCACCGTTTCCACCCTGTTCCTGGGCGCGTTCATCGGCATCGTCGCGGGCCTCCTGGGTGGTGCGTTGGCCTGGATCGCACGCGGTTCGGCCGGTATTGGACGGCTCACGGAAATCGGACCCCACCCGCTGTGGACGGCAGTCTGGCTGGCCGCGGAGGTGGGTATCGGCGTCGTGATTGGCTACGCAGTGGGGCCGTGGCTGGAACGCCGCCAGAAGCTCCGCGAGGCGAACCTCGACGAAGTAGCGTACGACGACGAACACGCCTGAGCGGGTCCGGCTACCGCAGCGGACCAGGCATCGAGTTCTCAAGCTGCGTAAGGCACTGTGTCTTGGCGGATTCCGTCAGAGCGCCCCGCGAGCAGTCCTGGTAGGTGCTGACCTGTTTGAAGAAGAGTACGGACGTCAGGATGAGCAGGCACATTATCGCCGTGACCACCAGGCCGGAGATCGTCCCGAACAACATCAGCCGCGGGTGCTTGTACTTCAGCGTCCGCACCAGAACCACGATTCCCAACACCAAACCGGCAAGCGTCAGGATGGCGCTCAACCACACATAGTTCACGTTCAGGGAGAAGACGAAGAACGCGCCCAAAGCCGTCAAGAGGAAGGCACGGAACAGGATTTGGGTCACGCCAAGGGCGGACTTTTCGGCCTCGGAGCGGGGTTGCTGGCTCGGCTGGGGACCGACGTCGGGATTCATGTTTTCCAGCCTACGCGAGCCGCCCATAAGCTAGTGCAATGCGCATTGTTGTCCTCGTCTCCGGTACCGGTTCCAATCTTCAGGCAGTCATCGACGCCGTGAAGTCGGGTGAGCTGGATGTCGAGATCGCCGCTGTGGGCGCAGACCGTCCCGATACCTATGGCGTGGAGCGCTCTGATGAGGCAGGGATCGAAACCTTCGTGGTCAACTTCAACTCGTTCGAAACCCGCGCGGAGTGGGATTCTGCTTTGCGGGACAAGGTCTTGTCCTACAAGCCGGACGTGGTGGTTTCCTCCGGTTTCATGAGGATCGTCAGCGAGGACTTCATCAACGCTTTCGACGGCAAATACGTCAACACCCACCCTGCGTTGCTCCCGTCCTTCCCGGGCGCCCACGGGGTCCGCGACGCCATGGCGTACGGGGTGAAGGTCACGGGATGCACCGTTCACTGGGCGGACGCTGGGGTGGACACGGGACCCATCATCGCGCAGGAAGCCGTGGCCGTTCTGCCCAACGACTCCGAGGAATCCCTCCACGAACGCATCAAGGTAGTGGAGCGCCGCCTGCTGGTCCAAACCCTCGCAGACCTCGCCGCCGCACCCAAGTAGCTCGCATTTGTGGTTGTTCCCAGGGCTGGGAACAACCACAAATGCCAGTCAGTTGGGTTAGGAGAGTTCGCGCTGCTTGGTCTCCGGGGCGAAGAACGCCATCCACAGCACGGACAGCAGCACCAGGCCACCGGCCATCGCGAACGACTGCGCCAGCCCGAACTCCGGCCAGAAGAATGAGGCAAACACCAGGGGCCCGAAGCCTGCGCCGATGCGGGAGAACGTCGATGCCCAGCCGAAGCCCGATCCACGGAGTTCCGTCGGATACAGCTCGGACACATAGGCGTACAGGACAGGGATGGCCACCTGGACCACGAAGCCGAACACCAGCAGCCAGAACACCGCGGCTGAGGGAATGTCCACCACGAAGGCCACGATCACCAGCGTCAGCGCAGACAACGGACCGGTGACAGCAAGGATCCACTTGCGGCCCACTCGCTCCACCAGCAGCGCTGCGACCACCACGCCCAGAAGTCCGACGGCGGCCATGCTCGCCGTCGTGACAAACGCCTTGTACTCCTCGAAACCAGCACCGATGAGGATCCGGGGCATCCACGTCAGTGACAAGTAGTAGACCAACAGGATGCTGAAGAACAGGGCCCAGGCAGCGGTGGTGATCTTCCAGTTGAACGTCCAGATATTGCGCAACTGCGTCCACGCGCTGCCGGGCGAGAGACGCGGAGCGGCCTGCGGTTCGGGGAGGCTGTATGCCCGGGGCTCGGCACCGGTCGCCTCCACCAAGCCATCGATCACCGCAGCGGCCTCCGCCCGGCGACCCGCCCGAATCAGGAACAGCGGCGACTCCGGAACCGAACGACGAACCCAGAACACCAGCAGCGCCGGCAGCACCATGATGAGCATGGTGAGCCGCCAGTCGCCGAAGGCAGCAACAAGCCCAGCTGAGATGAAACCACACAGCGCTGCACCAATGGGCCACCAGCCGTCCATGGCAGTGAGCACCTTGCCCCGTTGCTTGCGGGGCGTGAACTCACCCACCAAGGCGTAGTCCACGGGGATGCAGCCGCCCAGGCCGAAGCCGGCCATGAAGCGGAAGATGCAGAACCACACAATGTCCGGGGCGAAGGCGCCCATGACCGTGAAGATGCTGAAGATGAGGAGGGTGGCAGTGAACGCCTTCTTGCGCCCGATGGTGTCGGCGATGGTGCCCCACGCGAACGCACCCACGGCCATGCCGATCAGGTTGGCCGTGCCGATCCAAGCGGCGTCAGCGGGCTGCAGGGACCAGTGCTTGGACAGCAGCGGAATGAGGATGCCGTTGAGCGTGACATCCCAGGCGTCGAACATGAATCCGAGCCCGCCGATCAGGAAGATCCTGCCTTGGACCTTCCAACGCCACGGCAGTTCCTGCACAACTTGCTCGCCGCTGGGCACGGCTGTATATGTATTCATTTGCCCTCCTGCATGCAACTTTATGCGCTGGGCACAGTACTCGAAGCCGCCGGTACCGCCGTTCGGGTTACTTCTGGTTCTCGATGGCCCTGCGCAGGAAACCGCCGGCTTCTTCCAGGGCACTCTTGGCCTGGCCGGCATCGATGCCCGTCAGCAGTACCAAAATGGCCGCCTTCACCGAACCTCCAACCGAGTCCAGGGCGGTTGCTGCTTCCTGGGCAGAAACGCCGGTTGCATGCTGCACGGTCCTCTGCGAACGGGCCAGCAGTTTCTCGTTCGTCGCCCGCAGGTCCACCATGAGGTTCCCGTAGGTCTTGCCGAGCTTCACCATCACCAAGGTGCTGATCATGTTGAGGACGAGTTTCTGGGCCGTGCCTGAATTCAGTCTGGTGGAGCCCGCGATGAACTCCG
This sequence comes from Paenarthrobacter nitroguajacolicus, assembly GCF_007786235.1. Lineage (GTDB taxonomy): Bacteria > Actinomycetota > Actinomycetes > Actinomycetales > Micrococcaceae > Arthrobacter > Arthrobacter nitroguajacolicus_A. The sequence continues at coordinate 195,542 of NZ_VNFK01000001.1, read as the reverse complement.
GACCCACCTCAACCTCGATCGCTGCATCCGCCACATGACTCACGGCCGAGCCCTTGTTGCAGGCCAGCGACGCCGTGAACGCACCCCGCTTCCGGGCTTCCTCCAGCGCCCCAATGACGTACGGCGTCCGCCCCGAGGCAGTAATACCCACGACGGCGTCCGCTTCGGTCACGTTGATATCGTGCAGGTCGCGTGCCCCGGCAGTGGCGTTGTCCTCGGCGTACTCCACCGGTTTCTGGATCGCCTGCACACCGCCGGCGATCAGTCCGACGACGAGTCCCGGCGGGGTGCCGAACGTCGGCGGGCACTCACTGGCGTCGAGCACGCCCAGCCGCCCTGCCGTCCCGGCTCCCACATACAACAGGCGGCCACCGCGCTGAAGCCGCTCCGCAACGGCGTCGACGGTTTGAACAATCGCGGGGCTGGCTGCCTGGACGGCGGCGTGTACCCCTGAACTGTGGGCAAGCATGGCCGCGACGAGTTCCTCGGTGCCCAGGATGTCTAAGTTGTCAAGGCCCTCGGCTGTGGCTTCTGTCTGCAGTCCGGCAAGTTCCGTGCGCAGGCCCGCGAGCTTGTCCGCGTCCGTGGGGCTAGTCGGGCCAGTTTGTTCCGTCACGGTGGATGTACCTTTCCTGGATGAGCCCGCGGCGCATCGCAGCGAGGGCAGCACCGTCCAAGCCATCGCCGAGCGGGGCCACCACCTCAATCCCAGCCGAAGCGAGGGACTTCCGCAAGAGCGAGGCAAAGAACTCCGATCCCACCACTCCGCCCAGCATCGCCACCCGCCGCGACGCGCCCTCCCCGCCGGAGGCGAGCTCCACGGTGCGGGTCAGGATGCGGCAGGCCTCGCCGATGATGCCATGCGCGACGGCGTCACCTGACTCCGCTGCCTGCAGAACCAGCGGCGCGAAGCGGGCCATCGCCCGGTAGGGGTTCTCCTGTTCGGCCAACCAGCCCGGAAGGAGTTCCGGCGACTCGACCAGCGCCCCTGCCGCGGCCGACAACGACGTGGCAGGGCCGCCGTCGTGCGCTTCCAGAACTGACTGAAGACCTTGCTGACCGATCCACCGGCCGCTGCCGCGATCACCCAGATACGGTCCCCAGCCGTCGGCCCGGTGCAGGACCCCGGCTTCATCAAAGCGGAAGGCAACGGCGCCGGTGCCCACGATCAACGTCGTGCCGGGTGCGCCCTGGAGAGCGCCGAGCTGGGCTGCTGTGGCATCGGACAGGACGGCTGCGGGGACGCTGAATCGCTGGGACAACATGGTGGCGAGTTCCTGTGACTTCTGGGCGGACGCTTCAACACCGGCCACGGCGGCGCCAATTCCGGTCATGGTGCTGACCGGAAGCCCGGGCGGCAACAAGCTGACCGTCTCAAGGAGGAGGTCGAACGCGAGGGTGGGGCCGTTGTCCACGTGCACTCCGGGGAAGCCGTGCTGGTCGGCGGCGCCCAGCAGCTCGTCACCGCTGCGCAACTCCACGCGGCAGCGGCTCTTCCCTACATCGGCAACAAGAACTACATTGTTGGGCGCTTCCATGGCTCAACCCTATGTTGCGTGCGTGTCGTTGTGGGGCCAGCTTTGCGTGCCATTGTTGGGATATCGGGCGCAAACCGGGCCTCACAACGCCCTGTGGAGGAGGGGTCGCCTCCGCTCTGTGGGTGAATCTGTGGATAACTGAATGTTGGATATCGTTTTTCGGGAGCATGGTTGAATGCGAAATCCGACACCCTTGCCAGCCTCCCTCGATCCCGGTGGCTTCCTCGTGAAAGACGCCTACGCCGCGGGAGTCCCGCGATGGCGCCTTCAGACCGGCGACCTCATCACGCCCAGCAGGGGCATACGAGTGACAAGAACCGGCGAGCCTGACCTTGAGTTGCTGGGCCGGTTGCACTCCTCAGTGACGCCACGTTGCGCCGTGAGCCATGTGACCGCTGCGCTTCTGTGGTCCATTCCGCTGCCCCTTTATCTGGAAGAGGAAGGCCGCAATGGCCTGATCCATGTCACTCGACGCCAGGAGATAGGCCGCGTAAAACGTCGGGGAGTGGTTGGGCATCGGGCTCCACTCCTGGCCAGGGATGTCCGGGTCTTCAAAGGCATCAACCTGACATCTCCGGAATGGACGTGGGTGGATCTCGCGCGACACATGGGGCGGGCTTCCCTCGTTGCCTCCGGCGACTACTTGCTGGCGCGGAAGAATCCGCTCGCTTCCATCGATGCCATCCAGGAAGTCATTGATCGGCGCCCAAAGGTTAAGGGAATCCGGATGGCACGGGAGGTCTTGCCGCTGTTGCGCCCAGGTGTGGACTCACCGCAGGAGTCCCGCTTGCGCGTGATGATCGACGACGCCGGTCTGCCGGAGCCGGCGGTTACCCAACCGATCTTCGACGAGCGTGGAATCTACATATCCACGCCCGACCTGCAGTACAAGGAGTACAAGATCGCTCTCGAATATGAGGGTGATCATCATCGGAGTGACCCGGTGCAATGGGGTAAGGACATTGAACGTGATGATCGGCTCCGAGCCATGGGGTGGATCGTGCTGAGGTTCTCGCAGGTCCAGATGAATGCTGGCTGGGCACATTCCGAACGGAAGATCAGGGATGCCCTGAGTTCGCGCGGGTGGCTGCGACCGCCGTCGTGAATTTGTGGGGCCGGGTGTGCGGCCCAAGTCGGAACAATGGCGTGCGGAGCGGGCCCCGTAACGGGGGTGTCGAGTTTGTGGGGCCGGGTGCGCGTCCCATGTGGGAAGGATGGCGTGCGGAGCGGGCCCCGCAAGAGGGTGCCGAGTGTGTGGGGCCTGGTGTGCGTCCTAAGTCGGATGGATGGCGTGCGGAGCGGGCCCCGCAAGGGGGTGCCGAGTGTGTGGGGCCTGGTGTGTGTCCCATGTGGGAAGGATGGCGTGCGGAGCGGGCCCCGCAAGGGGGTGCCGAGTGTGAGGGGCCTGGTGTGCGTCCCATGTGGGAAGGATGGCGTGCGGAGCGGGCCCCGCAACGGGGTGTCGAATTTGTGGGGCCGGGTATGCGTCCCATGTGGGATGGATGGCGTGCGGAGCGGGCCCCGCAACGGGGTGTCGAATTTGTGGGGCCGGGTATGCGTCCCATGTTGGACGAATGGCGTGCGGAGCGGGCCCCGCAACGGGGGTGCCGAATGTGTGGGGCCTGGTGTGCGTCCCAAGTCGGAACAATTGCGTGTAGAGCGGGCACCGCAACGGGGGTGCCGAATTTGTGGGGCCTGGTGTGCGTCCCAAGTCGGAACAATGGCGCGCGGAGCGGGCCCCGCAAGGGGGTGTCGAATTTGTGGGGCCTGGTGTGCGTCCCATGTGGGATGGATGCGCGCGGAGCGGGCCCCGCAACGGGGTGTCGAATTTGTGGGGCCGGGTGTGCGTCCCAAGTCGGAACAATGGCGTGCGGAGCGGGCCCCGCAACGGGGGTGGCCGAGTTTGTGGGGCCGGGTGTGCGTCCTAAGTCGGATGGATGGCGCGCGGAGCGGGCCCCGCAACGGGGGTGTCGAGTGTGTGGGGCCTGGTGTGCGTCCTAAGTCGGAACGATGGCGCGCGGAGCGGGCCCCGCAACGGGGTGCCGCAATCCAGGAGCGAAGACGCAAAAGCGGGGTGCCAACGAAACACGATAAACTCTCCGTATCCCCACCACCCGCGACATCTACGCGAACTAAGACGGAGACTTTTGTGAGCTTGACGCAGCTTGACCGTGTTCCCATCCGCCGTGCACTGATCTCGGTTTACGACAAGACGGGACTGGAGGAGCTCGCGAAGGGCCTGCACGCAGCAGGCGTCGCCATTGTTTCCACCGGCTCCACCGCCAAGAAGATCGCCGCCGCAGGCATCCCGGTCAAGGAAGTCGAAGAAGTCACCGGCTCCCCGGAAATGCTGGACGGCCGCGTCAAGACCCTGCACCCGCGCGTGCACGGCGGCATCCTGGCCGACCGTCGCGTTCCGGCGCACATGGACACCCTTGCCGGCATGGAGATCGAAACCTTCGACCTCGTGGTGGTGAACCTGTACCCGTTCGTTGAAACCGTGAAATCCGGTGCAGCGCAGGACGACGTCGTCGAGCAGATCGACATCGGAGGCCCCGCCATGGTGCGTTCGGCCGCGAAGAACCACGCCGCCGTCGCCATCGTCACGGACCCGCACTTCTACGGCGCAGTTGTGGACGCCGCAGCCCACGGCGGCTTCGACCTGAACACCCGCCGCCGCCTGGCCGCCAAGGCCTTCGCGCACACGGCCAGCTACGACAACGCTGTAGCCACCTGGACTGCCAGCCAGTTCCTGGACGAAGACGGCGACGGCGTCATCGACTGGCCCGCGTACGCCGGACTTGCCCTGGAGCGTTCCGAGGTCCTCCGCTACGGCGAAAACCCGCACCAGCAGGCCGCGCTCTACGTGGACAAGGCCGCTCCGGCTGGCATCGCCCAGGCTGACCAGCTGCACGGCAAAGCCATGAGCTACAACAACTTCGTCGACGCCGATGCCGCCCTCCGCGCAGCGTTCGACTTCGCTGAGCCCGCAGTCGCGATCATCAAGCACGCCAACCCCTGCGGTGTGGCTGTCGGTTCCGCCGACGCCGCCGATCCCATTGCGGATGCCCACGCCAAGGCCCACGCCTGCGACCCCGTCTCAGCTTTCGGTGGCGTCATCGCCGCGAACCGTACGGTCACCGCCGGAATGGCGCAGACCGTTGCCGGGATCTTCACCGAGGTTGTCATCGCACCGGACTTCGAGCCGGAAGCCGTGGAGATCCTCTCCAAGAAGAAGAACATCCGCCTCCTCGCCCTGCCTGAAGGCTACGGCCGCTACCCGGCCGAAATGCGCCAGGTTTCCGGTGGTGTCCTGGTCCAGATGTCCGACAAGGTTGATGCCGACGGCGACAACCCCGCCAACTGGACCCTCGCAGCCGGCGAAGCCGCGGACGATGCAACCCTCGCGGACCTGGCTTTCGCCTGGACCGCTTGCCGCGCTGCCAAGTCCAACGCCATCCTGATCGCCAACCACGGCGCCGCGGTGGGCATCGGCATGGGCCAGGTCAACCGCCTGGACTCCTGCCGCCTTGCCGTGGAGCGCGCCAACACGCTGGGCGTCACGGTGGAGTCCGACGTCGAAGGTGCCGGCGGTGCGTCCAACGCCGACGCGAGCGACGCACCGGAACGCGCACGCGGCGCGGTTGCAGCCTCCGACGCGTTCTTCCCGTTCGCTGACGGCCTGCAGATCCTGATCGACGCCGGTGTCCGCGCCGTGGTCCAGCCGGGTGGCTCGGTCCGCGACGAGGAAGTCATCGCCGCAGCCAACGCTGCCGGCATCACGATGTACTTCACCGGCGCACGCCACTTCTTCCACTAGTCCCCACCGCCGCCCTAACCTCGCTGCGCTTCGGCCAGGGAACCCGGGCGGCGTGGGCCCACAACGGAAACGGCGGCCGCCCCCGGAAGGGGACGGCCGCCGTCGTCGTTAACAGGGACTTGCTACATCGGTTACGAAGCCGCCGCGGTGTTGTAGGTGGACTGGATTACGGTGCCCCAGTACGGTCCGTACATGCTGGTGGAGTTGCTGCCGTAGCCGTAGCTGTTGACGGAGTTCTGGTAGCCGGTGGAGCTGTTGCCGATGAACCACGGACCGCCCGAGGAACCACCGGTCATGTTGCAGGGGATGCCCTGGCTGTTGAACTGCGGGTTGTAGGGATCGTTGGTAGCGGTGCCCGAGCAGCTCTTGAGCGATTCGCCGTTGAAGGGCGAGCCGGCCGGGTAGCCGAAGGCCTTGTAGCTGAGGCCGCGGGCGGCGTTGAACTGGACTCCGGAGGAACCAACAACATCTGCGAGCCGCTGACCGTTGAGGGTGTTCATGACGGCGAAGGCGGTGTCGTACTGCATGTTGCCGTTGGAGGCCCACTGGGTGGGGGCGTACAGCGCCTTTGCCGTCCACTTCCCGTAGGGTGCTGCGCCGTTGAGGTAGGCCGGAACGAAGACGAAGTTGGTTGCGTAGGCGCCCGGGCCTTCGTTGAGGCAGTGGCCGGCGGTGGAAACGGTGCTCTTGTTCGCCGCGGTAACGGAGTTGCCGGAGCAGACGTAGTTGGAGCCACCCAGGGTGAAGAAGATCTTGCCGATGTGCTTGACCGGTGTTTCGCTCTGGTTGACCTTGCGGTCGATGGTCTTGGAATCGGTTGCGGCCTGCTGGCCGGCGATGCTGCTGATGGCGCCCGGGGCTTCGGCGACCGGGGCTTTGCCGAGGTTGAGGAGCTTGCCGCGATCCAGTGCCTTGGCGGCCAGGATCTCGCCGGACTGCGCGGTCTTCATGCGTTCCGGCGTCCAGTAGTCTGCAGCGCCGGTGTCCGACACTACGTGGCTGCTGACCGCTGCGCCGCTGGTGTCTGCGTCCTTGGAGGGGGCCGCGTTGGCGCTGGTGGTTCCAACCAACGCCAGGATTGCGGCAGCGGACAGACTCAGCAGGCTTGTGGCCAGGGTCTTGGTTTTTGTCACGTTGTTCCTACCTATCGAGGGAGTGAGGCGGCCAGTGATGGCGACCGCCGACTGACGGAATTGAAGGTATCGAACGTATGACAACTTTGTAAAGAGATGTTTCACAGTTTGTGATAATTTGCTGTCACTTCCTTGTTAAGTGACGAGGTTCCTTTGGCGAGCTCAGTGACGGCCCGTGGCAGCGGTCAACCTGAAGGTCACAGCGCCGTATGGCATCCGAACATCAGCTACGTGCAGGCCCTCAGTGGTCTTTGACCGTGACTCTGTCAGGGAGGGGCTTGGGTGTGTCGCCAGGCCATGAACCGTCCCGTGAGAGCAGGGATAGATTGCGCTCGCCCTCGGGATCGTCGGCGCGAGCGGGATAATGATGGTGCTGTGCTGCGAAGGAGCCGAGGGCTGTCCGCCCATCCAGGCTGATCCCACGCCTGCAGTGGTGAGGTCGAAGAACGGCTCCCCGTCAGCGGTTCGGGCGCTGATCTGAATCTGGGTGTTGGGCATGTAGCCCTCGCCTACAGACCAAACGTTCCGGACGATGTAATCGACCAGCAAATCTCCGTAAAGAACGGTGTAACCGGTGTCGATGGCTAACTCTACGGAGTATCCGGTGTTGCCCTTCACATTGGGTGGACCTCCTCCGGCGAAGCCGGTCACCGAGATTCCGGGGACGGCGTCGATTGCCTCGCGGGCTTCGGCAATCGTCTGGCCAGTGTCGGCGTCGTGCGGGATGGTCTCCCGGGGTGTCGGCGCCGGGACAGCGCAAGCGGTCAGCGCGAGGAGAATCCCGGCCGTCGAGACGGTCAGCCAGGCAGCAAAGGAGGCTGGTCGAATGATGCGGGTCATGACTTCACTATGTTCGGTTTCGCTGTGAATGAGATGCTGACGCGCCCGGGACCAGATATTTGCCACGGCAGCCAGCTTGCGGCAACCGGCCCTCCACAACCAGGGTCCGACGGCGGCGGGCAGCAGCGGCTGTCCGGCCGCCGTCGGGCGTTCATCACCATGGCGGGGTAACGAACACGTGATCCCGGACACGAAGGGCCGCCAAAACGGTCTACTCGGGTAAGTTAGAGATGTTGAAATCTGCAGACTTTCAGGGAGAACCCCGCCAATGGCCAAGATTATCTATACCCACACAGACGAAGCGCCGATGCTGGCAACTTACTCATTCCTGCCGATTGTGGAAGCGTATGCCTCGACCGCAGGTGTAGAGGTGGAGACCCGCGATATTTCGCTGGCCGGCCGCATCATCGCCGTCTTCGGCGATTTCCTGACCGAAGAGCAGCGCACGGGCAACGCCCTTGCTGAACTTGGTGAGCTGGCAAAGCAGCCGGAAGCCAACATCATCAAGCTGCCCAACATCAGCGCCTCCGTGCCGCAGCTCAAGGCTGCCATCGCCGAGCTCCAGGCCCAGGGCTTCGCCCTCCCGGACTACCCGGACAACCCTTCCTCGGACACCGAGACGGACATCCGCTCGCGTTACGACAAGATCAAGGGTTCCGCTGTGAACCCGGTGCTGCGTGAAGGCAACTCTGACCGCCGCGCACCCCTGTCGGTAAAGAACTACGCCCGCCAGAACCCGCACTCCATGGGCGCCTGGACCCCCGAGTCCAAGACCAACGTTGCCACCATGGGCGAGAACGACTTCCGCTCCAACGAGAAGTCCGTTGTCCTCGAGGCCGACGATTCCCTGAGCATCCAGCTGGTCCGCGAAGACGGCACCACCAAGGTCCTCAAGAAGGACTTCCCCGTCCTGGCCGGCGAAGTTGTTGACGCGACCGTCCTGCGCGCCGATGCCTTGGACGAGTTCCTCAAGGCACAGGTTGCCCGTGCCAAGGAAGAGGGCATTCTCTTCTCCGCGCACCTGAAGGCCACCATGATGAAGGTCTCCGACCCCATCATCTTCGGCCACGTAGTCAAGGCCTACTTCTCCGAGCTGTTCGACACCTACGGCAAGCAGCTCGCAGCCGCAGGCATCAGCCCGAACAACGGCCTCGCTGCCATCCTTAGCGGCCTGGAAGACCTGCCGGAAGACGTCCGCGAAGGCGTCAAGGCAGCCATCACCAAGGGCCTCGAAGACGGTCCCGCGCTGGCCATGGTGGACTCTGACAAGGGCATCACCAGCCTCCACGTTCCCTCGGACATCATCGTTGACGCTTCCATGCCGGCCATGATCCGCTCCTCCGGCCACATGTGGGGCCCGGACGGCAAGGAAGCCGACACCCTGGCCGTGATCCCGGACAGCTCCTACGCCGGCGTCTACCAGGTTGTGCTGGACGACTGCCGTGCCAACGGCGCGTTCGATCCCACCACCATGGGCACCGTTCCCAACGTGGGCCTCATGGCACAGGCGGCCGAAGAATACGGCAGCCACGACAAGACCTTCGAGATCCAGGCAGCCGGCACCGTCCAGCTGGTGGACAGCAAGGGCAACGTCCTCACCGAGCACCAGGTCTTCCCGGGTGACATCTGGCGCGCTTGCCAGACCAAGGACATCCCCGTCCGCGACTGGGTCAAGCTGGCCGTCACCCGTGCCCGCGCTTCCCAGACCCCGGCCGTTTTCTGGCTGGACAAGGGCCGCGCGCACGACGCCAACCTGATCGCCAAGGTCAACGAGTACCTGAAGGACCACGACACCGAGGGCCTGCAGATCGAGATCCTCTCCCCGGTTGAGGCAACGGCCTTCACCTTGGAGCGCATCCGCAAGGGCGAGGACACCATCTCCGTTACGGGCAACGTGCTCCGCGACTACCTCACGGACCTGTTCCCGATCCTTGAGCTCGGTACCAGTGCAAAGATGCTCTCCATCGTTCCGCTGATCAACGGTGGCGGCCTGTTCGAGACCGGCGCCGGTGGCTCCGCTCCCAAGCACGTCCAGCAGCTGGTCAAGGAAAACCACCTCCGCTGGGACAGCCTGGGCGAGTTCCTTGCCCTGGCCGTGAGCTTTGAGCACCTTGCCACCACCACGGGCAACGCCCGCGCACAGGTCCTTGCCGACACGCTGGACCGCGCAACGGGTACGTTCCTGCTGGAGAACAAGTCCCCGCGCCGCAGCGTCGGCGAGCTGGATAACCGCGGAAGCCACTTCTACCTGGCCACCTACTGGGCCCAGGAACTGGCCAAGCAGACCGAAGACGCCGAGTTGGCCAAGGACTTCGCCGCAATTGCGGAAGCCCTTACCTCCAACGAGGAGACAATCGTCGGCGAGCTCGCCGCAGTCCAGGGTCCCGCCGTCGACCTTGGCGGTTACTACCGTCCGGACGCCGCCAAGGCTGCCGAGATCATGCGCCCGTCGGCTACGTTCAACAAGGTCCTCGCGACCCTGAAGTAACCTCGAGTTTGTGTACAGCTAATGCCCCTAAGACACCGTCTTGGGGGCATTAGCTGTACTAAAACTCCTAGCGCTCGGCGTGGAACCGCCCAGGTGCCACGCCGCCGTCGACGATGTCCTTCAGCACCCGCCCAATAGCCGGCGTGAACTTGAAACCGTGGCCGGAGAAACCAGCGCCCACCACCAGCGGACCGAAGCGGTCCAGCACAAAGTCCTCAGTGGGCGTGGTGGTGTAGGTGCAGCTGATGGGAACCGCGGTGGAGGGGTCGACGCCGGGAAGCCACTCCTCGGCGTACCGCACCAACGCTTCGAGCTGGTGGGGAATGGGCTCGAACGTGCGCTCGTCGGGGTCCATGACGGGGCCGACACCGTGCCAGCCGGCCTTGACGCCCTCGCCGGGGGTGAGCATGCCGTACACGGGGCTGTACCAGTACTCATACAGTTCGTTGTTCGGATCGGGGTCCGGGCTGTGGTTGAAGCTCGGCCACACCAGCGTGTTGTCCGTGGGAGTGAAGTGGGCCGGCTGCTCCTGCGTCACGACCAACGCGGGCAGATCCGTGAGTTTTCCGATGAGCTTGGGGGTCCATGCACCGGCGGTGACCACCACACGATGGGCTGTGTATTCGGTTTCCTCGGTGACCACCACCACTGATTCGCCGCCGGTGACGCGGATGTCGCGGACCGGCGTCGAGTATTTGAAGACCGCGCCGTGAGACTCGGCGGACTTCCGCAGGGCTACCAGGGCATCTGCCGAGCGGATGCGGCCCGATCCCGGGACGAAGAGCACGTCGGTGGCAAAGTTCATGCCCAGCCAGCGGTTGGCGGCTTCGTCGGCGGAGATGAAGTAGCTTTCGATGCCGCGTGCCTCGTGGGCTTCGCGGACTTGTTGCAGCCGCGGGAGGTTGCCGTGGTTGGCCAGTCCCACCATGTCCAGGAGCGGCGCGCCGTGCTCGGCGGCGAGCTCGTCCCAGAGTGTCTTGGACTCTGCCAAGAGGTCCAGGTAATCGGCCTCGACGTAGGCGGTGTTGAAGTTGCGGGTGGCGCCATGGGAGGCGCCGATGTGGTGCCCGGCCTCGAACTGCTCCAACAGAACCACCGATCGGCCGGACCGGGCGAGTTGCCATGCGGCCGCCGATCCCATGGCTCCTCCGCCAACAACTACAACGTCAACCTGCATGCCTGCTCCATCCACAACGTCCGGGACTCAAACCACGGCCCCAATCAGGGCCACCTCCCATTCTGCCCCCGAAGCCTGAAGGTTACGCAGCCAGGCGCCTGCGGATCCACGCAGAGAACTGATCCACCACGATGATCAGCACCAACACGATCAGGATGTGCGTGAGCATGGAGTCGAACTGGAACGACTTGATGGACTGGTTGATCAGGAGCCCGATACCGCCAGCGCCCACCAGGCCCAGGACCAGCGAGGACCGCACGTTGACGTCGAAGCGGTAGAGCAGCAAGCCCACGAATTGCGGGACCACCATGGGCAGCGTGGCATTGGCTACCTGTTGGATCCGGTTGGCGCCCGCTGTTCGCAGTGCTTCCTGCGGCCCGGCGTCGATCTCTTCCATCGATTCCGCCCACAGTTTCCCCATCACGCCCGTGTTGTGGCAGATCAGGGCCAGCACGCCCGCGAATGGACCAAGGCCCACGGCGGTCACGAAGATCAGCGCGAACACGATGTCCGGTACGGCACGGAAGAAGGACAACACGGCACGCGCGGCTTGGTACACCAGCCGGTGCGGGGTGGTGTTCTCCGCGGCAAGCGCTGCCAGGAGCAGGGCAAACGGTACAGACAACGTGGTGCCCAGCAGGCCGATCCACAGGGTCACCAGCGTGGCTTCGAGGCCGGGGCGAATCGTGCGGTCCCAGCTGAGGTCCGGCGGAAAGGCATCGCCGATGAAGGCGGCCATGCCTTTCCAGCCGTCCACCAGCAGTTCGGGTTTGAAGTCCGTCCCTTCGATGGCCACAGCATGCAGTCCGACGACGGCGGCAACCACTGCCGCCGTCGTGATCCACCGCAGGGGCTTCTTCGGGCGGATCAGTGCCACGCGGGCCTTGCTGCTTGAGTCCCGGCGCGCGACGGCTGGGTTCAGGGTATGGGGTGTCATGCTGCGATGTTCCTGTCCGGGGCGTACAACGTGTCGAGGTGATCGGCCGTGATCTCCGTGGAGGGGAGGTCGAAGGTCATGGAGCCTTGGAGCAGCCCGATGGACCTGTCGGCGTAGCGCAGCGCGAGGTCCGGCTGGTGCAGCACCGCGGCTACGGCCAGCCCTTCCGAGTGGGCGAGTTCGCGGAGCAAGGCCATGACTTGCTCGGCGGCGTGCGGGTCCAGTGCGGACACGGGCTCGTCGGCAAGTACGACGTCGGCCCGCTGGCAGAGTGCCCGGGCTACGGCCACGCGCTGCTGCTGTCCGCCGGAGAGGCGGCCGACGCGGTCGAAGGCACGGTCTGCCAGGCCCACGCGGTCCAGGCAATCAAGGGCTTCCTGCTGAACATCGGCAGGGAACAGCATTGGCGTCAGTGAACGGACGGTGGGAATGCGGGCGAGGGCGCCGGCGCACACGTTGTCCAAGGCTGTGCGGCGGGGGATGAGGTGGATCTTTTGGAAGATCATGGCCATCCGTTGCCGGGCCTCCTGCAGATTACGGCCTTGCAACGAGTCCAAGGCGGTTTCCGCGATGCTGATGGTGCCGGCGTCCGGGGCGGTGATACCCATGACGCAGCGGAGGGTGGTGGACTTGCCCGAGCCGTTCGCGCCGAGGAAAGCGACCACTTCGCCTGCGGCGACGGAGAAGTCCACGCCCTTCAGGACGGTCCGGCCACCGAAGGACTTGCGCAATCCTTGGACGGAGAGGAGTGGGTCAGTCACTACAGATCCTTCTCGGTAAGGCCCATGGTCTCGGCGAGCTCGAACAGCGGCGTGTAGTTGTCCTTGGTGACCTCCAGCAGCGGGCCCGGAGGGGTGACGTCCAGGAACTCGCCCACCTTGGCCACATCCGCGGGGTCCAAGCTCAGGAAGGCGTCTTTCACCGCGGCCTTGAACTCAGGTGCGGCATCTCCACGGACGGTAATGGGGTCGTTCGGGATGGGCTCGGAGGTCCACACCTGCCGGAAGTCGTCCTTGGTGAACGTGCCCGCTGCGATGGCTGTGGCCAGCGTCTGGGAGTTGATCTGGGCAGCGTCCACCTTGCCGTTGGTTAGTGCCAGGAGTGCTTCGGGGTGGCCCCCGGTGTAGTCCACGGTGATGTCGGCGTCGGCGATTCCGGCTTTACGGAGGCCGAAGCGCGGCAGCACATCGCCCGACGTGGACCCGACACTGCCCAGTGCCAGCGACTTGCCCTTCAGGTCTCCGATGGCCTGGATGGTGCTGTCCTTGGGAACCCAAATGCCCGCGGTGTACGAGCTGAGTTCCTTCTCGGCGGTGCCGAAGGACACCAGCGGCTCGGCGCCGGCCTTGGCGTCCGCGAACACGTAGCCCAACGGACCGAACTGGCCCAGGTCCAGCTTGCCGTTGCGCATCGCCAGGACCTCGGCAGCGTAGTCCTCAACCACCTGGACGCTGACAGGGCATTCAAGCTTCTTGGCGAGGGCGGCGGCGAGGACGTCGTAGGCGGGCTTCAACTTGGCCGGGTCCTCATAGGGCTCGATGCCGAACTTGATCTCGCCGTTGGGGCAGGTGGCCGAGGTCGCCTCAGGAGAGGATTGGGCTGAGCCGCCACAGGCTGTCAATGCCAGGACGGTGGCCAGGGCAAGCGCGGAACCGGTGAAGAGCGTGGTTTTCATGGGAATCCTTATGCGAAGGGAGGGCGGGGAGAACGGGAAAATTCAGGACAAGCGCGACACGTTGCGGTGTGCCAGGCCGAAGGACAGGGTCATACCGACGCCGGAGGTTACGGACACCACCGTGACGCCTGGCTGGATTTCGCGGACCAGGATGGGCGCGATGGCAGAAGATGCGTAAACACCCTGCCAGCGCTGGATGATCTCCAGGGGCTCGCCGATCCTGCTGGTGATTTCTGTGTTGAGGGTGGTGGTGACGGCTTCATCCAGGAACGGATCGGCCGTCCGGTGGTAGTGGTGCGAGTCGCCCAGGATGATGGTCCCGTCGGGGCGCTGCGTGAACATGACGTTGGCACCGATGTCCAGCAGTTCCGGCTGGTTCTCCAACACCTCGGAACGGAGGGCGGCAGCGGCGGGCATATCCGTGAAGGCCGGGTAACGGAGCATGGAGGTTGCCGTGAGAACGGCCGGTGCAAAGTCGGCGCCAGCCGGTTTGGCTGCCAATGACATCTGCAGCGCGCACCGCTGGATTTGGTGTTCAACGGCCAGGTCAGGGAACAGGTAGTCCACATCGTGGCCGACGCATACGAACACCTGCTTTGCACGCAGCTCGCCGCGCGAGGTCATCACGGTGACACCGTCCGCGGCTTGGCTGAAGCCCAGCGCCGCAGTGTTCCAGTGAAGTTCGACGCCGGACTGCTGGCTTAGCCATTCGGCCAACGTTGCGACCGTGGTCCGGGGGTCGACGCGGAGGTCGTCCCGGAGGAAGGCGCCACCTACGAGCCCGGGCCATCCTGCGCCCGAAGTACCGGCGTCGTCGTGCGTCTCGCCAGCGACTGAAGCCGAAGAACCCAACCGTTCGCGTGTCTCCTTCGGCGTAAGCAGCTCCACCTGGCCAGGCTCGCGGACGGCGGAGAGTTCGCGGAGGACGTTCATCTCGGCTTCGGTGCGGGCGAGCACGACGGCGCCGGCCTCCGAAGCCCAGAAGCCGGCCTGCTCGGCGAACTCGAGCCAATACTTCCGGGAGGTCTGCGCGAGTTCGTACAGTTCGCCGGACTGGGCGGTGATGCAGCAATGACCGAAGTTGCGGACGGAGGCGCCGGCGGCGTGGTGGTCACGGTCAACGATGGTCACGGTCAGGCCGTTGGCAACAGCGTGCGCGGCATGAGCCAGGCCAACAATTCCAGCGCCAACAATCACGACGTCGGTGGGCTGGCTGGCGCCGTTGTTGAAGGGTGTGGGGGAGGTGCTTGGGTTGTTCACACCATTGAGATTGGCTGCTGGATCGAGGGGAATCAAGCCAAAATGGCACTTGTATATACAAGTTAACCTGATTTTAAATTCTGTTCATTTGAGTTAATGCCAAGTTCATCTCCAGCCTTTCAAATCCAGTGTTTCCATCACGCGAGACTTGTATTATCAACTGGTGAGCACTCAGCAGAACGCACCCCTTCACGTCAGGCTTAGCGAAGAATTCATGCGCCGAATCACCAACGGTGACTGGCCTCCGGGTTTCCAGCTGCCCAGCGAGGCCGAGTTGTGCCGCGAGTTCGGAACTTCCCGCGGACCCATCCGCCAAGCTCTTGCGTTCCTCCGTTCCGAGGGCGCAGTGACGGGCGGCCGTGGGCGTCCCCCCATGGTGCGTTCGTCCGTGCCGTCGCAGTCGTTCTCCACGTTCAACTCCTTCACCGAGTGGGCCCGTGGAATCGGCAAGAAGCCCGGCCAACGGACCCTGGAGGTCGCCCGCCGCGAAGCAAGCCCGGAAGCTGCCGAGGCCCTGGGGCTGATGCCGGGAACCACCGTGGTGGAGGTCCTCCGCGTCCGCTACCTGGATGAGGTGCCGGCCATGATTGAACGGACCACGTTCGTCCTGGAGGTGGGCCGGAAACTGTTCGACTTCGATACCGACTCGGGGTCCATCTTCGCGTTCCTCAAGGAGCAAGGGGTTGATCTGCACAGCGCACGCCACACCATTGACGCCGTGGCGGCCAGCGACGAGGACGCCGAACTGCTGGAGCAGCCCGAAGGCATTCCGCTGTTGCGCGAACGCCGCATCACCCGATCCGGCGATGGGCAGCCCCTCGAATATTCAGAGGACCGCTACCTGCCGGCACTGACCAACTTCACCATCGACAACACCGTGGAACGCAGGGCCGCGCTGGTCCGCATCCACACCGAAGGAGCCACCCCATGATCCAGCTTGTTGCCTGCGATATGGCCGGAACCACCATCGACGAACACGGCGACGTCTATGTTGCCCTGGCCCGTTGCGTTGAAGAGACCGGCGTAGCCACCACCCCCGAATCCGTGCAGGAATGGATGGGTGCTGACAAGGTGGAGGCCATCACGGCGCTCATCGAAGCCGGAGGTGGAACTGTGGACCAGGCCACAGTGGCTGCCGCTTTCGTCCGGTTCAAGGAGTTGCTCGTCGAGTTCTACGACGCCAACCCACCTGTGGCGCTGGACGGCGTCGAGGACGCGTTCCGCGAACTCCGCGGCAAGGGAGTCAAGGTGGCACTGACCACGGGCTTCTCGCGCGACGTCGCTGAGCCGCTTTTGGAACGCCTGGGCTGGCGAGTCGACGACGACAGCCTGCTGGACGCCGTCGTGTGTTCCGACGACGTAGCCGCCGGCCGGCCGGCGCCGCACATGATCCATCGCGCCATGGAACTGACCGGGGTGCAGGATGTCCGCGCCGTGCTCGCCGCAGGCGACACCGTGAACGACCTCGCCGCCGCCAACAATGCGGGCGTCACGGCCGTCGGCGTCCTGACCGGGAAGCTGGGCCGCGTCGACCTCGCCGCGCACCCGCACCACCACATTTTGGACGGCGTCAAGGACATCCCGGGGCTGCTGTCCTAGCAAGCGGGGGTGGCTGCGGTCCTTGTGGCACCGTCCGTTTGGCTGGAAGCGCCCGGCATGGAAGATTGGGACGGGTGAAATTCCTTCACCCCTCACCCAAGTCCTCCGCCCGCGGCGTCACCATCCTGCGCGTGGTGTTCGGCGCGCTCCTCATGGTCCATGGCTTCCAGAAGCTCATGGCCGGTCATGCCGCGTTCGCCGCGTCGGTCGCTGCCATGGGTGTGCAGAAGCCCGAGATCGTGGCCTGGCTGGTGATCGCGGGGGAGCTGGGCCTTGGCTTGTTGCTGGTTCTCGGCGCCCTGACCCGCGTGGCCGGGTTCCTTGCGGCGATCATGTTCGCCGGCATCTGGTTCGTAACGGAGGCGGGCAAGCCGCTGCTCACGGACAAGGCAGGAGTGACCGCCGAACTCCTGATCATCTACGCCGCCATCTCCGTGGCGTTCATATTCCTTGGCCCTGGAGCGCTCTCTTTGGACCGAAAGCTCGCACGGCAACCGGCCCGCCAAGGTCGTTAACGCACCCGAGTTAATTCACCGTGCGTCGTTCGGGTAGCGGATGCCCAATTGCGACCTGACGCCATCGAACAGGCGCATGACGTTGACGGAGTCCTCCAGCGGCATGACCGGGCTTTCGGTCAATCCTTGCTGTACGCACCGCGTCACTTCACGAAGTTCGTACGTGTAGCCAATGCCCACCACGTCGAAGCGTTCGTGGCGGGGCTCATCCCAGCCAACACGGATCATCAGTTCGCGCGGGTTGTTCACCGAGCCAACTGTTTGCAGGAAGCCGAGTCCGCCCGCGACGGTGGCGGTCCTGGGTCCGTGGGCCATCAAGGACGACGTCAGCTGCGCCTGCGCGCCATTGGCGTACCCCAGGGTCAGTGCGTTCTGGGTGTCCACGCCGTCCTCGTTGAGCGTGCCGATCGCCGTGACCGACTGCGGGAATCCCAGAGTTCCCAACGGCCACAGCAACGGGTAGACGGTCAGGTCCAGGAGGGCGCCCCCACCGTCGTTGAGTGCCCAGATGCGGGCTGAGGGGTCGTACGGTGCGGGGAAACCGAGGTCGGCGCTCACCCATTGGATCTGTCCGAGCTCCCCGGACGCGGCGATCGCGAAGGCCCGCTGCATGCTCGGCAGGAACCGGCTCCACACGGCCTCCATGAAGAAGACTTTGTTTTCCCGGGCCAGTTTCACCAGTTCGGCGGCTTCACGGGCGTTGATGGTGAGCGCTTTCTCGCACAGGACATGCTTGCCGGCACGGAGGGCAGCCGCGGCGATCTGGAAGTGTTGGGCATGGGGAGTGGCCACATAGACCACATCCACAGCGGGATCGTCGAACAACCGCTGGTAGCCGGGCACGTCGCCGTCGTCGCCGTAGCCCTTGGTGAACCCGGCCGCACTGGCGAACGCGTCCGCGGCAGCCTGGGTCCGGGAGCTCACGGCGTAGAGCTCGGCATCTTCCAGCAAGGACAGGTCCTGCGAAACACTGTTGGCGATGTTGCCTGTAGAAACGACGCCCCACTTCAAACGGCGGCCAGTAGCTGCTCGGGGATCCTGGTTGGTTTGGGAGGACAGCCACGGCTTGGCGATAGGAAGGGTCATGACTGACATCCTCTCATTTCTCGAAAGCGAGTCTTAAGGCTTTGGCAGCGTCGTTTGGAAAGCGGCCGGGGAAGGTGGAAACGGGAGGCGGAAGGCCTTCAGTGGGTCCGCGAAGTGCTTCGATGACGCCCGGCTCGCTCTGGAATCCCGACACAGTAAGCATTCTGTCAAGTCACAGGAATGCCCGGCGCCATGAAATTCCTCGCTTAGGCTTAGGCAATCATCCCTCGCAGAGGTTCTGTGGGGAGTTACCGATATGGAGCAGGGATGGGTACTTTTCGGCGTGTCATTTTGCCGGTTGCCTGGTTGTTGGTGTTTGCGATTATCGCCGTGGCTCTGGTCAAGATCGCTTTTGTGGATGGCCTGGAATCGTCCGCCTCGGAGCCGGCGCCGCTGGCCCAAGTGGACATTCCTGTGGTCCCGGCGACGCGGGCTACCGTCACCAACACCGTTGAAATCAAGGGCACCGTCCAGAGTGACGCCGCCGAACCGGTCCGGAGTACTTCGGCCGGCAAAGTCATCAAGGTCTTCGTAGAGCAAGGTGCCACGGTGGCGAAGGGCGACGCCCTGTTCCAGGTCAAGGCCGAGCGGCCAGTCACCACCACGCAGACGTCCAAGGACGGCACACCAACCGCACCGAAGCCTGTGTACGACTACTTCAACATCGTGGCTCCGAGCGCTGGAACGCTGCAGTCCCTGACTACACTCATCGACCAGCAGGTCACCGTGGGCGAGTCCGTGGGCAAGATCGACCCCGGAACGTACACCGTGGCTGGCTCTGTCACGGCGGCGCAGCAGTACCGCCTGCTCGGCAAACCGGGTCCAGCGGAAATCGCTTTGGTGGGTGGACCGGCTCCGTTCCAGTGCACGGAAGTGACGCTCAAGAACAATGCGTCCGACGACGGCGGTGCCGCCTCGGGTGGTTTGGCCGCCACGGGCGGAGGTGCAGGAATGGGCGTCGGCGCAGCGTCGGCAGGCCCTGCTGGTGGAAGCCAACCCGATGAGGGCGGTTCTCCCACGGGCACGCTTAGCTGCGCAGTCCCTGCTGATCAGGAAGTCTTTGCCGGTCTCGGTGCCACCATGACGGTCAGCGCAGGTGTCGCACCCGATGTGGTCACCGTCCCCCTGACCTCGGTCAAGGGCAGTGTGAAGGACGGAATCGTGTGGATTGCAGGTCCGGGAGGAGCGGGTGCTGCGCCTGAGCAGCGCACGGTCCAGCTGGGACTCAATGACGGAAACGTTGTGGAAGTGACCTCCGGTCTCGCCGAAGGTGAGCAAGTCCTCGAGTTCGTGCCAGGTGCCCCTGCTGCTCCCAACCCCATAATGGGACCGGGCCAGGTCGCCTTCGCTCCGGCGGGTTAGAGCTCATGCAGCAATCTTCCAAGGAAACCCTCGTCAGCCTGCGGTCAGTCACCCGGTCTGTCACGCTGCCGGACGAGCAACAGCTGCATATCCTCCGTGGCATCGACCTTGAGGTCTACAGCGGGGACCATACAGCCATCGTGGGTCGCTCCGGTTGCGGTAAATCCACGCTGCTCAACCTGCTCGGCCTGCTGGATGTCCCAACGTCGGGTGAGCTCGAGTTTCTGGGCCAACCGGCGGACCGGCTGGGCAACAATGCCCGTGCACGCCTACGCGGTTCCACCGTGGGCTTCGTCTTTCAGCAGTTCAACCTGTTGCCCGGCCGCAGTGCGCTGGACAACGTGATCACTCCGCTCTTCTACGCCAAGGGCAAAGAGTTCTGGCGTCGCCGTGAGATTGCCATGGACATGCTGGACCGCGTGGGGCTGGCCGCCCGGGCCAGCACCATGCCCAACATGTTGTCCGGTGGTGAGCAGCAGCGCGTGGCCATCGCCCGGGCTTTGGTCCGCAAGCCCAGGCTTATTCTGGCCGACGAGCCCACCGGTGCACTTGACGTCGAAACCGGCCAGTCCGTGATGGCACTGCTGGACACCGTTGCGACGGAGACCGCAGCAGCCCTGGTCACCATTACGCACGACACCAACGTGGCCGCCCTGGCCAGATCCTGTTACCGGCTGGACTCCGGAGTCCTGACCGCATTGTCGGTACCGCAAGCAGCAGGAGTCAGGGCATGACCGGTTTGGTCTCCACCCTCGTCGAAGCGTGGCAGGAACTCCGCATCAACAAGGTACGCATCCTGTTGGCCCTGCTTGGTGTGGCCTTGTCCGTCGCCGCTCTAACCTCCGTGGTGGGCGTCGGGAATTTGGCCCGCGAGGGCTACAAAGTGCAGTCTGAACGAAACGGCGGCCGCGTGGCAACGTTGTCGTTGAGCGTCAACGGACCAACCACGCCGGACCCGGCCAAACTCGAGAAGGCGTACCAGGGGATCCAGCAGCGCTACGGCATCACCACCTCCACCCACGTCGGTCAGACGCAAGCCGGCTTTCAGTTTCCCCGTGGTGTGACCGCCGTCAGCATGACCATCGTGGACGTTGGCTACGGCATCATCCATCGCGTGCCACTTCAGCAGGGAAGTTGGTTCGCCGCCGATGACGGTCACAGGCTCGCACCCGCCGTCGTGGTTTCCGAGGCCTTCTACAACCAAGCCGGCAGGCCGAACCTCACCACCCATCCAACCGTGAGAATCCCCGGTGACCAGCCGGCCACGGCGGTGATTATCGGCGTCGTCCCTGATGCCTACCCGGACACGCCGCCGTCCGCGTTCATCCTCAGCGAGGGTGCGGCCATGACGGGGATGGAAGCGCAAATGTCCCAGTTCAAGATGTGGGTGGGCGAGGAGCAGGCCGACGCACTCAAAGCAGCGATCACCGCCGACCTCCAAGGCCAGTTCCCCGGCTACTACGCCCAAGCCGACCGCATGGACTACGCGGCCTGGGGCGATCCCTTGGCCCCCGTGCAGTTGGTGGTGGGCGGCGTAGCCGGGTTGGTCCTGTTGCTCGGCGCCGTGGGAATGCTGAACATCTCCATGGTCACCGTGCGCTACAGGGTCCGGGAGATCGGCATCCGTCGCAGCTTCGGAGCAACCTCGGGCCGGATTTTTGTTGGCGTCATGATGGAATCCGTGGTGGCCACCGCAGTAGCCGGTGTGGCCGGTGTCATGCTGGCGGTCGCGGTGGTGAAGCATCCATGGATCGAGTCGAAAGTAGCGCCGGGACTCACCGAGTACCCTGCCTTCCCCATCGATGCCGCCCTGATGGGGTTCGGTGCCGCCGTCCTGGTGGGCGCACTCGCTGGAGCCATTCCGGCGCTCGTGGCGGTGCGCGTCAAGGTCATCGACGCGATCCGGTTCTGACCTCCTCCGTGAGCCTGCCTTGCTGAAGGCGGAAGCAGCGTTCGGTTTTCCGGGCCAGGCTGCGGTCGTGCGTGACCACCAGGATGGTGGTGTTGTGGTCTCGGCTCAGGGAACTCAGCAGTTCGATGATGTGCTCGCCGGTCTGCTCATCCAGGTTTCCGGTGGGCTCATCGGCGAGGATCAACTTGGGCTCGTTGGCCAGCGCCCGGGCAATCGCCACACGCTGCTGCTCTCCACCGGATAACCGGTTGGTCCGCCGTGACTGCTTCTCCGGATCCAGCTGAACCTGCTCCAACAGCTCCTTGGCCCGCTTCAACCTGGCCGCCTTGCGGACACCGGCGAACTCCATGGGCAGCATCACGTTGTCCACGGCGCTGAGGTTGGGGATCAGGTTGAACTGTTGGAACACGAAGCCGATGTCCCGGCGACGGTACTCGGTCAGCTTGCCATCCGGCAGTCCCGCCAGGCTGACGCCATCCACGACGACGTCTCCTGAAGTGGGTTTGTCCAGCGCACCCAAGAGGGACAACAGCGTGCTTTTGCCGCTGCCGCTCTTGCCGACGATTGACGCCAGCGAACCCTTTTCGAGTTCGAAACTCACGCCGTTGACGGGTTTGATGGTCCGGTCACCGGACTTGAACTGACGGACCAGGTCCTTGACTTCAATCACGGCTATTCTCCTCGGAGTACTTCGATGGGACGGATGCGGGCAGTCAGCAACGCAGGGACAAGCGCGCCGATGATGGCCACCGCGAACACCGCGGCGATACCTGCGGCGAGGACGCCGGGGGAGACGCTCGCCGTGACGGAGGTGAGTAGCTGGGAAGCGCCACCGAACGGACCACCTTGGCCGCCGCCGGGCATGCCACCGCCGTTCGGCATGGCCCCTGCGAGCCCCCCACCGCGCTGGGTGGTGGGGGCCGCCGTCGTGCTTGTATTTGAACTGATGAGAGCGGAAGCGATGCCGCCGCTGGCCAATGAAGCGATCACCGCACCCACTACGCTGCCCAGGGCCACCAGAACCAACGACTCGAGTACGAACTGCAGTCCGATGGTCCGGTTCCGGGCGCCGATGGCCTTCAGGACGCCGATTTCGCGACGGCGCTCGCGGACCAGCATCACCATGATGAGCAGGATGATGATTCCGGCCGTGGCGAGGGCGGCGATGAACGCGATCATGGAAATGTTCTTGACGCTGTCGAGGGAGCTGACCGCGGTTTCGAGGTTGCGCTGGCCCTGCGTGACATCGGCCTTGTCCGTGCCAAGCGCCTCCTGGACGGCGGTCTTGGTGCTGTCCACGTTCTCCATGCTGTTGACCGTGACAATCATGGTGGAAAGTTCATCGGGGGTTTCGGCCAGTGCCTGGGCCTCGGGAAGGGTGACATAGACGGCGTTGTTGCCGAACGTGGTGCCGGCGTCGAAGATTCCCGTGACGGTAAACGTCTTGTCCTGAATGGTGAAGGTGGAGCCGACCGTCAGGTTGTTCTTCTCTGCCAGCGAGGTACCTACCAAGGCCTTCGCTTCAGAGGTTGTGTAGTCGCCCAAACCGGTGCCGCTGGTAATCTCCAAGGCCTTGCCGGTGCTGTCCACCTCGGCGCCAATGCCCGTCGCGGTGATCGGGAGCGTGCGTGCGGGTTGGGCTCCGGTGGTGCCGCTCGCGTTGTTGCGGTTGCCCAGCGTACCGGCGTCGACGGCAGCAGTCAGGTTGGTACTGACCGTCGCCTGCTGGCCTCCCGGACCGAAACCGCCGCCAGGGCCCTGCTGGGTGCTGCCGGTTGTTGAATCCGTGGTCCCCGTGGTTGCCGTCTGGAGACGGAGCGCCTTGGTGCCCACCACGGAGGTCACGTTGGCGACCGACGCCGCAGTCTCAGCTTCCGCCGTCGTGAGTGGTTCGCCGCCGCCTTCGAATCCCTGGCCGCCAGCCGGGTTCACCGTCAGCGTGGTTCCCACGGAGGCATTGAGCTCCTGGACTTTGGCACCTACGGCCTGGTTGGCCACCAGCATTGCCAAGGCCAGGCCGATGGCTACGGCCAGCACGGCCACGACCGCCGCCGTTCTGATGTTGTTGCGGAAGGCATTGCCTACGCTTCGGGCAAGGACGCTCACGTTTCTCCTTTGGACCTGCAAGATTGTGTGCCCACAGGACGTGGGTTGCAGATCCAAGACTGCGCAGTGCTGCTGTGCGGCACACCAGCCAAAGCTATGCGTGGGCTGTGAAAGCCTGAGATCACGAATTCTGCTGGATCATTCACTTTCGCTGTTATCCGGAACCCCGAATTCCGGAGTTCTGGCCCGCACCGGGGCTCGATGATCCAGCAGAACCTGAGCAAGCGAAAGCCCCGGCCCGCAAGATGCGGACCGGGGCTTGCTGTATTACTGGGTGATCAGTTACTTGGTGATCGGGCCAAGTACCGGATCGTCAACGTAGGCCGTCTTGACGTTCTCCAGGGTCACGATCTGCGGGGGCAGGAGGTAAGCCGGGACGGTCTTGACGCCGTTGTTGTAGGAGTCCTTGTCGTTGATCTCCAGTTCCTTGCCGGCCTGGAGGTCCTTCACCATGGTGATGGCGTGCTCAACGAGCTTGCGGGTGTCCTTGTTGATGGTGGAGTACTGCTCGCCGGCGATGATCGACTTCACGGACTCAACTTCGGAGTCCTGGCCGGTCACGACGGGGAGCGGCTTGCCGGCGGCCTTGACGGACGTCAGCACTGCACGGGCCAGGGTGTCGTTCGGGGAGAGGACGCCGTCCAGGGAAGCGGTGCCGTAGCTGCCGGTGAGCAGCGTGTCAGCGCGACGCTGGGCGTTTTCTGCCTTCCAACCCTGGGTAACAGCCTGCTCGAACGAAGTCTGGCCGGAGACAACCTTGAGGGTGCCGTCGTCGATCTTCGGCTTCAGGACGCTCATGGCGCCGTCGAAGAAGACCTTCGCGTTGGCATCATCCGGGGAGCCGGCGAAAAGTTCGATGTTGTACGGGCCGGAGGCCTTCTTGGCCTTCATGCCGTCCAGCAGTGCCTGGCCCTGCAGCTCACCAACCTTGAAGTTGTCGTAGGCCACGTAGTAGTCCACGTTCTCGGTGTTGAGGAGCAGACGGTCGTAGGCGATGACGGTGGCGCCGGAGTCCTTGGCCTGCTGGAGCTGTGTGCCGAGCTGCGCACCGTCGATGGCACCGACGATGATGACCTTGGCGCCCTTGGTGACCATGGCGCTGATCTGGTTCTGCTGCTCGGAAACGCCGCCGTTGGCGAACTGTACGTCGGCCTTGAAGCCGGCGCCCGTGAGGCCGTCGTTGAACAGCTTCTCCGCCAGGACCCAGTTTTCACTGGTCTTCTGCGGAAGTGCGACGCCGATCAGCGAGTCCTTGGGGAACGCTTCCCCGCCTGCTGTGCTGCTGCTTGAGCCGCTGTCAGTGCGGCCGCAGGCTGTCAGCGCCAGTGCCGCGATGGCAGCGACTGCTGCTGCCTTTCCTGCTTTACCAAACATTCGCATATCTTGGTTCACTTTCTGTGTGGGTGGGGTGGAGCGAGTCTGTCAGGAAGCGGATTACGCTTCCTTGGAGATGACCTCTTTGGTGGAGGTGGTTTCGTCGGGCTTGATTTCGTTGTTGCGCTGGAAGTTCTTCATCAGCAAGCCCGTGATGGACCGCTTGCCCTGGGACTTGTTGTAGACATCGAAGGCAACGGCTGCCAGGAGCACCAGGCCCTTGATGATCTGGGTGAGGTCGGCGCCTACGCCCAGGAGCTGGAGGCCGTTGTTCAGGACAGCCATGACCAAGCCACCAACGATCGAGCCGATCACGGTACCGACGCCACCGGTAACGGCAGCGCCACCAATGAAGACGGCTGCAATGGCATCCAGTTCCCAACCGACACCATCGAACGGGCCCGAAGCAGTGGAACGGCCCACGAAGATCATGCCTGCCAGGCCAGCCAGGACGGACATGTTCATCATGACCAGGAAGTTGACCTTCTTGGACTGCACGCCGGACAGCTCAGCAGCGTGGCGGTTGCCACCCACGGCGTAGACATGGCGGCCGAGGACGGTCTTGTCGGCGATGAAACCGTAGATGAGGACCAGCACGGCCAGGATCAGGCCTGGGATGGGGAAGGAAGTACCGGGGCGACCGGTGGCGAACAAGTATGTGGCGTAGAGGATGGCACCGCAGATCAGGACCAGTTTGGTGACCTCTACCCACAGCTCGGGGACGTCGGCGCCCAGTGCCTTGTTGGTGGCGCGGGCGCGCAGGGACATGATGATCACGAAAGCCACAGCGATCAGGCCGAGCAGCAGGGTGAGGTTGTTGAAGCCCGTGTCCGGTCCGATTTCCGGCAGGTAGCCGGAGCCCAGGAACTGGAACTCCTTGGGGA
Organism: Paenarthrobacter nitroguajacolicus; assembly: GCF_007786235.1. Lineage (GTDB taxonomy): Bacteria > Actinomycetota > Actinomycetes > Actinomycetales > Micrococcaceae > Arthrobacter > Arthrobacter nitroguajacolicus_A. The sequence goes on along the minus strand of NZ_VNFK01000001.1, from coordinate 169,836 downwards.
CGGGGATGGTGTTGGACTTGCCGACGAACTGGTTGAAGCCGCGGAACAAGAGCATGCCGGCCAAGGTCACGATGAAGGCGGGTATGCCCACATAGGCCACCCAGAATCCTTGCCAGGCGCCGATCACTGCCCCCAGGACCAGGCCGAAGAGGACACCTGCCCACCACGGGAAACCCCAGTCCCGCATGGCCAGCGCCACGAAGACGCCCACGAAGGCGGCGACGGAACCTACGGAAAGGTCGATGTGCCCGGCGATGATGACCAGAACCATGCCGATGGCCAGGATCAGGATGTAGGAGTTGCCGTTGAACAGGTTGATCACGTTGCCGGGGGTGAGGGTGCGGCCCTCGGTGAAGATCTGGAAGAAGACGATAAGTGCCACCAGGGCGAAGATCATGCCGAACTGGCGGGTATTGCCACCAAATAGCTTCTTGAGCGCGTTCATTGTTTTGGTCCTTGTGTCAGGAAGGGGCGAGGCTGGGCCAATGGTCAGGCGGTTTTGCGGGCGGAAGTCATGAGCTTCATGAGGCTTTCCTGGCTTGCTTCGTTCTTGTCCAGGACGCCGGTGATGGCGCCTTCAAAGATGGTGTAGATGCGGTCGGACAGGCCCAGGAGCTCCGGGAGTTCCGAGGAAATGACAATCACTCCCTTGCCCTGGTTTGCGAGCCTCTGGATGATGCCGTAGATCTCGTACTTGGCACCAACGTCGATTCCGCGGGTGGGTTCGTCCAGGATCAGGAGGTCGGGATCGGTGAACATCCATTTGGCCAGCACTACTTTTTGCTGGTTGCCGCCGGAGAGCTTGGCTACGCCTTCCTCCACCGACGGGGTCTTGGTCCGCAGCGACTTCCGGTACTCCTCGGCAACGGAGAATTCCTTGCGGGTATCCACCACCGAGTAGTTGCTGATTTTGTTCAGCGCCGCAGAAACAGTGGTGGTCTTGATGTCATCCAGCAGGTTCAATCCCAAAGACTTACGGTCCTCGGTGACGTAGCCCAGGCCGGCGTCGATCGCAGCTTTGACGGACCTGAGGTTGACCTGCTTGCCGTCCTTGTAGACCTGGCCCTTGATGAAGCGACCGTAGGAGTGTCCGAACAACGAACGCGCCAGTTCCGTACGGCCTGCGCCCATCAACCCGGCGAACCCCACGATTTCACCGCGGCGTACGTAGAAGTTGGAGCCTTTGCAGATCAGGCGGTCCTGGATCTGCGGGTGGCCCACTGTCCAGTCCTTGACCTCGAAGAACACTTCGCCGATCTTTGGTTCGTGGTCCGGGAAGCGGGACTCGAGCGTGCGGCCAACCATGCCCTTGATGATGCGGTCCTCGTCCACGCCGTCACGCTTGACGTTCAGCGTCTCGATCGACTTGCCATCACGGATGATGGTGATCTCGTCGGCAATCTGTTCGATCTCGTTGAGCTTGTGGGAAATGATGATCGAGGTGATGCCCTTGCCTTTGAGGCCCAGGATCAGGTCCAGCAGGTGCTGGGAGTCGGACTCGTTCAAGGCCGCAGTTGGCTCGTCCAGGATCAGCAGGCGTACGGACTTGTTCAGCGCCTTGGCGATTTCCACCAGCTGCTGCTTGCCGACGCCGATTTCCTTGATGGGGGTATCGGGATCCTCCCGCAGGCCAACGCGGGCCAGGAGTTCCAGGGAACGCTTGCGGGCTTCTGCCCAGTCAATGACTCCCCACTTGGTGGGTTCATTGCCCAGGAAGATGTTCTCCATGATGGACAGTTCCGGGATCAAGGCCAGTTCCTGGTGGATGATCACGATGCCGGCCGCTTCGCTTGCGCGGATGTCCTTGAATTGCTGCGTCTCGGCCTGGTACACAATGTCGCCCGTGTAGCTGCCATACCCGTAAACGCCGGACAGGACCTTCATGAGCGTTGATTTACCAGCGCCGTTCTCACCACAGATGGCGTGGATTTCGCCGGCCATCACGCGCAGGCTCACATTCGACAAGGCCTTCACGCCTGGGAATTCCTTCGTGATCGAGCGCATCTCCAAGAGGATGGGATCACCTTGCGTGTCGAGGGATGTCATCAGCCCTTACGCCTCCAATGCATGACTTCGTTGTCGGCCCCGCGATGGCGAGGCTGTCTGATGAAAAAGTAAACTGGATCACCTATCTTGTCGTCAAGACTTGAACACAAGATCCAGCTAACGATTTCGTTACCTACCGGTAATACCGGCGTGTTGGAACACCAGGGCGGCCGCTCCAAGGGCCTCTGCGCGTGCTCCCAAGGAGGACATTGCGAGGTGCGTTGTCTCGCCTACCACGGGCACTGCATGCCGTACCAGGCCTCTGCGGATGGGGTCCAGCAGGAGGTCGCCAAGCCCTGCCAGGGGACCACCAACCACGATCACTTCCGGATTGATCAGGTTGGAGACATTTCCCAGCGCGCGGCCCACCGCCAGTCCGGCGTCGTCCACCACGCGCTGGGTGGCGGAGTCGCCTGCAAGGCAGTTCCGGACGATGTCCTGGGGCGTCAGCAGCGTCTCCTGGCCGCGTCCCAACAGCTCGATCATGGTGGTGGTGGACGCTATCGTTTCGAGGCAACCCCTGTTCCCGCAGCGGCAAACGAGTCCGTGTTCATGAATGGTCGCGTGGCCGATTTCGCCCGTGATTCCCACGTTGCCGTAGTAAGGAAAGCCATTAAGGATCAGGCCGGCGCCGATGCCCGAACCGATCTTGAGGAACATCAGGTTGGAGACTCCACTGTGCGGTCCCCACGTCACTTCGGACAAGGCCCCCAGATTGGCGTCGTTGTCTACGAAGACGGGGCAGTTGAGGGCTTCTTCCAGCCGATGGAGGATGTCGATTCCCACCCACTCCGGCAGGATGGCGCCTTGCGCCACGGTGCCGGTTCTGCGGTCGATGGGGCCGGGGATGCCCGCTCCGGCACCCACGACGGCGGTGCGGTCGATGCCGTTCTCCTGGAGCAGCTTTTCCAGCAGCCGAACGGCGGCGGCGATCCCTTCTTCGGCGTGATGGCCCAGCGGCAACTCGATGTAATCCTCGGCAATCACGTGATAGCCCAGCGAAGCGAGGACCACCCGCAGGTGGCGACGTCCGAAGTCGATTCCGACGGCGACCGCACCGTTGCTGTTCAGCCTCACGTTGGTAGCCCGGCGGCCGGAGCTGGTGGTGGGTTCCGTGGACACCAGGCCGGCGTCCTGCATGATCTTCACGATGTTGGAGATCGTGGCAGTGGAAAGCCCGGTCTGCCGGGAGAGCTCAGCCTGGGTGGACGGCCCGCTGAGCAAGCACTCGATGATGCGTTGCTGATTCAGGTGGCGGAGCGCTGACTGCGAGCCGGGTTTTCTGGGGTGGCTCTTCGTTGAGCGCTGCGTAGCGGGCATGACAAGAAGATTGCCCCACAATCGACGTTGTAGTCAAGAAGTGAACACAACGAGTCAACCTTGCCAGAGATAATCCAACGCAAGGACACTCTCTAAGTACCCCCTGTGAGGCCCGCTATGCGCCCTAAGATCCCGGGTTGGCGCGCAGAGTGGGCCCCGCAACGGGAGGGGCGCGTGCAATGCGTCCCGGGTTCGCGGCCCGCAGGTCCAATTGCATCGCCGCATGCAACCGAGCGACGCCTAGGCTTGAACCAAGAAGATTTCCCATGCCCGCCGACGGCAGGGATCAGGTGAAACAAGGTGGTAATGATGCTGCTCGCAATCCTGCAGGCGAACGCCTCCGTCATGGACGTGGACGCCAACCTGCGCACAATCGAGGACGCAGCCCAGCGTGCTTCCAGCGCGGGAGCTGCTCTGCTCCTCACGCCCGAGCTGTTCACGGTTGGCTACGCGCCGCTGCGCCTGCATGCCGAACTGGATCCGGCCACCCTCCCGGATATCCGCGAACGATTGGCCGACATCGCCCGCAGGCACGGCATCGGCCTGGTGTACAGCCTTCCTGCGGTTGCCAGCGACCAGAACGCCTGGCACATCACGGCTACTCTGGTGGACGCGTCCGGCGCCGAGATCCTCAACTACGCCAAGGTTCACCTCTTTGGCCCGGAGGAGCACAAGGCGTTCGTCGGCGCTCAAGAACCTCCCGCCGTCGTGGACTTCAAGGGAATCCGTACTTCGATGCTGATCTGCTACGACGTCGAGTTCCCTGAAGCTGTCCGTGCGGCCGCCACGCGCGGTGCCGAACTCCTCCTGGTGCCAACAGCCCTTTCCGCGGGGTTCGACAACGTACCTCAGGTGCTCATCCGGGCCCGCGCCCTGGAGAGCCAGCTCAACGTTGCGTACGCAAACCACTCGGGCCACGAGGATGTCTACACCTTCCTGGGCGGCAGCGTGGTTGCCGGACCGGACGGATCGTTGCTCGCAGCAGCGGGGGAGGGAGCTGCGTTGTTGTTCGCCGAAGTCGGGACGGAGACAGTACGGGCAGCACGCAAAGAAGTGCCGTACCTGCAGGAGCGCAGGCCGGAACTTTACCGGGAGTGGGCGAACTAAGAGTCCACCTGAAGCAGTTGTACTTGCCCCCGCCACGTTATGAGACCCTTGACCAGGCTTCTGCCGTCGCCGAACAGCGGCAACAAGAATAGGGAGTGCAGGAAGAACCACCAGTGAAATGCGTACTCAGGCAATGCCAAAGCAAGCGGTAGCCCTGAAACACAGGCCGCCAAAGGGCCAGCCAGGGCGATAAGTGCCGCCTGCCAGCCCACGAGGCTTCCCATCGGAATCACGGAGAAACGAAGCAGTGTGCTCGCAAAGACGACGTGGGTAATTCCTGGGGCCAACTTGAGGCCGAGGACGTGGGACGCCTCGTGAATGACGAAGCCGATCAGCAGGCAGGATGCATGGATCAGCAGCCAGAGAGCAGGCGGCAGGATCGCGGGAACGCCCGCGACGGCGCAGGCTACGCAGACAGCGAAGCCGGCAGCCAGCGCAGCAGCAGGAACCCGGACGGACCCCAGCAGGCTTCTGATGGCCAGCGTCATACTGACATCGCCTATGGGAACAGGGTTGAGCTTCACCGCTACTGTGTTTGCAGAAGTTGCTTTTTGCGGAGCTTGAGTTTTTCAAGCATCACAGTGACCGCCAGACAGAACAAGAAACCTATGCCGAAGATGATCGCAATGGGTGTGCCGTCAGCAACCCCAATCTCCATGGCCGTGGCACCGCTGGGCTGCTCGTGGGCCTCGAAGAAGATGGCGCCGAAAAGCCCAAACTTTCTGACACCCGCGTCCATTGTGGAAAACATGGCCATAATGAAGCCTGCGACCACCATGGCCATGGTGATCACAAATGACACGGAAAATGCGATAACAATTCTAAGAAGCCACTTCATGGCGTCGAATCCTTTCCATCCTCTGCATGCCAAGGATGCTGTATGTCACAACCAATATGTTGAGAAATGAATAAACTACTGCACTCATCGCGGGCTCGAGGTTGAATACATTGAGGCCGAGCGCAATAGTCAAAATCACGATGATAGCCAGCACTGCACCAACCAGGACGGTAAACGGGTTCCCCTTCTCGGGTGGGAACGCAATGCCTATCAGGGTGGAGATGAGAATATTGCTGAGGCAGAATCCTGCCACGGGCAAGCATGCAGAAATTTCAATCCCTTGAGCAAGGCTTCCTGCGACGACCGGGACCGCGATTGTCACCCAGAGGATTACTTGCGAGCCAACAATGCTCAGGTAGTGCGTCCATGCGCTGACGTGCAACGTTGAGATGCGTCGCAATGGTTCAGAATTTACGTATGCGTACACGCCCTGAAATGTAATCAGCGCTAAAACGTAGGGCGGAAGAACAATGTGCTGCATCCACGCAAAAAGTGAGAATGCAAAGACGAAGATGACGGCAACAAGAGTCTCGAAGCTGCGGAACAAGACCAGCGTGTAGGCCCCGAGCCTCCATCTTGCAATCTTGGAAGGAAGCAGGATGATGAAGCGGCGAAGGGGGACGTAGGCTCGGGGAGCGGCTGCCACGATGCCTGCAACGATTGCCATGGATGCCGCGACAAAGACCAGAAATGCGAGCCACAGACCGACGTTCTTGTCGAGCATGGAGTACACCAACAGCGGTGAACGGTAGTCACGCCCATCGATGAAGCTCTCCGCAATCACGGCTGTCTGCTCATTTGTGTAGGGAAAAAGAGCTGAAAGACCCAAAGCCAGGACCATCGGCACCAGTAGTCCTCGGAGCCGTGCCAACCTCATCATGAAGAGGCCGCGTTCCAAAAGATAGTAGGCCAGGCTGAGGAGGAGATAGACAGACGCCACGGGAAGCCAAATGGACACCAAAATCTTCGTGATGAAAGCCGGTCCCTCAAGAAGAACGGTCGATATCGAGAATGCACCGAAAACGAAAACAGTCATCACCGCCACCACCGACGCTTCGAACAAGGCGAAAGCCAGCGTTCGCTCCTTGTTGGTGGCAGGAAGGTTGAAGGTCAATTTTAGAAGCTCGTCCGCCTTCATGAACAGGACCCGAATCAGCGTGTAGGCAATGAGAACCCAAAATCCCACCGAAATGTTGGCGATAGCAAGGATGGGTTCGAACAAATCAGTTCCGCCCAGATACTGGCGCATCATCGTGTAGCTGAGCACATTGAACCCCGCAAATCCGATGATCACCACCAGAGTTCCAGCGATTCGCATCGTTCTCGAGGCCAGAAGCCCCCGTCCCAGGACTCTTCGGAGAATGAATGTCCAAAAGAGCCGAAACAACAGGACAATACTCTCGAGCCGCATCTACTCGACTCCCACGGATTGGATGTACTCAGACGCAAGAACCGAGAGATTGCCGTAGTCTTTGTTGACTGACCCTAGGTCTCCTTGGAACACCAGGACACCCTGGATGAGGACAGCAACATCATCGGCTACGTTCTCGAGGACGCCGAAGTCATGGCTGCACAAGAGTACAGAACGCCCATCTTTGGCGAGACTTCGAACATCCTTTTCGAAGATTTTCACTGATTCGATGTCCACTCCGTTGAGTGTCTCATCTATAACAGTCAGGCGACGTTCCAGCATGAATGCGGCAATGAGCTGGAGTTTCTTCCGCATTCCGTGAGAGTAGTCCTCTATGAGGTCGCGGTGACGGCCGCCCATGGAGTAACGGTCAAAGTGACCAACAAGGACCTGCATGTCGAGAGGCTCAGCGTAGAGGCCGTGCATGAATCGGATGTATTCCTCGCCGGTAAGGAACTCCGGCAGGTAGTCATTGCTGGATAGGTAGATTGACGACATTTTGGCGCTTCGGGTGGAGTTTTTTTGTCCGTCGATACGGATGGTGCCACCCTGCGTTTGCAGAAGGTCGAGGATGACCTTTATGAGTGTTGATTTGCCGGATCCGTTGGGACCGATAAGTCCCATGATGGTGTTCTCGGAAATGCTGAGTGAGACGTCATGCAGGACTGGCTTCTGAAAGCTGTACGCATAATCGACGTGGTCGACAGTTAGTGGCATTGGGCTTCGGCTCCATGCTCTGGCTGTGGTGGCATCCCGCGGAAATGCCACCACAGCGGTTATCCGATGACTAGACGCACTCGACCCACACGGAAACGCCCCACTGGCTCCAACTCCAGTTGCCGACGAATCGTCCACGGCCGGACGTCAGGCACCAGATGGCCATGGCGCCCAGAATGCGGCGCCGATGACTTTCGACGCCCAAGAGGAGGCTAGGCACCTTGAGCAGCCACCTAGTTGCTTCTAGCCAAACTAGGTGCCGAAAAAGAGCAAAAATGAGTGGTAGAAAAAGCTTGCACAGACGAAATCGCCTTCATCTAGGTGGTGCCGCCCGTCTCTGCCGGTCCCACCAGCTCGTCCACGTACTGCAACGCGAACCACAGCTCGGCGCGGACCTGGGCCTGGTTGAGGTCCATCTCCAGGAGTTCACCGAGCACCCCGATCTGCCGCCGCACGCTGTTACGGTGCAATCCCAACGCCTTGGCCGAGCTGTCCCAGCTGCCGTTCTCGCTGAGCCACCCCCGCAGGACGGCCAACAGCGGATCCCTCCGATCAACTTCCAAGGACAGGACCGGCGCAAGGAGCCGCCCGGCCAGCATGGTCCCGGCCTCGCGCCCCAGCAGTCCGGCAACGGACCAGGTCACCTCATCAACGCGGGCGCTCTTGCCGGTGGAGAGAACCCGGCTGCGCAGCGAACTGGCGCGTTGGTAGGCGGCTGTGAGCCCCAGGAGTTCGGTCGGTTCGCCGATCACGAGTCGCCAGCCCAGTTTCTCTACATCGGCCAACAGTGAGTCATCTACCTTGAGCCGGGTGATCGCCGTGAAACCGTACTCGGTGATCTCCACCAGCTTGGTGTCGAACAGACGCCGCCATTGGAGCACCTCGCGGACGGGTCCGTCGTCGGCCGCCCCATCTACCCTGACACCCTGCACCACCCGCATCTGCGCCGACCTGGTGGACGACAAACTCTGTGCCAGCAGGTCCTTGAGGCCGTTGACGTGCTTGGTCCCGCCGGTTGCCAAGGAGTCCGGATGCAGCAACACCGCGGTGGCGAGCTGGCTCGGAGCCAGGGATCCACTGGTCCGTTGCCGCACCAACAACTCCAGCAACCCGACGGCCGACTGCACCACATTGTTCTGCGCAGGCGACAATGGCGCATCCGAGCCGAGGATCAGCGCACCGAGGTTCGCATCCTTCGTACTCCTCAGCGGGTGCCCGAACACCAGCGTGGATCCCGGCTGGTCGAAACCGTCCATCTCCACGCGCGGTCCGCTACCGGACAGCAGCCGCTCCAGCATCGGCGCCAGCAAGGAATGTTCGACGCCGGTGCTGCCGCCGGCATTGTGCCTTCGGGCCCGGACCCGCCCGTCCGCCCCCACGAGGACAGCCCACACGGGCACCCGCTGAACCAAAGCTGCGAGTAGCTCGTGTTCCGGCCTGGGGGAGAGGACCGCCCGCATGAGTTGCCGGTTGGTGTCCGCCAGTTGCCGGAACACGCGGGCGTTGTCCGTCTCCAGAAGCTGTGAGAACTCCAGCCCGATCGCGGCGAACGGCAACGACTCCGGCACCTCGAAGAGGGTGAGGTTATGTATGCGGCAAGCGTCGAGCAGGACGTCCGGGACGGCGTCGAAATAAGGCCTGATGCCGAACCCCAGGGCAGCCACCTTCGCGTCAACCAGCCGCCGGACATAGGCATCCACCTTGGCCGCCGAGCCGCCTTCCCCGAGGAAAGGCAGCCCGGCGGTTAAGAGGAACTCGCCCTCCGGCAGGTACGGCGTAGGGTCCTCGAGCTCACTCGGCTCAACCCACCGCAGCAGCGAGGCGCCGCTGCCGCCGTCGTGAAGCATTTTCAACTCCGGCGGCAGCTGCTCCAGGAACTGCTCAAGCGTGACAAAACTCAGGCGGGCGGTGGCGGGCTCAGGCGACATTGCCCTGCCCGGCGGCCGCCGGCTCCTGGTAGTCGGGGCACTGGTAAGCGGTAGTGGCGTAAGCGCGGGGGAGTCGGGGTGCGATCCTGTTGATGATTTCGTCCCCGTGGCTGCCGATCGCTGCGCCCCAGTCGTCGGCGCTCGCGGCCCCGCACGCGGGGTCACCGAACAGCACGGCGGTGTCTCCGACGCCGATTCCCGCGGCATCCGGGCCCAGGTCCACCATGAACTGGTCCATGCAAACCTTGCCGATCACCGGAACTGTGCGGCCCGCGATGTTCACCACAGAGAGGCCGCTGATGCCCTTGGGGATGCCGTCCGCGTATCCGAGCGGGATGAGGCCCAGGTACCGGGGTTCGTAGGTAATGGCCTGGTGTTCGTAGCTCACGCCTGTGCCCGCGGGAACCTTCTTGACCATGACCAGTGGCGCCGTCACGCTGAGTGCTGGGCGCAGGCCGAAGTCCGAAGGGTCCAGGTGATCCGCTGGGGCGAGGCCGTAGATGGCCAGCCCTGCCCGAACCATGTCGAAGTGGAATTCGGGCCGGTCCAGGATATTGGCGGAGCTGGAAACGTGCCGGAGTTCCGGGGTCAGGCCGGCGTCGCGGGCTTCACGGACGGCGTCCTCAAACTCGGCGACGGCGGCCGCGTTGCCGGGGTGGGCGGGGACATCGGCCCAGGCCAGGTGGGTCCAGAGGCCACGAACGCGGAGGGTCCCGTCGATTTCGGCTTGCCGTGCCTGGGCCACAAGTTCGGGCCAATCCTCCTTGCGTGCGCCGCCGCGGCTCAGGCCGCTGTCCAGTTCCAGGTGCACGACGGCGGGTCGACCCAGACGCCCGGCGATGCCTACCAGCACCTCCAGTTGGCCGACGCTTCCGAGGGAAACGTCGATGTCGTTTTCGAGGGCCTCCAGAATGGTGGCACTTGTCTGGGATGCCAGATACAGCCACGAAAGAATGGGCATGGTGATGCCCGCCTTCCGGAGGGAGATGGCTTCGGTGAGCTGGGCCGTTCCCAGCCAATTGGCACCGGCTTCTACAGCAGTACGGGCTACTTCGACCAGCCCGTGACCATAGGCATTGCCCTTCACCACGGCCATGAAGAATGGTGCCTCAGTGTGCTTTTTCAGTGCGGTGATGTTGTCTGAAATCGCGGACAGGTCCACGGTGACCTGTCCCGAAAGGGCTGCCGGAGCGGCCTCTTGATAGTGTGCATTACGTCTCATGGTTGAACACTATAGGTCATTTTGCACCGTGGTGAGAGGTGGCTCACATGCCAGTCTTGTGGAGGGGAAATCGAAACTACTTGGAAGGGACGTCAAGGGTGACTGTGCCTGTGAACACCAATAATCCGGCGGCGGCTAGCGTCACGAGGCCGAGCCTCGGCGCTCAGCTCCTGCGCCGCAAACCCATTGGCCAGATGGTCAGCGAGGCCGGGAGCAGCGAAGGCGGAACACCGCTGGTCCGCAGCTTCGGCGTCCTTCAGCTGACCATGATCAGCGTTGGTGCCACGCTTGGCACCGGCATCCTGGTCATCCTCGGCGAATCCGTGCCGCTGGCCGGTCCGGCCATTTGGATCTCGTTCGTCATCGCCGGACTGGCTGCGCTGCTCTCTGCTGTGTCCTACGCGGAGATGGCCGGGCTGGTCCCGGTGGCAGGCTCCAGCTACTCCTACTCTTACGCCACCATGGGTGAGGGCATGGCCTGGATTTGTGGCTGGTGCCTGGTGCTGGAGTACGCGGTCTCCGTAGCGGCGGTCGCCGTGGGGGCGGGGCAATACGTCAACGAAACGTTGGCAGCCTTCGGGCAGGTCCTTCCCGACGCCGTCAGCCAGCCGCCCGGAGATGGCGGCGTGGTCAACGTCCCTGCGATGATCATCGTGATTCTGGCCATGGTCCTGCTGGTTCGCGGCGCCCGTGAAAGTGCATGGATCAATACCGCGATCGTGGTCATCAAGGTGGGCATTCTGCTCTTCTTCTGCGCAGTAGCCTTCACCGCGTTCAACGCCGGCAACTTCGAGCCCCTGCTTCCCATGGGTGCCGCAGGAGTATCCGCCGCTGCATCCAGCGTCTTCTTCTCCTACATCGGCTTCGACGCCGCGTCCACCGCGGGTGAGGAAGCCAAGAACCCCAAGCGGGATCTTCCCCGGGCCATCATGCTCTCCATGGTGATCGTCACCAGTATCTATGTCTTGGTTGCTGTCGCCGCCATCGGGGCCCGGCCCTGGGGTTGGTTCGACGGAACCGAAGCTGCCCTGGTGCAGATCCTCCACGAGATCACCGGACAGCCGTGGATCGCCCTGGTCTTCTCCGTGGGCGCCGTCCTCGCCATTGCCAGCATCGTACTGACTGTCCTTTACGGCCAGACCCGCATCATGCTCTCCATGTCCCGCGACGGCATGATGCCCAAAGTCTTTGGCCGCGTCTCCCGCCGAACCGGTACCCCCGTTGCCGGGACGCTGATCGTGGGTATCGCCGTCGCCCTTGCCGCGGGCTTGGTCCCACTGGGTGCGCTGGCCGACGCCACCAGCATCGGCACCCTCTTCGCGTTCGCGTTGGTCAACGTTGCCGTCATCTACCTGCGGCGCAACCGGCCCGATCTTGAGCGCAGCTTCCGGGTTCCGCTGTACCCGATCACTCCCATCCTGGGCACGCTGATGTGTGCCTACCTGATGATCAATCTTGGCGCCGACACCTGGATCACCTTCGGAGTGTGGATGCTCGTGGGCATCGCCATCTACTTCGGCTATGGACGCCGGAATTCCAAGGTAGCCGCGCTCAGCGAGCAGGACTACCGTGAACTAACCACCAGGGCCGTGAGCCCGGAACCTGTGAAAGCAGCAAACTCATGACCATCGCCACCGAACTCCCGCTCATCGAGGAACCAGGAGCGCCTGCCGCAGGCGCACCGATCACCATGCTGAACCCGGACTTCCCCTTCAGCTACGACCACTACCTGGCGAATCCGGCCGGGTTGGGCTCAATTCCAGAAGAGAAGTACGGCACCGAAGTGGCCGTCATCGGCGCCGGACTGTCCGGGCTGGTCACTGCCTACGAACTCATGAAGCTCGGCCTCAAGCCGGTCATCTATGAGGCAGACCAAATTGGAGGCCGTCTGAGGACCGCGAGCTTCCCGTCTGCACCCGGTGTTGTGGCCGACCTCGGCGGTATGCGGTTCCCGGTTTCCGGCAAAGCGTTCTACCACTACGTGGACTTGCTCGGCCTGGACACCCAGGACTTTCCCAACCCCATGGCACCGGCAACGTCCAGCACCGTGATTGAACTCGCGGGCAAGAAGCACTACGCCACTACAGCAGACGAGCTGCCGGAGTTCTTCCGCGAAGTCGCCGATGCCTGGAAAGCCGCGGTCAACGACGGCGCCGCCTTCGCCGAGATGCAGGAAGCCATTAAGGCCCGCGACACCAAGCGCATCAAGGACCTGTGGAATGCCCTCCTGCCGGAGCTGGACGAGCAAACCTTCTACGGCTTCATCGCGGCCAGCAAGTCCTTCAAGGAAGCGGGCTTCGCCCACCGCGAGGCGTTCGGCCAGGTTGGCTTCGGCACCGGCGGCTGGGACACCGACTTCCCCAACTCCATCCTCGAGATCCTCCGCGTGGTCTACACTGACGCGGACGACCAGCACCGACTCATCACGGGAGGAGCGCAAAGGCTCCCCGAGGCACTTTGGAACCACGCGCCGTCGGGCCTTAAGTACTGGCCTGAAGGCACCTCCTTGGCGTCGCTGCACTCCGGCTCGCCGCGCGGAGCCGTGGACAACATCCGCCGCGCGGAGAACGGCGACCTCCTGGTCCGCGAGAACTGGGGCCGCGAGGCCACCTACCAAGCCGTAGTGACCACCTGCCAGTCCTGGCTGCTGTCCACGCGCATCCACACCGAGGAAGCGCTGTTCCCGTCGGAACTGTGGACCGCGATCGAGCGCTCGCACTACATGCAGTCATCCAAGACGTTCGTGATGGTGGACCGGCCGTTCTGGAAGGATATCGACCCCGAGACGGGCCGCGAAGTCCTCTCCATGACGCTCACCGACCGCCTCAACCGGGCAACGTATCTGCTCGACGACGGTCCGGACAAGCCCGCTGTCATCCTCCTGTCCTACACGTGGAACGACGACGCCCTGAAGTGGCTGGCCCTGACCGCCGAGGAACGCGTGAAGCTGATGCTCCACTCGCTCCAGCAGATCTATCCCGGCGTGGACATCGCGAGCCACATTGTCGGGCAGCCGATCACCGTGTCCTGGGAAGCGGACCCCAACTTCATGGGAGCTTTCAAAGCCAACCTGCCGGGGCACTATCGCTATCAGCAGCGGCTGTTCACGCACTTCAAGCAGGACCAACTGCCTGAGAGCCAGCGCGGTATCTTCCTTGCGGGGGATGACGTCTCCTTCACCGCCGGTTGGGCCGAAGGCGCCGTGACCACGGGCCTGAACGCTGTGTGGGGAGTGGTGAACCACCTTGGTGGCTCGTCCGTTGCCGGGAACCCGGGTCCGGGTGACCTGCTGGACGAGCTCGGTCCGATCAGCTTGGACTAGGTTCCCCGATGTTGTGAGGCCCGCTCTGCGTCCCAAACCCTCAGGTTAGGACGCAGAGCAGGCCTCGCATTGGGCGTTAAGCGTGCATTTCCCGGTGCGCCGCGGCGAGCCCCTTGTAGTGGGCAGCGTTGTGCTTGACGCCCTCGAACTCTTCGTCCGTCAGTTCGCGGCGGACTTTGGCGGGCACGCCTGCTACCAAGGAGCGCGGGGGAATGACGGTGCCTTCCAACACGACGGCGCCGGCCGCAATGAGTGAGCCCGATCCGATCACCGCGCCGTTGAGGATGGTGGCGCTCATGCCGATGAGGCAGTCGTCCTCCACGGTGCATCCGTGGACCACGGCGCTGTGCCCCACGGAGACGCGCTCGCCGACAGTGCACGGGAAACCGGGGTCGGCGTGGAGAACTACGTTGTCCTGCAGGTTGGAGCCTGCGCCTACGCTGATCGCGGCTGTATCCGCGCGGACGGAGACCCCGTAGAAGGCGCTGGAGTCCTCAGCCAACGTTGCCTTCCCAATAATGGACGCAGTGGGTGCCACGAAGGCGGTTTCATGGATAGCCGGCGTGTCCCCGGCGAAAGTGTAAGAAGGAGCCATGGGCCCAGCCTAGTTGGGTGAAGGGGTGCGGAGCAGCAGGAATTGGTAGTGCTGCACCCAGTTGCCCGCGCCGGGGCCGGACTCCACGCCCACGCCCTCAGGCCACGTGCGGAAGTGCTCGATCAAGCCGTGCTCGCTGAAGATCCTGCACACGGTTTCGTCACTGCGGCGGCTGAAGAAACGCCGAGGTTCGTCCAGGTCCTCCGGGTTCAAGACTTCATCGTCCTCACCTGACCAGAGCCCGACGGCGATTGGCGCACCAGGTGCGGTGACCCGCACAAGTTCGCGGACGACGTCGTGAATTCCGCTGTTGGGGACATGTAACAGCGTGCTCATGGTCCAGGCAGCCGCGAAGACCGAATCGGGAAACGGCAGGTTCCGGCCGTTGGCCACCGAGGCGTCGAGCCCTGCCGAACGCGCCAAGCGAACGCTTTCGGACGACAGGTCAACACCCGTATAGTGCAGCCCCGCACGAACGAACTCCGCGCCCTCAACGCCCGTGCCACACCCGAGTTCCAGCATGGAGTGCCGGTGTTCGGCCTTCAGCAGCCGGACAAACCATTCCCTGCATTCAACCCGGTGCGGGGTCAGTGCCCGGGTGTTCGGGACGGGAGCATGGCGGTCGTAATAGAGGGCGAGGTCGCGCTCGGGATCAGGAAGGCCCTGCATACCCCCAGCTTAGGAGTGGCGCTAGTTGAACACCACGGTCCGGGTGCCATCGAGCAGCACGCGGTGTTCGGCGTGCCATTGCACGGCCTGGGCCAAGGTGCGGCCTTCGACGTCGCGGCCCATCTGGACGAACTGGGCAGCCGTGCGGGCGTGGTCCACGCGGATGACTTCCTGCTCGATGATCGGGCCTTCATCAAGGTCCGCTGTCACATAGTGGGCCGTGGCACCGATGATCTTCACGCCGCGGGCGTGGGCCTGGTGGTATGGCTTGGCACCCTTGAAGGAAGGGAGGAACGAGTGGTGGATGTTGATGGCCTTGCCATTCAACTCCGTGCAGAGATCGTTGGAGAGGACCTGCATGTACCGGGCCAGGACCGTCAGCTCGACGTCGTGCTCGGCGATCAGCTTCAGAAGCTCAGCCTCGGCCTGCGGCTTCGTCTCAGGCGTCACGGGGATGTGGTGGAACGGGATGCCATAGAAGTTGGCCAGTTCCTCCAGGTCGCGGTGGTTGGAGACGATGGCCGGAACCTCGATGGGCAACGTACCGGTACGCTGCTGGAACAAGAGGTCGTTGAGGCAGTGGGCATCCTTGGAACACAGGATGATGGTGCGGACCTTCCGGCCCACGGGGTTGATGTGCCACGTCATGCCGAAGGATTCGGCCACGGGCCGCAGGGCGGCAGCCAGTTCCGCCTGGGTGCTCGACGTCGTTGCCTCCACGCGCATGAAGAAGTTGCCGGTGGTGGGGCTTCCGTATTGTTGCGAATCGGCGATATTGCACCCCGCACCAAGGAGTGCGCCGGCAACAGCGTGCACGATGCCGGGACGGTCGGGGCAGGAGAGGGTCACAACAAAAGCGGTGGAGTCAGTCACACGGACAAGCCTACCGGTGCTGCCTTGTTGTACTGTTAACGGGTCGCAACTGGCGTTGGGTGGACTACCACCAGGGAGCGGCAATCACGAAGACCACGGATCGTACGCCTGGGCCGAGGGTCATGTCTTACCGTCGCACGCACGTGACCGATGCCTCCTGTCATCAAGGGGACGCGGGAATGCTGCTGCCGGTAGCCTGACCTGTAGCACCACCCGTTCCCTAGCCAGGAGATCTCCGTGACTACCACCACTTCAGCGTCTGTCAGCAACCAGTCGCTCGCCGAACTCGATCCCGAGATCGCAGCAGTCCTCGACCAGGAGCTTGGCCGCCAGCGCGGCACCCTGGAAATGATTGCCTCCGAAAACTTCGCCCCCCGCGCTGTGATGGAAGCCCAGGGCTCCGTCCTGACCAACAAGTATGCCGAGGGTTACCCAGGCCGCCGCTACTACGGCGGTTGTGAATACGTCGACGTCGCTGAGCAGCTCGCCATCGACCGGGTCAAGGAACTCTTCGGCGCCGAATACGCCAACGTCCAGCCCCACTCCGGTGCCCAGGCAAACGCTGCAGCACTGTCCGCCATGATCAACCCGGGCGACAAGATCCTCGGCCTGTCCCTGGCCCACGGCGGACACCTGACCCACGGCATGAAGCTCAACTTCTCCGGCAAGCTCTACAACGTGGCTGCTTACCAGGTGGAAGAGGACAACTTCCGCATCGACATGGACAAGCTCCGCGAGCAGGCCATCGCCGAGAAGCCTCAGGTCATCATTGCCGGCTGGTCCGCCTACCCGCGCCACCTCGACTTCGCAGCTTTCCGTTCCATCGCGGACGAAGTCGGTGCGCTCCTGTGGACCGACATGGCGCACTTCGCAGGCCTTGTAGCAGCAGGACTGCACCCGAGCCCGGTGCCGCACTCCGACGTCGTCACCTCCACGGTCCACAAGACCCTGGCAGGGCCGCGTTCCGGCGTGATCCTGGGCAAGCAGGAGTGGGCCAAGAAGCTCAACTCCAGCGTCTTCCCGGGCCAGCAGGGCGGTCCGCTCATGCACGTCATCGCAGCCAAGGCCGTTGCCTTCAAGATCGCCGGCAGCGACG
Source organism: Paenarthrobacter nitroguajacolicus (assembly GCF_007786235.1). GTDB lineage: Bacteria > Actinomycetota > Actinomycetes > Actinomycetales > Micrococcaceae > Arthrobacter > Arthrobacter nitroguajacolicus_A. The sequence continues at coordinate 152,692 of NZ_VNFK01000001.1, read as the reverse complement.
AGTTCAAGGAACGCCAGGAGCGCGTCCTTGAGGGCGCCAAGATCATCGCTGACCGCCTCAACCAGTCCGACGTCGCCGAAGCCGGCGTCTCGGTCCTGACCGGCGGCACCGACGTCCACCTGGTCCTGGTTGACCTGCGCAACTCCCAGTTGGACGGCCAGCAGGCCGAAGACCTCCTGCACTCGGTGGGCATCACCGTGAACCGGAACTCTGTTCCGTTCGACCCCCGCCCGCCGATGGTCACCTCCGGCCTCCGCATCGGTACGCCCGCCCTGGCTACCCGCGGTTTCGGTGCCAACGAGTTCACCGAGGTTGCCGACATCATCGCCACCGCACTCGTAAAGGGCGCCGCCGGCAGCGTTGATGCAGAGGCCCTTCAGGCACGCGTCGACAAGCTCGCCGACAACTTCCCGCTGTACCCGCAGCACGAGCAGTGGTAACCAGCGGTTCCTGCGACAACAAGCGCTGAACACGCATTACCCCGGCACTGAACCGGAGCCAACGGGATCCGCCGCCACACCAACGGCGGCGGGTCCCGTTGGCATGAGCCTCCCAGCAGAAAGAGCAGATGGAATGACACAGTCCACCGCACAGATCCTTGACGGCAAGGCCACCGCCGCTGCCATCAAGGCAGAACTGACCACCCGCGTTTCTGCCCTTGCCGCCAAGGGCATCGTCCCCGGCCTGGGCACCATCCTGGTGGGCTCCGACCCCGGCAGCACCTGGTATGTCGGCGGCAAGCACAAGGACTGCGCAGAGGTGGGCATCCAGTCCATCCGCCGCGACCTCCCCGAGGACATCTCCCAGGAAGACCTCCTTGAGGTTGTCCGCGAGCTCAACGACAACCCGGAATGCACCGGCTACATCGTCCAGCTCCCGCTTCCCAAGCACATCGACCAGGACGTCATCCTGGAGGCCATGGACCCGGACAAGGACGCCGACGGCCTGCACCCCATGAACCTTGGCCGCCTGGTGGCCAACGTGAACGGCGAAATGAAGTCTCCGCTGCCCTGCACGCCCAAGGGCTGTGTGGAGCTGCTGCGCCGCCACGACATCGACCTCAAGGGCAAGCGCGTCCTGGTGGTTGGCCGCGGCGTGACCATCGGCCGTCCCATCGGACTGCTGCTGACCCGCAAGGAAGTCAACGCAACGGTCATCCTGGCCCACACCGGAACCGTGGACCTGCCCGCGGAACTCAAGGAGGCCGACGTCGTGATTGCCGCCGCTGGCGTGCCGCACATGATCAAGGCAGAAGACCTCAAGCCGGGCGCAATCGTGCTCGACGTCGGCGTCAGCCGCGTGGACGACGGCAACGGCAAGGCTGTGGTCACCGGAGATGTGGACCCGGCAGCTGCCGACGTCGCCGCGTGGCTGTCCCCGAACCCGGGCGGCGTAGGCCCGATGACCCGCGCCATGCTGCTCGCCAACGTCGTGGAGAGCGCTGAGCGCCAGGCGGGCATCGCGTAGCCCGTACCGCAGTCCAAGGGTGCGTGCACCCAACCCAACTGGCTGGCATTAGTGGTTGTTTTGAAGGCCCGGAACAACCACTAATGACAGCCAGTTGCGCAAATATCTGCAAGAGCCCTTTCACATATTCCTTGGCGCTACTAGTCTGCTGAGGGTGCACAATGAAGCAACCCGCTCTCCGACACCGTCACCAACACAGACACAATCGTCGCAAGCCAGCCTCGACATGAACCGACCAACCGTCATCAGCGCGCGGAACCTCACCAAGGCCTATGGTGACCTTACCGCCGTGGACAACATCTCCTTCGACGTCCCCGCAGGGGAGTCCTTCGGCCTGCTGGGCCCGAACGGCGCCGGCAAGTCCACCACCATGAAAATGATTGGCGGCGTCTCCCAGCGCACGTCCGGCTCGCTCACCATCATGGGCCTGGACCCTGAATCCCACGGTCCGGAGGTCAGGGCGCACCTGGGCGTCGTGCCGCAGCAGGATAACCTGGACGAAGAACTAAGGGTCCGCGAGAACCTGATTGTCTACGGGCGCTACTTTGGCCTGCCGCTGAGCTACTTGCGGCCCAAGGCGGACGAACTCCTGGAGTTCGCGCAGCTGACGGACAAAGCCAACTCGAAGGTGGACGCCCTCTCCGGCGGCATGAAGCGCCGGCTCACCATCGCCCGCTCGCTTATCAACGAGCCACGGATCCTGCTTCTCGACGAGCCCACCACAGGCCTTGATCCGCAGGCCAGGCACATCCTCTGGGACCGCCTGTTCCGGCTCAAGGAAAGCGGCGTGACCCTCATCCTCACCACGCACTACATGGACGAGGCCGAGCAACTCTGCGACCGGCTCATCGTGGTGGACAAGGGCCGGATCATGGCCGAAGGTTCACCCGCCACCCTCATCCGCGAGCACTCCTCGCGCGAAGTACTGGAACTCAGGTTCGGGTCCGAGCGGAACGCGACCATCGGCGTCGAACTACAAGGCATCGGTGAGCGGCTGGAGACGCTGCCGGACCGCGTACTGATCTACGCGCACGACGGCGAAGCCGCGCTGGAGCAGGTCACTGCCCGCGGGCTGCGTCCCATGACCTCGCTGGTGCGTCGCTCGTCGCTGGAGGACGTGTTCCTGCGGCTGACCGGCAGGAGCCTCGTTGACTGACAATCAAAGCACGACGGCGGAGCACCCGTTGCGGGCCCACGCACCCGCCGTCTCGGCTGCCAGGGCGCGCCGCTGGGGTGCCTTCTTCTATGCGGAGCAGGTGCTTCGCGTCATGCGGAACTACGGCTGGTCCGTGGTCCTGTACAGCGTGGGGCAGCCGGTGGCGTACCTGTTCGCCATGGGAGTTGGGCTCGCCAGTTTGGTGGATGCCAACAGCGAGTCGGCCTTCGGCGGCGTCAGCTACCTGGAGTTCGTGGCGCCGGCCTTGTTGGTATCCGCAGCGGTGATGACGGCATCGGGCGAGTTTTCCTACCCCATCATGGATGGCTTCAAGTGGCGCCGGGTGTTCTATGGCCCGCATGCCTCGCCGTTGATTCCACAGCAGATTGCCAGTGGGCACATCATGGCCAGCACAGTGCGGTTCCTGTTGCAATCGGTGGTCTACTTCGCGGTGGTGGCTATGTTCGGTGCCTCACCGAGTCCGTGGGGTTGGGTATCAGCCATAGTGGCAACGGTGGCCGCCCTGAGCTTTGGCCTGCCCTTGATGGCCTATGCGGCAAGCATCACCCAGGACAAAGGGCAGTTTGCGTTGGTGCAACGGTTTATTGTGATGCCGCTGTTCCTGTTCTCCGGGACGTTCTTCCCGCTGGATTCGCTGCCGATGGCGGTGCGGTGGATCGGCTGGATTTCGCCGGTCTGGCATGGGACCGAGTTAAGCCGAGTCTTCACCTACGGCATGGATCAGGACCCGTTGCTGACCATCACCCACGTGGTGTTCCTGGTGGCGACCGCCACGGTGGGCTGGGTGCTGGTCCGCCGGCAGTTCGTGAAGAGGATGGGCTCATGAGTGTCCTGACAGGTGGCCACAGTGCCACGGACGTCGCCCGCGAGCGGAAGTTTGGTTCACTCTACTCCCGCAACGCGAAGGCTGTTGTGGGCCGTGGGTTGATGGCGGCCAAGAGCAGTACGTGGCTTGTCATGGTGTCCGGGTTCTTCGAGCCCGTGCTGTTCCTGCTGGCCATGGGCGTAGGAATGGGCTCGATTGTGGGCACAGTGCAGGGCCCGGGCGGTGAGGAGATCAGCTACGCGGCGTACATCGCGCCGGCGCTGCTGGCCGTCTCGGCAATGAACGGGGCCATCTACGACTCCACCTGGAACGTCTTCTTCAAGATGAACTTCGCCAAGCTCTACCAAGGAATGCTCTACACCTCCCTGGGACCGCTGGACGTTGCCATCGGCGAGATCTTCCTGGCCCTCCTGCGCGGCCTGCTCTACGCCACTGGTTTCACGGCCGTCATGGGGGTGATGGGGCTGCTCACCAGTTGGTGGGCGATTTTGGTCATTCCGGCGTCGGTGTTGATCGCGTTCGGCTTCGCAAGCTTCGGCATGGGCATCACCAGCTTCATGAAGACCTTCCAGCAGATGGACTGGATCAACTTCTTCCTGCTGCCCATGTTCCTGTTCAGCGCCACGTTCTACCCGCTCAGCGTCTATCCGCAGGTTATCCAGTGGTTTATCCAGGCCATGCCGTTGTGGCACGGTGTGGAGTTGCTGAGGCAGATCAGCGTGGGTTCTTTCAGCCCGGCAACCGCCATCCACGTGGGCTACTACGTGGTGATGATTGCGCTCGGCATCATGCTGACCACTGGAAGGCTGCGCCAACTGTTCCTCAAGTGATGGAGTTTTTGTACACCTCCTGCCCGTAAAAGGGTGTGTTGAGGGCATCAGGTGTACAAAAACTCCCAGGGATTGGGGCTCGTGTTCGCCGTCCGTGGAAGCGGGCACGTGCACCTTTCCGCGTTTGAGAGAATGGCTTCATGCAATCTCTCGGTGACCCGCACCCGTCCACGTCTCCCGCCGGCAAAGGCATGTTCAGGGGCTTCCGCATCGGCGGCCTGGGGATGACCGTCGTCATCATCGCCTTCCTTGTAGCCGTCATCTTTGCTGCCAACCAGAACGACGTCGTGGGCTGGGTCGTCGCTGTCGTGGCTTTCGGATGGCTGGCCCTCGCCACGTTCGTGGTGCTCAGCATTCGCAAGGCCGCGCAGCGGGCCGGAGCAAAGCTGACCGAAGCGCAGGCCGCCTTCGCTTCGGCAGCCGGCCGCGCGCCGTCGTCGAATGTTGCCGACCATGGCGGCACCCGCGTCGTTGCCGAGCGGAGCCAGGCTGATGAAGTCCGCGACCTCAAGTTGGACCACTCGTTCAAGATCGTCCAGGTGCAGGTCCGTGTGGTGGATGAGGAACGCGCCAAGGGTGGTGCTGCGGACCAGGACACCATCAACCGCGCACTGGAAACCATTGCCATTACGGCCACCAACGCCAGGGACATGATCAAGTCCTCGGGCGGCTCGGACGAGCCCGTTGCCGGCACCATCATCGACTAGAGTAGAGCGGGTGAGTACGGCATTGAAGAAGGACTTCCTTCGCATCGCATCAGTCAACGTCAATGGCCTGCGGGCTGCCTACAAGAACGGCATGGCGGAATGGCTGGAGCCCCGCGAGGTGGATATCCTCTGCCTGCAGGAAGTACGGGCGCCTGACGACATCGTCCGGAAGCTGATTGGCGAAGGCTGGCACATCCTTCACACCGAGGCTGAGGCCAAGGGCCGCGCCGGCGTGGCTATTGCTTCGCGCCAAGAGCCCACCGCCACCCGCGTGGGCATTGGTGACGACTACTTCGATACCTCGGGACGCTGGGTGGAAGCCGACTACACCGTACAGACCGCTGCCGGTGAATTCACCACTCTCTCCGTTGTCAGTGCTTACGTGCACTCCGGTGAAGTCGGTACGCCCAAGCAGGACGACAAGTACCGCTTCCTCGACGCCATGAGCGTGCGGCTGCCTGAGCTCGCCAAGCACAGCGACCACGCCTTGGTGGTTGGCGACCTCAACGTCGGACACACGGAACTCGACATCAAGAACTGGAAGGGCAACGTCAAGCGTGCCGGCTTCCTTCCGGAGGAGCGCGCATACTTTGACCGCTTCCTCGGTGAAGAAATCGGATGGAGGGATGTCCACAGGGGCCTGGCAGGTAATGTCGCCGGCCCCTACACCTGGTGGTCCCAGCGCGGTAAGGCCTTTGACACTGACACTGGCTGGCGCATCGACTACCACTTGGCCACTCCGGGCCTCGCAGCAGCCGCTTTCTCGGCTGTTGTGGACCGGGCGCCTTCGTGGGACACCCGCTTCTCCGACCACGCACCGCTGGTAGTCGACTACCGGCTCTAAGCTTCCTAAGGTATTGCTCCATGACTAGTTCCACCACGACCGAAACCGGCACGGCAGCCGCTGTGACCGAACCGAAGCCTGCGACGTCCACCAAACTGGCCGTTGGTGCCAAGCACCGTGTCCTCTCCGGCATGCAGCCTTCCGCCGACTCCCTGCACCTGGGCAACTACCTCGGGGCCTTGGTCAACTGGGTGAGGATGCAGGACGAGTACGACGCCGTTTACTTCATCCCAGACCTGCACGCCATCACCGTTCCCCAGGATCCCGCGGAACTCGCACGGCGTACGCGGGTCACCGCAGCGCAGTACATCGCCGGTGGCGTTGACGTCAACAAGTGCACGCTGTTCGTCCAGTCCCAGGTCCCGGAGCACGCCCAGCTTGCGTGGGTCCTGAACTGCATCACCGGAATGGGCGAAGCCGGCCGTATGACCCAGTTCAAGGACAAAGCGCAAAAGCAGGGTTCGGACCACGCCAGCGTGGGCCTGTTCACCTACCCGATCCTGCAGGCCGCCGACATCCTCCTGTACCAGCCGCACGGTGTACCGGTAGGTGAAGACCAGCGCCAGCACGTGGAACTCAGCCGGGACCTCGCCAACCGCTTCAACAGTCGGTTCGGTGAGACGTTCCAGGTGCCGGAGGCCTTCATCCAGAAGGAATCGGCAAAGATCTACGACCTCCAGAACCCCACTGCCAAGATGTCCAAGTCCGCCGAATCACCGGCCGGCCTGATCAACTTGCTCGATGACCCCAAGACTGTGGCCAAGCGCATCAAGTCCGCTGTCACGGACACCGAGACGGAGATCCGCTACGACCGTGAGAACAAGCCAGGGGTTTCCAACCTGTTGACCATCTACTCGGCCATCAGCGGTACTCCGGTGGAGAAGATCGTGGCTGACTACGAGGGCAAGATGTACGGCCACCTCAAGGTCGACCTCGCGGAACTCGTCTCCGGCCACCTGGCACCCATCCGGGAACGTGCCAACGAACTCCTGGCGGATCCAGCGGAACTCGACCGGCTCCTGGCCCTCGGCGCAGACAAGGCGCGTGAAATCGCGTCGGCCACCCTCGCAGACGTCTACTCCAAGGTTGGCTTCCTGCCGTACCGTGGGGACGCTGCACGCGGCGAACAGGGAGTCCGCTAACCCCATGTGCTCTGCTGGCCAGCTCAACGTCAAGACCGACACCCCTCCGGGTGTCGGTCCGGACGATTCTCGCCAGCCCGCTGTCACCGGCACTGACTGTGGTGCCGGTGACACCATGTGCGTGGGCGTCATCCTGGGTTTCCCGCCGGAGATCGCCCGTGAACTGCAGGAGTGGCGGGCATCGTTCGGTGACCCCATGGCCGAGGTCATCCCCGCCCACATCACCCTGATCACCACCACGCCCACCCAGGACTGGGCCGCCACCCGGGACCATGTCAGGGAGGTTGCGCAGGCCCAGGAGCCGTTCACCATCACCATTTCCGGCACCGGCTCCTTCCGGCCCATCTCGCCCGTGGTCTTCGTTAACGTTGAAGAAGGCTTTGAAGAGTGCGTGCAGTTGCACGAGAAACTGCAAAGCGGTCCACTCGAACGGATGCTTCCTTTCCCGTACCATCCGCACGTCACGGTGGCCCATGACGTGGCACAGGAAAACCTTGACGAGGCCGAAACGGTGCTCAGAGATTACCGGGCCACCTTCCCTGTGGTTAGCATGGGACTTTACGAGCACGACACCAATGGAATTTGGCAGCTACGGGAAGAGCTCGACTTTGGCGGCGATACTGACGAAGAACAGCAAGCGGATACAAGCCGCGCAGGCGGACGCTCCTCCACTTCCAACTGAGCTGGCGAAGCTCAAACTGGAGCTTCTCCGCAAGAGGCAGGACTGGGGGCAGGCCAAGCGTGCCGGCGATGGCCTGCCGAAGAAGGCCGGCGTATTCTTCGCCCTTTTCATGGCCAGACTGAACACCAACAGGGCCATGCGTGCCTTCCAGCACTACACCCGTCAACACGGCCCCCTGCTCAGTGCGGGCATCGGCTTCAACATGTTCTTTTCCGTCACCGGTCTGCTCACCACCGGCTTCGCGATCGCCGGCATCGTACTGGGCGGCAACCCGGCACTGCAGGACGCCGTGATCGAGAGTGTGGCTGCTGCGGCTCCCGGGCTGCTTCAGGTCAATGGCGGCGAAGGGCTGGTGGATCCGCAATCTCTGCTTAACCCGTCAGGACTGGGGTGGACGGCCCTCATCGCGGCGCTGGTGACGGTCTTCGTATCGCTCGGGTGGATCGCCAGTATCCGGGAAGGCCTCCGGGGTGTGATGAACGCTGACCCGTTGGTCCGCAACGCCGTCCTTCAGAAGCTCATCGACGCCGGCACGCTCTTGCTCCTTGGCCTGATCCTGGTGGTCAGCGCCGGCGCCTCCCTGGTTTTCGGAACGGCCGCAGAGTGGGTCTTCGACCTCTTGAAACTGGACGAGGCCGCGGCGGCACCGCTGGCGGCCGTCATCAAGATCGTGGTGCCGCTCCTCTTGAACTGCGCGACGGCGGCAGTACTGTTCCGCATCGCATCCGGCCTCAAGTTCGGGCGCCGCGCGCTCCTTGAAGGGGTGATCCTTGCCGGCGTCGGCACCACGGTGTTGCAGTTCTTCAGCACCGAGCTCCTGGCCCGGGCCGGCGCCAACCCTGTCCTGGCATCCTTTGCCATCATCATCGGCCTGTTGATCTGGTTCAACCTGGTGAGCCAGGTGTACCTCGTGTCGGCATCGTGGTCCGCCATTCGTGAGTCGGATACTGAGGCGGGGGAGACCCCGCGCAAGAGGGTCCTCGGCTCGCGTCGCGCAGCGCCCCGGACCTGACGGTTCTGGCTTACATGGAGGCTCAATGAATAACCAGCTGTGGATCGCTTGCCTCCTTGGAGCCGCCGTGGGCCTCGTAGTGGGCCAGTTGGTCTTCAACTCGCCCTTCCTTGGCATCCTCATCGGCGTCGGACTGGGTGCGCTGGTCGGTGCGGCTGTGGGACCCCGCCGCGGATAACCGGAAGGGTCCCCTGTCTGCCTAAGGCGCCTGCACCAGTCCTTCCCACGCTACGGTCCATTCCGCCGGGAAGCCCGGCGCGTGCCGCTCCGGCCCGTCATCCCAGCCAGCCGCCATCAGGGCGACAGCGGCGAGCAGGCCTCCGTTTCCGGGCAGGTAGAGCGGCAGTGAGTCGGTTTGGCGGTTGTGCCCATTGGCGAGGACCGTGTTCTTACCGGCGCTAAGGAGCAGGGCATCCACGGCCGCTTCCGGGTCCTCAAGGCGGGCGGCCGTCATGGCCATCACGGGGTAGTCCCAACCCCAGGTGCTGTCCCAGTCCCAGTCAGCCAGGACATCGGACAGGGTGGCGCGCATGATGTCCGGATCGATCACATCCGTCTGTGGGAGCACGCCCAAGGCGCACAGCATGGATGGGTGGTCAGTGCGGATAGTGAAGGGCTCGACGTCGATGGCAGCGTACACGCCGTTGATGACGCGCGGATGGACCATGCCGTCTGCCACGGTGGTCCAGTCCTGCACAGGTTCCAGCCCCAGCCGTTCCCGCCACGCCGCGGCTATCCGGAGGCCCCATTGCCAATACGCCAGCTCAAAGGTGGGATTGGTAACCTTGGCCCGGATGGAGCCGTAGCTTTCCTGGGCCGGAATCAGGGGTGGTCCCAGCTCGAAACCGCGCGGCGTCGGATGGGCAAAGCTGGCCATGAAGGCCGCGGATTCGAACACGATCTCCGCGAACTCCTCCAACACGTCCCGGCTGGGATTGGCCCGATACACCAGCTCGGCCAAGTGGATAGGGTGTGGTTGCTGCCAGATCAGGAACGTCCCGATGGGGCTTGGGCTTTCCCGCCCGTCCGGCCCTACCTGCTTGGGCCACCGCACACCCTCGAAGCCTTGGGCCTTGGCCGTCTGGCGCGACACCTCCAGCACCGTGGAGTACCAGCGCAAGGACGGCAGAAGCAGCTCCACCCGGTTCCAGTGGGCAAAGTGCGCCGCGTGCCACCAATGCATCTCCAGATGGAACCGTCCCCGCCATGAATTGCACACAAGCCCCGTCTCCTGCGGTGGCAGCGAGCCGGAGCAATTGATCGCGGTCAGGTACTGGGACAGCACGATCCTCCGCTCCAACTCCTTGGCGCGGGGATCGTCGGTCGCATCAAGCTCGATTGCCCCACCGGAGGACCAGAACCGCGGCCAATGGACCGCTGATGCGACGGCAACACGGCCCGCCGGTGAAAGTTCGACGCCGGTCGTCGCCTCGGCCTCCGCGTTCGCCCCGGGTGTCCCGGCAGTGAGCGTGTTGTTGCCCCGGGCGATGCAGTCACCGTCTCCTGCGGAGATGAACTCGATGGTGAAATCGAGGAGGTCGATGCTGCCGGGCGCATCTGTCAGTGTCGGCTCTATCCGGAGGCGGTGCTGTCCGCTCTGTTCCACCGTCAGGTTCTGCCCGGTGATTCGCACCTGGTAGCTGGAGCTGTCCAACTCGCGGTGGGCTGTCCACTGTGGAGTAAGCCCAGGTTCCGGGTCCGTTGGATTGTCGAGTGTGGTGGTGTGCGTGTCCGGGGTGCTCCAGTCCGCGGCGTCGTGCCACGCTTCGGAACCGTAGGGGAAACTGACGCCCACTGACAGTCCGGCGCCCAGCGCGGGCGACTCGACGCGGAAGCCGAGCTGATCGCGGTGGGGGTGGCACGCCGTCGTAACAGTGACGGGGTGACCCAGCAGGGTGAAGCGGCTGGTCACCGTTCCCGTCCACAAGTCCAGTGTTTGTTCGGTGTCGGAGAGGTCCGCTGCGGTGATGGCCCGCTCTGCGTCGTCGTCGGTCCAGCGGAAACCTATACGCCCCAGGTCCAGCCTGTGGGCGTTGGCCCGGAGCCAGGTCTCAGCCTGGGAAGTGTCGGTCTCGCGATCATTGACGATGTCGCCCACCATGTCCACATAGGGCACAGGGCCACGAGGCGAGTCGTAAAGGACGGTCGAACCAGCGAGGTCGTAAGGCTGCGGTGATGGTACCGAGTGCCAACCCCATTGTGATTGAGTGCCAAGGAGCGTTCCCGGCGGGAGGTCGTCGCGGGCACCGACAGGGTAGGCGTCCGGCAGCGACTGGAGCCCCGTGAGGTCCATGGTGAAGGCGAATTCACCGTTGCCCACGGATACGGGGCTCCGTGGATCGAGGCGGTGCTGCCGAATGTTATGGCGCTGAACGAGTGCTCTGCGGTCGATGGGAGTGGGCGGTGTCGAATTGGGGGTGGTGCTTTGGCTGTGCACTGTGCACGCCCTCCTGATGCTGTCTGCTGTGACTGCGGCTAAAACTGAGAAATCGTTTTCCGAAACGATTCAATCCTGATCTTCGAGAGAGGGCCTGTCAACCCCTCTGAGTGGCGGACGTGGCTCCGGCGCCCGTGCCTGGCGAGGACAAAACGACCGTGTCTTCCAGTTCGTCGAGGGGAAAGAACGCCGCCCGTTCGTTCGGCGTGCTGTTGGGCTGGTGCAGGGTCAGGAACAATCGGTGGTCGAGGGTTCGGCCAATCATCCCGTGCCCACCATTGGCGCTCCAGAGAGCCTCGGTTTCCTGGGCCCAGGGGCCAACGACTGTCCCGGACTCGCTGCGGGCGATTCCCATGGCGTAACCGTCGTCGCCGAAGCTGGACCACAGCATGATGAGCCGGCCGCTGGTGAGCCTGAACAGGTATGGGCCATCGGTGACGTACACCGGGAACTCGCGGTCCTTCACGGATGGGACGTCCAGGGCGCGTGCCCAGGGTGCTTCCGAGGCGTTGAAGAGGAAGACGGGCGCCCCTTCCGCGCTTCGCAGGTCCGATGTGAGGCGCTGAGCCATGACGGCCCCATCATGTACTTGCTTCCATTCATGGCAGAAGACCAACCACGGCATGCCTTCCTGGTCCACGTGCAGAGTTCCATCCAGGCACTGCCAATTGCGTGGAGTGACCGGACCGTCACTCCACGGTTGGTACGGCCCCTCGGGTTGCCCTGATGAGAGAATCTGCGTCCCACGGAGATGGCCGGGGGCTATGAATGTGGCGAACATGAAGTAGCGGCCTTGGTATTCGTGGACTTCGGGCGCCCAATACTGCTCCCGGCTCCAGAAGGTCGGAGATGGGCGGAAGGCAGGGGAGGGGCCCTCCCAGGTGACCAGGTCCTTGCTCCGATAGCTATCGAAGCCCGTGGCGGGCCCGGACCAGATGTTCTTGTCCGTGCTTCCGAACAGCAGGTACTCGTGCGAATCGGGCAGGGTGAGGACGAATGGATCGCGGATTTGGATGTCGGTCAAGGGCGTGGACAAGAGGATCTCCTAGGGAATTCAAATAGTTCATAGCCAAAACTATTGACGCTGGAACGGGTCCTTGATACGTTTCAGGAACCGTTTTCTCAGAGTTGAAAGAAGCTTACCCAATGGCGCGTAAATCTCTCCGTCGCATTCGAAAGTCAGTGGCAGTCCTGGCTACAGTGGGCATGCTGGGCCTCACCGTGGCGTGCTCAAGTCCCTCCTCCAACCAGCCCGAAGACGGCCCGGTGGAAATTCGGTTCTCATGGTGGGGAAACGCCACCCGGGCCGAATTGACCAACAAGGCCATCAAGGAATTTGAAGCGGCCAACCCCAACATCAAGGTCAAGCCCGAGTACGGCGACATCGGGGGCTACTTCGACAAACTCGCTACCCAGGTTGCCGCCAACGACGCTCCCGACGTCATCACCATGGGCGGTGCGTACCCGGCCGAGTATGCCAACCGCGGTGCGCTGCTGGATCTGTCCAAAGTGGAGGGCTCGCTTGATCTTTCCAAGCTGGACCAGGGAGCCCGGGAAAACGGGCAGGTCCAGGGCAAGCAGTACGGCGTGTCCACCGGCGCCAACTCACTCGCCATCGTGGTGAACCCCGCCGTCTTCGAGGCCGCCGGCGTGGCAGTCCCGGATGACAGCAAGTGGTCCTGGGATGATTTCGCCAAGGTAGCCGCAGAGGTGACGGCAAAGAGCCCCAAGGGAACTTATGGCACTGCAACCGTACTGACGCATGACTCGTTGGATGCCTTCGCCCGGCAACGGGGAAAGTCGCTCTACACCCAGGACGGCCAGCTGGGTCTCGACAAGGAAACCGTGCAGGACTACTTCGACTTCTCGGTCAAGCTCAGTGAATCGGGCGCAGCCCCCAGTGCTTCGGAGACCGTGGAGAAGCTCAACGTCAGCACCGAGCAGACGCTCATGGGGATGGGCCAGGCCGGCATGATGCTTACGTGGACCAACTCCCTCTCTGCCCTCAGCAAAGCCTCGGGTGCGGAGCTGAAGCTGCTCAAACTGCCCGGTGAGACACCCACGCCCGGCATCTGGCTCCAGTCCTCGCAGTTCTACACCATCTCAGCCCGCAGCAAGCACACGGATGCAGCTGCAAAGCTGGTGAACTTCCTGGTGAACAATGAGGCCGCAGCCAAGATCATCCAGAGCGACCGTGGCGTGCCCAGCAACTCCGGCATGCGCACGGCCATCCAGGACCTGCTGACACCCCAGGGCAAAGTGGAAGCCGCCTACATCGACCAGATCGGCAAGATGGACTTCGCCCCCACGTTCATCGGCCCCACCGGTTCGACGGCTGTCTCCGAGATTACTGCCCGCGTTAACACCGAGGTCCTGTTCAAGCGGCTGACCCCGGAGAAGGCAGCCGAGCAGTGGCTCAGCGAAAGCAAAGCGGCCATCGGCAAGTAGAGGCTAGCCGGCGTCGCGGATCTCCAGATACGGATCCGCCCACGCGCTGATAATCCGCGCAACCCGTGCTGCCTGGCCCTTGCCCGTGAGCAGATGCTCGCTGCCTTCCAGCGAGATGAAGCTACGGGGGTGCCGGGCAGTACGGAAAATCTCGCTGGCGTTGTCTATCCCCACGGTGTTGTCGGTGGGGGAGTGCATCACCATGAGCGGCTTGTGGAGGGTGCGGATGCAGTCGCGCAGATCAGCGCGCTCCACGTCCTCCACAAAGTGGCGGCGGACCTCCATGGGCCGGCCACCAAGGTCCACCACGGCGCTGCCGTCACGCAGGATGGCATCGATCTCGCTGTCGAACATGTGCTCCACGTGCTTCGGCTCATAGGGTGCACCGATGGTCACGACAGCATTGAGTCCGGGGATGTCGCGGGCTGCGGCCAGCACAGCCGCACCCCCGAACGAATGGCCCACCAGCAAGGAAATGTCCCTGCCCTGCTCCCTCATGAATTCTGCGGCGAGGATGGTGTCGGCAACCTTGACGCTGAACGACCCGGCGGACCATTCCCCGGCCGAACCGCCCAGACCCAGGTTGTCGAAGCGCAGCATCCCCACGCCCTGCTCAGCCAGCCCTTTACAGATGCGGGACGCCGCCGGGCTGTCCTTGCCCAGGGTGAGCCCATGCGAATACAACCCCCATCCTCGGACGGGACCTTCGGGGACATCCACGATGCCCGCCAGCGCATCGCCGGTGCTTCCAGTGAAGCTGATCTTTTCGGAGCGTGACACGCTGGTCTCCTTGCGTTGCGATGTGTGGTTGCGGCAGTTGATTAACGACGACGGCGCCCCTCACCTGAAGAGGTGAGCGGCGCCGTCGACGTGCTGTTCTTCGAGGAACGGCCGGCTAGATCTTGCGGGCCAGGATGGCCTGCTTGACCTCTGCGATTGCCTTGGTTACCTGGATGCCACGAGGGCATGCTTCCGAGCAGTTGAAGGTGGTGCGGCAGCGCCACACGCCCTCTTTGTCGTTGAGGATCTCAAGGCGCATGTCGCCGGCGTCATCACGGGAATCGAAGATGAAGCGGTGTGCGTTGACGATCGCAGCCGGACCAAAGTACTGGCCGTCGGTCCAGAAGACCGGGCAGGACGAGGTGCAGGCAGCGCAGAGGATGCACTTGGTGGTGTCATCAAAGCGCTCACGGTCTTCGACGGACTGCAGGCGTTCCTTGGTGGGCTCGTGGCCCTTGTTGATCAGGAACGGCATGACTTCGCGGAAGGACTGGAAGAACGGTTCCATGTCCACGATCAGGTCCTTCTCCACCGGGAGGCCCTTGATCGGCTCGACGGTGATGGGCTTGGACGTGTCCAGGTCCTTCAGCAGCGTCTTGCAGGCGAGACGGTTGCGGCCGTTGATGCGCATCGCATCGGAACCGCACACGCCGTGGGCGCAGGAGCGGCGGAAGGAAACACTTCCGTCGATTTCCCACTTGACCTTGTGGAGGGCATCCAACACACGGTCCGTGCCGTACATGGTCAGCTTGTAGTCGTCCCAGCGTGCTTCGTCCGAGATCTCGGGGTCGTAGCGGCGTACGCGGAGCGTGATGTGGAAGGTGGGGATTTCACCGTCACCGGCAACACTTGCCGGGAGCTCGATCTTGGAAGCGGGCTCTGCCATTTCGGTCGTCATTAGTACTTACGCTCCATCGGCTCGTAACGGGTGAAGATGACGGGCTTCGTCTCAAGACGGATGCCCGCGACGGATTCCGCCGAGGAGTCGACGGTGACGGAAGTGTCCAGGTAAGCCATGGAGTGCTTCATGAACTTTTCGTCGTTGCGGTCCGGGAAGTCCTCACGGTAGTGGCCACCGCGGGACTCTTCACGGTGCAGGGCACCGACGGTCATGACTTTGGCCATGTCCAACAGGAAGCCCAGCTCCACTGCTTCCAGGAGGTCCAGGTTGAAGCGCTTGCCCTTGTCCTGGACAGTGACGTTCTTGTAGCGCTCTTCGAAGGAGGCGATGTCGCGAAGGACCTGCTCCAGCGATTCCTTGGTACGGAACACCTGCATGTTGGCATCCATGGTGTCCTGCAGTTCCTTGCGGATCTGGGCAACACGCTCGGTGCCGCTACCCGTGAGCAGGCCGTCAAGGATGCCACGCGTCATTGCCTCGGGGTCCTCGGGCAGCTCGACGTAATCGGCCGTCTTGGAGTACTCCGCAGCGGCAATACCCGCACGCTTACCGAACACGTTGATGTCCAGGAGCGAGTTGGTGCCCAAGCGGTTGGAACCGTGAACGGACACACAGGCAACCTCACCGGCTGCGTAGAGGCCAGGCACGATCGTGTCGTTGTCCTGCAGCACTTCGGTGGTGATGTTGGTAGGGATGCCGCCCATGGCGTAGTGCGCCGTCGGGAACACGGGGACCGGATCCGTGAACGGCTCCACACCCAGGTAGGTGCGGGCGAACTCGGTGATGTCCGGAAGCTTGGCCTCGATGTGGGCGGGCTCAAGGTGGGTCAGGTCCAGGAGGACGTAATCCTTGTTCGGGCCACAACCGCGGCCTTCACGCACTTCGTTGGCCATGGCGCGGGCAACGATGTCGCGGGGTGCGAGGTCCTTGATGGTGGGGGCGTAGCGCTCCATGAAGCGCTCACCTTCGGAGTTACGCAGGATGGCGCCCTCACCACGTGCACCCTCGGTGAGGAGGATGCCCAAGCCGGCGAGGCCGGTCGGGTGGAACTGGAAGAACTCCATGTCTTCCAGGGGGATGCCGCGGCGGAACGCGATGCCCATGCCGTCGCCGGTAAGGGTGTGGGCGTTGGACGTGGTCTTGAAGACCTTGCCCGCGCCGCCGGAGGCGAACACCACGGACTTGGCCTGGAACACGTGAAGCTCGCCGGAAGCGAGGTCGTAGGAGACCACACCGGCAACGCGCTTCTGCTTGTACGGGGTACCGTCTTCACGCACTGCGTCTTCTT
Source organism: Paenarthrobacter nitroguajacolicus (assembly GCF_007786235.1). Taxonomy (GTDB): domain Bacteria; phylum Actinomycetota; class Actinomycetes; order Actinomycetales; family Micrococcaceae; genus Arthrobacter; species Arthrobacter nitroguajacolicus_A. The sequence goes on along the minus strand of NZ_VNFK01000001.1, from coordinate 136,151 downwards.
CGACGATCAGCAGGTCAAGGACGTAGTACTCGTTGTAGAACTCAACGTTGTGCTTGACGCAGTTTTGGTACAGCGTCTGCAGGATCATGTGGCCGGTGCGGTCGGCCGCATAACACGCACGGCGGACCGGGGCCTTGCCGTGGTCACGGGTGTGGCCACCGAAGCGGCGCTGGTCAATCCGGCCCTCGGGCGTGCGGTTGAACGGCAGACCCATCTTTTCCAGGTCCAGCACGGCGTCGATGGCTTCCTTCGCCATGACCTCTGCTGCGTCCTGGTCAACCAGGTAGTCGCCACCCTTGATGGTGTCAAAGGTGTGCCATTCCCAGTTGTCTTCTTCGACGTTGGCCAGTGCTGCACACATTCCACCCTGGGCCGCACCGGTGTGCGAGCGGGTGGGGTAGAGCTTGGTCAGTACCGCTGTGCGTGCGCGCTGACCGGACTCGATCGCGGCGCGCATGCCGGCGCCACCTGCACCGACAATGACGACGTCGTACTTATGGACCTGCATACCAGATGCTCTCTCTTTCAAAAATTCAGATGGTCGGCGGAGGCTGCTCCGCTACGTGAGGCGAGCCGAAGTTAACCGGAACGCCGCTGCGGCAGGGCCGCTACGGGGCCGGGCAGAATCCGCCAGGCAGCTGAACACCGTCGACGACGGGGCACGGGTTGAACGTGAAGATCACCAAGGTGCCAAGGATGATGATGACCAAGGTGGCCGCGTAGAGGACCATCTTGAGCCAGAAGCGAGTGGAATCCTTCTCGGCGTAGTCGTTGATGATGGTGCGGACGCCGTTGGTGCCGTGCAGCATGGCAAGCCACAGCATGGCAAGATCCCAGAACTGCCAGAAGGGATCGGCCCACTTGCCGGCTACGAAGCCGAAGTCAATGGCGTGGATGCCTTCGCCCACCAACAGGTTCACGAAGAGGTGGCCGAAGATCAGCACCACCAGGACGATGCCGGAGAGGCGCATGAAGAGCCAGGCGATCATTTCGAAGTTGCCGCGGCTCGAGCCGGAGCGGTTGTACTTCGGAGCGACCTTCCCGGAGCCAATTTTTCCGCTGCGTGGAGTTTCGATGGTTGTCATGGCTTAGTGGCCTCCCAGCGCGAGGGAAAGGTGGCGGATGGCGAAGCCGGCGAACGTGACCAGCCACAGCGCCAGCACGATCCACAGCATCTGGCGCTGGTACTTCGCGCCCTTCTTCCAGAAATCGATGGCGATCACACGCAGGCCGTTGAAGGCGTGGAAGATGATCGCGGCGACCAGGCCCGTTTCACCCAGGGCCATGAGGGGGTTCTTGTAAGCACCAATAACGGCCGTGTAGGCCTCAGGGGACACGCGCACCAATGAGGTGTCCAGCACATGGACCAACAAGAAGAAAAAGATCACTACACCGGTAATACGGTGTCCAACCCAGGACCACATGCCTTCACGGCCGCGGTACAAGGTGCCAGCTGGTTTTGTCGGCACTGATTAAACCTTCCTGCAACACAGCGGCGCTGGCATGGGATCCACGCGGGGGGAACGCCTGCTGCGAGAGCACTCGTAGCTCACGCCTAAATCTAGGCTTCGCTCACAGCATATTCAATTTAGGGCGGGCTTCTCTGCTTGTTAATTCCATGTTTCCTGCCAGTATTCAGGCGATTTTGGCCAGTCCCTGAGACGAACGCCACATGTGTGGCGTTCTGCGGGGCTTCCGGGTTGCGTCGGATAAAGTGTTGCGGTGAGTACAGAAGACGCGAAATACCCGGAATCGCCAATGAACCGCTTCCATGCGGTTATTCCGGCGGGCGGTGTGGGGACCCGGTTGTGGCCACTCTCGCGTGCCGCTGCGCCCAAGTTCCTCCATGACCTGACCGGTTCCGGCAGCACGTTGTTGAGGGCCACCTACGACCGCCTCGAGCCGCTGGCCGGCGAGAGGGTCCTTGTTGTCACCGGCGAGGCACACCGAGCCGCCGTGTGCCGCCAGCTCCCCGAGGTAGGGGACGACGAGCTGGTGCTCGAAAGCGAGCCAAAGGACTCCGGCGCTGCTATCGGGCTGGCCGCTGCCATCCTGTACCGCCGTGATCCGGACACCATCATGGGTTCCTTCGCTGCGGACCAGGTGATCAGCCCCGACGACCTCTTCCAGGAGACGGTGCGCGAGGCGATCTACACCGCTGCCATGGGAAAGATTGTCACCATCGGCATCAAGCCCACGCATCCCTCCACCGGTTTCGGCTACATCCGATCCGGCGCTGCCCTCCATGTTGAGGGCGCTCCGAATGCGCTGGCCGTGGCGGAGTTCGTCGAGAAGCCCAGCCAGGAAGTCGCCAACAAGTATGTAGAGGCCGGCGATTACGTCTGGAACGCCGGTATGTTCGTCGCTCCCGTTGCCCTCATGCTCAAGCACCTCGAAGCCAACCAGCCGGAGCTGTTCGCGGGCCTGCAGGAAATCGCCGAGGCCTGGGACACTCCGCAGCGCGCCGAAGTGACGGCGCGTGTGTGGCCAACCCTGCCGAAGATTGCCATCGACTACGCCGTCGCCGAGCCCGCAGCGGCAGCCGGCGATGTCGCCGTCGTACCTGGCACCTTCCGTTGGGATGACGTTGGCGACTTTGCCGCCATCGGCCGGCTGAACAATGCAGGCGACGTCGATGAAGTGACGGTACTCGGGGAAGGTGCCCGTGTCTTCGCTGAGAACGCGAGCGGCGTGGTGGTTTCCGATACCAAGCGTGTCATTGCCCTCATCGGCATTAAGGACGTGGTCATCGTGGACACCCCGGACGCACTCCTGGTCACCACCAAGGAACATGCCCAACTCGTGAAAGGCACAGTCGACGCCCTGAAAGCCAGCGGCGATACGGACGTGCTGTAAAGCATTCGCTTATACCGTGAGCCACCTCTTTGGTTGTCCTGCGCCTGAACGCAGCGTAACCAAGAGGTGGCTTTCGTTCTTCGGGGGCCACGCATGGCTAGAGTTGTGACGTGCGCAATTACACGACTGAAACCGAGCCCGCTCCCGTTGTGAGTCCTTGGGTTGATGAACTGCTTCCCGGACTCATCGAATTCCGGCGTGACCTGCATGCGCACCCGGAGCTTTCCTTCAAGGAATTCCGCACCACGGACAAGCTCGTGGAGCGACTGGAGGCAGCCGGACTGAAGCCCCGTCGGCTGGAGGAGACCGGATTGACGGTTGACGTGGGTGAAGGCCCCATTGCCACAGCCCTTCGCGGGGATATCGATGCACTGCCGATCATCGAGGAAACCGGCCTGCCCTTCGCGTCGAAGAACCATGGCGTCACGCATGCGTGCGGGCACGATGTCCACACCACCGCCATGCTGGGTATTGCCTTGACGCTGCAGCGAATGCACAAGAACAATCCGTTGGGCGGCACGGTCCGGATCATCTTCCAGCCTGCCGAGGAAACCATGCCCGGCGGCGCGTTATCCTGCATTGAGCAGGGCGTGCTTGAAGGCGTGCCGAGGATCCTGGCGCTGCACTGCGATCCCCGGATCAACGTTGGCCAGATCGGCACGCGTATCGGCGCCATCACGTCGGCATCGGACACCATCAAGATCGAACTCTCCGGACGCGGTGGCCACACTTCCCGCCCGCACCTGACCGAAGACCTGGTCTTCGCTTTGTCGCAGATCGCCATCAACGTTCCGGCTGTCCTTTCCCGCCGCGTGGATGTCCGCAGCGGTGTGTCCGTGGTCTGGGGCCAGATTTCCGCCGGCTCCGCGCCGAACGCCATTCCCGGATCCGGCTACATGGCCGGCACCATGCGTTGCCTCGACCGCGATGCCTGGCACAGTGCGGGGGAGTTGCTGGACGACGTCGTGAAGCAGGTTGCCGCGCCCTATGGCGTGGATGTCCGTATGGAGCACACCAGGGGAGTTCCTCCGGTGGTGAACTCGGAGCACGAGACGGCTCTGATCGAGGCGTCGGCCCGCGCGGAGCTGGGCGAGAATGCTGTGGTCCTCACCCCGCAGTCCATGGGTGGCGAGGACTTTGCCTGGTTCCTGGCCGATCTGCCCGGTGCCATGATGAGGCTCGGCACGCACACGCCCGGTGGCGAGGAATACGATCTTCACCGCGGCGACTTCATCGTTGACGAGCGCGCGCTCGGTTATGCCATCCGCGTCCTGACCGCAGCCGCCCTCCGCACCATCCGCGACCTCGAGAAATAAACCCACCTGGGGGACAGCACATGTCCTTTTAAGCGCCCTTTGGAGCCTGTGCTGTCCCTTGATGTGGTGACTTTCTCCCGAATGAGTTGTGCACAATTGAATTGTGCACTATCGTTTTAGTCATGAGTGATGCACCCCGCCTCCGCCACCAGGTCTGCTTTGCGCTGTACTCGGCGTCCAAAGCCGCGACGGCGGTCTACCGCCCCGTGCTGGAAGACCTCGGGCTGACCTACCCGCAGTACCTGGTGATGCTGGTCCTGTGGGAGAAGGAACCGCGGAGCGTCCGTGAACTCGGTGCTGAACTGGGCCTTGACTCCGGCACCTTGTCGCCCCTGCTGAAGCGCCTCGAAGGGCTGGGCCTCGTGGAACGCCGCCGTGCGGCCGAGGATGAGCGCCGGGTGGACGTCGTCCTGACGGACGCGGGAACCGCCTTGAGTGCCCGCGCCCAGGCTGTGCCCCAGCGCCTCGCGGACGCCGCAGGCCTGTCTGCCGACGAGATCGAACAGTTGCACGCCACTCTCGGCAAACTCACTGCGGCCCTGAACAGCTCACTCTGACACGATTTCCAAGCCACCCATTCCCAAGAGAAACGGAAACACCATGAAGACTCTCTACACTGCTGAGGCACTTGCCTCCGGCGAAGGCCGCGATGGCAATGCGCGCACCAACGACGGCAAGCTGGACGTTTCGCTCGCCAGCCCCGTGGAACTCGGCGGAAACGGCCAGGGAACCAACCCCGAGCAGCTTTTCGCTGCCGGATACGCCGCCTGCTTCCACTCCGCCTTGCGCCTGGTGGGCCGCAAGGAGCGCGCGGACCTTAGTGATTCGGCTGTTGCCGCGAAGATTCACTTCGGTGCCTTGACGGACAGCGAAGGCTATGGCTTGGCTGCCGAACTCGAAATCGCCCTGCCCGCCCTGGACCGCGACACCGCAGAACAATTGATGGCGAAGGCGCACCAGATCTGCCCCTACTCCAATGCAACGCGCGGCAACATGGCCGTTGACCTCAAGCTCGTGGAGTTCGCAGCATGAGCGCCGCCACCAGCACCACAACCCGCGAAATCCAGCTCGCCTCCCGCCCCGTGGGGCGGCCCGCTCCGGAGAACTTCCGCCTGGCGGAAGCCCAGCTGCCGGAGCTCGCTGAGGGCCAGATCCTGGTCAAGAACCAGTACATGTCCGTGGACCCCTACATGCGCGGCCGCATGAATGACGTCAAGTCGTACTCGGCGCCGTTCCGCCTCGATGCAGCGCTCGACGGCGGTGCGGTAGGTGAGGTGATCGCGTCCCGTTCGGACGCGCACAAGGTGGGTGACGTCGTCGTGCACCAACTGGGGTGGCGCGAACACGCGGTGGTGGACGCAGCAACGACTACCCCCGTGCCGAGCGGCTTGGCTCCTACCTCCGCCTTCCTCGGAGCGCTGGGCATGACCGGCCTGACGGCCTATGCCGGCCTGCTGAAGGTGGCCGAGTTCAAGGAAGGCGACGTTGTCTTTGTGTCCGGAGCGGCCGGCGCAGTTGGATCCATGGTGGGCCAGATCGCCAAGGCCATGGGTGCCGGCAAGGTCATCGGCAGCGCCGGTTCTCCCGAGAAGGTGGCACGGTTGCTGGAACTCGGTTTTGACGCCGCGTTCAACTACAACGATGCACCAGTGCTGGACCAGCTCCGTGCAGCAGCGGGGGAGCGCGGCATCGACGTCTACTTCGACAACGTCGGCGGCGAGCACCTCGAAGCTGCGCTGGCTACGCTGACCGTTGGTGGCCGGGTGGCCATGTGCGGCGCCATCGCCCAATACAACTCCACTGAGCCTCCCGTTGCGCCCAGGAACCTGGCAGTGGCCATCGGCAAGCAGCTGACGTTGCGCGGTTTCCTGGTGGGCGGCCAGCGGCAGCACGCCGCTGAGTTCGCACAGAAGATGGCGGGATGGCTGGCTGATGGGTCCGTTAGCTATGACGAAACCATCGTCGACGGACTCGAGAACGCACCGCAGGCATTCATCGATTTGCTGGACGGCGCGAACACCGGAAAGATGCTCGTTCGCCTGTGACTTGCGCACCCGGCTACTGCTTGGTAACAAAAGGTCAACAATCTGACCTGGAGTGCGGATATGTGCTATCCGGGTGTGTTCCAGGCCACTAGTGTTGGTTTCATCAATGCGCCTCGGCGCAGCTGCGAGCATCAGTGAAAACAGAATTTCTGCCTCAGGTATAGGAAACGGACACTCATTGACCATCCGTCGTAGCGCCAATCACTTTCTTCCTGGAGGAAAATTGAAGAAACCACTGCGTGCCACCCTGAAGCGCGGTTCAATGGCCGGTGTTGCAACTGTCGGCGCAGCAGCGCTCCTGCTGACCGGCTGCGGCCAGGCTCCCGACGCCGGATCCGGTGCCGCCACCAAGAGCGACTTCCTCGGATGCATCGTTTCCGACTCCGGCGGATTCGACGACCAGTCGTTCAACCAGTCCTCGTTCGAGGGCCTCAAAAAGGCGGAAACGGACCTCGGGATCCAAGTTCGGTCTGCTGAGTCAAAGGCCAACAGCGACTTTGAGACCAACCTCAACGGCATGATCTCGGCTGGCTGCAACTTGACGGTTACCGTTGGCTTCCTCCTGGGTGACGCCACCAAGGCTGCTGCGGAGAAGAACACCGACAAGCACTTCGCCATCATCGACTTCGCCTACGATGCTCCCATCGCCAACGTGAAGCCCGTTGTCTACGACACGGCACAGGCTGCCTACCTGGCTGGCTACGCCGCTGCTGCGACCACCAAGACCGGCAAGGTTGGCACCTTCGGCGGCATCAAGCTGCCCACCGTGACCATCTTCATGGACGGCTTCTATGACGGAGTCCAGGCCTACAACAAGGCCAAGGGCAAGTCCGTTCAGGTTGTGGGCTGGGACAAGGCAGCGCAGGATGGCTCCTTCACCGGTGACTTCGAGAAGCAGGACACCGGCAAGCAGATCACCAAGAACCTGCTGGACCAGGGTGCGGACATCGTGATGCCCGTTGCCGGTCCCGTGGGCAAGGGTGCGGGCGCTGCGCTGAAGGAAGCCAAGGCTGCCGGCAGCGACGTCAAGCTGATCTGGGTTGACTCCGACGGCTACCTCACAGCTCCCGAGTACAAGGACCTCATGCTGACCTCCGTGGTCAAGCAGATGGGCGAGGCCGTTGAGGCTGTTGTGAAGGACGACAAGGACGGCAAGTTCAGCAATGAAGCCTACGTTGGCACGCTCGCCAACGACGGTGTTGCCATCGCCCCGTTCCACGACCTCGATTCGGCAGTTTCTGCCGAAACGAAGTCCGAACTCGACGCCCTGAAGGCAGACATCGTGTCCGGCAAGCTGGTTGTCGAGTCGGCGGCGAGCCCCAAGAAGTAAACAATTCCCTGGACGCGCCGCCAGTACCGAGTCCCGGTACTGGCGGCGCGTTTTTGCCCTGACTAGGCTGAACCCAAGGCTCGTGGCTTTGGAGCAGTTCAGCTGTCCTTCGGACTCACAGAACGGTGGGAGTTGTGAAACTCGAATTGAAGGGGATCTCGAAAGCCTTCGGGACCTTCTACGCCAACCAAGACATCGACCTCGTGGTCGAATCCGGCCAGATCCATTGCCTCCTGGGCGAAAATGGGGCCGGCAAATCAACCCTTATGAACGTGCTTTATGGGCTGTACGAGCCCACGGCCGGGCAAATCCTGGTCGATGACAAGCCCGTCACCTTCCGCGGACCCGGCGATGCCATGGCAGCGGGCATCGGCATGGTGCACCAGCACTTCATGCTGGTGCCGGTTTTCACAGTGGCTGAAAATGTTGCACTGGGTGCTGAACCAACATCCTTCGGCGGCGTCCTCAGCATCGAAGAAACCCGGAAGAAGATCCGGGAGATTTCCAAGAAGTATGGCTTCGACGTCGATCCCGACGCCTTGGTGGAGGACCTCCCCGTTGGCGTCCAGCAGCGTGTCGAAATCATCAAAGCATTGGTTCGCGAAGCCAAAGTGCTCATCCTGGACGAACCCACTGCCGTGTTGACGCCACAGGAGACCGATGAACTCCTGGACATCATGCGGCAACTCCGGGCTGGCGGGACGTCCATTGTCTTCATCTCGCACAAACTCCGCGAAGTGAAGGCAGTCTCCGACGTCATCACCGTGATCCGCCGGGGCAAAGTGGTGGGGGATGCACCTCCCACCGCATCCGCCACGGAGCTTGCCTCCATGATGGTGGGCCGCCCCGTGAGCCTCAGCCTGAACAAGGCACCCGCGCAGCCAAAGGAAACCACGTTCGTGGTGGAAAACCTCACTGTCCGGGCAGCCAATGGCACCAACGTGGTGGATGGAATCAGCTTTGACATCGCACAAGGCGAGATCCTCGCCGTCGCCGGTGTCCAAGGCAACGGCCAAACAGAACTGACGGAAGCCATCCTCGGTGTGCAGGAGCACGTGACCGGTTCCGTGACGCTTGACGGCAAGCAGCTCCTGGGCCTGCCGGTCAAGGACGTCCTGCGCTCCGGCGTCGGCTTTGTCCCCGAAGACCGAACCGTGGACGGGCTCGTCGGCCCGTTCTCCGTGGCCGAGAACCTGGTGCTGGACCTTTACGACCAAGCACCCTTCGCGAGCGGCATCGGCATGAAGCCCGCCAAGGTCACGGAAAACGCCAAGGCCAAGATCGAAGAATTCGATATCCGGACTCCTTCTGCGGGGTCGGCCGCAGGAACGCTCTCCGGCGGCAACCAGCAAAAAGTGGTCATGGCCCGGGAACTGTCCCGGCCCCTGCGGCTGTTCATTGCGAGTCAGCCAACGCGCGGCGTGGACGTTGGATCCATCGAGTTCCTGCATAAGCGCATCGTTGCGGAGCGCGACGTCGGAACGCCGGTCATGATCGTGTCCACTGAGCTCGATGAAGTCATTGAACTCGCAGACCGGATTGCCGTGCTTTACAAGGGCAAGCTCGTGGGCATCGTTCCCGCCGGTACGCCCCGCGACACCCTTGGCTTGATGATGGCCGGCGTCGGCCCGGAAGGAGGCTCCGATGACTGAGAACAACCAGTCACAAGGGTCCGGTAAACACCAGTCCAAGGACCAAACCCCCGAAGTCCCTGCGTCGGAGGTCCGCGCCGCGGATGTTTCGCTGGACACTGCCGGCGGAATGCTGGAGCCCTCCATCGTTCCCGTTTCCTCGCAGAGCGGAGACACCGGTCACCAGCAGGGCAGCCTCGTCCGCAGGATCGTCATGGGCAACGGTTTCGTGTCCGTCCTGGCCGTCATTGTGGCGCTGTTCTTGGGTGGCCTCCTGATCGCCAGCACGGACGCCCAGGTCGCCAAGACCGCCGGTTACTTGTTCGCACGGCCCACGGACTTCCTGAGCGCCTTGTGGTCCGCCATGACCGAGAGCTACGTGGCCCTTTTCCAAGGTGCCGTGTTCAATACCCGCCAGGGCTTCCAGCCCTTGCTTGAGACCATGACGGTGGCAACGCCCCTGATTTGCGCGGGCCTGGGCGTAGCTTTGGCGTTCCGCGCCGGCTTGTTCAACATCGGCGCCCAAGGGCAGATCATCATCAGTGCCACGTTGGCGGCCTATGTCGGGTTCGCCTGGCACCTGCCCTTCGGGCTGCACCTGCTCGTAGTGATCATCATGGGTGTTCTTGGTGGTGCTGCCTGGGGCGCAATCGTGGGTATCCTCAAGGCCCGCACCGGTGCCCATGAGGTGATCGTGACCATCATGCTGAACTACGTGGCGCTGTTCCTGTTGGACTTCCTGCTGAACACGGCCGCGTTCCGTCGGCCGGGGGACAACAGCCCTATTTCGCCGCGCTTGGATGAGACGGCCACCTATCCCGTCCTCATTCCGGGATCGAGGCTCCACCTCGGTTTCCTGGTGGCAGTCGCACTGACCTTCGGGGTGTGGTGGATGCTGAACCGCTCCACTATCGGTTTCGAATTCCGGGCAGTCGGCGCCAACCCGGTCGCCGCCCGCACCGCCGGCATCAATGTTCCCCGCGCCACCATCCTGGTGATGGCTCTGGCCGGTGCCCTCGCAGCCTTCGGTGGTGTGGCCCAAGTAGCCGGTACCGAAAAGGTGCTGACCGGCGGAGTCGCGGCACAGATCGGCTTCGATGCCATCACTGTTGCCCTCCTGGGCCGGAGCACTCCGTGGGGCACGTTCTTCGCCGGCCTGCTGTTTGGCGCTTTCCGTGCGGGAGCGGTACAGATGCAGATCCAAACGGGCACGCCCATCGACATCGTCCTGGTGGTTCAGTCGCTGATCGTCCTGTTCATCGCTGCACCTCCGCTCATCCGGTCGATTTTCCGGCTTGAGCCCAAGAAGAAGGACAAGAACAAGACACCGAAGGCGGCCCCGAAAGCTGCCCTTGCCAACGCCTCCGGAGGTGCCAAGTGAGTGCGACATCCACCGCTCCCAAGTCGGGATCAACGGCCCTGCCAGCGTTTCGTCCTTCCATGAAGGTCCCGTTGTCGCTGGGCATCCTGGCGCTCATTGCCCTGGTCTTTTTTGGCTTCCTGGGACCAGACCAGACCGCTGAGATGAAGATCAGCGATGCCGGCGACGCCGTGGCTGTTCCCGCCCTCATGATTCCGGGGCAGGTGGGCGGCGTGGTGCTGGGCATCCTGCTGCTGGCCATGGCTGCCTACTCGATCTACCTCTGGACCCAAGGGGAGCGGTCGCCCAAGTGGTTGCCCATCGCTTTTGCCGTGGTGTTCGTGTTCGCTTTGCTCGTTTGGATCGTGGCAGGTGCCCGGCAGCCCTCGATCTCGCTGGCCGGCCTCGTCGCCGGTTCGGTCACGCTGGCCGTGCCACTGGTCTTCGGCTCGCTCTCGGGCGTGCTGTGTGAGCGTGTGGGCGTGGTCAACATCGCCATCGAAGGCCAGCTCCTGGGCGGCGCGTTCACCGCAGCCCTGGTGGCCACCATGACGGGCAGTCCCTACATCGGCCTGATTGCGGCAGCCGCTGCCGGCGCCGCCGTGTCCATGGTCCTGGCAGTGTTCAGCATCAAGTACCTGGTCAACCAGATTATTGTGGGCGTTGTCCTGAACGTGCTGGTGTCCGGTATCACGGGCTTCCTGTACGGCACCCTCATGGTTCCCAACAAAGAGCAGTTCAACACCCCGGGCCGCCTGGACATCCTGCCGATCCCGCTGCTCTCGGACATCCCCATCATCGGGCCCATCCTGTTCGAGCAGTCCATTGCCGGCTACCTCATGTACATTGCCGTCGCTGTGGTGTGGTTTGGCCTGTTCAAGACCCGCTGGGGCCTGCGCGTCCGGGCTGTTGGCGAGCACCCGCAGGCTGCCGACACTCTGGGCATCAACGTCAACGCAACCCGTTTCTGGAACGTCACCCTGGGTGGAGCCATCGCGGGAATCGGTGGAGCTGTGTTCACCCTGGTGACCATCGACTCCTTCACCAAGGACATCTCCGGTGGCCGTGGCTTCATCGCCCTGGCTGCCCTGATCTTTGGCCGATGGAACCCGATCGGTGCCTTCCTGGCGTCGCTGCTGTTCGGCTTTGCCTACAACCTGCAGTCGATCCTGGGAATCATCGGTACCCCGGTGCCCAGCCAGTTCATGGCCATGCTGCCGTACCTGGTGACCATCTTCGCCGTCGCCGGTTTGGTGGGTAAGTCGCGGCCACCGGCCGCAAGCGGCATTCCGTACGTGAAGGGTTGACGATGCCAACTCCTCACGTCGATTGGCGTGCTTTGGAAGAAGCTGCAGTTCAGGCCATGGAACGGGCCTATGCGCCGTATTCCAAGTTCCCGGTGGGGGCTGCGGCCCTCACCGAGGATGGGCGCATCGTCAGCGGCTGCAACGTGGAGAACGCCAGCTACGGGCTGACGCTCTGCGCGGAATGTGCGCTGGTGGGCCAGCTCCACATGACCGGCGGTGGCCGGATCGCCGCGTTCTATTGCGTGGACGGCCAAGGCAACATCCTTATGCCGTGCGGGCGCTGCCGCCAGCTCTTGTACGAGTTCAGGGCACCCGGGATGCAGCTGATGACAACGCAGGGAATCAAGTCCATGGACCAGGTACTGCCCGATGCCTTCGGTCCCGAAAACCTGGAGGAAACCACGTGACCAGCACTGAAGCATTCGACGCCGTCCAGATCATTTCCATCAAGCGGGACAAGGGCACTCTTTCTCCCGAGCAGATCGACTGGACCATCGATGCCTACACCCGCGGCGTCATCGCCGAGGAGCAGATGGCGGCGTTGAACATGGCCATCCTGCTCAACGGCATGGACAGAAGCGAGATCTCGCGCTGGACGTCGGCGATGATCGCCTCGGGCGAGCGGATGGACTTTTCGTCCCTGACAACGCCCGACGGCGGCCGGAAGGCTACCAGCGACAAGCACTCCACCGGTGGGGTGGGGGATAAGATCACGCTGCCGCTGGCACCTCTCGTGGCCGTCTTCGGCGTCGCCGTTCCGCAGCTCTCTGGCCGCGGCCTGGGCCACACGGGCGGAACTTTGGACAAGCTCGAGGCCATTCCCGGGTGGCGCGCCAACCTGAGCAACGACGAAATCATGGCACAGCTCCAGGATGTGGGGGCAGTTATTTGCGCCGCCGGATCCGGGCTGGCGCCTGCTGACAAGAAGCTGTACGCCTTACGCGACGTCACCGGAACCGTGGAGGCCATCCCACTCATCGCTTCCTCGATCATGAGCAAGAAGATCGCGGAGGGCACCGGGTCGCTGGTGCTGGACGTCAAGGTCGGCTCGGGTGCCTTCATGAAGGACGAAGCGCGGGCACGGGAGCTTGCCGAGACCATGGTGGCCCTGGGCAAGGACGCCGGCGTGCACACCGTCGCCCTGATCACGGACATGTCCACGCCGCTGGGCTTGACCGCTGGAAATGCGATCGAGGTTGAGGAATCGGTGGAGGTCCTTTCCGGCGGCGGTCCCGAAGACGTGGTCGAGCTGACCGTCCGGCTGGCCGAAGAGATGCTGGCTGGTGCCGGTATCCACGACGCCGATCCCGCAGCGGCGCTCAAGGACGGCCGCGCCATGGATGTGTGGAACCGCATGATCGAAGCCCAGGGTGGAGATCCGCGGGCCGCACTGCCGGTGGCCAAGGAATCCGAGGTTGTCTATGCTCCCGCGGAAGGTGTCTTGGTGGAGCTGGATGCGCTGTCCGTTGGCGTTGCCGCCTGGCGCCTGGGCGCTGGGCGGGCGCGCAAGGAGGACCAGGTCCAGGCTGGAGCCGGAGTCCGTCTCCACGCGAAGCCCGGTGCGCTGGTGCGTGCCGGCGAACCGTTGATGACCCTCCTGACGGACACTCCGGAGAAGTTCCCGCGGGCCAAGGAAGCACTCCAGGACGCGGTGGTGATTGCGCCTGAGGGTTCACGCCCGGCGCGTCAGCTCATCATCGACCGCATCGCCTAGGCTTAAGTGTTCCGGGTTGTCCGCGCTGGACAACCCGGAACATTAGTCATCCGGCGCCTGTGGGGGAGCCGGCTACCGTAAGGAAACCGTGCAGGGCATCAACGATTTCATCCTCGCCGCGGCGGAGCAGCCGTGGGTGTTGTTCCTGGTGCTCGCTTGCTGCGTAATCGATGGCTTCTTTCCACCCATCCCGAGTGAATCGGTGGTGGTGGGGCTGAGCGCAGTATCCGGAAGCAGCGGTTCGCCCAACGTCTGGCTGCTGGGCCTGATGGCGGCCCTCGGAGCTTTTTCCGGGGACAACATCGCCTACATTATTGGCAACCGGATCGGTATCCAACGGTGGCGTTGGATGCGCACCCAACGGATGCAGGGCGCCTTCCGCTGGGCCGGCAAGGAACTTCGACGTCGCTCGGCTTCGCTCATCATGGTGGCCCGTTTCATCCCCATTGGCAGGGTGGCCGTTAACCTGACAGCGGGTGCCACTCACTTCAATCACCGCAAATTCGTAGCCCTCACGGCGATGTCCGCCATCCTGTGGGCTTCGTACTCAGTGGTGCTCGGATACTTCTTCGGGGTCTGGTTCGAGCACAACCATTTGCTGGGGGCAGTCATAGCCATCGTCGTGGCCGTGATCCTGGGGATCATCATCGACCGCATCATCAGCAAGGTCCGAGGATCGGTGCCGTTGGATGGGAAGAACATTCCCGAACAGGATGCTCCGCCTCCACCCACGGTATGACGAGGACTACCCTCCAAGATCAGCCCGGCGGTTGACGATGAAACCGCCCCTTCACCTATAGCGTTAAACGCGTGATCCCAAGGCTGGGACGTAGCGAACGACGTCCCGGCCATGGGACACTAAGAGCGACTTCCGTCACACTGTCAAGTCATCTTCGTCTAGGAGCTACCGCCGCGTGGAGTTTTTGAACCAAATGCTCGAGCATGCAGCCGGGCAGCCATGGATATATCCGGTACTCCTGGTCTTCTTCTTCATTGACGGATTTGCCACCATTCTTCCCAGCGAAACAGCCATTGTTGGCCTCTCGGCGCTGTCACTTCACAGCGGAGAACCCAACCTCTGGATCCTGGGCGCAACGGCCTTGGTGGGTGCCATGGCAGGCGACAACATGGCCTACATGCTGGGCCGGAAGATTGGCCTGACGCGCTGGAAGTGGATGCGCCGCCCCAAGGTCCAAAAGATGTTCGCCTGGGCCCAGTATGAGTTGGACAAGCGCGGCGCGGTGCTCATCTTTACCGCCCGCTACATTCCCTGGGGCCGCGTTGCGGTGAACTACGTCGCCGGACAGACCGGTTTCCGTCACCGGACGTTCTTCTGGCTCGACGCCTTCGCCTGCATCACATGGGTGGGCTACTCCATCGGCATCGGCCTCCTCGCTGGCCAATGGGTGCACCACAACCCGCTCCTCGGTGTTGGCATCGCTGTGGCCTTCGCTGTCGTCCTTGGCATCGTGGTGGACCACGCACTTCGTTGGTGGCACAAGTACCTGGAGAAAAAGGACCACGCCAAGGAAGCTGCCGCGGCTGCGGCGACTCCCACGACGATGGACACGGCCGAAAAGGCCGTTGCCGGCGTCGACGGTTCCAAGCCTGCTGGCTAAGCACCTGCCGTCCCCCTAGAGTTGGTACGTGACTGAGCCCATACTTGACGCTGCCCCTGCCCTCGACTTCGATCTGAAGAGCCTTCCCAAGGTTTCCCTCCACGACCATCTGGACGGAGGACTCCGCCCCGCTACCATCATCGAACTGGCTGATGCCGTTGGCCACACGCTCCCGTCCACCGATCCCGTGGCCTTGGGTGAATGGTTCCGCGAGTCCGCCGATTCCGGTTCGCTGGTCCGCTACCTTGAGACCTTTGACCACACCATCGCTGTCATGCAGACCAAGGAAGGCCTGTTCAGGGTCGCCAAGGAGTTCGTGGAAGACCTCGCCGAGGACGGCGTCGTATACGGCGAAGTCCGCTGGGCACCCGAGCAGCACCTGCAGAAGGGCCTCACCTTGGACGAGGTGGTAGAGGCAGTCCAGACGGGCCTCGAAGCCGGCGTAGACGCTGCCGAAGAGCGCGGCCAGCAGATCCAGGTGGGTCAGCTCATCACCGCCATGCGGCATGCTGACCGCGGTCAGGAGATTGCGGAGCTCGCCGTCCGCCACCGGGCCAATGGTGCCGTTGGTTTCGACATCGCAGGCGCCGAAGATGGATTCCTGCCCTCCCGCTTCAAAGATGCTTTCACGTACCTGGCCGAGAACAACTTCCCGGCCACGGTCCACGCAGGTGAGGCCGCTGGCCTGGACAGCATCCAGTCGGCACTGGTTGATGGCCGCGCCCTGCGCCTTGGCCACGGTGTGCGGATCGCCGAGGACATCACGGTGGAGTTTGAAGACAACTCGGACGACGACGGCGAGGACACCATCGGCATGGTGACCATCGGCAGCGTGGCTGCCTGGGTGCGGGACCGCGGAATCGCCCTGGAGATCTGCCCGTCGTCCAACCTGCAGACCGGTGCCATTTCCGGCTTTGGCGAAGGCATCGAAAGCCACCCGGTGGACATGCTCTTCCAGCTCGGCTTCAACGTGACCATCAACACGGACAACCGCCTCATGAGTGGTGTCACCCTGACGGATGAGTTCGAGCTCCTGGTGGAGACCTTCGATTACGACCTCGATGATCTGCTGGAACTGACGCTCAACGCCGCCGAGGCTGCCTTCCTGCCGCTCGACGAGCGTGAAGCGCTGGTGGAGTACATCAACGATGCCTACGCCAACCTCGGCTGACAATTCCGGACCGCCAGGGCTGGAGCTGCTGGAACTGCTGGGGACGATCGCCACGCTGCGTGAGCACTGCCCCTGGATGGGCGCGCTGACGCATGAGTCTCTGGTGGAGTACTTGATCGAGGAAGCCTACGAAGTGGTGGACTCAATCGAGGCGGGTGCTGTTGACGATGAGCTTCGCGGCGAGCTGGGTGATGTGCTGCTTCAGGTAGTGCTTCACGCCCGGCTCGCCGAGGAGCGCGGCAGTTTTGACTTCGAAGACGTCGCCCGGGAAATCAACGCCAAGATGGTCCGGCGAAACCGGCACATCTTTAAGGCGGACGGGTCCCTGCAAGAGAGTTTCCCGGCGAGTGTCGAGGAGATCATCCTCAAGTGGGACGCCGCCAAACGTGCGGAGAAGCCTGAGCGCAAAGATCCCTTCGAGGGCATCCCGCCGCACCTTCCGGCGTTGGCAGCGGCGCAGAAATCCCTGGACCGGGCAGCCCGCGCGGGTCTGCCGGTTGCCGCCAAAAGCCGCTCGACCGACGTCGCACTTCCTGTCATCCCGGCCTCGGAAGAGGCGCTCGGCGAGTTGCTGCTGGCCGTCGTCGCCGGCGCCCGGGAGCAAGGCCTCGACGCCGAACGGGCCCTCCGTGCCGCCGTTCGATCGTTTCAGAGCGGCACGGCCCAGCCTTCATGACGTGAGTCTTTGGAAGCTGTTCCGTAACCTGAGCCACTCTGGACTACGCTAGTAGCGACGAGGACGTTGAGAATTTCCCTCCTCATTCCTGTAATTTGCCCATAAGGAGCACATCCATGGCGCTTATCGATGCCATCCACGCACGCGAGATCCTTGATTCCCGCGGAAACCCGACCGTAGAAGTTGAGGTTCTGCTCTCCGACGGCCAGATCGGCCGCGCAGCAGTTCCGTCCGGTGCTTCCACCGGCGAGCACGAAGCTGTCGAACTCCGCGACGGTGACAAGGGCCGTTACCTCGGTAAAGGTGTCCAGAAGGCCGTAGACGCCGTCATCGACGAGATCTCCCCGGCCCTCATTGGCTTCGACGCCACTGACCAGCGCAGCATCGACCAGGCCATGATCGACCTCGACGGCACCCCCAACAAGGGCAAGCTTGGCGCCAACGCCATCCTCGGTGTTTCCCTGGCCGTGGCCAACGCCGCAGCAGCTTCGGCCGACCTGCCGCTGTACAAGTACCTCGGCGGCCCGAACGCCCACGTGCTTCCGGTTCCCCTGATGAACATCCTCAACGGTGGCTCGCACGCTGACTCCGATGTGGACATCCAGGAGTTCATGATCGCCCCGATCGGCGCCGAGACTTTCTCCGAAGGCCTGCGCTGGGGTGTTGAGGTTTACCACAACCTCAAGGCTGTCCTGCAGGAAAAGGGCCTCTCCACGGGCCTCGGCGACGAGGGCGGCTTCGCCCCCAACCTGCCGTCCAACCGCGCAGCACTGGATCTCATCCAGGAAGCCATCAAGAACGCCGGCTACACCCCGGGAACGGACATCGCCCTGGCCCTGGACGTCGCATCTTCCGAGTTCTACAAGGACGGTGCCTACCAGTTCGAAGGCAAGGCACTGTCTGCCACCGAGATGAGCGCCTACTACGCTGAGCTCGTTGCCGACTACCCGCTGGTTTCCATCGAGGACCCGCTGGACGAGAATGACTGGGAAGGCTGGAAGACCCTTACCGACACCATCGGTGACAAGGTCCAGCTGGTGGGCGACGACCTCTTCGTCACCAACCCGGTCCGCCTGCAGCAGGGCATCGACTCTGCCACGGCCAACTCGCTGCTGGTCAAGGTCAACCAGATCGGCTCCCTGACCGAAACCCTGGACGCCGTATCCCTGGCCCAGCGCTCCGGCTACACCACCATCACCTCGCACCGCTCCGGCGAAACCGAGGACACCACGATTGCTGACATCGCCGTTGCCACCAACGCCGGCCAGATCAAGACCGGTGCCCCGGCCCGCTCCGAGCGCGTCGCGAAGTACAACCAGCTGCTGCGCATCGAAGAAGAACTCGACGACGCCGCACGCTACGCCGGCCGCAGCGCGTTCCCGCGTTTCAAGGGCTAGCATTCCGCGAAAACAGCTGACCGGTGGCTATGGTGGAAAGACCATAGCCACCGGTTCTGTTTAACGCTGGCAGGTCAGAACAGCAAGCGCAGCAACCGCCAGGCAAGCACCGGGCATTACAGGAGTGTCATGGCCACCCGTCGTCCAAAGGTACCCAGGGCCGATGCCCTTGGCGGCAAGTCCACAGCATCCCGCCCGTCGGGCGCCGGCGCGGGGTCCGCCGGTACAGCTTCCGGCAGTGAAGGCGCCGACGTCATCAAGGGCGAGTTTGGCGCCACCCGCACTGCCGCGAAGTCTTCGACGCCGGCAACTGCGGCCCCGGCGCGGGCCGGCAGCAGCAAGACTTCCAGCAGCAAGACTTCCACCAGCAAGACGGTGGGAGCTAAGACCCCGCCGGTGAAGGCGGCGGAAAAGGCTTCGGATAAGCCTGGGTCCGACGCCAAGGACGAACGCGATCTTGATCCCGTACCGGCCAAGGCTTTCTCCGGACGGATGCTGGCACTGGCCGTCGTGATGATTGCCATCACCATCATGCTGGCTCCCACGGTGAAGATCTTCCTCGAAAAGCGCGCCGAAATCTCCGCGCTGGAAGCCGAAATCGCGGGCAAGAAAGCGGAGCAAACGGAGCTCAACAAACAGCTCTCCCGGTGGCAGGACCCCAACTACGTGAAACAGCAGGCCCGCGACCGCATTAACATGGTTATGCCGGGTGAAACGGGTTACTGGGTGTTTGGGGGAGAAGAAGCCGCCGGCACTCCGGGTGGCCGCACCGGCTCCGGATCGTCGGCCAACCCGGAGAATCTGCCCTGGGTGGATGCTCTCTGGGAGTCAATCAGACGATCGGCAACTGACTAGACGCGGTGCCCACCGCCGTCGTGTCCGCATGGGACACGGCAATAAGGGCAGGAAGGTTGGCAGCGCAAGTGGAAGAGAACACGGCAGCCGTGCCGCAGGAATCCCGCCAGCCATCAGCACATGATCTAGAGGTCCTGAGCCGCCAACTCGGCCGGCCGGTCCGTGATGTGGTGGAGATCCCCGCGCGGTGCATATGCGGTAATCCGCTGGTCGCGGCCACTGCGCCCCGGCTCAGCAACGGAACACCGTTTCCCACAACGTTCTATCTGACTCACCCTGTCATCACCTCCGCTGTCTCGCGGTTGGAAGCCGGCGGGCTCATGAACCGGATGAACGACCACCTGACCGCCGACCCCGAGCTCGCCAGTGCCTACGAAAGTGCCCACGAGGCCTACCTTCAGGCACGCAACCAAATCGCCGAGCGCTCAGGCACCGGCGCCGTTCCCGAAATCGATGGGATCTCCGCAGGCGGCATGCCCACCCGTGTGAAGTGCCTGCATGTCCTGGTGGGGCACTCGTTGGCCGCAGGCCCGGGCGTGAATCCGCTCGGCGACGAGGCACTGGCTGCCATCACCGAGTGGTGGACCAAGGACCGTTGTTACTGCGACGGTGCGTGGGACACTGCCGGGGAGGCCCCTTCCCGTGACCTGAGCCGCCATGGCCCGCAAGGACTCCCGGATATCGTTGGCCGTCCGGCACCGGTGCGGAAATCGAAGACTGAACCCCAAAGCGAACAGGAAGGCACCGCATGAGCCGCGTGGCTGCCATTGACTGCGGAACCAACTCCATTCGCCTCCTCATCGCCGACGCTTCCCCCAACGGAGCATCGGGTCCGTTGACCGACGTGGTGCGTGAAATGCGCGTGGTGCGGCTCGGCCAAGGCGTTGACGCGACCGGTGAGCTTGCTCCTGAGGCCTTGGCGCGCACCTTCGCAGCCACGCGCGACTATGCGGAGCTCATCAAGGAACACGGCGCCGAGCGGGTACGTTTCGCTGCCACCTCCGCCACCCGGGATGCCAGCAACCGCCAGGTCTTCGTGGATGGGATCCGGGACTTGCTGGGGGTGGAGCCCGAGGTCATTTCCGGTGACGAGGAAGCCGCACTTTCCTTTGCCGGCGCCAGCAGCGTCCTGCCCGCCACGGGGGAGGACGCCATCCTGGTGGTGGACCTCGGTGGTGGCAGCACAGAATTCGTCCTGGGCGATTCCAACGGTGTCATTGCTGCGCGCTCTGTGGACGTTGGCTGCGTCCGGCTCACCGAACGTCACCTTCGCAGCGATCCGCCCACAGCCGCGCAAATCGCCGCTGCAGAGGCCGACGTCGACGCCGCCCTGGATCTCGCGGCGCAGACGGTGCCGCTTGACCGCGCCACAGCCGTTGTTGGCGTGGCTGGTTCCATCACCACCATCACGGCGCACGCCCTGGGCCTGAGCGAATACCAGCCGGAGCGGATCCATGCGGCCTCCCTGGACCTCCAAACCATCAGCGACGCCTGCACCAACTTGTTGGAAATGACACGGGACGAACGCGCTGCGCTTCCTTACATGCACCCGGGCCGGGTGGACGTTATCGGCGCAGGAGCCTTGGTATGGCGCCGGATCCTGGCACGACTGGCCGTGGTCAGCGACGGGGCCATCAGCACCGCAGTCTCCAGCGAACACGACATCCTGGACGGCATCGCGCTGAGTATCCGGGGAGCCGAATGACGATGCGACACCGCCGCACCCTCTCCGCCGCGCTGGCCACCACGTTGGCCGGCGGGGCGCTGGCGGGTGCGCTGTTGACGGCTCCTGCCGCCAACGCGGACGCGTGGCGTGACAAAGAGTTCTGGCTGAAGGACTCAGGAGTCACCAACGCCTGGCAGGTTTCCAAGGGCGCTGGAGTCAAGGTCGCCATCATCGACAGCGGCATTGACGGAAACCACCCGGACCTCAAGGGCGTTGTGGTCGGCGGAACCGACGTTTCCGGGGCGGGGGCTCCCAACGGGCAGAAGAGCATCGGCGCCAAGACCGAGCACGGGACCTTGGTGGCCACCATGCTGGCTGGCCGCGGACACACCACACCCACCGCCTCAGCCTCTCCGTCGGCTTCGGCGCCACCGCCCGCGCCGCCAACCACACCTCCCGCCGGGGGACCGGACGGAATCGTTGGTGTTGCGCCCGAAGCGGAGATCCTGGCCGTTTCAACCTGGCTGGGGTCCCCGAACCCGGGCGGCAAGACCGATCAGGAACAAATCCCCGATGCCGTGCGCTGGGCAGTGGACAACGGTGCCAAGGTCATCAATATCTCGCTGGGCAGTACGTCGCCGGACTGGCCACAGAGTTGGGACGCGGCGTTCCTGTATGCCGAGCAAAAGGACGTGGTGATTGTTGCCGCCGCGGGCAACCGTGTGGGCGGCAACATCCAGGTGGGCGCCCCGGCCACCATTCCCGGTGTCCTCACGGTAGCCGGCCTTGACGGCGAAGGGCGTGCCAGCGTTGACTCCTCGTCCCAGGGCATCAGCATTGGGGTGGCGGCACCGGCAGAGAAGCTGGTGGGCGGCATTCCCGGCGGAAGCTATGCCGAGTGGGCAGGAACATCTGGAGCTGCGCCCATCGTTTCAGGTGTGGCAGCCCTCATCCGATCCAAATGGCCGGAGATGAGTGCCAACCAGGTCATCAACCGAATCGTCAGCACTGCCAAGGACGCTGGCGCTCCGGGCAAGGACCCGCTGTACGGCTACGGCATCCTTAACGCCGAGGCTGCGCTCAAAGACGACGTGCCCGCTGCCAGCAGCAATCCCTTGGGTTCCATCGCCGACTGGATCCGGGTTCATCGCCGGGGAGACTTCAGCGAGCCTTCGCAGGCACCGGTCGCAAGTCCCACCAGCGCCGCGCCCACCCTGGCGGACCCGACCGTTCCTGCAGCAAAGACGCCCGCCACCATGGACGATGCCCTGCCTGCCGCCGTCGTTCTTGGTTTTGGAGGCCTGTTTCTTGCGCTGGTGACCGGCGCGGCGATCCAGTTGCGGAGGGTCTCCAAGACCCCGGGGCCGGTAGTGGATGAGGCGGAGACCGGGGTGCTGGAGACGGTTGATCCGCCCGCCAAGACGTAGTTAGTGAAGATTTTCACAAAGTACTGTAGTCTGGTCTCATGGCAACCACCCCAGAGCTCATTGACCGTCCCCGGGTTCTCGTCGTCGGCGGCGGCTACGTCGGCCTGTACGTAGCACTCAAACTGCAGAAGAAGATCGCGAACGCAGGCGGCATCGTCACCGTCGTTGATCCACTGCCGTACATGACTTACCAGCCCTTCCTGCCGGAAGTAGCTGGTGGCAACATCGAGGCACGCCACGCCGTCGTCTCCCACCGTCAGCACCTCAAGCAGACTGAGCTCATCCAGGGCCGCGTCACCAGCATCGACCACGCCAACCGGACCGCGGTCATCGCTCCGTCCGATGGCGGCGAAAACTTCGAAATCCCGTACTTCGACGTCGTCATTGCGGCAGGTGCCATCACCCGTACGTTCCCCATCAAGGGCCTCGCGGACAAGGGCATCGGCCTGAAGACCATCGAGGAAGCCGTTGCACTGCGCAACAAGGTGCTGGAGCGCATCGAAGCCGCTTCCACCATGACGGACCCCGCAGAGCGCGCCAAGGCACTGACCTTCGTGGTTGTCGGCGGCGGTTTTGCCGGCATCGAGTGCCTCACCGAAATGGAAGACCTTGCCCGCGCCGCCGTGCGGAACAACCCGCGCATCCGCCAGGAAGAAGTCCGCTTCATCCTGGTCGAAGCCATGGGCCGCATCATGCCCGAGGTCACGGCCTCGCAGGCCGAGTGGGTCGTGGAGCACCTCCGCAGCCGCGGCATTGAAGTTCTCCTCAACACCTCCTTGGACAGCGCCGAGGGCAACCTCAAGCTGATCAACCTCCCGGACAAGACTCCCGCCCAGGAAGTTGAAGCCGACACCCTGGTATGGGCTGCCGGTGTGCAGGCCAACCCGATGATCCGTTCCACCGACTTCCCGTTGGAACCGCGTGGCCGCGTTCGCGTCCTCCCGGACCTGCGTATCGCAGGCGACGAAGGCATCGTGGAGAACGCCTGGGCAGCCGGCGACATCGCCGCTGTTCCGGACCTCACGGGCAAGGGTCTGCCGGACGGTACCTGCGTCCCCAACGCCCAGCACGCACTGCGCCAGGCCAAGAAGCTCGCCAAGAACCTGTGGGCTTCCCGCTGGGACAAGCCGCTGCACGACTACAAGCACAAGAACCTCGGTGCTGTTGCCGGCTTCGGCGAGTGGAAGGGTGTTGCCAACATCAACCTGCTCGGCCGCATCGGCCTCAAGGGCGGCCTCGCCTGGCTGGCACACCGTGGTTACCACGGCATGGCCATGCCCACGGTTGAGCGCAAGTTCCGCGTGATCTTCGGCTGGATCCTGGCCTTCTTCGCAGGCCGCGACACCACGCAGCTGATGGATCTCGACAACCCGCGGGGTGCCTTCGTGGCTGCAGCGACGCCGGCCCCCAAGCCCGCCGCTGCTCCGGCGCCGGTGGAAGCCAAGCCTGTAGCGGAAGAAGTCAAGACGCCGGTTACGGCCGACGCCAAGTAGTTTCCGCCCGACGGCGGTCGCTCCCTTAGGGGGAGTGGCCGCCGTCGGCGTTTAAGCGGTTGCGCTGCCCACGCCCCTAGACTGTTTCCATGTCCGGCGAAACCGACCTGAAGACCCTCGTGGAATCCCTGCACCCTGTAGTCCGGGAAGGCGCTTACGTCTACGCTCTCTGGCCGCACGGCCGCCCGCTGGAGGGCGCAATAGAGGCTGCCGTCCGCGAAGCGGAAGGCCTCACAGTTGTCCTCCACCGGGACGAAGCCGACAGGCTGGGCCTTAGCTACGATTTCGTGGCTTCCTGGATTACGCTGCAGGTCCACTCGGCACTGGAAGCCGTGGGACTGACGGCTGCAGTCAGCGCCGCTTTGACGCACGCGGGAATCAGCTGCAACGTCCTGGCAGGTTTCCACCACGACCACCTCCTGGTGCCTTCCGCCGACGCCGATCGGGCCGTGGAGGTGTTGCGGCTCCTCGCGCGCGGTGTGGTCCTGCGTTCGGAGCGACCGGAGGACCGGCCCGAGATCCTGGAATTGACGGCCCGGGCGTTCTCTGTCTCTCCGGTGACGGGGGAGCCGGTTGAGGGCACACCGATTGAGGTGGGCCTGCTGCGGGAGCTCTTTGAGTGCAGCGAGTACATTCCGGACTTCAGCATCGTGGCCGAAATGGGCGGCGAGATTGTGGGTCACGCCATCAGCACCCGGGGCTGGATCGATGACTTGGAGCTTATTGCGCTGGGCCCCATCGGCGTGCTGCCGCCTTTCCAGCGGCGTGGCGTTGGTTCGGCGCTGATGCGTGAGACGGCGGCCCGTGCCACCGCCGCGGGGGAGCCAGGGATCGCGCTCCTCGGCAGCCCGCTCTATTATCCGCGCTTCGGTTATGTGCCGGCCACGACTGTGGGCGTACAACCACCGGAGGAGGTGTGGGGCGATCACTTCCAGCTGCTGACCCTGCCGGAGTGGCCCGACGGCGTCCGCGGCACCTTCCGCTACGCCGAACCCTTCAACCGGCTATAGCTGGGATACCATGGTCCGGGCGCCCCAGTAGCCCAATTGGCAGAGGCATCGGACTTAAAATCCGCGTGTTGTGGGTTCGAGTCCCACCTGGGGCACTGGCGGAAGGTGAGAGCTCTTTCTCCCTTCCGCCGGGCTGTTCTCTCCTTCATTGTCTTTTCCCAGCAACCTCGTAGATTCCCCACAGGCAACGAGTGTTATAGGGATGTGACCTGAATCACTTATGTTCGCCGATCAATTGCATTAGTTTGAGTCTTAATCAGGAACACCTGAGTAATCGCATCAAAGGCAGTTCGCACCTTTCGATCGAGGAGACAACGAATGTTTGATCTTTCCCCAGCGGCGCCCCGAGCCGCCAAGCTAACAGCGCTTGGCATTGGGGTCGCTCTCTTGGCCACAGCTTGTGGTGGGTCTTCGACGCCTACCCAGACTGGGTCTTCATCCGCCGCCGCGGCAGGCATTTCCTGCCCGGCACCGAGCGGCGGGGCGGGGGCCGGCAACAGCCAGGCTGCCACCAACACGGGACCTGTACCTCCCTCGACCACTACCACGGCTACGCCGCTTAAGCTTGGATCGCTCCTGCCGACAACGGGGTCGCTGGCGTTCCTCGGCCCACCTGAAATCGCCGGCGTCAACCTCGGCATCAAGGAAGTCAACGATGCTGGTGGCGTCCTGGGCGCCCCTGTCTCTGTAGTCCACCGCGACTCCGGCGACACCAAGACGGACATCGCCACCCAGTCCACCACGGCACTCCTTGGCCAAGGCGTGAGCGCAGTTATTGGTGCAGCTTCCTCCGGTGTTTCCAAGACGGTCATCAACCAGATCACCGGCGCTGGCGTTATCCACTTCTCGCCCGCAAACACCTCGCCTGACTTCACCACGTGGGACGACAAGGGCCTCTACTGGCGTACTGCGCCGTCCGACGTCCTGCAGGGCAAGGTCCTCGGTAACTACATGGCCACCTGTGGTGCCCAGACCGTCGGCATGATCGTCCTGAACGATGCCTACGGAACCGGCCTCCAGAAGAACGTCAAGGAAGCCTTCGAGGCAGCCGGTGGCAAGGTTGTTGCTGAAGAACTCTTCAATGAGGGCGATTCTCAGTTCAGCAGCCAGGTGGACAAGGTCCTTGCAGCAAAGCCTGACGCCATCGCATTGATCACCTTCGACCAGGCAAAGAGCATCGTGCCACTGATCACCGGCAAGGGCATCAAGCCCACGCAGTTGTTCATGGTTGACGGTAACACCTCGGACTACAGCAAGGACTTCCAGGCAGGCACCATGAAGGGCGCGCAGGGAACCATTCCCGGTACGTTCGCCAAGGACGCCTTCAAGCAGAAGCTCCTCGCCATCGATCCCGCCCTGAAGGATTACAGCTACGCAGGCGAGTCCTACGACGCCGTCAACCTGATCTCGCTGGCCTCTGAGGCCGCCAAGAGCACCAAGGGTACGGACATCGCAGCCAAGCTGAAGGAAGTCTCTGAAGGCGGCGAGAAGTGCACTGACTTCCCGTCCTGTGTCACCCTGCTCCGCGAGGGCAAGGACATTGACTACGACGGCCAGTCCGGTCCGGTAACGTTCTCCGATGCTGGTGACCCCACCGAGGCGTACATCGGTATCTACGAATACCAGGATGACAACACCTACAAGCCGGTCCGCGAAGAGTTCGGCAAGCTCTAAGCCGAACGCCAGCTAGGCCGAAACCACTAAACAGGTCCCCTTCCTCACCAGGAAGGGGACCTGTTCTGCGTTAAGGCCTCGGCCGTTGCTTAACCACAGGGAGGGAAGCCCCGAAGAACCCTTTCCACCATCTCAACGCCCTGCTGTTCAAAAGAGGCGTCTCCCACCTGGTGGGCCCAGACCACTGTGCCCACAGACTGGTTGAGGTTCTCCAAAGTCCAGAGCTGCCGGTCCTGTTCCGTGACGATCATCTTGCCCAATCCCTCATGGAATGCCGTCCGCAGTGCGGGTTGTGACAGGAACTGCTGATGGCTGAGCCGCACCAGGTCGTGGACCCATGGCCGTACCTCGGCACGGCCGAAGTCAATGACCTTGATGTGGCCGGCGTCCTGCAGCCAATTCCTGTGCTGGTAATCGCCGTGGGTCGTCACCAGTTCGACGGGGCCAAGGTCAACGGAGGCCAAGGTGTCCCGGAGGCGGCTTTGCGTCTCGCCGGGCAGGAGTCCCTGGGCGGTGTCAATCAGGAAGCCCGTCTTCACCGTCAAAGCACGAACGTATCCCCGCGATGTTCCTGCCGACTGATGCAAAGCGGCCAGGATAGCGCCGGCCTCACGGTAGGTTGCAGGGTCTGTCTCGGCATCCGTTCCGGCAACGAGTTTCCCGGGAAGGTAGGTGGTGACCAGGATCCCTGCCTCTGGCGCGGCGTGCCTGAGCGTGGGGACACGGCCTTCAAGCCCAGACAGGCCTCGTGCATGTGCTGCAATCTCCCGGCGGATGTGGTGGCTGGTGGTGCTGGCTTTGACGATGTAATGGCGACCGTCGTGACCGGCGACCTGCAGGACCGTAGTGTCCTGCAGCGGCCAGGAATGGTCCTGTATCACCGCGTAAATGCCCAACCACGAAGTCAGCAGCTCATGCTGCTGTTCTGTGATGCTTCCAGTCATCAGTCCAGCTTGCCATCGGTGCCCCGTGGCGGCCGCCACAGGGCCCTCTGGCGAGTCCTTAACGAAGGAGGGCTCCGGGAGGTGATCCCGGAGCCCTCCTGCGCAGGTGGGGCTGCGCGCCTAGACCTCGTCGGCCAGCGTACCCAAGTAGAGCTGGATGACCTTGGGGTCCTTCATAAGCTCACGGCCAGTACCCGTGTACGCATCCTTGCCTTGGTCAAGGACATAGCCGCGGTCGCAGATCTGCAGGCAGCGGCGGGCATTCTGTTCCACCATGATCACGGAGACGCCTGCGCGGTTGATCTCGTGCACGCGGAGGAAGGTCTCGTCCTGTTTGACGGGGGAGAGGCCTGCCGATGGCTCATCGAGCAGCAGTACGGCCGGGTCCATCATGAGGGCCCTGCCCATGGCCACCATCTGACGTTCGCCGCCGGAGAGGGAACCCGCTCGCTGTGCACGCCGCTTGCCCAGTTCCGGAAATAGGCTGGTCACAAAGTCGAACCGCTCGGAGAAGTCCTTGGGCCGCTGGAACATACCCATTTGGAGGTTCTCTTCGATGGTCAGCGTGGCGAACACGTTGTTGGTCTGCGGGACGAAGCCGACGCCCTGGGTGACCAGCTTGTTGGCCTTCAAACCGGTGAGGTCCTGGCCTCGGACCACTACCGTGCCGGAGTGGACCTTCACGAGGCCGAACATGGCCTTCAGGAGCGTGGATTTTCCGGCGCCGTTGGGGCCGATAATGCCGATCAACTCGCCCTTGCGGGCCTCGATACTGCAGCCATTGAGGATGTTGACGCCTGGGATATAGCCAGCCACCAAGTTGGTGACTTTGACGACGGAATCGCCAGCGGGGGCGGCTGCCGAGGCGGGCATTGCGCTGGTGCTGCTCATCGACCGTCCTCCTTCTTGGGTTCTTCGATCTCGGACAGGATGCCTGCGTCTTCGGTTCCGACCACTGACTCCTCGTCGGCCTCAAGTTCTGCTTCGAGTTCCTTGATGCCTTCAGCGTCGCCAAGGTCTACGTCGTGGTGGGCGCCAAGGTAGGCGTCGATGACGGCGGGGTTCTTCATGACTTCACCGGGAGGTCCTTCGGCCACTACCTTGCCCTCTGCCATGACCACCACCCAGTCGGCAATATGGCGCACCATGTTCATGTCGTGCTCCACGAAGAGCACAGTCATGCCCTCAGCCTTGAGGTTCTTGATGTGGTCCAGGAGCGACTGGGTCAGGGCGGGGTTCACGCCGGCCATGGGCTCATCGAGCATCACCAGCTTGGGCCGCACCATCAGGGACCGTGCCATTTCCAGGAGCTTGCGCTGGCCGCCTGAGAGGGACGCGGCGTAGTCGTCCTTCTTGGCGTCAAGCTTGAACTTCTCCAACAGCACGTTGGCCTGGGCGGTGATCTCCTTCTCGCGACTTCCCCACATGCCTTTGAACAGGGCCTTGGAGAGCCGTTCCCCGGGCTGGTCAGCCGCGCCGAGCCGCATGTTTTCCATGACCGTCAGCTTGCCCATGACCTTTGTCAGCTGGAAGGTGCGGACCATGCCCATGCGTGCCACTTTGTAGGAGGAAACGCCTGCCAGGCTGTTGCCTTCGAACTGCCATTTGCCCGAGTTGGGGGTGTCGAATCCGGTGAGCAGGTTGAACAAGGTGGTCTTGCCGGCACCGTTGGGACCGATCAACGCGGTGATCTTGTGCCGTGGGATCTCGAGGTACTCGACATCCACGGCGTTGATCCCGCCGAAGGACCGTGTGACGTCCTCCGCCACGACGATCGGATCGCGCTTCTTGCAGCCCGGGGTGTTTTCCCCGACGGCGATGGGCCGCGAATCGGTCATGTAGTCAATATTTTCGGTATTGCGTTCGTTGGTCTCACTCATGCGAAAGCAAGCTCCTTCTTATTGCCGAAGACGCCTTGCGGGCGGAAGATCATCAGGAGCATCAGTGCGACGCCTACCAGGATGTAGCGCAGCTGGCCGGCCTGGACCGTGGTTAGCCAGGTGACAACCCCTGATTCGATGAGGCCGTAGAGCAGGCTCTGTGTCAGGGAGAGAACCACCCAGAAGATCATTGCTCCGATGACGGGCCCCAGGACTGTAGCCATGCCACCCAGCAGGAGGCAGGTCCAGAGGAAGAAGGTCAGTTCAGTGCCGTAGTTGGACGGCTGGACAGCGCCGCGGGGGAGCGTGAAGATCATCCCCGCCAAGGCGCCCAGGACGCCACCGATGATCAGTGCCTGCATCTTGTACGCGTAGACGTTCTTGCCCAATGAGCGGACTGCGTTCTCGTCTTCGCGGATGCCCTTCAGGACGCGGCCCCAGGGGCTGCGCATCAGCAGCCATACCAGCACGCAGCAGACGATCACCAAGCCCCAACCGACGACCCGGATGAAGAAGTCGCGGTTGTTCATGCCCATGTAGGACCCCTCCGGGAAGGGGTTCATTGAGTAGAAGGTGCCTTCAAATGCTGCAAGGCCATTAGCCGAGCCGGTAACGCTGGTGAGCTGGTTGGTGGTCACCACATAGCGGACAATTTCGGCCGCTGCGATGGTGACGATTGCCAGGTAGTCCGCCCGAAGCCGGAGAGTAGGAATACCGAGGATAAAGGCGAAGATCACCGAACACAGCACGGCGATGAGCAAGGCGAGGAAGAACGGGGCGTCGAAGCTCAACGTGGAGATTGCGAAGCCGTAGGCACCAACTGCCATGAAGCCCGCTTGACCGAAGTTCAGCAGGCCTGAGTAGCCGAAGTGAACCGCAAGGCCCAAGGCGGCAAGCGCGTAGGCCGCCGTCGTTGGACTGAACAATTCGCCAAGGGCGCTGGAAAGAATAAATCCGAAGTCCATGGCCCGCTCCTAACCCACACGCTCACGCCGGCCGAGGATACCCTGCGGTCGGAACAGAAGGACAACAATCATGATGAACAGGGCACCGACATACTTGAGGTCGGCGGGAAGGCCGAACACGGTAGTCAGTTCCACGAAGATGCCGACGACGATCGAACCGATCAGGGCACCGAAGACAGTGCCCAGACCACCGAGGGTGACACCGGCGAAGATGAGAAGCAGGATCTGCGAACCCATGTCGAAGGTAACTCCTGGCCGGTAGTACGCCCACAGGATGCCACCGAGGGAGGCGAGGACGCCGCCCACGATCCAGACAATGCGGATGACGGAATCGACGTCGATGCCGGACGCGGCCGCCAGTGCGGGGTTGTCCGCAACTGCGCGGGTTGCCTTGCCAAGACGGGTCTTCAGCAGGACGATGCCGATCAAGGCAATCACCACCGCGCTGATGATCAGTGACCAAAGGTTGTTCGGCGAGATGGAAACCGGCCCGATCTGGATCTCGGCGCTTTGTGCGCCAGGCAGTTGCTGGGTTGCGCCGCCGAAGAAGAACTGGATGACGTATCGGATGGCCAATGCGAGGCCGATGCTGACGATCATCATCGGGACAAGGCCGGAGCCACGTTTCCTCAAGGGGCGCCATAGTCCTGCGTCCTGGACGTATCCGAAGACACCGCCGCCAACCAGCGCAAGCAGGATGGCCAGCCAGAAGGGCAGGCCGAAACCGTTGAACATGAAGACGAGGACGGCTCCCAGCGTCACCATCTCGCCGTGGGCGAAGTTGGTGAGGCCTGTGGTGCCGAAGATCAGGGAGAGGCCCACTGAGGCGAGGGCGAGCAAGAGGCCGAAGCTCAAGCCTGCTACGAGGCGGTTGAGGAGGTTCTGGCCAAAGTCCTGTTGCTGGACCACGATGCCTTCTCCGAAGGCGAAGATCACCGACAAATTGGACGTCTGGCTGAACGTGACATCGCGGGGATTGTCCTGGCCTTCAGCCAGTGCGATGCCCTCCGGCAAGGTGGAGGTGTCCAGCTCAATGGTGTAGGTGCCCTGGACGGGAACGCCAATAGTCCAGGCGCCGTTGGCTCCGGAGGTGGCTTCACCTTCGAATCCGTTGCCTGATGCTTTGATCTTGACGCCGGGTATGGGGGCCCGGGCATCATCGCGGAGGAATCCGCTGATGTTGTTCTGGAAAGTAGTTGGTGATGGCGAAGGCGAGGGGGTGGTTGCCTGTGCCGAGGGGGCGGCGATCAACAGAGTGGCGATGAGGGCTGCGAATAGTGCCCCCACAACTCTCTGCAGTCCCTTGGACCGTCTGATGGACGGGTCGCGCAGTGTGCTTCTCAAAATGGAAACCTCCACAGTGGGGGTGGTCCCGGCTGCGCCCTTGCAGCCGGTGCGAACGGTCATGGGGCTTGTGAACAGTCCTTGCCTAGCTGCCTCGATTGTGATCTAAGTCACCCATGTGTGGCCTATGTTACCGCTCGGTGGACTGAATGAATGCCCAGTTCGGGGGTGCAAAGATCGCGATCAGGTAACAACTGTGAAGCTGCATGCAACCAGTGATGTAGCACCGCTTAAGTAAACCTTTGTTGTTTGAGGGTGTTACTAAACGTTCGGGTGGGTGCCCGTACCGGACAATCTTCCATTTTCTTGTCACGGTTGCGTTTCGTCTGGGTGAACAAGGGAACTTTCCCTGCCGCGGGCGCGTGGTAATTGGTACCGTGAATTATCACTTAGCCCTTTTTCAGGAGGACACCCGCAATGGCACTTGGCGGAAACCCAGTCTTCAACGGAAAGAATTTCCGTGGAGCAAAGCAGGCCCCGCCTGTACCGCAAAATCCGTACGGCCAGCAGTTTAACCAAGCACCCGGCCGGGCACCCGGACAGGTGATGGACGGCCACGCGGCCTGGTCGGCACAGCAGCAGAACATGACCAATGAGCAGCTGCAGCAGATGTACAACCAGCCGGCTGCCGGCCCGGCTGACACCGGACGCATGACGTATGACGACGTGATCATGAAGACCGTCGCCTGCCTCGTGGTGCTGATCATCGGCGCCGGCGTCACGCTGTTCGTGGCCCCCGCGCTCTCCACCATGCTGATGATCGTCGGTGCCTTGGGCGGATTCGTCCTGGCCTTGGTCAACACGTTCAAGAAGCAGCCGTCCCCGGCCCTGATCCTCGCCTACGCTGGCCTCGAAGGCCTGTTCCTTGGTGGCCTTACCCGCATCCTCGACGGAATGTACCCGGGCGTCGGCCTTCAAGCCGTCATCGGCACGTTGGCAGTCTTCGGCGTCACCCTGGTGCTCTTCAAGAGCGGCAAGGTCCGCGCCACTCCCAAGATGGTGCGCTTCTTCATGATCGCAACCATCGGTTACGCGGTCTTCGCGCTGATCAACCTGGTAATGATGTGGACCGGCGCGGTGCAGGAGCCCTTCGGCCTGCGCACGAGCATCACGATTGCAGGCATCCCGCTGGGCGTCTTCATCGGCATCCTGGCCATCGGCTTGGCGGCTTTCTCGCTGATCATGGACTTCACCAGCATCGAAGAAGGCGTTCGCGCCGGCGCCCCGGAGCGTTACTCCTGGGTTGCAGCATTCGGCCTGACGGTCACCCTGGTGTGGCTGTACGTCGAAATCATCCGCCTGCTGGCAATATTGCGAGGCGACGACTAACTCCCTCGGAGTACGTCCACGCAGAACTGCCCCCGAAGATACTTCGGGGGCAGTTGTGCGTCCCGAGCCTTTGAACTAGCTCAAGCGCTCAAACACCACGGCCATGCCCTGACCGCCACCAACGCATAGTGTTGCCAGGCCCAGCGTTCCGTCGCGTTCCTTCAAGCCGTTCAGCAATGTGCTGGTCATGCGTGCGCCCGTCATGCCGAACGGGTGCCCCAACGCAATCGCACCGCCGTGGACATTGAGTTTGGCGGGGTCGATGCCCAGTTCCCGTGCACTCGCCACAACCTGGACAGCAAACGCTTCGTTGAGCTCCACCAGATCGATGTCGGACATGGTGAGCCCGGCCATAGCCAAAGCCCGACGAGAGGACTCCACCGGCCCCATTCCCATGAGCTCCGGGGAGAGAGCGCTGACACCGGTAGACACCACGCGAGCCAGAGGTTCCAGTCCAAGTTCTTGTGCTCGAGTGTCGCTCATGACTACTACGGCGGCGGCGCCATCGTTGAGTGGGCAGGCATTGCCGGCGGTGACCGTGCCATCGGGACGGAAAACCGGCTGCAGCGCCGACACTGCCTCCAAGGTCACCCCCGGCCGGGGAGAGTCGTCCCGGTCCACGACGCTGCCGTCCCTGCGGGTGTACGGTGTGATGTCGCGGGAGTAAAACCCGGCGGCTATTGCGGCCTCGGCGCGGTTCTGGCTCAGTACGCCCCACTCGTCCTGCTCGGCCTTGCCGATGCCGTAACTGGTGGCAACGTTCTCCGCAGTTTGGCCCATGGAGATGTAGATGTCCGGCAGCCGGCCGCCCAGGCGCGGATCGGTCCACGGAATATTGGACGCCGCGCGGGCTGCCGTGCGTTGCGCTGCTGCCTCGAAGAGCGGGTTGTGGTTTGCGGTATCGGTTTCGCCGGCCCCGGCCCAATTCTGGTACCGGGACACACTTTCCACCCCAGCGGCGACAATCGCGTGAGCTTCGCCGGCTTTGATGGCGTGGAAGGCCATCCGCAGGGTTTGCAGGCTCGAGGCGCAGAAACGGTTGATGGTCGCTGCGGGCACCCGATCCAGCCCAGCGAGGACAGCCACCACGCGGGCCATGTTGGATCCGGCTTCGCCGCTGGGTTCCGCGCAGCCCAGGAGGATGTCGTCCAGACCTCGACCATCGTCGGCGCCGGGATCGAAGCCGGGGATCTTGGTGAGGGCAGCCTGCACCATGGCCGTGGCGAGGTCGTCCGGGCGCTCGTCCTTCAGGGAACCCTTGAAGGCCCGCCCAATGGGGCTTCTGGCAGTGGAAACAATGACAGCCTCAGTCATGGCCCCAGCTTACGCCCGGCATCAGGACGGACGCCGAGGAAGTCAGGCCAGGCGCAGGGCGCCGGCCGCCGGGGTCACGGTGAAGATGTCCGGTGTAGTGAAGCCCGCCTCCGCGAAGGAACGCACGACGGCGTCACGCACCTGCTGCTCCTGGCCCACCGGCGTCAGGGCGATGGCTGAGCCGCCAAAGCCGCCACCGGTCATGCGGGCGCCGATGGCACCGTTCGCCCGGGAAGTATCCACGGCCAGATCCAGCTCGGCGCAGGAGATCTCAAAGTCGTCGCGCATGGAGACATGGCTGGCATCCAGCAAAGCACCGATGCTGGCGGGACCATTGCTGCTCAACAGTTCCACCGTCTGAAGCACGCGGTCGTTTTCAGTGACCACGTGGCGGACCCGCCGAAGCGTGGTCTCGTCCAACAGGCCGGAAGCCTCCTCCAAAACCTCGATGCCGACGTCGCGCAGCGCTTTGACGCCGAGGATCTCGGCACCCAACTCGCAGGACGCGCGGCGGGAGGCGTATCCTCCGTCAGCGTGAGAATGCGACACCTTGGTATCGATGACCAGCAGCACCAAGCCCGAGGCTTCGGCGTCGAAGGGGACAAGCTCCACATGCTGGTCACGGCAGTCCAGGAAAACTGCATGACCCTTGGCGCCGCGCAAGGACGCCGACTGATCCATGATTCCGGTGGGCGCACCAACGAAGACGTTCTCCGCACGCTGAGTTGCCAGCACCAGGTCTTCGGCCGCGAAACCGGCGCCGGTCAAGTCGTTGAGGGCCGAGATGACGGCGCACTCGATCGCGTGGGAGGACGAGAGGCCTGCACCCGAAGGAACATCGGAATCGAGCAGGAGGTCAAAGCCGGGAACGTCTATGCCGCGTTCCTTCAACGCCCAGGCAACCCCGAGTGGGTAGCGGGACCAACCTTCCCCGGAGCCGGGTTCCAGGCCTTCGAGGTCGGTTTCCACCAGACCGTGCCCGCCGAAGGTGGACAGCATGCGCACGGCGGAGTCGTCGCGGACCCGCAAAGCTACCTTCGCCGTCTTGTCGATGGCGAAAGGCAGCACAAAGCCTTCGTTGTAATCCGTGTGCTCGCCGATCAGGTTGACGCGTCCCGGCGCCTGCCAGACGCCGTCGGGAGCTGCGTCGAACGTTTCCTGGAAGCGGGCGGCCAGGACGCTGGTGTCAGTGGTGGTGGTCATGCTCGGGTGCCTTCCAGGGTCTTGTTGGCCGCCGGTACTGCGGCGACGCTGCGCAGACGCTCAGCCACGGCTTCCGGTGTGGTGTCGTTGATGAACGCTCCCATGGCGGCCTCTGAGCCGGCCAAGTACTTGAGCTTATCCGCCGCCCGGCGAGGCGAGGTGAGCTGCAGGTGCAGTTGGCCCGCAGGACGAAGGGAAGGGTCCAGTGGTGCCTGGTGCCATGCCGAGATGTACGGCATGGGGGTTGGGTACAAAGAGTCCAGGCGCTTCAGGAGGTCCAGGTAGACAGAGGAGAGCTCGTCGCGCTCCTCACCCGTGAGCGCGGCGAGGTCAGGCACGCTGCGATGCGGTACCAGGTGGATTTCCAAGGGCCAGCGCGCTGCGAAGGGAACATAGGCGCTGAAGTGCTTGGCCTCCAGGACCATGCGGCTGCCGTCTTCGCGTTCGGCGTTGAGGAGTGAAGCCGCGAGCGTTTCCTTCGCGTCGACGTCGTCGTAGTACTTGCGGGCCACGGCGCCGAGCTGTGCGGCGCGGGGCGTTACATAGGGGTAGGCATAAATCTGGCCGTGCGGGTGGTGCAACGTAACACCAATGTCCGCGCCGCGGTTTTCGAAGGGGAAAACCTGCTTGATGCCGGGCAGGGCGCTGAGCGCCTCGGTCCGCTGGGCCCAGGCTTCAATGACGGTACGGGCCCGCGTTTCGCCCAGTTCGGCGAAGGAGCCCGTGTGCTGCGGAGTGAAGGCTACGACCTCGCAGCGGCCGAATGCGGGACCGATGGTGCCGTGGCCGCTATGCCCTGGCGCGGGGAGCGGAGGAATGTCGCCCATGGCCGCTCCCAATGACGGGAAGCGGTTCTCGAAGACCACCACGTCGTAATCCGAAGCCGGGATTTCGGAGGGGTTGGCAGGTGTCGTGGGGCAAATGGGGCATTGGTCCGCCGGGGGGAGGTGCGTCCGGGACTGGCGGTGGGCGGCAACGGCAACCCAATCACCGGAAAGGGCGTCGTACCGGACCTCCCCTGGCTCTCCGCGGGCTGGGAGCTCACGGTGGTCCACCAGTGATTCCGGTGTGCGCGCCGGAGTTCCGGGGTCGTCGAAGTAGATCAGCTCTCGGCTGTCCGCAAGGCGGGTGCTGGTGATACGAGTCATAAAGCCATCATCCCACAAGTGACCAAAAGCGCATAGTTTCTAACAAAAACAAACATTGTTTTCCGGTATGTGGGTGCTCATGAAGTACGGTAATGCCATGCCTGCCTCCCCATCATTCGCTGCTGATCAATCCGAGACCCGCCGGTTCGCCACCGGCCGCCAATTTGAGCTTCGCAGGGATGATGCGCTCGCCGTTATCACCGAACTAGCGGCCGGCCTGCGGCTCTACTCGCGTGCTGGTGTCCAGCTGACGGAAAGCTTCGGCGATGACGACATATCGCCCGGCGCCACCGGCATCACCCTGGCGCCGTGGGCCAACAGGGTGGAGGACGGGATCTGGTACCTCGACGGCAAAAAACAGCAGTTGGACATCACCGAGGCCTCGCGCAACAACGCCAGTCATGGACTCCTGCGGAATGCCGGGTACACGCTGGTGGACGAATCCGAGTTCTCCGTGACGCTCGAGGCCACCATCTTCCCCCAACACGGCTACCCGTTCCTGCTGCGTCACCGCGTCAGGTACGAACTGGATCAAGCGCTGGACCTCCGCGTCTCGCAGACACTGGTCAACGACTCCCAGGGCGCCGCACCCTTCGTCTTGGGCGCCCACCCCTACTTGCGCATCGGCGACGTAGCTCCCGAGGACTTGGTCCTGACGGTGCGGGCAAGCACACGTCTGGTGGCCGATGACCGTTTGATTCCACGCAGCACCGCTGCTGTGGCGGGGGACTACGACTTTTCAGCCGGCGCCGCGGTGGGCAGCCTGCTGGTGGATGTCGCCCTGACGGACCTCTCGTTCGACGGCGGTGTGGCCCGCCAGACGCTGACAGCACCCGATGGACGCAGCGTCAGCCTGGTACAGGACGAGAACTGCCAGTATGTCCATGTCTTCGTCACTGACACGTTCCCGGGCCGCTCCAAGGCAGTAGCCATCGAACCGATGACTGGCCCGGCCAACGCATTCAACAGTGGCGATGGCCTCCGCTGGCTGGCACCCGGCGAGGCCTTCACCATGAACTGGGGCATCACCGCATCCCTGTAGCCCCACGCGGCTGAAGTGAGAGCCGGTTTCCCATACGGCGCGGGCTACGGAATTATGGGTTCATGACGCCAACACCGGACGCCAAAACACGTTCAGACCGCCAAATTGCCGAGGACATCCCCTACGGGGTTCGTATTGCCGCCGCGTGGTCATGGCGGGCGGGCCTGATCCTGCTCATGATCGGCGCGCTTGTATGGCTGCTGGGCAAGGTCAGCTTCCTCATCATTCCAGTGATGGTGGCTGCCCTCCTGGCGGGACTGCTGTACCCGGTGGTGGCTTGGCTGCGCAACCGAAAGGTTCCCAATGGCGCCTCCGTAGCCATTACGGTGATCGGCTTCATCGGCGTGATCGCCGGTGCGCTGGCCTTGGTGGGCAGGCAGCTGGTCTCGGGCTTCGGGGAGCTCTGGCAAGAGGCGCTGGCCGGGATCCAGCAGATTCAGACCTGGCTGGCCGACGGGCCGCTCCACCTGACCGCGGACCAGATCGACCAATACATTGCGGACGGCGCCAATGCCCTCCAGAACAACAGCAGCAGCATCCTCAGCGGCGCCCTGTCCTTTGGCAGCACTGCCGGGCACTTCGCTGCGGGCCTGGTCCTTGCCCTGTTCATCCTCATCTTCTTCCTTCTGGAGGGAAGCCGGATTTGGGCATTCCTGGTCCGCCTCCTGCCCAAGACTGCGCGCAGGGCCACCGATGGTGCAGGTCGTCGTGGATGGACATCAATGGTCAGCTACGTGCGGATCCAAATGTTCGTTGCGTTCGTCGATGCTGTGGGCATTGGTGTCGGCGCTGCCATCATCCAAGTTCCCCTCGCGCTTCCGCTGGCCGTCCTGGTCTTCATCGGCTCGTTCATCCCCGTGGTGGGCGCACTCGTCACAGGCGCCATTGCGGTTCTCTTGGCCCTGGTTGCCAACGGACCGGTCAACGCCCTGATCATGCTGGCCATCGTCCTCTTGGTCCAGCAGCTTGAAAGCCACATCCTGCAGCCCCTGGTGATGGGCAAAGCCGTGGCACTGCACCCGGTGGCCGTGATCCTGTCTGTAGCTGCGGGCTCCTACCTGGCCGGCATCCCCGGTGCGCTGTTCGCGGTGCCATTGCTCGCCGTAGTAAACACGGCAGTTCGCTACATTGCCGGCCGGACGTGGGAACATGATGAAGGATTGGGTGGTGCGGTGCTCCAGCCGGCAGCTGGCTCGGCGGAGCCCAGTGGAGATGCGAACTTCAAGGAAGTCCACCTCCCACGGCCCGAATCCCGCCTTGGCAAAGGCACTACCAGCAAGAACAAGGCTTCGGGGAGCACCTCTGTTGAGGGCCCGGATGCCGACACCAATAAAGGAGAATAGTCAGTGAATACCCTCGAAACCCTGCCCGTCACGCTGGACGATGTCCTCAAGGCGCAGGAGCTGCTCGAGGGCATTATTACCAAGACTCCGGTGGAGTCGTCCCGTGCGCTGGGCAGCCTCGTGGGCGGCAACGTCTTTTTCAAATGTGAGAACCTGCAGCGCGCAGGGTCATTCAAGGTCCGCGGCGCCTATGTGCGGATGGCTCGGCTGACGGAGGACGAGAAAAAGCGCGGAGTAGTGGCGGCATCGGCCGGCAATCACGCCCAAGGCGTGGCAGTGGCTGCCAAAAGCCTGGGCATCAATGCGCGCATCTACATGCCACTCGGCGTGGCGCTCCCCAAGTTGGCAGCCACGCGCAGCCACGGCGCTGAAGTGATCCTCCATGGCCACAACGTGGATGAAGCATTGGCGGAGGCCCAGCGGTATGCCAACGAAACCGGCGCCGTCTTTGTGCACCCCTTTGACAATGTGGACGTCGTTGCCGGGCAGGGCACCATTGGACTTGAAATCCTGGACCAGATCCCCAACGTCGACACCATCCTCATGGGCGTCGGTGGAGGTGGTCTGCTGGCCGGTGTAGCCGTGGCCATCAAGGCCAAGGCCAAGGAACTCGGCCGCGAAATCCGGGTCATTGGAGTCCAGGCAGAAAACGCCGCCGCCTATCCGCCATCCCTGGCAGCAGATGCGTTGGTGCCGCTGAAGAAGGTCACCACCATGGCTGACGGCATCGCGGTTGGACGGCCTGGGCAGTTGCCCTTCAGCATCATCCGTGAGCTCGTGGACGATGTTGTGACAGTCAGCGAAGACTCGCTCGCGCGCGCACTGATCTTCCTCCTCGAGCGGGCCAAGATGGTGGTGGAGCCCGCTGGCGCCGTGGGAGTAGCCGCGCTGATGGATGGCAAGATCGAAAACCCGGGGAACACCGCCGTCGTGCTGTCCGGCGGCAACATCGATCCCATGCTCATGCTGAAAGTCATCCAGCGCGGCCTCTCCGCCGCAGGCCGTTTCATGACCGTGCGCATGATGCTGGACGACCGCCCAGGTTCGCTGGCTACCATTGCACGCATCATCGCTGAAAACGACGCCAACGTCACCGGCTTGGACCACACCCGCCTGGGTGGTTCCATCAGCATGGGCGACGTCTCCATCACCATCAACTTGGAAACAAAGGGCCACGAACACGGCGAACAAGTCCTCGGTGCACTGCGGGCCGAGGGCTTCCAGCCCATCGTGGTGCACTGACGGGAGGGCACATGGTGCTTGGAACGCCTGACGATTCAAAGGCCGAGGCCAGGGAATCGCTGGCCGGGCGGGCTAAGGGCGGCCTGCTGTTCATGGGCGGCTTCGTCATCCTGCTTTACGTCATCGAGTTCCTGAATACCCTCATGCGGCACGGTCTGAACTTCACGTTCGGCCTGCGCCCCCGCAGCATGGACGGCGTCCTGGATATCCTGACGTTTCCGCTGCTGCACGCGAATTTCAACCATCTGCTCTCCAACACGTTGCCGCTGGTCATCTTCGGCTTCCTGGCGTTCATGTCCGGCTTCAGGGTGTTCATCACGGCGTTGGCGTTCAGTTGGCTGGGCTCCGGGCTCGCGGTGTGGCTTATTGGCGGGGGAGGTGTGACGGTGGGCGCTTCCGGACTGGTGTTTGGCTTCTTCGCGTTCCTGCTGGTGCGGGGCTTCTTCAACCGTAACTGGTGGCAGATCCTGCTCTCGGTTGTCCTCTTCATGGCCTACGGCAGCATCCTCTTTGGAGTGCTGCCAACGGTGATGGGGTACGTCTCCTGGCAGGCGCACTTGGGTGGGGCTGTCGGCGGGGTCCTTGCTGCCCTCCTGCTCCGGCCAAAGCCCGCCATCACCACCTGACCCAAGTGCGGGACGGCACGTGTCCCAACGAGCCTTCGTAGCGACCTTTGCTGTCCCCCGGTTGGGTGAGCCGGGCACGAAAAAACGCCGGCCCCCTCCACGAAGGAAGGGGCCGGCGTCGTGTATTTCAGGCCGGTAAGCCGCTGTTTAGGCGACGTAGGGCTTGGCGGAGACGATCTCCACCGGAATTTCCTTGCCGTTGGGGGCGACGTAGCTCAGCTTGTCGCCTTCCTTGTGGCCGATAATGGCGGCACCCAGGGGGGACTTCTCGCTGAAGACGTCGAGATCGGAGTCTCCGGCAATTTCGCGGGAGCCGAGCAGGAACTTCTCTTCGTCGCCGGCGATGCGGGCAACAACAAGCATGCCGGGCTCGACGATTCCGTCATCGGCCGGTGCTTCGCCTACCTGGGCATCGCGAAGGAGTGCCGTGAGCTGGCGGATGCGGGCCTCGATCTTGCCCTGCTCTTCCTTGGCTGCGTGGTAGCCGCCGTTCTCCTTGAGGTCGCCTTCCTGGCGGGCAGCTTCGATCTTCTGGACGATTTCCGCCCGGCCAGCGCCGGAAAGGTGGTCCAGCTCAGCCTTCAAGCGGTCGAAAGCTTCCTGGGTGAGCCAAGCCGCAGTGGCGCTGTTGGTGGTAGACACGGATTTCTCCTCTAGATCTGACAATGCAAAAGACCCCGCCGAGGTGGCCACTCGTAAAACTCAGTAACCAACTTAACGGGGTGAAGGTTTCATCCATTGTAGTAAATCCTTTGGACGAACCCAAACCGGTTGAGTCGTGGGTCACACGATTGTTATTTACCGCTGTCCACAATCCAGCAGCTGTCCACCACGCCGGACACGGCCGGCGATTCGGTTCGCAGGACGGTTCGCTGGGCAGTAGTGCTTCCCCCGTCGGCGCTTTCCTCGGGTTGGTTGGGACCGATCTCCACAACTTTCCAGCCCACCACCGCGAACTTGGAGTCCATGGCTTTGATGGCACATTTGGCGGTGGCTCCGGGGTATTTGGTGACTTGGTAGTCCACCTCCGCCTGGGTGCCATCCACCGTGCTGTATCCAATGTCCTTGAAGGTAACAGGGGCCTGGGCCGAGGATGTTGCCACCCAAGCTGCGAACGCAATCCCGACTACCAGTGCTGCCATGACGATGTTCCGCTTGGTTTTGCGGGTCATGGCGCGCTTTTGACCGCCGTAGCGATTGGCTAGGCTGGTGCTTGCCGGTACTTGGGTGGCCGATAGGTCCTCTGAAGTCACCCATCCAGTTTAGTGCCGATCCCGGCGCCCCATCACCGCCCCAGAGCTCGAACCATGAAAGAGGAGCCGTCACGTGACAGCGTCCAGCAGTTCCGACCAGCAGCTGCGGCTGCTCGCCGTCCACGCCCACCCGGACGATGAGTCCAGCAAGGGTGCAGCAACCATGGCGATGTACGCCGCTGCGGGAGTGGACGTCATGGTCGCCACATGCACGGATGGATCCCGCGGCGACATCCAGAACCCAGCCATGGAGGATGCCCCGCATCCCAAGCGGGACATGGCAGGAGCACGGCGACGTGAGATGGCGAATGCGGCTGCGGTCCTCGGAATCCAGCAACGTTGGCTCGGGTTCGTGGACTCGGGCCTGCCGGAGGGTGATCCCCTTCCGCCGCTGCCGCCGGGTTGCTTCGCGCTGCAGCCGTTGGAGCGCGCCACTGCGCCCCTGGTTCGGCTGGTTCGCAGCTTCAAGCCACACGTGATTCTCAGCTATGACGAGAATGGTGGCTACCCGCACCCGGACCACATCATGGCCCATAAGGTGGCAGTGGAAGCGTTCGAGGCCGCAGGCGATGCCGACCGATACCCCGGCATGGGTGACCCATGGGCACCAAGCAAGCTCTACTACGACCGTGCCTTCAGCCCTGAGCGCTTCCGGGCGCTGCATTTCGCCCTCGAAGAAGCAGGGTTGCAGTCTCCCTACGCCGAGCGCCTGGCAGCGTGGCTTGAAGCTGATGCAGAGGGCCACACCCCGGTTCCTCCGGGGCACCAGACCACAACACAGGTTGATTGCGGCGACTTCTTCGAGGCCCGCGACGATGCACTGAGGGCACACCGCACACAGATCGATCCCCTCGGGTTCTTCTTCGCGGTCTCGCCCGAGCTGCAGCGAACGGCGTGGCCGTGGGAGGACTACACGCTGGTCCAGTCACGGGTTCCTTCCGAGCTGCCGGAAAAGGACCTCTTCGCGGGGATAAGATAGGAACGCCCGTAGTTTCTATCGCTCGTAGAAATCGCCGGGTGGCCTGCCAGCATGCCGGCCACGCGCTGCCAGCCGGCACGCATCATCTCCCACAGAAGGTTTGAACGTGCACCACTTGATTCTCGCCCTGACCGTCACTCCGTCGCCCAACCCCACGGGCACGCTGCGGCCTGGCCTGTCCGAGGATCAGGTGACGCCGGGCACCTGGGGCTTCGTCCTCACCGCCTTCATCGTGATCCTCACAACCTTCTTGATCGTGGACATGGTCCGCCGTATTCGCCGAGTCCGCTACCGGGCTCAGGTTGAGGAAGCGCGCCTGGCCGCGGAGGCGGGCGAACCTGCCGAGGCAGGCAGCTCAGTAGACGAGAATGGCGATGCCGGTTCCGGAACCCGCTGAGCACGGCGTCACCAGCTGGCCCGGGGCAAGCAACACCCTGGGGTCGGAACCTTCTGCCTATTTGCGGCAGCACGCGGACAATCCCGTCTTTTGGCGTCCCTTCGGTGAT
Organism: Paenarthrobacter nitroguajacolicus; assembly: GCF_007786235.1. Taxonomy (GTDB): domain Bacteria; phylum Actinomycetota; class Actinomycetes; order Actinomycetales; family Micrococcaceae; genus Arthrobacter; species Arthrobacter nitroguajacolicus_A. The sequence continues at coordinate 92,486 of NZ_VNFK01000001.1, read as the reverse complement.
GAGGCCTTTGCTTTCGCCGCGGAGCGTGACGTTCCTGTTTTCCTCTCCATCGGCTACGCGGCGTGCCACTGGTGCCACGTCATGGCGCACGAGTCCTTCGAAGACCAAGAGACGGCCGACTACCTGAATGCGCACTTCGTGCCGGTCAAGGTGGACCGCGAAGAACGCCCGGACGTGGATTCGGTGTACATGGCGGCGACGCAAGCCATCAGCGGTGAGGGCGGCTGGCCGATGTCCGTCTTCCTGACGCCGGACGGCCTGGCCTTCCACGCAGGCACCTACTTTCCACCCGTTCCGCTGCCCGGCAGGCCGTCGTTCCGCAACATCCTCGAAGCTGTCCATGAGGCCTGGGTGGAGCGCCGCGACGGGGTGGAACAGAATGCCAGGGGACTGGCGGCCAACATGGCCGACGCCCAGCTGTCCGGGGCGGTGCGGCTCGACGGTCCGCCGGAGGTCCTGGACGCCGCGCTGCTTCCGGACGCCCTGATGCTTCTTGCCCGCTCTGAAGACCCCGACGCCGGTGGTTTCGGGGACGCTCCCAAGTTTCCGCCGTCGGCGGTTCTTGAGTTCCTCATCCGGCACGCCGCGGTGCCGTCGGATACGGCCGATGCCGCACGCGACATGGCAGGCCGCGCGTTGGCGGGCATGGCCCGCTCGGCTCTGCGTGACCAGCTCGACGGCGGGTTTGCCCGCTACTCCGTGACGGCCGACTGGTCCGTGCCCCATTTCGAGAAGATGTTGTATGACAATGCGCAGTTGCTGCGGGTGTATTCGCATTGGGTACGGCTTGGGGGCAACGAGGTCTTCCCTGCCTTCGAGGCGGCCGCTGTCGCGTCGAGGTGTGCCGATTGGATGCTGGAGTCCTTGACGCTGCCCGACGGCGGGCTGGCATCCTCCCTCGACGCCGACACCGTGGTGGACGGTGTGCATCACGAGGGCGCCACCTATCTGTGGACTCCGGGATCGCTGCGTGATGCCCTTGGTCCGGGTGACGCCGAAGCGGTGGCTCGCATGATGAACGTAGGTGCCAAGGGGACGGTGTCCCACCTTGGATCGCCATTGCATCCCGCCCGTGAGTTGTCCGACGCCGAAGGCAGGCTCTGGGAGCGCGTCCGGCCTGAACTGCTAGCCGCGCGCAACCAGCGGAACCAGCCCGCCAGGGACCACAAAGTGGTGGCCGGATGGAACGGGCTCGCCGTGTCCGCCCTCGCTGAGGCCGGGGCCATACTGGATCGTCCGGACCTGGTTACGGCCGCAGAAACCGTGGCCGGGTACCTCGCAGTCGTTCACTGGGACAGCGGTTCGCGGTTGTTGGTGCGGGTTTCGCACGATGCCCGGGCACGAGGCATTGGCGGTCTCCTGGAGGACTATGCGTTCTGCGCCGACGGTTTCCTGGCGCTGTATGCCGTGACGGGAACCAAACGTTGGTATTACCTTGCCGAGGAACTCATCGAAGCCGCGTGTTCGCGTTTCGTCGAGAACGGACACCTCGCCGACTCGACGGGGGAGTCCGCGCAAGTGTTCAACGCCCAGGGCCAGCACGCGGCTCTGGACCCCTTCGACAATGCGACACCCAGCGGCGCCGCCGGATTCGCCGGAGCCCTCTTGTCATACGCTGCCTATTCCGGCTCGCACGAACACCGACTCATGGCGGGCAACATCCTTGGTTTGCTCCCGCCTCTGGCCACACGCGCTCCGCGCGTCGCCGGGTGGCTTTTGGCCACCGCTCAAGCGGGCTTGGCTGGGCCGGTGGAGGCCGCCGTCGCAGGACCCGATTCGCCCTTGCGGCGCGAACTGCACCGTGCGCTGTTGATGTCGCCCAGTCCCGGGCTGGTAGTTGCGTTGCAGTCGGACGACGACGGCGGGTCCCCGGCCGATGTGGACGAGGTGCCGCTCCTGCTCCACAGGTCGGGCGCGCCTGACGGCTCACCGCAGGTCTACTTATGCCGCGACATGGTGTGCGAGAGGCCTCTTGGCGAGGTTTCCCAGGTACAGTCCCGCTTGGTCGGAATGGCTTCGGGAGGCTGAGCCGTCCTCCGGGGCTAGCTCAGCACCGCCATCATGATCGCCACGAAGTGCGCCGCGAAGGCCAGCACCGTGAAAGCGTGAAAGAGCTCGTGGAAGCCGAAGTGCTGCACGCTGAAGTTTGGCTTCTTGATGGCATAGAACACGGCGCCGGTGATGTACAGGGCGCCCCCGACACAAATGAGGATCGCTGCGGGTGCGTTGGCGGCGAAGAACTGCGGCAGGTAGAACAATGCCCCGCAACCCAGGGCGATGTAGACAGGAACATACAGCCAGCGCGGAGCGTGGGTCCATAGGATCCGGAACAGGACGCCGACGATCGCCCCGGACCAAACAAGCCACAGCAGGGTGACAGACTCGGAGCGTTCCAACAGTGACCACGCCAAGGGCGTATAGCTTCCGGCGATCACCAGCATGATGTTGGTGTGGTCCAGCCGCTTGAGGACCATTCGGACCTTCGGCGACCAGTTGCCGCGGTGGTAGACGGCGCTCACGCCGAACAACAACACGCCCGTCAGTGCGTAGATGGCGGAGGTGATTCTGCGGTCGGTGGTGGGGGCAACAGTCACCAGGACGATTCCCGCCGCGAGTGCGAAAGGCGCTGCGACGGCGTGGATCCATCCCCGCCAGAGGGGCTTGGTTTCGAGGAGCTCAGCCATGGTTCAAGAATAACTTACGTTCCGGTAAGTTACCGTCGAGTAACAACGGGTGAATGGATTTTGACCGGCGACTGCACCGGCTCGGCAGCTCGGGAAGGTAGCCTTGGATGTGCGTCGTCGTCGTACAAGTAAGGAAGTCAGGTGAGAGTCCGGTGGAGCTGCCCGGTTTCCTCTATGGCTTTTATGAGCGAAAACTCCTGCGCTCCCTCAAGCAGGACCAGATCCCGCGGCACATCGGCGTCATGGTGGACGGCAACCGTCGCTGGGCACGGCAGTTCAACGCGCCCACCAGCCAGGGTCACCAGGCCGGCGCGGACAAGATTCACGAGTTCCTGGGCTGGTGCCAGGAGCTCGGTGTCAAAGTAGTGACGCTCTACATGCTCTCCACGGACAACATGAACCGCTCCGGAGAAGAGCTGGACTTGCTGATGGGCATCATCGCCAACACCATGGACCGTCTGGACGAAGACGCGGACGTGTCAGTCCATGCCATGGGTGCCCCTGAACTCCTCCCGGACTACCTGGCCGAGCGACTCAACAAACTGACCGCACGTACCCCTGTCCACGAAAAAATCCACGTCAACGTTGCGGTGGGCTATGGCGGCCGCCGTGAAATCGTTGACGCCGTGCGGGAACTCCTCCACGATGCCGTCGCCAAGGGACGAAACATGTCCGACGTCGCAGATGAACTTTCGGTGGACGACATCTCCCGGTTCCTCTACACCCGCGGCCAGCCGGATCCGGACCTCGTCATCCGCACCTCAGGCGAGCAGCGGCTCTCAGGCTTCCTGATGTGGCAGAGCGCCTACAGCGAGTTCTACTTCTGTGAAGCCCTCTGGCCTGCCTTCCGCAAGGTCGATTTCCTCCGGGCGCTCAGGGATTATGCCGGGCGCCAGCGCCGCTACGGATCCTAGCTTCGGCGCGGTTCACCGAAAATTAACGAGCCCGACATGCGACTTGCCGACGACGGATTGCGGAAATGAATGTGTCGGGGATTACGTTAATCCCATCAGCAGGCAAAACCGCCCGCTGATCGGGGAGGCCAGTATATGGAGCGGAACATCGCACCAGTTACATGGGAGGCCACGCCCGGCCTTCCGGCCGAGCCGCTTCACCATTAGGCCGGGCGACCGCCCGGGGCTGGAGTCGATGTGGCTATTTCTGAGCAACTGCCCGCTATGGTTTCCGACGGGGAAAGTGCAGCTACCTCTCGCACCAAGCGGGTCTCACAAAAAGCGCGGACAGCAACGTCCGCCACAGGCCGCAGCTATGTGATCGATACATCCGTCCTGCTATCCGATCCCCACGCGCTGCTGCGCTTCGCCGAGCACGAAGTCATCGTCCCCATCGTGGTCATCAGTGAATTGGAAGGAAAACGCCACGATCCCGAACTGGGCTACTTCGCCCGGAAGGCACTGCGACTCCTCGACGATCTGCGGATCGAACACGGCGGATTGGACCACGCCATCCCCATCGGAAAAGATGGCGGGCTCCTTCGTGTGGAAATGAACCACATCTCCCCGGATGTGCTTCCCGCAGGATTCCGTGGCGGCGACAACGACAGCCGCATCCTGGCAGTCGCCAAGAACCTGGCCAACGAAGGCCACAACGTCACCGTGGTCTCCAAGGACCTGCCTATGCGCGTCAAAGCCTCCGCCATGGGCCTCCAGGCCGACGAGTACCGCAACGAACTCGTCAAAGACTCCGGCTGGACCGGAATGGCCGAAGTGGAAGCCAACGACGACGAGATCACCAGCCTCTACGGCCACGAACCGGTCTTCATCCCGGCAGCCGCCGAACTGCCCGTCAACACCGGGCTGGTCCTCCTGTCCAACCGAGGCTCCGCCCTGGGCCGGGTTGGCGCCGACAAGCAAGTCCGCCTGGTCAAAGGCGACCGTGACGTGTTCGGACTTCATGGCCGCTCGGCTGAACAGCGGCTCGCCATCGACATGCTCATGGACCCTTCCGTGGGCATCGTCTCCATCGGTGGTCGGGCGGGCACGGGAAAGTCCGCGCTTGCCCTCTGTGCGGGCTTGGAAGCCGTCTTGGAACGCCGGGAACACCGCAAGGTACTTGTGTTCCGACCCCTGTACGCCGTGGGCGGCCAGGAGCTCGGCTACCTTCCCGGATCCGAATCCGAAAAAATGAACCCTTGGGCGCAGGCAGTGTTCGACACCCTCGGCGCACTGGTGAGCCAAGAGGTTGTGGAAGAGGTCATGGACCGGGGCATGCTGGAAGTCCTGCCATTGACGCACATCCGCGGGCGTTCGTTGCACGATGCATTCGTCATTGTGGACGAGGCCCAGTCGCTCGAGAAGAACGTCCTCCTCACCGTCATGAGCCGCATCGGGCAGAACTCCAAGATCGTCCTCACCCACGATGTCGCCCAGCGGGACAACCTCCGGGTGGGGCGGCACGACGGCGTGGCGGCGGTGGTGGAGACGCTCAAGGGACACCCGCTGTTCGGGCACATCACGCTGACCCGGTCCGAGCGGTCGCCGATTGCTGCTCTGGTTACTGAGTTGCTCGAAGGGGCTGAAATCTAACCCCATCGACGCGTTGCCCACCTGCGGCGAAGGCCAGACATCCTCTGCGTGCTAGCTCGTTCCTCGCTTTTGACGCACGCTGCCGGATGCCTGGCCTTCGCCTTTCAGTCACCCGCCGGAAGTTGTTCGCTTCCGAGATATGAGTAAAAGGCTTCGTGGCCTTGGACCTTAAGGGTCCAGTCGGGGCGTTTGAAGGTGGTGGGGGTGAGGCGGACTCTTTGGACTTCCTGGACCGTGTCGCCCCAGCCGTCGCGGAAGATGCCATTGAGTTCGTAGCCCAGGCTGGCGGAGACGCCCAGCGACTTCCGGTTCCAGACGGCGGCGTCGGATTCGGCCACTTCGGCGCCAAGGTAGTCGAAGGCGTAGCTGACGACGGCGGCACGCATCTCTTTGCCGAAGCCCTGGCCTTGCGCGGACCGCTTGAGCCAGGAACCCGTGCCTACTGTTTTGAGCGTCGCGAAGTTCTTGGCACCGATGTCCTGGACGCCGAGGAATTCTTCGTGGTGCCAAACGGCCAAGAGGAGCGTCCAGGAGTCCGGCGTGAAATTGGCACGGCAACGCCAGTACCACTGGGCCATGTTGGGTGCGAGTTCATCATCCGGCAGTTCGGCCCACGGCATGCTGAAGGGGCTCTTGCCGGGTTCGTGGATGCCGGAGCGGGCGGCAGCCACGGCGGAGGGGATGTCTTCGTCGAAAACAGGACGGATGGTCAGCCTCGGGGTGGTGAGGGTTAGTCCGAACGGGGGCCATATTTCTGCCAGCGATGTCATCGCCGTAGCTTAGCCCGAATGTGGCCGTTGCTCAGGCAGCGGGCCCTATGTCCCAGGAGATGTGCCGCCGGACGTCCGTGAGGTTCATGGACTCTGCCAGGAAAAGGTCGTCCAGCATGTACTCGTCGACCGCAAGGATCTTCAACCAGTGGCCCTTGCCGGAGGTGTCCCCGTCGAGGCTCTGGCTGGCAACGCACACCCCGGTGCCGGCGTCGATCCGTATCAAAGTCCTGCCGGGGTGGGCCAAAGGCTCGGCCGGATCGGAGGGTTCATAGGTCCTGCTGGGGGTCACCACGGTTTCCAGGGCCGGCCGGCCCTCGTGGTCCACCTCCCGCGGCTCCTCCAGGAAGACCCGGTTGGTATCCGGGAATTCGAGGGGAACGGGTGCGTTGCCCGCCAGCTCCACGGGATCGAGTGCGGCGGCGAGCCGGCCGTTACCAAAGGAGGGCTCACCGTAGGCGGCCTCCGGTCGCCGGCGGACCAATCCGGCGTCGTCATAAACGGGGGTGACCAGATGGGCGGGAAGCAACCACGAACGGCGTGTGGCGGACACGTACAGATCGTCCCGGGAGTCGTTGATACCGGTGGTGCTATGCAGTAACTGGCCATCCGGTGTCTCCAGGCGAAGCGCGCCCGGGCGCCGCAGCCAGGCACGGACCATGGTGGCGCCGGTCCCGGGCCGCTCCAGGTACTCGAAGCGGAGGCTTGTCCATTTCCACGGTGAAGAACGGCAAAGGTTCCTGAATGTGGAGGACATGTCGAAACCTGATCCAGCTGCACTGTAGCGCCCCATATCCACAGTTTACCTAGGCGTTCAAGCAGGGCTCTCAGCGAAACCGGGATAGCATCCGAGGGTGATCCGACGACTCTCCGAACTCTGGGATGCCAGCCCACTGGGCTTCTGGCTCGTGGTGGCCGCGGCCCTCTACTTCGTGGTGATGGCTGTCCGGCTCACGGTGATCGACGTCCGGAGCCACCTGTTGCCGAACCGCATTGTGTTCCCGTCGTACGCAGTGGCCGGGGTGCTCCTGGTGGCTGCGGCCGTAGTGGCGTTCTTAGCTGACGCGGGACCGGACGCCGGCGGCGTGTTGTTCGGGGTGCCGGGTCTTGGACCAATCGCCGGAGGCGCTGTCCTTTGGCTGTTCTACTTCCTGTTGCGAGTCATCCACCCGCCCGGCATGGGCTTCGGCGACGTCAAACTCGCTGGTGTGTTGGGCCTGTACCTGGGCTACTTGGGGTGGAGCCATGTGTTCGCAGGGACATTCGCTGCTTTCATCCTGGGCGGCCTGTGGAGCTTGGTCATCCTGGTGTCGCGCCGTGGCACTCTGAGCTCGGCCATTCCCTTTGGGCCGTTCATGCTGGCCGGAGCTGCCGCCGCAATGGTGCTGCTGCCCGCTTGAGGCTAGCCTGTCAGCAAGGCTGCAAGCGCGGCAGGATCGATCATTCTTGTGAGGAACGCTGAACCATGGGTGCACCGGATTTTGTGCTCAAACTGCGGGAAAAGATTGGCAATGAGCCGCTGTGGCTGCCTGCCGTGCGGGGAGTGGTCTTCGATGATGACGGCAGGGTGCTGCTGGGCCAACGTGCCGACAACGGCCATTGGGCGCTCATCACCGGAATGCTGGAGCCCGGGGAGCATCCTGCGCCTGGGCTGGTGCGGGAAATCTTCGAAGAAACCGCGGTGGTGGCCGAGACAGAGCGCATCATCGGCGTCGGAGTTGTTGGGCCTGTGACCTTCCCCAATGGCGACGTCTGCGACTTCCTGGACATCACCTTCCGTTGCCGCTATGTGTCGGGTGAAGCCCGGGTCAATGACGACGAATCACTCGACGTGGGATGGTTCGCATTGGACGACCTCCCGGACATGAGCGCCGGCAACCTTGAGGCAATCAGGCTCGCCACGGAGCCCGAAGGCCCCGTGGCGTACCAGTTGGAAGACTAGCTACTGACGTCCCGCGGAGGCCGTGGGACGGTCCTTATCGAGCTCGTCCGAGGCTGACGCGTCGGCTTCCAGGTGCTCGGTCTCAAGACGCTCGGCTTCACGCCTTTCGGCCTCAAGCCTGTCCGCTTCCTCGCCGCCCACAGCTTCGCCTCGAGCCACCATGCCGGCGGTGTCGGAGAGTGGGATCTGCTTCAGGGTGATGGCCAGGATCAACGCGATGGCGATGAAGGGGACCAGATACCAGAACACCGGTGCCAGGGAGTTGGCGTAGGCGTTCACGATGGCGTCCCGCAGCTGTTCAGGCAGCTGTGCCAGGGCTTGGGGGTCAAGCGTGCTGGTGGACTGCGAAGCCTGCTCAGCCGAAGCGCCGGCGCCGGTGAAGGCCTCGGTCAGCGATTCGGCCAGGCGGTTGGTGAAGATCGCACCGAACACGGCGACACCCAGCGATGCACCTACCTCACGGAAGTAGTTGTTGGTGCTGGTCGCCGTACCGATCTGGTCAGCCGGAACAGAGTTCTGCACCACCAGGACGATCACCTGCATGATGAGGCCCAGGCCAGCGCCGAAGATGAAGAGCTGCACACAGATGACCCAGATAGGCGTTGCGGCCGTGAGCGTGGTCAGCCAGAGCATCGCGGCGATGGTCAACGCCGCACCCAGGATCGGGAACATCTTGTACTTGCCGGTCTTGGAAATGCGGATACCCGAGTAGATGGACGTACCCATCAGGCCCACCATCATCGGAAGCATCAACAGTCCGGATTCCGCTGCGGAAGTCCCGGAGGACATCTGCAGGAACGTAGGAACGAAGGCGATGGCAGCGAACATGCCCAAGCCCAGCGTGAAGCCGATGGCTGTTGCATTGATGAAGATCGGGTTCTTGAACAGGCTCAGCGGAATGATGGGGTCCTCGGCACGCCGTTCAACCATCACGAAGGCGAATGCTGCCAGGACCATGCCGGCACCAAAGGCCCAGGTGAGGGGCGAATCCCAGCCCTCGTCCTTCTTGCCGCCGAAGTCGGTGAAGAAGATGAGGCAGGTGGTAGCCGCGGAGAGGAAGACGACACCCAGAATGTCGATCTTCTTTTCGGCCTTCTTATTGGGAAGCGTCAGGGTGAACCACGCGGTAATAAAGGCCGCGATGCCAATGGGGATGTTGATGTAGAAGGCCCATTCCCAGGTGAGGTGGTCCACGAAGAACCCACCCAGCAGCGGTCCGGCTACGGCAGAGAGCCCGAAGATGGCGCCCAACGGGCCCATGTACTTGCCGCGTTCCTTGGCGGGAACAATGTCCGCGATGATGGCCTGCGAGAGGATCATCAGGCCGCCGCCGCCCAGACCCTGGATGGCGCGGAAGATCACGAAGCCCCAGAAATCGGTGGCGAAAGCGCAGCCCACCGAAGCGAGGGTAAACAGGGCGATGGCAACCAGGAACAAGTTGCGCCGGCCCAGGATGTCACCGAACTTGCCGTAGATGGGCATCACGATGGTGGTGGCAAGGAGGTAGGCCGTGGTGATCCAGGCCTGGTGCTCTACGCCGCCCAGTTTGCCCACAATGGTGGGCATGGCGGTGGAGACGATGGTCTGGTCGAGGCTGGACAGGAGCATGCCTGCGATCAGCGCCGAGAAGATGATCCAGATCCGTTTCTGGGTCAGCAGCAGTGGTTCTGCCGCCTTCGAGAGTGTACTCATGCGGGGTCCTTCGGTGTCTGTGCAGGAGAGGTGTCCAGCGGTTGCGATAAGAGTTTCCGCGCTGCGGCAAGGTTCTGGTCCAGGAGCTCGCGGTAAGGCCGCGTGTTGTCCTCCGAGAAGAACTGATGGGATGTCTTCTTGGAAACAGCGCCGAACACGGCTGAGGCCATGATGATCTCCGGATGTCCGGGGGAGAGGCCCTCACGGGCGGCGATCAGTTCCATGAACTGCCGCTCCCTGGCCTCGCCTTCAAGGGTCATGCGGCCCAGGAGCTGGGGCTCGGCCTTGATGGCAGCAATCAGTTGCTGGATCTCGGTACGGCTGATGGTGGAACGCTCCACGATGTCCACGGTGAGGTGGTACAGGGCAGCGAGCAACGTGGCGGAGATGCCGTCTGGCAGCCGTTCAGGATCCCGGTTGAAGTTATCCAGCGAATCCTGGGGCAGGTCATCGGAGAATGCTCCGATGACTGCGTCTTCCTTGGAGTGGAAGTAGTTGAAGAAGGTCCGGCGGGAGATGCCCGCCTCTTCGCACACCTCTTCCACGGTGTAGCCATTCAGGCCGCGTTCGGCGGTCAGGGTTCGTGCGACTGCCGTGATGGCCAGCCGCGTGGCGGCGCGCTTGCGCTCGCGGAGGCCGCCGTCGATATTTGCACTATTACTCACAAAGTAAAGTTTTGCACTTTTAGCCGTAGGGTGCAAAATCTGGCTCGGAGGTTTTGTACACCTGATGCCGCTAAGGAGGTTTCTTGAGGGCACCTGCTGTACAAAAACTCCCGGGTACGACGACGGCCGGTACCTTCCGCGGGAAGGTACCGGCCGTCGTCGTGCTTTGAGTATTAGGCCTTGTGGGCCGGGGACGTCATGGTGGTGACGTCCAGGGCCTTGTCGAGTTCGGCCTCGGTGACCTTGCCTTCGCCCTCACCGACGAAGCCGAGCTTCTCGGTGGCCTGGCGGATGGTCAGGCCTTCCTTGACAGCGATCTTGGCGATCTTGGCGGCATTCTCGTAACCGATGAACTTGTTCAGGGGCGTCACGATGGACGGGGAAGCCTCGGCCAGGAAGCGGGCGCGCTCCACGTTGGCGGTGATGCCGTCAATCATCTTGTCGGCCATGACGCGGCTGGTGTTGGCCAGCAAGCGGATGGATTCGAGAAGGTTGGCGGCCATAACGGGGATGCCGACGTTGAGTTCGAACGCACCGTTGGTGCCGGACCAGGCAATGGCGGTGTCGTTGCCGATGACCTGGGCGCAGACCATGATGGACGCTTCACAGATGACCGGGTTGACCTTACCCGGCATGATCGAGGAGCCCGGCTGAAGGTCGGGGATGGCGATCTCGCCGAGACCCGTGTTGGGGCCGGAGCCCATCCAGCGGAGGTCGTTGTTGATCTTCATGAAGGAGATCGCAATGTTGCGGAGCTGGCTGGAGCCTTCGATCAGGCCGTCGCGGTTAGCCTGTGCCTCGAAGTGGTCGCGAGCCTCGGTCAGTGGCAGGCCGGTGTCCGCTGCGAGCAGTTCGATGACGCGCTCCGGGAAGCCGGCAGGGGTGTTGATGCCGGTGCCGACGGCGGTGCCGCCCAGGGGAACTTCGGCAACGCGGGGGAGGGCGGCGTTGATGCGTTCGATGCCGTAACGGACCTGTGCTGCGTAACCACCGAACTCCTGGCCAAGCATGACCGGGGTGGCATCCATGAGGTGCGTGCGGCCGGACTTGACGACGTCCTTGAACTCCACGGCCTTGCGGTCCAGGGAAGCTGCCAGGTACTCAAGGGCCGGGATCAGGTCGTTGATCAGGGCGGAGGTAGCCGCAACGTGCACGGACGTCGGGAAGACGTCGTTGGAGGACTGTGAGGCGTTGACGTGGTCGTTCGGGTGGACAACCTTGTCGCTCCCGGCAGCCGCGAGGGCGCGCGAGGCGAGCTCGGCGATGACCTCGTTGGTGTTCATGTTGGAGGACGTACCCGAGCCGGTCTGGAAGACGTCAATCGGGAAGTCGCCGTCGTACTTTCCGGTGGCAACCTCATCGGCAGCGGCGGCGATAGCCTCGGCGAGCTCGCCATCGAGCACCCCCAGTTCGGCGTTCGCCAGTGCAGCAGCCTTCTTCACGCGGGCCAGGGCCTCAATGTGGGTGCGCTCAAGCGTCTTGCCGGAGATCGGGAAGTTCTCCACAGCACGCTGCGTCTGGGCGCGGTACAGGGCGTTCACGGGGACGCGAACTTCGCCCATCGTGTCATGTTCAATACGGAACTCAGTGGTGGAAGTCATGGGGCTAGCTTAGGGCGATTGGTCGCCTCACAGAAAACCCGAAGGGGAGTGCTACGTGCTCCGGCTCAGGGGCCGGAGCGCGACCTCCTAGAGCTTGCCGATCCCGGAAACGAGGGCCGCGCGGCCCTCATCGAGCTTGTAGGACAGGCCGATCACAGCAACGCGGCCGTCGTCGATCGCGTCGGAAATCACACGTGAGCTGTCAGCCAGGCGGGCAGCGGTTTGCTTCACGTGCTCCACCACCATGTCGTTGACATCGTCCTGGTTATTGCGCCTGGCCGTCAGGACGGACGGTGTAATGCGCTCGACGAGGTCGCGGATGAAGCCCGGAGGCATTTCACCCGTTTCCACTGCTGCCTTGGTGGCCTTCACGGCACCGCAGCTGTCGTGGCCCAGAATGACGATCAGCGGAACGCGGAGTTCGCTGATGCTGTATTCGAGGGAGCCGAGAACGGCGTCATCGATGACCTGGCCCGCGGTACGGACCACGAAGGCGTCGCCGAGGCCGAGGTCGAAGATGATTTCTGCAGCAAGCCGCGAATCCGAGCAGCCGAAGATCACGGCAAACGGATTCTGGTTCTCAATGAGGGAGGATCGTCGCGAAGCATCCTGGTTGGGGTGCAGGGATTCGCCGGAAACAAAACGTTCGTTGCCCTCGCGGAGACGGCGCCACGCCAGGGCTGGAGTCAGGTAAGTAGGCACGAGCCTTACTTTACGATGCGGACGGGCCAGTCCGTGAAACTGTTGCGCCGCTATGCCGTTAAGCGGACGGGGTGGCGGACGCTGACGGTGCGGCGCCCTCGTCAGCAGACGTCACGACGGCGGCGGCGAGCTTTGCGAACTCATCCAAGCTTGCGGTGCCGCTCAGGATGAGCGTGGTACCGCGGTATTCCAGCACCATGCTGCGCTTTTCCTTGCCTGAGTCACGCAGCTCCCAGTCCTGGCCCCCCGCATTGCGTGTGCCGGTAACTGGAAGGTTCCCGGTCTGCTGCAGAACCCAGGTGGGGTTGGCTTGGCTGGTCTGGGTGAGGCCAATGAAGGCTTCCTTGGGAGTCAGGAAACCAATCTCCCAGGTGGGCACGCCGGATCCGGTACCTGAGTCCCATCGGGCATAGTTCGGAGTGAATGTGTCGCCGGTATCAGGGGTGACGGGTGTGAATCCCGCCACACCTTCGGCGTTCCTGGCGGCGGAAGACACATCGACTGCCGGCCTGAACCCCTCACCCTTGGGGGCTGGGTTCATCAAGACGATGGGAAGGAAAGCCAACACGCAAACCAGCAAGGCAATGACCATGCCGATGACGGATGCGTTGGCCCGCTTGGCGGCTTTCGCCGCAATGACGGGCTTGTAGGGGGCCTCCGGGGCACTGGTTTGGTGGGCCGCGGCAGCATCCGGTTGGTGGCCGGCGGCGGGCTTGTCCTGCGTTTCACTCACCCTTCCATGATCCCTTATCGCGGCAGGGAACACACATCGGCCAACCTCGCCGCCGGTATGGCGGCCCGTGGTCATTCAACGACTCGCAGTGGACGCGGCGACTATGATCGTTGGTAGAGGAACCACGGGTTGCCACGTGCAACCATGTCCGGTCCCGTGAATCGTCACTCGAAGAAGAGGTTCAAGTGTCTCCTGCACCAATGACCCAGCAGTATTCCACGATTTCGCCGTCGCTCGCCGTCGGCATCGACGAACCCGACCGCAACCTTGCGCTTGAACTCGTCCGTGTCACCGAAGCCGCGGCAATTGCCGGTGGCCACTGGGTAGGTTTCGGCGACAAGAACAAGGCAGACGGCGCCGCCGTCGACGCCATGCGTTCGTTCCTTCACACTGTCCACTTCAATGGCGTCGTGGTGATTGGTGAAGGCGAAAAAGATGAAGCCCCCATGCTGTTCAACGGCGAGCAGGTTGGTGACGGCACCGGTCCCGAGTGCGACGTCGCCGTCGATCCCATCGACGGAACCCGCCTGACCGCACTCGGTATCAACAACGCCCTCGCCGTGCTTGCAGTCGCTGAGCGCGGCTCCATGTTCGACCCCTCAGCTGTCTTCTACATGGAGAAGCTCGTCACCGGCCCCGAAGCCGCGGACATGGTGGACCTTCGCCTGCCCGTCAAGCAGAACCTGCACCTCATTGCCAAGGCCAAGGGCGTCAAGGTCAACCAGCTCAACGTCATGATCCTTGATCGCGATCGCCACCGTCCCCTCGTGGAAGAAATCCGCGAAGCCGGTGCCCGCACCAAATTCATCATGGACGGCGACGTCGCCGGCGCCATTGCGGCGGCCCGGTCCGGCACCGGAGTTGACGCCCTCATGGGTATCGGCGGCACGCCCGAAGGCATCGTTGCAGCCTGCGCCATCAAGTCGCTTGGTGGCGTCATCCAGGGCCGTCTGTGGCCGACGTCGGACGAAGAGAAGCAGAAGGCCATCGACGCCGGACACGACCTCGACCGCGTCCTCTCCACCAACGACCTCGTCACCTCCGACAACTGCTACTTCGCAGCAACGGGCATTACCGACGGCGACCTCCTCCACGGCGTGCGCTACCAGAAGGACCGGGTCCTTACCCAGTCCATCGTGATGCGCTCGAAGTCCGGCACCGTTCGCTTCGTTGACGCTGAGCACCACGCATCCAAGTGGGAGACGTACGCGCGCAAGCCGTAACCTCCGCAGCTCACAGAAGGACGGCGAGCATCGCTCGGCGGCTATCTCCTCGTACCTCGTCGATTTGATGCCGCTGTCGCGATACCCGTCGTCCTTCTCTGTGTCCGGCCGGCTTCCGCTTCGCGCTGTTGTGGGGTGTGCCGGGCGCGGGTGGAGCGGGGAAAGGCTTAGCGGAGTTTGTCGCGGAGCTTCCTGGCCAGCTGGTAGGCGCCGTAGCGGAGTTTGTTGACCGGGAGGTCCCAGGTGCCGGGGTAGGAGACTTCGCGGCCTCCGAAGGACTTCTTGAACGCCGTGAATCCTGCCCATTTGTGGTCAGGCTGGTCCTCCGGAGCGACGCCCCACAGGTCCACGTGCTTGAGGCCTTTTTCCTTGGCATCGGCCATCAAAGTCACCAAGAGCGGAATGCCCGCACTGAGCTTGCGGTGGGTATCATCCAGCGCGGCATGGGCGTACACGCGGGTATCGGCGGAATCGTAGGCGAAGGCAGCCGCGATCGGTTCGCCCTCAAGCTCAGCGATGAACAGTGATCCTGCGCCGGAGGGGAGCAGCGACGCAGCTACCTTGGTCAGGTATTCGTCGCTTTGTGGCTTGAAGCCGTTGCGGGCCGCAGTCAGATGCAGGAAGTGCAGGAGCACCGAGATATCGGCGGGATCCTGTGAAGCCCGGAAGGTCACGCCCTTCTTGTGGATGTTCCTGTAGAGGTTTCGGTTGGTCGGCTTCATTCCGGCGAGGACATCCTTGAAGTCCCCGTCCAGATCCACAATCCAGCTCAGCTCCGGCTGCTGGTTGACCGGCGCAGGCCGTAAGCCGCGCGCGCGAAGGAGGGGACCGGCGTCGGCCGCTGTGAATCCTGCCGCAGCGGGCTCCATCCGGACGAAGACCGCACGCTCCTCCTTGGCCAAGGCCACCAAAGCCGCAGTGGCGGCGTCGAACGCTTCCACGGAGTCCGCCACCGGCCCGTAGGGGGCGTAGATGACCTTGCCGGCCGGATTCTTCTCCTCGGTGGCCAGGAAGCTCCAGCCCGGGCCCGCCTTCTGGTGGACACGACGGCCCAGGGAACGCTGGACATCGGCCCACGCAGGGGTCTGCAGGAAGAACTCCATGGATCAGTTCCCCAAGCCGGTGGTCACTGCGAAGGCGATGCTGGTGTCAGTGGCACCCTGGACAGGATGGACGTTCACGGGAGCCTCGGCGTCCGGGATGAAAGCTGCGGCGCCGCGCTTGAGCAGGAGGTCGCTCTTGGGGGAGTCGAGCATGACCGCACCGGACACCACCACGACGACGGCTGGCCCGGTTTGTGCCAACGGAACCGGCTCGGCGCCCGGGCCAAGTTCGATGCGCTGGAGTTGGAATTCCCTGAACGGCGGGCGGTACAGTTCCTGGCCGAACTCCGTCCCGCTCGCCTCGACGCGGGGGACCCCAAGTGCTTCAAAGCGGACAGTCTTCAGTAGCTCGGGCACGTCGACGTGCTTGGGTGTAAGCCCACCGCGGAGAACGTTGTCAGAGGAAGCCATGACTTCCACGCCCAGCCCGTGGAGGTAGGCGTGGATGTTGCCGGCAGGCAGGTACACAACGTCGCCGGGTTCCAAGGACAGGTGGTTGAGGAGCAGGGAGATGAGGACGCCCGGGTCGCCGGGGAAGGCTTCGTTGATATCCAGCATGGCCGTGAGCGCTTCGCGGTGCGGTTCCAGTGGAGCGCCGGCAGACAGAACGGCCACAATCTCGGCGATGGCATCGGAAACCTCGCCACCCCCCTGGATCAGCCGGCTGAAGGCAGCCCTCAGCGCTACAGGCTGATCGGCCTGGCCCAGATCGGAGATGATGTCCTTGACGACGGCGGGGACATCGACCGCCGCGGAATCGAGGACGTGCGCCAGATGCTCGAAGATGCTGCGGGACGCCGACGGAGAACGGAAGCCGCACAAGGCCTTGAACGGCGTGAGGGCGAAGATCATCTCCGGCTTGTGGTTGTCGTCCCGGTAATTGCGTTCGGGGGCGTCTGCGGGAAGTCCCGCTGCGTTCTCCCGGGCAAAGCCATCCCGTGCCTGGTCAAGGCTGGGGTGGACTTGCAGCGACAGGGGCTGCTCGGCTGCCAGCAGCTTGGTGAGGAAGGGCAACCGCGGCCCGAATTCAGCAAGGCTGTCGGAACCGAGGAAATGCAAGGGATCGGACTCGATCAGGGCGTCGAGAGGCTGCGTGACACCGTTGGGATGAACGGCTGTGGAAGGAGAGTCCGGGTGCGCCCCGATCCACATTTCCGCTTCAGGCCCGCCCGAGGCCGGCCGCCCCAGCAACCCGGCAATCGCCGTCGTCGAACCCCACGCGTAGGGTCGCAAAACATTCTCAATCTGGTACACGAAAGAAAGTCCTTATCGTTGCGCTGAACGGGATGGGCCGGAAAGGCAGTTTACAGCGGTGCGCACTGTCCATTGGTGGCCACGAGGTCACGGATGCCTTGCTCGTCACCCTGGGCCTTGAGGCCATTCAGCAGTTCGACGGTGATCGGTGTGCCGTCCGGCGTGGTGGTGACCGGCGTGAAATCGGCAGAGGGCGAGGGCAGGTTGCTCGCGGGGACGGCCCCGGCAGCCGGACCAGCGGCCATGACGGCACCGGCGGCGGCTCCGTCGTAGGAGACGACGGCGTCACTTGCCTTGGGCGTGTTGGACGACGCCAGGACTTCCTGGACCTTGGAGTGGATCAGGTCGAAGTCCGGAACTGTGGAGAAGGAGGCATCAAAGTCCGGCGGGCCGATGGTGAGGCGCTTGACGGGCTGGTTCTTGGACTTCAATGCCAGATCAACAAAGCTGCCCAGTTGGTTGGAAGAAATATTGGAATCCACCACCTTGGTGCCGGCGTTCGCGATGTCCTCGAACTTGGTCAGGAGGGTGGCTGGGT
This sequence comes from Paenarthrobacter nitroguajacolicus, assembly GCF_007786235.1. GTDB lineage: Bacteria > Actinomycetota > Actinomycetes > Actinomycetales > Micrococcaceae > Arthrobacter > Arthrobacter nitroguajacolicus_A. The sequence goes on along the minus strand of NZ_VNFK01000001.1, from coordinate 75,033 downwards.
CCAGTTGCTTGAGCATGGCCTGCTGGACGCACTGCTGGCGCGCAATGCGGGCGTAGTCGTCCACGAACTCGCGGGAACGGCCATACCAAAGGGCATGGAAGCCATCCAAGTGCTGGTCGCCTGCGGCGATCCAGCCGTCAGGCATACCGTGGATGCCGTTGGCCTCGTCAGTGACGGGACCGCTGATGGGCACCCAGCCGCCGGCCTTGATCCGGATGCCACCCATGGCGTCGATGAGCTTGGCGAATCCATCCATGTCCACCAGGACATATGCCTGGACGGTGATGCCCAACGTGCCGGACACCGCTTCCAACGTGGCTTGGGCGCCGGGATCGGCAACACCCGGGTACAGGTCCTGGTAGTTGTTGGTGACTTCGGTGTTCACGGCGTTGATGAGGCATTCGTCGCCGCAGTTGTAACCCTCGGGGTAGACCTCGCGCATCGGCGAGCCCTCGCTGAACTGGGCATTCTGAAGATTGCGGGGGACGGAGATGATGGCGCTTTCACCGGTTTTCGCATCGACGCTGATGACCGACAAGCTGTCCGGGCGGCGGCCCGTCCTGTCATCTCCGGCGTCGCCACCCATCATGAGGAAGTTGTAGCGCCCGTCCACAGGATCGATGGCCGGACCGGCGTTGAAGATGCTGCCGATCGCGTTGCGGCTCACGTTGAGGACGTAGGCGATGTACCCCAGGGATCCGCTGGCCAGGACGGTGGAGACCGCCACCACCACGGCAATGATGGGCCGCATGCCGGGTGCCAGGAGTGCTGGCCGGATGATCCGCAGGGTGTTCAGGAACAGGTAAGCCCAGCCCAAAGCCAGGGCCACCAGGACCACGATGATGACCAGGGAACCCACAGGGTGGGTGAAAATGCTCAGCAGCATGGTCCGGTTCAGCAACGCAATGAGCAGAGTGACCAGCACCAACGCCCACACCGTGAGCGTGACGCGCAGCGCCACCCTGCCAAGTTTGCGGTCTCCGGCCACGATTTGGGCACTGCCGGGGATGAAGAGGGTGAGGAGGACCAGCACAAAGGCGCGTTTGGTCCGCACCGGAGCGCTGGCCCCGGACGGATAGCGGACGGGATCAGTCAGGGCGGAACCGGGCTGAGTCTGGGTCTTGTGCATGGTGGTCAACCGCTGCCTTCCTAGCGGGAGCTCCGCGCTGAAGCGTTGGCAGGGGAGAAGACTTCCTCCACTTTGTGGCGCAGGTTTTCGCCCTTCTTGGTGGCCACGTCGTTCAGCTCCTGCGCAAAGGCGAGGAGGTCGTCGCGGAGCTTCGCGGCAAGTTCGTCGGTTCCCGATGCCAGCATCCGGACGGCGAGGAGTCCTGCATTGCGGGCGCCTGCGATCGACACCGTGGCGACCGGGACGCCAGCGGGCATCTGGACGATCGACAGCAAGGAATCCATGCCGTCCAGCGTCTTCAGGGGAACCGGAACACCGATCACCGGGAGCGGCGTCACCGACGCCAGCATGCCGGGGAGGTGGGCTGCACCTCCGGCGCCGGCGATGATGACCCGCAGGCCGCGTTCGTGGGCGGTCTGGCCATAGCGGATCATCTCCGTGGGCATGCGGTGCGCGGAAACAACGTCGGCCTCGAACGGGATGCCAAACTCGGCCAAAGCGTCGGCAGCGGCCTCCATGACCGGCCAATCCGAATCCGAACCCATCACGAGCCCTACGAGCGGGGCTGTTGATTCTGGCGTCATGCGGTCTCCTCAAGGGTGGTCTGCTCCGGCTTGCGGCCGTCACGGATGATGTTGGCCACAACAGTGGCGCGCTGGCGCACGGAGTCAACGTCGGAAACCGAGCTCCCAACGAGGTTTACGTGCCCGATTTTCCGACCGGGCCGGACGGACTTGCCGTAGGAGTGAACTTTCGCGGCCGGCTCGTAGGCCAAGGCCAAGGGGAAGGCCTTGAAAAGATCCTGGTTGTCTCCGCCCAGGAAGTTCTTCATGACCGTCACCGGGGCCAATGCATCGGTAGCGCCCAGAGGAAGGTCCAGGACCGCGCGCAGGTGCTGCTCGAATTGGCTCGTGATGGAGCCGTCCTGAGTCCAGTGACCGGTGTTATGCGGGCGCATGGCGAGCTCGTTGATGAGGAAGCCCGCTCCCACTCCGGGGGTTTCGAACAGCTCGGCGGCCATGACGCCCGTGACGCCCAGCTCATTGGCGATGCGAAGCGCGGCTTCTTCCGCGGCAGCAGCCACTTCCACAGGAATGTTCTGTGCAGGTGCAATGACTTCGTCGCACACACCATCCACCTGGATGGTGTGGACAACGGGCCAGGCTCGGGATTCGCCGCTGGGGGTGCGGGCAACCAAGGCCGAGAGTTCGCGGCTGAACTCCACCTTCGCCTCAGCCAACAGCGGGCTCATCGCCTGGAACCAGTCCTCGGTTTCCAAGGCATCGTCCGCGGAATCGACGATCCTCACGCCTTTGCCGTCGTAGCCACCGCGAGGCGTCTTCAGAACAACGGGCCAGCCAATCTGGTCGCCAAAAGCGACGAGCTCGTCGACAGTGTGTACTGCGGACCACTCCGGGTTGGGGAGACCGAGGCGGTCGATCGCAGCCCGCATGACCAACTTGTCCTGCGCATTTACCAAGGCATCGGGTCCAGGCTGGACGTTGACGCCGGCATCCAACAGCGCCTGCAGGTGTCCGGTGGGGACGTGCTCATGGTCGAACGTCAGCACGTCCAGGCCTTTGGAAAATTCAAGGAGGGCGTCCAGGTCCTTGTAATCGCCGATCGGGGCAGTGGCCACCGCGGCCACGGCCGAAACGTCCTCACCCTCAGCCAAAACGCGGAGTTCGAAGCCCAAGGCGGTAGCGGGCGGAGCCATCATTCGTGCGAGTTGGCCGCCGCCAACAACGCCAATTACTGGAAAAGTCACAATGTTCAGCCTACCGAACCGGCGGCACGTTGACTGATTTGCCGCTCTTTCGGTGCCGTCTTATAGGATCTGAAGATGCCCGATAACGGCTGAACCGGTCGCAGTATCGGCGTTCTCACAGCCTTCTACGGGGCAACGCTTGGAAATCGGCGCTAAAATGGGTTTGGCCCATCGGCCCATTTTTCAACGGCCATGGAGGGTCATGATCACCACACTTGCAGATCGCATCCGCGGACTCGCGTCGCTTTTCTGGCGTGAGGTAGCCAAATTCGGCGCCGTCGGCGGTGTCGCCTTTGTTATTGACTCGGCTGTCTTCATCTGGCTCTTCTCGGGCCCTATGCATGGCAGCGAGGTCTGGGCGAAGGCTCTTGCGACGATCGTGGCAAGTGTGTTCTCGTGGGTGGCCAACCGCTTCTGGACATTCCGCCACCGCAAGCAGGCCAACGTGGTTCGTGAAGCAGTGTTGTTCGGCGTGATGAACGTCATCGGGCTCCTGATTGCCTCGGGCTGTGTTTGGTTCGCGAAGTACATCCTTGAACTCAATGACAAGCCGTCGCTCTTCATCGCTGGAAGCGTCGTCGGCCTCATCCTGGGCACCATCTTCCGCTTCTTCGCTTACCGCTTCTGGGTCTTCAATGAAGAACTGGATGCCGAGCCGGCCTACTCCCACGACCACGAGATCCTGGAAGTGCACCACAAGCACAAGACTGTCGCGGAAGCCGCTTCCGCCAACCCGGCAACCGGCGAGGTCCCGTCCATCAAGAACGTCTGATCTCCGTGGCTTCCGGCGCTAGGGTCGGCTGACGCGCTCGTTCTCCAGGAGATGCTCGGTGACCTCAAGGTCCGGATGTACCAGCACCACCGAACCGTCTCCTTTCCATGCTCCCAAGGATGCGGACAGGCAGGATTCCAATCCGTCGGCAGCGCGCACCAGCAGCCTGACGCCGGGTTCCTGGGCTGAGGCAAAGCCTTCAATGAGGGCTTCATGGGAGAGTGCCGAGGCGCCCCTCACAGCCGGCAGTTCCGCCTCTGGTTCGTTATGGGCCATGAAGACGTCGCCATGGGAGCGGACTTCGGCCGCATAATCCACGACGCCGGATGGCAGCTCACCCGGCCAGCGCATCGCAAGTGCCGCGAGGGGTACGGCGACCACCGCGTCAAAGCCGGCCCCGGCGCCGTCGGGCTTGTCCGTGACCAGAAGGTCCGCGGGGGTTTCGTCGAAGACGACCTCCATCCCAAGCTGCCACGCCGCCAAAGCCCACACGAAGGACTTCCAGTGCGCGGGAAGGTCCAGTCGTACGGCCATCCCCGGCTCGGCGTCCAGCTCGTCCTGCAGCAGGTTGCTGGTTTTGGCCACCCAGTTGTCCAGCACCCGCCCTGAGAGTTCCACGCGTTCGGAGTCGGGGCCGTACCAAGTCAGTCGTGGTGACGTTGAATGTCCTGACCTCAAGGCGGTCATCAGGGTCGCTGCCGGGATGCTCATGGCTCAATCTTGCCACGGGGCCCCTGCCTGGTCGCGGTGGAATGTGAATTGGCCCACACTGCCGTTACTCCATACGGTGGACGTCGTGGGGCGGGTTTGCGAATTCCGCGGAAATTCAATGAAAGTTCATGTAAATCGATGCGTGACTACCGGTTGCCGCGGGCGCTGGCGGGGGCACGTCCAAAAATGATGGGCGTGGCGCGTCCCACTTTTCTACAGTTTCTTGATTATTATCCCGGCGCGGCTTGACTGGTGGGTAGTTACACGCGTGTAATTAGTAATCAACGCCGCTGCACAGATGACCGGAACGCCACCGGGAATCGGAAATTCATCCAAGCAGCAGCTGCAAACTCAGGAGGGACGCCATGGGGCAAGCGTTGCGTATCCAGGAAGATGCAGTCGTCGCAGAACATGCGTCGGTGAAATACCGTTCGCGGGAAGTACCGGGGGACTGGTACGTAGACCCAGCGGATCCGGAAGCGGCAGACCGCTACAACCAGAATGTGCAGGAGTCTTTGGAGGATCAGGCAACTGCCCTCCTGGCGGCACACGAAGCATTGATCGGCGACCTGCCTGCCGGGCCGGACGACGACGTGGACGACCCTCCCATGGAGCTGCGCCGTCCGCTTGAAAATCCGGGGCAGTCCGTATGGATCGGCCTTCCCAGCCAGGGGGACTTCGATGACGAAGGTGAACTCGGTTGGCAGACGGACGCGCTGTGCGCGCAGACGGACCCGGAAGCATTCTTCCCTGAAAAGGGTGGATCAACGCGGGACGCCAAGAAGGTCTGCGGGGCGTGCAACGTGCGTTCGCAGTGCTTGGAGTACGCCCTCGCCAATGACGAGCGGTTCGGTATTTGGGGCGGACTCTCTGAGCGGGAACGTCGTCGGCTAAGGAAGCGAGCGGTCTAATTCTCAAGGAAGTGCACGTTACCGCCGTCGTGGTTTCCCACGACGGCGGCAACTATCTCCCCAGGACATTGGCGGCATTGTCGGACCAGACGCGTTCGGCAGATGCCGCCATTGGCATTGATACAGGTTCCACGGACACCTCATTGGACTTGCTCCGCGAGGCCTTTGGCCAGGGCAATGTCACCACCTTCCACCACGCGAAGTCCGGCTTCGGTGCAGCTGTGCAAGCAGGCCTGCAGGAACTGGCTCCGGCCAGGGCGGCGATTGACGACACCGCCAAGGAAGGCAGTAACGCCCGGGAAGCCGACTCCGTCAGGTGGATCTGGCTCCTGCATGATGACGCAGCTCCGGCGCCCGACGCGTTGGCGGAGCTTCTTCATGCCGTTGAACGTGCCCCTTCGGTTACCGTGGCCGGCTGCAAGCAGCTCGGGTGGAACAACAAACGGCATTTGGTGGACGTGGGGCTCTCGACCAGCCGCTGGGCCGAGCGCTTGACGTTGATTGACGCCGACGAAGTGGACCAGGGCCAATACGATGCCCGCACAGACACTTTCGCCGTGAATTCTGCCGGCATGTTGATTCGCCGGGACGTGTGGGAACAGCTGCAGGGCTTCGACCCCGCGCTGCCCGGCAGCGGCGATGACGTCGACTTCTGCTGGCGCAACTGGCTTTCAGGCAATCGCGTGGTGGTTGTCCCTAGCGCGAAGATGTTCCACGTGGAGCACCGACCCCACGGTCTGGGCACCTCCTCGGCCGCGCGCAAAGCCCAGATCCATATGCGGCTCAAGCACACACCCTGGTGGAATGTTCCGTTTCAAGCCGTTGGTGCTCTGTTCGGGGCCGTAGTTCGCTTGTTGCTGAGCATCCTGGTCAAGGAACCGGGCTACGGCTTCTCCCAATTCACATCCACCGTCGCTGCGTTGGCCCGCCCCCGGGCCATAGCGAAGGGCCGCCGGGTTGCCGCCAGGACGCGTCGTGTCCACCGGTCCGTGGTTCGTGGCCTGCAAACGCCCACCCGTGAGGTCCGCGCCAACAGGCGGTCCCTGTTGGAGGCAATCCGCCCCAGTGACGAAACCCCGGCTGTTTCGGACCTGCTGGCGCCCGAACCCAGCGGCGATGCTGCTGACGACTTCGCGGCGCTGGCCACCAACGAACGTGGCTGGGTAGGAACCGGCGCTGTTGCGGCAGCCTTGGTAGCCCTCGCCGCAGCACTTGTGGGCTTGCTGGGCCTGCTTCGCTCCGGCACTGTGGCCGGCGGGGGGCTCCTTCCTTTGTCCACATCACCCGGTGACATTTGGTCCAACGCTTCGACCTGGTGGATTTCCCTCGGCGCAGGACTTCCCGGGCATGGCGACCCCTTCGGCTACGTCCTCTGGCTGTTGTCGCTCTTCGGTGGCGGCGACGGCAATGCGGCCACGGCATGGCTCCTGATCCTGGCCATGCCCCTGTCCGGCATAGGGGCATGGTTCGCCGCCGGTGCCCTGACCACCAAGCGACGCTTCCGTACCGTAGCCGCCTTGGCATGGGCCGGCGCGCCTGCACTCCTTATCTCCATCAACGAAGGCCGCGTCGGTGCCTTGGTGGCACACATGATGATGCCGCTGCTTCTTCTGGCCCTGTTGCGTGCCTCCGGATCCGCCATAGGGCAGGGGCATTCGCTTGCCGGCACGGCATTGAGCAGGCGGCCCACGCCCATTACGGGCAAGCCGGGCATCAATGGAACACCGTCGTGGACGGCCGCCGCTGCTGCCGGCCTGGCGATGGCCGTTGTCACAGCCTCTGCACCATCGTTGCTGGGCCCAATCGCCGTTGCCGTGATTCTCGCCGCGGTTGTCCTGGGACAACGGGGTAAAACACTGTGGTGGTCGCTTTTGCCCACTGTTGCCTTGTTCCTACCTTTCGGGCTCTCCGTACTCGACAGGCCGCGCTCGTTGCTCGCCGACCCGGGACTGCCACTCACCTTTGAGGCGGCGCCGTTGTGGCAGCAGCTTCTCGGTCAGCCGTTGGCGTTCGACATCGACGGCGGCATCACCGGTCTGCCGTTCTTTGGCCCTGGCGCTGTGCCCTGGGCTTTGTTGCTGGCTCTGCTGGTCAGCGCTCCAGTCCTGATCCTCGCCATAACGGCCTTGTTCCTCCCCGGGAGGCGCACCGCACTGGCCAGGGTCTTCTGGCTGGCCGCGTTGGCCACCCTGGCGAGTGGCTGGTTGGTGGGGCATGTGGCCACAGGGGTCAACAACAACGTGATTGTTGGACCGTTTACCGGCCCGGCCGTCTCGGCAGCAGGCATGGTGCTGCTCGGTGCTGCCGTCATCGGTGCCGACAAGCTATTTGCCGCGCCGCGAAGGACCCCGGATTCCGCCCGTCGGAAGCTACCGGTCCGGCATGCCGCGTCTGTAGTGGTCATGACGCTCCTTCTCGGAGGCCCGCTGGCAGGCATGGGTGCCTGGGCAGTCCAGAATGTCCTCCAGCCCTCACCGGCGCCGGGGGCGACCACAGCGCCAAGGGCTACCGAGCCGGCGTCGAGCCTGGGCTCCGAACGCCAGGTCTGGCCGGTGGATTACGGCACCCTGCCAGCCACCGCCGTCGACCGCGGACAGGGCCCCGAGCGCACGCGGACGCTGGTCATCACCAGTGGCGAGCAGGGGGCCTTCACGTCGTCCCTGATGCGGGGCGCCGGTACTACTTTGGACAGCCTGTCCACCATCGCCTCCGCCAGGACCATCATCGGTGCCCCTGGGCGCGAGGAAATCGCCGACGATGACGCTGCCACCGCGTCCCTCCGCAGGGCCGTGGCCACCATCGTGGCAAGCACAGGGGTTGACCCCCGTGCCGACCTGGAACAGCTGGGTGCCGGCTTCGTGGTCCTCAAGGCCGCGGATAGCGCAGCCCAGCTGACTGCCAGCAGGATCGACGCCGTCCCGGGGCTCGTTGCTGTCGGCCAGACCGACGCCGGATGGCTGTGGCGCGTCACGCCGAGGAACCAGCCTGCGGCAACTGCCGCGGATACGACGCACCGTGTGCGGATTGTGGACTCCCAAGGCGCGATGGTGGGTTCGCTGCCCTCCGAGGAGGTCTCCGTGGACGCTGCCGTGCCCGCAGGCGACGATGGCCGCAAGGTGGTCCTGGCCGAGCGGTCCGATCCAGGGTGGGCCGCGTGGGTGGATGGCCGCCAGCTGAAAGCCACCACTTCCGGATGGTCGCAGGCCTTCGAACTCCCAGCCAGTGGAGGCGACCTGGAGATCCGCTACACCAACCCCTGGGCCCTGTGGGTCGGGATCCTGCAGGCCGTGGTGATCGGATTGACGGTCCTGTTGGCCGTTCCGATGCCCGCACGCCGCACGCGCACCGGCATGTCGAGGGACGAAGTCTCCCTCCGTAAGGAGTACAGCAGTGTCTGAGGACCAGAAGCAGCCGCTCGACGCGAAAACGTCCCGCAGCGCCAGCAAAGGCTCCCGGAGCTCCAACAGGGGCGTTATCACGGGGGTCCTCTCCGCCGTGGCAATCCTGGCGGCAGGTGGAGGCGCTGTTGCCGCTGCGTCGATGGTGCCCGAGCCCTCCGGCGGAATAACCATGGACCTACGGCAAGCGGACGTCCCAGCGGGCCGTGCCTTGGGTGTTTGCCCGGAACCGGCGAGGCTGGTGAACGGGACCGTTGTGGGAACTGATGCCGACTTCAGCCCTGTGTCCACAACTGCAGCCAGCGCCCTCAACGCCGTGGTGCTGAGCAACCCGGCGGGTACAGTTCCCGGAAGCAAGGTGACCTCGCTGGGCGGCGATGCGGTGGAAGAAATAGCGAAGGCTCCCACCGGCACCCCCACCCCAACGGCAGGACCACCCGTGCTGGCCGCCGGAGTGGCCTCCGTGAGTCCGGTGACGTCGCCAACAGTGGTGACGTCCGATCCTGTGGGGAACGAACAGGCGTCCCTGGCGGCCAACCTCAGTTACTCCGCCACCGACGGCGACCTCCGCGGACTGGCCTCTGCCCAGTGCCAGCCATCGGGAAATGACGCATGGCTGGTGGGAGCAAACACATCAGTTGGCCGTACCGCCGTGCTGAACCTGAGTAACGCCTCCGAAACTCCAGCCACAGTCAACCTTGAGCTCTTTGGCAGCCAGGGCCAGATTCAGGCGCCCGGTGCACGCGGCCTGTTGGTGGCTCCTGGAACCACCCGATCCGTGAACCTGGCAGGGCTTGCCCCCGGTGAGACACAACTGGCCGTCCACGTGCGCAGCACCGGCGGCCCGGTGGCCGGAACCATCCAACAGAGCGTGCTGCGCGGCCTCGCTCCCGGCGGCGTTGAGTACTTGTCACCCGGTGCCGGGCCGTCCAACCAGCAGGTGATGTCCGGCGTCGATATCCAGGACCCGGCGGCCACCAAGGCACTTGCCGGCAAGTCCGGCTTCTCGGACGCTGTACCAGCCCTCCAAATCGCCGTCCCTGGATCCACCGATGCTGTGGTGCAGGTCAGTCTTTACGGCTCCAATGGTGAACGCAAAATTCCCAACGGGGGAGTGGTGACAGTCAAGGGCGGAACGGTGGCCACCATGAACCTCGATGGCATTCCGGCAGGCAGCTATACGGTCAAGGCCACATCCGACGTGTCGTTCGTGGCATCAACCCGCGTAACCCGTGGAGCCAAGGCTGAGGAGGCAACCGACTTTGCCTGGTCACCGGCCTCGGCCCGCCTCGGCAGCCAACACCTCGTGGCGGTTCCCCGGGACGGCCTAAGGTTCCTGAGCTTCGGCGTACCCGAAGGCCGCGGCACGGTCACCTACGCTCCTGTGACGGCTGATGGGAAAGTCGGCAAAGCCGTGGACGTCGATATGTCCGGAGGGACCACATCCATGATTGAACTTCCGGCAAAATCCGGGGACGCGCTCATAGCGGGCTACGTGGTGTCCGCATCTGGTGATCCGGTGTATGGCGCGCTTGTCCTCGGCAAGGAGGGCCGGGCCGATGTCTCGGTCGTGGCAATCCAGGACGCGGCCGCAGGCCTCGAGAAAGTTCCGGTGTCGGTGGGCTACTAATCCACTGGGGCGGACCGCCCGAGTGGGTTGCCGCCGTCGTTATTGATATCGACGGCGGTACACCGGGTCCAGGGTCTCCGGCGGTACGCCGAGCATTTCGGCGGTGTACTCCACCACGACGTCGTGGACAAGATCCTGCAGTTCCTCGCGAGTCGCGGACCCTTGTTCCACCACCCGACGATAAACCGTGATCATGGGGGCCTCGCCACGGCCGCCTGGTGTGTAAGAGCCCATGGGGGCGGCGTTCCCGGCAGCGACGAGTTGCTCCAAGTTGGGCGGAATTTCATCCACGGCAAAGAGGACGCCATCCAACTGCTTGCCCCACATGTCCTGGAGCCGCTCCGCAGAGTCCAGCACCATGTCGTCGAAGCGCTCTGAGCGTGTCCGGAAGCCGGGAAGATTAGGGAGCATCAGTTCTCCGCGCAGTCCGCGTCCGTGCCGATTGCGCCGGCGCCGACGAAAGCCCCGCACGCTCGAATCGGCATGTTGCTCCACCTGATCGCCATCGGCGTCAGTCCACCGGATGGTGAACCCGGGAACATGTGGCTGTGACTGCATATATCGACTTTAGTCGCGAGGAACCGCCAGCGCGACATCTCTGCCGGTACCGCGCCGCGGATGTTGCTGCAGCCGTTGACGCCGCATGTTGTTGGTGGGCCACGGACGCCCAATGCACGAAGTAGGTGCCAAGTGGCGCTAATCTGGGATGTTGTGGGTGCTATTCGTCAGTGTTCAAGGTCAGCCTGCCGCCAGTCTGCGGTGGCCACTTTGACGTACGTGTACGCAGAGTCAACCGCAGTCCTCGGTCCGCTCGCCACGTATGCGGAACCCCATGCCTACGACCTTTGTTCGCAACATGCGGAAAGCCTGACGGTTCCGCGGGGCTGGGAAGTCCTTCGCCTGGCGATGCCCACTACTCCGCCCGAGCCCGGGCCGGATGACCTGCTGGCACTTGCCAATGCCGTCCGTGAGGCAGCCTCCGCTGCGCCGGAGACACCTGCCCGGCACAGCCATGCTCAGATGGAGCCGCCCGCCGGCGTCGAGGGAACCCGCCGCGGCCACTTGCGAATCCTCCGCGAACCGTCGTAGCCAGCCCGTCCGGGAGGCTGCGTTCGGCAGCGGGACGCAAATCGTCGCGGTGATCCAAACGGGATGATGGTGCGCGGTAGGCTGGAATCTGCAGATAAATCCGCCAGCGGCGCCACGCCGGCGCCACCCAGGGAGCATCATTCATGCCAAAGGTCAGTCCTGAACTGTTGTCCATCCTGCGCTGCCCCGTGACGGGTTCACCGCTGGTCCAGGAGGGCGAGGAGCTGGTCTCCACCGCTGCCACTGCGGACGGTGAAAAGCTCCGCTACACGATCGAGGACGGCATTCCGCTGCTCCTGCCTCCGGAACTGCTGGCGGCGGCCAATGCCGCCACCTCCGGCCAGCACGATTCCAAGGCCTAAACACTTCTGTTTCCCAAACTCGCACGGTACTCCTAAGGATTTCCATGACTTTTGACTTCAAAGTGGCCGACATCACCCTTGCGGAGGCAGGCCGCCACCAGATCCGTCTCGCCGAACACGAAATGCCGGGCCTCATGTCGCTCCGGGCAGAGTTCGGCGCCTCGCAGCCGTTGAAGGGCGCGCGGATCGCCGGTTCGCTCCACATGACCGTGCAAACAGCCGTCCTCATCGAAACCCTCACCGCGCTGGGCGCGGAGGTTCGCTGGGCATCCTGCAACATCTTCTCCACCCAGGACGAAGCCGCTGCCGCCGTCGTCGTCGGGAAGGGCACGCCGGAAGACCCGCAGGGTGTGCCGGTCTTCGCCTGGAAGGGCGAAACCCTGGAGGAATATTGGTGGACTGCGGAGCAGATCCTCACCTGGCCCGGCGCCGACGCCAACCCGGAGTTGGGTCCCAACATGATTCTCGACGACGGCGGAGACGCCACGCTGCTGCTGCACAAGGGCGTCGAGTTCGAAGCCGCTGGTGCCGTTCCGGCCGCCACTGAGGAAGATCCCGAGGAGTACGTCCTTATCCTGGACCTCCTCCGCAGGACCCTCGCCGCAGATCCGCAGAAGTGGACGCGACTGGCTGCCCGCATTGAGGGCGTCACGGAGGAAACCACCACGGGTGTCCACCGCCTGTACCAGCTCGCTGAGCAAGGCAAGCTGCTGTTCCCGGCCATCAATGTCAACGACTCCGTTACCAAGAGCAAGTTCGACAACAAGTACGGCATCCGCCATTCCCTGCCGGACGGCATCAACAGGGCCACCGACGTCCTCATGGGCGGCAAGGTCGCCGTCGTCTGTGGTTATGGCGACGTTGGCAAGGGCGCCGCAGAGGCGTTGCGGGGCCAGGGCTCCCGAGTGATCGTCACCGAGATCGACCCCATCTGTGCCCTGCAGGCCGCGATGGACGGTTACCAGGTGGCGAAGCTCGAATCAGTGCTGGCGCAAGGTGACATCTTCATCACCACCACGGGCAATAAGGACGTCATCATGGCCGAGCACATGCTCGGGATGAAAAACAAGGCGATTGTGGGCAACATCGGGCACTTCGACAACGAGATCGACATCGCAGGGCTCGCGAAGATCCCCGGCGTCCAGAAGGTGGAAATCAAGCCGCAGGTCCACGAATGGGTCTTTGACGCCGGCACGGATTCCGAGCGGTCCATCATCGTGCTGTCCGAAGGCCGTTTGCTGAACCTTGGCAATGCCACGGGACACCCGTCGTTTGTGATGAGCAACTCGTTCGCCAACCAGACCATCGCTCAGATCGAGCTCTGGACCAAGAAGGACCAGCCGGCAGGTGAGCGCGAGTACCAGAAACAGGTCTACGTTCTTCCCAAGATATTGGACGAGAAAGTGGCTCGCCTGCACCTGGACGCCCTCGGCGTCGAGCTGACGGAACTGAGCAAGGACCAGGCCGACTATCTGGACCTGGATGTGGCAGGCCCCTACAAGCCGGAGCACTACCGCTACTAGCAGCCCCGCGAAACCCAAAACGATGGCGAAAGGCCGGACGCGCGAGAAGCGTGGCCGGCCTTTCGGCTAGAATTGGGTGTTCAGTATTGCTTGCCGGGGGACAGGAAGACGGGAACCATGACGGAAGTCGCCAAACGGAAAACGGGCAAGATCCTTGCCATCATAGGGATCTGTGCCGCCATTGCCGTGGGCGGAATCGGAGTGGCCACGGTGCCGGGACTCCTCGCCGGCTCCACACAGGGTGCAACGGAAAACCCGTCACCGGCTCCCACCGTGGAGGCGAAGCCCGTGGAGCTGGGCATCACCCCCCTGGACGGTGCAGTGGAATGGAACCCGGTGGTGGGTCCTCAAATCAAAGCGGTCAACGGCAAAGTCAAGGACGTCGTGCTGACTCCCGTTGGCGGAGGCACGCCCGTTCAAGGCAAGACCAGCCCTGATGGCAGCACGTGGACCACGCTGGAAGTCCTGAAGTTCAAGACCCAGTACAACTACTCCTTCACCGTGGTGGATACCGCGGGGAAGGAAACCAAGAAGACCCAGACCTTCACTACAGTTTCTGCCGCCTACGAGGCCGACGCTTCCATTTACCCGCGCAACGGCACCACAGCAGGCTCCGGCCAACCGATCGAGATCAACTTCAGTGAGCCGGTAGTGGACAAGGCCGCCATGGAGAAGCGCGTCGCCATTACCGTGTCTTCCGGCCAGCCGGTGGCCTGGCACTGGTACTCGGACAAGAAGGTCCGGATCCGCCCTGAGGCGTTCTGGGCTTCCGGAACCACCGTCACCGTCGACATGAAGCTCCTCGGCGTCAACTTTGGCAACAACATGATCGGCAACGCGGACGTGGTCTCCACCTTCACCACCGGTCCCCAGCGCGTGGCTGTGGTGGACGACAACACCAAGACCATGAACGTGTACTCCGATGGCCAACTGGTGCACACTGCGCCTGTGTCACTCGGCGGCGAAGACTGGCTTTCGCCGACGGGCTACGCAGTGATCATGGAGCAGGAACGGCATTCCAACTTCAACGCCGGGACCATTGGGCTCAAGCCTGGCGACAAAGGATATTACCCGCCCCTGGTGGTTGAGTACGCCAACCGTTTGACGTGGTCCGGCGTGTACGTGCATCAGGCCCTTGAAGCTGCCTGGAGTTCCATTGGCGTGGCCAACGTTTCCCACGGCTGCGTAGGCCTGCTGCCGAAGGACGCCGCCTGGTTCTTCAACAACATGAAAACCGGCGACGTTGTCCAGATCCTGAACACAGGCGCCCCTCCCGTAGAACCTTTGGAGGGCTTCGGGGATTGGAACATCCCCTGGGCGAGCTACGCCCAGCGGTAGTCCTGCTGTTAAGATCGTTGCAGTGATTATTTCCTGCGCGCTTTGACCCAAACCCTGTGTGCTGACCCTGCGTTGGCCCTCCATTTTGTGCTGCCATCTTTGGTGATTCCGGGTGTCCCGATGGGGAACCCGCTGACGGGTTCCCCGGTTCCTTCCACCGGACCCTCTTTCATCACCTGGAGCACGCATGACCATTTCACCCACCCTTCGCCCGGACTGCGGCAACTGTTTTGCCCTTTGCTCCACCGCCCTCGGATTCGCCCGCTCGGTTGACTTCGCGATCGACAAACCGGCAGCCACGCCCTGCCCGAACATGGCCGAGGACTTTTCCTGCGCCATCCACCAAAGCCTGAGGCCCCGTGGTTTTCGAGGCTGCACGGACTTTGACTGCTTCGGCGCGGGCCAAGTGGTGTCCCAACACACCTTCGAAGGAACCAGCTGGACTCAGGACCCCTCGACCAAGTCCTCGATGTTCGCCGTGTTCAAGGTGGTGAGGCAACTCCACGAGATGCTCTGGTATTTGGTCGAAGCCCAGCAACGCACCTTCGATCCTGATCTCGCAGTGGCCGCGGGGCACCTGTCCGATCACATAGCAGCCACCGCCCAAGGTGACGCCTCCGCAATTCTGGGTGCCGACGTCGAAACCTTGCACAGCGAGGTCCGGCACCTCCTGATGGAGGTCAGCGAAGAACTGCGAGCCTCCTATGGAGCCGAGGACCAGCAGACTCCCGACGGCGGCCCCCGGGACGGCGAATTGAGTGGCGCCGACCTCATGGGTGCCGACCTTGCGAACCGCCGACTGTGCGGAGTCGACCTCCGCGGTGCCTACTTGATCGGAGCGCGGCTGAGGGGCAGCGACCTTACCGCGGCGGACCTCCTGGGCGCCGACCTCCGAGGAGCACAACTCCACGGTGCGGACCTTTCAAGGGCCCTCTATTTGACCAATTCCCAAGTCAACTCCGCCGAAGGCGACCCCAACACACTCCTGCCCCCGCGTATAGCGAGGCCGTCTCATTGGACGTAGAACGGAGAGGTTGGTGCGAGGTTCAGGCCTAGGTAAACGGCAACTTCCGCAACCGTTCGCCGACGGTCGCGTTCCTCTGCTCCGCCTGCCGCAGGCGGGCGAGTTCGCGGTTGCGTCGTTCCCCGAGGACGGCACCGATGTAGTCCTCGGGGATGGTCCACGCCGGCGGGGGAGGGGCCACGTACCGGGCGAGTTCCGATGCCAGGGAAGCAGCCATGTTGACGCGCGACGCCGGCGCCATGAGATAGGCCTGCTGCACGAAGGTTCCTGCCCGGCGGGCGGTGGCGTCCGGGACCCTGCCGATGTCTGCCATAGCCACCCATGATTGCAGATAGTGGGGTGCCACCGGCATGATGCGGGGCTTTGACGGTACGCGTTGGCGGAGTGAATAGGTGCCGGCAACGATGTCGCCGAGGCGTTTGGACTTGTCGTTGAACAGCGCTACGCCGATCGCCAGGCCGCCGAAGGTCATGTAGATCTCCAAGAAACCGATGAGTCCGCGGATGACGGCATGCCGGAAGCGGATGGAACCGCCGTCGTCGCGCACAATGCGCAATCCTGTGGCGAGCTTGCCCAGGGACCGTCCGCGGGTGAGTGTCTCGACGGTGACGGGAACGATGACGACGGAGAAAACGATGCTGCTGAGGACGAGGGCCTGGATGGCGGAATCGTCAAGGTCGCGGGAGGCGGCGCTGATCAGGATGATGAGGAGGACGGCGAGGAGAACCTGGGAGATGACGTCGAGGATGAGCCCCAGTGCCCGGGCCGCAAAAGACGCGGGGCGCAGCTCAAGGACCACTGCCTCGCCTGTGATGATCGAACTCATGCCAGCCCCCATGCTTCGCAAACTCCGCGGGCGTTCGGCGGGCCCGCACCAACGAGTCTAGCGGCGGTTCAGGCCCCGCGGGTGGAGACAAGCGCTAGGGTGGTGGCGTGGACATCGATGCCTTCTCGGCCGTACATGGGGACAAATGGTCGCGGCTGCACTTCCTGGCGCACAAGCGCCGACTCACGGGAGCCGAGGCGGACGAACTGCTGCGCCTGTACCAAGCGGTGTCCGGTCATTTGTCCTTGATCCGTTCGGTGGCTCCGGAAAGTGGGATGTCGGCCTCCCTGTCCGCGGCGTTGGCCCAGGCCCGGACCAGGTTCACCGGGGCACGTTCGAACTTCATGGAGGATTTGGCGCGGTTCTTCGTCATTTCCCTGCCAGCCGCTTTTTATCGCATCCGATGGCTAACCCTGTGGTGTGGGCTGGCTTTCGTCGTGGTGGCTGGAGCGTATGCCCTGTGGATCGGTACCTCACCGGAGGCGCTACGGGCGGTGGCCAGCGAAGCCAAAGTGCAGCAGTACGTGGAGGAAGACTTCATTGACTACTACTCGGAGAATCCTGCGGCCTCGTTCGCTGGTGCCGTATGGACCAACAACGCCTGGATTTCTGCCCAAGCCGTGGCGTTCGGCATCACCGGATTCTGGGTACCGTTCATCCTCTTCATGAACGCGCAGAGCTTGGGGCTGGCAGCAGGTCTGTTCCTTGCCACAGGGAAGATGGATGTTTTCTTCAGCTACATCCTCCCTCACGGCCTGATGGAGCTCACCGCCGTGTTTATTGCCTGCGCGGCGGGGCTGAAGATTTTTTGGGCCATGGTTCGGCCTGGTCCGCGAACCCGGCTGCAGGCGGTGGCTGATGAAGGGCGTTCCCTGATCACGGTTGCCTTGGGGCTGGTGCTGGTCCTGCTCATCTCGGGGATTGTGGAAGGCTTCGTGACACCCAGCCAGCTACCCGTGTGGGCCAAGATCACGATAGGTGCTTTGGTGTTGGCCGCTTACTGGGCCTATACATTGATTCTCGGTGGCAGGGCGGCCCGCGCCGGAGTCACTGGGGACCTGGATGCCAACGACGCCGGATACCGCAGCATCGCGGCCTAGAGCTTACAGTTGCGTTTCGATCTGGTCGCAGCCGGGGTGGCACCGCGTGTCTGCGTAAAGCCGGGCGGTAGGCTCGAATGCAGACAAGAGAGCCGGCAGCAAGCAATCGCCGGTGGATGCCTACGGAAGTGAACCCGCTGTGAGCGACAAGAGCCCAAAACCACAAGAACCGGACACGGATCTCCACGAGGACCCCAACGAACCGGCCTTCGACTGGATGAAGCCTAAGACGTCCAGCGGTACTTCTGCGGCTACGCCTGCCACTAGCGCTACGCCTGCCACGGGCCAGCCGGAAAGCCGCGCCGACCGGAAGGCCGCCGAAGCAGCCGACGTCGAGGCCGAGCCGCCACTGTTCGCTGACACACTCGCAGGCGCTTCGGCAGACAAGCAGCCCTCACACTATTCGGAACCCCTGCCGACGTCGGCGCTTCAGGTCCGTCCGCCCGAAGACGAAGTAGCCCGCCGCAATGCAGAACGCGAGCAAGCAGCCAAGGTAAAACCGATCGGTCCCCGGATCTTCCAGGTAATGTTGGCCGTTTTCTACCCGGTGATCCTCTTGGTGCTGGCCGTTCGTGCGGTGACCAGTCCGCTGTTCCTTTGGGTGGAATACAACCGTCCGGGTTTCCCCGGCGACGGTTACGGTTTCAATACCGATGACCGCATGACCTACGGTTCCTACGCTGTGGACTACCTGAGCAACTGGGCAGGTCCCCGATACCTGGGCGGCTTGGTCAATCAGGACGGGGCCAAGCTGTTCAAAGACAGCGAAGTCTCGCACATGGCCGACGTCAAGCTCGTCATTCTGTCGTCATTCGGCGCCGGGCTGCTGCTCATCATCCTCAGCATCATCGCCATCATGTACCTGCGTAAGCGGAGCAACGGCGGAGTACGTCGCGGTCTTTTTGCCGGCTCCATCGTGACGCTGTTGATCATCATTGGCCTCGCCGTCCTGGCAGTACTGAGCTGGCAGCAGTTCTTCACCGAGTTCCACCGGATCTTCTTCGCCAACGGCACCTGGACGTTCTCACTGGAGGACACTCTCATCCGACTCTTCCCGGGGCAATTCTGGGTTGATGCGGGCATCGTGATCGGCGCCCTGGTGTTCCTCGCAGCGACTGTGACGTTCATCCTCACCTGGCCCACGCGGAAGCGCCGGGGGCTGGCGTCCCAGCAGGAGCCCGAGCAGGCTGAAACGTCCGCGAAGCAAGCCGACGAGGAGCCCGAAGCGGCTGACATCCGCCAAGAGGCGACCGAATCCCGCCGTTAGGACACGGCCGAAAGGACACGAAGCCGCGTATCTCGGCCTGTGTCCGTTCCGGGGTTACTGAGCCATCGCGAAGGCCATTTTGATCCTGAAGTGGCGAAGGCCGAATCCTGCAGAGTAGACGGGGGACTTGGCCGGGATAGTGAGCAAGGACAAGGCCGCCAGCATGGCGACTTGAAAGCTCCAGATCCCCAGGAACAGCGCGATGCCCGTGTGGAGCGAAACGCCAAGGGCAAACCAGAGCAGCCGGTACCTGACAGGCGTCAGCAACGTCACTGCCAGGAGCAGCTCGATCAGGAGTGCACCCCACGACATGGCGAGGGATATCACCGGGTTATCCGTCAGCAGGGCAAAGGCATCCTTGAGGGCTCCGGAAGGGCCGAAGAAACCCGAGCCGATGTAGTAGAGGGCCGAGCCCTCGGCCCACTCGGTCTGAAACATCTTTCCGGTCATGGAGTAGAAGTACAACACCGAGACTTGGATTTTCAGGGCGGCCAGGGAAACAACAGCAATGCCGGCCCGGTGTTGCAGGCACCAGGATCCCGCCCTGGCCCGCGACCAGTGGTTCAGTCGTGGATCCGTGAAGCAGATCGGAACCAACAGCAGTGCCAGGTTTGACGTAATCTGGTCCCCGCCGTCCGGGATTGAGATACCCGTTGCCACGCTGAAGGCCACCCACGCATGCAGGACCCCCGTGAGCTGGGGCAAGACCCCGGAAATCACCAGCAACAGGATGACCACGCCGAGTGCCTTGGCGAGGCCGAGCTGCTCATGCGGAATGACACAGAACAGGCCGAACGATTCAACTCCGCGGCAGAGTGGATAGTTGCCTACGCCAAGAACTGGCCGGAATAGTGCGTCGTTGCTCGTGAAAATCAACGTCAGCAGGGTGCCTACAGCCAGAACGCTCCGCATCATGCCCATGAAGGGCGACCAGACCACAGACAGCGTGATTCGCGGAATCTCCACGATGGTTGAGAGCTTATTGGCCATTGCAGTCCACACGCAGCTTGATGACCTTGTCTGCCTTTTCCCTCATTGGCGTTTGGTGCCTGAATGACCAGGGCACGGGGGTGGTCTGCACGAGTACGACATCACCGCAAAGCGTGGGGGAGGTAACGGTATTGGTAACGACAGACGAGGGTGTGTCATGCACGAGTTCCGCGCATTCCTGTAGGACCGGGCTGGAGCAATCCATCCAATTCCCGGCCCCGGACCCACCGGATACCAAGGCGACCTCAACGCCTTGGGCGCGGCCTTCCCGGCTGACACCAAAGAGGTTCTCCACCCGGGTAGTTGGAAGTTTGCTCAGCGACGTAAAGGAGCCGTTGGCATCTTCGCGGTACGGAGCAACGGAAGGATCGCGGGGCGACTTGGAAAAGAAGGCCCACCCTTGAGGCATGGCTGACACGGCGTTTGGTTTCACTTGGTCAAAGTAGGGCAGCGTCAGGATCGTTGAAGGAATTGACGACAAAATGGAGTACGTCCCAAGGACCAGGAGGCCAACTACGGGGGCCAGCACATGAAGGGGGCTTACTTGCGGTCCCTTTGAGGGTGTCCATCCAGCAGCGGGGACACCCTCAACGGTGTGTACGGAGGTCATGTATGGGGCCGGGATCAATCCTGCGACAGGGCCGCTGTGAACTGGGAGATGCTGTTCTCGCTCTCCAGTTGTGAACCCGCGGTGCCCGCGGAGGGCCAGAAGGCCACTTTGGCGTACACCACCACGACGGCGGCAGCGGCAACAGAGACGTTGACGCCCACTGCGTAGTTGACGGCCGCGGCGACATCCCATACTGCTGCGGCCCAAATGAAGACAGGGACGGCCGCCAAGGGGTTTGCGGTGTCTGACTTTGCCAGTGCCGTAACCTGCTGCGGTTCAGACTTCAGGAGGTCCGTCATGATCTTCTGAACTTGCTTGAATTTCGCATCAACCCGCAGCACATCGCCACTGGTGAGGGCTGCGTGGAGGGTGGCGAAGAATTGAGGACTCTTGGCTTCGATGGCAGACACCACCGCGTCTGCTGCCTGGACTTGTCCCTCTTGGTTGGCTGCGGACTGCGCGAATTCTTCGTAGGAACCATCGTTCAGCTTTTCCCGGACTTCAGCTACCTGTGGTCCGACGCCAAAGTAGATTGCCTTGAAAAGCCCTTTGCCTTCGGACGTGGCATCCTTTACTACATGCCGCGTGACGGCGTGGGTTTGCGGGGGTGCTGCCGAGGCGACTCCGCTTGAGCCCAAGGCGATGGCCGCGGTCAGTGCCACAGCTCCTACTGACAGGGGCCAGGTTCGTTTCGACAATTGGTTCTCCTCTTTTAGTGGTTTGCTTCGGTCAGAACACGAATGAGCTGTTCAGGGCGGTCCGTGCTGGCGATGACGGTCTTACCGCTTTTCATCTCGATATTGATCTCGGGACCGCCGACGAGGTACCCGACCATGCCGGGCCCCATGTATCGGAATCCGTACCCACTGGGACCGGCCGCGTTGTCCGTGGTCAACGTCGCGATTTCATCCCTGGGCAATGTCCGTTTGAAGATGTCGCAGAAGGCGATCACGACGTTCTGCGAGTCGACCTTGACGGTGACAGTCATGAAGGCGATGAATGAACCAGCTGCGGTGGTGACCAGCGGTGCGAAGAGCACTTCCGGTGTGTTGTTCAGGACGATCAGCACGAACAGCACCGGGCCCAGCGCAACCATCGTGAAACCCGCAATTCGCGGTATCAAGGCAGCCCGGACACGCGAGTAGTAGAGCGCCGGTGTCGGTATGCCTGATGGTGTTGCCATGAGTTCCCCTTTGAACGTGTGGTTCGTGAGGAAAACGCTACGTGGACAACAACGGCACCTAGGCAGGGACCGGCCTATCTAGGTGGTGATTATGGCCGAATTAGGTGCTGGATAGGTAGCACTAGGTGGTGATTAGAGGCAGCCTAGGTGGAGGGACTACTTCTCGAAAAGTTTTTCCACAACTGAAGAGAAATCGCCAACCACAGCTGCCCGCTTGAGCTTGAGCGACGGCGTCAGGTGTCCGGATTCGACGCTGAGCTCCGCCGTGATGAAGGCAAACTTCTTGATCGACTCAGCTGCGGAGACGAGCTTGTTGGCCTCATCCACGGCCGACTGGACGGCCGCCCTCACCCGGTCGTCGCCAGCGGCTTCCTTGAGGGTCAGGTCGCCGTACTTGTTCTGCTCGCACCAATCGGCCAAGCCGTCGGGATCGAGGCTCACCAGTGCCGCGACGAAGGGGCGGCCATCGCCCACCACTACTGCCTGACCCACCAAGGGGTGTTCGCGCAGCTTCTCTTCCAACGGACCAGGAGCCACATTCTTGCCCCCGGCTGTCACCAAGAGGTCCTTCTTCCGGCCTGTGATGGTCAGGAAGCCGTCGGCGTCGAGTTCGCCCAGGTCGCCGGTGCGGAAGAACCCGTCCACGAAGGCGGCCTCATTAGCTGCGTCATTGTGGTGATATCCCTTGAAGACGCCGATGCCCTTGACCAGGACCTCGCCATCCTGAGCAACCCGGATGGTGGTTCCGGGGAGGGGAATGCCAACAGTGCCGATGCGGGACATGCTGGGCGTATTGACGGTGCAGGGCGCCGTGGTTTCCGTCAGGCCATAGCCCTCCAGCACGGGGACACCGGCGCCGTGGAAGAAGTGGTTGTCCCGCAGGCTGAGGGGGCTGGCCCCGGAAACCGTGTAGCCCACATTACCGCCGAACACCTCCCGCACCTTGGGATACAGGAGCTTGTTGAACGCGGTGTGCTTGAGTCCCAACAACCAACCCGGACCGGTCCCTTGGCCACGCGCGGCGAGATCCACCGCCGTCGAATATTCCACAGCGGTTGCGGAGGCCGCCGAGAAGAGCGCGGACTTCCCGCTCATGGCCGCTTTGTGGTCGGCTCCTGCGTAGACCTTCTCGAAGATGCGGGGGACCGCCAGAAGGAACGTGGGCTTGAACGAGCCCAGGTCCGCCATCAGTCCGCTGGCGCCCGCACTGTGACCGAGTGTGATGCCTGCGGTGAGGCAAACAACCTGGACCGCCCTGGCAAGGACATGGGCCAGTGGCAGGAACATCAGCGTGCGTGCGCCCTGCTGCATGAGCAGTTCGGGGAGGAACGGGATAACGTTGCGGGCTACGAGGACAAAGTTGCCATGGGTGATTTCGCAGCCCTTGGGCTTGCCAGTGGTTCCAGACGTGTAGACGATCGAGGCGACGTCAGCCAGGTTCGCAGCGCTGCGTTGCCGCTCCAGTTCGGCGTCCATAATGCCGATTCCGACGGCGGAGACGCTGGTCAGGTTGGGGGCGTCGCCATCGTGTTCCATCCGGACAATGGTCACGGGGTCGTCGCCAAGTTCCGTGGACTGGTCCACCAAGGTATGGACCAGACCGGCCTTCGCAGCGTCCTCCACGAAGATGCGCCTGGCTCCGGAATCGGCCAGGATCCACTCAATCTGGCTCGCGGACGACGTCTCATAGATGGGTACGGTGACACCGCCGGCCATCCAGATGGCGAAATCGACCAGCGTCCATTCGAAGCTTGAACGGGAGAGTACCGCCACCGGATCGCCGGGGTTGAGGCCGCCGGCGATCAGGCCCTTGGCCAAGGCGGTGACGTCGGCAAGGAACCTGGCTGCGGAAACGTTAAGCCAACCGTTGGCCGTCTTGTGGGCATAGAGGATGCCGAACGGATCCTTGGCGCAGCGTTCCAGGAGGAGGTCCGTCACGTTGGTGTTCGGGTCGGCCTCGACCAGAAGCTCCGTGCTTGCTTCCCTCACAACTCGCTCACTTCCTGTACGGCTCTTTTGTTCCTAGATCCACGATGGCATCCACATTCTCATCCGCCACTCCTGGTAGCTGATCACTTCAGCCGTCAGCACCGGATAGAAGAAGGCCGTTGCCAGGACGGCCAGCACCAGGACAAGGCCCACGACGTAGAGACCGGACCGCCTCCGCCACGGTGGATCGCTGCTGCGGCCGAGCACCAACCCCAACACGTAGGTCAGGCCAAGCACCAGGAACGGCTCGAAGGACACCGCGTAAAAGATAAACATGGTGCGTTCCGGGTACATGAACCAAGGAAGATAACCCGCGGCTACTCCGGCCAGAATCGCACCGGCGCGCCAGTCCCTGCGGCCTGCCCACCAGAACAGCAGGATGACCAAAGCGATGGTCCCGCCCCACCACACCACTGGATTTCCCACGGGAAGGATGGCCGAGGAACAGGTCTCTACGACACAGCCGGCGGCGCCCTCTTTGGGGGACTGGTAATAGAACGACGTGGGACGGCCCATGAGCAGCCAGGTCCACGGGCTGGATTCGTAGGGGTGGTCCGAGCTGAGGCCCTGATGGAACTTGTACGCCTCAAGGTGGTAATGCGCCAGGGACCGTACCGAGTTGGGCAGCCAGTCCCAGCCCGGCGCTGGGTTGGTGGCCGCCCATTGACGGTAGTAAGCGTCCTTTGAGAGGAACCAGCCTGTCCAGGTGGCGACGTACGTAACAGCCGCAACCGGAATGATGGTCACGAAGGCGGGCAAGCCGTCCTTGATGATGGCCGCGCTGAACCAACTACGGATGCCGGCTACCCGGCGCGCGCTGATGTCCCACAGGACCGTCATGAGGCCGAAGGCGGCCACGAAGAACAACGCTGACCACTTGGTGCCTACAGCCAGGCCAAGGCAGAGGCCTGCCACGAGTCGCCACCATCGCATTCCAAGCCACGGTCCGGCCACCAGTTGGGTGGGTGAGGGGCGGCCTCCCGGGGAAGCAGCCGCTTGAGCGGCGAGCCTGGAAGCAAGACGACGGCGGCCGTCGTCGCGGTCCAACAACAGGGCGCCGAAAGCGGCGAGGATCCACAACGCAAGGAAGACGTCCAACAAGGACGTCCTCGACAACACCAGATGGTGCCCGTCGATGGCGAGCAGCACGCCCGCCACGACACCGAGCGTATGCGAGCGGAACAGTTTCAGGGCAATGAGGGACACCAGGAAGACGGTGAGCGTGCCCGCCAACGCAGCACCGAAGCGCCAGCCGAAGGGATTGTCCCCGCCAAACAGCCACATCCCGAACGCGATCATCCACTTGCCCACGGGAGGGTGGACTACATACTCCGGAGTGTTGAGGAGGACATCCGGGTTGCCGGCATTGAAGGAGTCGTTGGCCTTGGCGGGCCAGCTGCGTTCGTAGCCGCTCACCAGATAGGAGTAGGCGTCCTTGACGTAATACGTTTCATCGAACACGAGGCTGTGCGGAGCTTCGAGCCGGAAGAACCGGAGAATTCCCCCCAGGATTGCCGTGATGGTGGGGATCAACCAGAACCACAAGCGCAACGATGCCGGGTAGTCGCGCCAGCTCTGGATCCCGCCGATCAGGCGGGTCCTCAGCGCTTCGGCGGTGAAGGCCTCGGCCGGCCGGGCGATCCAACTGTGGCGTTCCAAACCCCGGCCCGGCAGCAGTCCGGAGGCACCTTCATTGCCTGAGTTCCGTCGCGCAAGAGGCCCCATGCCGCTTTTCGGGTCCACGCCCGTCTGCCGGGCGCTGGCATCCGCTGCGTCTACGGCCTCAGCAGGTGCGGGAGACGCCGGAGGATTGCCGGAAGCGGCGGCAGAAACGGGCGACGGGTTCACCCGCCCATGCTACCTGCCGATCCTTGCTGCAGCGTTGAACCCCGCGCGGCATTAGGCTTGGCAGGTGGACGAACAACGCAACACCCAGGACGAGACCTCCTTCAGCGATGACATGGAAGAGGCGACTCCTGCAGGAAGTCCCGATTCCGCCGCCACCACCGGAGTCGGCAGGATCGTGCTGGCGGCCACCCCCATCGGTAACGTGGGCGACGCATCCTCGCGTCTGGTGGAACTGCTGGCGACATCCGACATCGTGGCTGCAGAAGACACCCGCCGGTTGCACCGGCTCGTCACGGCGCTTGGTGTTGAGGTCTCCGGCCGCGTCATCAGCTATCACGAACATAATGAAGTAGCCAAGACCGGTGAACTCCTGGACTATGTACGCGCCGGCAAGACCATCCTCATGGTCAGCGATGCGGGAATGCCTGCGGTCTCGGATCCGGGGTTTCGCCTGGTGGAGGGGGCAGTGGCGGCCGGACTGACGGTGACCGCCGTACCCGGCCCGTCCGCAGTCTTGACGGCCCTGGCTCTCTCCGGGTTGCCGACGGACCGTTTTTGTTTTGAAGGGTTCCTGCCGCGCAAATCGGGGGATCGGAACTCACGCCTCGCCGATCTAGCCGGCGAACGCCGCACCATGGTGTTCTTCGAGGCGCCACATCGGCTCGAAGTGATGCTGCGTGCCCTGCATGAGCGCTTCGGTGCCGACCGCCGCGTAGCGGTCTGCCGCGAACTGACCAAGACCTATGAGGAAGTCATCCGCGGTACCCTGCGGGAACTTTTGGAGTGGGCTGAAAACAATGAAGTCCGCGGCGAGATTGCCGTGGTGGTGGGTGGTGCGCCTGAACAGGCACCCGGCAAGCCGGAAGACCATGTGGCGGCGGTGAACGAACTCATTTCGCAAGGCATCCGGTTGAAGGAAGCCGTGGCAGCAGTGGCCGACGACGCCCGTGTCAGCAAGCGGGAGCTGTACTCCGCCGTCCTGGCGGCACGCTGACGGAGGCTGTGCAGGTGCACAAATTGGCGATCACTTGGCAGTGCGTGAAGGCGTAGACACTGCTTCTCGCGGGGCAGTACCGTGGCAGTAATTCAAGCCACTTCCGGCAACGAACCCCAGTGGTGCAATTCTCCAAAGCACCCAAGACGAAGGAGTCGCCATGACTGTCACGGTTGAACGCGAAAGCGAACTGCTGGCTTCCGTCCCCACCGGCCTGCTGATCAACGGTCAGTGGCGCCCGGCCGGATCCGGAAAGACCTTTGATGTTGAGGACCCTGCCACGGGCAAGGTCCTGCTCAGCATCTCCGACGCTGGCGCTGAAGACGGCGCCGCCGCCCTCGACGCCGCCGCTGCCGCCCAGGCTGACTGGGCCCGCACCGCGCCGCGCGAACGTGGCGAAATTCTGCGCCGCGCCTTCGAGCTCGTCACCGAACGCGCCGAAGACTTCGCACTGCTCATGACCCTCGAAATGGGCAAGCCCCTCGCCGAAGCCCGCGGTGAGGTCACCTACGGTGCCGAGTTCCTGCGCTGGTTCTCGGAGGAAGCCGTCCGCGTGTCCGGCCGCTACTCCGCAGCTCCGGACGGCAAGAACCGCCTCCTCGTCCAGAAGAAGCCGGTGGGTCCCTGCCTGCTGATCACCCCGTGGAACTTCCCGCTCGCCATGGCCACCCGCAAGGTAGCCCCCGCCGTCGCCGCTGGTTGCACCATGGTGCTCAAGCCCGCCAACCTGACCCCGCTGACCAGCCTGCTGTTCGCTCAGGTCATGCAGGAAGCCGGCCTCCCCGCTGGTGTCCTGAACGTCATCCAGACCTCCACCGCCGGTGCCGTCACGGGCCCGCTGATCAAGGACGACCGGCTCCGCAAGATCTCCTTCACCGGCTCCACCCCGGTGGGCCAGGCACTGATCCGCGAAGCCGCGGACAAGGTCCTGCGCACCTCCATGGAACTCGGTGGAAACGCCCCGTTCGTCGTCTTCGAAGACGCCGACCTGGACAAGGCCGTTGAAGGCGCCATCGCCGCGAAGATGCGCAACATGGGCGAGGCCTGCACCGCAGCGAACCGCTTCATCGTGCACGAATCCATCGCGGATTCCTTCGCGGAGAAGTTCGCCGCCAAGATCGGTTCCCTCACCACGGCCCGCGGTACCGAGGCAGAATCCAAGGTGGGACCGTTGATCGACGGCAAGGCCCGCGACGGCGTTCACGCCCTGGTCACTGAAGCCGTGGAAGGCGGCGCGACCGCCGTCACCGGTGGTGCGCACGTGGATGGCCCCGGCTACTTCTACCAGCCCACCGTGCTGAAGAACGTCGCCGCCGACGCCCGCATCCTGCAGGAAGAAATCTTCGGACCGGTAGCGCCGATCATCACCTTCTCCACCGAAGACGACGCCGTTCGCCTGGCGAACAACACCGAATACGGCCTGGTTGCCTACGTCTTCACCAAGGACCTCAACCGCGGCCTGCGTATCAGCGAACGCCTCGAGACCGGCATGCTGGGCCTCAACGCAGGCGTCATCTCCAATGCCGCCGCACCGTTCGGTGGCGTCAAGCAGTCCGGCCTGGGCCGCGAAGGCGGCTCGGAAGGCATCGAAGAGTACCTGTACACCCAGTACGTAGGTATCGCGGACCCGTACGCCGACTAGGCTGCGCAGGCTCCAGTCCGCCGCTCTCGCAACAAGAACGGCAGACAAACGCAAGGGCCCGGCTCCGGAACCACAAGTTCCGGAGCCGGGCCCTTCGCTGTCCCCTTAGCGGCGTAGCGGCAGCAACCCTCGGAGCGCCCGCCACCATCGGGCCACTGCCCGTCCTGCTGTTCTTGCCAATGTTCCAACCGCCCGGAAAGGCGCACCGAGGGCATGGACCCAACGCTGCATCATCGACGGCGGCAACCAGTCCGCACGGAAGCGCACCAGCCAGCGTGCATTATTCCGCAATGCTTCGCGGACGACGGCGATGCGGGCCGCCGCTGCCGGTGCCACCGCTGCTTGGCGACCATAGCGTTGCCGTTCGAAGTCCGAGGTGAGGGAGGCAACCGCGGCGTGAGCGGCGTCGTCGATTCCTCCTATGTCTCCCAAGGCGGTGCTTGAGCGGAGCCTGGCGGAGAAGTGCCGCGGGGTCTCGCTGGGCGCGGACGGTACGCCGTAGTCGGTGGCCAGGTCCTGCAACTCCGCCCACGCCAGCTCCGGGGCAGGATCCGTGAAACCGGGGGCTCCGGGCTCGGCTTCATCCGGCGGTTTCCGGTTCAGGCGGCGCCGCCGCAGGACCGTCCTGCTGAGCCTTGGGGACCAAAGGAATCCAACGAGGAGCAACACCCCGGCTGCCGTGGCACCTATCGCGGGGAGCGGGTTCACGCTGGCGGAACCGGCGGCTGGCGTCTCGACTCCCGGGATCGGTACAGGAGCAGTTGCGGGCGGCGCCGGAGTGGTCAGGACCTCTTTCTCATCCGCGTTGGTGCTCAGGTTGCCGGCTACGGAGCTTTCCGTGGCGTATTCGGGAACAACGCCCCGTGAAGGCGTGGGCTCAAAGGGAACCCAACCGAGGCCTTCAAAGTACAGCTCAGGCCACGCGTGCGCATCACGTGCGTCTACCTCGTACTCCGGGAACGAACCCTGGCCCACCAAGGCAACCGACTCGCCGGTGAGGCGACCTGGGGCATAGCCCACGGCGATTCGGCTGGGGATGCCTTCGGCCCTTGCCATGACGGCCATGGCGGAGGAGAAGTGAACGCAGTAACCGCTCTTCACTGCCAGGAAGTCAGCCAGGACGGAGAGGCCATTGCCGTCGTAGCCATTCTGCACGGGCGCCTGCAGGGAGTAGGTGAACTCGGCAGAACGCAGGTATTTCTGGATCGCCAGGGCCTTGGCGTAGTTGCTGCCCGCCGAGGCCGTCACTGTGTCGGCTGTCTGACGGACGATGTCCGGCAAGCTGCCGGGAATCCTCAGGAAGTCCTCCGAGATGCCGCTGGGGGCGGTCGTGGCTTGAGACAACGCCTGCGCCGTGACCTTGGGAGCGGCAGAGAAGACCACGTACCGCTGGGCACGGGTGGTGGTCTCCGTGCTCATGATGCTCAAGGTGGCCGGATCCCAGGTCCAGCGTCCGTTGAGGCCGTTCACCGATGCTGGCGCGAACGGAGCCGGGAGGTACGGGCTGGTGAACAGCCCCGCATTGACGGACGTGACGGCATTGACCACTTCACCCTGGACGGCGTACCCCGTCTCGATCCTGTCGGCACCTACGCGCCGCTCTGCCGCACGGTCGTCAGGGGCCCAGGTTTCGCCGTCGAAGTGGTCAATGGTCACGGACCTCAAATACACGGGCGCGCTGGAGCTCGTGGCGTAGGTGATGCGGCCTGACCCTGTGGGACTGCGGAGGCTGTTGCCCAACGTGATCATGGGGTTGAGCCCGTTGGAAGTGCCCCACGGACTCAACCGGGAACCTTGCGGGAAGGTTCCGGTCTCGAAGCCTGGAATCGCCAAAGGGGCGACCATGGTCAAGGCCAATGCCAGTCCGCCGGTTACCACCGATCGCCGGAACTGGCCGGCGCCCCGCCCGGAGCCGGACTGCAGCCGTGCGTCCGGCGCGAACCAATGGCTGCAGCCGAGAATGAGGAGGTAGCCCACGGCCGCGCCAATGAACCCGGCCATTCCGACGCTCTGGGGTTTGATGGTGGCCGGAACCACCATGACGGCAAGGAGTCCAATGCCGCTTGCTGCCGGCATCGCCAGGGGGACGGCCAAAGCGTCGATCAAGATCACCAGTAGGCCCAGGCAGGCGCACATCACGAAGACGATCCCTGCGTTCGGTGCCACCGGGGCGCTCTCGGACACGACTGTTTCTGCCGCCCGCTTGATCAGGCGGCCGACGGCGGTAAAGGTCCCCGTGGTGGGGATGAAGCCCGCCAGGCTGTCCTGGCGGGCGAAGATGAAGCTAAGCACACCCGCGAGAGTGGCAAAGGACCCCAGGGTGGCAAGGAGCGGTTGGGCGCGGAGGGCCCTGAGGATGGCCAGCGCCAGCGACACCGCAACCACCGTGGTGATCAGTGGCATGAACCATGCCCAGCCCCTGAGGACGCCGTTCAGGGACAACGCGGCGCCCAGCACCGCCAATGCGATGGATCCCGCCATGACCCATGGGTAGGGCCCTGGTCCTGGCGCTTGCGGGCGCCGGGGACTCCCGGATTGGTTCCGTGCGGCGCCACCGGCCGCAGCGGTTGCTTCGGGCGTGCCCCGGTGGGATGTAGCGGTCATCGTGGCACCGCCGCTCCGCGCCGTACGTCCATCGCAGCTCCTGCCGCGGCCACGATGCCACCCTCATCGAATGCCGACCAAGCCGCCGTCAAGTGGGTTTTGGACGTCACTGCGGCCACCCGCCAGCCCGCGATGCGGAGGATCTCCAGCACATCATCGTTATTTCGTGAAGCGTCCGTCACCACCAAGGCGAAAGCGTTGGCGCCATAGGCTGCCGCGGGCGCCAAGGCCCTGGCTTCGGCGAGCGTCATGTTTCCCACCAGCGCCAGGAGGGGACCTCGCAAACGGTGAGCCGAGAGCTTATCCATGAGGTGGTCGTCAAAAGCTGAGTCGGCAGTGTCCCCTTGCGCGCCGGGGTCCCGGTGCTCGCCGCCATGTTGCTCGGACCGGTGATGTTCAGCCCTTGCGTGCCGGGGGCCGCTGAGCTCTATGGCGGCCAGTCCTTCTGCGATGGCCTGCAAGCCACCCGCACCGGAGAACTCCTCCGTGTCCGGCTCCGGTGCAGAACGCGACCGGAGGAACGCAGGGTTGCCAAAGGCGTCAAGGACCCGGAGAGAGTAATTCCATTCCGCCAAGTGGGCAGTGACGGACATGGCGGCCGTGACAATCCACTCGAAATTGGGACTGGTCACCAGGTCCGAGTCTTCGTCGTGGCTGCCGAACACTGACCCCGCTCCGGCAGCGAAGGCGGTAAAACGTTGGTCCAGTATGAGGGTGGCTTCCGGCGTGGTCACCGATTCTTCCTGGCGCACCATGAGTTGCCCGTGACGCGCCGTGGCCGCCCAATGTACGCGGCGCATGGGATCTCCGTGCCGGTATTCGCGGGTCATGATGTCGTCATCACTGGGGTTCGCGCGGATGCGCGTTGCCGTCACACCGTCGTTGCCGCGCGCTCCCGCCAGGCCCGTGACGGGAAGTTCGACGGCGGCCGGCGTCACGGTGAGGATGTCGCCGTCGTCGATTGAATGCCGGCGCAGCGACAAACCGAAGGGATCACTGAACTCCGCAGTCACCGGACCAATCCGGAACTGTCCCCGCTTCCCCGAGCGCAAATGGTACTCGTAGCGGCTGGTGCCGCCGGAGGCGGATCGCGCCGGGAAACGGAAAGCGGGTGGCTCGCCAAAACGGGGAGGCAATTGCTCCTCCATGATCACGTGTCCCGTGGAATACGAAGACCGCGCAACGGCCAAGCGGACAGTGGTGGTACTTGCCGTTTCCACCGTGGATGGATTGAACTCCCGGTACACCTGGAATTTTGGTTTGAGTACGCGGACACCGGCCAGGGAGACCAGTGGCAGGAGGAGCAACAGCACAGCCAGCGTCAGGAGGTCGCGCCGGCCCATGACATAGGCACACCCCAGGGAAAGCGCCCCGGCCGCCAGCAGTCCCCAGCCACGGTTGGTGAACAAGTGCTTGGGAAGCCGATCCACGAGTGCCATTAGCTGCCTGCCTCCTAAACGGCGTGCCTGTCCCTGCGCCACGCACCGGGCGGTTCCTGGGCAACCGGCAGGGAGGCAAGGATGCCCCGAAGGATGCTCTGCGGAGTATCGCCCGAGCTTGCTGCTTTGCGGTCCAGGATGATGCGGTGGGCGAGCACCGATTCGGCCACGTCCACCACATCATCCGGGAGGACGAAATCACGGCCATCCAGTGCGGCTGTGGCCTTGGCCGCCCGCAACAACTGCAGCAAGGACCGGGGACTTGCGCCCAGGCGGAGCCGTGCGCTGTCGCGGGTGGCACGGCCGATGGCCACCGTGTACTCCTTGATGGCAGTGGACACATATACCTGCTGGACCGTGGAGACCATTGCAGCAACGTCGCTGGCCGTGACCACCGGAGTCACCTTGACCAGTGGCGAGGACGCCTGGTGCGTCTCCAGCATCTCGATCTCGGCGTCCTTGTCCGGGTAGCCCATGGAAATTCTCGCCATGAAACGGTCGCGCTGGGCCTCGGGCAACGGATACGTGCCCTCCATTTCAATGGGGTTCTGGGTCGCTACAACCATGAACGGCAACCCCAGTTGGTACGAATGTCCATCCACCGTGACCTGGTGTTCCTCCATGCATTCAAGGAGGGCGGACTGGGTCTTGGCCGAAGCCCGATTGATTTCATCGCCGATCACGATGTTCGCAAACACTGCTCCGGGGCGGAACTCGAACTGCCGGGAGGACTGGTTGTAGATGGACACACCGGTCACATCGGAGGGCAGCAGGTCCGGGGTGAACTGGATGCGGGAGACCGTACAGTCCACCGTCCTTGCCAGGGTCTTGGCCAGAAGGGTCTTTCCAACGCCGGGAACGTCCTCCAGCAGAAGATGGCCTTGGGCGAGCAGGACGGTGAGCGCGAGCTTGGC
Organism: Paenarthrobacter nitroguajacolicus; assembly: GCF_007786235.1. GTDB lineage: Bacteria > Actinomycetota > Actinomycetes > Actinomycetales > Micrococcaceae > Arthrobacter > Arthrobacter nitroguajacolicus_A. The sequence continues at coordinate 41,972 of NZ_VNFK01000001.1, read as the reverse complement.
AGCCTCCGCTTTCCCGTCGATGACCTTGTTGATGGAACCGAGGATGCGCTCGCTGGCATCATGGAACCGTTCCGCGTCCATAACCTGCGGCTTGTGCCCGTTGAGTCCGGCGCCATCCCGTGGCAGCGCGGTGTAAGCCTCGCCCTGGAGAGGGGAGGGTTCAACGGTGACTTGTCGCTTGGACTCCATGAAATGCCCTTCAGCCGTGGCCACGGTGGCAACAAAACTCCCGGTGTTGGCCGCCTGTCCGTTCCAGACTACCCAGCAATTGGCCGTAGCTGACATAGTGCTCCGGGGAATTTATGTGCCAAGTGGAATTTATCGCGGCCGGGGGAGGACCACGGTCCGAATAAAGTGGAAGCATGTGCAATTCCCTCGCCCCTGCTCCGTACCGTGCGTCATCAGGCGCAACAGAAGAAACAGATTCCCGCAGGGAATACCCGCCGGCACCTGAGCCACTGCCCGTGCCGGTGATGGATAACCACACCCACCTGGACTTCCGGCACGGCCTGCTGGAGGTCTCCGTTCGGGATGCGATGGACTCGGCGGAGGCCGTGGGCGTGCAAGGGGCCGTGCAGGTGGGCTGCGACCTCGAATCCTCCCGTTTCACCGTGCAGGCCGTGGACGCTGATCCGCGACTCCTTGGCGCCGTGGCGATCCACCCCAACGACGCGCCGGTTTACGCAGGCCGCGGGGAGCTGGAATCGGCGCTCGCTGAGATCGAAGAACTGGCAGCCCACCCGCGTATCCGCGCCATTGGCGAAACCGGGTTGGACTTCTTCCGTACCCACGGCGACGGCCTGGTGCATCAGCGCTACTCCTTCCGTCGCCACATTGACATCGCCAAGCGGCTGGGGCTGACCTTGCAGATCCACGACCGTGACGCTCACGACGACGTGGTCCAGGTCCTGCGGGAAGAGGGAGCGCCCGAGCGCGTCGTTTTTCATTGCTTCTCCGGGGATGAGGAACTGGCCCGGATCTGCAACCGGAATGGTTGGTACATGTCCTTCGCTGGGACCATGACCTTCAAGAACGCGGGAAATCTTCGCGGAGCACTGGCCATCGCCGAGCCTGCCAGGGTCCTGGTGGAAACCGATTCGCCATTCCTGACGCCGCACCCATACCGTGGCCGGCCGAACGCGAGCTACATGGTTCCCTACACGGTTCGATCCATGGCGGAAGTGACAGGAGATGACCTTTCCGAACTCTGTTCACGACTGGCTGACAACACGCTGCAGGCCTACGGATCCTGGGGCTAGAGAGGCTTTGACGGTTCCCCGGCCGTCCTTGGCGTGGATACCGGGTATGCAGAAATCTTGGTTGGTTTATAACGGATCGGTTACTGTGTTAAACAAGTAGCCGGGGTCGGGGAAGGCCTGCGGACAACTGGTTCGGTTAATTCCGGACCCATCAGTTGAATGTATTTTGGCGGCGCAGATGCCGGCAGCAAGAGTGGGACCAGGCTTTACGGCCTGGCCCCTCAGTTTTGCGGCTGGCATTACCTTTGTGCTTTTCCCCGTGCCCGGATGGTCTGAGAGTTATGGGCAATCGTGATCAAGTTCTTCACAACGGATGGCAAGTTCAGCTTCCTCAAGGTTGGTGCCCAGTTGCTGGTTGTCGCAGCGCTGGTGGTGGGTGTTGTCGCCTTTGTGGGCAACAACAAGACAGTCACCCTCAACGTTGATGGCAAGGTGAGCTCCGTCCAGACCTTTGGCGGCACCGTTGACCAAGTGGTCAAGGCAGCCAAAGTGGAACTGAAGGACTCCGACCGCATTTCGCCCGCCCTCGACGCCCGCGTTGAAAACGGCTCCGTGGTGAACATCAACCTTGCCAAGGCCGTGTCCATCGAGTTGGACGGCGCCCGGAAGACCGTCAACACGACTGCCCCTGACGTAGCCGGCCTGGTGAGTGAACTCGGCGTCGCCAGTTCCTCCGAAGTTTCCCAGCCGAAGGAAGCTTCGCTGGAAGTGACCGGTTCCTTCGTCTCCATCTCCACGCCCAAGACCATCAGCGTGGTGGCCGACGGCAAGGACACCAGCACCACCACGACGGCGGCCGATGTCGCCACCGTCCTCAAGGACGCAGGCATCACCGTGGGCGCCAATGACCGCATCTCCCAGCCCGGGAACGCTCCCGTCATCCAGGACATGGTGATCAAGGTCTCCCGCGTGGACACCAGCAAGACCGCCGAGGCCACTGAAGAAGTGCCGTTCGAAAGCGTCAAGACCGAAACCGCCGAACTCTTCAAGGGCGAAGAGAAGGTAACCCAAAAGGGTGTAGCCGGGTCCTTGGTCAAGAGCTTCAAGCTGGTCCTCGTTGACGGACGCGAAGCTTCCCGCACGCTGGTCTCCAGCAACGTGACCACCAAGCCGGTAGCCGAAAAGGTCAGCGTCGGCACCAAGGCACGCCCCGCAGCTACGCCCACCAAGGCAGCTGCAGCGGCCAGCAGCGGCCCCACGGGCGCCCCGAACGAAGCCATGTGGGACAGGATCGCCCAGTGCGAATCGGGTGGAAACTGGTCCATCAACACGGGTAACGGGTACTACGGTGGGCTGCAATTCTCCAGCCCCACCTGGCTCGCCAACGGTGGCGGAGCGTACGCTCCCAACGCCAGCCTCGCCTCCAAAGCACAGCAGATCGATATCGCCAACCGCCTCTACGCCAAGAACGGCCTCCGCGACTGGGGCTGCGCGCACGCAGCCTGACCCCGCACAGGCGATACGATACCTAGGTGACTGAACCGAATTCCGAACCCGCCGCCGTCGCGCCTTTGCTGGGCGCCACAGACATCCGACGGCTTGCCGAGGAAATCGGTGTACGCCCCACGAAGACCTTGGGGCAGAACTTTGTGATTGACGGCAACACGATCCGCAGGATCGTGGCGGCTGCCAATATCGACGCCGGCGAAACCGTCCTGGAGGTCGGTCCGGGGCTGGGTTCCTTGACGCTCGGTTTGCTGGACGCAGCCAAAACCGTGGTGGCGGTGGAGATCGACCCCGTGCTGGCCGAAAAGCTGCCCGAAACCGTGCGTACTTGGCGGCCCGAGGCGGAAGACAACTTCCACCTGGTCCTGTCGGACGCCATGAAGGTGACGGAATTGCCTGTGCCTCCCACTGCGTTGGTGGCCAACCTGCCCTACAACGTGGCCGTTCCGGTGGTCCTGCACCTCTTGCAGCATTTCCCCAGCCTCCAGCATGGCCTGGTCATGGTGCAGGATGAGGTGGCCGACCGCCTTGCTGCAACTCCTGGTTCCAAGATCTACGGCGTGCCGTCGGTTAAGGCGGCTTGGTACGGACACATGCGCAAGGCAGGTGTCATTGGCATGAACGTTTTCTGGCCGGCACCGAAGATCCACTCGGGGCTCGTGGCGTTCACCCGCCACGATCCGCCCGAAACCCACGCCACCCGCGAGCAGGTTTTTGCCGTTATCGATGCCGCCTTCGCCCAGCGTCGGAAAACCCTTCGGGCCGCACTGGCCGGTTGGGCCGGAAGCGCTGCAGAGGCCGAGCGGTGCCTTGTTGCTGCAGGCGTCGACCCGACGGCGCGCGGCGAGGTCCTGGACATCTCTGCCTACGTCAAGATCGCCGAAGCCCGCCACCCCGTGGACGCATGAACCCGGGCACCCGCAAGCCAAGCAGCCTCCCCTTCGTGGGGGAGCGCTTTCATGCCCGGACGGTCCGGGTCAAAGCTCCCGGGAAGGTCAACGTCTCCCTGAGCGTCGGGCCGCTCCGGCCTGACGGTTACCACTCGGTGGCCAGCGTCTACCTTGCCGTTTCCCTGTACGAGGAAGTGGCGGCCACCAGCACCGAGGCTGAAGGAATTACCGTCAGCATCAGCCCCGACAGCACGCTGGACCTGGACGGCGTCGACATCCCGTTGGACGAGCGCAACCTCGCCTACAAGGCCGCAGCCATCATGGCGGAGATGTCCGAGAAACCAACCGGGGTGCACCTCGAAATCACCAAGCGCGTGCCGGTGTCCGGCGGCATGGGCGGGGGCTCGGCAGACGCCGCAGCAACCCTGCTTGCCTGCGATGCCCTGTGGAACAGTGGTCTGTCCCGCGAAGAATTAGCTCATCTGGCAGCCGAGCTGGGTGCCGACGTGCCGTTCTCGCTCCTGGGTGGCACCGCCGTCGGGCTTGGCGTGGGTGACAAACTGTCGCCCGCCTTGGCCAAGGCGCAAACGGATTGGGTCCTTGTCTTCGCAGACTACGGACTCTCGACACCCGACGTCTTCCGCACCCTTGATGGACTCCGTGATTCCGAAGGCGTGGAAATTCCCGAGCCCGTGGACGTGGATCCCACCATCCTCCAGGCACTACGCAACGGCGATCCAGAGACTCTGAGCCGGGTGCTCATCAATGACCTCCAGCGCGCTTCCATCACCTTGGCGCCGCAACTCCGTGACACCATCGGACTTGGCGAAGCGCGGGGCGCCCTGGCCGGCATGGTGTCCGGCTCCGGTCCAACCATCGCGCTGCTGGCCAGGGATTCCGTGGCTGCCAGCGTTCTTGCAGATGAGTTGACGCACCGTGGCCACACAGCCCTGGCGGTGCACGGCCCGGTGCCGGGCGCCCGGATCATCTCCGATACCCTCCTTTAGTACCTCCCGCATTCCAGCCTGAGAAAGTAGTACCCATTGGCCCACCTGCTTGGCGGCGAAAACCTCACCGTTTCGTTCGCGACCCGCACTGTCCTCGACGGCGTTACCCTCGGCTTGGAGGATGGCGACCGCATCGGCATGGTGGGCCGCAATGGCGACGGTAAGTCGACCCTCATGCGCCTCCTGGCCCTCCGGTCCACCCCGGATTCGGGCCGCGTCACCAAACGTGGTGACGTCAACGTCGGCTACTTGGACCAAGGCGACGTACTCGACGGCGACCTGACCGTTGGCGCTGCGATTGTGGGCGACCGCGCGGATCACGAATGGGCGGCCAACGCCAAGATCCGCGAAGTCATGGGTGGCCTTGTGGGCGACGTCGATTGGCACGCCAACGTCCATGCTCTCTCCGGCGGACAGAAACGCCGCGTTGCGCTGGCCAAGCTCCTCATCGAAGACCACGACGTCATCATGCTGGACGAACCCACCAACCACCTCGACGTCGAAGGCGTCGCCTGGCTGGCCCGGCACCTGAAGACACGCTGGCGCGCCAACCAGGGCGCGTTCCTGGTGGTCACCCACGACCGCTGGTTCCTCGATGAAGTCTGCAATTACACCTGGGAAGTCCACGACGCCATGGTGGACATGTTCGACGGCGGATACGCCGCCTACGTCCTGGCGCGCGCCGAGCGGGACCGCATGGCCGCCGTCGTCGAAGGTAAACGCCAGCAGCTGGTCAAAAAGGAACTTGCCTGGCTGAGGCGCGGCGCGCCTGCCCGTACCGCCAAGCCGAAATTCCGCATCGAAGCCGCCAACGACCTCATCGCAGACGTGCCGGATCCTCGTGACTCGGTAGCGCTCAGCAAGATGGCCACGGCCCGGTTGGGCAAGGACGTGCTGGACCTAGAAAACGTGACGTTGGACTTCCAAGGCGGCGAGGACGGCCAAAAGCTGTTCAACAACATCACTCTGCGACTTGCCCCGGGCGAACGACTCGGGCTGGTCGGCGTCAACGGAGCCGGCAAGTCCACCCTCCTGAAACTGCTCAACGGTGAGATCCAGCCGACCTCCGGCAAGGTAAAGCGCGGCAAGACCGTGGTCACCGCCGTGCTCACGCAGGACGTCAAAGAGCTGGACGACGTCTCGGATTTGCGCGTAATCGAAGTCATCGAGCGCGAAAAGCGGTCCTTCAGCGTGGGCGGGAAGGAATTCACCGCCGGACAGCTGGTGGAACAGCTCGGCTTCACCAAGGAAAAGCAGTGGACCCCCGTCAGCGACCTCTCCGGTGGTGAGCGACGCCGACTCCAGCTCTTGCGCCTGCTGGTGGGGGAGCCCAACGTGCTCATGCTCGACGAACCCACCAATGACCTGGATACCGACACCCTTGCCGCCGTCGAAGACGTCCTGGACGGATGGCCCGGGACGCTCGTGGTGGTCAGCCACGACCGCTACCTCCTGGAACGCGTCACAGACAACCAGATGGCTTTGCTCGGCGATGGCAAACTCCGTGGCCTGCCCGGGGGTGTGGACCAGTACCTCGAACTGCGTGAAGCCGCCTTGGCGTCGGGCGCTGTTGGTGGGGGATCCGGTGCGCCGACTTCTGCCAGCGGCTCTTCTTCGCCCGCTGCCGCTCCGTCCGGTGCCAGTGAAGCCGAGAAGCGCGAAGCCCGCAAGGACCTCAACAGGATCGATCGTCAGCTTGGCAAGATCGCGCAGCAGGAGGAGAAACTCCACACGCAGATGGCAGCGAAGTCCGAATCCGGTGACTTCGATGCCCTGGCTGAGCTCAACGCCAAGCTGCAGGAGTTGCTGGAGGAGAAAGAGGGCCTCGAGCTCGAATGGCTGGAGGCCGCCGAAATCCTCGGCGAGTAGGGTAGGGGCTGCCAGCGCCGCTCCGCGACCCCCGGTTCCCGACGCTCTCTCACGTCCCGTCGGTTTTTGGGGGTCGCTCTCTCACGTCCCGTCGGTTTTTGGGGGTCGCTCTCTCACGTCCCGTCGGTTTTTGGGGGTCGCTCTCTCACGTCCCGTCGGTTTTTGGGGGTCGCTCTCTCACGTCCCGTCGGTTTTTGGGGGTCGCTCTCTCACATCCCTTCGGTTTTTGGGGGTCGCTCTCTCACGTCCCGTCGGTTTTTGGGGGTCCCTCTCTCACATCCCTTCGGTTGACGACGCCGGCTCGTAGCCGATGAGCCAACGCAATCCGTGGCGATCGACTACTTGGCCGTCTGACGCACCCCATGGCTTCGGCTCAAGCGGGTCCAGAATTCGACCGTCGACTGCGAGCTTGTCGAACCATTCGTGGAGGACTGCGGGTTCGGCTGCTCCCAGCAACGAGAGCATGGCGCCTTCGATCTTGACGGCCTCTTCGCCATCCGCGGCATCCGATCCACCCAAGGAGACGATTCCGCTGAGGACTCCATGGGCGATGGCCTCGGGAGGCCCATCGGTACGTCCGAAGTCCCGGTACGAATGCAGTGAAAGTTCGCCTCCGAAGACTTCTGCGTAAAAGCCAAGAGCATCGCGAGCTGTGCCGGGAAAACTGATGTAGATCTGGGGCGCCGTCATGAGCAAAGCATACAAACTGACCGGTGCGTTAGGGATGTGAGCGAGCGTTGGGTGGGTGCGTTAGGGATGTGAGCGAGCGTTGGGTGGGTGCGTTAGGGATGTGAGCGAGCGTTGGGTGGGTGGGGGTGGGATGTGAGCGAGCGTTGGGTGGGTGCGTTAGGGATGTGAGCGAGCGTTGGTTGTCACCCGGGGATTAGCTGTCGGAGCGGAGTTCGGGCTCCTTTTGCAACCCGGTCAGCCCGTTCCACGCCAGATTCACCAGGTGGGCGGCAACGGCCCTCTTGTCCGGCTGGCGGCTGTCGAGCCACCATTGGCCTGTCATCGCCACCATTCCGACGAGCATCTGTGCGTACATGGCACCGTCTGCAGCGCTGAAGCCCCGGCGCGCGAACTCGTCGGAGAGCAGGTGTTCCACCCGGGCAGTGACGTGCGAGAGCAGCGTCGAGAAGGCGCCTTCGGGCTGTGAGGGCGGGGCGTCCCGCATGAGGATCCGGAAGCCATCGGTCCGGTCTTCGATGTAGCCGAGGAGTGCCAAGGCGGCGCGTTCAACCAGGACGCGGGGCTTGGCCTCGGTGCTGAGTGCCTCGGTGATGGAGTCCAGGAGGATCCGGAATTCGGTCTCCACGACCTGCCGGTACAGCCCTTCCTTGGAGCCGAAGTGTTCATAGATCACAGGCTTGGAAACCCCGGCAGCGGCGGCGATTTCCTCGATGGTGGTGCCATCCAAACCCCGCGCTGCAAAGAGTGCACGGCCAATGCCGATGAGCTGTGATTTTCGTTGCTGCCCGGTCATCCTGACTCGAGCTGCCGGAGCCGTGGGAGCGTGCTCGACGGGGTTGATGATGGCCGCCGTGCGGAGGAATTCAGTGCGCTTGCTCACATGACCATCATGCCCCAGGTGGCCGCAGGAGCGGGTGTTGGATGGGGGCTGTGGTGCGTCGGGGGACTGGTTGCGGGTGGTCAAGTCGCGAAGCACGCAATGGTCATGGCAAACTAGATTCTTGTGTGTGCATCCCGGTGACCCGGGAAACCTTCAGGCCCTGCCGTCTGGGGGTGTGAATCATGCACGGTCCGCTCTGGTGTAATGGCAGCACCCCGGCCTTTGGAGCCGTGGAGTATAGGTTCGAATCCTATGGGCGGAACGGTCGGAAAATGCGCTCCACTCTGTACCTGGCAACGGTTGAAACGGTCCCTGGGTCCATTGATGGATGGCAGTATTCCGAAGCCGGGTTACCCGGGACATACCGAGCAAGGAGAGCCAGTACGTGAGCCCCGAATCCACCGGTCCCGCAGCGGTCATTGTTTTGGCTGCAGGCGCTGGAACGCGCATGAAGTCCCGGACCCCCAAGATTCTCCACGAAATCGGCGGACGCTCCATGGTGGGCCACGCTCTCCTCGCAGCCCGGTCCATCAATCCGTTGAAGCTGGCTCTGGTTGTCCGCCACGAGCGCGACCGGGTGGCCGAGCATGTCACGGCCCTGGACCCGGAAGCACTGATCGTTGACCAGGACGAGGTCCCCGGCACCGGGCGTGCGGTCCAGGTCGCCCTCAACGCGTTGGACGCCGGCGCGGAACTTTCCGGCACCGTGGTTGTTACGTACGGCGATGTCCCGCTGCTGACGGGCGATCTGCTCCTCGAGCTCGTCACCACCCACGAGGCTGAGGGCAACGCCGTCACGGTGCTCACCGCCGTCCTGGATGACGCCACCGGATATGGCCGGATTCTCCGCGCCGAAGACGGCACCGTCACGGGCATCCGCGAGCACAAGGACGCGAGCGAGGCTGAGCGAACCATCCGCGAGGTCAACTCCGGCATTTACGCCTTCGACGCTGCGGTGCTCCGGACCGCGCTGGCGAAGGTGACCACCGATAACGCCCAGGGTGAGATGTACCTGACGGACGTCCTCGGATTGGCGCGCGACGCTGCCGGCCGGGTTGCCGCCGTCGTGACTGAAGACCGCTGGCAGGTTGAAGGCGCCAACGACCGCATCCAGTTGTCGGCCCTCGGCGCCGAACACAACCGGCGCATCATCGAATCCTGGATGCGTGCCGGTGTGACCGTGGTGGACCCTTCCACCACCTGGATCGACTCCACCGTCACCCTTGACGAAGATGTCCGTTTGCTGCCCAACACCCAACTGCACGGTTCAACCACGGTGGCGCGCGACGCCGTCGTGGGTCCGGACACCACGCTGACCGACGTCAACGTGGGCGAGGGCGCCAAGGTGACCCGCACCCACGGTTCCGGTTCCACGATTGGTGCCAAGGCGAGCGTCGGCCCCTTCACGTACCTCCGCCCGGGCACTGTGCTGGGCGAGACCGGCAAGATCGGCGCGTTCTACGAGACCAAGAACGTCACCATCGGCCGCGGTTCCAAGCTCTCCCACCTGGGCTATGCCGGTGACGCCGAAATCGGTGAGGACACCAATATTGGTTGCGGCAACATCACAGCGAACTACGACGGCGAGAAGAAGCACCGTACGGTGATCGGCTCAGGCGTCCGCACCGGTTCCAACACGGTCTTCGTGGCTCCCGTCACCGTGGGCGACGGCGCTTACAGCGGTGCCGGGGCCGTCATCCGCAAGGATGTTCCCGCAGGTGCCCTCGCCCTCAGCCTGGCCGCGCAGCGGAACGTCGAAAGTTGGGTTACGGCCAACCGCCCGGGCACCGCTTCGGCGAAGCTGGCCGAGGCCGCACAGGAACTGGCCTCCGCCTCCACATCCTCACAATCCCCGGCAACCACAGAAGAGGGCAAATAGGCATGAGCGAAATTACCGCACACGGAGAGAAGAAGTTGATTCTCGCCGCCGGACGGGCGCATCCGGAGCTGGCGCAGGAAATCGCGAAGGAGCTGGAGACCGAGCTCCTGCCCATCGACGCCTACGACTTCGCCAATGGGGAAATCTATGTCCGTTCGGCCGAGAGCGTGCGAGGCACCGATGCCTTCGTCATCCAAGCCCACCCGGCCCCGCTGAATAACTGGCTCATGGAGCAGTTGATCATGATCGACTCGCTCAAGCGCGCCTCTGCCAAGAGGATCACGGTTGTTTCCCCGTTCTACCCGTACTCCCGCCAGGACAAGAAGGGCCGTGGCCGCGAGCCGATCTCCGCCCGCCTCGTCGCGGACCTCTACAAGACGGCCGGCGCGGACCGCATCATGTCCGTGGACCTCCACACCTCGCAGATCCAGGGCTTCTTCGATGGCCCGGTTGACCACTTGATGGCTATCCCGCTGCTGGCCGACTACATCCGCACCAAGGTTGAAGCCGACAACATCACGGTGGTTTCCCCTGACACCGGACGTGTCCGGGTTGCCGAGCAGTGGGCTGAGCGCCTGGGCGGTGCCCCGCTGGCGTTCGTGCACAAGAGCCGCGACCTCACCGTGCCCAACCAGGCTGTCTCCAAGACGGTCGTGGGCCAGGTTGAAGGCCGCACGTGTGTTCTGATCGACGACATGATCGATACCGGTGGAACCATCTCCGGCGCCGTCCAGGTGCTGAAGAACGCTGGTGCCAAGGACGTCATCATTGCCTGCACGCACGCCGTCTTCTCCGATCCCGCAGCCCAGCGCCTCGCCGATTCGGGTGCCCGCGAAGTTGTGGTCACCAATACCCTGCCGATCCCGGCCGAGAAGCGCTTCCCGTCACTGACGGTGTTGTCGATCGCGCCGCTGATCGCCCGCGCCATCCGTGAAGTGTTCGACGACGGTTCGGTCACCAGCTTGTTCGACGGCAAAGCTTAGCCTCGGACTACTGAAGCGGAACGGGCCATCCGTCGCCTCCGGGCGTGCGGGTGGCCCGTTTTTTCATGCCCGTTTTCAGAAAGCGGACGTTCCGCTGCTAAACTCTTGGGGATACCTTGGCGAGGGAGAGCACATCCGGTCCGCATCAGTGGACCAGGGTTGCGGGTCTCCGTTATCGACTGGGTCTGCATCTCCTTCAACACAGGCGGAACGGTTGCTTAGCGGCCGCCCTCAGCCGGGCGTAGAAGGTCTCCAGACCTCCGCCCTTGCTGATAGACCAGCCCGGACTTCTCCGGGTGCCACAGTAATCAAGGAGTACACATGTCTGAGCAGAAGCTCACCGCAGAACTGCGCACCGAATTCGGCAAGGGTTTCGCCCGTCGCGCACGCATGGCCGGCCAGATCCCGGCTGTCATCTACGGCCACGGCGCAGAGCCGATCCACATCAACCTGCCGGGCCGCGCCACCACGCTGGCAGTTCGCGTTTCCAACGCCCTGCTCGCCATTGACGTCGACGGCGAGCAGCACCTGACGCTCGTCAAGGACATCCAGCGCGATCCCGTAAAGCAGATCATCGAGCACGTTGACCTCCAGACCGTGAAGGCCGGCGAGAAGGTTACCGTCGACATCGCCATCCACGTTTCCGGTGAAGTTGCTCCGGGTGCTGTTGCCAGCCTCGAAGCCACCACGGTTTCCCTCGAAGCCGAGGCAACCCACGTGCCCACCGCCGTCGAGGTCAACATCGAAGGCCGCAAGGCCGGCGAGAGCATCCACGCTTCCGACCTCGAGCTGCCGAAGGGTTCCACCCTGCTCACCGAAGGCGACACCCTGGTTGTCCGCATCGCTGAAGAGGCCGGCGCTGAAGAAGAAGAGACCACGGAAGCAGCTGCCGAGTAATCTTTTGATTGCTTGAGGCTGACGCCGTTGAGTGGCCGGGTCCCTTTCTGGGTCCCGGCCACTTTCCTTTGCCCCAGCCTCAAAGTCCCCGTTGGATCAACGAAGCCTCCCTAGGATGAGACCATGACTGACAGCTGGCTGATCGTCGGCCTTGGCAACCCCGGCAATGAATACAGCAACAACCGCCACAATGTGGGCCAGATGGTGCTGGATGAGTTGGCCTCCCGCATGGGCGGCAAATTCAAGGTCCATAAAGCACGCGCCCAAGTGGTGGAGGGCCGCCTGGGCATTGGGGGTCCCCGTGTGGTGCTGGCCAAGCCCATGACGTACATGAACGTCTCGGGTGGTCCCGTTGCAGGCCTGTGCAAGTTCTTCGATATTGCCCCGGATCACGTGATCGCTGTCCACGACGAGATCGACATCCCATTTAACACAGTCAAGCTAAAAATCGGCGGCGGCGAAGGCGGGCACAACGGCCTGCGGGACATCTCCAAAGCACTTGCCACCAAGGATTACCTGCGCGTTCGGGTGGGAGTCGGACGGCCTCCGGGACGCATGGAGACCGCGGACTACGTCCTCCGGGATTTCGCTGCAGCGGAGAAGAAGGAGCTGCCCTTCCTCCTGGATGAGGCGGCCGACGCCGTGGAACTGTTGATGGCACAGGGCCTGCTGGCCGCGCAGCAGAAACACCACCCCGCCAAAGCTTGAGCAAATCTTGAGGAAAGCCTGATCAAAGCCTGACGGTCCCGAGGACCCTAAGGCCTACAAAGTGTGGGCGCCCGACGGTAGTGTGCATGGTACGCAGGGTAAGCGGTGGGGGACTGTCGCGGATGTGTAGCTAAGGATGCAGATGTCGGCGGAGTTGCTAAACAGGAGCGGTGGAGGCGCAGCGAGGGCTGCGGCTCCTGATCTTGTGGGCGGCCCAACAGATCGGCAAACGTGGTCGCTTCTGGCCCGGAGCCATGATCTGTCCAAAGCGGGCAAGTACCTGGAGTCGCCGGAGTCCTACGGAGTAGTCCTTACCGGCGAACGGGGGATCGGCAAATCCGGCTTGGCGCGTGCCGTGGTGTCGTCGCTTGGTCCCAAAGTGCACAGCCTGCAACTGCGCAATACTGTAGCCGGTGGTCAAACCCCCTACGGATGCCTTGGGTTCCTGTTGGCCCGCTTGCCGTCCGAGGCAGTCAGTTCGCCCACCAACATCCTGCACGCCGTCACCAGTCTGATCAGGACTGAAGCCGCGGGCCGGGAGACGGTGTTCATCGTAGACAACGCCGGCGGCATGGACCCCATGAGCACCGGCGTACTGTTGAACCTCATGGCCACAGGCACCGCGAAGGTGGTAGCTACTGTCCAGCGTGCCAGCGACCTCCCCGCCGATTTCCACCGGCTGGTCCTTGAAGGGGAACTCGGCGAGGTCCACCTTAATACCCTCAGCGAGGAACAGACCAAGCAAGTACTTGGCTCGGTCCTCGGCCACTACGTCTCGTCAACGCTGGTGGGTTCACTGCACTCGGCCGTCGGCGGCAACCCCATGCTCCTGCACGCTCTTCTTGAGGAGCTGAGGCATTCGGGCAACCTGGTCCTGAACGACTCCGTCTGGACACTTCGGGACCGGATCAAACTTGAGGGCGCCACGGTGGTGGAGGACTTCGTCCGTTCCCGTTTGGCGCGGGAGCCGCAGGCCAACAGGACCGTCGTCGAAATCCTGGCGTGCGCGCAGCGGGCCACCCTCACGGAGCTCGCGGCCATCTTTGGCACCGAGGTTCTGGTGGACATGGAAGAATCGGCGCTGCTCACCGTTGATCGGTGCGGGGATCACTGGGTCTCGCTCCGGGACCCCTACGTTGGGGAGGTAGTCCGGGGCTGGCTGAGCACCCGCCGCATGCGGGAATTACGGCTGATGCTGCACGGACCCGATGAGCCGGAGTTGGATGCCCTGGCTCCGCAGGACCTGCTGAGCTATGCAGCATGGATGCATGCCTCGGAGGACGAGCCCACGCCGTCGCCTGCCCATGCACTCGCGGCCGGTCGTGCGGCGTTGGATGACTATGACCCCACTTTCGCCATTCAGTGCACGCAGTCCCTGGATCAGAAAGACGGCGAATGGGTACCCGGGCAGCGCCTGAAGGCCGCCGCCTACCTCATGCTTGACTTGCCGCTGCACGCCGCGCAGGCGTTGGACGAGGTGTCCGAGCCGCAGATGGCCTCCTTGGACCCGATGGAGTTCGCCGAAGTCACTGCGGCAAAATGCCAGGCCATGACGTGGATAGACGGCCGGTCGGCCATGGTGCCGGGAGTGATCTCCGACGGACTGGAGGTGCTCGACGCCATGGACGGGGCCCACCCGGCAGAGACGATGACCAAGGCACGCAATCGTCTCCTTCTTTGCAGCTATGAGTACAACACCTACATGGGCGAGTACGCCTCCATGATCGACGCCTTGGAAGAGGAAGTGACCAAGGACCCGACCGAGGACCGCGAGCACTGGCTCAGGTCCTCTTTCTTCCTGATGGAGGCCCGCTGCATTTTGGGCAGGGAGCTTGAGGCGCAACAGCTTGCGCGGACAGTTTCGCGGCACTTGGGGGATGCGGACCGGCCGGCGCAGATGGAGGAAGCCTTCGCCAGGCATGCTTTCCTGGTCCTGTTGTTGTCGGGACAATGGCGGAAATGCATCGAACTCATGCGCCGTACGCCCTCGAGGTCATCACGCTTGCAGTACCGGGGCGCGCTGACTGAACTGGGTATAGGGCTGGCCTACGCCTACGCCGGCAAACCAGCCAGCGCACTTGAACCCCTGCGGTCGGCCGTTGCGCAGCTCGAATTGCGTCCGGCCATGAACATGAACAAGGTTGCCTACGCCGCTACCGCCTTCGCCTACGCCCAATTGGGCAATGCCGTTGAGGCAGGCCGGTATCTGGACCTCTACCGGACCTGCAGGGGAGTGGGTACGTATTTCTCCGAATCCGTTGCCGAGTTCTGTGCTGAGATGGCCGGACGGTGGATGGGCGATCGGGAAGTGAAGCAGCGACTCATGGTCCGGGTCCGCAGCGACATGGACAAGCAGCGTTTCACCACCGCGGGGATTTGCCTCTTCGGGGCCACCGTGGAAGGGACGGATGAGGAATACCGGCTGCTGGAAGAGATCGCCGGCCATCGCCAAGGGCAACTCGCCGAGATTTCAGGCAACCTCGCGCGCGGCGCACGGAACAAGAGCTCCCGGTCTCTGCTGGCCGCCGCTGATGCTGCAGCGGCCCTGGACCTGCTGGTGGTTGAAGCCAGGTGCGTGGCAATGGCACTGGACTTTGCCCGGGACGCCGGCGAGACCACGGCGGCCAGGACAGCCCAGCTCAGGCTGGAGCGGCTGGAGCATTCGGTCTCGGCGTTGCCCATCCAACCACGCAGCGATGCGCCGGTATTGACCGAGCGGGAACGCCAAATTGCTAAACTCGCGGGGAAGGGTGTCAGCAATCGTGAAATCGCGATGGATATTGGGGTGTCTGTGCGAACTGTGGAGGGCCATCTGTACCAGGTGTTCACCAAGCTGGGTGTTTCGTCTCGAGGCGAGCTCAATGGGCTCCTATGAGGCTGTACCCGCTACATCCGTAAAGCCGGCGCGGGTTGCCCATGCGGGCTGAGCACCTTGTAGGCCGGGATGCCGAACTGGACCTGGCCACGGAGATACTGCGACAGGAAGGCGCGGGGGCCGTTCTCCTGTTGGCGGACCCCGGCATCGGCAAAACTGCATTGGCGGCCGAAATTGCTGCCCGCCTGGCAGGAGAGATGGTGGTGATGCGGGTCCATGGCAGCCCCGCTTTGTCCACTGTGCCCTATGGGGTGTTGGCGCCCTATTTGTTGGACCTCCCTGTGGAGCAAGCGACGTCGCCTGTTGCCATCCTCCGGGAGTTCTGGTCCCAATTCGAGAAGCGGCGGGGCGGGGAAGGTGCGCGCCTGCTGTTGATCGTGGACGACGCCCACGATCTCGATGAAGGCAGCACCCAGATCCTGGCGGAGCTGGTGACGGCTGGCTGGGCGCGGCTGGTGGCCACCAGCAGGCCGAGGCCCGGCCTGCCCCCGGCCTTGCTTCAGCTGTGGTACGACGGACTGGCGGAGCGGTTGGAGCTCCACCCGCTGGACAAGGAAACTGTCACCGAGCTCGCGGAGAAGACCCTTGGCGGGACGGTAATGGCCAGCGTCGCCGACGTCCTGCATTCTGTGTCCGAGGGAAATCCCTTGCTGCTTCGTTGCCTTCTGGACGACTCGAGGGCGGACGGGAACCTGGTCCGTCGTAACGGAGTGTGGTTCTTGACCCGAGCCTTGTCCGGCAGCGGCGAAGGTTTGGCGGAAGTAGTGCGGAACAGGGTCCTCCGGACCAGTGAGGCTGAGCGGGAGGCGTTGTACGTCATTGCCTTATCCGAGCCCGTTCCTGCAGCCGTGCTGGACACGCAGGTAGGCAGGGACACGGTACGGGCATTGATGGACAGCCGGCTGGTGCTCTCTACCAACGGACCGGGCAGTCCCCTCAAAATGTGGCACCCCATGTACAGCGAAGCTCTACGCCAAATTGTTTCGCCTGCCCGGAGCCTGCAGATCCGCCAACGCATGGTGGCGCATTTGCTTGCAGAGCCGCCAACAGCTGAGGGACTCCTCCGAAGGGTGAGCTGGGCACTGGACTGCGGTGCCGACGTCGACGATGAACAACTGCTGCAGGCAGCGTTCCTGGCCGCCAAGCTGCTCCAGAATCCCTTGGCGATGGCCGCCGCCGGCAAGGTCCGCTCGGACGCACTGCGGCCCCGCGCCCGCGCCGTCATGGCCATGGTCAAGTACAACGACGGCGACTTCCGCAGTGCAGTGCGGCTGCTCGAGGAAGACTCCGTGTTCCTGGACGCCGACCCGTCCGGCCCAGTAGGAGCGGGCTTGTTATGGGCGGCTGCGCGGTCGGCTTTAGGGGACTCGTCGGCGGACATAGCAGCCGATGCCCAGGCGGCAGCGTCTGCCTTGATTGGCAGCCGACCCACGACTGACCCCTTTGTCCGTCTTGTCAGCAGACACGCCCGGGCCATCGGGCTGCACGCCCTGGCCCACGAGGGCCATTATGACGATCTCCGCAAGGGCCTGGAACGGTTTGCGGAGGGCTCCGGTACTGATGACTCGGACAACGTCATGAGCCGCGTCTTCCTGCTGGCCATGCAGTGCGAGCTCCAGACAGTCGAGGGCCAGGCCGTGCAAGCGCTCGAAGCAGGCCGGGAAGCCTTGGCCCTGCTGGATGAGACCGGCAACGACCTCCTGTATTTTCCGGATTTCGTGCTGGTCCGTTACGCGCTGGCCGCCTTGGAGTCGGGCGACTGGGTAGCCGCCGGTGACGCACTGGACCGGTATGCTGCCAGCTCGGCCATGGGACTTATCGTCTTTGGCGGTGACATCGAGACGCTGCGAGGCTTGTCGCTGTTGCGGCAGGGGCGCCTGGAGCAGGCCACTGCCTTGCTGACGCCTGCCGTCGAGGCGCTCAGCGTCAAGGACCCGCAACGGCTTCGACGCTTGGGCAACTCCCTGGCGTTCTACGCCGCGGCCAAGTCCGGCGCCCTGGACCTGGCTCAGCGTCTTGCCGGCGAGCAGGACGTGGATGCAGCCGGGGGAGCCTACATCGACGCCCTCGCGGAGCTCTATACGCTGGCGGGCAAGGAGCTCCTGGATAAAGGGGCAGGTTTGCCGAAGCTTCGGGACCTCCCGGAATCCGTCCCCGTGCATGCCTTGCCGGGTGTGTTGCTCCAGAACTTGGTCCTTCGGGCGGAGCTTGGAGACCTGGAGTCCATGGAGTCCATCAAGGAAACGGCATCGTCCATGGCCGGAGCCTGGGCAGCGGGCTGGCAGTCGCTGGCTGCGGCACAGTTGGGCGGCGCGGGCCAAGGCTTCGTGAACGCGGGCAACCTGTTGGCTGCTGCCGGAATGCCTGGTCCCGCAGCGGTCGCCTTCGACAAGGCTGCCGTCACGTTCGACGCCGAAGGCAAGCGCCCGGAGGCCCGGCAGGCTGCGGTTCTCCGGGATGTCAGTGAGGCAAGCCTGGGCGACGCCTTGGTCCATGACCCACAGGCGGACGCCGATCGATCCGTGGCGCTAACCCGACGCGAACAGGACATCGTGGCGTTGGCGGTGTCAGGACTGACCGACCGGCAAATCGCCGAGAAGCTCATGGTCTCGGTGCGCACCGTGGAAGGCCACTTGTACCGCAGCTACGCAAAGCTGGGTATCCGCCGGCGTGAAGATCTCGGAGCCGCTGTCCGTCATTGACGGTGCCGGCTTTTGAGTACCTGCAACACCTCCTTGGGCCACTTGTTCCCGGAATCCTGCGGGATTTAACCATTCACTGGAGTAATGCGCGGGTGTTACGCCACCAAACCAAGTAGTGCCCCGTCCGGGGACTGAGTACAACAAAGTATCGGGGCCCCAAAAGCCACCAACTATTCGAGTACCAACTACTGATGTACGCCGTTCGCCACCCCGGCAGTATTGATCTTGGAAGAACGGTTCAGCCCCAAGCATCCCCGGGATTCCGAAAGTCGCATCATCCGCATCGGTGGTCTCTTTGAGCCGATGCACCGGCCACCGCAAGGTGGTTCGGCCCTGGACGAAGCCGGCGGCGACAGAGTCTTCTGAGACCGAGACTCTCCCCCCAGCCGCCGCCGGCTTCTAGGCCAGGGACCCCGCGAATCGCGGAAATCCAAACTTCCCGGACCAAGGGACTGCTGCTATTGGAGTGTGCATGTTGCCGGATCCCTGGCTGGACGAAGACACCGTCACAGTCGGGCTGAGGCCATCACCGTTCCCGGACCGGACGCAGTTGCTGGAGATTATCCTTTCCGCAGTACCGTCACCCACCACCAGCGGCATCGTAGTGGCAGGAGACAGAGGATCCGGAAAGAGCCACCTGTTGCTGTCCGTCAAAGCCGGTCTTCCCGACACCATGGATGTCCGCTCGTTCGCCGGGACGCCGGAACTCAAGGAAATCCGTTACGGTGCCTTGGGCGCGGTTTCCGATCCCGACGGCGATGGGACAATGCCGCCGGGACTTCACGTCCTCCGCGCCCTGACCAGTACCTTGGGCGAAGCCGGATACCGTTACGTACCAGTTCCGGGACGACGCCGGAACAAGCGCACCGCGCAACAGGCGCGGCCCCCGCTGGTCCTGTTGGTGGACGACATCCACAACCTGGATCCGGAATCGTTGGCAATCCTGCTCCAGCTCATTCCCGGCTTCGGGGCAACGCTGGTGGCCACCGCCGACAGCCACCAACCCCTCCCTCAGGACCTCTACCAGCTCTGGGAGGATGGTTTCCTGGAGCAGTACCTGCTTCCACCGTTCACGTTCAGCGAGGCACACGCCTTGTGTGAGGCCCTGCTTGGAGGGAAGGTCCAACGGCGCACCAGCAGCCTCTTCGCAGCCATGAGCGGCTTCAACGTGGGGTTGCTGTGCCTCGCCCTCGACGACGCCCGCGGCGCCCGGCTCCTGGTACAGCGGGACGGCTTCTGGACCATCGATGTCAGGGCACACTGTGATTGGCCCGGCGTGGTTTCGCAGGTCAGGGCCGACAACGCCTCCAGACCACCGGAAGAACGCCAGGCACTAGAACTCATCGCGCTCGCAGAGCCTGTGTCCCTTGAGGTGGTGGAGCGCCACTTTGGCCAGCGGGCCGTTGAGCAGCTTCTGGCCAACCACCACATCAGGTTGCTGGCCGGCCGGACACCGCTGGTCCGCACGAGTTCCTGGCTGCGGGGGGAAGCCACCCGTCTCTCCGTACCGCAAGCCACCAGTCGTGCCCTGCGACTGGGAGTCGAAGGGCCGGTGCTCACCCGCGAAACAGCGCCCGCGATGCTGCGATGGGTGACGTGGACACTCGACTCCGGCCTGACCCTCTCCGATGAGCTTCTCCTGGCCGTGGCGCCCGCTGCCGACAGGCCATCAACCGCCGACCTGGCCATGAGGGCTGCCGCAGCGGTGACGGAGCCGGGCCGCCGGGACGAGGCCAGGTTGCTTAAGGCCAGGGCGTTGGTGGCCGAAGGCCAACTCCGAGAAGCTGCTCCGGAACTGAGGGAATTGGCAACCGCCGGCAAGTCCCCGGATGTGCAAGCCGACGCCGCGCACCGCCTCCTGGCGTTGGGGCTCCTGGGCGCGGCTCCACTTGGCGCCACCGCCGGCGGGAATCCTGCCGACCCGTCGTCCATGCTGGTCCTGGATGTCATGGAGGCCGAACATCTGTTGGTCTCCGGTGCCGCTCCCGAGGCGTTGCAGAGGTCCTCGGCGGCGATGTCGGCGATCGGTGCAGACCCCGCCCTGGAGATGTTCCGGCCCGGGGCGCTGTTGCGACACGTCGTGTGCCTGCGGAACAACCTGCAATGGACCCAGGTTGATTCGCTGTTGGAGTGTCCTGCGGCGTACGCCCTGCCCCTGCACATGGCTGTGTGTTTGGATGTCGCCCGTGGATACGCCCAGCTGAGCCAAGGACTTCCGCGGGCAGCACGCGGAACGCTGGAACCCGCACTGGCAGAACTGTCCGACGCCGGCCTGCCGCCGGTATTCTCGCTGGCTGCGGCCATGCTGGCCTACTCAGAAGCGCTGTGCGGCAACGCAGTGCAAGCCATGGAGAGGGTCCAGCAGAGCCTGGCGGCTACGGCCCTCGTATACCCGGCTCCGGATCCGGCGGAACTGCTGCCCCAGCTCAGCGCCCTGTACATCGCAGCGGCCCAGGACCAAGCGTCCGGTAAGCCGTACCACCTGATCGAGCTGGCAGATCGCTTCCATGCACAGGGCGGCACGCTGATGGAGGCTGAGGCATTGTCCCTCCTGACGCTCAACCAAAGCAGCGCCGCCGTCGACGATCTTGTGATCCTGCGCCGTCTTGCGGGCCTGGCGACAGGCATCCACGGTGCACGTGGCGCATCGTTGGCGGCCTTTGCGTCAGCCGTGCGCGACAACGAGCCGAAGTCGCTGGAGGCGGCAGGACGGAGCTTGTCAGCAGACCGGCAGTTCGCCCATGCGGCCCTGTGTTTTTCAAGGGCGGCCACTGGGTATGAGGTAAGGACCCGCAGTGCAGCGAGTCGTCGGGCAGCGTTGCTTGTTGAGCGGCTGCGCAATGCTTTAGACAGCGAGGTGGTTCCGCCGCTGGGATGGGTGCCGGGGAAGGCTGGCAGTTGACGTGCTGTACGGCACACCGCCCGTTGGGGCCCTCCGTGGGATAATTAGGAGTCCCTGAAGGATTTCCAAGGAGCGCCCCTTGACTGCCGTATCAACTCCCGCCTCACTGCAACAGTCCGTGTATGCCATGGACAACGCGGAGGTGTTGCGGATCCGGAACGATTTCCCGGTGCTGGACCAGCTGGTCAATGGCAAACCCTTGATCTACCTCGACTCCGGCGCCACGTCGCAGAACCCGCTCAGTGTTATCGAAGCCGAGCAGGAGTTCTACGAGCAACGCAACGCCGCCGTGCATCGCGGTGCCCACCACCTGGCCGTGGAAGCCACGGAAGTCTTCGAGGACGCGCGCCAAACCGTAGCTGACTTCGTGGGTGCGCAGTACGAGGAAACCGTCTGGACCTCCAACGCCACCGAGGGCCTCAACCTGATCAGTTACGCACTCTCCAACGCGGCACTGTGGGCCGCGCAAGGAAGGGGAAGTTCCGCGCTGAACGCGCTGGCTATTGGTCCCGGCGACGAGATCGTGGTCACGGAGATGGAACACCATGCCAACCTGATCCCTTGGCAGGAACTCGCCTTCCGGACAGGTGCCACACTCAAGTACATCCCCATCACGGACGACGGCTCCCTGCGGCTCGACGCCGCAGCGGACATCGTGGGGGAGCGGACCAAACTCCTGGCTTTCACGCACGCATCGAACGTTCTGGGCACCATCAACCCCGTGGCTGAACTTGTGGCCCTTGCCCGCCGTGTGGGCGCCCTGGTGGTTCTGGACGCCTGCCAGTCGGTTCCGCATATGGCCGTCAACGTCAAGGAACTGGATGTCGACTTCGCTGTGTTCTCAGGGCACAAGATGCTGGCGCCAACGGGGGTCGGCGTGCTGTACGGCAAGCAGGAGCTCCTGGATGTCTTGCCTCCGTTCCTGACGGGCGGTTCCATGATCACTACCGTCACCATGGAGAGGGCTGAGTACCTGCCCGCGCCACAGCGCTTTGAAGCCGGAACGCAGCGCATTTCGCAGGCCGTGGCCTTGGCAACGGCTGTGAACTACCTGGCGGAGACCGGCATCGACCGCATCCACGCCTGGGAAGCCACGCTGGGACAGCGACTGGTGAAGGGTCTGGAGAGCATCGACGGCATCCGCGTTGTCGGTCCCGCAGCCGGGTCCGAACGGATCGGCCTGGCGGCGTTCGACGTTGCCGGTGTCCACGCCCACGACGTCGGGCAGTTCCTCGACGACCGTGGCATCGCCGTTCGCGTTGGGCACCACTGTGCCCAACCGCTTCACCGCCGCCTGGGGCTTACGGCAACCACCCGGGCCAGCACGTATCTCTACAACACGACGGACGACGTCGATGCTTTCCTTGACGCCGTCTCCGGCGTGCGGGCCTACTTCCAGGCCTGATATCAGGCACCTTTTGGCCGGACAGCCGGCCACCGACGAATTTTCTCAGAACGGGCACCAAGCATCATGAGTCTTGACCAGCTGTACCAGCAGATCATCCTGGACCACTCCAAGCAGCGGCACGGCAGCGGGCTCGCTGAAACTGCTGCTCCCGCAGGGGCGGCCACCGGCCAATCACACCAGCTGAACCCGGTTTGTGGGGACGAAGTCACTCTGCGGCTGGCTGTGTCGGACGGAACTGTCCAGCAGATCAGCTGGGACGGTGCCGGCTGCTCCATCTCGATGGCCTCGGCCTCAGTGCTCAGCGAGCTGGGTGAGGGAATGTCCGTGGAAGAACTGCACTCCGTGATCGACAACTTCCGCGAGGTTCTCCGATCACGGGGAAAGGTCCAGGCCGACCCGGAAATCCTCGGTGACGCCGCAGCGTTCGAGGGAGTGGCCCGTTATGCGGCCCGCGTCAAGTGCGCCATGATTTCATGGGTGGCCGCCGAAGACGC
Source organism: Paenarthrobacter nitroguajacolicus (assembly GCF_007786235.1). Lineage (GTDB taxonomy): Bacteria > Actinomycetota > Actinomycetes > Actinomycetales > Micrococcaceae > Arthrobacter > Arthrobacter nitroguajacolicus_A. Next base: position 19,083 of record NZ_VNFK01000001.1, on the reverse strand, counting down.
TCTCAACCAGGCAACCGCCTAGGCGCTTCGAAGCACCCCAGGATCAGCTGCGGGCAAAGACGTCAGGCACGCCGTCGCCGTCGTCGTCCCGTTCTTCGTCTGCCTGCACCTGGCGGTACCGCCGGTTACGGGCCTTGAGTACGACGGCGGCCAGCAGCGCCGAGATCAGGGAACCTGCCAGGATGGCCACTTTGGCGTGATCGTTATGCCCGGAGCCGGCGCCGAAACTCAGCTCGCCGATCAGCAGCGAGACGGTGAAGCCGATGCCGGCCAGGAGGGCCAGCCCGAAGAGGTCGATCCAGGCAATACCGGAATCCAAGCTGGCGCGCGTGGTTTTGGTGACCAGGAACGTGGTGCCGAAGACGCCCACGGCTTTGCCCACCACCAACGCCGCCACAATGCCCAGCGCCACCGGATCCCGCAGAGCAGCGCCCATCCCATCGAATCCGCCCAGGGCAACTCCCGCGGAGAAGAATGCAAAGACGGGAACGGCAAACCCTGCCGAGAACGGGCGCAGGCGGTGCTCAAAGTGCTCAGCCAGACCCTCAGCCGGTTCACCCCTCTTACCGCTGGCGAAGACCGGCACGGCGAAGCCCAGCAGGACCCCGGCTACGGTGGCGTGGATCCCGGAGGCGTGGACAAAGCCCCACGTCGCCAGGGCCAGCGGCACCAGGAGGTACCAGCTGCGGACCCGCTTCTGGACAAGGAACGTGAAGAGGGCCAGCGGAACGAGCGCGGCCAGCAGCATGAGCGGCTGGAGCCCCGTGGAGTAGAAGAAGGCGATGATGCCGATGGCGATGAGGTCGTCCACCACGGCAAGGGTCAGGAGGAACGTACGGAGCGCGGCGGGGAGGTGGGTGTTGATGACGGCAAGCACGGCCAGGGCGAAGGCAATGTCCGTGGCCGTGGGGATGGCCCAGCCCTTGAGGGTTTCGGGTGACCCTAGGTTGAAGAGGACGAAGATGAGTGCCGGCACCACCACGCCGCCGATGGCCGCGGCCACGGGGACAACGGCCCGGGCTGGTTTGCGAAGCTCGCCTGCCACGAATTCCCGTTTGAGCTCAAGCCCAGCGAGGAAGAAGAACACCGCCAGCAAGCCGTCTGAGGCCCAATGGCCAAGGCTGAGCTCAAGGTGCCAAGGTTCATAGCCGATTTTGACGTCGCGGAGGGCGAAGTAGCCGTCGGCCGCGGGGGAGTTGGCCCAGATGAGGGCCACCACCGTCGCTGCGAGGAGAAGTGCGCCGCCGACGGTTTCCGTACGAAGGATCGACAGGATTCGCTTGTACTCCGGGTAACTGGAGCGGGTGAAGACCTTGCTGGAGGGCGTTTTGGCGGAGGGTGTTTTGGGCGAACCGGGAGGCAGCTGGGCCACGGAGGGCTCCTAACAGTGAGTGGTCATGGGCGGGTACAGCAAATACACGCCGACCAGACTTCCCGGCACACCACTGTCCATCTTACCCAAGTAGCTGGCAGTAGTGGTTGTTCTGAGGCCTCAGAACAACCACTACTGCCAGCTACTTGGGTGAACTTAGGCGACGAGGCCCGCGATCCCGATGGCCGCCGTCGCGAGTCCCAGCACCATGGAAATGGTGACCAGCACGACGTGGACCGTGAGGAACTTGGTGGCCTTGCCTGCTGCATCGCGGGCGCGGGGATCCTTCATGACGCGCTTGAGGAACTGCGGCCAGACAACCAAGGACCACACGCCGGCAACGATCAGGACAACCGCCAGGATTCCGGGGATCTGCATATTAGTGGCTTTCGAGCCAGGCCTGCGCCTGCTGCGACTGGATGTTCAGTGCCTTGCCGACCATGGGCTCCGCTGCGTCGGCGATCTTGCCGCCGAGGAACGGAACTGAGGAAGACACCGTGCCTTCGAGTTCGATCCGGGTGCTGGCGCCGTCGGCCACGAGACGCTGGACAGCGGTCACGTCCAGCGGAGCGCCCGAAATCTTGAGGGCAATGTTGCTGGAGCGGGAGCCATCAGCGGCAGGGGCTTCCCACTGCTCCTTCTGGGTCACCGTCAGGGTTTCGCCGACGAACTTGCGGGCAATATCCGGCAGGCGGGTGGTGGGCAGCGTACGAACGGTGGTGGTGCTGAAGGCACCGGCGGTGTCGCCGTCGATCGTGAACGATTCCAGGGAGCCGCCCACCAGTTCGCTCGTGTGACGCAGGAATTCCTCGTCGACAAATACGGCCGCAACGCGGTCGACGCTGTGCGGCAGGGTGGTGGATGCACTCAGGGCCATGGGTCCTCCGTGGATGGTGGTGATGAAGCTGTTTTAGCTCCCAACATCCTACGGGTTGTCCGTGGCCACCCCCGAACCCTGCCGTTGCTCCGCCTCCTGGAGCGCCATGGCGGCTGCCGAAATGTTCCGGGCCATCGACGGGAAGATCACCCCATGGAACGGGTAGACGCCCAGCCAGTAAAGCCTTCCTGCCAAGCCTCGGGGGAAAAAGATGGCGCGCTGCTTGTACAGGCTGCCGCCGCCGTCGGGCTCTACCGCCAACTCAAGCCAGGCGCCGCCGGGGGCCCGCATTTCCGCCCGCAGGCGCAGCAGGTGTCCGCGGTCAATGGCTTCAACCCGCCACCAATCCACCACTTCGCCGGTGTTCAGCGTCTTGGGGTGCCTGCGGCCGCGCAGCAGCCCGGCGCCGCCCTGCAGTTTGTCCAGCCAGCCGCGCACCCGCCACGCCAAAGGCAGCGAGTACCAGCCGTTCTTGCCGCCGATGCCCTCGATGATGGTCCACACATGCTCCGGCTTGGCCTCGCTGTGGAAGGTCCTCTCGTCGAGGAACACCTTGTAGCCGGCCCAGTCGGGGTCGCTCGGAAGGGGATCGGCGTCGACGCCGGCGGTCGCCCAGGTGGTCTCCACCTGCCCATCCCTTTCCTTGCCAAGCGCCAGGGCGACGGCTCGCCGGTAAGGCGTCAGGCCGCCGTCGGGCTGCTGAAAGTAGCGGTCGACGTCGTGCTCCCGCGACACCGCGTCGTGCTGCAGTGACTGCACCAACGGCAGGGACATGGACAGGGGAATGGGAGTCACCAGAGCCACCCATAAACCGGCGAGCTTGGGAGCCGGCACAGGAAGTGCGATGACCAACCGCCGGGGCAGACCACGCTCCACGGCATACTCGTTCATCATGTCCTTGTACTTCAGAACATCGCGCGAACCGATATCAAAGGAGCGGTTCAACTTCTCGGGGAGCGCGGCGGCCGCAACGAGGTAGTGCAGGACGTCGCGGACAGCGATGGCCTCGATCCTGTTATTAACCCAGCTGGGCGCCGGCATCACGGGAAGGGTGTCTGCGAGGTGCCGGATCATCTCAAAGGAAGCAGACCCGGACCCGATCACCACGCCGGCCTGGAAGACTATCGAGTCCACGGGGGATTCAAGGAACACCCGGCCCACGGTCTCTCGTGAACGCATGTGCGTGGAAAGCTCAGTGTCTTCCGGGTGCAGGCCGCCCAGATAGACGATCCTGTCCACACCCGCCTCTGTCGCGGCCTCGGCCACGAGCCGGGCCATGGCTTCTTCCTTGGCCTCGAAGCCACTGCCCGAGGCCATGGAGTGCACCAGGTAATACAGGACGTCCACGTCGTTCAGCGCCTGGGTGAGGCTGCCGGCGTCGGACAGGCTGTTCTCGACGATCTCAACATCATCATGCCAGGGAACATCGGCAATCTTCTGCGGAGTGCGGACCAAGACCTTGACCTTGTGCCCGGCTTCGAGGAGCCGGGGGACCAAACGGCCACCGATGTAACCGGTGGCGCCGGTGACCAGCACTGTCCTGGTGTCCTGCGTGGTGTTGGAATGCGTGGCTTCCGAAGGCTGCAAAGGAACTCCTGTGGCTGGGGGTAGAGGTAGGCTGGAATGACCCGGCATTCATCTGAATTTCCGGGCATTTGTGTTGCCTGCCCTTGGACCCACCCTAGGAGTTTCTGCCATGAGCCTCAACGGTCTGCGCCGCGCACTGGCGGAGGACAAGACTTTCGCGCGCGTTCGTACGGAGGCGCAGCGGTCCTTCAGCGACCGGAACGCCGACTACCAGATCAGCGCCCCCACAGGGATGCGTGCGGTGTTGCTCGCCGAAATGGCAGATGCCTTGGCTGGCGCCGGCGCCGATGGCGCGGGAGCGCCGGTAGTCCTGGCCGTCACCGCCACCGGCCGCGAAGCCGAAGACCTCACCGCGGCGCTCTGCTCCTACCTGCCCTCCGATTCGGTGGCCACCTTCCCCAGTTGGGAAACCCTCCCGCACGAGCGCCTCTCGCCGCGTTCGGACACGGTGGGCCGCCGCCTTTCCGTCCTGCGGCGCCTGACCCACCCGGAAACCTCGACGGCGGCCCCGTTGCGCGTGGTGGTGGCCCCGGTTCGCGCTGTGGTCCAGCCCATTGTGGCCGGCTTGGGCGACCTTGTTCCGGTGACGCTGCAGGTGGGCCAGGAACGCTCCTTCACCGAGGTTGTCCGTGCCCTGTCCGACGCCGCCTACGCGCGCGTTGATATGGTGACCCACCGCGGCGAATTCGCGGTCCGCGGCGGCATCCTCGATGTCTTCCCGCCTACCGAGGACCACCCCATCCGGGTGGAATTCTTCGGCGACGAGGTAGACCAGATGCGCTGGTTCGCCGTCGCAGACCAGCGCTCGCTGTCCGCCCCCGGCGTTCACCACCCCACAGAACTGCATGCCCCTCCGTGCCGGGAAATCCTGATCACTCCCTCGGTGATGTCGCGTGCCTCGAAGCTGAAGGCCGACATGCCTGCCGCGGCCGACATGCTGGAGAAAATCGCCGGCGGCATTGCTGTTGAAGGCATGGAATCCCTGGCCCCGGTCCTGGTGGATGCAATGGTCCCGTTCGTGGACCAGCTCCCGGCCGGTTCGCTGTCCGTGGTCATCGAACCGGAGAAGGTGCGCACCCGCGCGCACGACCTCGCCGCCACCAACGAAGAGTTCCTTGAGGCTGCTTGGTCAACAGCGTCCGACGGCGGCGCGGCGCCCCTCGATTTGTCGTCACAGGCCTCCACGGACTTGCACGCCGCCAGTTTCCGTTCCCTGACCGACACCCGCTCGGCAGCGCTGGAACACGGCGTGTCCTGGTGGTCCATCACCTCGCTCGCAACCGACGAGGACCTGGTCCTGGACATCGATGTCCTCAACATGCGTGCCCGCGAACCACGTGGCTACCAGGGTGACGTTGCCGAAATGCTGGAATTCATTGGCTCACGCGTCCGCGAGCAGTGGCGTGTGGTGGTGGTGACCGACGGTCCAGGGCCAGCGCAGCGCTTAGCCGAGCTGTTCCACGACGCAGACATTCCTTGTTCCCGCGTGGAATCGCTCGATAAGGAACCCCAACCAGGCATCATCGAGGTGACCACCGCCGCCGTCGGGCGTGGTTTTGTCCTGGACGGCCTCAAGCTGGGCTTGTTGACCGAAGCCGATCTGCTGGGTCGTGCCACCGCGAGTTCCACCAAGGACATGCGGCGCATGCCGTCCAAACGGCGGAACGCCGTGGACCCACTGCAACTGCACGCAGGCGACTTCGTGGTGCACGAACAGCATGGCATCGGCCGGTTCGTGGAGCTGATCCAGCGCAAGGTGGCCGGTACGTCGTCGTCGGACGCCGGTTTGCGCGAGTACCTGGTACTGGAGTACGCGGCGTCCAAACGCGGCGCTCCTGGGGACCGGCTTTTCGTACCGACCGACCAACTGGACCAGGTGACCCGCTACGTCGGTGGAGATACCCCCGCCCTCAGCAAGATGGGCGGCGCGGACTGGGCCAGCACCAAGTCCAAAGCACGCAAGGCCGTCAAGGAAATCGCCGGGGAGCTGATCCGGCTCTATTCCGCCCGCATGGCATCCCGTGGCCACGCCTTCGCACCCGACACCCCGTGGCAGCGCGAGCTCGAAGAAGCATTCCCCTATGTGGAAACGCCGGACCAGTTGACGACCATCAACGAGGTCAAGGCCGACATGGAGCGTGAAATCCCCATGGACCGGCTGGTATCCGGCGACGTGGGCTACGGCAAGACCGAAATCGCGGTCCGGGCTGCCTTCAAAGCTGTCCAGGACGGAAAACAAGTAGCAGTCCTGGTGCCCACAACCCTCCTTGCGCAGCAGCACTACGAGACGTTCACCGAGCGCTTCTCCGGGTTCCCCCTGCGTGTCAAGCCGCTTTCAAGGTTCCAGAGCAGCAAGGAAGCCAAGGAAACGGCCGAAGGCGTCAAAAGCGGCGCCGTCGATGTGGTGATCGGTACGCACCGGCTTTTGTCCAAGGACTTCGAGTTCAAAGACCTCGGCCTGGTGATCGTGGATGAGGAACAGCGCTTTGGCGTGGAACACAAGGAAGCGCTCAAGAAGATGCGCACCAACGTGGATGTCCTGGCGATGAGTGCTACGCCGATCCCACGAACCTTGGAAATGTCCCTCACCGGAATTCGGGAAACATCCACGCTGGCCACCCCTCCGGAGGAACGCCACCCGGTGCTGACCTATGTAGGTCCGTACACCAACAAGCAGACCTCGGCGGCGATCCGCCGTGAGCTCATGCGCGAGGGGCAGGTGTTCTTTGTTCACAACCGGGTGTCCTCAATTGAACGTATTGCCGCGCAGATCCGTGAACTGGTCCCCGAAGCCCGGGTGGAAGTGGCGCACGGCCAAATGTCCGAGAGCCGCCTGGAGAAGATCATCGTGGACTTCTGGGAGAAACGCTTCGACGTGCTAGTCTGCACCACCATCATTGAGACAGGCTTGGACATCTCCAACGCCAACACGTTGATTGTGGACGGGGCCGACAAGTATGGATTGTCGCAGCTGCACCAGCTCCGAGGCCGAGTAGGCCGTGGCCGTGAGCGCGCCTACGCCTACTTCCTCTACCCCTCGGAAAAGCCGCTGGGCGAGGTGGCACTGGAACGCCTCAAGGCGGTGGCAGCGCACAACGAGCTCGGCGCCGGCATGCAGCTGGCCATGAAGGACCTCGAAATCCGGGGTGCAGGAAACCTGCTGGGCGGAGAGCAGTCCGGTCACATCCAAGGTGTCGGGTTCGACCTCTACATCCGTTTGGTGGGCGAGGCTGTAGCCGAGTATCGCGGCGAAGCCGAAGAAAAAGCCGCGGAGATGAAGATCGAACTGCCGGTCAACGCGCACCTGCCGCACGACTACGTCCCCGGGGAGAGGTTGCGTCTGGAGGCCTACCGCAAGCTGGCTGCCGCCGTTACCTACGAAGCCATCGACGAAGTCCTCGCAGAACTGGTGGACCGCTACGGGGAGCCACCGCTGCCCGCCCAGAACCTCATAGCCGTGGCGCGCTTCCGGGTGGGTGCCCGCGAAGCCGGCCTGTCCGACGTCGCGCTCCAAGGCAACTTCATCCGCTTCTCGCCCGCGCAACTGCCCGAATCCAAAACCATGCGCCTGAACCGCATGTACCCGGGTTCGCAGGTTAAGCCAGCGCTGGATGCCGTGTTGATCCCCAAGCCCAAGACGGCCCGGATCGGCGGACGCGACCTCCAGGACGCCGAGATCCTGCAGTGGGCGAACAACGTCATCGAAGCGATTTTCGCTGAAGTCCCCGTAAAGGCGGGCTAACCGAATGATGGGAGGACACCACGCCGCGTCCGGAGCCGCGGCGTGGATAGCTATTGCCTCGACCGGCCCCTACGCCCTGGGCTGGTACCCGCTGGATTCCACGGGAATCCTGATCGGAGCCATGGCGACGGCGGGCACCGCCTTGGTTTGCGACTGGGACCACCGCCACAGCACCATTGCCAATTCCCTGCCGCCGCTGTCCAACGTGATTGCCGTGGGGATCGAGAAAGCAAGCGGAGGGCACCGGCAAGGGACGCACTCGCTGCTCGGGGCCTCGGCATTCGTGGTGCTCGCAGCCATGGCTGCACAATTCCAAATGGTGACGCCCGTGGGGAAACTGTCTGTGGGCGCAGGGCTGTTGTGCATGTTCATGATCAACCTGGCTGCCAAGGCGTTGAACCTTTTCCCAAAGTCCGGCTGGATTACCAACTGGCTCTTCGCAGTGGTAATGGCCGGCCTGGTGACCTGGTTCGCGCCGGATCAGTGGGGATGGTTGCCGCTGTCCATGCTCACTGGAGTGGTGGTTCACATCGTGGGGGACATGATCACCGTAGGCGGAGTGCCGCTTTTGTGGCCCATCGTCATAAAGCCCCCCAAATTCCTTCGCAAATCCTTCATCAGTGGCATTTGGCGGGCAAACGGCGCCTTTTCCATTCCGCTCCTGGGTCGCGCCGGTTCGCGGCGCGAATGGTTGGTCCTTATTCCTGTCAGTGGATATGCCATGGTGGGCATGGGTGTTGCCGCATGGACGTTGGCCCAGCAGCATTGGCCCGGTGTTTTGGCGGCTCTTGGGGGCGTGGTGCAGTTGCCGTGACGCCACGGCAGGCATAGTATTTGACACAGCAAAGTGCGGATCATGTAACGCGATTGGAATAATTCCAGCGGAACAATACAAGTAGTGCTCCGCTGGGAAAACTGCGTACATTCCCACGGAACCAAGAGACCGTGGCCAACTTTTCGAGTATCGACTACTCGTGCCCTTTGTTCGGAACCACACATAGCTTGGACCTCGACGTCAAATTCTTTGACTAAACGGAGGTTCAGATGGATCTGCTCCACCCGCACAGTATTCATACCGGCATCAGGGGGAGTTTTCAGGCACGGCGACATACTGAGTCAATGCGGCGAACGCAGGTTGATCTCGAAGTCGTCATTCCCGCCTACAACGAAGCTGCAAGAATTCCCAGCACACTTGTCCAGACGGCCGATTTCCTTGCACAACAGCCATGGTCGTCACGCATTGTGGTGGTGGATAACTGCAGTGCGGACGAGACCGGGGCCGTAGTCCGCCAAATTTCCCGCAACAAGGGAACCGCTGTTCCGATTTCCGTAGTGGGCTGCTCCCTCCGCGGCAAAGGAGCCGCGGTCCGCCGGGGGTTGCTGAGCGGTTCCTCGAAGTACACAGGCTTTTTCGACGCCGACCTCGCCACACCGCTGAACACCCTGGTGGCGGCCATGGAGCATCTGGAGCAGGGGGCCTCGGCCGTTATTGCCTCGCGCCACGCTCCCGGTTCCACTTTCGTCCAGCCGCAACAACTGGGCCGCCGCGTAGGCGGAACGGCCTTCCGTGTGCTGACGAAATCTAAAGTCAAGGGCATTTTCGATACACAATGCGGTTTCAAATTCTTCGAACGCGACGCCCTCACGGCGGCCATGGTGCAGTGCCGGGCTACGGGCTTTGCCTTCGACGTTGAGCTCCTGCAGCGGCTGCAACACGGCGGTGCCAGGATCATTGAACTCCCGGTTGCCTGGACAGACGGAGCGGCATCGACCTTTCGGCCATTCAAGGACGGAATTTCCAGTTTTGCCTCAGTACTCCAACTCCAAAAGGCGATGCAATGACGGAATCTTTTGTGCCCGGGAACATGCCCGCCCAACTGGCGGGCAAACGGATCCTGGTGCTGAATTGGCGTGACATCAAGCATTCCCAAGCCGGCGGGGCCGAACAGTACATGCACGAAATATCACGCCGCTGGATAGAAAATGGTGCCGAAGTTACATGGTTCACCGGGCGCGAAGAACATCAAGCCGCTGAAGGTGTGGTGGACGGCATTCGGATCATCCGGTCCGGTGGTCCTTTGGCCCTCTACGGCCAGGCCGCCCTTAAGCTGCTGCAGACCCGGAACTGGTTTGACGGGGTGATCGATTGCCAAAATGGGATTCCCTTTTTTGCGCCCCTTTTCCTTCCACGGCAAATGCCGATCATCCAGTTGATCCACCATGTACACCAGGATCAATTCCGCACCAGGTTTTCGGCGCCAATGGCAGCTGTGGGGCGATTTCTTGAAGGCACGGGAGCAAAGGCCGTTTATGGCAACCGGGCCATAGCTGCAGTCTCTCCCTCCACCCGGTTCGAACTTCGCAAGCTGGGTTTCTCCGGTCCCATCCATGTGGTGCCCAACGGAACCATCGAGGTTCCCCACACCGTCGGTCCCCGCGACCCGGAGCCCACCGTCGTCGTCGTCAGCCGTTTGGTGCCGCACAAGCGGCTGGACCTATTGTTGGGCCAGTTCGCTGTAGCTGCCCGCAGCGTCCCCAAACTGCGCCTGGAGATCGTCGGGGACGGCCCGGAACGCCGTCGGCTGCAGCAGCTTGCCATGGACTTAGGGCTCGACGACATCGTGACATTCCACGGATACCAGCCCGACGAGGTTCGCAACAGCCTCTTGAACCGGGCGTGGTTGACGGTCTCCACCTCAGCGTCAGAAGGTTGGGGCTGTTCCGTGATCGAGGCCGCCGCGTGGGGCGTCCCATGCCTGGCCCTTCGGGTCCCGGGTATCCGCGACTCAGTGGTTGATGGCAGCACGGGGTGGCTGGTGGACACCGCCAAGGACTTCGGGACGGCCATGGTGGACGCCCTGAAGACCCTGTCCCGGCAGGACGTGGCACGTGACATTTCTGCGCAATGCCAGGAGTGGGCCCGGTGCTTCACCTGGGACCGCAGCGCAGCCCTCCTTGCGGGGGTCCTCCTTGAGGAGGAAGCCCTCAGGCGCGGCGGTGACGCAAAGGGCATTGCCCGTTCCGACATGTCCACCCTGGTTCACTTCGATTTGCCGGCCGGTGCCAATTTGCAGGCCATCCTGCGGCCAACGGACGAGGTAGCCGAAGACCAAGGGCGTGTGTCGGTGCTGATGAAGGGAAGGGACGAATTCGAAGCCTTCGCTGTCATGAGGCGCATCGGAGTCGTATCGGCAGAGCTGCGGGCCGTGGGTCGCAGCACGCTCCTGGCCGGACCCGGCAGCACGTTCACGCCCGTCGACGCTGTCGATGGACTGTAGCCGCGATTCGGTCGTGGGCGAACACAAGGGGGAACCATGAGCAACACTGTGCGTGAACGCGGGGCAGATTCCAGCGTGGAAGTGAGGGCAGCGGAAGTATCCTCTGAGGCTGGGGGAAAGGTCGCAGAGAACAGCGGCTTCCTGTCCGTGGCCGCCGGGTTGGTAGGCGTGGTCAGCTACGCTTGCTCGTTGCTGATGGCCAACATGCTGGGAACCGCGGACTACACACAGTTCGCGGCCGCGGCGATGCTCCTGGGAGTGGTCGGCATTGTGGCCTCCGCGCTTGTTCCCCTTCCGTTGTCGCATTTCGTGGCCGTCCACCCTGCAGGTTCGGACGGGCGGAGGGATGGAATGGCCTTCTCGGCGTTTGTCTCCTGCCTCGCAGGCATCGCTGCCGCAGCAGTAACCGCGGCCCTGACAATGGCTTTCGCGACGCCGGCCTTGGCCGCCGCCGCAGCGCTGGGCGCGCTGGCTATCTTCCTGGTGGCGGCGCCGTCGGGCTGGCTGCAGGGTGAGCTGCGCTTCAAGTGGTATGCCCTGACAACCATGGGGGAAGTCATCCTTCGGCTGGCTTTCAGCCTCCTGGTGGTCCTTGTCGCGTGGGGCGCAGTGGGGGCGATCCTCGGGTTCGCTCTCGGAGCGCTCGCGCTGGTGGTGGTGCCCTGGTCCTTCTATCGGGATCTACAGTGGCGCCCACATGTTCTGCGGCAAAGGTGGCGGTGGGCCGAGACCGGCGACATCGCCTCAGTCCTGTGCGTGGTCTCAGTCCTCGTGGGCGTTGACGTCGTTATGGTGGCGTTCCTGGACGAAGGGCCCGCCGCGGCAGGCTTCCAGGCCTTGGCCACCATCGCCAAAGGCCCGGTGTACGTAGCTGCGGGGACTGCCTTGGTGGCGTTTCCTTTGCTCCGCCGCCCGGGAGTCAACGTCCGTGCGGTGCTTGGTGCCGCGTTCGCTTCGTTCAGCCAGTTGGCGGTGGTGGCCTTCGCCATCATTGCTACGGCACCCCATGCCTTGGCTGGCGTGATCATTCCTGAGAAGTATCACGGCTCCCTTGAATTGCTGCCGTGGCTTGCGGCCGCCGGATTGGGCTACGCCGTGCTGACGGTCCTTACCACCATCCTGCTCGCCCTGCGGGCGTACCGCCGCTGCCAACTCGGCTTGGCCTGCGCCTGCCTTCTGGTGGTTGCCGGGCTGTGGACAGGATGGCAAGTGAACGCCGTGAGTGGCCTGGCCATCGGATCAGCCGTCGGTGCCGTGGCCGCCGCGACAGTATTGGCCTTCATTTCCTGGCCGGTCCTCTCCGCCGTTGGCCCCGCCAAGGGCGCCGGACGCTCCATGGCCGGTGCAGGCATCCTGCTGTTGGCCATGGCAGTGGCCAGCCAACTCCAACCCATCGTGTGGCTCGCCTTCGCTACGATCGCCGGCCTCGCAGTGCTGGCCCACCAGCGCGGCTTGCTGCCGCGAACGCTGGGTTGGGGGACCTTCCGACGGCGGTTCGAGGCACCTTCCCGGGGTGCCGGACGGCGTTCGAAGGTCCAGGAGCCTCCCTCCAACCTGCTGGTGGCAGCCTTGGTTCGAGTGGTGTCCAGCTCCGCGGCGGCCTTCGTTGCGGTGTCGGCGGCGGCATTCGGTGTCCGGGCTTTCGGCTTGGAGCGCGGTTTCGAATTATGGGTGGATGAGCTGCTGTATGTCCGCCTGGGGGAGTCGCTCACCACGGGCCAGGTGCCCACGTTGCCCGATGGGCCGTTCTTCCTGCACCCACCCGGCTTCTTCCTGCTGGAAGCCGGCACCATCAAGCTCTTTGGCATCTCGGGCGACATCGTCGAGGTGGTGTTGCAGCTCCGCTGGCTCAACGCCGCGCTTGGAGCCATCACTGTTGGCTTGGGATTCCTGTTGGTCAGGAAACTGGCAAGCACGACGGCGGCATGGCTCACCGCTCTGGTCCTCGCCTTTGAGCCCTTTATCCTGCGCAATAACAGCCACGCCTTCCTGGAGACGTCAGCCATGGCTTTCGTGCTCGCCGGCTTCCTCGTCCTGTTGGGTACCCGCCAGGTCCTGATGCGTACCCTGCCGCCGAAGCGAAGGTTGCCTGTTATCCTGCGGCTCGTGGCGGCTGGGCTTCTGTTGGGCTATGCCGTCGTGTGCAAGGACTTCTTCGTCATCTGCACGGTTGGTCCGGTTGCAGTGGCCGTGATTTGGAAGAGGACGCTGCCGTGGCGGCAGGCCGCCGTCGTGCTTCTTGCGTCGGCAGTGCCGTACGCGACGTACTTGGCCGTAGCGGCATCCCAAGCGCATCTCCCGGATTGGATCGAGGCGAAGACCAGCGGCCTGCTGCGTGCGTCGGGCCTGGAAAAGAGCACCGGCTTCACGGCGGAAGGGTCACCCAATATCGTCACCCGGCTGATCGAACAGAGCAGCCACTTCGGTACCAGCTACCTTCTGCTGGCCTTGTGTCCGCTGGCCGGTGCCCTTCTTTGCTTCAGCCATCGCGCGGATCGGCGACTGATCGGTCTGGCTGGCCTCGCCTTGGGTGCCGCAGGTGCTTACAGTGCCGCGTTTGGCACCTTCGAAGAACAATACGGCTACGGCGTGATGATTGCCGGGGTGTTGTGCTCCGTGCTGGTGGTGGTGGAACTGCGGGAGAGATTCGCCAGGGGTCGCACGTTCCTGCTCGTCGCCAGCCTCTGCTTTGTGGTGTTGACCGTGATCCTCGGAGCCCGGACGGCGCTCGCAGTGGACAACGGCTTTGTCCAGGCCAAGGACTGGGTGAAGACCACCCTCCCGGCGGATGCACGGATCAGTGTCACCAACAGCACGGGTGAATTCGCCTTCGCCGATGACCCACGATTCGGCGTATGGCCGTCGGCGCCCCTGATGCAGGAGGCCGGGGCCAATTACATCCTGACGCAATCGCACCCCACCAGTCAGGGGTACGGTTACGCTAACCCTGACATGCTCACCTGGCTAAAGGAGCATGCGATACCTGTTTTCAGTGCGGAGGGGCCCACCAACGGCTCCACAACTGTCTGGTTTGTGCCACCAGCCGAACTCAGCGTGGGGGCGGCCAACGGAACGGGCAGTCCCTCCAAAACGTACGAGACGGAACGGTAGGGCCAGTGAGGATATTGCATCTGGGGTTTGAGGATCCCCGCATGCCCGGAGCGGGCGGGGGATCGGTCAGGACCCACGAAATAAACCGACGCCTGGCAGCCAACGGTTTCGACGTGACAGTGCTGACCACACGGTACCCGGGTTGGCAGGAACGGATCCAGGACGGTGTCCACTACGTGCCGATCGGTTGGGGAGCAGGGACCAACCGGTGGGTGAGGCTCGCCGGGTACGTGGTCCGGTTGCCGTTCGAGGTGCGCAAGCGCCGAGGCGCCGCCGACTTGGTGGTGGAAGACTTCTTCGCCCCGTTCTCCACCATGGCAGCCCCGCTGTGGACCAGGAAACCCACCATCGGCGTGGTTCAGTGGCTGCACGCCCGCGACAAGGCCAGGCAGTATAAACTCCCGCTCCACTGGGTGGAACGGTTCGGAGTCCGGCGTCATCGGCGGACCATCGCCGTGTCCGAGGGAATCAAGGATCAACTGACGGCCATAAACCCCGGCATCCATGTGGACGTCATCGGCAACGGCGTTGACCCCGAGGCCTGGAAACCGGCGCCCCGGCTTGGCCGGAACGTTCTTTGCCTCGGCAGGCTGGAGTTCACCGGCAAGGGACTGGATTTGCTGCTTGCGGCCTGGGCGGAATGCCACCACCGGATTGACGGCAAACTGTTGATTGCAGGGATAGGGCCGGATGAGGCGCGCTTGCGGTCAGCCATTGAGGCCGCCGGGCTCTCCGACTCGGTGAGCCTCCTGGGATGGCTTTCGGGCGAGGCAAAGTTCCAAGCACTGAGCGAGGCAAGGCTGGCGGTGGTTCCCTCGCGGCAGGAAACCTTCGGCCTCGTAGCCATCGAGGCCCTGGCTGTGGGGACGCCAGTGATCGCTTTCGACATCCCCTGTCTGCGCGAGATTGTGCCACCCGGTGCGGGATGGCTGGTTGAAGCGTTCGACGTCGGCCACCTCGCCAACGCGCTCGCGGAGCACTACTCAGGGGTCGGGCTTGGTGCTGGCGAACAGGGTCGAGCGTTTGCCGCCGGATACAACTGGGACCGGTTGGCGGCGTTGCAGGGTGCGGCTTACAGCGCAGCGCTTTCCGAGATCGGTGGGGGCCACCGCGAAACCGCAGTATCCAGCACGCACACAGGAAGGTGATGACACGCTGATGCAGTCCAGACTTGATCGTTCCCTGGCCGGAGATGCGCCATGGCTGTTCCTCTCACCGCACCTCGACGACGCCGTACTTTCCTGCGGCGCACTGATCGAGGCACAGGCCCAAGGGCGCGAGGTGATCGTGGCAACGCTCTTCACGGAAGCTTCGCCAGGACCCCACACACGGGCAGCGACCTCATTCCTCCGCCAGTGCTCGGGCGCCGATGCAGGCAGCTTGTTCGCGGCCCGCCAGGAGGAGGACAACTCCGTGTTGGACCAGATGGGTGTCCAATCCCTCCATCTCGGGCAGGTAGACGCGCTGTTTCGCAGGCGGCGGCCACCCAAGCTGGGAAGCTCGGCGTGGGCCAGGTTGCTGCCCGAGATGACCCACCGCTATCCCACCTACAGGTTCGACATCGCCCTGGGTCGCATCGCCCGTGGGGACCAAGTACTCATCCGGCAACTCCGCACTGACGTGGCTGCGTTGATGGGACTGACGGGGGCGGAGCTGCTGTTCTGCCCTGTGGGTGTGGGTAAGCACGTGGACCACTTGATCACCCGTGAAGCGGGCATGGCCCATCCGGAAAACCTGGTGCTCTACTCCGACTTCCCGTACGACCTGGTGTCTCAACCCGACCAGGCGCGGTTGGCGCGGTTGGGCTATGTCCCATTGAGCTGGGATCAGGGCCTCGAGTCCAAGACTGCCAGAATTCGGCAGTATGGCACCCAGGCGGACGCGCTCTTCCCAACAGGCGACATTCCGGTGAAGGCAGAAACCTATTTCGTCCCCGCTTTTCAGTAGCAGTCGGGCTTCAGCGGCGGGAGCTAGCAGCCTTCCCGGTTATTTGAGACGACGTTGCCCGGAGCCTCGCCGAGCTTCATAGCCCCGCTCTGGCAGACGACGTTGTCCGTCACCGTGATGTTCTTCAGGTCGCCTTGGAAATCCAGCCACGGTCCCGGAGTATCGGTGACGGAGTTGTTCTTCACCACGATGTCGTGAACGGCAGCGTTGCCGTCGTAGTACCCGATTTTCACGCCGTTGGGGGAGCCCCAGAAGCGGTTGGCCTCCACCGAGATGTTGCGGATTTCATGCTTTCCCACCGCCAGCTGCATCGCCGAACCGTGAGATCCGCCGCGGACCTTGTTGTTCTTGTAGGTCACGTCATAGACCGGAGCGCCGATGGTTTGAGCCACGAGGCCGTCGTCGCCGTCGTCTCCTTGGCGTTGGTCAACAGTGTTGCCTTCCACTATGCCGCCGTGTGAGTCGGTGATGTGGATGCCGTCCAATTGGTCGTACTTTCCGCTGCTGGTCACCAAAGTGTCATTGTTGCGGATGCAGAAGTTACTGCTGGCGACCACCGCGATGGAGTAGGTGAAGGGGTTCCGCGTTCGGACATCCTCTACCAAGGCATTGGTGGTGTGGCGGACGTCGATCAGGTATTCGGTGAGGCGCCCAGGAGTGTTGCCGTCCAGCTCCTCACCGCTTTGGTCCGCCGTCAAGTGGGAGATGGTGACATTCTGAGCGCCGTTGGTGGTAATCAGCGGGTGGCCACCGAAGGGGCCCTTGGTCTCCAGGAACTCTGGGCCGGCCTTCAGCACGGTGGCTGCTCCGGTTCCCTTGAGGGCAACGTTGCTCTTGAGCACCAAAGGCCGGCCAAGAGTGAAAGTTCCTGCGGGCAGCTGGACGATACCCCCACCGTCTTTGGAGGCTGAATCGATGAGCTGCTGGAGTGATTTTGACGTGTCCTCCGGGTCCAGGTACTGCTGGGTGGTGAACTCCTTGACCTGTGTGGCCTGGCTCCCGGGAGCCCTGCAATAGTCCGTGGCCACCGGCGTCTCCGCACCCGGATTCGCGGCTACCACAGCAACCCCCAGCCCGGCAGCAGCGAGGGCAAGGACCAGGACCGCAACTTTTGGGCCGGCAGACTTCATGGCACCACCCTATCCTCAGGGGGTTTCCGGCAGGTTAAAGAGGAATGGCCCGGGCAGCAGCCCGGGCCATTCCGAAACAAAGGAGGTTTAGCTTTCGCCAGCGGAATCGGAGCGACCAAGAATGGTCTGCGGGATCCAGAACGCGAGGGCGAAGAGGCCAAGGCACACAGCCATGGGCCACGGGTTGTCCAAGCTCAGGAAGGACAGCGAGTAGATGGCGCCCAGGAAGAGCACAATCATGACCAGGAACAGGACAATGCTTGTAACGAGGTTGTTTTCCCGTTCAATGGGGGCACTTGAAGCGTTCTTGGACATTCATTCCTCCTCGGCCCCGCAGGGCTCAAAATTCTTGGGCTGTTGCGGAAGCCTTAGTAGGCAGATGAACCCTGTTCACCTTTGACGATCGCAATTCCGGAACTCGCGCCGATACGTGTTGCACCAGCAGCAATCATAGCCTGTGCGTCGGCCAGGGAGCGCACTCCGCCGGAGGCCTTGACGCCGAGGTCGGGGCCGACGGTCCTGCGCATCAGGGCAACGTCTTCAACCGTGGCGCCGCCACCGTTGAATCCCGTGGACGTTTTGACGAAATCTGCTCCGGCTTCCACGGCGGCTTCACAGGCTATGACTTTCTGCTCATCCGTCAGCATGGAGGTCTCAATGATGACCTTCAGGATGGCCTCGCCTGCGTGGACTGTCTCGGCCACGGCCCTGATGTCGTCCACCAGCGCACCTTTGTCGCCTGCGCGGCCGGCGGCCATGTTGATCACCATGTCGATCTCGTCGGCGCCATCCAGTACGGCACCACGGGCTTCGAAGGCCTTGACGTCGCTGGGCGTGGCTCCGAGTGGGAAACCGATCACCGAGCAGGTCAGCACTCCCGAACCCTTGAGTGCCTTGGTGACCGTCTTGACCCAGACGGGATTCACGCACACCGACTTGAACTTGTACTCGACAGCCTCGGCACAGACCTTGAGGACATCAGCCTCGCTGGCTTCCGGCTTCAGCAGCGTGTGGTCGATGTAGGAGGCGATGTTTGCAGGGGCGACGGCTTCGTTGCTCATGGGATCCTTCCGTGCAGGGCGTGGCCGGCCCGGTGGCCGCAGGGTTGTCACTGCCCGTCAAAGGACCATCTTGCCACATGCTCTTCGGGTCAGCCGGGGTTGTCCACATAGGCCAAGTAGGGCCTGATGGCGGCTGTTGCTGGCTGGAAGAGTCTGGGTATGGATCGGAATCGGGAAAGGCCAATGGCTACGTCGGCAGTGTCGGAGCGGGGAGCTTCGGTGGACGAAGTCCTAGCCGCGCTGCGCTCCGTTCCCCTGGGTGTGGGCAGTGGTGAGTTGGTGGATCAGGTCCGGGGGTTGGAGGAGTTGAAGTCTGCCATCACTGGGTTGCAGGCCCGGGCTGCGGTGGCTTTTGACTTTGCCCGGCGCGGGGAGCAGGAAGCCACCGGTGTCCCCGCGGCCGAGCGGGGTCAGGGGGTGGGGGCTCAGCTGGCGTTGGCGCGGCGGGAGTCCCCGAACAAGGGTTCCCGTCTGTTGGGGTTGGCGAAGGCGTTGGTGTCGGAGATGCCCCGCACCATGGCGGCCCTGGAATCAGGACAGCTCAATGAGTGGCGGGCCACGCTGCTGGTGAAAGAGACGGCGTGTTTGTCCGTCGAGGACCGGTCCGCGGTGGATGAGGAACTCGCCGCCGATGCCGGGACGTTTGAGGGTGCCGGGGACAAAGCCATCATCGCCGCGGCGAAGGCCGCGGCGTGCCGGCGGGATCCGCGCTCGGTGGCCCAGCGCGCCGCCCACGCCGCGACCGAGCGGACCGTGAGCCTGCGCCCGGCCCCGGATACCATGACCTACCTGACCGCGTTGCTCCCCGCCGCCCAGGGAGTGGCAGCCTACGCCGCCCTGACCCGGGCCGCTGATACTGCCCGTTCCGGTGGTGATTCGCGGGCTGGTGGTGATTCGAGGTCCCGTGGTGATTCGAGGTCCCGGGGCCAGGTCATGGCCGACACCCTCGTCGAACGGATCACCGGTAAGAGTGGCGGG